>JAJDWH010000046.1 GCA_022825705.1 Alphaproteobacteria bacterium
GCTGCCGGTGCCCCCCGCACCAGCCCGCTTGCCCCCAACCGTGCACCCGCACGATGGGGGTTTGGGGGCTTGTCTCGGCCGCGCGGGGGGCCGGGCGCCCGCCAACACTCCCTACGACGGCCGCGCCGGCCCCCTGCAAGAATCCACGTCGAAGCATTTTGTCGGTCTCCATCGGCAAGTTTGGTGCGAATTGGCTAGGGCGGCGGAGTTCGAGTGGCCGTGTCTCATGCGCAGGCTTCCGTCCTTGCGCCACGATGGCCTTGGATGAGCCGCCAGGTCGGCCTTCTGGCGGGGCGGCCTGGCGCCAAGCGGATCGTACGCCTCGGTGCCGAAGTCGGGCGGGATGTCCACATGCGTGTCGATCGCCAGCACGCGGGCGTGGATCGCCTCGGCCGTGGCGGGCAGTTCGCCTTCGGTCTGGGCGGCGGCGGGCAGCGTCAGGCACAGAACCGCAAGCGCCGCGCGCCCGGCGGCCGGCAGGCGCGGTGACGCCGGCGTGCCGCGGCGCCGCCGATAGGGTGGCCAGGACTTCACGTTCGTCTCCGACAATGCAGCGGTGCGGGCTTCGCTCCGGGGACAAGCCCGGACCGAGTCCTGCCGATCAGAACGAAGGCCGGGAACGACTGCGGCGCCGACTGCCGCGGGCCCGGGACACGGTAAGGCCGATCGGTCGCCGTCAGGTCACCCGGGTGCGCTGGGCGGGCCGGCGACGGCGTCAATCCCGATTTCCACCGACCGCTCCCGTGAACCTGCTGCGCCCGAACATCCACTGTACTTCTCGCGGTGGCTCAAGGGTTTCGGCGTGCCGCGGGTGCCCGCGCACGCAGGCGGAAGCGGAAGGCATGCGCCTTGTATTCGCGTGTATGCGTAACAATTGGCATGATATTCGCCTGACCATCAGTATATTTGCCGCCGCTTGAAGTGTCGACCGCATCGGTCGGCGTGCACGCGCCGCGGCGGGTCCTGGTCCGCCCGCTACGGGATGCGCACGCTGGCCGTTGCAGTCTGTTTGCCGAAATCCGCCACCAAGTACGCCGCCTCGGTATGGGCGTGGGTCATGCTGTAGCGGAGGATGTAGTCCTCGGCGCCCCGGTAGCCCATCTGCTTGCAGGCCACCCTGGCCTCGTCCAGGCGGAAGGCGTCGTCGCAGACGGGTCCCCACCGGCCCGTGCCGCCGGCCGGCGTGTGGAAGATCTCCAGGCGCCCCGTCGAGGGCACGTCCGCCTCGAGCGGGACGATGCGGAGTTCACCTTCGGACTGCGCCTGGGCGGGAGAGGGCGCGAGGGCGAGGACGCCGGGCAGCAGGCACGCCAGCAGCAGGACGCAGCCGGAAACCGTCGCGACGGACACCCGGCGCAGGCCGGACCGGGGCGCGCGGCCGGCGGGAACGACTCCGTTGCCGTGAACGGCCGCGGAGCCGGGAAGACGCAGGGCGCTTCGAATCGCCAGGAGCATCGAGCATCCCCTTCGACACGGGGCCGGACGGACCCGGCCTGCGATGGCGCCACACATGGAGGAATGTCTTTCGCCGCGCGTGCGCGACCGCCTCGACGCGCTTCCCGGCGCCGCCGGCGACGAGCCGCTCCCGGTCCCGAAGCGCCTCGGGGACAGCCCGTCGCGCCCCTCGGCCCCCGGCTGGCGCCGGCATCCCGCGAGGCTGGCGACGGGCGCGTCGGGCACGGGCACGGGACCGGCCCCGCGGGGTGCAAGCTTCTCCGCGCCAACCCCGGCAACCCGCCCCGCGGCGCGCCCGCCGACGACGTCCGCATCGCCGGCAAGGCGCCATGGAAGGCCACACGGGCGTAAGCCGCGTATCCCGGCCGTGTCCACCGTTCCCGTCCTCAAGGCGCGCCGGACCTCGTTCACCAGCGCGCGGTCAGCGTGATACGAATCCCCATGCCGGATCTGGACTCGTGGGCGGCGGGGCGCCTGGTGTCCGCAGCGGCGGAGGCCGACGGCTTCGAGGCGGCATGACGCCGGACCCCGGGGGCGGGCAGCGTGTCCGCAGGAACAATCGTCCGTCAGACTGCGGCCCCGAGGCCGTGCCGGTTCGCCGCGCGTCCGTCCCGCGCCGCGGCCGCAATGGCGCGGTCGCCTCGAACCTGCACAGGGCGATGCTGCGCAGTGGCGTGCGCCACGACCTCGATGTCGTCCCGCGCACGTCGACCGACGTCGCCCGCGGCTGAACTTGCACGAGCAGGGGCTGCGTCGCCGCGATCGACCGTCCCGGGGTCGCCCGAGGATGCCTTCCCCCCGGCGTAATCGCGGATGTGGGCCGCCGGGTGCCGGCGCGGTCCGTGGCGGCACTGGCCGGCGGGACGGGCGCTACGTTTCGTCGCGGCGCGGCATGCGGTAGCCAACGCGGCGCTCGGTGAGAATGTAGGTCGGCTTGCTGGTGTCGTCGCCGAGCTTGCCGCGCAGCCGCTTGACGTAGGCGCGCACGAGCTTGGGATTGGCATGGCTGCGCCCGCTCCACACCTGGCGCAGCAGCGCATCGTAGGTCGCGACCCGTCCCTGGCCCAGCGACAGCACGCGCAGCAGATCGTACTCGGTCGCCGTCAGCACCACCGGGCGCCCGTCGAGCGTGACCCGGCGGTGGGCGTAGTCGATCGCGAGCGCGCCCAGCGTGAACGGGTCGGGTTCGGTGCGGCGGCGGAGTGCCGCCTTGATCCGCGCCGTGAGCTCGGTCGGGGAGAAGGGCTTGACGACGTAGTCCTCGGCGCCGGCCTCGAGCGCCCGCGCGATGGTCTCGTCGCGCCCGTAGCCGGAGATGAAAATCACCGGCAGGTCCGCAAGGCCCGGCACCGTCTCCATCAGCTCGATCCCGTCGGTCCCGGGGAGGACCAGGTCGAGGACGACCAGGGCTGGCTTCTCCGCCTCGAGAAGGGCTGGCAGCTCATGGTGGTCGCCCGCCACCAGCGCGGCGTAGCCCGCGCCGTGCAGGGCGTCGCGCACGAAGCGCAGCATCTGCGGGTCGTCGTCCACGACCAGGATGCGTGGCCGCTCTCCGGCCCGGCGCGCCGCCCGCCGGCTCGGCGCGGCGCCTGCGTCGTCGTCCGCCGTGTCGGCCAGCGGGACGGTGAAGGTGACGCGCATGCCCTGGCCCGGCCCCACGCTCTCGGCCCGGATGCGGCCGCCGTGCGCCTCCACCAGCCCCTTGCAGATGGCAAGCCCCAGCCCGCCCCCGACACCGAGCTCGCCGTCGCCGCGGCCGGCGTACTTGCGGAACAGGCGCGCCAGGCGCTCCGGCGACATGCCGCGGCCCTCGTCCACCACCGAGACCGCGACATGCATGCCGTCGCGCTCCGCGACGATCCGAATCGGGGCACTCGCCGGGGAGTGCCGAGCGGCGTTGGCGAGCAGGTTGTTCAGCACCTGCACGATGCGCCCCCGGTCGGCCATCACGCGGGGAAGATCCGCCGGCAGGTCGACGTGCACCGTTTGCCGGCCGTCGCCGGAGAGGAACGCGGTGCGCGCCTGCTCGACCAGCTCCCCCACCTCGGTGGGCTCGACCGCGACCGAGAGCGTGCCGGTGTCGATCCGTCCCGCGTCGAGCAAGTCGCCGATCAGTGCGCTCATGCGGTCGGCCTGCTCGTCGATGATGCGGAAGAACTGCCGCGTCTCCGCCGGGCCGAAGCTTTGCTGGGTGCCCATCACCGTCGTCGTGGAGCCCTTGATCGCGGCGAGCGGCATGCGCAGCTCGTGGCTCACCATCCCCAGGAACTCGGCGCGCATCCGGTCGAGCGCCTCGAGCGGGGCCAGGTCCTGCACGGTGACCATCACCGATTCGATCGTGCCGTCCCCGGCATGGATGGGAGTCGCGTTGACCAGCGCGCTGACGCTGCGCCCGTCGGCGGTCGAGAGCACGACCTCCTCGGCGCGCACCGTCTCGGCGCTCTTCAGCCGCTCGGACAGCGAGAGGCGGTCGAGTGTGATCTCGCGCCCGTCGGAGAGGCGGCAGGTGACCGCCTCGATCATCTCCTCGACAGCGTGTCCGGGTATGCACAGCACTTCGAAGAAGCGTCGGGCCTCGCGGTTGAACACCACCGGCTGCCCGGTGTGCGGATCGAGCACCACGACGCCGATCGGCGAGGTCTCGACCAGGCCCTCGAGGTCGGCACGGGCGCGCTGCTCGGCGCGGTAGGTGCGGGCGTTGACGATGGCGGCCGCGCCCTGGGCTGCGAACAGCAGCAGCGCCTCCTCGTCCTCGGCGGTGAACCGGTTCTCGCCCTGCTTGTCGCCGAGGAAGAAGTTGCCGACATGCGCGCCGAGATGGCGCATCGGGGTGCACATGCAGGCGCGCGACAGTTCGAACTCCCAACTCATGCCGAGCGACTGCGCGAAGGCCGCAAAGTCCGCGATCCGGAACGGGCCCGGCAGGTCGCGGAGGTGGCGGAACATCTGATGCCCGTCGGCCCACTGCTCCGTCAGGCGGCGCTCATCTTCGGTCATGCCCGAGGTGACGAAGTCCTGTGGCTCGCCCGTGTCGCTGATGGTGACGATGCATCCGTCCTTCGCACCGGTAAGCGCGCGGGCGCCGTCGATCACTTCGCGCAAGACGGTCTCCAGGTCGAGGCTGCCGCTGATGCGGAGCAGCGCCTCGCTCAGGGCCGACAGTCGGGTCTCGCCGGGCGTCGGGATTGCGGCAGGCCTGTCGGGCGGTGCGGCCATCGGTTGATCCCTTGCTGCGGTGTCGCGCCAGGCGCCGCGTGCCCGCGAAGTGGGGCAGGAGCGTGGAAGTGTCTCCCGATATTTGCCTAATCTACCCGATTGTTCATCGTAGTTTCACCTTTGGGCTGGCGCGTCCGTGCGCCGCTGCAAGGTCGCCTGCGGTGGACGTCCGCTTCCCTGCGGCAGGGCACGGGTGCCGGGCGTGGCGGTTTACCTGCCAGGAACCAGCGCCGCGCCCGCGGTTTCGGGGTCTGCAGAGCACGGCCCGCGGGAATGTCCCGCCGGACGGCGCGGGCGGCGGGACGGTCGCCCGATATTCACACTTCTATCTCGGGGATGCGGGGTCAGGTCTTGCGGTGATGTGCATATTCCGCAGGATCCGGTTGCTGTGACGGGGGCTGTCGGGGGGAGATGCGTCAGCGGGCGCTGTCTGAGCCAGCGGCAGCGATCGGGGCTCCGGCGTCTCGGTTGGCGGAAGACGCCCTGAACGACGGGCACGCACCGGGGGGCCTGTCGGGACCTGAGCCCGCGCGGAAAGCCGCTTGACGATCGGCAGCGAGTCCGCCGCCCCGAGGCGAGACGGCCCGGGGACCGCCTGACATCCGACGACGTTACCGACCCGCCGTTGAGCGTGCTCTCCATTGAAAAAGAGCACCACGACTCCACGCTCGCGTTCAGCCGGGCCTTCGCCTTCAACGTCACGGGCTACGACGAACGGGTCGGGAGCGGTGCCGGCGAAATCACCGTCAGCTCAACGACGAGCAACCGCAACGCGGGCATCATGGACCGCCGTCTATCTCGACAAGGTTGATGGCAACGAGCCGGAGGTTGTCGGGCCCGCGGCCGGACCGGTCTGGCTGCATCGCTCAGCAACGACGGGCGCTGTGGCGGCGCCCGATGGCGAGAAACGCCGGCCGGTACCCGCGGTGCCGTTCCGCTGTCACGGAGTTCGGCTGGAACAGGGTCGCGACCCCCTCCCGTCCCGCGAGGGTGGCGGGGGCGTTCGTTGTTACGGTTGCTCGACGTCGTCCGCCCGGGCCATGCGGTAGCCGACGCCGCGCTCGGTGAAGACGTAGGACGGCCGGAGGCCGGCCTCGCCGAGCTTCTTCCGCAGACGCTTGACGAAGGCATGCACGAGCTTCGCGTCGGTATAGCTGCGACCTGCCCAGACCTGTCGCAGCAGCGCATCGTGGGTCACGACACGTCCTCCGGCGAGCGCGAGCACGCGCAGTAGTTCGTACTCGGTCGTCGTCAGGTTCACGACGCGCCCGCCCAGCGTGACCCGCCTGAGCGCGTAGTCGACCGCCAGCTTGCCGAGCACGAATGGGCCCGGCGGGGCGCGGCGGCGAAGCACCGCCCGGATCCGTGCAGTGAATTCGGTCGGCGAGAAGGGCTTGATGATGAAGTCCTCGGCACCCGCCTCCAGCGCCCGTGCCACGGTTTCGTCGCGGCCGTAGCCCGACATGAAGATGACTGGAAGGTCCGCCAGCCCGGGCACGGTCTCCATCAGGCCGATCCCGTCGGTTCCCGGCAGGATCAGGTCGAGGACCACCAGGTCGGGCTTTTCCTTCTTGATGAGACGGGGCAAGGCGTGGTGGTCTTCCGCGACAAGCGGGGCATAGTCGGCCTCGTGGAGTGCGTTTCGCACGAATTGCAGGGCCTGCGGATCGTTGTCCACCACCAAGATGCGCGGCTTCGCCCCGGTTCCCTGCGGTGGCGCGCAACGGCGCTGCGCGGTGCCGGCGCGGGCAGCGGGTTTCCCGGCGAGGGGCAAGGTGAACGTGAACCGCGCCCCGCGTCCCGGCCCGGCGCTCTCGGCGCGGATGCGCCCGCCATGCGCTTCCACCAGCCCCTTGCTGATGGCGAGCCCCAGCCCATCCCGGTCGGCAGGCCCCCCGTTGCCGGCGCCGTCACTGTCGCCGCCGTACTTGTGGAACAGCCGCGCCAGCCGCTCCGGGGTGATGCCCCGGCCCTCGTCCGTGACGGTGACCGCGATGTCCGTTCCGTCACGCTCCGCGGTGATCCGGATCGGGGCGACCGCCGGGGAATGCCGGGCGGCGTTGGCGAGCAGGTTGTTCAGCACCTGGACGATCCGCCCCCGGTCCGCCATCACGCGCGGAAGGTCCGTCGGCAGGTCGATCAGGACAGCGTGCCGCCCGCCGCCGGACAGGAACGCGGTCCGTGCCTGCTCGATCAGCCCGCCCACCTCCGCGGGCTCGGCCGTGACCGAGAGCGCGCCGGCGTCGATCCGGTCCGCGTCGAGCAGGTCGGAGATGAGCGAGCTGATGCGGTCGGCCTGCTGGTCGATGATCCGGTGGAACTGCCGCGTTTCCGCCGGCGCAACGCTCTGTGCGGAACCCAGCAGCGTGGTCGTCAGTCCCTTGATCGCGGCGAGCGGCGTGCGCAGTTCGTGGCTGACCATGCCGAGGAACTCGGCGCGCATCCGGTCGGCCGTCACGACCTGTGCGAGGTCCTGCGCGGTGACCACCACGGACTCGACGGTGCCGTCTTCGCGATGGACCGGGCTGGCGTTGACCAGCGCGGTGATGCGGCGTTGGTCACCAGTCGAGACCACGACCTCCGCGCCGCGCAGCTGCTCCGCGTGGCGCAGCGCACCCGCAAGCGACGAGCGGTCGAGCGCCATCTCGCGGCCGTCGGCGAATCGGCAGGTCATCTCCGCGAGCAGGTGCTCGCCCGCCCGCTCGGGGCTGCCGAGGATCTCCATCATGCGCGTCGCCTCGCGGTTGAAGGAAACGGGCCGGCCAGTCCGGGTGTCGAACACCACGACGCCGATCGGCGCCGTCTCCACCAGGGCCTCGAGGTCGGCGCGCGCCCGCTGTTCGGCCCGGTAGGCGCGGGCGTTGACGATCACGGCCGCCGCCTGCGCGGCAAACAGTTGCAGGACCTCCCCGTCCGCGTTGGTGAACCCGCCGCCGCCGCGCTTGTCGCCGAGCAGCAGGGTGCCCACATGGGCGCCGAGATGATGCATCGGTGCGCCCATGCAGGTGCCCGCCGGCACCACGTCCCCGACCACGCCGAACGGACCTGCGGGGCTTGCGAGGCCAGGGGTCCCGGACAACGTCGGCAGATCGCGGAGTGGCTCGAAGAGCCCTGGCTTGCCGGGCCGCTCCATCAGCCGCCGCCGCTGCTCCTCGCTGAGGCCCGAGGTGGCGAGTCTTTCGTGCGTTCCCTGTCCGTCGACGGTGGTGACGCAGCCGTGGTGTGCGCCGGTCAGCGCACAGGCCGCCTCGATCACTTCACGGAGGACGGTGTCGAAGTCGAGACTCCCGTTGATGCGCGCCAACGCCTGGCTCAGGGCGGCGAGGGGAGGGCCGTCGGGTGCCCGCTTAGCGTCGGCCGGATCGCCAGGGGTGGTCATGCCGTGGTCCTCGGTACTGGGCCGTCGGGCTCGCTGTCGACGCGGAAAAGCTATCGCAATTCGCGTATCCGATACCGCTTTTGGCACCACTTTCGCATAGTTGTCCGCAGGGTCGCAACCTGACGGCATGTGCACTGCGCCGGCAGGCGTATCCCTGATTTACATGTGGCCCCGGGGGGTCGGCGGGTGCCGGTGCGTGCCGGAGTCCCGTGAGGTCCGTACAGGGGTCGCCGGCCCGGTGAGCGGTACGGAGGACTGGCCGGGTGCGTGCGCCGCCGGCCAGGGAAGGAACACATCGGAATCGCTTGATGGCTGTCACGTCGTGCGGCCATCGACGGGCCGGCAGCGGAGATCGGTCCACCAGAGTCGTGGTGAGCCCCCGGCCGGTCAGCATGCAGCAGTACGCGCCGGCCGTGGTCGATCCCGTTGGGGGATACCGGTCGGACCGGCGGTTCCTTAGCACGCCGTGAACCGCTGGCGCCGGTGTCCCTGCGCCTTCGCCGGGCGATGCGGACATGCCGATCCGGGCTCGTGGCGGCGATGGGGCGGTTTTCCGTCCCGTTCGAAGGTCGGTTACCGGCCTCGGCCAACCGAAGGCTGGCCATGGCTCACCGCGCGGGCGCCTGCACCGGATCCCATCTTTGTTTGGCGTGGTCCGCAACTTCGCAACTCGCGGCCGCCAGTCGTCATCCGCCGGACCGTCCGCAGTGACCCGTCCGCCTCGAACGGCTCGGCAGCCGGGCAGCCATGAGTGCAGGAAGACGTCTCAGCGGGTGCCCCCGAATCCCGCGCTCAGGTCCTCGCGAACGAGGACGCCGCCCATGCCTTCATGGGACGGGCCGAAGAACGCGCCAGTCACCAGGCCCGCGTCGCCGCCGGTCTGGACGAACGTGTTGCCGCGCACCGCGATGCCGTACCGGAGCCGGCCGTCGTGCCAGGTCGCACCGCTCCCCGGCGTTCCCGGGGCCGCGTCGGCAGGCCAGCGTTCGAGCCCGGTAAGGTCCAGCGAGCCCGACAGGTTCGCGAGGTCCACGGTCATTGCTGCGGTGCCGGCGACGGTCTCCGTATGCGGCGTAAGCCCCAGCAGCCGGCCCGTCCAGAGGACGCTGCCCGGGAGCGCAGCGTTGTCTTCGAGGTTGCTGTCCGGGGTCGGCCCGAACGCCCAGGGCTGCGCGAGCCCGTTCCGCAGCGCTGCCCCGAAGGCGATGCACTGCGCGCCGATCTCAAGCTCTCCCCGTACGTGCAGGGAGGTAACGGACCACGGGCCCAACTCCTCCGCGATGCGGTCCGGCGTCGTGCCCGCTGCCAGGCGGCCGTACACCGCATGGAGCGCTTCACGGTCGAGGGGATGCAGGATGTGTTCCGACAGCTCCTCGCTGCCACCGGCCACCATCAGGGTCGGCGGGAAACGCCCGGGGTCAACGTGATTGCGGCCGAGCAGGTGGATGAGCTCGTGCGCGATGACCCCGAGCCGCTCCAGCCCCTCGGTTTGTGCGGGGTCCACCCAAATCTGGCCCGCGACGATCTCGATCCGCCAGGGCACCTCCGGGTCGTTCGTCGGTGCAATCGCGTATCGTGGCGCCGCGAGGCCGACCCCTTCGTCGCCCGGCGGGATGGCGTCCGCTGTCCAGCTCGCCTGCGGTGCGAAGGTCACCACGATGTCACCGTCCGCGGGAGCCGATGCGTCAGCGGGTATGGGGTCGGGGCTGAACCCCAGCTGCCACGCCCGTGGCAGGGCGGCGTTGATCGCCTGGACCACGCGCACCGTGTCGTCGACCAACGTGGCGGGCGTGCCGGCTGCAACGCGGACGGTCGGAGGCGCCGCGGCAAAACGAATGACGAGACCCTCGGGGAGGCCCTGGACATCGGTGCCGTCGCCGTCGTCCAGGGAGGCATACGAAGCAGCGTCCGCTAGCAGGTAGGCGATGACTTCCGCCGCGCCGACACCGTCACGGACCGTCCCGTGCGAAACGGTGGCGCCGCCGTGAGCAGCAACCTGCGGCAGGCCCTCGGAGGGAGCGGCGACGTCGGCTCCCACATGCAACCTTCCGTCGAGGTCGACCACCGGAGCCTGAGGCGCGAGCAGCGGGGTTTGCAGCGGGAGCTCGGGAGTCGCCCGAACCGCCGGAGTGCTCTCGCCGGCACAGGCGGTCAGCGTCACCGCGAGGGCGGTCGCCAGGCATCTGGACAGCATCTTTCGCTACCTTCCATTCTTCTGCGCCGCAGGTTTCCGCGGCTTCGGCGGCGGCCGGCCGGGCGACGGCCTGGACGCGAGGCGGTTCCGGCATGCGGCCGTGTTGATAGCGCGGACCACATAGCGGTTTTCGGTCGCCGCGCGAGCGGGCACGCAGCCGCCGACGTCGATCAGGGCATCGCCGGTCTCCGGAGGCGTGGTCGTCATGCGGTCACGAGGGGTAGCTCTGGGAGCGGGGACACGGCCGGCGGGTGGCCGCCCACCTGGGGCAGGCGCCTTGACGAAGGCGACGTCCATCAGGCCGTCCGGGATGTTCGGCAGCCACCGTTGCCACTGGCCGGCAACGCCGGCGGGTGCATCGGTGCCCATGACCGGACGGAGACCGTGGGAAACGCCCGGTGGATGAGAACGACCGCGAAGGCGTTGTTGGCACCTCCGGCGCTCGCTAGCACCGCCGCGTCGTCCCATGGCACGACCCGGATGCGCACATCCGCTCTGAACGTCCTTGCGGGTCCGGTTCCGCACCGATGCGCATGCCGGATCGGTGATCGCCGCCTCGCCCTGGGCTGCCCTCGACCGCCAAGGCCGGTTGTGCATGGACTCCAACTCGATGGGGTACGCTCCTAGTCCCGGGGTTCCGGCAGGCTCGACAGCGCCTGGACGGCCTGCACGACATCGAATTGCCGCGAGCACCCGAGCTTGGTGAAGATGTGCCTGAGGTGCGTCTGCACGGTGGAGTATCCGCGACTGGTAGCCGCCGCGACCTGCCGGAGGGTCCGACCTTCCGCGAGCTGCACCGCGATCTTGGCCTCCGCTGGCGTCAGCCCCAGCGCCTCCTCGACGAGATTCGGATTCACTGGTGCCCGCTTCGTGGGGTCGACGATCAGCACGAGGGCGGCCACGCACCCGGAGCGATCGTCCATCCCCCGATGGGCCAGCGGCTTCACGTGCAAACCAAGCCTCGCCGACCTCGTCCGTTGTCGCACCGTCATCGAGCCGCTCGCACCTCGTTGCCCGTGGCTCGGCAACGCCCGCGCCAGCAGATCCTGAAGCGTGGAGTCGTCCTCCGACCAGGCGGCGCGTAGCTGTCCCCCCTTATCGGATAGCCCGTCGTTGCTGCGCAGCACCTCCTGCCCGCGGTCGTTCACCGCTATGATCTGCCCGCGCTGATCCAGCTGGATGACACCGAGCCGACGGTTGTCGGGGAGCCCGATGGCCGAGGCGCCGATGGCGGCCGCCTCCTCGAGCGCGGATCGCACCCGGACGTACTGGCGAAGGTGCGGCAGCACGCGCGCGATCATCCGGGTCCTGGCGGAGGTCCAGCCGTCCGCGTCCACGGGGTCCATGATGCTCCAGACGACGCGGGTGCCGGGCGGTCCCTCCAAACGCACGCTCAAGCTGTTCTGTTTGTCGTAGCGTCGGTAACCTTCGTTGTAGGCGAGCGACGTCCTCAGCTCCTGCTCGCTGATCAGGTCGACCACGAGAACGACCTTGCCGTCGGGGAGTTGCCGGACGCACGGGAGATGCTCGTCCGTCGGGTGGTACAGCCGAAAGTCCTCTCGTGCGTGATCCGAGCGGTCTTCTCCACGCGCAAAGCTCTTCGCGAAAAAGATCTGGACGTTGCCATCTTCGAGGTCGCGACCGAAGGTCAGCGTGCTGCCCTTGGTCCCGCAGGCCTCGTTGATGAGCGCGGAGGCCTCCGGCCAGCGGGTATCGTCGAGCATGGCCTCGCCGAGCAAGGCCACGATGCGTTCAAGGGCATCCGGTTGGGTCACCTGACAGCTGCCTTTCCGGTGATGCTGCGCCGATGCGCCCCCCGGGCGGCAATCAAGAGCAAGGACCAACCCTTGACCGCACCGTCCGACACTTCCTCCGCGAAGGCACCCGTGCCTTGGCAAGCGTACGGGGAGAGGGCCCGGGATCGGTGAGCCCGGCGTTGACCGGAGTGAGCGGTTCCGGCGGAGTGCATGCGACCAACGAGGCACCGCCCATGACCGCGCTGTCCGCTGCCAAGACCTGAAGCACGGATGTCCCCTGGATCGTGTGATGTCTCCCCGGTGTTGGGCGCGTGGCGACCCGCGTTGCGCCAGATCCGGCGCCCCCGCCGTCTGGAAGCGGACCAGGCCGGCGGGCGGCGCCCGTGTTCCTATCGGAGCTCGGCGCTTACCAACTCCCAGCTCCCTTCAAAGGGCCCGTAGCCGTTGTTCGTCTTGCGGCCCCAGGCGGCCTTGACGATGGCGCCGACCTCGGGCGAATACCACGTGGTTTCGTGCCAGTTGTTGAACTGCGTCTTGGTGGCCCCGACCTTGAAAGCCATGTACCGCCCAGCCGGCACGGTGACTTCCTCGTACGCCAGGACCTCGTAGTCAATCCAGTACGTCCCGCTCCAGTGGGGGCGGAGCACGTGGTCCTCAAAGCGCGCTGTCGCGCGCCACTGGTTGCCGACCTGGAGCGGCCACGCCAAGCGGGCGGTGTAGGGCTTGCTTTCGGCAAGCATCGCGTCGGCGGTCATGCAGCCCGCCCAGTTCTGCGTCTTCGCATCCAGAAGGACGTGCGTCTGCCCGTCACAGGGCCCGGTGGGGTCCGAATACGCGGCGGATTGTTCGTAGACGTCGAGCGTCCGGCCGTCCCGCTCGGTTTTCTGAACCAGCGTGTCGGTCAGGACGCTCGTCTCTCCGTTCAACGTGAGATTGCCGACCAGCACGGTGCCGATTCCGTACTCGGTCGGAGCTTCCGCGGCCGGACCCGCATCCTTCGGCGGCATCTCCGGAGCAAAGACGGCCGCCTCCGAAGCGTCTGGCGCCGGCCGCAGATTGCAGGCCGTCAGGATCAAGGGAACGGCGATCGCCGTGATCACCAGCTGATGAATACGCATGTAGCTCTCCCGTTGGATTGAACACGAAGTAGGCAACGACGGACTGGCGGCCGGCATCTCGTGCGCGCTCGACGCTGCGCCGCGTGATCGCCCCTGTGCATGCCTGATGGCCTTGGCGCGTGACCCGGATGGGATGAATGCCCCCGCGCCAAGCGGAATCGTGAATGCCCGTCCGGTGTGCTTCGACCGGCACGAAGGCAGCGGACGCGTCCGCGTGACGGGCGGACGTGGTCCGGCCGGCGACCGTCGCACTCGATCCCGGGAAGCGGGAATGCTGCGTCAATGGCCGGAACGGGCGAGAGCAGGCCTGCATCGGCCCCAGGCGGTCGCGGTACTGCCGGCTGGGCCCGCGCCGGCCACGATGCCATCATTGGGCCGCGCTCCTGCCATCCGCAGCATGGGCCGGTGGAGCGGTCGGGCGGTGCAGGCGCGCGCGCATGGGCTCACCGGAGCTTGGCTCGGGTGGATGGGAGAGTTCGAGCACGCCGTCTTCGATCGGCGTACGTTTCGCGATCTTCCTGTCCGCCAGGTAGTCCTGCGTGTTGCGCCAGGGGATCCGGTCTCCCTGTTTCGGAAAGAAGTGCATGTTTCGCCGGATGTACCCCGACGAGAAGATGTCGATCCACGGCCTGGCCTGCATCGCCGTCCGTTCCTCCTGCGACAGGCGCGGCGTGGCTTGCCGGTTGCCGGTGCGGTCCAGTTCGTTGATCAACCGGCAGGCATATTCTGCGGTCAGGTCGGAGCGCAGGGTCCAACTCGCGTTGACGTAACCGAAGGTCAGGACCAGGTTCGGCACGTCCGAGAGCATCAGGCCCTGATACGACCAGTGATCGGGCGGGTTGACCGTCTTGCCGTCAACGCGCAGGGATACGCCGTTCAGAAACTGGAGACGAAGCCCGGTGGCGACGACAATGATGTCGGCCCGGAGCACCTCGCCGCCTACCAGTTTCAGGCCATCTTCCGTGAACCGGTCGATGGTCTCGGTCCTGACGCTGGCCTTGCCATCGTTGATGGCATCGAAGAGGTCATTGTCCGGAATGAGGCATATGCGCTGGTCCCACGGGTTGTACCGGGGCGTGAAATGCGTCTTGATGTCGAAGTTCGGCCCCAGCGCCTCGCGCACCATCTTCAGCAGGAGGCCTTTCACCCGTCCCGGGTTCTTGCGCGACAGGCGATAGAAGTGGTCAACTCGCTTGACATTCTTCCAGCGCGTGATGGCGTACGCCCACCGGTCCGGCAGGATGCGGCGCAGGAAGTTGGCGATCTTGTCCCGGCTGGGCAGGGACAAGACGTAAGTGGGGGAGCGCTGCACCATGACCACATGCTTCGCGCCGCCCATCGTCAGCGCCGGCACCAGCGTCATGGCCGTCGCCCCTGAGCCGATCACCGCGACGTTCCGGTTTTGGTAGTCCAGGTCCTCTGGCCAGAACTGCGGGTGGACGATGGTTCCCTTGAAGTCGTCCTCGCCGTCCCAGTTCGGCCGGTGCGGGCGATCGTAGTCGTAGTAGCCGCCGCAGAGCAGGAGCATGTTGCACGCGATCTGCACGCGCTCGCCTTCGTGCTCTGCCTCCACGGTCCAGGTGGCGTCGTCGCTCGACCAATGTGCCTGTTCCACCCGGTGTCCGAAGCGGATGTGTTCGCGGATGCCGTTTTCGTCGGCCGTCTCGTTCACGTACCGCAGGATGGACGGACCGTCGGCGATGGCCTTGGCGTCGTTCCAGGGCTTGAAGACGTACCCCAGCGTGTGCATGTCGCTGTCCGAGCGGATACCGGGATAGCGGAAGAGATCCCAGGTTCCGCCGATCGCCTGGCGTCCTTCGAGGATGACGAAGTTCTTGAACGGGCACTTCTGCTTGAGATGGCAGGCACTGCCGATTCCCGAGAGACCTGCCCCGACGATGACGACGTCGAACTGTTCCACGGTGTCGTCCTGTTTCAGTTGCATTGTTCGGTCACCAAGTCGCAAGCATACAGGGCATTATACGAATTTCGTGCTAGTTTATGGTAAACCATGCGAATATGGGGAGCTTTTCTCCTGCCTTCATCCGCTCCCGCGTCACGTCGCGCTGGTCGTCGATCAAGAGCAGTGACGAACCACACCTACGTGCCGGCGGTTGGCGAGGAGGGGTTGGTCAGCGTGTAGAGGCGGGTATCCGGCGGGCGTTTCGAGGAGTCCTTCGGGGACCGAAGGCTCGGCTGGCCCGACAGGTTGCCGGGAGGTCGGCAATGCGGTCGACGTTAACCTGATTTGCTAATCGCATTGCAGAAACAGGTTACATGGACAAATCCGAACGACTTCGCATTTTGCATGAACTCGCCGGGCACATCGCCAACGATACGACCGCCGATGCGGGCGGCGTCATGCGTGTACCGATGTCGGATTTCGCGTGCCCGCAACTCCTGGCGCAAGAGCAGGATGTGTTTTTCCGGAACACACCCTTGTGCATGGGTCTCTCGTCCGAACTGCCCGAAGCCAACACGTACTGGTCGGACAACGTAACGGGCATCCCGATACTTATGGTTCGGGATTGCGAAGGACGATTTCGAGCGTATGCGAATGTCTGCAGACATCGCGGGGGCAGGGTAGTGCCCGAAGGACGCGGCTCCAGAGAGCGATTTACATGTCCTTACCACGCATGGACGTATGGAAATGACGGCAAATTGCTGAAGGTCAACAAGAGCAGTCGATTTGCGAACCTGTCGAGTATGGACCTGCCGCTGATCGCATTACCTTCGGCTGAACTGTACGGCACCTTGTGGGTGCGGCCGACTCAAGGCGACCCAGTTGACGAGGACGAGTCTCTGGCAGGACTTCAGGACGACCTGGTTCACTGGAAGTTATCGAGTCATCCTCATGCCGGCACGCAAGCCATCGATGCGCGGATGAACTGGAAACTGGGCATCGATTCCTTCGGTGAGCTTTATCACATCAACGTGCTCCACGCGGAAACCGCCGCCCAGGAGGTAATGGGGGACTTACAGACCTTCGAGGGCTTCGGAAAGAACCTGCGCATGGTCGCCGCCAATCAGAGATTCAAACTGATGCGGATGCTGATACCGGACCTGGCTCATTGGCCTTACAAGCAGATAACGTCCACTACCTATTTCCTTTACCCGAACGTCATCACGGCGGTGGGTCCGATGGGCGTGGATTTTTTTCGAATTTTCCCTCTCGGAGGCTCACCTTCAAGGTGCCGGACGATTCACACGTGGTACGTTGATCCCAACGTCGAAAAACACTTCACAGATTCTGCGAAGTCGTATGAACATGGACTTGAAAGATGCAGGGATACCGTCGAACAAGAGGACTACCCGATGATGGAGGACATCCAGGTAAACGCCGAGCGTGGAATTCAGCCCGAGATTGTGCTTGGGCGGAATGAGCCTTCATTGCATCACATTCACAACGCCCACAGGCTGGGACTTGGCCGCGATTTGCTGCCGGTTGAAGACATTTAGCCGAGGGTCTTTTCGACGCACCGGCGACTGACAGGGCGTACTTGCACGACGACACAATGCCTATCTCAGTGTTGCGAACAATCGATAGGGAAGCCGTTCGAGCCTATTACGATTCAGCCCATCTCGCCGGATGGTCCAGATTGTCCGAGCATATTGCGGACAGTGTGGAGCACGCCAAATTCGGTGTGGCGATGCGCAATGGATACGCAGAGCCTTGGGCACACGGGCGAGCACCTTTGGGACCGCTCTCGGCGAACCGTGCGCTGACCGGGTCTGTGACGTGGAGTGGGTCTCTTGTGGGTTTTACACCGTCACCGTCATCCGTGATCGGAGACGCCACCATTTCCCTGTGGGACGCGCTTTCCCTGTGGGACGCGCTCACAATTTTTGTCACATTCGGTCCATTGTGGGAGGCAGGAGGCTCTCAATCGGCTCCGGTAACTTGTCGGATTTCCTCCAATAGAACCGATATGTTGCTGCGTTGCCGACGGCAATTCACATCCTTTCGCACAATTGGAAAGAGAAGAATGATGGAGCGGGCGTGTCGGCATGCCGACCCTCGGCCAACCCGTACTAGACCCTGCGATCGGACTTGACGGTCTGCTACTGCGTGGGTTCCCGACGAGACAAGGTAACGGCCCATGTCAGAACGCAAAGAAATGGAAAGGCCTGCCTCGCAGCGGCAGCACAATGAAGACCGAATGCGTCGCGCTAGGGCTACCAGCCGGTCCTGATGCTCGGCGGTTCGCGGACCGATTCGAACGTGCCACTCTACGACCGGGAGCTGATCTCGCTCCGGGTTGGGCTGCGCCGGCTGTTCTGACCGACCCGCTCGCGGGCCGGGGCCAGGTAGGCGCGCCGAGTGTGCGTCGGGGGTCGCAAAGGCGGCGGCCGCGGCGGCGATCTGTCGGGGCGGCCGCGCGCCGGCACACGCGCTGGCCAGCATCGGCAGGAAGAGGATCAAAGTGGCGTGGGATGAGATGGGGGTTCGGGGCAGCACCGGGGCAGTCCCGCTGCACGGGGCAGTTTGCCGCAGTGCCCGGATACGGAAGGTCGTCACGAGTTGACCGTCTCGCGGCGACGTTTCCGCCTGGTTGGCCCTCGGACCTCATCAGAACAAACGGACAAGGATCCATAAAGGTACAAACTGCGACACTTTATTCGGTGTTTAGCACGATCGCCTGAACATGCGGGAACCGGCAAAGATCATCGGCCGAGTACTCCGGACTGTCGAGATACTCGGCCGTGCGCCCTGCCGCCGCGCATCGGTCCGGAACCATCGCCCATCGCTTTGCGGCAGTACCATATACTGGTACAATGCATGCCAAAGGAGCATCTTCATGCCGCGCAACACGTCGGTCTCGCTGGGCGAGCATTTCACGGGCTTCATCGGCGAGCGCGTTGCGTCCGGCCGCTACAACTCCGCAAGCGACGTCGTTCGTGCCGGATTACGGCTGCTGGAAGAGCACGAGACCAAGGTGGAAGCGCTGCGCGACGCGTTGGTCGAGGGCGAACGGTCCGGCCCTGCCGCCCGGTTCGATTTCGACGCGTTCATCGCTCGCAAGAAATCCGCCTGAGCGCCATGGCGGGCTATGCCCTGTCTCCGGCGGCCCGGGCCGATATCGAAGGGATCTGGGACTACACGCTCCGGCATTGGGGCGAGGCGCAGGCCGAGCGCTACACGTGGAACATCCGTGACGCCTGTGAGGCACTCGGCAACGGCACTCTGTCCGGTCGGTCAGCCGAAGACATCCGGGCCGGATACCGCAAGGCCGCCGTCGGGTCGCATGTGATGTTTTATCGGATGCGCGAGGACGTGGTCGAGATTGTCCGTATTCTGCATCGGAGCATGGACGTGGGCCGGCACATCTAGTCTCGGTTCGCCACGCTCGGAGAAAACCAGGAGCTGCAAGCCGCGAACGGTCCGATCGGGAACGTGTGCCGCGAGGCATGATCGGGCGGCACGAAGCAACCCGTCCCGACCCGCCGGGAGTGGATCCTCGACGGCTGGACCGCCCGCCGCTGGCTCGCAACGGACGAACGGCAAGGCTGGGTCGAAAACGCCGTGTGAGCGATAGGAGCGTGACGCGGTGGAGCTTCCACATTCGTGCAGCAGCACGCATCCGACAGCTTGAAGTCGAGCGCATTGCCTGCGTCAACGTCAGGCTCGGACCGCGGAGATCAGCGTCAGCCTCGCCACCATGGACGGCCGCACCGACTTCACCGCGCTCGAACACGAGGACGGCTCCAGGTGGGGAGACGGTGACCCCGGCTACACCATTACGGTCGGCGCAAACTACCTCCGCAGCACCGGGGGCGACGCCGGGACCGTGAACGGTCAGTTCTACGGCGCCAACCACGAGGGCGTGGGCGGATCAGTCGAGCGCACCGACCTCACCGGCGCCTTCGGCGCCGTGCGCAGGTAAGCAGCACGACAGGCCACGGCGGCAGCCGCGCGGCGTCGGGCTATTGGCGCCGCACCGTCTCAATTCCGTCGCGCAGCGGAACAAGCCACTTCTGTGCAGTCCGTGAACCGGAAAGGCACAACGCATGACTGCAATGCTCGCGCTGATGCGCTGTTCGTATACCTTGTACGCTTGACCTACTGCTTGCATCTCTCTGTCATGACATGTTCACACCCAACCTGTCATCGCCCCTGGTAAAGCTGCGTCGAGCGGACCAACTGCAGAACATGCGACACCTCTGGGCCGCGACAGCCGAAGGTGTCGTGGTGGCCAGTCTGTTGTTGATCCTGCTGTTGGTCACGTACGAGATTGCGCTGCACCTTCTTCACGATCTGAGAATCCATCTTGGCTACAGGGAATAGCGGGCCCCTTGCGGAGGGCGTCCGAGGCGGAAGCCAGCCTGACGGTCGCCAGCGTCGCGGTTACCGGAGCCCGGCCAGCGGCTTCGCCAACGTTCGTGATCGACCCATTCCTGCGCGCGGCCGCCATCGTGCCGCTGTCGTGAACGGCTCCCGTGGCCACATTGCCAGCCGTCCCCGCGCCCACGTCCGACCGACGCGCCGTCGCCGCGTCACCGTGACGCCCCGCCCCCGAATCACACCCCCGACCCATGTTGCTGGCCGGTCGGCAGCGCCGATGTTCCGCCCTAGACAACCTCAATCCTGCAGGAGGCAACCACCGTGTTGAAGCGAACGATCTCCATCGCGGCCCTGTTAACGATCGGGATGGTGCCGGCCCTGCCGGTCGATCTCGCCGCCGCCCGGAGCCAAGCACCGGACAACGAGTACTGGTGGCCGAACCGGCTGAACCTCGATCCCCTGCGTCGGGATTCCCGGGAATCGAGTCCCGCGGACGCGGACTTCAATTACGCCGAGGCGTTCGAAAGCCTGGACCTGGATGCGGTAAAGGCCGATCTCGAGAAGCTGATGACGACGTCCCAGCCATGGTGGCCGGCGGACTTCGGTCACTACGGCCCGCTCTTCATCCGCATGGCCTGGCACAGCGCGGGCACCTACCGGACCATCGACGGCCGCGGCGGGGCGGACGGCGGCCTGCAGCGCTTCGCGCCGCTCAACAGCTGGCCCGACAACGCCAACCTGGACAAGGCGCACCGACTGCTCTGGCCGATCAAGAAGAAGTACGGCCGCGGGATTTCCTGGGCGGACCTGATGATCCTCGCCGGCACGGTGGCCATGGAGTCGATGGGTTTCGAGACGCTGGGCTTCGCGGGTGGCCGCATCGACGCGTGGCAGCCGGAGGACGTGAACTGGGGCCCCGAAGGCGAGTGGCTGGCCGCCGATCGCCGCAATGCGGAGGGCGAGCTGGATCCTCCCTTCGGCGCCACCCAGATGGGCCTCATCTACGTGAACCCCGTGGGTCCGGGGGGCAACCCGGATCCGCTGGCGGCCGCCCACGCCATCCGCGAAGCGTTCGGCCGCATGGCGATGAATGACGAGGAGACGGCCGCGCTGATCGTCGGGGGGCATACCTTCGGCAAGGCGCACGGCGCGGCGGACCCGTCCCGGTACGTGGGCCCCGAACCGGAGGGAGACGTCATCGAGGCACAGGGATTCGGCTGGCGGAACCGCTTAGGCGACGGTCATGGTGCCGACACGATCACCAGCGGGCTGGAAGGCGCGTGGACGCACAGTCCCGCCGCCTGGACCCACAACTTTCTCGAGAACCTGTACGCGTTCGACTGGGTACAGACGCGAAGCCCGGCGGGCGCCATCCAGTGGGAGCCCGCCGACGGGGCGGCGGCGGACTGGGTGCCGGATGCCCACGACCCGATGGTGCGGCACGCACCCATGATGCTCACCACCGACCTCGCGATGAAGGAAGACCCGGCCTACCGGGAGATCACGTCGCGCTGGCTCGAGCATCCGGAGGAGCTCGCGGACGCCTTCGCCCGGGCCTGGTTCAAGTTGACGCATCGCGACCTGGGTCCGACCTCGCGCTACCTGGGCGATGACGTGCCCGGCGAGAAGTTCGTGTGGCAGGATCCCATCCCCGAGGTGGATCACGTCCTGATCGACGCCCGGGATGCGGCCGCGCTGAAAGCCGACATCGTCGCTTCGGGGCTGTCGGGTGCCGAACTGATCCGGGCCGCCTGGGCGTCTGCGTCCACGTTCCGCGGAACCGACATGCGGGGCGGCGCCA
This sequence comes from Alphaproteobacteria bacterium, assembly GCA_022825705.1. Lineage (GTDB taxonomy): Bacteria > Pseudomonadota > Alphaproteobacteria > TMED109 > TMED109 > VXPW01. The sequence continues at coordinate 21,204 of JAJDWH010000046.1, forward strand.
ACGGTGCGCGAATCCGCCTCGCACCCCAAAACGGGTGGGCCGCCAACGACCCGGCGGAACTGGCCCGCGTGCTGGACACCCTCGCGACCGTTCGGCGCGCATTCAACGCGGCACAATCGGGCGCCAAGCGGGTCTCGCTTGCCGACCTGATCGTCCTGGGCGGCGCAGCCGCCATCGAGCGTGCCGCGGCAGAAGCCGGATTCCAGGCGGAGGTGCCATTCGTGCCAGGCCGCATGGACGCGTCCCTGAAGCAGACCGATACCGACTCCTTCGCCCTGCTTGAGCCGAAGGCGGACGGTTTTCGGAACTACTTCGCCGACGGAAACGTCCGTTCGCCGGCGGACATGCTGGTGGAGAAGGCAGCACTGCTGACCCTGACGATCCCGGAGATGACCGTACTCGTCGGCGGCATGCGCACCATGGGCGGCAATGCCGGGGGCTCGGCCCACGGCGTGCTGACGGATCGGCCCGGGACGCTGAGCAACGACTTCTTCGTCAATCTGCTCGACATGTCCACGCAGTGGTCCGAGTCGTCCACCGAGGGGGTCTACCAGGGTCTTGACCGGGCGACCGGCGAGCGCAAATGGACGGCGACCGCGGTCGACCTGATCTTCGGCTCGAACGCCGAGCTACGCGCGGTCGCGGAGTACTACGCGGCCGACGACGGGCAGGCAGCGTTCCTGGAAGACTTCATCGCGGCGTGGACCAAGGTGATGACCCTGGACCGTTTCGATCTCGAGCGGTTTTGACAGGGCCGGCGCTGACGCCGGTCGGCCAACGCCTCCTGCCAGGTGCGGCTCGCTCGGCGCGCCAGCGCTGCCTCGCGCACCGCGTGCGGGACCTGGCGGCCAAGGCGCCGGAAGACGTCCGGCCCGGGTTCAAGGGACGCGTCAACGCTGTCCACCAGGCGCTGGCACGGGCCGTCGTCCACGATCTTTCTTGTGGCACGCCCTTTACCCATGGCAGGGTTCCACCATAATTCCGTGCATACGCAGACCGGGCCTTGGCACGGCCTTTATCGTCGCGGGAGATGTACAGATATGTGCGCGTTCACCGGGACCCGCCCCTAGATCAGCAGGTGCAAGGCCGGAATTGACGCCAGACCCAAAGAATATCCCCACGGCCTACGCTGAGGGGTGCGTCCGGGGCCGACACGTCGATCCCGACCGGACTGCCGCTTACGTCGCGCACACCATGATCGGCGATCCGCTCGCCGACGCCATGATCGCCGAACTCGAGCCGCTCGGACAGGATGAAGCGGCCAGGCTGATCGAGCTCGGCATGCACGATCGCGCGGGCGACGCGCTTCGCGACGCACCGGCGTCGGTCAGGGAATTCTTCGCGCACTGTGCCGAACCGCCGACCTGGCTCGACCGGTCCTCATTTCAGCCTGGCTGCCGCATGTTCCACCGGAACACGCGGCTGATCCTCGCCGGCATGGTGGCCGGGGTCCTGGTCGAGGGGTTCTCCACCAACATCGCGAAGTCGTTCTTTCTCACCGGTCGGCTGCGTGACCAGGGCGTGCGCCGGCTGAAGCAGAATAACCGTCACATGCTGGAGATCTTCATGCCCGGCGGCATGGACACGCATGCCGACGGGTGGACGCATTCCGTTCGTATCAGGCTGGTGCACGCAAAGATCCGGCAACTCCTGGGCCGATCCGGGGAATGGGACGCGGGGGAGCTGGGCACGCCGATCAGTGCCGCGCATCTGGGTTTCGCGATCGCTGCCTTTTCCGCGAGGCTGCTGCAGCACCTGCATCGCCTGGGCGCGTCCTTCTCCGAGGAGGAGCGCCGGAGCTTCATGGCGGTGTGGCGGTATTCGGGCTATCTGATGGGCATTCCCGAGACCATCCTGTACCGCAGCGAGGAGGACGCGCTCGAAGTCTTCCGCATCGGCGGGCTTTGCGAGCCGCCGCCGTCGGCGGAATCGATCGCCCTCGCGGCATCGCTGATCAATTCCGCGCCGCTGTTCGCCGGTCTTGACGACCGGAACGAGCGCCGGAAGCTCGCCGGCTACATCGCGCAGCTGTCACGTGCACTGATCGGTGTCCAACTCGCCGACGAGCTCATGTTTCCCGCGAGTTCCACTTTCGGTGTCCTCTGGAAGTTCCGGGCGCTGAACCGGGTCGAGAGGATGTTGCGCAAGCTGAACTCCAGGCGCGCCGCGGAAACAGCGAACCTGACCACCATTCTCGAAGTTTCGATGTTCGACGAAGGGGGAACCAGCTACCGGCTGCCCGATCACGTCTACGCGGAACAATCCTCGCAGTGGTAGGACACTTTCGATGACCGGCGGTAGCCGCGGCCTGTCAGCGCGCGGACCGGACCGGTTCGCCCTCACCAGGTACAAGTCCCGGGCGGCCATGTTGCGCCCCGGGACGATCGATGGGGCGCCGGCTCCGTTTCCCCGAACGGTGTCTTCGCTGGGCTCGAGCAGCCCCGATCGATGGGTCCAGGCGCAATGTTGGTGCCGATCGGGTGCCGCAACCGGGCCGGCCAGGCGGCGGAGCGGAGCGGGTTCGGGTCGCGGCTGGATGTGCCTCGTGCATGACCCCGAGCATTGGTACAGTCGCTCGGCGCGGGACGCCCGTGGCCAAACTGTCCGGCGCGGCCTTTCGCAGGCCACGTGGAGACCGCGTGGCCGCTGCCGATACCGGAATTTCGCACCGGCACGGTCGGGATGACGGCGTCAGGGACCGGTCCTGCCGCCCTCCCGCCTGGGGGTCTCGCATGGCGGGACCCGCTGCCGGCGCGCCAGCTGCGAAGGTGAGGATGAAACACAACCTGACCCTGGTGATCCTGACCGCGGAACAGATCGCGCGCGCCAAGGAGGCGAACGGTCGCCGCAAGCGCATCACGCACGCGCTCGTCTGCGGGCCCTATGGGCAAATGTTCGGAACGGAGAGGGAGTGCCTCAAGTACTTCACGGAATGGGATCCGGACCACCGGATCGAGGTTGCACCGGGACAGTTTCGGGCACTGTTCGCAGATCTGTTCGACGCGGCGGTGAAGACGACTGCCTATCCCATCACCGACTACCGGACGACCCCTGCACTGGCCACACGACTGATGGAAGCCTCCGGCACGGCCCCGCGTGATGCGCCACCGATCCGGCGACTGCTCGGCCGGCTCTTCGCAGGAGACTAACTGCGTCTGCGCCACCGCCGCCGGTTGCGCCAACGGTCGCGCTGGGTGGGCCGGCAGAGGACAGCGGCGTGACTGCGCATAACCCTGGACGCCGTGATGTGCTGATTCATTTGGGGGCGGTTTCACACCCCGCGCGACCAAGTGAATCCGGACATGCGCGGGCAAGTTGCCCGTTTCCCCCGGCCCACCAGCCGCCAGAGCACGAGCGGGAGAAGTGCCGCCATCAGGGTCCGTGCGAACACGGTGGCAGTGCTGCGGATACCTTGCAGGATGTTGCCCTGGCCGGGTTCGAACATCAGAACGGCGGCTCCCCCGCCCTGCTCGCAGTAACCCGTTTCCGACAGCCAGCCTGAACGAGGACGGACGCGGCGCGCAGATGGAGCGCTAAACGCGCCCTTCGCCCTCCGGAAGGAGGAAGTATGGGTTGATCGCTTCCCCCGATTTCATCGAGACGGCCGCGCCCAGCGGCGAGCTGTCTTGGGGTGCAGCCGCCTGCAACCCTTCTTCGCCGCGTCGCCACGTCAGATCGCCCATAGAGCCCGAAGCAACCGTACCGACGGCAGGACTACCGCGACCCCGGTGAACTGCCCGAAACGGAATGGCAGCAAAGCCGCCGGCTCCGACCATCGACCCGCATCGGGAGGCACTTGGTCGGTGGCCGACGATCCTCCTTTGCGCGGGGCCCCTAAGTGTCTTCGGGTCGCGAGCGAGAAAGCGGGGAGAGCCACCGGTCGGGGTTCTCCGGTTCGACCGGTTTCTCGCCACGAGTCGCGAGCGTCCAGGCCAACAGCGTATTCGCCAGAGGCGATTCAAGCTCTCGAGACGGGTCGATCAGTGGGAGGGCCAGGGGCAATTTCGTTCTCCTGTTCCAGCCGCATTGCACACTCGCCCGGATCACCTGGGTTCCCGGCGCGGTCGCCCATCCGGCGCGTCCAGTGCTCGGTGACTAGTGGTGTTGGCTATTCCGAACGTGCCGATGCCTGGGAACTGTGTGCCGCCCAGGCTGCGGTGGTCTGGTGGGGGGAGGTGTGGACTTTATCAGACCGGGAGACCTGTGCAGGGAACGCGTGGGCATCGGTGCAAGTGGCTGAATCGATGCCGGGAAGAAGGTTCCGACGCAGGGTCCACGGCGAACCGCCGGCGGCCCGGAGCCGCTCCCTCGCGCCGTCGATGGCGACGCGCCCGGCGGCGACATTGCGCCACCCTCAGCCCACGCCGACGACGGAGTCGCCGGGCGCCGGCACCGAGGTCTCGTCGAGCCGACACAGGGCTTGTGCGACTGACCGGCACGCTGTCATCGCGTATTGTCGGGACCGGGCGGTCTGCCTGGTTACCACTGCGACACTGGCGGACACCCATGCGTTTCAGATACCGGCGGCGGGCATGGCGCCCGCTCCGTTCGCGCCGACGCGAACTGTCCAACGCGGCACTTCTCGGATTGCTCGGCTGCACCGGCTGCTTCCATGACGCCGCCATGCCGGTCCTGACCGACGAGCCCGTCCCGGCCCTGCGTTACACGGTGACGGTGGAAGGCGCGCCCTCTGCCGAGCTCGCCGACCTGGCCGAACGCGCGCTGCTGACGTACCGGATGCAGGACCGCGGCGCCCGCAATCGGGTGACCCTGCGCCGGCGCGTTGCGCACGATGAGCTCCGTCTGGCTGAGCTGCTGCGATCGCGGGGCTATTTCGGATCCCAGGTGGCGGCCGACGTCGACTTTGCGGCGGACGATCTGGCGCGCGTCCGTTTCCTGGTCGACGCAGGACCGGCCTATACCCTGATCGAGCACGGTCTCGTGCTCGATTCGGCTACCTCGGCCAGCCTCCCGGAACTGGATGCGGGAGCCCTGGGCTCCCCGGTGGGCGCGGCTGCGGACGCGGCCGAGATCGTGCGAGCAGAAGAGGCCGCGGTCACTGCGCTCCATGCCGAAGGATTCCCGTACGCCGCGCACCTGGGGCGGGAAGGAATTGCGGATCCGGATACGGCCGCGGTAACGGTGACGAGCACGATTGCCGTCGGACCCTTCGCCGTGTTTGGCCCGCTGCGGTTCGCAGGGCTTGAGACGGTGCGAGAGCCCTACCTTTCCACTTACTGGTCCTGGGACGAAGGCGCCCAGTTCGACCGGGCCGTTTTGGGTACGTTCCAGCGGCGGTTGATGGCCACAGACCTGTTTCGATCCGTATCGGTACGCATTCCCGACGAAGCGCCGTCCGGCCGCGAAAGCCCGCTCTCGCTGCCTGTGGTCGTCTCGGTCGAGGAAGGGCCGCGCCGTCGGGTCGAGGCTGGCGCGCGGTACGACACGGATTTCGGACCCGCAGTGCGTGCCGGCTGGCTGCATCGCAACCTGTTTGGCGCCAATGAATCCGTGCGCGTGCAGGCGGAGATCGGCCGCGTGCAGCAAGACGTGACGGTCGATGGACGAAAGCCCCAGTACCGTCGCTCCGGTCAGGTGCTCGCGGGGCAACTGCGTGCCGGGCGCACGGACGACCATGCGCTGGCAGCGCGGACGGCGACCGGTTCCATCGGGCTGACCCGGGAGCTGACCCAGGCGTGGACAGTCGGTCTTCGGGGGCTGGTCGAGTTCAGCGCCATTGACGAGCCGGGCGGCACGGTAAACGCCTACTTGGCCGGCGCGCCGGCCTCGGCCACCTACAACCGCACGGATCGGCCGCTTGATCCCACCATAGGCCTGCGTCTCGAGTTCGAGGCCATACCGTTCGCCGGGAGGCTGGCCGACGCCCAAACCCGCTTCGGCACGTTGGTCGCAAGGGGATCGATCTATCGGCCGCTCGACGACGATGCGCACATCGTCGCAGCGGTTCGGGCTCGGGCCGGCATGGTGTTCTCGAGGGACTTCGACAGCGTGCCGGCAACGCGGCGGTTGTACGCCGGTGGCGGCGGGTCAGTCAGGGGGTACGCGAAGGCGTCGATCGGCCCGCTCGCCCCCGATGGCACGCCGAGCGGCGGCCGCTCCGTGCTGGAGGCGGAGGCGGAGTTGCGCATTCGCGTCAGCGAAGACTTCGGCGTCGTGCCGTTTCTCGCCGCGGGGCTGGTGTCGGCGGACACCGTGCCGGACGGTACCGAACCCGTGCGTGCGGCGGCCGGTTTGGGCGTCCGGTATTTCTCGCGGGCGGGCCCGATCCGCCTCGACCTCGCGGTTCCGCTCGACGCTCAGCCGATCGATGATCCGTGGGCCGTCTACTTCTCGATCGGGCAGGCTTTCTGATGCGCATAACAATGCTGCTCGTGGTGGCACTGACCGTTTGGGCGGTCTCGTGGAGCCTGCCGCGCGCGGACGGCCAGATGTCATTCCTCAAGAACGAGCTGATCGAGCTGGCCCTCGACCAGTTGCGTTCCCCCGGCTCGTTCGACGTGTCGGTGGGCTCGGCCGAAGATGGCGCCGACGGCCTCACCAATCTCCTGGATGTCCGGATCTCTGACGGGTCCGGTGTCTGGGCGACGGTCGAGCGCGTGGCCTTTGCCTGGCAGCCCAGACGGCTGCTCGCGGGTGAGCTCGCGATCTCGCATTTGGAAATCGCGGGCGCGACGGTGCTGCGGTCGCCTGCGGCCGAGGCCGAGTGGCCGGAACTGGATACCCAGCCGCCCTGGCAGCAACACCTTCTCGACTGGCCACGCGCTCCCATTGCGCTGGCGCTGGACCGCATCCTCTTGAAGCGGTTCGAAGTCCGGGAAGGCGTCCTGCCGCAGCCAATCCGCTTCGACGCGGAAGGCCGCATGCACGACCGCGAGGACGTGCAGGAAATCGCGCTGTCACTGCGCCGTACCGACGCTGTCGCAGGGGAGATCGTGCTGGAGACCCACCGCGGCTTCTCCGAGGGCACGCTCCGGCTCCTGCTCGCGGCTGACGAAGCCGCCGGCGGCATGGTGGCGGCCGCGACCGGGTTGCCGGCCGACGTCCCCAGCCGCCTCCGGCTGTCGGGCGACGGCCCTCCCGATGACTGGCGGCTTGCCTTCGAAGCGTCGGTCGACGACGTGCTCACGGCCGAGGGCCGCGCCACCGTGGACTACGCGGGCACCCTGATGGTCGATACGGAATTCTCGGTGCGGCCCGGACCGGCGATGGACCCGGACGCACGGGCGCTGCTCGGGGATCGGGCGCGCCTCGCGGCGAAGCTGGCCGAGCGCGAGCGCGGTCAGCTTGACGTGATCGGAGCCAAACTCACGGCCGCCGCCGCCACGCTGCAGATGTCGGGAACGTTCTCGACCGGGACCGGTGCCAACGATCTGGCCGTTTCGCTGGAAGCGGGACCGGCCGCGGCGGCGCTACTTGGAGCGGTGGCATTCGAACGGCTGACGTTCAACGGAGCCGTGACCGGCCCCAACGGGGCGCTGGAAGCATCCGGAGCTCTTGCCATCGAGACCGTGCAGGGCAATTGGGCGAGCGCGGCGAGGATCACCGCCCGGGCTGATGTGACGCAGCTCTCGGAGGGGGCCGCATTCGTGTTTCACGGGGATACAGAGGGCCTCCGTTCCGGGCGCCTCGGGCCGGACGCGATCGGCGATGCCACGGTCTTTGCCGAGGGAGCCGTCCACGACCGTCGCCTGACGATCCGTCAGGCGGCGCTGACCTCCGGTCTTCTTTCCGGTCGCGCCCGGGGCCACTACGACGCGGGCACGGGCGCCGGCGAGTTGACTGCGGCGCTCGATATCGACGAGCTGGCGCCGTTCGCCGGGATCGCCGGTACTGCCCTGCGGGGGGCTCTGACGGCTTCAGCCGAGGTGCAGCTGGCCGACGGGATGGCGGAAGCCGATGTCACGGTCGCGGCGCGGGACCTTGCGGCGGGAGGGTTGTCGATGACCCGCGCGACGCTCTCCGGGCGGATATCCCGAACCGGCGAGCGGTGGGGCTTCCATGTGGGTGGCGACGGGGCCGGCGTGGTGGTCGACGGCGTGCCGGGCGAACTCGCAACCGACGCGAGCATGGCTCTCGAGGGATCGGTCCAGAACGACACGCTCCGCCTCGCCTCGCTGGCGTTCATGTCCCCGCTGATGGAGGCGGACGTCCGGGGAGAAGTGGCGACAGCTGCCGGGCGGCTAGACCTCGCCTATCGCGTGCAGATACCCGACCTCTCCAGGATCGCTGCCGCCTACGGCCAGCGGGCGGGCGGGGTCGCCGAGGCGGCCGGCCGGGCAACCGGAACCCTCGACCAGGTCCATGTCGCCGGCGAAGCCTCTGTTCGCGACGGCGCCTTCGGCGGCCGGTCGTACGGTCGGGTCGGGCTGATCCACGAGCTCCGAATCGACGACGCCATCGCCGGTCCGGTCGACGTCAACGTGGATGATGGCTGGCTGGGCGGGAGCCATGCGCGCTTCCATGTGCGGCTGGATCGGGACACCTGGCGCGTGGGAGACGTGCGGGCAGAGCTGCCGGGCATCACACTGGCGAGCGACGCTGTGACGGTCATGCCGGATTCGATGCTGGTGGACGGCGCCGGTACGGTGGTGTCCGCTGACCTGGGACCGCTGGCGGCATTGGGCGGTGTCAGTGCAACCGGAACGGCCGGCGGCACGTTTGCCTTCCGGGCGCGCGGCGACCACCAGACCTTCGCGTCGAAGCTCCAACTCGAACACGTCGACGTTGCCGGGATCCGGGCGGAGCATCTGACCCTCGACGTTGCTGTGCAGGATCTGGCAGCGGGAGAGGGCCTCGAAGCAGCCGTGTACGGCGCCGCCGGCTCCGTCGGCGCGCTCGCGGTCGATGACCTGCGCATCACGGTCTCGGGTGCTCTTTCGGACATGACCTTCTCGGCCTGGGCCGACGGCAGCCTGGAGCCCCATCGGCTGGAACTCGCACTGGCTGGGCAGGCTGCCGTCGCCGAAGACCAGTTCCGGATCACCCTGGCCTCCGGCACCGGATCAATCGGTCCGGAGCGCGTGGACCTGGTCCGTCCCCTTGAGGGACGCATCGGGCGCGACGCGGTTCGCGTGGAATTGCGAGAACTTGCTCTCCAGCTTGCCGGCGGCGGTCGCGTGGAGGGGAGCCTGAGCTGGCGATCCGGCGGTATCGTCGGTGGCCTCGATGGCGTGCGGATACCGTTGGCGCTGCTGGGCCACCTGACCCGGGTCCCCGCGGTGTCCGGGTTCCTCGACGTCGCCATCACGTTTGATACACGCCGGACCACTGCGAGCGCCGTGCTCGACGCTGCCGTCAGCGATCTCGTCCTGACCGGCGTTGCGGCGGACCACGCGCTTTCCGCGGATCTTTCCGGCCGCTGGGACGGCGCCCGACTGGACATGCAGGCGATGGTCCGCGGCGGCATCGGGGAACCGGTCGAAGCCCGGCTGAGCCTCCCGGTGCGCCCGTCGGCAGAAGGCATCCCGCGCCTCTCCAGGCGTGATCCCATCGACGGGACGTTGTCGTGGCGCGGGAACGTGGCCGAGTTGTGGGCCGTGCTTCCCCCGTCGTCGCACGTGGTCGAGGGCGATATTGACCTTCAGCTCAGGTTTGCCGGAACCGTTGACGCGCCGCGCATGTCCGGGCACGCGGAAGTGGCCGGCGGGCGCTGGGACCAGGTGGATGCCGGACTCGCGCTGACCGACATCACGGTGCGGGCTGCCCTGGCCGACAGTGCCGTCATCACGCTGCGTGGCAGCGCGTCCGATGGCGGTCAGGGCCGGATCGAGGGGGATGCCACGGTGCATCTGGATCCCGGCCCCGCGATCGAGGCGGTGGTGCGCGTGGACCGGGCGGCATTGCTGCAGCGCGACGAGGTCGCGGCATGGATCAGCGGTACCGGCGACCTACACGGCCCCTGGAACGATCTTTTGTTCCGCGGCGCCTTCACGATCGACGAGGCGGAGGTCCGGTTGGTCGACGTCATGCCTCCCGACGCGGTCGAGCTCGACGGCGTGCGCCTGGCTCACGCCACCGAGGAACCGGAGGCCGAGGAAGCACAGCTGGTGACGCTGGACGTCACCGTACGCGCCGAGCGCTCTGTGTTCGTTCGCGGCAGGGGCCTCGAATCCGAGTGGGGGTTGGACCTGCGCGCCACGGGAGATGTGACCGATCCCGTACTCTACGGGGCCGTGCGCAAGCTCCGCGGCGATCTGGAGCTGCTGGGCAAACCGTTCGAGCTCACGCGCGGAGAAATCGTGTTTGACGGCACCGATGGCTTCGATCCCGTCCTCGACGTCAGCCTGGAGCGGCAGGCCATGGACGCTGCAGGCGGCATCTATGTCGACGGCCGCCTGTCGCGCCCGCGGGTCCGGTTCGGGTCCACATCGGGACTGCCTGCCGACGAGGTCCTGCCGCGGTTGGTGTTCGGCGTGTCGCAGCAGTCGCTCTCGGGCCCGCAGGCGCTGCAACTCTCGCTCGGCGTCGCACGGTTGCTGGGGCACGGCGGCGGCCTGCAGGACTGGCTCCGCGAGGCGGCCGGCGTGGACGTCTTGCGCGTGTCCGGGACGACGGCCGAGGACGCCGCCGTTGCCGTCGGGCAAAACCTCAGCGATCAGGTGTACGTCGGCGCCGAACAGCAAATCGGGAGCGGGCAGTCGTCGATTGTCGTCGAGGTGGAGGTGATGGAAAACGTGATCGTGGACAGCAGGCTGGAGGCTGGGCGAAGCGCCAACGTCGGCGTGAGCTGGCGCCGCGACTACTGACGCCCGTGTCCGCTTTCCTCGCTGGCCGCTGCAGTTTTCGGGGCGCATCTTCTGCGCCGGTCTTCTCTGGAACAGATCGTCCCGCGAGGAATCAAGGCTCCCGAAGATGGTTTCGTCGAACGTCACCGGCGGCGACCGTGTCGGAGCGTTCTTCGGCTTCGCGCGAACCGCCTCGCGCAAGCTGGACCAACTCGACGCGGCGACCGGCCTGCGCGACCTCTCGCGCCCAGGTAACCGGCTCGAAGCGCTGAAGGGCCGCCGCAAGGGACAGTGGAGCATCCGCATCAACGACCAGTGGCGGATCTGTTTCGAATGGCCGGAGGGAAGCCCCGGCCCAGAAATGGTGGAAATCGTCGATTACCACCGATGAGGAGGCTTATCTCGATGCGTGACCCCATCCATCCAGGCGAGACGCTGCGGGAAGACCTCGACGCGCTCGGCATGAGCGCAGCCGAACTGGCCCGCCGGATCGAGGTTCCGGTGAATCGCATCACCGAGATCCTCAACGGCCGCCGAGCGGTCACCGGCGACACGGCGCTGCGCCTGGGGCGCTTCTTTGGCACGTCGGGCGAGTTCTGGCTCAACCTCCAGAAACTCTACGAATTGCGGCAAGCGGAGCGCAAGAACGGGGCGGCGATCGCCCGCTTGCCGTCACTCGACGCCGCCGATCGTCTACAGGCGTCGGGCTGAGGAGCGCTCCCCCCCCCCCCGCGCGAACGCAAGGCATACTGCCGAATACCGTCACTTCAGCCGGCGAATGTCATCTAGCGCAGCAGCCACCGGCGATTCTCAATCATCGTGTCCGGCGTCTCGACAGTTACCGGATTCGTGAAGCGCCGCTTCCTCGGGGCGGCAACCGAACTGCCCTGCCGGTTCCCCCCGGCCGCAGGTACCCCACGGACGTTTCGCCCTCGGCGTGACTGGGAATCGTCTCGTCGACCGGATCCGACGGGCTGCGCTTCACCGGCGCAAAGGAATCCCTGTTTTCCGGCCGCTCTCCGGAATGCCGATCGCGCGAACAGTCGTCCCCGCTGGCATGGCCGCCGCCAGGCAGGCGCCAACAATCCGGACGAACTCCCCTGTCTCTCCATCGAGCATTCCGCGAACACTCTCCGGGTCACGCCACCCGCAGCCTCGCTGCGCACGATCGCGGCTGCGGGACCTTGCAGTCCCCCTATGTTTCTGGCTGGTTCTGCCACGGCCTGAGCAACAGGTCACGGTGAACCAGCACCGCGAGCGGCCAGCCCGGGCGCACCCGCAGGGTCGGCTGGACATCGAGTTCCCGTTTCACGAGTGCGCCCGCGGCCTTGTCCGTCCCATCCTGCACGGACTCACGGAACGCGCGGGTCACGTCGCCTTCGTCCGCCCAGGCGAGCTCCGTGCCGATGCCGAGCAGGGACGACAGCAGGATTCCCCGGGCCAGCCGCCAGCCGTGCATGTCGACGGTGTCGCTGACCCCGGCATGGCCGGCCTCGTCGGTCGCCGGCAGGTTCTCGACGACCACCGAGGCTCCGTCCGGCAGGATCAGGCGGTGCCAGACCACGAGCGCCCGTTCCTGTCCGAACGCCACCTGGCTGTCGTAGCGCCCAAGGAGGCGGGTTCCGCGCGGCAGCAGGAGGACGGTGCCGGTCACGGAATCGAATACGTCCTCCGTCAGCTGAGCCACGATAAAGCCGGGGAGATCCGAGTTCAGCCCGGTGATCAGCGCCGCACGGAGCACGCTGCCGGCCATCACCTGCCACGGCGACAGCGGCTCTTCCAACAGATGCGGGTTGTAGATGTCGGCGGACGGGGCGGCTTCGAGGAACGCCTGCATCCGGGCCTGCCGGCCGGGCTCGCTCGCCTGGACCAGGCCCGGTTCGGGACCGGCCGGGACGCGGGCGCCCGGCGCCGGACCCGCAGCGGGCGGGGCGGTTCTCCGGACGGGAAAGAAGAGCTCCGATCGCAGGGCTTCCGTCGCCCGCTTTGCCTGCCGTTTCCGTTCCGCCGCATCCTCGTCGGCCGGCAGGCCTGGCGCCGTCTCGTCCGGCACGGGCGGCGGCGCGGGTTCCGGCACGGGCGCGAACGCGATCTCCTGATAGGTCTCCGGCAGTCGCTCGATCGCCTCCGGGTGCGGCTGGCCGGGATGCCAAACCTCCTGGACCGTGCCGCCTTCCTCCCGCGGCGGGGAATCGAGGGCCACCGTGAAGACGCCGAACACCGCCAGCGCGCCAGCGCCGGCAAGCACGGCCAGAACCCTGCGGTTGATGCGCGTGACCCGGCGAGGCGACGCCCGGAGCTCGAAGTCGGCCGGATCGCCCTTCGCGGGCGCCTCGCCGGCATCGTCGGGTCCGGGCGGTGCTTCCTCCGTCACCTCGAGGCCGGGCAGCGGGAGTTCGGGCTCGGCGTCGGGCGGCGCCCCGACGTCCGGCGCGGTGGGCTCCGACTTGCCCGGGCGGCTCACGACCGGCGCTCGATTCGCACCACCGTCTGCGGGTCCGTGCCCAGCCTGAGCTCGGCCACGTCGAACAGGCGATCGACCACGTAGTACGACCCGCGCACGCGGTAGTTCACCAGCGCCACCTGGCCCTCCGGCCCGATCAGGAAGAGGGGCGGCGCTTCGGCCGTTCCCAGCGGGAACTGGATGAAGACGCGCCGGCCGTCGTCGAAGGCTCGGACCGGCCGCCAGGGCGGCTGGTCACCGAGGATCCGATAACCGAAATGCAGCGCCTCCGGCCGGATGCCGTCCGCAGCAGCGGCGCGAGCCGGGCCCTGGCTCCGCACGGCCGCGGTCCGGAACGCCAACTCCTCCTCCGGATACGTCCACGACACCGAGGCCATGTAGGTGGCGTCCAGCGACTGGAGTTCCACGTGGTAGACCCGCCGGTCGGTCGCGATGACGAGGTTCGTCACCAGCTTCGACGCGGTCGGTTTCACCAGCACGTGCGGGCGCAGGTTGGCCCCGCTGCCGCTCGCGGTTTCCGCGACCTTCCACCGGACGGTGTCCCCGGCCGAGAGCGACACCAGCTGCTCGCCCGGGGCCAGGGCCAGGTCCGTGACCTGGCCGGGCGCCGTATAGACCTGATAGAGCGCGCCTTCCGTCCAGGGAAAGACCTGGATCGCGTTCACGTAGCCGTCTGTCGCCGGTTCCAGTCGAGCCACGGCATTGGCCGCCTGCACCCGCTGCACCGGGTTGGCGGCGGCTCCTGCCGCCGCATCGTCGCGCGCGTTCACCGACGCCACCGGTTTGAGCTGCCCCGGCAGCGGCAGCGGGGTCGGCACCGCGACCACCTCGGCCTCGGCCTCGATGATTCGCGTCGCCGGTACGGCGACGGTCGGGGCGGAACCCGGCCCGGCTCCGCTCTCGGCGGGGGGCTCGGTCACGCAGCCGGTCGCGACTACGGCGACGAATAGCGCGGCAACACAGTTCTTCATGGTTTGTCTCCCGTCACGAGGTCACGCGACCAGTGGAAGTCGGTGATGTAGATCCCAAGCGGATTCGCCCGGAGCGCCGCCACATCGGCGGGCGGCTGGACGACGTAGGAAAGAAGGGCGGTATGCCGGCTGGTCTCGGCCGCCCCGCCCCGGAGCGATTCGTCCTCGCGCCAGCGGAGCTCGAAGCTGGTCTCCGATGACCGCACCGCGCTCGTCATTTCCACCGTGACCGTGCGCACGCCGACGTCCCGGAACGGCTCTGCCGTCCGCGCGTAGTCGCTGAGACGCGTCGCGGCCCGGCTGGTGACGAACGCATAGGCGCGCAGCCAGTTCTTCCGCAGCACGACCGGGTCGATGGGAACCGCCCGGACGTGTTCCACGAACTCCGCGAGGTGGTAGGCGATCTGGCCGTCGTTCGGGTGATGCGCCTCCAGGGCCGGCCCGACGGCCCGCACCGCGCCCAGCGCATCGACTTCCACGACGTAGGGCACCACGCTGCTACGGCTCGCCATGTGCCAGAAGCCGGCGGCGAGCACGCCCGCGATCGCCAGCGCGCCAAGGCAGGCGAGGCGCCAGTTGCGGGCCTGGACGCGAGCGCTGCCCAGGCGTTCGTCCCACACCTGCGCGGCTTTCTGGTACGGGGTCACCGGGGCCGGGGCGCGGCCGTAGGCGACCCCGGGGCGGGTCGGAGCACTCATTGGCGGTCCTTTCTGCGGTCTCGGTCGGGAGCAGGTCCGTCACCGGACTCCCAGCCCCCATCGGCCACCCGGGCGGCATCGCGGACCGGCGCCGCGGCTTCGCGGCGCTCCGCCGTTGCGGGAGTTTCGTGGGGTCCGGAAGGCAGGCGTGCGGCCGCCCGGACGGCGCCGGACGCGGTGTCCTGCACGCGGGCGGCACTGGCCGCGGCAATGCCCAGCGCGCCCGCGACGAAATCTCTGGCCCGGCGCGCCGTGCCGGTGGCGGCTCCGGCATCGAGCTGCGGGCCACCGGCGATCAGCCCGCTCGCCACGGCCGGGCCGTGGATCCCGATCCCGAGCAGGGCGAACGCCGCCAGCAGCAGCGGCATGGCGCGTGCGATGGTCACTTCCTGACCTTGCAGCGCGCTCGCGACGTCCGCGAAGATCGTGCTGCCGATCCCGATGACCACGGCCAGCACCATGACCTTCACGCCGGACGCCATCACGTTGCCGAGCACCCGTTCGGCGAGGAACGTGGTCCGGCTCCAGAGCGCGAACGGCACCAGCACGAAACCGGCCAGTGCCATCAGCTTGAACTCCACCAGGGTCACGAACATCTGCACCGCGAGCACGAAGAACGCAGCTACGACCCCGAGCCAGGCCAGCAGCAGAATCGCGATCTCGACCGCGTTCACCACGATTTCGGGAAACCCGATCAGTGTCTGGATGTCGAGCAGGATCGGATGGGCGGCCGCGACACCGGTATTGGCGACGAAGCCTGGCCGAAGCAGGTCGTCGGGACGGATGGGCGCGGCCGATGCAGTGAGTCCGAGATCGACGAACGACGAGAAGATGATGTCCGCCAGCAACGCGTAGTTGTTGAGGATCAGGGCAAACGCACCGACGTACAAGACCTTCCGCAACAGACCTGCGAACACGTCGCCGTCGGTCGTCAACGCCCATGCCAACCCGGCCAGAACGATGTCGACGGTGACGAGGATCCGGATCAGAAAGCCGATGTCGGGCCCCAGCAGACCAAAGCCGCTGTCGATGAACGTGAGAAACGTCTCGGTGAACCGGTCGACGACGTTGAGATCATCCACCTTGGCTGGCCCTACGGAAGCGGCGTGTACAGGTTGCCGGTGCCGATGGACGTGCCGAACCGGGCCCGGGCTTCGCGGGCAGCCGTGTCGAGCCGGAGGCTCTCCGCGGCCTGCGCGCGCTGGTGCGCGGCGAGCAGGGCCTGTGTGCGCAGCTGCTCGCGCACCTGCATGGCAGCGATTTGGTTGCCGGCCTGCGTGACCGCCAGTGTTCCCGCGGCCCCGCGGGATTCGGATACGAGCCGCCCCAGCAGCCGCTCAGCCTCCCGGGTTTCCTCGACCATGCCGGTCTGCACGTCGTGGCTGTGCCGCCAGCCGGCGCGGATCGTCTCGGCCCGGACCCGGGCCTGCTGGACCCGCGTGGTCCTCGCGAGCGTCGTCGCGACCGTCTCCGGGAACAGCGTTCCCGTTGTCACCGCCGCCGCGTTCCGGCCCCAGGACATGCCGGGCGCATCGGCAAAGAGCGTGCGAAGCCAGGCCTTTCCCGTGTCCAGGACGGCGCTCCCGTCGAAGTCCAGCCGGAGCAGGTTCTGCTCCAGATTCGCCACCATCTCCTGGAGATGGCGGACAGCAGCGAGCGAGCGGACGGCGGTCAGCAGGTTCTGGGCGTGGTTCGCGCCGTCGTAGACCGCGAACGCGTCCGCGGACCGGGGCGTGGCCGCCAGTGCGATCGCCAATGCCAGGGCGAGGCCGCGCCGCCTCACGCCCGCCCGCTCCGGCGGGCGCTGTTTTCGGCCAGGAACGCCTCCAGAAACCGCTCCGGCCCGGCCCGGGCCATGGCGGCATCGATGCGCGCCTGGTCCTCCTTGGACGAGGCCCCGGCAAACGTCAGCGCGATCTCGCCCAGCTGGAGATCGAACAGCCGGGCCCCACGTCGTGACTGGTAGTAGTAGTGACGTTTCGGCGTGGCTCGGGCCAGCAGTTCGATCTGCCGCTCGTTCAGCCCGAGCCGGGTGTAGACCTCCCGGGCGGCAGGTTCCTGCGCGCGGTCGTTGGGGAGGAAGATCCGTGACGGGCAGGATTCCAGGATCGCCGGCGCCACGGTGCTCTCCACGACGTCGCTCGGCGACTGGGTGGCGAACACCACCGACACATTGCGCTTGCGGAGGGTCTTGAGCCAGTCGCGGATCTGCGCGGCGAACAGGGGATCGTCGAGGAAGACCCAGGCCTCGTCGAGCACCAGCATCGTCGGCCGGCCGTCGAACCGCTCGCGCAGCCGGTGGAACAGGTAACCGAGGACCGGTGCCGCGAGACCCTCGTTCTCGAGCAGCTCCTCCATCTCGAAACCCTGCACCTCGGACAGGGCCAGCGAATCGTCGTCGGCATCCAGCACCCGCCCATGCGGGCCGGCGAGCGTCCACGGCTGCAGGGCGTCCCGGAGCGCCGGGCGGCTCAGCAACAGCCCGAGGCCCGTGAGGGTGCGCTCGCGCGGCGGTGCGCCCGCGAGGTTGGAGAGAGCGTCCCACAGCTCGCGCCGCGCGCCGGGGTCAATGTCGATGCCCGCGCGCCGGAGCAGCGCCGCCGTCCACTCGAACGCGAAGGCGCGCTCGACGTCCAGCTCGACATGCCGGAGCGGCTGGAACGCCAGCTGC
The DNA here is from genome assembly GCA_022825705.1 of Alphaproteobacteria bacterium. Taxonomy (GTDB): domain Bacteria; phylum Pseudomonadota; class Alphaproteobacteria; order TMED109; family TMED109; genus VXPW01. The sequence goes on from JAJDWH010000046.1 coordinate 38,753, forward strand.
CCGGCAGCGCCGCCCAGGTCCAGGAAGGTGCCGCCCATGCCGAGCACCGCGGCCCGGCACGAGGCGCCCTTGTCGAACACGTAGACCTGGGCGCCGGGATAGCGGCGGAACTGCAGCGCCAGCATGGCCAGGAGCACGGACTTCCCGGCCCCGGTGGGACCGACCACCAGCGTGTGTCCCACGTCGCCGACATGCAGCGAGAGCCGGAACGGCGTGGTGCCGCGCGTCTGCGCGTGGAGCAGCGGCGGACCGCCCAGATGGGTGTTCCGTTCCGGCCCGGCCCAGGTGGCCGACAGCGGCATCATGTGCGCCAGGTTCAGCGTGTGGACGACCGGTTGCCGGACGTTCGCATAGGCGTGCCCCGGCAGGGACCCCAGCCACGCCTCGACCGCATTGAGGCGTTCACGGATCGTGGCAAAGCCCCGACCGTGCAGGATCCGCTCGAGTTCGAGCTGATGCTCGGCGGCGACGGCCGGCGACCTGTGCCGCACGGTCACGCTCGTGGTGACGTGCCCGAACGCGACCAGGTCCTCGCCCAGCTCCTGCAGCGCCCGATCCGCGTCGGCGGCCTTCACGTCGGCATCCGAATTGACCAGCGCCGCTTCCTGACTGAAGACGACCTCCTTCAACATGGCCAGCACCGACTTCCGCTTGGCGAACCACTGCCGCCGGCAGCGCCCGAGTTCGCGCTCCGCTTCGTCCTTCCCGAGGACGAGGAACCGGGTCATCCACCGGTAGGCGAACGGAAGGTCGTTGAGGTCGTCCAGCAGCCCGGGGCGCGTGAGGTTCGGGAACCCGAGCACGGTCAGGGTGCGGAGGTGGAAGTCTCCCAGCGTGGGTTCGATGCCGCCGGCAAGCGGCGTATCGGCCAGGACTGCATCCAGGTGCGCCGGAATCCCCGGTACCGTGATGCGCCCGTCCGACGCGGAAACCGTGCCATGCAGGTAGGTGAGGGTGTCCTCGTCCGACATCGGCGCCAGGCTCGGCATCACGTCTCCCAGGAGCATGAAGGCGCGGTCGGTCCGTGCCTGAAAGTTCTCGAGGTGCGACCGCCAGGTGATCGACCCGCCGGCATCGGCGGCGGCGCGCTCCACCAGGGTTTCGGACGCCCGAGACCACGAATCGGCGGGCGGAAGGTAGGTGAGCGTCAGCCGGAACAGCGTCTCGAAATGACGACTCCTCCCGGCAAATTCCCGGCGCCGTTCGTCGTCGACCAGTTGCGAGAGGCGATCAGGAAACGTGCTTCGCGGGTAACTCCGGGCTGGAACGCGTTCGGCGTCGAAGTACAGGGCCCAGCCGGACCCGAACCGCCGCAGCACGTTGTTGACGCGAGCGGTCACGGCCATCAGTTCGGATTCGGTGGAACTCTCGAGATCGGGACCGCGGAACCGGGCTGAGCGCTGGAACGAGCCGTCCTTGTTGAGGATGACTCCCGGCGCGACCAGGAACGCCCACGGCAGGAGGTCGGCGAGACCGGCCGGCCGGGCCCGGTACTCCCGGAGATTCAGCATCCGTGGTAGTTCCGGTGCCGAAGGTGGCGGGCGAGCACCTCCACGAACTGCGCATCGTGCCGGGCGCAGAACACCCCGATCGCCTGCACCACGATCCAGAGGACCAGGCCGGCGACCCATTGCTGGAGCCCCAGCCCGACGGCGGCGGACAGCGTCCCGTTCAGGATGGCCAGGGACCGCGGCACGCTGGCCATCATGATCGGCTCCGTGAGGGCGCGGTGCAGCGGCACCTCGAAACCCTCCGGGGGTGACGACCGGTTCACGGAAGCAGAGCCCCGCCGCCGAACGAGAAGAACGTGAGGAAGAAGGATGCGGCCCCGAACGCGATCGAGAGGCCGAAGACGATCTGGATCATCCGGCGGAACCCGCCGGAGGTGTCTCCGAAGGCGAGCGTGAGACCGGTCACCGTGATGATGATCACGGCCATGATGCGCGCGACCGGCCCCTCGACCGAAGTCAGGATGCTCTGGAGCGGCGCTTCCCACGGCATGCCCGATCCGGCCGCGAACGCCGGCCCAGCCGCCCCGAGTGCGGCGAGCAGCACAGGCACGGCGCGGGTCAGGCGCCGGCGTGGAGTGGGTTTGATCATCATGCGGAAGGTCTCCCTGAGGGGTCCGGATCGGCGCCGAGGTGCTGGAAGGCGTAGCTGCCGTCCGGACCCAGCCCGTGGACGGAAAGCAGCGTTTCGACACGGCGCCGCGTGCCAGTGCGGCCGACGAACACCACAAGATCGACGGCCTCGGCCACGAGCCGGCGGTCGACCGCGACGGCCGCTTCCTGGATCAGCTGTTCGAGGCGGGCGAGCGCGGCCGCGGCCGAATTGGCGTGGAGCGTCGCCAGCCCGCCCGGATGGCCCGTGTTCCATGCCTTCACGAGAGCCAGGGCCTCCGGGCCGCGCACTTCGCCGACGACGATCCGGTCCGGACGCAGCCGAAGCGTCGAACGCAGCAGGTCGGAGAGCGTGATGTGGCCCGGCTGGGTGCGGAGCGCCACGCAATCGGCGGTTTCGCAAACCAGCTCCCGGGTGTCCTCCAGCAGCACGACGCGGTCGCCCAGGTCGCGCATCTCGTGCAAGAGCGCGTTGGCCAGCGTCGTCTTGCCCGAGGAGGCGCCACCCGCGACCACGATGTTCCGGCGGGTCCGGACCGCCTCCCGCAGCAACTCCGCCTGCGTGCGGCTCAAGGCACCGTTCTCGACGTAGGCGTCCAGGACGATGACCCGGCCGGCCGGTCGGCGAATCGAGAAGCACGGATCGCGGGCCACCGGCGGCAGCACGCCCTCGAAGCGCTCGCCCGTCGCGGGCAGCTCGGCGCTCACGATCGGGTGGTCGGCCCCGGATGCCCGCCCCGCCTGGCTGGCAACCAGGCGAACGATGCGTTCGACCGCCGACGGGGCGAGGCAGACCCCGGTGTCCACCCGACCCTGGATCGCGTGGTCCAGCCACAGACGGCCGTCGGGATTGACCGTGATCTCCAGGACATGCGGGTTGGCGAGCGCATGGTTCACCTCCGAACCCATGGCGGTACGCAGCATCGCCGCGCCGCGGGCTGCCCCGTGGTCATGCATCGTCGGTTGCCGGAGCCGAGACCGGCGCCGTGAAGTCGGCGACGGTGAAGAAATCGCGCTCCGCGGGGCGGATCTCGTCCAGGACGTCGTCGAGCAGGGTCCGCCCGCCGGCAACCCGTTCGGCCAGCTGCGTGACGAAGTACTCGAAGCGTTCCAGCCCCAGCGCCCGGGCGGCGTCCTGTTCGTCGTCCGGCACCGGCGGCGTGACCACCAGGAAGTAGCGAACGAACAGCGCCAGCGTCTCCGAGATGATGACGTGATCGCGGGACAGGCGGCCAAGCGACCGCGTCACCCGGTCAAGGCGTCGGATCAGCACCTCGTCCCGGCGGTCGGCGGCCTCCGGCGTCAGGAAGCTCCGCAGCGCCGCCTCCACCAGGGCCGTCTGCGTGACACCGCGGCGCGCCGCCTCGCGGCCAAGCTGCCCGCCGAGTTCGGCGGGCACCCGGACGGTCTTGGAAGGGTTCACCGGGGCCGCTCCACGCGCACCGGGATCGCGCCAGCGTCCTGGAAAAGGCGCTGCTCCGACCGTGTCGGCGCGGGGCCAGATTCCCGGCCCGGCGCCGACGGAGCCACGGCGGGGAGCGCGAGGTCGCTCCAGTCGTCCCCGCGGCGCGGCGGGAGATCGCGGGTGCCGGGCGGCGGCGGCGGCAGGCAGCGGCCCTGCAGTTCACGGTCTTCGAAATAGCGAAGCTTCCGGGCCCGGATGGGCGGACAGCCGGCGACGAACACCAGCTGCTCATCGGGACCGAGCTGCATGACCTCGCCGGGCGTCAGCAGCGGCCGGGCGTTCTCCTGCTGGGACACCGTGACCCGGTTGAGCCACGGCGCCAGTCGGTGCCCGCCGTAGTTCCGCTGGAAGCGCGCCGCCGTGGCCGCTCCAACCATGTCGCTGACCCGTCGCGCCGTGCGGTCGTCGTTCGTCGCGAACGCGATGCGCACGTGACAGTTGTCGAGGATGGCGTTGTGCTCGCCGTAGGCCTTCGAGATCTGGTTGAGGGACTGCGCGACCAGGTAGGCCTGCATGCCGTAGCCCGCCATGAAGGCGAGCGTGCTCTCGAAGAAATCCAGGCGGCCGAGGGCGGGAAACTCGTCGAGCATCATGAGCAGTCTGTGATGGGGATGCCGACGGTTCTCGCCCTCGAGCCGTTCTGTCAGCCGCCGTCCGATCTGGTTGAGCATTTGAACTGCAGGACGCAACCCAGTGTGGTGACGCTACATAAGTAGCTGTAATATAATTTATTATTTAGATGGCACGTCTTGGATGCACACGCCGAATTTCCCGTGTCAACACTGTGTCAACACCGACGGATTGCTTGCTTGAGACTCCTGCGAAGTAGCGATTCCGGGAGTGCTGTTGCGCAGGTTTTTCGCACCAGCTTCGCAGTCGCCGGGTCAAGTTCGAGAGCTGCTGGATGATTGCCGTCGCCACCAACGGGCATTGGTCCACGCTCCTGCCCAGTCGTTCCTCTCAAACCGAAGCGTCGCCGCGTCGGTCGCCGATTTCAGACACAGCGTCGCGAGCGGCGGATTGCTCGTCGGCGAGGGGCCTCCCATGATTGGCAGACTTTTGGTCACGCAGATTCAGACAACCGCCCGTTACGCACACCTTGCCAATAATCCCGTCAAGGTGGTTGCGGAACGGATCGCAAGTCGAATTGCCGGATTCGCGGGACACAGCAGCCCGCCAGCTTCGTAATCGCCGGGCATAATGGACGCACTGGGCAAATGCTCTCGCCCGCTGATGACGTTGGTCCACGCTCCTGCCCGGTTGCCTTCCTCGAACAGGTGGCAAAGACCTTGGGACACCGCCTAGTCGGGAACATCTCCCGGGATGCGACGGCGACCCCGGCGCGGAAGAAGGCTCCCCCGAAGACGCCGCCGCCAAAGCGCAAGCGTGGCGGTCCGTGCAAGGGGGAGGAACTCAGGCTCCAACTCCTCAGCAATCTGAACCCGCCGCGTCATGTCGGTGGGATGGAGCCGCCCCCATATGAGTGGGCGCCCCCGCGGTCGAGAGGATCTCCTCGCGACAGTAACCGAGGATGGCTTTCGCAGTGCGGGTGGTCCAGACGGTGCCTAGCCGGGATCGTCGGATTCGGGAACTCGCGCACACGCTCCCCGATCATCGACCCGTTTTGCGAAACTTGTGCGAACACGTGATGCGAGCGTGCGGCAGGGCGCGCATTGCCCTCACCCGAATTCGGCGCCGGTGCGGGGAATCTGTGCGTTTACAGGATCCACTGGGGAACCAGACCGATTGGCCCGGTTGTGCGGATGATTCCCAAGGAAGGCATCGTAGCCATTCCATATAAGCCTGTTTCATGGGGCGACGCTACGCTTGACAAACCAACCACAGTCACCTGAACCGCTCCCGCCGACGCTTATTCCGGCCGATGTGGCGCGCCTTGTTCTTCAGACGCCGCCGGTCCCGCTTGGCTGCGACCTGTATGCGACGCTCATTGATGCAGACTTGGCACTGGTCCTGCTCACCGAACACCAGGGCATCGCAGCCGTCCGTGGCACACTTCCGAGGCGAGTCCGAAGTCATGCGCCTGGCCGTTCAGCAAGCGGGCCTGGAGAGCCTCGAAAAACCCCACGCCACCCCCAGCGATCGACGGGGACAGATGGACCGGGCGGCTGCCCGTTTTCCCATCGAAGATGCGGGCCTCCGGCCTGCCGCTCAAGCGTTGGCACGATGCCGCGGCTGATGACGCTGCGCGGTGCACCACGTCTTCGACTTGCAGCAGACCGCAACATGCCATCCCAGGTTGTGCTCGGCCGGGTCAGCCGCGGTCCGGCCACCGGCGTACCTCGCCGGGACAAGAACCGAACCGCCGCTGTCCTCCCGCCTTCGCCTGGAGGCGTCCACACGTTGCGCACGGCCTTCATTCGTTCCATGCACAGCCCCCTGGCGAGCCCCCGATCCCATCACGAACGGTTCAGAAGACCCGTACCAGGCTGAGTTCGCCACCGGTACGCTCGTAATCGTAGAGCTGTGCATTGGTGTCGCGCACTTCGTGTACCACCGACAGGCGCGGGCTGAAGCCCTGCCAGGCGAAGGCCCGGTTGTGGACAGAGAGGCGGAAAGAACGGGTCCGGTCCTCGCGCGGCTCCCCCCCGGTGGTGTGCGGGAACCAGTCGCCCTCGTAGTCCGTCCAGCGCACCTCGCCGCTTCCGCCCACGGTGAACCCCCGGGGCAGCGCCACCGTCAATCCCAGCCGAAGCCATTTCCGCTCGTGGCGCCACCGTTCCAGCTCCGGGCGCTCCTGCCCCCAGCCCATGGCGGCATCTGCCCGGAACGTCGAACTTACGACCCAGGCGCTCCCCAACGTGAGATCCGCGACCGGGCCATCGAGGTGAGTCTGCGTACGGTAGCCTCGATCGTGATACGATGCCCATGCGTTCGCCGTGACCCGGCGGGTGATCCTGCGTCCGGCCTCGAGCCGGGCACCGAGCGCATCGTACAGCTGATCGCCCGCGGTCCAGCGCCGTTGCGCGCTGGCCAGCAAGCTCGCCTCGGCGTTCGCGCCAATGAGCCAGCGCGGACCTCCGTGCACCGATACGAACGTCTGGTCGAAGGTGCTCCCCGCGTAATCGCGCCGGGAGACGTCGGCGCCGGCCCGCAGGCGGCGGCGGTCACCCCATGGGTACTGGTACTCGCCGCTCAGCCACGCGGAAAGACCGACGCCCGAGGTCGACAGCTCCTCCGCATCGCGCACGAACGGCAGGCCGGAGATGTAGATGATGCGCTCTTCCGATGTGGCGCCGATGTTGGTATCGGGCGCCAGGGCGAAGCCCCCGCGCACGGTCCAGCGCCGGCGGGCCCGAATCTCCGCGAGGAAGCTCCGGACGTTGGCCACGACCGGAGCAGGCGGATTGCCGGCGAGCACGCGCTCGAACTGCTCGCGCGACAGGTCGTCCTCCCCCTTCAGGAAGAACGCCCGGGCCAGCTCCAGGCGTACGCGCACCAGTTCCGGGCGGTTGATCAGCATGAAGCGGAACGCCGCGATCGCCTCTTCCAGCAGGGCCTCGCGGGTGTCGTCCGCCACCCCTGGCTGCCGCGAAAGCTCGATTGTCGCAAGGCCGATGAGAAAGACGACGTCCGCATCCACCTCCGGGCCCTGCGCAAGGGACCGCAGCAAATCGAGCGCCTCGGCAAGCCGGCCTTCCCGCAGCAGGGCCTGGGCTTCCTCGGTAGCGGCGCCGGCATCCGAAACCCCCTGCGCGGGTGCCGCGACAGTAGCGTCGCCCCCCTCCTGCCCGAAGGCGCCGAGCGGGGCCGTCAGCACGACGGCGACAGCGGCGAGCATTGCGTATCGCACGGCGTTCATGACCATGGCTTCGGATCCATCGTGAAGTCCCGCTCAGGAAGAAGATGCGAGCAGCGCTGGACCGGGACCGCCATCGCCGTCTGAACTGCCGATCCGAGAAACGGGTACCGGAACAAGCCGCCAGTTGCGGTCAAATGGACCTCATTCCGCTGCCATAACGCCACGCGCGAAACGGGCAGTGCAAGCCGTTCTTAGAACCGGGAACCGGTCTTGCCGTACGCCCGCCAACCGCTCCGCCGGAAATCCGGGAGTGTCGCGGTTGAGCAATTCGCGGGCACCCGGACCCTCAGCATACCAGCCGAGCCGGTCGGTTGCCGCCGCCGTCTCACGACTCTCATACGTATGGCAACAGCCTCCCGGGTCTGCCGGGGACCGGGCATGACCGTAAAACGGTGGCCACCGTCTCCTGTCCTCAAACCGAGGGCGGATTCGATAGTGGAGATAAGCTTCCAGCAGCGGCGACATAGTAGCCGGCCAATCTTCGGAAAATGTGATGTTCGCGCGTCCGAAATTGGCGCGTATCCATAGACCGATGTCTTTTTCGTGTCCCTTGAAGCGGGTTGAACTCGGCCCTATGGGTCCAAATGTCCTTCTCGAAGGCGCTTCCTGCGCGCCCGGTACCATATTGTTGATTGTTGGCTGGTGAATCTCGGCGAGTAACCCGTTTGCCCGACCCGAAACCGTTTCTGGCCCTGAAAAACGCGTATACGGCGCATTCGCCGTCGCTCGCTTGGAGGCCGCCACCTCCGTGTGGTGTTCCGGTGAGCACCCCACGGTGACCTGGGCCCAATCATGAGCTTGAACGAAGCTTGGAAATCTCTGAAAGTCGTGCAGGGCGGAGTCTAATGTCAATCGCACCAAGCTGTGGCTCTCGTTTCACGGCAATGATATGTCACGGTCTGTACAACAACGGCACTGATCTGTCCCCTGCTGCTGTAGTCCGCTTGCATGGGCCTGGCGCATAGCGTGGAGCCACCGGTCACGCCCGATTCGGCGACGGAAGGCACGAATGATTTCACGGAGGCTGCTTCGTCACCGAACCCGGCGACATCCGTCAAGGGGTGCCGAGGCTTCGCTTTCGGTCCCGGTCCCGTGTCGGTGGGCGGTCAGGTTGAGCAGGTCCTTACGAGGTCGCGAAGGCTGACGGGAATCGAAGGTTCGAGGAGTCGTCGATTGTGCCGGAATTCCAGAGCGGCGTTGTACATGGCTGCAAGTCGGTCGTCGCCGGCCACGGGGAACTCACCCCGATACTCCTTGAACCAGATCGCGACTTCGGACCAGCGCCACAGCCGGTGTCGACTGCGGGGATCGGTGACTGGTTTCGGAAAGTTTCCAGGGCCGCGCGCTCCCTTGACGAGAAGGCGAACGCTTTCGCGTGTCCGGCCGACGCGGGCCGCAATATCCGCCATGGAAGCTAGCCCAGCGTCCGCGATACGGATGACCTCGACGCCCTCCAGCGTCTCCAGATCGTCCACGGCCGACAGGATGGCGTCATCCAGCGCTTCGGCTTCGCGATCGAAATCGACATACTGTACTCCGTCTCTGGAGCCGGCCGTCGCATCGTCACAACCAGCTTCGAACAGCCGGTCAATCAAGAGCTGGTCCTGAAGGTCGGTACCGTCGACGATCAGGGTGAAGTGAAAGGTGGACATGTCGCTGCGCTCCTCTTCGTCAGACTTTCCAATGAGGACACCGCGCGATGAAGCGCCTCAAATGCTTGGAATGGATGCCAGGGCTTCGCGACGTGGACCAGACCGATGCCCGGCATTCCGAGGTTTCGCCGGCCGCGCCGCATCGGATGACGCCCCAGCCGTGACTGGATCGAGGCGACGTCACGGGCCAAGCTGCACTTTCGGCCTCTTGCAACGCACCTTCAACCTCATTCTTCGGATGTCGCGACTGAGTCATGTTGACATGATTCAACAAAACGGGATGGATGCCGTGAATGATCGTCTGGCAACGTGCCGCCCGGGACGGGAGTCGCGGGCGGCGGCTTCAGGGTGAATGTTGTCGCGATATCCGGATTATGTCGAAGAGCGCACGCCCGGAGGCCCCCCTTTTGCGGGAACGGCGGCCAACCCCCGCGGGTTGTTCGCCGGCCGGAAGTGCAATCGCTGACCAAGTGTTCGTCTAGCCATTCACCGTGAAGTCTTCGACACCCCGCAGTCGATGACGCGACGTTCCGGTGGTACATCGATAGCGAGGACCTGCGGTGCAGACATGCTCCCTCATCGAGTGCGGAACGGCACCAGGGTGAGAAGGCCCACCCGGTGCACTACGCCGGGAGCCCACCGCCTCAACTGCGTTGCCTCGCCGAATTTCACAACGCCATCGCACGTGACCATAATTCTTGCTAACCGTGTCGGTTCCCGGACCACGCCCCGCTGCCGCCACATCCCCAGAATAGCCGGACCCGATACAGTTGGCTGAAGGCCTGTTCGCTGAGCCGGGGTGCGTAGCCGCGATCCCGTCGAACCAGCGCCGTACTTCCGTCGTGCCGATGGCGTCGACGCGACGGCCGCCGAACGTGGGCAGTATCCAGCGCCGCACGATGTGCGCATAGGTTGCCCGTGTCGCGGGCTTCCAGCGTTCGGCACAATCGGCGAGGAACGACGGCGCGAACCTCCGCATGGTCGGAACCGTCCCCGCCTTCGCCTCGGCGAGCAGTGCGCGGCCGGCTTGGCGCGCGTTCTCGACGCTCAGCGCATCAAGGGCTCCGAGCGTCTTCCTGACGACGGCGCCCGCGCGCCGGCGGTGCACGATCCATGTCTTGCGTCCGTTCGGGCGCACCCGGAGTCCGAACCCCGGCGCGAGGCTGTCCCACAGGACCGCCTCGCGCCCGTCCGCAGGCATGAAGGCGCGAGCGCGCGCCGTTGTGATCTTCGTTCTGTCGGCCATGTCCCGACCCTTTCCGTTC
>JAJDWH010000001.1 GCA_022825705.1 Alphaproteobacteria bacterium
TCGCCGGGACCGAAGGGGACACGCACGATACCAGCCCGCACCGTGCCAAAGGCGTCCGATTGATACCCCAGCCATGCCGTGTGCATCATGCTGTAGCCGTCGTACCACCGGTACTCCACCCTGCCGATGAGGTTGTTGTGGTTGAGGTCAGCGTTGAGACGGAAGATCTCTAGGTCCACGTCCCCTAGGTTTTCGCCGCGGCGGTTGTCGTAGTCGCCATACACCCAGTTCACTCCCAGTGCGCCGCCAATACTGACTGGGCTGTCCTGGGCCGTTGCGTCACGGAGCGGCATCAGGAGGAGGGCAAGGCCTAGCGCGATGATCCCGATGGGTGGTACTGCGTCTCGCATCAATTTCTGCATGTCGTCAATCGCCTTATGGACGGAATGCCTGGGAAGCAGGCGCCATTGCCATCGTACGAGGGGCGTGAACTATCGTTAGCTTGGTGACCGCGGCTGGATATTCACTCCACGTAGACGTGACATCGTATGACATTATCGCGCCACTACAGTCCCGACAACCCGGTTCTCCCAATTTGATCGCCCAGCAGTTTCTGCAGGTGGGTCGATCCTCCGTGCTGGAGGACGCTCATGTTGCGCAACCCCCTGAAAGTTGTTGGGAGTTTCACCACACGCACGCCGGGTGAGGTCGTAGATCCGGCGGCACTACCGCCGGGTTGGCTGCATCAGGTTCCGAACGCAAGCGGATCTTGCACTCGACGCCGAGACCGCCATTAGGCGTTCCACTGCGCCACAGTGGTCGCTCAACCGCTAGCAAGATCTCGAACGCGTGTGAAGACGCGTTATTGCATGAGGGGAGTGGGGATCGACTACTGGCCCGGCAAACCGATGGAGGTTGCGCCGTGGCGGGCACTACGATGTGTTGGAACGCCCTGCGCACCCCGGGAGGATTGCCGGAATGACAGAAGGATATCCAATATACAAGTTAGTACATTCGCTTATAAGATCATCGTGAGAAGCAATGTCAATTGTCATAATCCTCATTATGCGCATATAAAGGGTGTCTGAACACGCCCTCTTTCGGCGGCGGCGGCATTCGTATTCTCGCTCGTGCCCATCTCCGAAGACAGTTGCTCACATCCCATAGACAGCCTCAGCGGCGAATACGAACAGTGCTTCGATGGCCAAACAGGCCCCAATGGTCACGCGGGCCAGGACGCCCTGGTAGCTCCTCCAGAGCCAAATGAGGAGCCCGGTGCAAAGAAGAAATTCAGCGGGAGCGAGGACGGCAGCTCCGTAACGAACATCCCAGTAGGAGAACGGACTCAGGTATGTCCAATCGGAGAACGGCCAGAATGGCGGATGACCGTCGCCTGCATGGAGTGGTATGTCCGTAAGCACATGCAGGATCGCGGCGCCCGCGAACGCAATGGCCCATCGGTGTCTTGTCAGGAGCCCAAGGGCCGCGAACGCCAGGAAAATCGGGATGGAGTTCGAGACCGCAAAGATCTCTTGCCAAAATTCCGTGAAATAGTCGATCCCAAAGATTTGCTGGCCTGTTCGACCCATCACCCACCCTTGCCAAAGAACCATGGCAATGATGGTGGCATCGGGAAGAAAGGCGCCGGCGACGGCCGCGGCGTTTCTGGACTTCATGCCGGGCCGACCGCAGGCTGCGAGTCCCATGAGCAGATGCACGGGAGTGTTCATCGGTACATCGCCAAGACCACCGGCGTTGACGCGGTTACAGCGGAATACGGAACAGGGCGCGCAATCCCCCTGCCGGCGAGTCAGCTAGCTCGATCTCCCCGCCATGACTTCGTGCAATATCCCGGGCGATCGTAAGCCCGAGGCCCGTGCCTCCGGACATTCCCCCATTATCGAGTTGCCGGAACGGTTTGAAGGCTTCTTCACGTTGTTCGGCACGAATTCCCGGCCCGTCGTCATCAATCACGATATGGGCACCGTCCCTCTGTTGCGTCAGGCTGACTTCCAGCCGATGCCCTTGTCGCAACGCGTTTTCCACGAGATTTGTAATGGCCCGACGGACTGCTCCCGCGCGAACACGTGCGCGTACCGGCTCGCACCGACTGAGTTCGATGCGGCCGGAACCATTGTCCAGTCGCACGACAACGTTTCGCAGCAGTTCACCGAGGTCAACGTTGTCAGGGGCCTCCTCCCCTTCTCCCTGCGCAAACGCGAGATAGGATTCAATCATGAATTCCATTTCGTCGAGATCGGCTTTCATGCTGTTTCGGTCGTCAGTATCACCCAACAGTTCCAGCTGTAGACGAAGCCGCGTGACGAGGGTCCGCAAGTCGTGGCTTACGCCCGCAAGAAACTCGGTGCGTTGTTCGATTTGAGCCTGGATCCGGTCCCGCATCGTCAGAAATTCCTGTGCCACTCTCCGGACCTCCGTGGCACCTCTAACAACAAGCGGGGCGTGAGTATCTCCGCGACCGAAGCGTTCAGCTGCTCTGGCGACGGCGCGAAGCGGGAGGACCTGTTGCCGCAAGAAATAGACGGCCAGCACGAACGCGAGAACCGAACTCATGATCATCAGCGAGATAAAGATATTGGTCGTGGAACTCGACACATGTTCGATTGGCGCGACGACAGTCAGGACACCTGAAGGCAGCTCCACTTGCACTTCCACCGTGTCATCATGCGATCGGGTGTCATACCGGTATGAATAATCCAATCTTCTGCCGAGCATCCGTTCCAGCGCATAGTCCAGATAGCTGTCGGCCGGGTGCAGGCGACCCGCGTCCAAAGTTTCGCCGGGTTCGTAGTGAAGGCGGATATTGAAAGCTTCTTGACTTTGGCTGATGACCGCGTCCGCCTGATCGGGGGCATTGGCGATCTGTTTGCTGATCGAATTGAGCTGATTGGCAAACTGGTAAGCGAGCTGGCGCCCGACTTCCTCCCAGTGTTCTTCGTAGAAGATTGCCGCGAGGAGCAGTTGCAGGAGTACCAAGGGCACGGCAACGATGACGAGGGCCCGTCCAAAGAACCCTCGCGGCAGTACGCGCCGTACTTCCAAACTGGGCCGCTCAAACGGCAGGAGCTTCATCAGGGGCTCGCGCGAAGCGCATAACCAGTGCCGCGAATCGAGATGATGTGACGAGCTGAACGGGCGTCCTCCCCAAGTTTCCGGCGGAGACGGTTAATACAAACGTCGACGCTCCGCTCCCCAAGTGAGCTCTCGTGCCCCAGTTTGTCGCGCCGAACTGGCTTGCCGAGGGCCCTGGCCAAATGCACCAGCACTTCACCCTCGCGCGCGGTGAGCATGACCGGTCCCGAACGATTCCAAAGGCGACGGCGTTCAAGGTCAAATCGGTACTCACCGAAATGCACCCATCCTGGAGGGGCGTCCGACTTGACGCGGCGCAGGAGGCTTGCGACACGTAACGAAAGCTCATGCGGATCGAACGGCTTCCCCATGTAGTCGTCCGCTCCCGCTTCCAGCCCCTCTATTCGGTGCCTGGTTTCTTTCCGTGCTGTCAGAAACAGGATTGGCACGTTGCCCATCGCGCGCAGCGAACGCGCAAAGGTGAGGCCATCTTCGCCCGGCATGCTTACGTCAAGCACGATCAGGTCATAGGCTATTCCCGTCAGGCGTTCCTTTGCTTCGCCGGCATCTCGAGCGACATCAACGAGATACCCTTGCCCGGAAAGATACCGCTGCAAGAGATTTCTCAGCCGAGAATCATCGTCAACGACAAGCAGCCTGGCATCGAGCGATCGAGTTCTGGCATGCGGTGAGCTGCTCACAGCGAAGTTCCAATCCGTTCCCGATCGTCCGGCTCCATGAGCGCTTCGAGAAACGCATGGACCGCTGCACTGCCGCTTGGGCCAGCGTCCTGCAAGGCAGATTCAATTCGCGCTTTTTGCGCATGAAGCAAGGACAACTCAAGAGCGCGGCCAGCGTTGGTTAGGGTCAGAATGCCCCTTCGTCCGTCGGTCGGATCCCGCCGCCGTTCGACCAGTCTTGCCTCCATGAGTTCGCGCAGGACCCTGGTCAGAGCCTGCTTGGTGATTCCTAGTGTCGCTAGCAACTCGTGCACGGGAATGCTTCCGGCACGCTCAATGAAATAGAGCGCTCTATGGTGCGCCCGCCCTAGGCCGCGACTAGCCAGGACGCGGTCCGCATCGCCGGTAAATGCGCGGTAGCCGAAGAAAAGGCGTTCTGCGATTGCACGTGTAGCGAAGTCCGACATAAATGCGTCAGCCATGTTGACGTTTCTAGCGGTAAGGTACTACGATGCGGTCCTTTCCGGAACGGTACCAGTGATTCCTGCGGGGCACCTCCCATGATTGAAGATTATGGCCGACTGCCCGGACAGCTCTGGCTTGACGGCAAACTGCTGCCTTGGGGTGAAGCGCAGCTTCACGTGCTGAGCCACGCTTTGCATTACGCCAGTTCCGTGTTCGAAGGCGAGCGGGCTTACGGCGGGAAAATCTTTAAGGAACAGGAGCACACGGATCGCTTGATCCACTCCGCCACCACACTAGGGATGGAGTTCCCCTGCTCTGGGGAGGAACTCAGCCAGGCTCGGCACGCTGTGCTTGAGGCCAACGGAATCGTCGATGGGTACGTCCGGCCGGTGGTTTGGCGCGGCAGCGAAATGATGGGGATTTCAGCCCAACGCAACACCATCCATATCGCAGTCGCTGCTTGGGAGTGGCCGTCCTATTTCTCCCCGGAAGCTCGCTTGAAGGGGATCCGCCTGGCGCTTGCCGACTGGCGGCGTCCGTCCCCCGAGACCGCGCCCGTCAATACAAAGGCCGCCGGCCTCTACATGACGTGCACGCTTGCCAAGCACGCCGCCGAGCGTGACGGTTACGACGACGCTCTGATGCTTGATCATCGCGGGCGAGTTGCGGAGACCACGGGCGCCAACATCTTTTTTGTGCGGGATGGCGTCATTCACACACCGGTGCCGGACTGCTTTCTGGATGGAATTACCCGTCGCACGGCTATCGGGATCGCCAAGGCAAATGGAATCGAGGTAATTGAGGAAGTGATCATGCCCGACGAAATCAGTCGGGCGGAGGAAGTCTTCGTGACCGGCACTGCAGCCGAGGTCACGCCGGTGTCAGTAATCGGCCAGCACACCTACAAGCCAGGCAAAATCTGCCGGCTAATGATCGAGGAATACGCCAAGCTGACCTGCGGCTGACTTCGACGATGGAAGGTGGTCTGCCACTTGTTCCGAACCCATCGGATCAACCTGTCACCGCGTAAGTGAATTGGAATAGATCCTGTTTCTACAGGAAGCCGAGCGATCAAGCACGGCTGATCGATTCGTGTTAGCTAACTGACGGTTCAACCTGCCACTTCGCCGCCGCGACGTCGTCTCGAGCTTGGGCCTGCACCCAATGTTCACCATCCTCCGTTTCTTCGCGTTTCCAGAATGGGGCCTTGGTCTTCAGCCAGTCGATCAAAAACTGGCAGCTCTCCAGGGCTGCCTGCCGGTGGCGAGCGGCCGTAACCACCAGCACGATGCGGTCCCCAGGTACCATGCGGCCATACCGGTGGACGATGAGACTTGCGCACAGGTCCCAGCGCTGGTTCGCCTCCTGCTCGATGGCCTCGAGCATGCGCTCGGTCATGCCAGGGTAGTGCTCCAACGTCATCGCCCGCAGTGCCGGACCGTCCTCAGGATCGTCGCGAACCACTCCGATAAAGCTAGCCACACCGCCGACAGCGGTGTGCCCATCCAACAGTCGGTCGATTTCAGCTCCCGGCTCGAAGTCAGCGCCCTGAACCCGAATCACCAGATCATCCCCCGGTCATGGGCGGGAAAAAAGCAATCTCATCACCCGTGGCAATTGGATGGGCAAATGAGACGTGCTCTTGATTGACAGCTGCCCTGAGCACATCGCAGTCCCGGAAAGCTTCAGCATGTTCCTTGCTTTGCGTCGCGAGCCATAGCGCCAGCTCGCCCACCGTGGTCACCGCGTCCGGCGGATTCACGTGCTCACGGGCCGTCCCAACGCGGTCACGCACCCACGCGAAATAGAGTACTTCCACGGAACGCGCCCTAGCCCGCCAGTCGACCGCGGCGAAAATCTTCTTGGGCAGCATGAACTTCCGACAGCGTGTTCATGACGATCCCCCCGCTGCGCGCGACCGTTTCACGAAGCGGTCGTCCGGAGACTAACAGGAACCGCGCTCCGTCTGTTCCCGCCGACACGCGAAGCTCCGTACCGTGGGAGAGTACCGCAAGCGTCTCACCGCCGAGTGGATGCACGCTCAAATCGTCGCCAGGAAACTCCAGCGAGCCGTTGATCATGTATATGAAAGCGTTGTGATCGCTTGGGACCGGCTCCAGAACGGCAGCCCCAGCGCCCAAGTCAAAGTCAAAGTAGCGTGGTTCGGTCAGCGGCTGGCGGACCGGTCCGGTGGTACCTCTCCCAGTTGTGCCAGCAATTACCTTGACCGTTACCTGGCTTCCTCGTTCTTCCACCGGGATTTCATCAGAACGAAACTCTTGGTAGTTGGCATCTGTCATCTTGTGCGATTTCGGCAGATTCACCCAGAGCTGCAGGCCGGCTACCAATCCAGTCTTTCCTTCCGGCATTTCCGAATGCACCACACCCCGGCCTGCGGTCATCCACTGCACGCCTCCGGCCTGCAGCACGCTTTCATGGCCGGCACTGTCTGCGTGTCGAACTTCGCCTGCGAGCAAATACGTTACGGTCTCGAACCCACGATGCGGATGCGGTGAAAACCCCGCACTCCGGTCCTCTTGAGTGTTCACCGAGAACACATCCAGCAGTAGGAACGGGTCGACCATGTCGAGTTCCGGAACGCCGATCAGGCGTCTGACTTCAACCCCGTCGCCCTCGGTTTCGGCCCGACCAGCAAATACGGTGCGCGGGATGCGGTACCCGGTCGTAACTCGTTCCAACATCGTTCCTCGCGATTGCCAATTGTGATGGCGTCAAGGCCAGGGACCATATGCTCTTCATGGCCTGCAGAAGTGCGGATTTGCGCGCTCCGGCATTCTAGAAGGCGGCCCAAATGGGGTCCCAATGCTCGTGCAGCGAAGCCGAGGGGGTCAAGTCCGCTCCGAGTTCAGGACACGGACGAATCTCAGGGTGTAGAGACTGCCACTCCAAACGCTAAGTGCAACGCTGGTCCACAGGAGCCCCAATCCGGCGGCGGCAAGCCATTCAACTGTCGCTACGCCTGGCGCCAGCAAGATCGTACTTAGCGCGAGGAACTGCAATGCTGTCTTGGCTTTGGCAACGGGGGAGACCGCCAACGCTCCCCTGCCCTCTTTCATTTGCCGCAACCCGCCTACCAGGAAGTCGCGGGCAATCAATATTGCTGCGGCCAGCGCGGGAACGCGTCCGTCTGCAGCTAGCATGATCAGTGCTGCGGCATGCATGATTTTGTCCGCAACCGGATCCAGGATTGCCCCGAGCTTGGTCACCATGTTCAGGCGTCGGGCCATCCATCCATCCAGCGCATCACTGATGCCTGCGACAACAAATATGCTGCCGGCCCCCCAAATCCCCCAAGGCTCAGGCCAATAGAAACACGCTACGAAGGGGACTACCAGGACGATACGCCCGCAGGTCACCAGCAGGGCCGCATTCAACGTGTTGGCTTCAGACATCGCTGGAGAAATGATCGTGGATGGTGCGGGCCACTGTCGCACTGATGCCCTCTACCTGCAGCAATTCGGCGAACGTCGCATCTCGAATCGCCCGGAGCGAGCCGAAATGCAAGATCAGCGCCCGTTTGCGGCGAGGTCCAATACCTGGCAATTGATCCAATTCCGACTGTATTCCGGCGCGCAGTCTGCGAGCTCGATGCCCTTCGATCGCGAATCGATGCGCCTCATCGCGAAGTCGTTGCAGGAAATACAGTACCGGGTCATCCGTGGCTAGCGAGATTGGGCGCTCAAAGCCAGCGTAGAAGAGCTCCCGTCCTGCATTGCGGTCCGGCCCCTTGGCGACGCCGACGACCGCAGGTCCGCTGATTCCGACTTCTGCCAGCGCCGCGACGGCGGCGCTGCGGTGACCTGCGCCTCCGTCAATCAGAAGCAGGTCCGGCCATTGCCCCTTGCTCCGGTCTGGATCCTCGCGCTGGAGCCTCTTGAAGCGCCTCACCAGTACTTCCCGCATCATCGCGTAGTCATCACTGGGGTCGGCGTTTCGGACATTGAACCGACGATACGATGCTTTCGCAAAGCCGTCCGGTCCGGTGACGACCATTGCTCCCACTGGGTGGGTCCCCTGTAAATGACTGTTGTCGAAGACCTCAATGCGGCGTGGCGCATGCAGTAAGCCGAAAACTTCCACCAAGGCGTCCAGCAGTTCCAGCTGATTGGAACGTTCGGAGATGCGGCGAGCCAATGCGGCTTTCGCGTTGTCCTCGCCGGCGCGCACTGCCTGTCGTTTGTCTCCCCGCTGCGGAACAAGGATCGCAACACGCCGCCCAACCTTGATGGAAAGCGCCTCTGCCAACAGTTCCATGTCCGGCACTTTCTCGTTGAGCAGCAGGGTCGCCGGCGGTGCTTGGGTGTCATAAAACTGTGAAATGAAGGCCCCCAGCACCGTGGCAGGAGGAATCTCTTTGCCGTGCATCGGGAAATGCGTTCGATTGCCAAAGTTGCTGCCGCCGCGGAAAAAGAAAACCTGGACCGCAATCTGCCCACCCTGTTCCGCGACGGCAAAAACGTCTGCGTCGCCCACATGTTGCAAATCACCGCCGCGAGCAGTCTGAATGGTATTCAGCGCCTGAATCCGGTCTCGCAGCACCGCGGCGCGTTCGAACTCCAGGTCGGCGCTGGCACGATCCATGGCGGAGCGCAGGGATGCCTGAACTTCCTTGCCGCCGCCGCCCAGGAAACGCCTCAGATGTTCGACAAATCCGGCATATTCGGAATCTTCGACCTTCCCGACGCAAGGGGCGGAACAGCGGCGGATCTGATACTGGAGACAGGGTCGGTCACGCGCCTCAAATTCCCTATCGGTACAAGTGCGTAAGGGAAACGCGCGTTGGAGAGCGTTCAAGGTCACGTTGACAGCGCGGACAGAGGCAAACGGTCCAAAATAGTGTCCGTCCCTTCGCTTGCGTCCTCGATGTTTCAGGAGTTGTGGCCATGCATGATCGGTGCGAAGGTGGATGTAGGGATAAGACTTGTCATCCCGCAAAAGGATGTTGTATCGAGGCCGAAGCTTCTTGATTCGATTGGCCTCTAGCAACAACGCTTCGGCTTCGTGTTCCGTCACCGTGAACTCGACATGTCTGACCTGTGCGATCATCCTCCGAAGACGGATCGGCAAACGCTGGACTGACGAGTACGTGGCCACCCGGTTCCTCAGCACACGTGCCTTCCCCACGTACAGCACTTCCCGATCTGCCGCTTCCATCTGATAGACGCCGGGTCTGGCAGGGAGTGAGCGTGCCGCGGCGCGCACCACTTCCGCTCCGATCTGCAGATCGCTTTGCCCAGCTCCATTCGGGCTGGTGCCAGATTGACCGGATGGAGCCAAGTGTTTCAAAGGACCAGATGTTCGCGGTTCCATGCCTGACTTTGACTTGCCGAAAGCGGGCAATCAACCGCTTCCCTCGATTTACTGCTGAACCGGCACTGTGGAAAACCTTGTGGAAAAACTCACCGCGGCTCGCTCAATCGCTTGTGTCTAATGGATAAACTGCTTGGAAAGCGCAATTGTCAGGTATAGTTACGAGATTCTAACCGGTTGAATTACAATACCTATTAAGTGATCCCAATTCTGGACCAAGCTGCGACTGCCGGATTGGTGTCTCTGGTTAGTTGGTCACACCACAAAACTTACCTCTTGTGAATAAAAGTCCTGCAACTACAGGTTGGTAGCGCTTGCATCTTGCACAATCAGGCTTCAACGAGTCTGCCGCACCCTTACTCCCAACGCGGCCACATCGGGGAGCACGTCAGGTTTTAGCACCGTGACATGGACGCTGACAGCGCCGTCAAAGCCGAGGCAACAGGTAGCCACACGGTCGGCAAGCGTCTCGACCAACTGGATATGGCCGTCTGCCGCCAGGCGTCGGACCGCCACTACCACGTCCTCGTAACTGACGACGCGCTTGAGGTCGTCGCCATGTCGATTTGGTTCGACCTCCAGTTCGACGTCGACTAGGACGCGCTGCACGCTGCTGCGTTCGTGCCGATGGACGCCAATCAGGCATTCAACTTCCAGGCCCTGGACAAGAAGCGTGCGTGAATCAGCCACGGATCGGCTCATCTGGCGCAGGGTGAAGCCAGCCAAGGTGCTGGCCTCCGTCCGGTGCAATCATCTGCCCGGTAACTGACTTCGCGCTAACCAAGTAAACCAGCGCTTCGGAAATATCTTCCGGCGACGGACCAGGTGACAACGGCAGTCGGTTGCGTGTGGCACGGAAGCCGGCCTCTCCTTCAGACTCGCTGGAAAGTGTCGGTCCGGGGCCGATGGCATTGACGCGAATTCGCGGGGCTAACTCTAGGGCAAGGATGCGGGTCGCGGCCCATAGGCCCGCTCGGCTCACGCTGTAGGAAAGGTAGTGCGGCGTCACAGTCCAAACTCTGGGGTCCAGCAGATTGACGATCAGGCCGGATGTGGAGGCAGGCAGCAGGTCTGCAAACACACGGCTAAGTACCAAGGGAGCTCTGAGGTTTAGCTCGAGATGGTCGTCCCAGGACGTCCGAGTTCCGGTAAGCAGCGTGTCGTGGGCAAAGTGCGAAGCATTGTTGACCAAGATCGTACATGGACCAAGCTGTTGTGTCGCGGTCCGCAATAGCTGTTGCGCGGCTCCATCCGATCGCAAGTCCGCAGAGAATGCGTGAGCCACGCCTCCACTATCTGCTATCTCCTTAACAAGTCTTGACGCCGCATTTCCGGAGCGCATGTGATGTATCGCGACCGGGTATCCAAGCCGTGCAAGCGCCCTCACCAACGCCGCGCCAATGCGGCGGGCCCCCCCGGTTACCAGTGCCATTCCTCGCCCAGAATCGTTGCCCACGTCAATGACGCCTTGAACGGGTCCGGCCGGAATTCCCGACGGTTCGCCGACGACGTGGTGGCGACCTGGGCCCTGCGCTTGGAGATAACCCCAGCTCATTATCCCGCAGCGCCTTCAGTTCATCGCGTACCAACGCAGCTTCTTCGAACTCAAGTGCAGCAGCGTGCCGATGCATCCGTTCTTCCAGTTCGGCTTCGTAAGCTTCCCTGTTGTGCCCAATGCGATGCGGAACTTCGGAGCTGATTTCTACCGTTACGTGATCCTGCTCATGAATGCTGCCCAGTACGTCAGCGATCTCCTTCCTTACGGTTTCCGCCTGAATTCCGTGAGCGCGATTCCACTGCATCTGCAGTTCCCTGCGTCGGCGCGTTTCGTCCAATGCCCCCTTTAGCGAGTCAGTTTCCTGATCGGCGTACAGGATGACTCGTCCGTCTATATTCCGTGCCGCTCGTCCGATCGTCTGAATGAGGGACGTGCGTGATCGCAGGAATCCTTCCTTGTCGGCATCGAGAATGGCAACCAGTGCGCACTCGGGAATGTCCAAACCCTCTCGTAAGAGGTTGATGCCAACCAGGATATCGAACACACCGCGCCGAAGGTCACGGATGATCTCAATTCGTTCCAGCGTATCGACGTCGGAGTGTAGGTAACGAACCCGGAGGCCGGCTTCTTCCAGGTACTCGGTCAGGTTTTCGGCCATGCGCTTGGTGAGGGTGGTAACAAGCACGCGGCCGCCACGTTCGGCGACGGCGCGTGCCTCACCAAGCAGGTCATCAACCTGGTTGCCTGCCGGGCGGACCTCACACTCGGGATCCACCAGACCAGTTGGCCGGATCACCTGCTCGACCGCTTTGCCACCGGTGTGCTCGAGTTCCCATGGACCGGGCGTCGCGGACACCAGCACGGTAGCGGGCCGCATCGCATCCCATTCCTCGAATTTCAGGGGACGGTTGTCGACGCACGACGGGAGCCTGAAACCGTGAGTAGCTAGGGTGGTCTTGCGGTTAAAGTCCCCTCGAAACATCCCACGCAGCTGGGGAACCGTGACGTGGCTTTCATCCACGAACAAGATCGAGTTTTCCGGCAAGTACTCGAACAAAGTGGGTGGCGGCTCCCCGGGGCGACGCCCCGTCAGATAGCGCGAGTAATTCTCAATGCCGGCACAGCTTCCGGTTGCTGCCATCATTTCCAGATCGAAATTGGTCCGTTCTTCCAATCGTTGACGTTCGAGCAGCTTCCCCGAGCCCTCCAGTTCCGCCAATCGCTCGGCCAGTTCAACCCGAATGCGTTCGATGGCCTGCGCAAGTGTCGGCTTCGGCGTGACGTAGTGGCTGTTTGCGTATATGCGCACCTCGTCCATCGTGGCGGTGCGTTCTCCGGTCAGTGGGTCAAACTCGGAAAGTCGCTCTACGGTCTCCCCGAAGAGATCAATCCGCCATGCACGATCTTCAAGATGAGCCGGAAAGACCTCGATCGTGTCTCCTCGAGCGCGGAACGTTCCTCGAACCAGGTTCATGTCGTTTCTGCGGTAATGCAATTCGACCAAGCGGGCGAGGAGAGCATTCCGTTCCACACGACCACCGGTCCTCAGTTCGATGATCATTCGGGTATAGGTCTCGAGCGGTCCGATTCCGTAGATGCATGAAACGCTGGCCACAATGACTACGTGGCTCTGCTCAAAAAGTGCCCGGGTCGCCGCATGGCGCATACGATCAATGTGCTCGTTGATCGAAGCGTCTTTTTCTATGTATGTGTCCGTCCGAGGGACGTAAGCTTCGGGCTGGTAGTAATCGTAGTACGAGACGAAGTACTCGACGGCGTTGCGTGGGAACAGCGATTTCATCTCGCCATACAGCTGTGCCGCTAAGGTCTTGTTGTGGGCAAGAATCAGTGCCGTGCGCTGCAACCGCTGAATGACGTGCGCCATCGTGAAGGTCTTGCCGGAACCAGTAACGCCCAGAAGTACTTGCTCGCGTTGACCCTGCGTCAGACCATCAACCAGCTCTGCGATTGCCTTCGGTTGATCTCCAGCAGGATCCACCTCCGCGATCAGCTGGAACTTGTTGGAGATCTTCGAGGTTCGCTCCGGCACCAGTTCCGCGACCTTGTTCACTAGTGGTGGCCCCAGCCCTCGGCTACAGCCAGCTGGCGAATTCGTTTCATGGCCGTGCGGATCTCGTCGACGCCCGCAGCGTAACTCAAACGGATATAGCCCTCGCCCAGCGCACCGAAGCTGGTTCCAGCCACCGTTGCAATGTGCAGCTCCTCCAGCAGGCGATCCTGCAATTCCAACGCCGGGATGCCAGTGCCTTCGACGTTAGGCATGGCGTAGAACGCGCCCTCTGGGCGAATCATCCGCAACCCGGGAAGCGTCTTGACCTCTTCGATCAACACCTCACGACGCTTGGCAAATGCGGTGACCATCGCGTCGACATCGTCCTGGGGACCTTTCAGCGCAGCAATTGCCGCATACTGAGTTGCAGCGTTAGTGCAACTGACGGAGTTAATGTTCAATCGTACCGCGTGCTCAACAAGCGATTCTGGCCAAATCGCATATCCGATCCGCCAACCTGTCATGGCGTAGGTCTTGGACCATCCATCCAGCATGATGAGACGGTCACGCAGATGAGAGTAGCGCAGCATCGACGCAAATTCAGAGCCCGGATACACGATGCGCGAATAGATCTCGTCGGAAAGGATGGCCACATGCGGATGATCGGCAAGTCCTTCTGCAAGCCGATCGAGCACTGGAACCGGGATCACGCCTCCAGTTGGATTGGCGGGACTGTTGACAATGATCAGTCGCGTCTTCTCCGTTACTTGTCCAAGCACTTCGTCGGGGTCGAATGCGAATCCGTCCGCCTCCGCTAACGCGATCGGCACAGGTGTCGCTCCGGTAAATCGAATCGCTGATTCGTAGATAGGAAAGCCCGGGTTGGGGTACATGATTTCTCGGCCGGGCGCACCAAACATGAGAATCGCGTGCCACATGGTCACCTTGCCCCCGGGGACGATCACCACGTGGTCGGGATTCACGTCGATTTCGCGGCGGGCGGAAATATCGGCGGCTACCGCCTCTCGAAGCGGAAGGATCCCGTTGGCTGGCGTGTACCCGTGATGGCCATCCCGCAAGGCCCCGACGGCCGCTTCGACGATATGGCCGGGAGTCCGGAAATCTGGTTGACCGATGCCTAGATTGATGACGTCTTTACCCTGCCGTTCAAGTTCGGAAGCACGGCCTAGCACCACAAATGCGCTCTCGGTACCGAGACGCTCCATCCCGTCCATAAGTGCGAGATTCGACACGCGCCGACCCTCCGGTTCGATCGATTCCAATTCGCCCGGCAGTATAAGTGGGGAATTCATTTTCACCGACGAGCAGGACGTGTAATCGAGTGATCCATCGCCAGTATCACCGTGCTCGAGCATCTCGGTCACCGGGTTCTTCATAATGTCAATTGGCCCAGCGCTTACCGAGCGGGATCGCCCGTCACCCACGGGCCATCGGCAGTGCAGCGTATGTCGATCCACGTGGCGAGGCGCGGTTGCTGGGGCGACAATCACGGCGGTCGAGACCGCGCCCGCCCCATCACCTCAGAAGCCTGGTTATCGACTATCCATCAAGGGTCACGCGTCCTCGGCCTCCTCGTCGAGTGTGTCAATCCGTCATGGTTGGCGAGTTGCTTACGAACAAGTCCGCCTTTCGAAGATCTTCCGCGGTATTGACGTTGAAAAACGGATCCACGGACGTGATGTCCCACTCGACAACGGCAACGCGGAAATTCGAAGTGAACGCATCGATCTTTCTGACGCCGTCAGCCAAGGCCTGCTCGAGGTCAGCAAGAACAGACACCGGCCAGCACGCAACGACTGGGTGCTGGCGACCGCCGGAACCGGCAACCGAGATCGCTGCCCCCGTGGAATGGCGAGATTCGGCAAGACGAGTGACAAGGTTTGCAGGCAGAAACGGCGCATCGACGGGAACGGTTGTCACCAGTGCCGTGGGGCCGGCTTCACGCGTCGACCAGGCAAGCACCGCGTGTATGCCTGCCAGAGGACCCGCACCTCCCTCGTCGACAAAGCTGTCTGGTACAACCGGAGAATTCAGGAATTGAAACCGCCCCGGGTCGCCGTTGGCATTGATCACGATTCGATCGACTTGAGGCATCAGGCGATCGTGGGCTCGTGCGATCATGGGACGATCGCCCACGCGGACCAATCCCTTGTCACCCCGACCCAGGCGCCTGCCTTGCCCGCCCGCCAGCAGGGCGCCGACATGGATCATGGCGGGCATTATTGGCGGACCGCACCCTTTCGAATGCTGGTTGGCGGATCGTCGGGCACCTTTGCCGGATCGACATCGAGAACAAGACGTTGGGTTCCTGCCAGTGCAAGGAATCGTCGGCCACGCACCCGGCCAACCAACGTCAGATTGGCCCGTTCGGCGAGCTCTACGCCCTGGGCCGTAAACCCAGATCGCGACACCAGGGCCGGGATTCTCATTTGTACCGTCTTGATGACCATTTCACTGGTAAGGCGTCCAGTCGTATAGAGCAGCATTCGAGAGGCATTGACGCGATTGATCCACAGCCAGCCGGCAATCATGTCTGCAGCGTTATGCCGACCAACATCTTCGACATACAGCAGCACTCGTTCTCCGTCGCAGAGTGCACAGCCGTGAATCGCGCCAGACTTGAGATACAGAGATGGCTGCAGGGTGATTTTTCGGCTAAGGGAATACAGCGTGGACGTCCGAAACCGGACATCCGGGTCCAGTTCGGTGTCTTCAAAACTCTCCATTACCTGCCCGAAGATCGTCCCCACCGCGCAGCCGGATGTGCGGATGCGATGACGCATCATGTCTTCGTAATCAGTCGTACGTTCGGTCCGAACAATCACCGCCTCACCTTCTTCGTCGTAGTCCACCGAGTTGATGGTGTCATCCCGGCGGAGCATCGCCTGATTCACGAGGTACCCAACGGCTAGGAGTTCAGGATGGTCACCGACGGTCATGGCCGTCACGATTTCCTGGTCGTTGAGGAAGATAGTCAACGGTCGCTCCGCAACCACGTATGCCGTCACTCGTCGGCCTTCGTGATCGATTCCTGAGACCTCTCGTGTCAGGTTCGGATCGTCAGGACTGGGAGCGATCAAGAACTCCCCGGACAGGTCCTGGCCAGAGCATTTCGGTAGTTCGGTCACGTGACGCTCTTCAGGCATGTGACTTAGGAAGACTGGATAACGGCATTGAGTTCGAATCGGAAATCAATTTCCGGAATGTGGATCTCGGCAGTTGCCTTAAGGGGGCTGTCGGGCAGCCGCTGGCCGCTAGCGGCCGCACGAATGGCGGTCTCGATTTCGCGCTGGGCGTTGACACCAAGCGTCTTCAGAAAACGACGCAGGCTCCGATTGAGTGTTTCTTCATCCATGTCGATCTCCTTTCCGCCATGGTGGCGGAATCCATCCAATACGTGCAAGATACATTTTGCTCGTACTGAACCAACTTGCTGGAGAATGCTAATGAAGGCATTTCTGGTGGCTTTGTTCGCCACGGGCGCGATAGCTGTTCTTACTGCAATGACGTTGCCGAGCTGGGCGGACTGTTACGGTCAGGACGCGCGGGTCGGCACAGACGTACGCTTGTAGGCACCGCTAAGCGTCTCGGCATGGGCCCGACTGGGCTGCAGGCCTGTGCTACTTTCCGCGTATCCCCTCCCCCGGTGCAGTTACTTGCGGTGCGCATCGCGGAACTCGGCAAACTCCTTGCGCAGCGACCGCAGTTCGCGAAGCACCGAGTCCGATTCAGCGGTCTCGTTCTCCGCTCGCATCGATGCGGCGGTACGTTCTTCCGCGTGCATGGTCTGCATCGAATCAATCACGATTGCAATGAACAGATTGAGCACCGTAAAGCTGGAAATGACGATGAAGGAAACGAATACGATCCAGGCCCATGAGTACTGTTGCAGAATCGGACGAACGATTCCCATCGACCAGCTTTCCAGGGTCATGATCTGGAAGAGGGAAAACATCGAATCGCCGATCGTGCCGAACCATGCAGGAAAGGCTGGCCCAAACAGATTGGTGGTTATCACGGCATAGACGTAGAAGATCAGCAGCAGCAGTACTCCGATTGCGGCCACTCCTGGCACCGCGTGCAAGAGCGCACCCACCACTCTCCGCAGCCGAGGAATTGCCGAGACCACACGCAATACACGGAGCACGCGCAGGGCACGAAGCACCAACAACGAATCTGCCGCGGGAGCAAGCGTGATAGCGACGATGGTGAAGTCGAAGATCCCCCAGGGATCAAGAAAGAACCGGAGCCCGCGTGCGGCGATCCTGAGACCAATCTCGACGCAAAAAATTGTGATGACGAAGCGGTCGAAGATACGGAGTTCCTCACCGACGACTGCCATCACCGACGGAGACGTTTCGAAACCCAGGGCAATCGCGTTCAGCACGATCAGGGTCATCGTGGTGTAGCGGAAGACTCTGGTATCGACCAGTTGACGAACCCTGTCTCGCAGCCGAGTAATTCGACTTCGGCTCCCGCCGGACGGGCCGTCCGCGAGATGTTTTCGGAGGGATGCAGACCTGACTGAATCGATATGTCGTAACCGCCGCAGCAAATGCGATGCGCCCGAAACCTGATGAAACTTCAATGGCAAGTCTCCAATGCAGCCGTCGGAACAGCTGCCACGTTCCGCCTGTTCTTAGAGCGGCGTGCATCTACGCGACATGGCACATGACGGACGTGACGCGGTGACAACCGCGCGCCGTCCACGACCATTCAACACGTGTTGGCGATGATTCTCGCGAAGCCCGGGGTGGTTTCGCGTGCGATCGTCAGCGTAGCGCTCTGGGCCCTCTAATCGTCAGCGAACTTCGCATCTGAGAGCGCCGAAGAATTCTGTTGTGGCTAGCCTTGGCCCTCCCTTACGGCAGATGGAACGGCGTCGTCCTCCGCCGGTGCCTCCTCGGCGCTAGCCGCCCAGAGACTGTGGTGTTGTTCAGCCCACGCTGCGTCTACACGGCCGCTCCCCATCGCCTGGAACGCCCCCTCCATGCCAATTGTACCGATGTATATGTGTGCGAACATGACCACAATCAGCCCCAACGACACCACCGAGTGCCACAGTTGTGCAAGCTGCATTTCTTGCATAGACGTCAGGGTTTCCGCAAAACCGAAACCGAACAGATTCAGAAAGGCGAAGGTCTTTCCGAACATCGGAAAAGCGAACGGTAGCAACAGGGCAAGGCCGGAAAGGCTTACGGATATTCCGCCCAGCACCACGATCCAGAAGATCGCCTTTTGACCGGCATTGAACCGGTCCGCGGCCGGGTGATGCCGGTCCGAGAATAGGCCGCCACCTTGCCGAAGCCATTTCAGGTCAACTCGGCTGGGAAGGTTGTGCCGCACCCATAGGACAAACATCAGCACGACGCCGAACATGAATGGGAATGCCACAAAGTTGTGAAGGAGCTTGCCTGCCTCGGTCACGGTCGCGAAAGCCTCTTTACCGATGACAGGGATAAAGAGATACCGGCCGTACAACAGATTGAGGCCGGACAGGGCGAGCACAATGAAACTGGTTGCGGTCATCCAGTGGGCGAAGCGTTCAATCCCGTTGAACCGTACCACTTCTCTATGGGCCGGCTTGCCTGCCAGTGAAATACGCCCACGCCACGCGTAGAACAGGACCAGCAGTACCAGCATGGCGAACATGGCCCATGCGCCTATGACTGTAACCGGCCCGTTTCGAATCGATCGCCAGATCTCACCTTCCGACTGTATGAGAACCCCGGCTTGAGGATCCGGGATCGACACTCGACCAGCGGCACCGGTGCGGACGCCTCGCCATCCGTCTGACTTGCTGCTTTGTTCGACGACGGCATGAGAATCACCGATCACGACCGCGGCGCCCATGATGGCGACCCCGTAACCGGCCGCGGTCAACCCGGCAATCACGCCGACCGCCGTCAGGAAGGCACGCAACTGCTGCGACATCACCACTCAGAACCGCTGGTATTCAGCACGGCGCCCCAACGCCTCTCGGACTTCCGCACTCAGCTGCTGGTCAGGCGCGCCGGCGTAGGTTCCCTTGCCGGTGTCCAGTCGGCGGCCCTGCTCGCTTTCCCTGCAACCGCACAGGGCCACCAAGACAACGAAGCAGAGCGTGCTCAGGTATCGGAACCGTATGCCGTGTTCCATCCCCAAACTCCGCCCCCGAAACCGCGCGCTGTAACCCGCTCCCGGTAAATGTCCGATACGGCATCCGCGTCCCCCGCCAACAGCGCCTTGGTCGAACACATCTCGGCGCAGAGAGGTAGCTTTCCTTCGGCCAGGCGATTTCTGCCGTAAAGCGCAAACTCTTCCTCGGACCCGTCCTCCTCGGGGCCTCCAGCGCAGAATGTGCATTTGTCCATCTTGCCGCGCCCGCCAAAGTTACCTGCCTGCGGATACTGCGGTGCTCCGAACGGACAAGCGTAGAAGCAGTAACCGCAGCCAATGCACAGGTCCTTGTCATGCAGCACCACGCCCTCATCAGTCTGGTAGAAGCAATCGACCGGACATACCGCCATGCAGGGTGCGTCGGAACAGTGCATGCAGGCTGTCGAAATCGACCGCTCGCCCGGCTGCCCGTCATTGATCGTGACCACTCGCCGGCGATTTACTCCCCACGGTACCTCGTGCTCGTTCTTGCACGCTGTGACGCAGGCGTTGCACTCAATGCAGCGATCAGCATCACAAAGGAACTTCATGCGGGCCATTGTGAAGTCCTCCTCAGGCCGCTGTGATGCGGCAGAGCGTAACCTTGCTCTCCTGCATCTGGGTCACGGAATCGTAGCCGTAAGTACCAATGGTGTTTGACGATTCTCCGAGTACGTACGGGTCAGCGCCTTCCGGGTACCGGTGACGGAGATCTTGCCCCATGAACCGGCCACCGAAGTGAAACGGCATAAACGCCACCCCTGGATCGACCCGGCGGGTCACCAGCGCCTTGACAAGCACGCGCCCTCCTTCCGGTCCCTCAACCCAGATGTCGTCACCATCCTGGAAGCCGGCATTGTTCGCGTCGCGCGGGTGGACCTCGCAGAACATCTCCTGCTGCAATTCAGCCAGCCACGGGTTCGACCGGCTCTCGTCGCCGCCCCCTTCGTATTCCACGAGACGCCCCGTCGTCAGGATGATGGGATAGTCCTTGGAGTAGTCCCGCTGCTGAATCGAGCGATAAAGTACCGGGACTCGGTATCCACGCGTGTCCTCGTAAGTGGGGTAGTCCGACACAAGATCGCGGCGCGTCGTGTAGAGCGGTTCACGGTGAAGCGGGACCGGGTCCGGGAAATTCCAGACGACCGCTCGGGCCTTTGCATTTCCGAACGGCGCACATCCGTGAAGTATGGCCACCCGCTGGATCCCGCCGGAGAGATCCGTCTTCCAGTTGGTCTTGTCTCCGGCAATCGACTCGATTGCAGCCCGTTCATCCGCTGTCAGATCTCCGTCCCAGCCCAGTCGCTTCAGCATCGCCATTGTGAACTCGGGATACCCGTCTTCGATTTCGGAATCCTTGCTGAATGAACCGTCTGCCAGAAGATTCTCACCATCCCTTAAAACGCCGAAACGCGCTCGGAACGTCAGCCCTCCGTCAGCGACGGCCTGTGAGGTGTCGTAGAGGATGGGAGTTCCCGGGTGAGCCAGCTCCTCGTTGCCCCAGCAGGGCCAGGGAAGCCCATAATACTCGCCGTCACAGGGGCCACCCTCCGCCTTGAGCGTGGTCCGGTCAAAGGTGCCCATATTGGCCATATGCTTGCGCAGACGTTCGGGCGTTTGACCGGTGTACCCGATCGTCCACATTCCGCGATTGAACTCTCGCGTGATGTCCTCGATGACCGGCTCGTTGTCTTGAACTTCAATGTTGCGGAACAGCGGCCCGTCAATTTCGAGCTGCTTCGCGAGCCGATAAATGATCTCGTGATCGGGTTTCGACTCAAACAGTGGCTCGACAACGCGTTCGCGCCACTGCAGTGAGCGATTCGACGCAGTGACGGAGCCGTAGGTCTCGAACTGAGTTGCCGCGGGAAGGAGATATACGCCGTCCTGACGTTCGTGCAGCACAGCTGTCAACGTCGGATACGGATCCACCACGACCAGCAGGTCAAGCTTGTTCATTGCCCGGCGCATGTCCGGGAGACGTGTCTGGGAATTCGGCGCGTGTCCCCAGAAGATCATTGCCTTGAGGGATTCGGGCTGATCCAGGTTCTCTTTGTCCTCGAGAACGCCGTCCACCCACCTGGATACGGGAATTCCCTTCGACTGCATCAATTCCTGAGAAGAGAAGCGCGTTGCGAGGGTCTCGTACGATACCCCCCAAACCCGGGCCCAATGCTTCCATGCGCCTTCCGAGAGCCCGTAATAGCCTGGCAGCGTGTGGCTCAGCACCCCGAGGTCGGTAGCGCCCTGGACATTGTCATGACCGCGGAAAATGTTTGTTCCGCCTCCGGCCTTGCCCATGTTTCCCAAGGCCAACTGGAGAATGCAGTACGCGCGCGTATTGTTGTTTCCCGTGGTGTGCTGGGTCCCTCCCATGCACCAGATAACCGTCCCGGGCCGGTTCTCCGCCATCGTCTTGGTAATTTGGCGAACCTGCTCACCTGGAACACCGGTGACCCGCTCGGTCTCGGCTGGAGTCCAGCGGGCGACTTCCTCGCGGATCTGGTCAAGCCCCCACACCCGCGACTGGATGAAGGACTGGTCCTCCCAGCCGTTTTCGAACAAGTGCCACAGCATGCCCCAGACCAGGGCCACGTCCGAGCCCGGACGGATGCGGACATACTCGTCAGCGTGCGCAGCAGTACGCGTGAAGCGCGGGTCGACCACGATGAACGGCGCACCTTTTTCCTTGGCCTTCAGCAAATGCACCATGGAAACCGGATGCGCTTCGGCCGGATTTCCTCCGATCAAGAAAATAGACTTGGAATTGTGGATATCGTTGTAACTATTCGTCATTGCGCCGTAGCCCCATGTATTGGCCACGCCCGCAACTGTGGTCGAATGACAGATACGCGCTTGATGATCGACGTTATTGGTGCCCCAGAATGCAGCGAACTTTCGGAAGAGGTAGGCCTGTTCGTTATTGTGCTTGGCTGACCCGAGCCAGTACACCGAATCCGGTCCCGCCGTCGTTCGGATCCGTTCAAGTTCTGCGCTGACTTCTTCGATCGCACGGTCCCAATCGAGCCGCTCCCAGCGACCCCCAACCAACTTCATCGGGTATCTGAGACGGCGTTCTCCGTGGGCGTGCTCCCTTACTGACGCGCCTTTCGCGCAGTGTGCTCCCAGGTTGAACGGGCTGTCGAAGCTGGGCTCTTGACCAATCCAGACTCCGTTCTGGACTTCTGCCGTAACCGCGCACCCGACTGAACAATGCGTGCAAACGGACAACACGTTTTCAATGCCGTCGCTACCGGCGGGCGTCGTATCCGCGGCTTCAACCCGCCCTCCCGGGACGAGTCCTGCGAGCGCGGAGCCAGCGGCAACGACGCCCGAGTTGCGAAGAAAGGCCCGGCGGTCAAGCGCGGTGCCGGCGATGGATGATCGAGAAGACATCAGGACACCTGCAGTAAGCTTGAAGAAAACCGCTAGAAGCGCGCCAGCCGGTACACCGTGCGGACGTGCTCGGTTTCACGGTAGCGTGCGTGCGATCTGGAGGGCTTTGACGAGGTGGGGACGGTCGATGGGCGTATGGCCAATGCTGCCGCCCCGGTGACACCTGCTGCGGCGAAGAGGTTGCGGCGACTTAGGCCGCGACGGCGGGACTTGCGCTGAGAAGCGGTCGAATCTTGTGGCATACGCTCCTCCTTCGTTTACCACCCCAGAAGCATAGCGGTACCTGATCGCAATTGCGCGGCCTATTTTGAAATCGATGATCGGCGGGAAGACGAGGAAAAAACCGTGCCCTTGCCCGGCGTTTGCCGGTGCTTCCTTGGCGGCAAGACCGCACATCGCACCGCCGGAGGGGTATCGATGACCATCAGCCGTTAAAGCGCTTGCACGGGGGCCCGCGCGGCTGGTGTCGGATTCAAGACGGGGCCGGAGGAAACCCGACCGCGCCAACTCCGGTCTGGAACGAGCTGTCCGGGTGCTTCCCGGATAGACCGGGCGGCTCGAACCTGCATTCTGAAGAGAAGCTGAGGACACTGCCTCGGAGATGGCGCTCGGCCGCCTTCAAGCGCCTTTCGATTGCCATCATGGGGCATGATCCTGCGGCCCACCCGCCGGATTACAGACTGCTGGCGACCGGTCCTGCCGTGCGCGCACAAAAAAAGGGCGGCGGTCGGATGACCGCCGCCCAAGCGTTGTTTAGGGAATAGGTATCAGGCTTCTTGCATTGCCGCCTTGACCTTCTCCGCAGTGATCGGCCACGAACGTACACGCGCGCCTACCGCCGCTTGGATGGCATTGGCAATGGCGGGCCCGACGACCGTCACGACAGGCTCACCTGTCCCGGCCGGGTAGTGGCCGTTCTGGATGATGCTGACGTCGATTTCAGGCACCTGGTTGATCCGCATTGGCGTCCAGGTGTCGAAGTTCGACTGTTCGATCGAACCGTCCTTCATCGTGATGTTCTCGTAGAGAACCCTCGACGTCCCGTAGATCGCGGAACCCTGGATCTGCGCCAGCACACCGTCCGGATTGACGGCGGTGCCCACGTCCATCGCGATGGAAAGCTTCCTTACGGTCGGCTCTCCGGATTCGGGGTCAACGTGCACCTCAGCGACGCACGCCGTCCACGTCGGGGAGCCACGCTCCTGCGACGTAACGCTGGCAATTCCCTGACCCGTGTTGGCGGGGAGAGGCTTCACGCCATAACCCGCGCGTCCCGCAGCAACCAGCAGGGCGTTGCGTAGACGCTCCGAGCCACCCACCGTGTTCGGCGGGGTACCGACGTTCTTGCCCACAGCCTTCAGAAGCGAAGTCCGGAACTCGAGCGGGTCGCGCCCGACTGCGTGCGCGGCCTCGTCGAGGAACGACTCAACAGCCCACATTGTCCAGGTCGGTGCAACTGCACGAAGCTGTCCCGGAGGGGTCGCGCTCTGACCAACGATGTTCTCAATGGAACGCACGTACTGGTTCGGAACGTTGTACCAGTGGTCCGAACCGTTCGTGGAGAACGGGTCGATCTTGCCCTTCTTGTCGACTGATTCCGCCAAGAAGCCCGGAGCCTGTCGCTTGGTCGCCCAAGCGGAGCAGACTGTGTGAACCATCGTGTCCAGATCACCAGCGACGTTCACCCCACCTTTCACGGTCTGGTAGGTGAGCGACTGGTGGAAGTCGAACATCACGTCCTGCTCGCGCGTGAACACGAGCTTGACGGGACGCCCGGCTGCCTTGGCCGCCAGGGCCGCCGGAATCATTGCATCCGGTTCAAGCCGCCGTCCGAAGCCAGTACCTGCGTACTGCTGGTGGTGGACCACGTTGGCCGGTTCCACGCCGAGTGCTTCAGCCGTCATAGCCGTGCATCGTGTGGACCACTGGCACGCCGTGAAGAGGTGCCAGACGCCGTCCTGCTCCATCGCCACGCAGTTCATCGGCTCCATCATGCCGTGGTAGCCGAGGCTCGTTTCGTACTCGGCCTCGACGACGGTCGCGGCATTGCTCATGCCTGCATCCGTGTCACCGTCGATTACCCAGGCAAATCCTTCGCCGTCGGCAGTTGCCTTCTTGGCGTAGCCAAGGATGTCTGCAGTGCTGACGTTGGCGTTCGGACCGAGGTCCCAATCGACGGAAACGGCGTCGGCGGCCTTTTCGGCTGCCCAGATCGTCTCGGCGAGCACGATCGCGTAACCGCGCTGGACTCCGGTTGGATCCTCGATGATCTCGGTTCCGATGTAGCCATCGATGCCGCTCGCGGCCGAGTCGTCGACCGAGTTCGGCATCGCGCCCCAGCGGGTGGGCCAGGTAACGATCCGGCCATATGCCATGTTCGGAACGAACACGTCGATCCCGTACCGGGCGGTGCCGTCGATCTTTGCCGGAATGTCGAGAGCCGGAACCGACGTGCCGACGAGCTTGTACTCGCCGAACTTCTTCAGTTCGATGGCTTTCATTTCATCTTCGCTGAAGGTCCGGTCGATCGGGCCCGCGCTGATGATTTCGGAATAGGTCGTCGACTGACCGGTGCCCGTGTGAGTGACGGTGCTGTTTGCAGCGGAACACTCGCTGGCCGGCACGCCAAGCATGTTGGCACCAGCCTCCACGAGAGCCATCCGTGCAGCCGCACCGATCCGCGAGTTGCGGTCGAACGTCCAGTTCACCGACCACGAACCGCCAGTGATCATCAGACCCCACTTTTCGTGGCTGTCTGGGTAATCAATGCGGACGTCGTTCCAGTCGATTTCCAGCTCTTCGGCAACTGCCTGCGCCAATGCGGTCCCGACGTGCTGCCCCATTTCCGTCTTGGTGACGTGGACAGTCGCGATCCCGCTGGGCTCCATGGTCAGGAACAGGCTGGGCTCGAAATTGCCAGCCGCCAGGGCCTCACGGGCGCCGCCGGTCAAGTGTGGCAGGACTGAGTAGCCGACCACCAATCCAGTGCCGGCAACAGCGGAGCCAACCAGAATGTCGCGGCGCGTTGCGCCACCCAAGTCTTTCATGTGCTTGGTCATGGTCAGGCCTCCTGCATCATCTGGGCAGCCCGACGGACACCCTGCTTGATCCGAGCGTACGTTGAGCAGCGGCAGATGTTGCCTTGCATGGCATCGAGAATCTCTGCGTCACTCGGACTGGAGTTGGACTCAAGGAACGCAGCGGCATTCATCATCTGCCCGGACTGGCAGTACCCGCACTGGGGAATCTGCAACTCCAGCCACGCCTTCTGCACCGGATGCTGACCCTTCGGGTCGAGGCCTTCAATCGTAGTGATCGTCGCACCTTCGGCGTCCGACAACTGCAGCTGGCAGGACCGCACTGCTTCACCATTAAGGTGAACAGTACAGGCCCCACAGAGGCCAATGCCGCATCCAAACTTTGTGC
This sequence comes from Alphaproteobacteria bacterium, assembly GCA_022825705.1. GTDB lineage: Bacteria > Pseudomonadota > Alphaproteobacteria > TMED109 > TMED109 > VXPW01. Next base: position 26,000 of record JAJDWH010000001.1, read on the forward strand.
CGGTCAGACGCAGACCTTCGCGAATGACCCACAGCAGTTTGGTGTCCCCCGGTGCATCGACGACGTGCGACACGCCGTTGATGTTAAGAACAGCCATAATCCCTCCTCAGGAATACAAAGGGGAACCGCCGACCACACAGTTCCGCCAAAATGGCGAAGCTGCAAGCGAGCAACGACAGACCCCGGTTTAATCCATTGTAGTTTGGGGCGCCAAATTCGGCAAGCTGGCAAAGGCGAATTTGGCCGAGTCAGCGTGTCAGCCGCGGTCCTCGATTGGAACAAACGGGCGTTCTGGCACGCCGGTATACAGCTGACGCGGGCGTCCGATCCGTTGTGCGGGATCTTCGATCATTTCGTTCCACTGGGCGACCCATCCGACCGTGCGCGCGACCGCAAACAGCACGGTGAACAAACTGGGCGGAAAACCAATGGCTTGCAACGTAATCCCAGAATAAAAGTCTACATTGGGATACAGCTTCTTCTCAACGAAGTAGTCGTCCTCCAAGGCAATGCGTTCCAGCTCCCGGGCGAGCCGAAACATAGGTTCGTTCTCTTTTCCGAGGGTGCCGAGGACTTCGTGGGCGGTCGACTGCATGACGCGCGCCCGGGGGTCGTAGTTCTTGTAGACGCGGTGCCCGAAGCCCATCAGCCGGAACGGGTCGGCGGGGTCGCGCGCGCGGTCGATAAACGACTTCACCCGCGAAACATCACCGATTTCGTGGAGCATGCTGATCACCGCCTCGTTGGCGCCGCCGTGCGCAGGCCCCCACAGCGATGCAATCCCCGCCGCCACGCATGCAAACGGGTTTGCGCCGGACGAACCAGCGAGCCGCACCGTGGAAGTCGAGGCGTTCTGTTCATGGTCGGCGTGGAGGATGAGAATTCGGTGCATCGCCCGTGCCAGCACGTCGCTGATGACGTACTCCTCGGCCGGCACCGCGAACATCATGTGCAGGAAATTCTCCGCGTAGTCGAGGTCGTTACGCGGATAGATGAAGGGCTGGCCGATCGAATACTTGTAGGCCATTGTCGCGATTGTCGGAATTTTCGCGATCAACCGGTGGGAAGCGACCGTTCGCTGGTGGGGATCGGTAATGTCCGTACTATCGTGGTAGAAGGCTGACAACGCTCCGACGACGCCGCACAAGATTGCCATGGCATGGGCGTCGCGCCGAAAGCCCCGGAACAGGTACGTCAGCTGCTCGTGCAGCATGGTGTGCCGGCTAATCGTGTAGGCAAAGTCCTCATTGCTGGCCGGGTCCGGCAGCTCACCTCGCAAGAGAAGGTAAGCCACTTCTAGGAAATCGCAGTGCTGGGCCAGATCCTCGATGCGGTAGCCTCGGTGCAGCAGGATTCCGGCTTCACCATCGATAAACGTGATCTTGGATTCACACGAACCGGTCGAGGTGTAGCCCGGGTCGTACGTAAACACGCCGGCGCTGCCGTAGAGGGACCGCACATCGACCACATCGGGCCCGATCGTTCCCGATAGTTCCGGCAATTGAAGACTACGGCCGTCGCTAAGCGTCAATTGCGCCATCTGTCGTTCCGCATCCATGGCCATATGTCACTCTCTCACGTCAAGGCGGTCGGCATTCCGGGATCAAGCAGTACCGTACCTAGGCCCCCAGACGGGGGCAAATGAACCACCTTGCTGCTGCTCACCGTTCAATCAATTCAATCTTGTAACCATCTGGATCTTCAATGAATGCGATCACTGTACTGCCGTGCTGCATGGGGCCGGGCGGGCGTGGGATGCGGACTCCGTCAGCTTCGAGGCGCTCACATGTCCCGTAAATGTCCGGGACACCGAGAGCTATGTGCCCCCATGCATCGCCCTGGGCGTAGTCTTCCTCTTGATCCCAGTTGTGTGTGAGTTCAAGGACCGTGTGGTCTTCCTCCGGGCCGTAGCCCACAAAGGCGAGCGTGAAGCGGCCGCTCGGAAAGTCCTGGCGCCGGAGCACCTGCATCCCCAAGGCACCGGTGTAAAAGGCCAGCGAGCGTTCGAGGTCGCGGACACGGATCATCGTGTGAAGCATGCGAAAGGCGTCTGGACGGGCTGCTGTCAAGGCTATTCCCCCTTCTGTGGATCTGGTTGTGGATCAAGCGTAGCAAGGATTGCCCGGGCTGCGCGCTGGCTGGGTGGCAGGTCGCCGTTCCGGAGATCCTCGATGGCGGCGGAAGTGACTTCGACTTGACGTGCCCGGGCTTCCGGGCTTTGCAGGAGCGAGTCGACCGCTCGCGCCAGCCGATCCGGGCGACAGGATCGCTGCAGAAACTCCGGGATCGCCTCGGCGTCCTGCATCACATTGATGAGACTCGCGTACTTGATGGTCGCCATCCGCCGAACAATTTCCCAGGAAACTGGGGCCATCCGGTAGGCGACCACCATGGCCGTCCGACAACGCGCGAGCTCAAGGGTCACGCTACCTGACGCTGCCAATGCGACATCGGCAGCCGCATACCAACACCGCTTGTCGAAGTCCCCGTCGACGACGATGGCGGGCAAGCCGGAGAATGCGGATTCGACTTGCCGTTTCCGCCCGGGAGCCACGCCCACCACAATTCGTAGATTGTCATGGCGCTGCAGGAGCATTCGCGCGCAGCTTGCGAAACGCGGTGCCAGACGATGCACCTCCCCGGCCCGACTTCCCGGCAGGACCAGAAGAACCGGTGCGTCGGCGCTGACGCCCCACCCGTGGCGAAAGTCGGGTGAGAGCGCGGGAACGGGGGTCTCCACGACCGGGTGTCCGACGAACGTCGCCGGCAGCCCCTCGCGCTCGAAATAGGGAGGTTCAAAAGGGAACAGCGTCAGCATTCGATTCAGGAAGCGGGCAACCTTTCGGGCTCGTCCCGGTTTCCACGCCCACACCGTGGGAGCAACGTAGTGAATGAGCGGAATCCCTGCCCCACGGAGTCGTGCGCCCAACCGGAAGTTGAAACCTGGTGCATCGATCGTCACCACGGCATCGGGTCGAAGGGCACGTACCTGTGCTTCCACGCTACGCAGCCGGCGGAGAACACGTGGCACGCGCGGCAGGACTTCCGCAATTCCCATCAGTGCGATCTCGTCGGCTGGAAACAGCGGCGTCAGGCCCGCAGCCTCCATTCTGGGCCCACCGACCCCGTCCAGGCGTATCGCTCCTGACGTCTCTGCCGACAGGGCCCGGATCAGGCGCTCTCCGAGCTCGTCACCCGAAGCCTCGCCGGCAACCAGATATACGTGCGGCACCGGATCAGTCGTCGACGCGGCAGCCGAGCAGGAAAAGACCGTGCGCGTCGGCACGCCGGATTACTTCTTCCCGGCGGATGACAAGGACAGATCCGGCCTCAACTGCGATTCCGACAAGTCCGGCAGCCGCGACGTCAGTCACGGTGTCAGGACCGATCGTCGGCAGGTCGACACGCCGTTCCTGACCGGGTTTCGCGACTTTTACGAGCACGCCGCCGCTCCCGGCCCGCCGCTGCTGCCCGGCCCGCCGGACCATGGCACCTGTCCCCTCGGAAGCCTCAACTGCCAGCACATGGCCGCCCTGGACCACGGCGGCCTGACCGACATCTACTGCTCCGAGAGCACGCGCAACGGCAGCTCCCCGGGCGATGTCAATGCTGTCCTGTTCGTCCGGCTCGCTCCTGGACCAGAGGCCGGGCGGGGCCAGGAGTTCGTTCACGAGACTGTCGGCCCCGACGATCCGGAATCCTTCACGCTCGAATTCATCGACGATGGCGCGTAGGAGGCCGTCGTCGCCCAGCGCGAACCGGGCCGCCCGGGCTAGTACGCGCAACGCACGCGCATCCGGGCGGAGTTCAGCCAGCGAAGGGCGCCGCACGTGCCCCGCCAGCACCACGGTATGGACCGCGGCGTCGCGAAGGATTCCGAGCAGTTCCTCGGACGCCCCGAGACGAACCCATGCGTCGGGCTTGAACCCGCTGGCAGATTGATCTGCCTGTCCAGCCAATGCCAGCAGGAAATACGGTCGACCGCCTGAACGGCAGGCCTCGGCCACCAGCCCCGGCAACAACCCCCCGCCGGCAACGATCCCGACCGGAGACCGGGAGTCCTCGGTGCCGGTGTCGGACACGGATATCAGAGGCGACCGTCTCGCGGCAGGCACATGCCGCGCCTGGCGAGTTCCGGCACGTGCTCAATTTCCCCGCAGAAGCGCACGATCTCAGCAACTCTTTCAGATCCGTCGAGCTCGATCTGAAGATTCGCAACCTGCAGACGGAACAGCTCGTCGCCGGAAAACAGAAACCCGTACGCCTTTCGCAAGTCGTCAATCTCGCTCTTGCTGAAACCCGCCCGTTGCAGCCCGATGATGTTGAGCCCCCGCAACCATGCCCGGTTGCCGGTCGCCAGCACATAGGGGATCACGTGTTTCTCAACGGCAGAGCATCCGCCGATGAAAGCGTACGAGCCGATGCGCACGAACTGGTGCACACCCGTCAATGCGCCGACCTGGGCGAAATCACCGATGACCGCGTGACCACCGACTTGCGCACCGTTTGCCAACACTACGTGGTTGCCGATTGAACAGTCGTGGGCAACGTGAGTGCCCACCATGAAGAGCACGTTGCTACCGATCCGCGTCACCCCTCCTCCCCTGGGGGTGCCGGTATGGAGTGTGACGTGCTCGCGCATCACATTGTTGGAACCGATGTCAATCTGCATCACGCCGTCCACCGCGGGTCTCACCTGCGCGGGATAGCCGATGGCGACGAAGGGATAGATCAAATTGTCGGTGCCCAGAGTGGCCTCGCCCTCGATCGTGACGTGCGAGAGGAGGCGGGTTCCGGAACCGATCTGCACCCCTGGACCGATCGTGCAATACGGCCCGATTTCCACTCCGTCGGCTACCTCTGCCCGCGAGTCCACCACCGCAGTGGGGTGCCAACGATTCATCCGTCTTTGGTCCACTGGTCACGATGGCGGATCATTGCGGTAAGGACGGCTTCCGCAGCGCGCTCCCCATCGACTTCTGCCGTCGCCCCGACGCGCCAAACGTTCTCACGGATACGCTGCTTCTCCACACGAATCCACAGCTGATCACCCGGCACCACGGGGCGGCGGAACCGGACGTTGTCAAGCCCCATCAGATAGACGATGTGATCTTGTCCCTCTTTGCCGATCGAGCGAACGGCGAATACGCCGGCCGCCTGGGCCATGGCTTCAACGACCAGTACGCCGGGCATGACGGGGTGCTCGGGAAAATGGCCCTGGAAGAAGCCCTCATTGATCGTCACGTTCTTCAACATCACCGCGTGCTCGTACGCGACATACTCGGTGATCCGATCGATGAGCAGAAATGGGTAACGGTGCGGAATCGCCTCCAGGATGGTTGCGAGGTTGGCGTCCGCTTCGTGTTCGCCCGGATTCGTCATGATGCAGAACTCCCACCTGCCTGCCCCCGACGGGTTGCCAGGCGCTCAAGAGCAACCACCTGACGAAGATAACGGGCTACCGGGACTGCCGGCATGCCGGCAACCTTGGCGTTGTCATCAAGATCGCGCGTTACGCCGGCTTTGCCGCCAATCTGGCACCTGTGCCCAACCGTGATGTGGTCTGCAATTCCCACCTGTCCGCCCGCTGTGCTGAATGCGCCGATGGAACTGCTGCCGCCGATACCACATTGACCAGCTAGTACGACGTGCGGACCGACTTGGACGTTGTGTCCAACGTGAACGAGATTGTCGAGAAAGGCACCTTCGCCGATCACCGTGTCTCCGAGAGCGCCGCGGTCGATGCAGGTGTTCGCTCCGATATCGGCCCGGTCTTCAATTCGAACCCGGCCAAGCTGAGGCACGCGCACGTGTCCCTCATCCGTACTGGCGGGCACGAACCCGAAACCGTCCTGACCGATGCGGGCACCCGCGTGAATGCGGACATCGGCCCCAACAACCGCGCACACGATCGTAACGTTGGCGTCGACCCGCGTACGCGGTCCCAGTACAACCCCTGGGCCGATCGTCGTATTGGGTCCTACCCATGCCCCTGCGCCAACTTCGGCGTTCGCTCCGATCACCGCCCCGGCCTCAATGCGGCAGTCCTGACCCAACGACGCATCAGGATCAACAACCGCCCGTTCACTCACGCCGGGCCGAAACGGCATCGCCGGGAACAATGCAGCGGCGATACGAGCGAACGCCAGACGTGGATTGGCCGCCGTCAAGCAAGCGACGTCACGCGGGACCTCCGCCGCCAATGCGCTGGTCGTCACACAAGCTCCCGTATCAACTGCCAGACGCCGAACAGCTGACTTGGACGCGCAATAGGCCAATGCGTCAGCAGTAGCGGCAGGGCCTTGCGAAACCGTGGCGATCAGTCGGTCACCATCGTCTGACCGTACCAGCTGAGCCCCTCCCACCTCCGCGAGTACTGCGAGCGAGAGCGGCCCTCTGGATGAAAAAAAACGTGAGTCCGGCATGGTCGATCAACCGTCCTCGCCCTCAACCTCCTGCGTGGAACCGGCCTCGGGAATCTCAAGGTGCGGGACCCGCTCGTTGAGTCGTTCGACTACTTCATCCGAGATGTTGATCTGTTCTGCGGCGATCACAAGTTGGGAGGCATCGAATACCAGCGCGAAGTTCCGCTCCAGCGCGATCTCTGCGACGATACGTACCGTTTCCTCCTGCACCTGCTGCTGACTTTGGGCCATGATCTCCTGTAGTTCCTGGCTGCGCTCGTTCACGCGCTTCTGCAAACCCTCCACTTCACTGCGAAAACTGGCTTCTTCGACCGCATACTCTTGCGGGGAGAGCACACCGCGTTTCTGCGATAGTTCCTCCTGCTGCTGGCGCAAACGTTCCTCGGCGGCGGTGATTTCCTCGCGGTAAAGCTGCTCACGGGCATTGACCTCTTCCCGTACTCCATTCAGCGCGGTGGAGAGCCGGAAGATGCGGTTGATATCGATGAGGCCGATCGCAAAATCTTCGGGCACGGCAATGGTGGGCGGCGGAGACGCCTCGTCCTCCTGGGCATGCGCCGCGACGGCGTGCGCGACCAATGCGGCGGCGGCCAGGGCCCGTAGGCAGGGGTGCATCATGGGGAATCCTTCAGGGAAAATTGCAGGTACGAGGTCAGAACGTGCTGCCGAGACTGAAGAGGATCGTTTCAGTCCGGTCGTAGGATTCTTTGGCCAGGGCGGACGTCCAGTCGATTCGGACCGGTCCTACTGGAGAACTCCACGACAAGCCCACTCCAGCAGATGCCCGCGCCGAGCCGGAATCCACCACGGTTCCCCCGTTAGTGACGACCGTTGCACGATCAATTCCCGTCAAGGTACCAACGATACCGAATATCCGCCCGTGCATTCCGAGTTCCCGCGGCAGGCCGAGGTCGACTTTCAGTTCGGCCGTCGCCGTAGCAAACACGTTGCCGCCCAAGCCGCTCGAGCGACCAGTTCCCAGGTAGCGAGGGCCTATGCCGGCGTACTCAAACCCCCGGAACGTTCGGTCGCCCAGCAGAAACCGATCGTAGATGCTGACGTCTTGGCCGATCCCCTCGATGATTCCGGCACTCACCAGCAATCCCAAGACCCACTCGTCCCACAGGACATCGGTGTAGTAGCCGCCGTTCAGGGTTAGTCGGGCATATCGATCGTCGCCACCAAGGCCCGCCAGGGTCGTCGAGAGATTGACGTTGTATCCTTTGGAGGGAAGCAGTGCACTGTCGCGGCGATCGTACGACCAAGAGGAAGTGACTGCGGAAATCACCCTGCGGCCGAGATCAACCTGGACTTCCTCCCGACCGGTCACCCGTACCCAGGTAAGCCCGTACGTCAGCCGCTGACGGAGATATTCCCCCAGGCTGAAGCCAAATCCAATCCGGGCTCCCTGCTCATCAGATTCGTACGCGGTTCCGATCCGATCGGTATTGGACGAGAATACGCTCGTGCTGAGAGACAGGTCCCGTTGGCGGAAGTACGGCTCGGAGTAGGCCAGGCTGTACAGTCCCCCGGTTCGCGCGTTTTCCAGGGCAATCGTGAGGCTGCTGCCGGTACCCAGCAGGTTGCGTTCACGAAGCGAGATGTTTCCTATCGCGCCGCGACTGGTGGAGTATCCCAGACCGAAGCTGATTTCACCGGTCGAGCGTTCCTCCACCGTAAGTTCGATGTCGCGCTGGTCAGCCGCACGCCCTGGAACCTCCTGAAACTGCACATCAGAGAAGAATCCCAGGTTTCCAACCAGGGTTCGTGAGCGGGCAAGCAGGCCCCGGTTGAGCGGATCACCCTCGGACAAGCGAAGGTATCGTCGAACAACGTGGTCGAGGGTGCGGACATTTCCCTTGATCTCGATACGGTCGACGTACAGTCGCTCGCCCTCCACTAGGTGGTAATGCAGCGCGACCGTCTTGGCGTCGTCATCAATTTCGGGTTCGACGTTCACTTGGACGAATGGGAATCCCGCTGTCACCACAGCATCGGAGAGGATTCCGACGGTGTCCTGAATCGCGGTCCTGCTGTACTCGTCTCCGGTCTCTGTCTCGATGAGTTCCCGAAGCGATTCGACATCCACCTCGGGAAGTGCCGATGTCGCCGTTACGTCGCCGAAGGTGTAGTGGGCGCCCTCCTCCACAGCGATCGTGATGAGGAACGCGTCCCCGTCAGGGAGCAGTTCGGCCGACGACGACAGGATCTTGAACCGGAGATACCCTCGGTCAAAGTAGTGCCTGCGCAGCAGCTCTTCGTCAAAGGCCAGCTGGTCGGGATCGTAGCGGTCGCTCGACGACAGAAACCGCCACCACCGGCTTTCCCGCGTCCGCATTACATCGCGCAAGTCGCCATCGCTGAAACGGCGGTTTCCGACAAAATTGATGCTCTCGATGCCGGTAAGCGGTCCTTCGTCGATTTCAAAGATGACGTTTACCCGGTTCTGATCCAGCAAGATCACCTTCGGCACGACTGAAGCGCCGAACCGGCCGCTGCGGCGATAGACGGTCAGGAGGCGTTCCTGATCGGTGCGGGCCCGGCTTCGCGTGAAGACCGTACGCTGTCGAAGGTTGATTTCGCCCGCCAGATCCTCGTCGTCGATTCTCTGATTGCCTTCGAACACAACTTGGTTGACGATCGGGTTTTCCACCACGCGGACAATCAATGTCGTGCCGTCGCGGACAAACGTCACGTCGGCGAATAGCCCTGTCTCGAACAGGGACTTAAGCGCGGTATCGAGCAGCAGCGGATCGAACGGGCTGCCGGGCTCGATCTGCTGGCCGGCCCGAACGGTCAAATTCGACAGAATTGTTGAGTCTTCAATGCGCTGGTTGCCTTCGACCCGAACCTCAGTGATGGTGTTTTCCTGGGCCTCTCCGGTTCCCGGGCTCCCCGATACCAGCACCACTCCAACGACGAGCATGAGCCCAAGGGATCTTGCAGTGCGACTTCCCGTCATTGAAACAACCCGCTAACAAAATTCACCACACTTGGCCGACTGAGGTCATTCGCCAGAACGAAGAGCATGAGCCCTCCGACCGTCACTAGGCCGGTCATTTGGAACCAGTGCATGAAGCGTTCGCTGAGCCTACGACCGCTTGCGAGTTCTGCCACCGCCACCACGATCTGGCCACCATCCAACATCGGAATCGGGAACAGATTGATGATTCCCAGGTTGACTGAAAGAAACGCGATAAACCCGAACAGCGGGAGCAGGCCCTGTTCGGCAAAATCCCCGGATACCTGCGCGATCATCACCGGACCACCCAGCTCATCAGTACTGCGGCGCCCTGTAAGTATTTCGCCGAACGCTTCCAGCACCGAACTCGTCAGGTACCACGTCTCTCCGAAGGCGTCCCTAGCGGCCTCAAAGACGCTCGCCGGCTCGCGCTCGGGCCGGGCAATGGCCACCCCCACCCGGCCAACCTGATGCACCGTGCCGAGCGGGTCTGTCCAGTCGACCATGACCGGGGTCACATCAAGCTCGGTCACGCGACCGCCCCGCTCGATGACAAACGTCAACGGGATTCCGGGATAGGGACTTACTGCGTCCCGAATTTCCTGGGCACGCGTCACGGTCTGTCCGTCGATGGACAGGATTCGGTCACCCGGAAGGATGCCGGCACTGGCGGCCGCGCTGTCCGGGAGCACCTGTTCCACAGTATTCGAAGTGCCGGCCTTTCCGAACGCCAGGAAAAGCGCGAAAAAGACCACGACAGCAAAGAGAAAATTCGCACCGGGCCCGGCTGCAAGAATCGCGATTCGGCGGATCGGCGCGTGCGCCTGAAGGCTTTCGTCCGGTTCTGGTTCCGCCTCGCTGCCGTCTTCTCCCTGTTCCGGCGGATTTGGGAAACGGACGTATCCGCCGAGTGGAATTAGGCTAAATCGCCACCGTGTGCCCGCGCGATCGGTCACACCGAACAGCTCGCGCCCGAAACCGATCGAAAAAACCTCCACCTTGGCGCCGTTCCAGCGAGCAATCAGGTAATGCCCCAGCTCGTGGACGAATACCACGACGCAAAGAACCAGCAAGAACCAGAGCAAGGACGAAATCACGAACGCTACGAACCCTAGTGCACACTGGCCAATGCGCGGGCGGACGCACGGGCTCGCGCGTCGACCGCGACGACAGTGGTGAAGTCATCAATGGGAGTATCCGGGAGTGTCGCCAAGACCTCCTCGGACACGGCGGTAATTCTCGAGAAAGGCAGCGAGCCGTGAAGAAACGCGGCTACAGCTTCCTCGTTGGCAGCATTCAAGATCGTAGGAGCCGACCCCCCCTGTTGCAAGGCTTCGCGCGCGATTCGAAGGGCTGGAAAACGCGTTGGATCTGGCTTCTGGAACGTGAGGCGGCCTTGATCCGCCAGGTCGAGGCGAGGAAGCTCCAGCTCCATGCGATCCGGCCAGGCAAGCGCACATGCGATGGGTACGCGCATATCCGGAATGCCGAGAACGGCACACAGGGTCCCGTCCACGTACTCGACCAGTCCGTGGACGAGTGACTGGGGATGGATAAGAACGTCAAGCTGGTCGGGTCGAACCGGAAACAGATGCGCGGCTTCGATCAGTTCCAGCCCCTTGTTCATCATGGTGGCTGAATCCACCGAAATCTTGGCTCCCATGTTCCACACGGGATGTGCAACCGCGTCTTCGGGCGTGACCGACGAAAGACTGTCCGGGCTGCGATCAAGGAACGGACCACCGGACGCAGTCAAGACAACCGCTCTTACCCGTTCCGGCCGCTCCGAATCAAATACCTGGAAAATTGCACTGTGCTCTGAATCTACCGGGATGATGCTGGCACCTGACCGGGCGGCCACTCGCTTGAGGAGCGCGCCGGCACAGACCATGCTTTCCTTGTTGGCAAGGGCTACCGTAGCCCCCCGTTCCAGGGCCTTTGCAGTCGGCGTGAGCCCCGCCGCCCCGCCGATCGCCGCCATCACCCATTCGGCCGGACGGGCGCCAGCTTCGACCACAGCGTCCGCCCCGGCACCCACTTCGATCCCGGTACCTGCCAGCGCCTCCTCCAGAACCTTGGCCTGGCCCGTGTCCGCGATGGCGGCAAACCTTGCGTTCAGCAAGCGGGCCTGCTCCGCGAGTTTGATGGCGTCAGATCCCGCGGCCAGTGCGGCAACGTCCCACCGCTCAGGGTGCTCAAGAAGCAGGCTGACAGTGCTTTGCCCCACCGAGCCGGTGGAACCGAGAACAGTGACCGTCTTCACCGGTTGCATCACGTCAGGTCCCTTTGACGACCAGCTTCCAAATCGCCACGAGCGTGACGCCGAACAGGAATCCGTCGACCCGATCGAGAACTCCGCCGTGACCGGGTATCAGCCGGCCGGTGTCCTTGCACCCATGCGCGCGTTTGACCGCGCTCATGACCAAATCACCCACGATCGTGGCCATCCCAACGCTGACGGCACTGATGACCGCTGTTTCCGTAGGGAATCCTAGCATTATCCCGGCTAATCCGCCTGCGGTGCCCGCTGCGAAGATGCCGCCGAACAGACCGCTCCAGGTCTTGCCCGGGCTGATCGCCGGCGCCAAACGCGGACCTTGAAGAACGCGTCCGCATAGATAGGCAAACGTGTCGGTGGTCCATACAACTAACAGGCACCACAACAGCAGATTGCGCCCCTCCTCACCATCACCGCGAAGTTCCCAGATCAAGGTCAGCGGAAACGCAAGCATTGGGATCCCGAGTAAGCCATTGGGCCAGGTCCGGTCAGGCCAGCAGATCCAAATCCTCGCTACGGCAGCTCCGAAAAATGCACCTGCTACGGCGCCGACGGGCCCTGCGGTGTAATACGCCACCAGTCCCATGCCGGTTGCGGCCAATGGCGGCCCATACGCTTCCAGCCCGCGGCAGCCAAGCATGCGGAACCATTCGTGACCGATCTGCCAGCCTGCAGCAACCAGCAAGATTGCGAGCGGCCAATTTCCGGTCCATGCGGGGATCAGTACCAGGGGCACCAGCACCGCCGCCGATGCCGTTCGAACGGCGAGCTCCCGCGTCGCTACCCTACGCATCGATTCCGCCGAATCGGCGGCGGCGGCAGTTGTATGCCGCGATCGCGTCCTGAAAGTCCTGCCTGGTGAAGTCCGGCCATAGTACGGAAGTGAAATACAGTTCCGAGTACGCGATCTGCCAAAGCAGGAAGTTTGAGATCCGGTGCTCGCCACCGGTTCGGATGACCAGATCAGGATCCGGTACGCCTGCCGTCATCAAGCGCTGGCTGAGGGCAGTCTCGTCCACCTGCGAAGCGTCGATACGACCTGCCTCCGCGTCCTCCAGCAGCTGCCGAAACGTCCATGCGAGCTCGCTGCGGCCACTGTAGTTCAACCCGACAATCACTCGCAAACCTTTGTTTGCAGAAGTCTTTTCCTCCATCATCGCCATTCCCTCCAACACTTCTGGCGGAAGTTTGGCTCGGTCGCCGATAAACGTTACGCGCACATTCTGCTCCACCAGCGCGTCCATTTCGGTGTGCACATGCCGAACCATGAGCGACATGAGAACCTCGATCTCGCTACGAGGCCGTTTCCAATTCTCGGTCGAGAACGCGTAGAGCGTGAGGTACCTCACCTCACAGGCAATTGCTCCAGCGATCGTTTCACGGACTGCATCCGCGCCTTTGCGGTGCCCGTCCACGCGGGCCAGTCCGCGCTGGACCGCCCAACGGCCGTTGCCGTCCATGATCACGGCAACGTGCGAGGGTTGGTCCCTCGACTGGTCAGCCCGCGCGCTCTCCGAAAACCGAGGGCTGATCGTACGCCTCACACCTGAAGAATTTCCTGACGCTTGACTGCTACCAGCTGGTCAATCTGTCCGACGAAGTCATCCGTGAGCTTTTGTACCTCTTCGCTTTCCCGCCGGTGCTCGTCCTCCGAAAGGTCCCCCTCTCGCTGTGCGCTCCGAAGACTGTGCATCACGTGCTGGCGGACATTTCGAACGGCTATGCGCGCCTGTTCGGCGTACCGGTCGGCGGTTCGGGCGAACTCCTTGCGCCGGTCTTCCGTCAGTTCCGGCAACGGAACGCGGAGCAACGTCCCTTCCGTGATCGGGTTGAGCCCGAGATCTGATTCCCGGATCGCCCTTTCAGCCGACTTCACGTTTCCTTGATCCCATACCTGGACGGTCAGCAAACGTGCTTCCGGCGCGCCGACGGTCGCCAGCTCGGAAAGCCGCATCGTCTGTCCGTAGGCCTCGACTTGAACGGGTTCCAACAGACTCGTGTGGGCCCGGCCGGAGCGGAGTCCGGAGAATTCTTCCTTGAGAACGCGAATGGCGCCTTCCATGCGACGTTTGGCATCAGCGAGATTCGAATCGGTCATCGGATTCAGCCTTCCTCAGCTTCCATCATACCGAATGCCCTCTCGCCGACACGGCGGTCGTGCAGCACCAGGTGGCGGGGCTTGTCACTGACCATGGTAAACGTTCCTTGACCTTGCACGGCGTCAGCGAGCGCGTTCGTGCCTTCAAGCGAAAATACGAGAATCGGTATCTGCGCATCTCTGGCGATCGACAGGGCAGCCGAATCCATGACCTGAAGATTCTTGGCCAACGCATGCTGGTAGGAAATCCAAAGGAATCGCTTGGCGTTCGGGTTCTGATGCGGGTCTGAATCGTAAACCCCGTCCACTTGTGTGCCCTTGAAGATCGCGTCGCATTGCAGTTCCGCTGCACGCACAGCGGCCGCGGTATCAGTGGTGAAAAGTGGGGATCCGGTTCCAGCGGCGCACACCAAGACCTCTGATTGCTCAAGGTAGGTGTGCGCTTGCCAGCGAACGAACGGCTCGCAAATCTCCGGCATCGAAATTGCCGACATCACATGGGCCTTGATATTTTGCGCGCGCAGGGCACTGTGCAGCGCCAGTCCGTTGATGACGGTAGCCAGCATCCCCATCTCGTCCGCCGTAGGACGATCGAGGTATTTCAGTTTGCTCTCAGTGCCACGAAAGATGTTGCCTGCGCCGATCACGATGCAGACCTGGATGCCAAGGCGATAGACAGACCGGATCTCTCTGGCGATGTGGCTAACCTTCTCGCCGTCGATTCCGTGTCCCTGCGGCCCGGCAAACGCCTCGCCCGACAGCTTGACCAGGACGCGACGATAGAAGGGCCCGGGCGGCAGCGTCAGGGCCCTCGCCTTCTTCCCGTCACGCGTACCCATCAATCTGCTTCGCGAGCGGCGTTCGCGGACGCACTCAGCTCCTTAACGTGCCAGCCACCTCCGCAGCCAAGTTTGACACGGGTTTTTCCACCCCTTCGCCGAGCACGAGACAGGCAAGGCCGGACAGGCGCGCTGCCACACCAGCGCCCTCGGCAACTGATGCAAGGATATCGGCAACCTTGGACTTGTTGTCGATCACCCATATTTGCTCTGTCAGCACCACCTCGCCGTAGAACTTGCGCATACGGCCTTCCACCATCTTCTCAATGATGTTGTCTGGCCGGCCGCTTTCCTTGGCCTGCTCGATGAGCACGGCCCGTTCGCGATCGACGGTGGCCGGGTCCAGATCGTCGCGGCGAAGCGCCTGTGGCCTCGCTGCGGCCACATGCATCGCAAGCTGTTTCGCGAAATCCTCGAAGCCCCCAGGGGCTCCGTCCGTTTCCACCGCCACAAGCGTCCCGATGCGTCCCAGACCAGGGGCAACGGCCCCATGCACATAGCTACCGATCAAGCCGCGTTCGACGATTACGGATTCGGTGCGACGGACCACGATGTTCTCGCCCGTCTTGGCGCTCACCTCAATTGCGCGCTCCGCCACCGTGGCGCCACCGGACAGCGTCGACGTGGACAGCGCTCCCAGGTCACCTCCGGCGTTCAGACCCGCATCCGCCACTTCGCGCACGAATGCCTGGAATTCCGTGTTCCGGGCCACGAAATCGGTTTCCGCGTTGACCTCCACCAGCGCCGCGCGTTGGCCATCCACCGAGAGACCCACGAGTCCTTCCGACGCAGCACGTCCCGCCTTCTTCTCGGCGCCGGCAATGCCTTTAGCGCGCAGCCAGTCCTGCGCTGCTTGAAGATCGCCGTCCGTCTCGGAAAGCGCGCGCTTGCAATCCATCATTCCCGAGCCCGTCTGCTCCCGGAGTTGCTTGACCAGTGCTGCAGAAATCTGTGTCATGGGGTTGTCTCCACATCCGTTTCCGATGCAGTTGGATCGGACGGCGCGGGTTCCGCTGGTGCGGCTTCGCCTTGGCTATCGGCGTCGTTGTCGCCATCGCTGGAAGCTCCGGCAGGTTCGCCGGCACCGTCAACCTGCCCGGACGCGGCTTCGACCGGCACCTCTTCGGTGCCGGTGCTCTCGTCGCTCGTTTCGTCGGTCACCTCAAGGGATGCGTCTCCAACGCCACCTTCCTCCGATGCTCCGACATCCACTCCGGCCAGTTTCTGCTCTTCTTCCAATCCACCCAACACGGCGTTGGCAGCCAGCTCGCAGTACAGGATGACGGCGCGCGTGGCGTCATCATTGCCCGGGATCGGGTAATCGATTCCAACCGGATCGGAGTTCGTGTCCAGAATCGCTACAACCGGAATACCGAGCGATTTCGCTTCGGCCACCGCAATGCGTTCGTGGTTGGTATCGACGACCACCATCGCATCCGGCAAACCGCCCATTTCGCGGATTCCGCCCAGAGAGCGGAGCAGCTTCACACGCTGACGCTGCAGGTTTAGGACCTCCTTCTTTGGGAGATTGCCTTCATCTTCCTCCAGCCGCTGTTCCATCTGCTTCAGGCGGTCAATGGACTTCGAGATGGTCTTCCAGTTGGTCAGCATGCCGCCCAGCCAGCGCTGATTGACGTAGTGTTGACCGCAGCGTCTGGCATGTTCCTCGACGGGTGTCTGCGCCTGTCGCTTGGTGCCGACGAACAGCACGCGGCCCCCTCCGGCCGCGATTTCTCGCAAGAACGCCAAGGCGGCATACAGCATCGGAACCGTCTGCTGCAGATCGATAATGTGAATACCGTCACGCTCGCTGTGGATGTACGGCGCCATGCGCGGGTTCCACCGGCGAACCATGTGGCCGAAGTGCACCCCAGCTTCCAGTAGCTGGCGCATGGTGAAATGGGGAATGGACAATTGAGAGCTCCTTTATCCGGTTGAACCACCACGAGAGAAACCGGAAATCCGGCACCGGAAGGCCGGGCGCGGACAGCGCCGGGCCGATCCCGTGTGAGTACTGGCCTTCCTCTAGGCGGAATGAGGGGATTTTGCAAGCGGGACGGCGCGGCCAGCCGGAAGATGATCCGCCAGCCGACCTCGGCTTGGCTTAGGACGTCTCGTCGCCGGACCGTCGCACGCGCTGGACACATTCCTGCCAGAGCGCGAGGCTGGCGGAAGGATCGGCGCCGGTCGGTTCAAAGCACCGGTCTTCCTTCCACAATCGGCTCAGTTCCCGGGTATCGCGGTAGACCTCGGCACCGAGACCTGCCAAGAAGGCCGCCCCGAGAGCGGTCGTCTCGCTCACTACCGGCCGCTCCACGGGCGCATCGAGGGTGTCCGCGAGAAACTGCATGAGCCAATCGTTGTTGGCCATGGCCCCGTCGACGCGAAGCCGGCCGTTCCGGCCGAGCCCACCGGCAGCCGTGACCAGATCGTGGGTCTGGTAGGCGACTGCTTCCAGGCCCGCGCGCACGATGTGTGCCGGTGTTGTATCACGCGTCAAACCGAAGATCCCGCCGCGCGCTTCCGGATCCCAGTGCGGCGCCCCCAATCCGGTAAATGCCGGTACGAGCACAACCCCGCCGTTGTCGTGGACCGTCCCGGCCAGCCCCGAGGAACGGGCGGGATCAGCCACCAGCCGAAGTGTTTCGCTTAGCCACTGCATCGTGCCGCCGGCATTGAAGATCGTGCCTTCGATGGCGTAGCTGACGTGATTCCCGATTCTAGAGCCAACGGTTCCCAGCAGCCCGCCCCCGGCGTCTGGCTGGTCACCGCCGACATTGATCAGCAGGAATGCGCCCGTTCCATACGTGCACTTGGCCATGCCCGGCGTAAAGCATGCCTGACCCACCGCGGCCGCCTGCTGGTCACCGGCCACACCTCGGATCGGAATCCCGTCTCCAAACAACCCGGAATCAATCGTCCCGTAGTCGGCCACGCTGTCCCGCACTTCGGGCAGTACCGAACGGGCTATCCCGAACAGTCCAAGCAGATCCGGGTCCCATTGCTGGGTGCCGATGTTGAACAGCATGGTGCGCGATGCGTTTGTGGCGTCGGTGGCGTGCACGCGGCCTCCTGTAAGGCGCCACAGGAGGAAGCTGTCAACCGTCCCGAACGCCAGGGCTCGACTTGCGGAACCCGCACCGATCTCTTCGGCGTGCCCGAGCAGCCACTCGAGCTTGGTCGCGGAAAAATAGGAGTCTGGAACCAGGCCGGTCGCCTTCGATATCGCCGGCGCCAGCCCTTCTCGTTGAAGATCGGCACAGCGCGCCGACCCCCGGCGGTCCTGCCAGACGATCGCGTTGTAGACAGGTCGGCCCGAGACCTGGTCCCACACCAACGTCGTCTCACGCTGATTGGCAATACCGGCAGCGACGATCGCCAGTCCCTGATCGTCAGCGGCGCGGACAGCGGCGCGACATGTTGAGAGCGTGGCGCGCCAAATCTCCTCCGGGTCCTGCTCGACCCAGCCGCTGGCGGGATATCGTGAGGAAATCGCCTCCTGAGCGACCACCAGCGGGCTCCCGTCTCGGCTGAATACGATGGCCCGGCTGCTACTGGTCCCCTGATCGATGGCGAGGAGTGCAGGTTGTGTCACGGCACTGTTCATCCAATCCGATTCTAGCGGGTGCGAGTCCGGCGACGCGGTTGCCAGAGCCGCGCCGTACCGCCGATACGCAGTTGCAGGTTCGCGGCCGTTCTCCGGCCAGTCGCCTGACTGGATGGAGTGAACTCCCGCACCCGACCTCGCACCTCTCCGCCCCTCTCGTGCGGCGACGCAGGCCGCGGCAGCAGGGCACCACAAGCAAGTCCTGCGGGTGCTCCCCGATGCGGCAGGCCGAACACGGTGGAACGAGGCGTGGCAGCCGGTACAATTGATCTCAGTCCATGACGCAACATCAGAGGTGTCCCGTGGCCAAAGTTGCAAGATCGTTCGCCCTGCCGGCTGTTGTCATGCTAGCCTCGGGAGTAGCCGCTGCGCAGACCATCGAAGACGTGACGACCGCCCGTTTCGAGGGCAGGTTTCTCGAGGCGGCGGATCTTGGCGAAGCGATCGGCACGTCGGAAGGGTATGCCCTGGCCGCGCAAGCCCTGGCGATCTACGGGCACCATCTCGCCGAGACGAAGGAAGAGAAGCAGGCCGTTCTCTCTCGGGCCGTCGGGCTGGGCGAGCGGGCCGTTGAACTCGACGACTCAAACAAACTCGCACATCAGGAGCTGGCGCATGCCATGGGCCGGTACGCGGAAACGCTCCCGACCACCCAGGCCTTGAGTGGCGGCTATGCCGAGAAGACGATCGAGTCGATGAAACGGGGCCTCGAGATCGATCCCGACTTCGTGTACGGGCACCTCGCGGTCGGCGGGTGGCACGCCAAGATCATCGATGCAGCCGGTTTCCTGGGAGCCGTGATCTACGGAGCCAGCGAAGATACGGCGCTCGCCCACTTCCAGCGCGCGACGGAACTCGCACCCGACAATGTCATCGTGATGGCCGGCTACGCCATCGGGCTCCTGCAGCTCGACGCTGACGATTTCCGGGGCCAGGCCGAGGAACTGCTTGCGCGCATCGAGGCCGCGCCCAAGGAAGACGCGTTCGAACGGCTAATGCATCAGGAAGTCCTGAGGCAGTTCGCGGCCATCGACGGATAGCAGGAGGGGTATCCCCGACACCGGACGAGCCGGGGACCGGCGCCAGGCGCACGAACGGTCGAACCTCAGCGGGACCGTAGTTGCGAGTCCGTATCGCGTCAGGAACTTGTCCGATCGCTCTGCCGCGTGTACGGCGGGGGCCTGAAGTAGCGCGGGTACTCGCCGATCGCCGCCATGTCGATCTCGACCAGCGCCGGACCGCTTACCGCCAGTGCCTCCCGCATCGCCCCGTCGAGCTGATCCACCGCCTGCACCCGTGCAAAGTGCAGCCCGGCCAGCGCCGCCAACTGCTGAAAATCCGGGGCCAGCAGATTGCCGAAGAAGTGCCGGCCGCCATACAGTGCGTCCTGGATGTGCCGGATGACGCCGTATCCGTTGTCGTTCATGACGACGAAGACGACGTCCGACTGTTCCTGCACCGCGGTCCACACCTCGGCCAGGCTGAGACAGAAACCGCCGTCTCCGCACATGGAGACAACCTTCCGGCCGTTGGCCCCGATGGCCGCGCCAATGCCGAACGGCAGCCCCGGGCCAATCGCCGCACTGATCGGAAAGACGTTGGTACACGGATCGCTGAGCGGAAAAATCCGGTTGCCCCACGTGCTGTTCGCGAGCGTGATGTCGCGAACCCAGACGGCATCGCGTGGCATCGCTTCGCGCAGGCGGGCCGGGAACTCCCGGTACGCATTCAGTCCGTCCGTATAGTTGGCCACTGCCCGATCCTTGGTTCCGGCAACCGTGGCAGCGTGCCCGGGGTCGATCGAGAGCGATGCCGCTTCCAGGCGACCGGCGATGGCGTCGAGGGCCGCCCCGGCCTCGCCCACATGAAAGAGGTCAGCGCTGTACGTGCGCCCGGACGCTGCGGGGTCCACGTCAATGTGAATCCGGCTTGCCGGGAGCGGCATGCTCATGTCGACAGTTTCCTGTCCACGAAGTCGACACCCGGCGACCACCAAGAGATCGACGGAGCCCAGGAACTCGAGGCACTCGGGCGTGGTCATGAGGGGACCGAGAACCAATGGACTCTCTTCCGACACGACGCCGCGGCCGTTCCAGCTCGTCGCCAACGGGATGCCGAGCTCCAGCCAGCGTTCCACCGCAGCTCGAGCATGCTTGGCCCCGTTGCCGGTCCATAGCAGCGGGCGGCGCGCGTTCGCGACCCGTGCGGCGATCGCATCGAGGCCGGCAGTCGCACCGGGGTCGGGACGCGGTACCGGCAGGGACAGGAATTCGAGTTCCCCGGGCCGGGTGACCGTTTCCCGCTGAATATCGATCGGAATCTCGACGCTGACCGGGCCGGTCGGCGGCGTCAGCGCCAGGGTGGCGGCTTGGACGAGCGTCCCAAAGGCGGTCTCCGCGCTCCGCACCCGAAATGCAGCCTTCGACACCGATTCCAGCATGCCGAGCTGATCCGGCACGTCATGCACCGGGCCCTGTGCACGGTCCAGATACCCGCTCGCGGTCTGGCCGGTGAGGTGCAGCAGCGGGGTGCCGGCAAACCCGGCTTCGACCAGGGCCCCCGAGGCGTTCGCCGCTCCGGGGCCCGTGCTCGTGACCAGCACACCAAGCCCGCCCGACACCCGGGCATACGCATCGGCCATGTGCCCGGCCCCCGCCTCTCCGCGCCCCATCACGAACCGAATCGCGTTTCGGCGTCCGATGGCGTCCAGCATCGGAATATTGTGAATGGAGACCACGCCGAAGACCGTGGTCACCCCGATTACATCGAGAAATTCGGCAACCAGGTCACCGACGGGGATGGCGTGTTCATTGCTATTCATGGTCGTTGGTCGCGGCTCGCGGTTGATGTACTCAGGCCTCGTCCGGCGCACGGTCGGCAAGCGGCCGGAGGTTGGCAGGCGTGACGTTGTGGCCGTAGTCTCCGCAGGTCATAGCCGAAGTGGATGGGTGGCTGAGTGGTCGAAAGCACCGGTCTTGAAAACCGGCGATTCCGCAAGGAATCCGGGGGTTCGAATCCCTCCCCATCCGCCAGCCCAGATTCATGAATGCCCGGCTATGGCGCGCGGTTCGTAGAGTTCTTCGAGATACTCCAAGTCGCCCGCGTCGAGCGTTCGGCTGACTGCCTTCAACAGTGTGTCCAGTTGTTCCTGGCTCGACACCCCGACAATCGGTGCGGTAACAGCTGGTTGCGCCAACAGCCAGCCAAGGGCTACTTCCGGTCGGGAAGCTCCCAGACGCTCAGCAACTTCTCCAACCCGGTCGGCGATCGCAAAGTCGATGTCCCGGTAGTACATGCTCTGGGCGATGTCATCGGTCTTGGCACGTACGGTGCCGCCACCTCCCTGGCGGTGTCGATTGCCCACGAGGAAGCCCCTGGCAAGCGGGCTCCAGGGGGTGACCGCAATACCTTGGTCGGCGCACAGCGGGATCATCTCCCGCTCTTCCTCGCGATAGATCAAGTTGTAGTGATTCTGCATCGACACGAACGGCGTCCAACCGTTCTGCCGTGCTACGGCCTGGGCTTTCATGAACTGCCAGGCGTACATGCTGGACGCACCGAGATACAGCGCCTTTCCAGCGCGCACCACGTCGTGCAGCGCTTCCATCGTTTCTTCGATCGGCGTTTCGTCGTCCCAGCGGTGAATGATGTAGATGTCGACGTAGTCGGTGCCGAGCCGGCGAAGCGAGGCGTCGATGCTCTCCATGATGTGCTTGCGTGACAGGCCGCGCTCATTCGGACCATCACCCATGCGCTGAAAGACCTTGGTGGCCAGCACGTACTCGTGACGTCGGAGGAGGCTTCCCAACACCCGGCCTGTCACTTCCTCACTACCTCCCAGCGCATAGACGTCCGCGGTATCGAAGAAATTGATTCCCGCGTCGACGGCCGCCTTGATGATCGGCCGGCTGGGCCCCTCCTCCATCACGTAATCCCGCCAGCCCGGGGTGCCGAACGTCATCATGCCCAGGCAAAGCTTTGAAACTTTGGTACCTGTCCGTCCAAAGTTCACGTATTCCATCATGGATCTCCTGTAGATGAAGGTCTGATTGTCAGTCTGAAGTGGCGGAAATTCGCTCGAGGTGACCAAGGTAGGGCCGCAGGGCGACGGGAACGGTGATGGACCCGTCCGCCTCCTGGTAGTTCTCCATCACGGCGATCAGCAGTCGCCCGGCTGCGACGCCGGATCCGTTCAGCGTGTGGACATGCTGCAGGTCCCCGGAATCCGGAAGACGATACCGGGCGTTCATGCGGCGGGCCTGAAAGTCGCCGCAGTTGGAACAGCTGGAAATTTCCCGGAACGCCTCCTGACCGGGCAGCCAGACCTCGAGGTCGAGAGTCTTGCGAGCAGCGAAGCCCATGTCGCCGCTCGAGAGCAAGACCACCCGGTAAGCAAGGCCCAGTTGCTGCAGCACGGTTTCAGCGCAGCGCGTCATGCGTTGCAATTCAGCGTCTGAATCTTCCGGACGGGTGATCGATACCAGTTCGACCTTGCTGAACTGATGCATGCGGATCATGCCGCGATTGTCGCGGCCGCCGGCACCGGCTTCCGCCCGATAGCACGGTGTGAGAGCGGTGTACCGCTGGGGGAGTGTGTTGCCATCCTGAATCTCGCCGGCGACCAAATTCGTGAGCGGCACCTCAGCGGTAGGAATGAGCCAGTACCCGTCGGTGGTTTGAAATAGATCTTCCGCAAACTTGGGAAGCTGACCGGTGCCGTACAGCGCGGTTTCGCGTACCAGCGCGGGCGGACTGACTTCCTGGTAGCCGTGTTCCTGGGTCTGGAGGTCCATCATGAAAGCGGTCAGGGCCCGCTCGAGCCGGGCGAGCGCGCCCGTCAGAATCACGAACCGTGCCCCGGACATGCGGGCGGACCGCTGGAAATCCATCAAGCCGAGCTCTTCACCCAAGGTCACATGGTCACGGGCCTTGAACCCGAAGTCTGGCGGCTCGCCCCAATGCCGAAGTTCCTGGTTCGCGCTCTCGTCAGGGCCGTCCGGGACGTCAGGCGCGGGCAGATTCGGGAGTTCCGACAGCATGGTCTGGACCTCAGCGTCCAGCTCATCGGCACGTGTCTGAAGCTCGGAGATCGAGCGCTTGAGATCGCCGACCTGCCGCACGAGCTCCGCCACATCCTCCCCGGCCGCCTTCCGCGCCCCGATTTCGCGACTGGTTGCGTTCCGTTCGGTCTGGGCGGCTTGCAGATCGGTCAGGCATTTGCGCCTGCGGGCATCCACTTCGAGCAATGCCGCCGCCTGCGGCTTGAGCCCGCGCCGCGCCAGGCCCGCGTCAAACTGCTTCGGATTCGCCCGAATCCACGACATCGCAAACATGGAACGCCTGCCTATCTGCCCATGTGGTAGTCGGTTTCAGGAATATCATCGTCGGTCCCGTCATCGGGCGGCGTGTCGTCCCCGTCGTCGCCGTCATCCGAGAGATCGTCGTGCTCCCGCGCGTAGCGCCGTTCCATTGCGGCGGCCAGCAGGATGGAAATCTCGAACAGTACGATGATCGGGATCCCGAGGCCGACCTGGCTGATCAGGTCCGGCGGCGTCAAGAGGGCGGCACCGACAAATGCGATGACCACCGCGTACTTCCGCCGCTTCCGCAGGGCGGCGGCGGTCGTGAGGCCCGCCCGTGCGAGCAAGGTGATGGCGACGGGCAACTGGAACGCCAGGCCAAAGGCAAACATGAGCTTTAGGACGAGCGACAGGTACTCGTTGACCTTGGCCTCGAGCTCGATGGCCAGACCGGTATCGACCCCGGCGGTCTGGAAGGACAGAAAAAAGGACCAGGCGAGCGGGAATATGAAGGCGTAGACCAGCGTCGCGCCCGAGGCGAACAGCACGGGCGTGGCGACCAGAAAGGGCAGGAATGCACGGCGCTCGGTGCGGTACAGTCCCGGTGCGGCGAACTTGTACAACTGTGTCGCAATGACGGGAAACGAGACAAAGAGCGCGGCGTAAAAGGAGACCTTCAGGTAGGTGAAGAACGCCTCGGTCAGCGCTGTGTAGATCATGCGCGGATTCTCGACGCCGCGCTCTTCGTAGATCTTCGCGAGCGGTCTGACCAGAAATGCGTAGATGTCTTCGGCGAAGACATACGCGATCACGAAGCACACAAAAAAGGCGACGACTGCCCACTTCAGGCGGTCGCGCAATTCGATTAGATGGTCGATTAAGGGTGCCCTGGAGGCCTCGATCTCCGCTTCATCCCGGTCCGTTCGCGACGCCATATCCCGAAACTAGGCCTCGTCGCTGCCTTGTTCGGGGTCGCCGGCGCGAACATGGCGGAGTCCTACCGGACGCGAAGCGGGTTCCTTGGGGTCGGACGGGGCACGGGCAACCGTCCCGGCGGGCTGTGCCAGCGGGGTCCCGCTCGGCATGGTTGGCGGGCGCGCCGGGGGCGGGACCGGCGCCGGCTCGGCCGGCAGCGGCGCCTCTTCCTCGACTGCCGAGTTGGCGGATCCGTTCGAATCGGACGGAACCCGGACATCCTGCAGCGACCGGGTGAGTTCCCCGCCCGGGTCTATCGTGGAACGGATCTCGTCCCGGAAGCCGCTCCGTGCGGATTCCACCGTCTTCCGGACCTCGTCGAGTTCGGCCTCGCGGACCGCATCGTCAACCGATTCACGGAATTCCTTGGCCAGCGCGCGGATCTTTCCTGCCCACTGCCCCACCGTGCGGAGAACTTTCGGGATATCCCTCGGCCCGACGACAAAGAGCACCACCACACTGATGACAAGGACTTCCGTCCAGCCAATGTCCAGCATCAGAGCCTCGGTGCACGCCGGGCCGTGCCGTTACGATTTGGCCGATTCGTCGGCTTTCGCGGTGGCGGCGGCCGTAGGTGTGGCTTCTTCAGCGCCGGTTGCTTCGTGCGCTACTTCCTTCGGTCCGTCGGCGTCAGCCGCGACCTCTTCCTTCATACCGGAACGGAAACTCTTGATCCCTTTGGCCAGATCGCCCATCACCCGGGGCAGCTTGCCGGCGCCGAAAAGAATCAGAACGATCGCAAGGATCAGAATGACTTGCCAAATGCCAATGCCCATGGCCCTAGAACCTCCGACTGCGCCATGGTTGGGGGACGCAACCCGCGATGCTCAGTATGGCAAAGATGCGCAGTTCCGCAACAATCAGCCGCCTACTGGAAACACGAACGCCCGCGCGGGATCCAGCCGAACGAGGATCTCGGCACCTTCCGCCGGCGCCGAATCCGCTGGCACGCGGGCATGCAGAATTCTGCTGTCATCCCGGGGCTGAATCGCGACGACCGCGAGCGCACCCAGGCTGCGGACGCTTCGAACCGTCACGGGAGTCCCGTCACCGAGCAGCAATCCTTCTTCCCGCACCAGCAGTTCGGCTGCACTCCCGTCGGAAAATCCGGGTGCCCTGACCGGCCCGAACGGCGTGGCCACTTGTCCGCCCTGCACTTTCACCGGAATCCGATTGACGTGCCCCAAGATGCCCGCGCAAAAGGCGTCGTTCGGATGGGAATAGATTTCTTCCGGCGTGCCAAGCTGCAGGACCCTCCCGTCGTGCATCACGCTGATGCGGTCGGCAAACCGCATCGCATCTTCTGGATTGTGGCCAACGAGGACGGCGACGATCCCGGAATCACGAAGAACCCGGCAAACCGCAGCAGCCAGGTCGGTCCGAAGTTGCGGGTCAAGGCCGGAAAACGGCTCGTCGAGCAACATCACATCCGGATCCGTGGCGAGAGCTCTCGCAAGCGCAACCCTTTGCGCTTCACCCCCGGACAACGTATGCGGCAGGCGCTCGGCAACGTCAGCAAGTTCCACGCGCTCCAGCATCTCCTGCGCCCGCGTGGCACGAGCCGGTCGGGCCCGTCCGTTAAGGCCGAACGCCACGTTGTCCGCGGCGCTCAGATGCGGGAAAAGAGCGGCATTCTGGAAGACCATCCCCACTCGGCGCTGCTCAGGCGGTACTTCGATGGACCTGTTGGCCAATACGCGGCCATCAACGACGATGGAGCCGCCGTGAATATGTTCGATGCCGGCGATGGCTCGCAACAGCGTGGTCTTGCCCGCTCCGGACGGTCCGACGATCCACAGGACCTCCCCGTGCTTGGCATCGAGGAAGATGTCGGCAATCAGCTGCTTCCCGCTTGCCTGCGATCGTACCGACAGGCCCCGGACTTCCAGACCGCGCCTCGATTCACCTGCCATCATTCCCGGGCCCGCGCTATCGAACATGCCACCATCGCATCTAACTGACCCAAGAAGCAATGGCAAAGCGTGCAAGTTCCGAACACTTGCAGGTGTTCTACGGGTGGTTCGGCTGGTCGGGCGTCCGGGTCACCGAAGCGGGCTTCTTGATGAGTTCGCGCCGTGCCGTCCAGAAAGCTGATCGCTTGCAAAGGACCGGCGCCGTTCCGACGGTTGAAACGGCGCGGTCAGCCCTATTCCGTCAGGATGAGGTCTCGGCAATGACGCTTGGTTGCAGGAAGCGCCGCGACAGCACGATCAGGGGAACCAGCCCCACAGCGACAATCGCGATCGCAGGAAGGGCCGCGTCCGCCATCCGCTCTTCGTGCGCCATCTCGAACGCCCGCACCGCTAACGTGTTGAAATCAAAGGGACGCAGGATCAGCGTGGCGGGCAGTTCCTTCATTACCTCGACGAACACCAGCGCCGCGGCGGTGGCAATTCCCCCACGGAGAAGTGGAACGTGCACCCGGACCAACATGCCGCGGGGGAACACCCCCAGGGTCCGTGCCGCCGCGTCCAGCGTGCCCGGAATGCGGTGATACGAACTCTCGAGTGCGTTCATCGACACAGCGAGGAAACGGACCGCATACGCAAACAACAGGACCGTCACGGTCCCGGACAGCAGCAGGCCGGTACCTGCCCCGAATATCATCCGGCTCACGTCGTCCACGGCGTGATCGAACAACGAGCACGATCCCAATACGCCAACCGCCACGACCACGCCTGGCACCGCATATCCGGCGCCGGCGGTCCGAGCAAACGGGCGAACGATGGCTGGATCAAGGCGCAGGCCGAACACCACCAACCACGCGATCGCCACAGTCAAGGCCGTGGCGGTGAATGCCAGAACCAGGGTGTTCAGCATGATCGCAGGGAATGCGGGATCAATGGGCGCTCCGGCGCGCACATGCCACCAGGCGAGAACGGCGGCGGGCAGCGCAAAGCCGAGCAGTACCGGCAACCCGCACCCGAGCGTGGCGAATGCCGCGTGTCGGCCGCGCAACACATACCGGATAACCGGTCGGCTCCGATCGTTTTCCGGATGGTAGCGGAGCGATTTGCGCAGTCGTCGTTCCGCCCACAAGACCGCAAGGACGACGAGCAGCAAAACGGTAGCCAGCCGCGCCGCAGCGCCGATATCCCCGAACCCGAACCACGCCCGGTAGATCCCCGTGGTAAAGGTACCGATGCCGAACAGTTCCATGACGCCGATGTCATTCAGCGTTTCCATGACCGCCAGTGCACAGCCGGCGACCAAGGCGGGACGCGCCAGCGGCACCGCGAGGGTGCGAAAGATTCGGAGCGGCCCCCGGCCCAGCAATCGGCCCGTTTCGATCAACGTCGCCGATTGGGTCGCGAACGCGGTCTGGACGAGCAGGTATACGTAGGGATAGAGCACTAGGGAAAGCACGACGACTGCCCCAAGCGGCGAACGCACCGCGGGAAACCAGTAGTCGCCCTTCACCCAGCCGAAGTAGTCCCGCAAGGCAGACTGGATCGGTCCCGCGAACTCAAGCAGGTCACCGTAGACAAAGGCGGCAATGTAGCCGGGCAGGGCGAGCGGCAAGACCAGAGCCCAGCTGAAGAACGCGCGTCCGGGAAAATCACACATGGCGATGAGCCAAGCCGTGCTGACTCCGAGAATCGCCGTCCCGAGTGCGACCCCCAGGGCAATCCCGACCGTGTTGACGATGTAGCCGGCGAGGACGGTATCAACGAGATGCGGCCACAGATCGTTGGCGGGTGCCGAGAGACCGAACACCACTACCAGGAGCGGCCCGATCAGCAGCAGCGACGTCACCGACGCGGTCCATGTCCAACTGTTCAGCGTACGGATGCGGCGCCGGGCACTGTTCAGGCGGGCC
The DNA here is from genome assembly GCA_022825705.1 of Alphaproteobacteria bacterium. Taxonomy (GTDB): domain Bacteria; phylum Pseudomonadota; class Alphaproteobacteria; order TMED109; family TMED109; genus VXPW01. Next base: position 54,304 of record JAJDWH010000001.1, read on the forward strand.
AGAGCAGCACCCATCCTGTCTACTTCCAGCCCGCGCGGTCGGCAATCCGGACAGCGTCTGCATTCAACTTGCCGAATTCCACCACGGGTACGTCATCGGGCGTGAACTTTTTCCATTTGGCAACTTCACCGCCCGGATGAACATCAGGATGCACCGGGTACTCATTGTTAATAAGGGCATACAGTGACTGAGATTCCGGAGAAGCAAGGAACTCGATAAACGCGAGTGCCAACTCGGGATGGGGCGCGTGCTGGGCGACGCCGGCACCGCTGACATTGACGTGCGTGCCCATCTGGTCATCGGTCGGGAAATAAATCGCCGTATTGCTGATGGAAGCAGATTCTTCCGAACCGAGCATCAACGCGTAGTAGTAGCTGTTGACGATCGCCACATCGGCTTCGCCAGCGGCAACAGCCCGGATCTGGTCACGGTCACCGCCACTCGGGGGGCGGGCGAAGTTGCCGACAACGCCACGCGCCCATTGCTCCGCTCTCTCGGGCCCAAAATTGGCGATTACCGCAGCGATCAGTGACTGGTTGTAAATGTTGCCGCTGGAGCGTACGGCCACCCTTCCCTCCCAGACGGGAGCCGCAAGACCAATGTAGCCACCAAGGTCCGCTGCGATGCTGTCGAGACTGACCCGATCCGTTGCGTAGACGACGGCACGGGCGCGCAGACTCAATCCGAACCACCGATTGTCGGGATCCCGATAGTCAGATGGGATCACGCTGTGGAGATACTCCGAGTCGACCGGTCGCAGCACGCCGGCATCGGCTGCCCGCCAAAGGTTGCCGGCGTCAACCGTTAACAAGACGTCGGCCGGCGAGTTCTCGCCTTCCGCGATCATGCGCTGGATCAGCTGCCCCCCGAATGCAGCTACGATCCTGACTTCCGTACCCGTCTTTTCCGTGAACGCGTCCAACAAAGGGCGCAGCAATGCCTCTTTTCGCGCCGAATACAGATTGACTGACTCGGTGGCTGCCGGGGTGGCAGCCAGAATCGAGGAGCTAGTAATCGCGAGCGCCAGCAAGAGGGTCAGGAGACGCATCGACCATCCATTGCAAGTAACAATTATTCGCAGCTACATAGCCGATGAATCCAGCCTCCGCAACCCGACTTCGGCCCTTGCATGGAAGACCCGGATCCAGGCGCTGCCGCTGCCTCCCCCTGTCAACGTACGCTTTATTGTGGGCCCCGCTGATCACCCGTGCGGTTGGTACGTTGACCGCACCGAAGAACACTTCTCAGAGGACGGTTATGACCCTTTCTGGTGACAATCCTGATGACCTCGCCGGCTTCATTGCGCGATTCACCCGTGCCGCCTGTGCGGGCCCCGGCGCCCGACTCGCGGAGTGCTTCACCGATGAGGGCGTGTATCACGACGGGTTCTACGGGGCATTTCGCGGGCGTGAGGCAATCGCGGCCATGATCGACGACCATTTCCACGCGCATTCGGAGAATCTGGAGTGGGTCTACAAAGATGTTTGTGAAGGAGAGGGACTCGCTTATGGATCCTATCGCTTCCACTACGATTCGCTGCTGCCGGGCGCCAAGGGAACGCGCGTGACCATGGAAGGAATGGGCCGGTTCCGCTTTCGGAAGGGGTTGATCGCCGACTACTCGGAGATCTTCGACGTCGGGATTGGAATGACCCAGCTCGGATTTCCGGCGGAACGGATCGCACGCTCGCTCCAGAAGCGCGCGGCAGCTGTGGTGAACGGCCCCATCCTCTAAGGGCCCTGCATGCGTCAGGCCGCAACGTTCTGCGGCATCGCGGCAGGTTCGTGCGTCCCCCCTCCGGGGTGCGTCACCGGCGAGAAATTCGACAGCGCAGGGCGTCCGCATACCGGCAAGTCTGGAAAGTCTCCGGCCCGCACCGTGTGCGAAAGCCTCCCTGACAGGGCTCCGGCACCTGTCGATTACCGCCGGGGCATACCGACCGGTGTCGGCGCCCCGACCGGCGCTCGATCAATCCAGCAACCCGCGAAACGGCAGCCAGTTCACCGGCTGACCGGGCCGCACTTCGCCGACGTTCTCCAGCAACACCGCGAGTCCATCAGCCCAGGCCACCGACGAGAGGATCCCGGCGCCGGAGCGCGGAAACAGTTCGAGCACCTCAGGCTGCTCTGCAGAACGGCGGCGGACCCGCAGGAACTCGCGACGACCGGTTTTTTTCTTGTACGTAAAGCCACACTCGGCCGGCACGCCGGATGGAAACTTCCAATTCTCCCCGGCCAGCCGGGCGATGACCGGCCGCGCAATCACCAGAAACATCACGAAAGCAGCTACCGGATTGCCCGGCAAGCCGACGACCGGGGTCTCGGCAAACTGGCCCAGGCCAACCGGGCGTCCCGGCTTGACCGCTAGGCGCCAGAAGTAGAGGGAACCGGCGTCGTTCAACGTTCGCCGCACATGATCCTCCTCACTTTCCGACATGCCTCCGGAAACGATCAGCAGATCATGGAAACTTGCCGCCCGCGCGAATTCTTCGTGCACGTCCTTGGCGCGGTCGACCACGATGCCGAGATCACTGACGTCGGCGCCAGTAGCGCGGGCGAGCGCGCAGAGCATGGCCCGATTGGAGTCGTAGACCTGTCCCGTTTCAAGGGCGCGTCCAGGGTCGGCGAGTTCGTCCCCTGTTGAGAGTACCCCGATGCGCAGCCGGCTCCGCACCTTGACCGAGGTGCGTCCCAGAGCCGCAAGGATGCCGGTTTCTGCGGGCCCGATTCGCTGGCCTGCCCGCAGCACCGTCGCCCCTGCCTGCAGGTCTTCACCAGCAGAGCGTGCGTTCGCTCCCTGCCTCAACCCGGCAGGTACGTACACGCGTTGGCCTTGGAGCTCCGCATCTTCCTCCATCACGACCGTGTCAGCATCCGACGGCAGCACGGCACCGGTGAGAACCCTCACGGTGCTCCCGTCAGGCAGGTTACCGGCCCAGGGATGCCCCGCACCTGCGCTACCGATCAATTTCAGCCAACCTTCACCTTTCGCTGCTAAATCAGAGAATCGGAACGCATAACCGTCGACAGCCGTGTTTGCGTGCGGCGGCACGTCGCGGTCGCTGGTGATGTCTTCAGCGAGGGTCCGTCCCGAGGATGACCCGACCGGCACGCCGACTGGCAAGGTCGACGGCTCAAGCCGACGGCCCAGCTCGGCATGCGCCTCCGCCAGCGGAATCAGCCCACCGCCGAAGGCGAAGCAGTCGTCCTTAAGCTGCACGGTGCGAGATGCCGAGTTCGACGAGAATGAAGTCGACGATCGCGGCCTCGTCGTTCAGCGGAAGGACCCTGCGATCGAATTCCGACACCGGGGCATCGGCTGCAATGGCGATGATCATGGGGTCGTCGGCCGCAAGCAACGGACGTCTCAGGGAAGGACGATGCACCTCAATCTTCTTGTGGGCCCCGCCCTTCCAGCCTTCGATCAGCAGGACGTCGACCGCCTCCATCCGCGCGATCAAGCGCTCAGGGGTTCGGTCAACGTTGCGTTCCTCGTGGATCAGCGCCCAGCGCTGTCCCGAGGCGACAAGGACCTCGCGAGCGCCGGCCTCGCGGTGAACGAAACTGTCTTTCCCCGGCCGGTCAATTTCAAAGCTGGCGTGCGCGTGCTTCAGGGTCGAAACCGTATGGCCGCGCCGGTTGAATTCCGGGATCAGGCGGGCGATCAGCGACGTCTTTCCGCTTCCCTGCCATCCAACGATGCCAATCCTGGGGATCATTCTTGTCCCCCGCCCGAGCCCTTCTCTCCTGGCCCCTCGCCCGAACCGGACCGGTAGTCGTCCGTTGTGCGGACCCTGGGGCGGGCCTTTTCGCCGGTGGCGAGAGGATCACGGAACTGGTCGATGACCCGGCAATCCGCACACATCTTCACACGCTGCTCCAGACGGGGATCCATCGCCAGCATGGGATGGCCGGCGAGCCTTTGCAGCGTCCGTTCGATGGACTGACGCACGCCGAACGGTTTTCCGCAAGAGATACAGGCAAATGGCTGCTCTTCGTGCAGAGTGCGCCCGGCGCCGGCACCAAGATCCGGCCGCAGTCTTGCCTGCAGCGTGATGGCGTCCTCCGGGCAGGTCGCGCGACACAGGCCGCACTGGACGCACGCATCCTCCTGAAATCCCAATCGGGGAGTGTCGGGATCATCCTGCAGCGCGCCGGTCGGGCACGCGCCGACACAGGCCAGGCACAAGGTGCAAGCGTTCGGGTCGACCTCGATGGCGCCAAAGGCCGCACCCTCGGGCAGGATGATCGTATCGGCGGCGACCGCGGCGTGCGCGTGCAGGTGACGGACAGCCTGCAGTGCGCCGGCTCGTCGTTCGCCGAGCGCCAGGAATTCGGCCGCCGGCCAGTCCGTTCCGCATTCGAGGGATTGCAGGATGGCGAGCAGGGCGTCCGGGTCGGCCGTGGTGGAATGGACCGCGCGGGCCCCGAACCCGAGAGCCTCAGTAATGGCGTTCACCACTGCCATTTGATTGTCAATGGGGCGGAGCGTATCCGGACGGGCCGGGTTGCTGACGCACATGACATGGGAAGCTCCCCAGGCCAGGGCCATCGTCATCAATTCGGCGCCCGCTTGTGAAACGACCCCCAACGAAAGCGGTAGCACGCGGGCAAGATCATGGCCGGCCTGTTCCCGCGCCGCTTCGATCAGGTCGGCTCCGAATCCGTCACCGTGCAGGAGCAGGATCGGAGCGTGTCCGGAATGCTCGTGCCACGCCCGCAACACGGCGCGCAGCCGTCGCAAGGATGCATCCTCGGCCGGTAGGTCGTAGCGAAGCGCTCCCGTCGGGCACGCACCGACGCACAGACCGCAACCCGCGCAAACCAGCGGGTCCAGAGCTACGTGGTCGCCCGCGGGTGCAATCGCCCCGGGTGGACAGAGATCAAGGCAACGCGTGCAACCCGAAATCCGGCTGCGTGCGTGGGCGCAGTACTCGCTACGAACATCGACGAATAACGGGTGCTCAAGATCCCCACGGCACTCGGCGACCGCTTGCAAACCGGCCTGCAGGGCCTGCGGGTTCCGCGGATCGCAACGCACATATCCTCGTCGGAGCTCGTGGGCCTGGACCGGCGGCGGACCGCGCATGAGATCGAGGATCGCATCCGCCTCCAGCCGTTCGTCACTGTCTCTCAGCGTCACGATCCAGGCGCCCATGTGCCCGGCCACCTGCGCTGGCCTGCCCACCACGACACGAACGGACGCCTGCGCCGGATGGTCGACGGTGTCGCCCGGGCCATCGACGGACAAGACCGTCACCGCATTGCCGTCAGCCAACTCTCGGGCGGCCGGCACTGCGTGTGCCCACGCCCCGATGATCAGCACCCTTCCGTGCCCGTGCACGTGGAGCGCGCGTCCAGGCGGCACGGGCTCCTTCGTCCACGCGGCCGACGCGGCGTCCAGGGGTGACCGATTCGTTGCCACGGCAGCCAGCACCTCTCAGGCAGGCGGAAACGACACCTGTACAGCTTAGCGCCAGAACATTGCCGGAGGTGTCGATAAACCGTCCTTCCACGTCTTCAGGCAGGAATGCCAAAATGGTCCGGCAGTCACCGGGCGATCGGCGCCCGCACCCGAGCGGCTCGCTTGCACTGTCGAAGGAACACCAGAAATTCGAATCCTTGGGGCGCTACCACATCGACTTCGGGCGGTGGCGTAGTATTCGGACTGCTCAGTGGACAGTGAGGAGAGGCGAGATGCGGACCCGGCTGCCGGTGCGAATCACGCTTGAGCGCAGTGAAGGTTCAGGTCGATGGGCCTCCACCGTCTGGGAAGCGGTGGCAGTCGTGCCCGAAGGTGACTCCGCGGTCCCCGACTCTCGGCAGCTCGTGTTGGAACTTCATCGCAAGGAAACAGAAGGATACAGGACAAATCTCGCTGCTGATCGCGCCGTCTACGTGGTTCTCCGGCCTGGTCCTGACGGCACCGTCTCCGAACCGTTCCTGGCGACCGTCTGCCCATTCGAGGCACAGGATTACGCGGATGACGCCGATTCGCGCGTCGACGCCGTTCCGATGCCGACTTCCGTTGCGGCCTGGGTTACGGCCTTCGTGCGCCGCCATCATGTCGACGAGCCGTTCCGGAAACGCAAGCGGGGGCCCAGGTCGTCGCCGGAATCCTTTGCCCGACCGCCCCGGTCTCAGCGATGAGAAGCTTCTTCAGCCGATGGTCGAAGCGGGCTGTAGAGGCTCGACGGTCAGAACCGGCTGACACCCCGTCCGATGAACCCGCAGCCGATCAAGCCGCATCGCTGCCGACAGGCGACGATCCGGAAGAGGCCGGACTCGCGTTGCCAACCGACTTGCCTGATGTGGAAGAGCTGGGACCGGAGGCGGACTATCGCCCCTTCCTGAAACGCTCCGTCGCACCTGCGCTACGGCGGCTGGCACTTCGACGGCTGTGGCAGAGCGACCCTGTCCTCGCCAACCTGGATGGTTTGAACGACTACGACGAAGACTTTGCGTCGCTCCACAGGACCGGGGCGGAAGCGATCGCCGACGCTGTCCGGGCGGGCCGGCGGTACGCCCGTGACCCGCTCGCGGCACGCGATGCACCCGAAGCGCCGGCGGCAGACCCACCGGCGGATTTAGAGGCAGAATCTGCCACGGCGGAAGCTGAGGCTGCAGCCGGGGATGCGGACGATCCCGAGGTCCCGGAGAAACCAGTTTGAGCGCGGGTTCGGCCGGCGAGGACACCGCGCCCCTCCCTGGCCCCGAGGATCGCTCCCGGTCACAGTGCTACCTGCTGTTCTCCGGGCTCCTCCACGCCCCGCCGGCGCCGGACTTGCTGGCCGCAACTGCCGCGCTGCAGGGCGATGCCGACCTGTCGCTGCTTGGCTCGCTCAGCAAACTGGGTGCGTGCGCCCGTGAGATGACCGAGGAGGCAATTCGCCACGAATACGAGGATCTGTTTCTAGGCCTGGGTGAGGCCGGCATCAATCCGTATCAGTCCTACTATGTCACCGGGTTCATGTACGAGAAGCCGCTGGCCGAACTCAGGCGCACGTTCCAGGACCTCGGGGTCCGCGCGACCCGCTCCACCGGTGACCCAGAGGATCACGCTGCCGCTATCCTCGAAGCAATGGCCGGGCTGATTGCGGGCACCTACGGATCGCCCGCCCCCCTGTCATCGCAACAGGATTTCTTTGATCAGCACATCCGGACCTGGATACCAACCCTGTTCAGCGATCTCACGGTCCATCCGGACGCCGTGTTCTATCAGGCCGTTGGGTTAGCCGGCGCCGCGTTTATCGAAACGGAACAGCGCGCGTTCGAGCAGGTTTCGCCTATGGCCCGAGGCCACGGACCTTAGTGACAGGATTTCCCGAGAACCCGCAAGCGCCAGTAGTTGTACGGGAGCGGCACCAGGAACCCGGCCGCCAGCATCGGCGGGATCACCCACCATGTCAGCCGCGCCCCTCCCGTCAGCAGAATGTCCACGGCGTTCATGGCCACTTCCATTCCGAGCATCGACAGCAGTGACATCCCGAAGGCAGTCCGCATCGCCTCGCGCAATCGCATGATCCGCGCGAGCATCACGGTTTCAATGGCAAAGCTGGTGATAATCCCGTTCACCATGGCGAGGCTCATGATCAGCCAGACCGGCCAGGGAACGGCCAGTAGCTGGCATACCCAAATGGTTCCCAGGTCGCCCAGTGCACAGCCGAAAAGGCAGCCCGCGGTGTTGCGGCAGGCCAGGCGGAACACCTGCCAGCGTGAACTCCCGACCGGGAGGGTGCTCGATATGCTCATCCCTACAATTTAGCGTCCTCGCCGCAGTGCTTGCCAGCCCGTGTACTGGGCTCCAGACCCTAGCTCGTCCTCGATTGCCAGGAGCCGGTTGTATTTTGCCGTCCGTTCTCCGCGCGCCAGCGAACCGGTCTTGATTTGGCCACATCCGGTGCCAACGGCCAGATCCGCGATCGTCGTGTCCTCGGTCTCACCCGACCGGTGCGACACGATCACGCCGAAATCTGCCGCCGCAGCGGTACGGATTGCGTCCAGCGTCTCACTCAGGGTTCCGACCTGGTTCAGCTTTGCCAGCAGGGCGTTCGCCGCCCCGTCCCGAATGCCTCTGTCCAGGCGTTCGACGTTCGTCACGAACAGATCATCACCAACGATCTGCACCCGTCTTCCTGCGGTGGCAGCGAAGGCCTGCCACGCACTCCAGTCATCGTCGCCAAACGGATCCTCGATCGACACGATCGGGTACCGGTCGACGAGGGCGGTCCAGTACGCTGCCAGACCGTCGGCTTCCAGCGTGAGGTCTTCTCCCTTCAGCCGGTACCAGCCGTCGTCCAGCAGCTCACCGGCCGCCGCATCCAACGCTATCCCGACCTGTTCGCCGGGCTGATAGCCCGCTCGCTCGATGGCCCGCAGCAGGAACTCGATGGCGTCTTCAGTGCTGTCGAGCGACGGCGCGAACCCGCCCTCGTCCCCCAGACCGGTACCGTGGCCCGCCTCAGCCAGCAGGTCCGCCAGTACATGGAAGATCTCGGCCCCCCACCGCAGCGCCTCGGCGAACGTCGCCGCCCCGGATGGAACGATCATGAACTCCTGCACGTCCAGCCGGTTGCGCGCGTGGGCGCCGCCGTTGAGCAGATTCATGAACGGAGCCGGCAGGAACCTGGCGGCGAGCCCGCCGAGGTGACGGTAGAGCGGGATGCCCTGGCACCGAGCAGCCGCCCGGGCTGTCGCCAGGCTCACACCGAGTAGCGCGTTGGCACCCAGGCGGGACTTGTCCGGCGTGCCATCGAGGTCGTTCAGCGCGTCGTCGACCACGCGCTGGTCCATCGCGTCCAAGCCGATAACCGCGTCCTGAATCTCGCCTTCGACGGCCTGTACGGCCTGGAGGACGCCGCGGCCGCGATACCGCTCCTGATCGCCGTCGCGCCGTTCATGCGCTTCGTGCGCCCCGGTGGACGCCCCCGCTGGTACGGCAGCCACCGCCCGTGTCCCGGCCCCGAGCGTGACTTCCACCGCGATCGTGGGGTGACCGCGGCTGTCCAGTATTTCGCGGGCCCGTAGCGAGCGCAGGACCGTAGCCACCATCATCCGCACTCCTTCGCCAGACGATCGAATGCGACCAGCGTGCCGAGCAGTACCGGCAAGTCCGACAACGGCAGCATATTGGGACCGTCGCTGGGAGCGCGGTCGGGGTCAGGATGCGTCTCCATGAACACGGCCGCGACTCCAATGGCGCAGGCCGCCCGCGCCAGAACCGGCACGAACTCGCGGCGTCCCCCGGACCGCGTCCCCTCGCCGCCCGGTTCCTGTACCGAGTGCGTGGCATCAAACACCACCGGGCAACCGGTTTGCCGCAGCACCGGCAGCGCCCGCATGTCATTCACCAGGCGGTTGTATCCAAATGATGTGCCGCGTTCGCAGACCAGCACCTGTGCGTTGCCCGCCTGGCGCAGCTTGTCAACCACGTTCTGCATGTCCCACGGCGCCAGGAACTGCCCCTTCTTCACCATGACCGGTTTGCCCGTCACGGCGGCCGCTTGCAGCAGGTCCGTCTGACGACACAGGAATGCCGGGATCTGCAGCAGGTCGACGTGCTCGGCCACCGGTGCGCACTGCCCGCGCTCATGAACGTCGGTGACCACGGCCGCCTGGAGTCGCTCGCGAAGTTCCGCAAACACGTCGAGGGCCGGCGCCATCCCCAGTCCGCGCGGGCTGGCGGCGCTGGTCCGGTTCGCCTTGTCGAACGAGGTCTTGTAGACAAAACCCACCCCTGCCTTGCGGGTCATCTCCTGCAAGGCAGCGCAGGTCTCGAGCGCGTGGTCCCGACTTTCCATCGCGCACGGACCGGCGATCAGCGTCAGCGGCTGCCGGTTCCCGATGGCCACGTCACCAACCATGACCTGTTCGGACGGCATCAGATCAACCGTTCCTGCCGGATGGCGGCCTCGATGAATGACGTGAACAACGGATGCGGCGCAAACGGACGCGACCGCAATTCCGGATGGAACTGCACGCCGAAGAACCAGGGATGGCCGCTGAGCTCGGCAATCTCGAACAGAGCCCCGTCCGGCGACTTGCCCGAGAACCGGAGGCCCGCCTCGCGCAACCGATCCTCATATGCCGGGTTGACCTCATAACGATGCCGGTGTCGCTCCCGGACCCGATCCAGGCCATAGATTTCCGACGCCCGGGTACCTGGATCAATCACGCAGTCATAACCTCCAAGACGCATGGTGCCGCCCAGATTGTCGCCGGGGCTGCGGGTCTCCACGGTACCCGCATGGACCCACTCGGTCATAAGCCCCACGATCGGGTCCGCACAGGCTCCGAATTCGGTCGACCCTGCCTCACGGATGCCGGCGAGCGTTCGCGCGACCTCGACAACTGCGAGCTGCAAGCCGAGGCAGATGCCGAGGTACGGCACCTTCCGGGTACGCGCGAACTCGATCGCGCGCATCTTTCCGGTGATCCCGCGATCGCCGAAGCCGCCCGGCACCAGGATGCCGTGCGCCTGTTGCAGCGTCGCGATCGCCTCTCCCGCCGGATCATCCTGTTCCAGGAGTTCCGCATCCAGCCATTGCACCCGAACGCCGACCTGGTGGGCCACGCCACTGTGCACGAGCGCCTCGATAAGTGACTTGTAGGCATCCTGAAGCCCGGTGTACTTGCCGACCATCGCGATGTTGACCTGGCCTGCGGGGAGGCGGATGGATTTAACCACGCGGTGCCAGCGATCGAGATCCGGAGCCGGTTTGCCGGGCAGTCCGAAATAGTCCAGCACTTTCGTATCGAGACCTTCCCGACGATAGATCGCAGGAACCTCGTACACCGTGTCAGCGTCGATCGCCGGTACCACGGATCCGGGATCTACATTGCAGAACAGTGCGAGCTTTGCCCGTTCCGATTCCGGAATGGGGCGGTCACATCGGCACAACAGCAAGTCCGGCTGAATCCCGATCCCGCGAAGTTCCTTCACCGAATGCTGGGTTGGCTTGGTCTTTTGCTCGCCGACGGCTTCCAGGTACGGCACCAGCGTCAGGTGCAGGTAGAGCACCCGGGACCGGCCCACCTCGTTACCGAACTGGCGAATGGCTTCAAGGAACGGCAATCCTTCGATGTCTCCGACTGTGCCGCCGATCTCCACCAGCACGAAATCCTCGTCCTCCGTGTCCGCCCCGATGAATTCCTTGATCGTGTCGGTCACGTGAGGGATGACCTGGACGGTGCCGCCCAGGTAATCGCCACGTCGTTCCCGGGCCAGCACCCGCTCGTAGACGCGGCCCGAGGTCACGTTGTCGCTCTGACGCGCCTCGACTCCCGTGAACCGTTCGTAGTGCCCGAGGTCCAGGTCGGTTTCGGCCCCGTCGTCGGTGACGTAGACCTCGCCGTGCTGGTACGGGCTCATCGTCCCGGCATCGACGTTCAGGTAAGGGTCCAGCTTTCGCAGGCGCACCCGATAGCCATGGGCCTGCAGCAGGGCCCCCAGGGCAGCTGCGGAAAGCCCCTTGCCAAGGGACGAAACGACGCCGCCCGTGATGAACAAGAACCGCGGGCTGGCGCTGGACATCACTGAGAGCCTGGGCTCAAACGGTCCGGTGCGAACATGCCGGCGCCTCGAAGGCGGTCAGTCTCCCGTCGGCGGCGCTGGTTCTGAATCCGGGTCGTCGGTCACGGGCTCCAGGATCCCGGTGGGCAGCGCCTCGTCAGTCACCGGCACCAGCGGAAGCAGGTCGTCGTCGGGAATGCTTGCCAGTACCGCCAGGAGCAAGCTGATTCCCATGAACGCAACGGCCAGCACAGCCGTCGTCCGGGTGAGCAGGTTGGCAGAGCCACGGCTGCTCATGACCCCACCGAACGGGTCGGACCCGCCCCCGATGCCGCCCAATGCCCCGCCATCACTTCGTTGCAGCAGGATGGTGCCGACCAGGGCCGCGGCAACGCATACGTGAATGACGAGCAGGAAAGCAGTCATGGCAGGACGGTCCGGGTCGGAGAGACTGCCTCGCATATGCCCCAGAATTCCCCGGGTTGCAAGGATGCGCCCCCGACGAGCAGCCCATCCACACCGATTCCCTTCCCGATCCGACCGGCGTTGGCAGCCTGCACTGAGCCGCCGTACAGAATTCGCCACGGGCCCGGACCGTACGTTTGCTCAAGGGCGTCGCGAATCGTCGCGTGCATGGCCTCGATTTCGACTTGACTGGGCACGTTGCCCGTACCGATCGACCATACCGGCTCGTAGGCCACCACCACGGTCGAGCAATCGAGATCAGGTGGCAGTGATGCGAGGACCTGGGTGGTGACCTGCGCTTCCGCCCGTCCGTTCGAGCGGGCGGCGGCGCTCTCGCCGACGCAAACGATCGGCGTCAGACCCGCAGCCGTTGCCGCCACGACTTTCGCCCGCACTTCCTCGTTGCTCTCGTGATGATGGGCTCGCCGTTCCGAATGTCCCAGCAGCACGAACGTGCAGCCGGCGTCGCCAAGCATCCCTGCAGCCACTTCGCCGGTACGGGGACCCGGCGGTGCACTGGAGCAGTCCTGCGCCCCCAACTGAAACGGTGTCTGCCTGATCTCCCGGCCCACCAGATCGAGCAGTGTGTGGGGCGGGCACAGCACGATCTCCGCACACGGAGCGTTCTGTCGGCCGCGGCCGGCCAGCTGCTTCAGGTCGCCGACCAGCGCGACCGCTTCGGCCCGCGTGCCGTGCATCTTCCAGTTGCCGACCACCAGGCAGGATGATGCGGACAATGCGAGGCTCTCTTGGGAAACCGACAGCGGCACGGGTGGCCGGGGCGCTGTGCTCCACTATAGTCTCGCCGTCACTGCTTTTCCGTCGAGAGAATCCATCATGCTGCAGGCGCTGCGCCGCCACGCCGGGTCTTGGGTCGCGAAGGGGTTCCTGCTGTTGCTGGCGGCGAGCTTCGGGCTATGGGGAGTCGGCGACATCTTCAGTGGCTACCAGGACCCCGTCGTTGCCGAAGTCGGCGACCGGGACATTCACGCATCGACTTTTTTCAATCAGTACAACCAGCGGCTGTCTGAACTCCGACGGTCCCTGGGCGGCAATGTCGACGAGGACTTGATCCGACAGCTCGGGTTGCCGGAGCAAGTCCTGAACGACATGGCAAGGCGCCTGCTCATCCAGGTGGAGGTGGCGGAACGCGGGCTGACCGCCGGTCAGAACGATCTCGGCAGTTGGCTGCAAGATCAGGCGATGTTTCGAAACAGTCTCGGCCAGTTCGATCGCAACCTGTTCACCTACGCCGCGCGCGCCCAGGGCCTCCAGCAGGAAGAGTTTCTCGCCCTGCTCGGAGAAATGCGGACCAGTGAGCTGCTGCTCGATGCCGTGTCGTTCGGCGCCCATCCGCCGGACCGCTGGCTGAAGACCTTCCACGCGCTGGACAGGGAGAGGCGCAGCGCCCGGGCGGCAGTCTTCCTGGCCGCTGACTCCGACGCGCCGGAACCCGCCACGGACGAGGCGGTGCGGGCCCGACACGACGAGCAGGCCGATCGCTATCAGACGCCGCGCCGGCGTGACCTGACGTTCGCGGTGTTGGATCCCGAGGCGCTGAAGGGTGCCGTCCGAATCACGGAGGAAGATCTGCTGGAAGCCTTCGACCAGCGCCGCGACGAGTACTTTGAAACCGAGCGGCGCCACGTCCGGCAGTACCTGGCGGACGCCAGGGAAGACGCGGAACGGGTCCTGGCGCGGGCCCGGGAGGGCATCGGGCTGGCCGCCGCAGTCGAGGAGACGCTGGGCGGCCAGGTCATCGACCTCGGTCCGGTGACGCGTGATGAGCTCGACGCCGACTATGCGGAGGCCGTGTTTTCGGCCGGCGCCGGCACACTGCACGGCCCCGCGGAGACGGCCTTCGGCTGGCGGGTCTTCGAGGTGGCCGACATCCGGGAAGCCAGAACGCCGTCGCTGGATGACATCCGCGACACCCTCACCGATACCCTGCAGCTCGAACGGGCATTCGACTTGCTGCACGAGCGTGCCGAAGTGTTCTACGACGAGCGTGCCGGCAACGCGTCACTCGAGGAGGCCGCCAGGGCGAGCGGCGCATCGGTGCTGTCCGTTGCGGATATTGACGCTCAGAGCCGTGACAGCACAGGCTCCGCGCATCCGGACGCTCCCGGCCGGGCGCTCGTGACGCTGGGTTTCAACGTCAATGCCGATGGGACCTCGGATTTGGAAGAACTCGATGACGGTCGCATGGTTGCAGTGCGGGTCGACCGGGATGTGCCGGCTCGCGCCATGACGCTCGACGAGGCCCGCGAAGACATTCTCGAGGACCTTGCGGAGGAAGCCCGCATGGACGACGCGCACCGACGGGCCGAAGCGTACGCTGCGGCAGCATCCGGCACTGCAAGCCTGTCCACGCTGGCTACCGTACATGGCGGCGTGCTGCATACATCCGAGGCGTTCACGCGCAGCGGGGAAGGCGCGGCGGCCGATTTCCCGGACGTCGCCCGGCAGATTGCATTCGAGCTCACGACGGGGTTCACCAGCAGCGCCGAAGAATTCGGCGGCGGCTATGCCGTTGTCACGCTCGACCAGATCATCGACGCCCCGGAGCCGACCAGTGAAGACCTGGACTCCAGCCGCGCCGCACTCGGGGCGGCACTCGGGAACGACGTCGTGTTGTCGTTCATCGCGTCGCTCTGGAGCGCCCATCAGGTGAGCATCAATCACACGGTGCTGGATCGGGTCCTCTCCGACAACACCGGCTCGTCGTTCTAAGCGGGGCATAAGGCATGCCGGTTCAGCCCGCGCGCGGCGCGTTCCGGCAAACGTACGACTCGGGTACGCCGCAGATCGTCTGGCGCACCCTGATCGCGGATCTGGAAACCCCCGTGTCGGCAATGCTGAAGCTGGCACGCCAGCGCCCCAACAGTTTCCTGCTCGAATCGGTCGAGGGTGGCGACACGCGCGGCCGGTACTCAATCATCGGATTTGCCCCCGACGTGATCTGGCGGTGCAACGGGAATCGGGCCGAAATCAACCGGCGGGCGCATCTGGACCCGGACGCCTTCGAACTCGAGCCGCTGGATGCGCTTGCTTCGCTCCGCAAGCTGCTAGTCGAGTCGCGCATCGACCTCCCGGTCGACCTGCCGCCCATGGCTGCCGGGCTCGTCGGATTCATGGGCTTTGACACGGTGCGTCTCATCGAACGCCTGCCGACCGACCGCCCCGCCGCCCTCGGGCTGCCGGACAGCCTTCTGATTCGGCCTACGGTCATGGCCATCTTCGACGCGGTGTCCGACACGGTCACGGTGGCGACACCCGTCTATCCTGACGATGCCATGGCGGCGGACACCGCGTTTACTGGAGCTGAACGACGGCTGGAAGACGCTGTTGCGGCACTGGGCACGCCGCTCGAACCTGAACCCGAGCCGGCCACCGACCAGCTCTCGGCGCCCTCCCCCGTCTCGAACATGACGCCGGACCATTACCGGGCCCTGGTGACGCGGGCACGCGAGTACATCCTCGACGGCGACATTTTTCAGGTGGTCCTCGCCCAGCGGTTCGCCGCTTCATTCCGGCTGCCACCATTTGCGCTCTACCGCGCCTTGCGCCGCCTCAATCCATCTCCGTTCCTGTTCTACCTGAACCTGGACGGCGTCGCGGTCGTCGGATCCAGTCCGGAAATCCTGGTGCGCGCACGTGACGGGACGGTCACGGTCAGGCCCATCGCCGGGACCCGTCCCCGAGGGGCCGACCGGGCTCGTGACCTGGCCTATGAACACGAGCTCCTCGCTGATCCAAAGGAGTGTGCCGAGCACCTCATGCTGCTGGACCTCGGCCGCAATGACGTGGGCCGGGTGAGTGTGCCCGGCACCGTCCGCGTGACCGAGCAAATGATCGTCGAACGGTACAGCCACGTGATGCACATCGTTTCCAACGTCGAAGGCGATCTCGACCCCAGGCACGACGGCATCGACGCCCTGATGGCGGGATTTCCGGCCGGCACGGTCAGCGGTGCGCCAAAGGTGCGTGCGCTGGAGATCATCGACGAATTGGAATCGGAACGCCGCGGCATCTATGCCGGTTGCGTCGGCTACTTCTCCGTCAACGGATCCATGGATTCCTGTATCGCGCTCCGTACGGCAGTGGTGAAGGACGGCACAATGTACGTTCAGGCCGGGGCAGGGATCGTGGCGGACAGTGATCCCGAGGCCGAGTACCAAGAGACGGTCAACAAGGCACGCGCGCTGTTTCAGGCCGCCGAAGAGGCCGTGCGGTTCGCCGGCGGCCAGGGCTAGGCCCGGCGACCGCCGCCGGAAGTCATCGATGTATGTCCTGATCGACAACTACGACAGCTTCACCTGGAACCTCTGGCACTATCTGGAAGAGCTAGGGGCGTCGGTCGAGGTCCATCGGAACGATACCTTGACGGTCGACGACGTACTCGCCCGCAAGCCGGCCGGAATCGTGCTTTCGCCGGGGCCGTGCACCCCCAACCAGGCGGGTATCTGTCTCGAGCTGGTGCGCGCGGCCGCCGGCCAAACGCCGGTTCTCGGAGTCTGTCTGGGCCATCAGTCGATCGGACAGGCTTTTGGCGGTCGGGTGGTTCGTGCCCGAACGGTGATGCACGGCAAGACCAGTCCGATCCAGCACGACGGCAGTGCCATCTTTCGCGGCCTCCCCTCCCCGTTCACGGCCGCGCGGTACCATTCGCTGATTCTGGAACGGGGCTCCATGCCCGATTGTCTGCGGATCACGGCGGAAACCGGCGATGGCGTCATCATGGGGATCCAGCATGTCCGGCACGCCCTGTTCGGTGTCCAGTTTCATCCGGAGAGCATCGCGTCCGAGCAGGGGCACGCGTTGCTGAGGAATTTTCTCGATGCCACACGGACGGAGCGTTCAGTGTGAGTGAGGGGCCCCCGTTTCGCGACATCCTCGCGGCGGTCGCGGACGGCCAGATCCTCACCCGAAACCAGGCCCAACACGCGTTCTCGCTCCTGATGGAGGGGCAGGCCAGCCAGGCCCAGACCGCCGCGTTCCTGATGGCCTTGCGCGTTCGAACGGAGCAGGTCGAGGAGATCGCCGGTGCCGCGCAGGCCATGCGCGCGAAGGCCACGCGCGCCCGCGCTCCGGCAGGAGCAATCGATACCTGTGGTACGGGTGGCGACGGGCTGGGCACCGTGAACGTCTCGACGGCAACCGCCCTGGTGGTCGCGGGATGCGGCGTGCCGGTCGCCAAGCACGGCAATCGGGCCGTCTCCTCCAAGTCCGGATCCTCGGATGTACTGGATGCGCTGGGGGTCAATGTCGCCGCTCCCGTCGATGCCGTGGAGCAAGCCATGCGGGTGGCCGGCGTCGGATTTCTCCTAGCCACGGTCTACCATCCGGCCATGCGGCACGTTGGACCAGTCCGGGCCGACCTCGGTCTGCGCACCGTCTTCAACCTGCTCGGGCCGCTCGCCAATCCCGCGGGCGTGCGCCGGCAGGTCATCGGCGTGTTTGCCGACCGATGGCTGGAGCCGCTCGCCAGGGTGCTTCATGAGCTGGAATCGGAGCATGCATGGATCGTCCACGGCGCCGATGGCATGGATGAACTCACCACCACCGGCGCAACCCATGTGGCCGAGCTAAAGGGGGGAAAGGTCCGCACGTTTACGGTGACCCCCGAGGATGCCGGCCTTTCGCGCGCCGCCCCTGCCGAGCTGGTCGGCGGAGACGCCGCCGCCAACGCCGCGTCCATTCGGAATTTGCTCGATGGACAGCGTGGTCCGTATCGCGACATCGTCGTACTCAACGCCGCTGCTGCCCTGATCGTGGCGCAGCGGGCCGACGACCTGGAAGAAGGGGCTTCGCAGGCCGCCCGTTCGATCGACACCGGCGCCGCCGGCACGGCACTGGATCGGTTGGTCGAATGTACGCAGGCACAGCAATGAACGACCGACTCCGTTCGATCCTCGAGGCCAAGCGCGAGCGCGTGGCGGCACAACGCCAAGCGGTGCCGGAGATCGAACTGGAGCGACGGGCGGCCGCGCAAGAGCCCCCGCGCGGATTTGCGTCCGCGCTGCGGCGGTCGATCGCCGGCGGCGCCTATGGCCTGATCGCAGAAATCAAGCGGGCCAGCCCCTCCAAGGGACGCTTGCGGGACGATTTCGATCCGGCAGCGCTGGCCGGCGCTTTGCACGACGGGGGAGCAGCCTGTATCTCGGTATTGACGGATGAACCGTTCTTTGAGGGCTCGGACGCGCATCTCATGGCTGCGCGCGCCACCGCGCCCGTCCCGGTGCTCCGCAAGGACTTCATGCTCGACGCGTATCAAATCCTCGAATCCCGCGCGCTCGGAGCCGACTGCGTGCTGCTGATTCTTGCCGCGCTCGATGACTCAGAGGCGTCGATATTGGCGCGCGACGCAAAGGCGCTCGGGATGGACGTCCTGGTCGAGGTGCACGACGAGCGCGAGCTCGAACGCGCCGGTGCACTGGGGGTGAACCTGATCGGAATCAATAACCGGAACCTACGTACGTTCGAGGTTGATCTGGCGACAACGGAACGGCTGGCGGCCCTGGCGCCGACTGCAGCCGACCTGGTGGCGGAGAGCGGCCTTGGCGGGCCGGATGATCTTCACCGCTTGGCCAATTGTGGTGTGCGGCGCTTCCTGATAGGCGAGACCCTGATGCGCAGTCCGGACGTCACGGAAGGCGTCCGCACCCTGCTGGCGCGCACGGCGGACGCGGCATGAACGAACGGTTTACCCATCTCGACGAGTCAGGCCGCGCCCGCATGGTGGACGTGGGCGAGAAGGCGGTCACCCGCCGGACGGCCACGGCGGCCGCACGCGTCACGATGGCGCCGAAGACGCTGCAGATGATCCTGGACGGCGGCCACCAGAAAGGCGATGTCCTGGGCGTCGCGCGGGTCGCCGGGATCATGGCGGCCAAGCGCACCCACGAACTGATCCCCCTGTGCCACCCATTACCGCTGGACTCCGTTGCGGTGGAACTGACCTGCCAACCCGGGGAGCAGGCAGTGGAGATCCGGGCAACGTGCGCCACCTCCGGCAAGACTGGCGTGGAGATGGAGGCACTCACGGCGGCCAGCGTGGCCGCCCTCACCGTGTACGACATGTGCAAGTCGGTGGATCGCGCGATGCGAGTTGACGTCGTCCGGTTGCTCCACAAGGCCGGGGGCAAGTCGGGAACGTTCCGCGCGTCATGATTTCGGTCACGGACGCCCGGCAACGGATTCTTGAAGCCATGCCGCTGGTGGCCACCGAGCGGGTTCCGTTGACGAATGCGCTGGGGCGAGTGCTCGCCACCGATGTGACGGCGCGCACCGATCAGCCGCCGTCAGCGGTTTCCGCGATGGACGGCTACGCCGTGCGCTCGGCAGACGTGCAGGCGACTCCTTGCGACCTGGCCGTCATTGGTGAGGCGCCTGCCGGACGCCCGTTCGACGGATCGGTCGGAACCGGCGAAACGGTACGTATTTTCACCGGCGCCCCGCTTCCCGACGGAACCGACAGCGTCGTCATCCAGGAAAACACGGAACCTGTGCAGAGCGGTGAAGTCCGTGTCCTGAACGGAGTCGCGTGCGGAAAACACGTCCGCGGTCGGGGCATCGATTTCCGGGAGGGCGATCCGCTGGTGACCGCAGGGAGCCTGCTCACGGCCCGCGATGTCGGTCTGTCAGCTGCCGCCGACTGGCCCTGGCTGAGTGTCCGGCGCCGCCCGCGGATCGCCCTCCTTGCCACGGGTGACGAAATCGTCCTGCCGGGCGAGGCACGCAGACCGGGACAGATCGTCTCGTCGAATACGTTCGCGCTGGAATCCATGATACGGGCCGTTGGTGGTGATGCGGTCGATCTGTCGCTTGTTCCCGACGACCTGGCGGCGCTTCGCGCGGCCATCGATGGGGTGCGTTCGTTCGACCTACTGGTGACGACCGGCGGCGTGTCGGTTGGCGCTTACGACTTGGTCGGCCAGGTTCTCCAATCGGCCGGCCTGAATCGACATTTCTGGAAGATCGCCATGCGTCCCGGTAAGCCCCTCCTGTTCGGGACGCTTCCGGAAGGTCCACCCGTCCTGGGATTTCCCGGCAATCCGGTATCCACCTACGTGTGCGGCCTCGTGTTTCTTCTGCCGGCGTTGCGGACGATGCTGGGGCTCGATCCGAGCCCGCGGCTAGTGCAGGCGGAGCTAGGCCGTGATCTGCCCGCGAACGACGTGCGGGAAGACTATCTCCGGGCGTCCATCAAACGGGATGATACCGGCTCGATCACGGTCCATCCCTTCGAACTCCAGGACAGTTCCGTGCTTTCGCTGCTGGCCCGAGCCGACTGCTTGGTCATTCGTCCCCCGCACGCTCCCGCGGCCCCCGCCGGAACGCATGTCACTGTGCTTCCTTTCCCGGCTGCTGCCGGCAGCACGTGATCGCCGCACAATTGACCCGGGTGATCGCGAGAGAGGACGCAAAGTGCTCACATTGACTTCTTGTTGCGAACAAAGTAGAACATAGAAGCATGGTACGCAGCCGCTTTGGGTTCACCGCATGCTCACTCGCAAACAGCACGAACTCCTCGTCTATCTGAACAAGCGGATCGAGGAGACCGGGATCTCGCCCTCGTTCGAGGATATGAAAAATGCTCTCGGACTCAAATCAAAATCGGGGATCCACCGGCATCTGACCTCCCTCGTGGAGCGCGGATTTGTCGAGCGGTTACCCAACCGGGCACGCGCGATTCGCGTGGTCCGAAAGCCTGAAGAAGCCGCTGCGACAGTGGACAACAGCAGTCCTGGCCAATGGGGAGCCCTGATCGATCTCCCGTTCTACGGAACAATCGCAGCCGGCACCCCGATCGAGGCTATCCAGCACGAGTCCTTCATCAAGGTTCCGCCGACGATGAACCTGGGTACCGGAAGCGGCGAACATTTCGCGCTCAAGATCCAGGGGGACTCCATGATCGATGCCGGAATCCTGGATGGGGACATGGGGATATTTCGGCGTCAGCAGACAGCTGAATCCGGGCAGATTGTTGTCGCGTTCATCGATGGCCGTGAAGCAACGCTGAAACGGTTCCGGCCGCAGGCCGATTCCATCCAATTGCTGCCAGAGAACAAGGACCTCGAGCCGATCGTGGTGCACCCGAGTCAGCTTCAGATTCAGGGCATCATGAAAGGGCTGTATCGCACTACCATCTATTGAGGCGTTGCCTCCCGCTTGACGGGAGGCGCCAACCGCGTGCCGACAGCCGGCGATGACCGCCGGCCAATTTACGTGCGTCACCCGTCGTCCGTTCCGAGGCCTTGACCATGACCGTCGTGACCCGTTTTGCCCCGTCGCCGACCGGGTTCCTGCACATCGGTGGCGCGCGGACGGCGCTGTTCAACTGGCTGTACGCCCGGGGTCGAAAGGGCAAGTTTCTCCTCCGGGTCGAAGACACTGACCGGGTCCGGTCGACTCCCGAGGCAACGCAGGCGATTCTCGATGGGCTCTCCTGGCTGGAACTCGATTGGGACGGCGAGGCCGTCTTCCAGTCAAAGCGGTCTGATCGCCATCGTGAGGTCGCCGAGACGCTCCTCCGCAACGGCGATGCCTATCGCTGCTACTGCACTCCGGAAGAACTTGCTGCCATGCGTGAGCAGGCTACCGCCGAAAAGCGTTCGATGTGGTACGACGGCCGATGGCGCGACCGTGATCCCGCCGATGCGCCTCCTGAGATCGAGCCCACGATTCGCATCCGGACGCCCACGGCCGGGAGCACTTCCGTCGCGGATAGCGTCCAGGGCGGCGTGACCGTCGAGAACAAGGAAATCGACGACTTCGTGATTCTGCGCGCCGATGGCACGCCGACCTACATGCTGTCGGTGGTGGTCGACGACTATGACATGGGAGTCACGCACGTCATCCGAGGTGACGATCACTTCACCAACTGCTTTCGTCAGTGCCAGATCTACGACCTGCTCGGCTGGCCGCGGCCCGCCTTCGCCCACATCCCACTGATTCACGGCGATGACGGCAGGAAGCTCAGCAAACGGCATGGTGCGCTCGGAATCGAACACTACCAACAGGCCGGATACCTCCCCGCAGCGCTCAGGAACTACCTCTTGCGGTTAGGGTGGGCCCACGGCGATGAAGAGATCATCGCCGCGTCGGACGCGATCCAATGGTTTGACCTTGAGGGTGTCGGGCAAAGCCCTGCCCGATTCGACCTCAACAAACTCGATCATCTAAACGCCGTTTATCTTCGTGAAACCGCCGATGCCGACTTGGCGGCAATCGTCGCGGCACGCCTAGCCGCGGACGGCGTGCCGGCCGACCCGGAGCACATCGGGCGCCTGACCCGCGGCATGCCCGACCTGAAGGCACGCGCCCGCACCCTCAACGAGCTGGCCACGGTTGGCCGATTCTACGTGCTCCCCCGCCCCCTTGCGCTCGACTCGAAAGCTGAACGCCAGCTTGATCCGACCGCGCGAGCGCTCCTGCGGGACGTGTCCGAGGTCCTCGCTGCGACTGACGACTGGTCGAACGCCGGCCTCGAGACCCGGATTCGCGAGTACGCTTCGCGTACCGATAAGAAGCTGGGCAAAGTGGCCCAGCCTCTCCGGGCGGCGCTGACGGGGGCCACGACTTCCCCGCCCATCTTCTCGGTTATGGACGTCCTGGGTCGCGCCGAGACGCTGGGCCGGATCGGCGACGTCGTCGACTGAAGCGCGTCGGCTCAGATACAACGCCCGCCGTCCACCTCCAGCATCACCCCGGTCAGGAACTCGGCCTCGTCCGAAGCGAGGAACAGCGCCGCGTTCGCCACATCTGTCGGTGTCGAGAGCCGTCCTATCGGCACCGTGGCGCGGAACCGCGCCCGGGCCTCGTCGGGGTCTCCGTCGCCGAGGAAATCCGGCAGCATCGCGGTCTCTCCGGCGACTGGACAGATCCCGTTCACCCGAATGTTCTCGGGTGCGAGTTCAAGCGCCAGCGTGCGGCTCAGCGTCAGCAGGGCCCCCTTCGTCGAATTGTACGGGGCGAGCCCCGGCCGTGGCGCCAGCGCCGCCGTCGACACTGTATTCACGATCACGCCGCCACGTCCCTGCCGGCGCAGGACCGGCACCGCGTGCTTCGCGCCCAGAAAGCAACTCTTCACGTTGACTCTGAACAGCTGGTCGAAAAACTCCTCGTCCACCTCAACGAGCGGCGTCGGCCTCATCCCGATGGCGGCGTTCTGAACCAGGATGTCAAGCTGCCCGAACGCGTCGACGGTTGCTTCGATCATGCGCCTGGTGTCAGCATCGCTGGCCACATCGGCACCGCACGCGATGGCACCACCGCCGGAACCTCGGATTGCATGGGCGACCTGCTCGGCCCCGTCGCCGTTGATGTCAGCGACCACCACGCGCGCCCCTTCCTCCGCAAAGCGATGCGCGATGCCTTCCCCGAACCCGCTGGCACCTCCGGTGACGATCGCGACTTTGTCCTGGAGTCTCATGGCAGTCCTTTCCGGCCCGTGCCTGAATCGTGTTGCAGACCTGCCAATAGGTATTGGGGAAGACCGCAGACCGCAAGATCAAAGCCGTGTCCGCCGAGAACGTGTCAAATGCCCGACGAACGCGCGGCAGCGGAAGTCCGGACGGCGCAACGCCGCCTTCCCGCTGCACTCGGTTGCGTGGCGGCCCAATCCCGTTCCGGCCAACCTATCTCCCCCTCCGAGGAACGACCTACCGCCAAAACGCTCGATGCACAGGTTCTTCACAGGATTTGCGCAGGCCGCTCGTGAGCGCCGCTGAAGCCGGCACAGCGCCTGCCCGCCTTCATGCCGTGGGCCGTTTCGCCGAATGGTCTTCGGATCCGGCACGTGCCGCATCATGTGCCGCGCAGCATGTCGTGATGAATCGTACTTCCGTTGGACGCTGTGTCAGGCAGCTCGTTCCGCCGGCCCGACCTGCCTCGTCGACCGTGTTCCCTACCGCCTCGCGAACCGCTGCTACCGCGTCAGTTCGGCATTGGTGTACCGGCTCGCTCGATGGCGGCCCACCCGAGTTCCACAGCTGATCCGTTGCAGACTATCCTGTGGCTGCAATGCACCGCGCTGAAAGGTGCTCAATCAGCACCCGTGGTTGCTAGCGGCCCGAGGGTCCGCGTCGCTGGGCCTCCCAGGAAGTCGCTACCCTGCCGGCCGCACTCATGACCTTCGCCAGGAGCTCTTTGACATGCGTATCCCTGCCCAACTGCTTGAAACCTATGTTGCCGAGATATTCAAAGGCGCAGGTTGTCCCGAAGATGAGTCTGACCGGATCGCGTTCTACCTCGTCCGAGCCAATCTGGCGGGGCATGACAGTCACGGGGTGATTCGGGTTCCGCGGTACCTCTCCTGGATGGAAATCGGGTCAGTCAAGGCGGGGGTGCAACCTGACGTGGTGAGCGAAGGTCCCACGCATGCCGTAGTTGACGGCCGTTTCGGATTCGGGCAGTCGGTCGGACCGTTCTGCGCCGACATTGGAATTGCCAAGGCCGAAGAACACGGTCTTTCCATCGTGGCAATCCGGAATTCAGGACACTTGGGGCGTATCGGCGACTGGCCGGAGCGGGCGGCCGACGCGGGAATCGCCTCGCTTCACTTCGTCAACACGTCCGGCCTCGGCCTGCTGGTCGCCCCCTTCGGGTCACCTGATCGCAGATTCTCGACCAATCCCTTTGCTGCCGGCGTTCCCATCCCCGGCGAGGAGCCGCTCATCCTGGACTTCGCGACATCGGTGGTGGCGGAAGGCAAGGTCCTGGTGGCCCATCAGGGTGGCAAACCGTTGCCGGACGGCGCCCTGATCTCCGCGGAGGGAGAGTTCTCGACCAATCCTGAACTGATTTACGGGGTCGGAACTGCGGCAAATCCCAACGACATGCGCGGCGGAGGAGGTGCCATCCGGGCCATGGGCGAGCACAAGGGATCCGGACTGGCGTTCCTCTGCGAGGTACTGGCGGGCGCCCTCACCGGCTCGGGCTGCGCGACCCCCGAGCAATCCAATCTTGCCAACGGCATGCTGTCCTTCTACTTCCGTCCGGATGTGCTTGGTTCCGAAAACGAATTCGCTGCGGAGATGAAGCGTTACCTCGCTTTCTTCCGGACTGCGCGCCCACTTGATGGAACAGATCGGGTCATGATCCCGGGTGAGCCAGAGAACCGGTCCCGTGCCGAGCGTCTGGCCAATGGGATTCCGCTGACCGACACCACGTGGGAATCCATTTGTGCTGCAGGCGAAAACTACGGCGTACGCGCACCTGCGCTCGTTTCAGAAGCCATCGCATCGTGATCCGCGGCATCCGCGATGCGACGCTGCTCATCATGCTGCTGACCGTGCCTCAGGCTCTGGCCCAGGAAGTTGATTGCACTACGGATACGGCGGGAGATCCTGTCTGTGAGCTTCGGATCCAGGGCGGTGGAGAAGCGGCGTCCGACCTAGGTGTCTACAACGTCGCGTTGCTGCTGGAGCGCCTAGCGCCTCCCCCAGAGACCACGCTCTCGTTCTCGATTGCAATTGATGCCGCGGAATGCGGAGAGCCTCCGCGGCGATTCATCGAGGAGCCAGCTGGGTTTTCTGGAGAAGCGTCGGAACTCAAGTTCAACTTTCCCCTGCTCCTCCACACTTCCGGAGATGGGGGAGAGTACTGCGTTCGCGTGAGCGCATACGGTTGCGAAGGAGGTTGCACCGGCCAAATTGAGCTCAAGGTTGGTGATTCGGCCGTCATGCGTCAGGAGACGGATCCCCTCCTGCGCTAGCGCCGTTTGCCCGGCCGGTGCCGGAGAACATCGCGAAGCGCGGTGATGACCCTGGCCACCATTGAGTCGTCGAGCTCCGAGTGCATGGGAAGATTGACGACACGAGTCGTGATGTTTTCGGCCACCGGACAGGGAAGACCCAATCCGGCGGAGCCCCGAAACGCCACCTGGGCAGGCAGGGTGCGCGGGTAGTACACGCGCGTCGGGATCCCGCGGTCGTTGAGCGCTGCCCGGACGGCATCCCGGC
Organism: Alphaproteobacteria bacterium; assembly: GCA_022825705.1. Classification (GTDB taxonomy): domain Bacteria; phylum Pseudomonadota; class Alphaproteobacteria; order TMED109; family TMED109; genus VXPW01. The sequence continues at coordinate 80,247 of JAJDWH010000001.1, forward strand.
GGTCCACCAGCAGGGAATACTGGGCCCAGACACTGACATTGCCATCGGGGACTACGGGGGTCTCCGCCACGTCGCGCAGCGCTTCGGTATAGGCATTGGCGATTGCATTTCGCCGTGCGATTTCATCCTGGTAGCCGGGAAGTTTGGCTAGCAGCACCGCCGCCTGCAGCGTGTCGAGCCGGGAATTGGTACCGACCCGCTGGGCGTCGTAGGGGTCCCCGGAAGTTCCGTGCGCGCACACGACTCGCCACTGCTCCATGCGTGCCCGGTCGTCGGTGAACATGGCGCCACCGTCGCCCCATGCACCCAGCGGCTTGCTGGGAAAGAAACTCGTGATCGTGGCGTCCCCAAACGCTCCCACCCTGCGATCGTGCTGGCTGGCGCCAAAGCTCTGGGCGCCATCGACCAATAGAAAAAGGCCCTCCTCCCGGCACAGCGGTTCCAGGCGCCCGTAGTCAGCCGGCAGCCCAAAGAGGTCAACCGGCATCACGGCGCGAGGGACGAGATCGCCTACCGAACGCACGTGGCGGATCGTGTCGGCCAGCACCGTCGGATCCATCACGAATGTCCGAGGATCAATGTCGACAAAGATCGGGGTCGCGCCGTTCAGCGCAACGGCACCGCCAGTCGCCACGAAACTGAACGCCGGGATGAATACGGCATCGCCAGGACCGATTCGCTCCGTGCGCAATGCGACGTTCAACGCGTCCGTGCCATTGGCAACTGCAACGACATGCTTTGCGCCTGACCGAGCAGCAAGCGCGGTTTCCAGTTCTGCAACCTCCGGCCCGTTGACGAAACGGCCATGCCCCAAGACCGTGGCGATGCGCGCGTCGATCACCGGCTGCAGTCGTTTGTACTGCCCTACGGGGTCAAGGAGACTTACAGGGGGCTGCGGCGAAGAGCGGCCCATCATCCGCTCTCCGGCGTCTGCAGCAGCACCGTCCGTTCTTCGTTAAGCGAGCGGAAACAGGCATCCAGCACGGTCATGACACGTAGTCCCTCGGATGCTCCGCTCAGCGGGGCCACGCCGGTCTCGATGGCTTCCACGAAAGCTATGCACTCGGCAGCCAGGGGCTCCTGCTCAGGAAAGCGTATCGCGCACGCCGGCCGATCGGCAGGTGCCAACCTCAACTTCGATTCCACGGGTGCCACATCGTCGAATACCGCCGAGCCGGTGTCACCGTGCACCTCGAAGCGCTGCACCTTCGAATCACTGCGCCAGGAAACGGTCGTCCGAGTCCTGAGACCAGTCCTGAAGCGAAGCTCGATTGAGCATTGCGCAGCGGCTGAGCCACCCGAGTGGGGATCGGGGCCAGAGCAGCGAACCGATGATGGCAGAGCGCCGGCACATGCGAGGATCATCGCGACATCATGTGGAGCGAACTCCCACAGGACGTGTTCCCGCGGGACTTCTGGCCCCGGGACAAGCCTGCTGGTCACGATGCTGTGCAGCGCCCCGAGGCGGTCGCTGCGCACCAGCGACAGCAGCGACTGAAACGCCGGGTGATAATGCAGCAGGTGTCCTGTCACCAACTGCAATCCTGAACAGCTCGCATCGGCCACCAGCGCCTTCGCAGCGGCAAGGTCGGTGGTCATCGGTTTTTCGACGAACACGTGCAGGCCCGCAGCCAGAGCCGACGCGGCGATCTCGTGATGGGTGCCGGCCGGTGTCGCGATAGCAACTGCATCGACGTCCCCGGAACTGATGAGTGCATTCACATGGCCATGGCCGGGCACCGACGGGCACGCGCGCGCAGCTGTACGAAGTGCTTCCGAGGCCGAATCGCACAATCCCGCCAGACACCCGATCCCGTGAAAGTTTCGCGCCAGGTTCCGGCCCCAGCGGCCGGTTCCCACGACACCCACGCGAACCCGCGTGTCACTCAACGCCAACGGCAACTCTTTGTGGGCAGGCCTGCTGAATCAGCTCGGCTGATCAGGCGGCGATCCGTCTGAGGGGTGCAGTACCAGTGCAGCGGAATTCAAGCAATAGCGCTGTCCGGTAGGCGGAGGGCCATCAGGAAAGACGTGGCCGAGGTGCGCGTCACATGCCTGGCACAGCACTTCGGTTCGGATCATTCCGAAGCTCGTGTCCGTGCGTTCGGTCACACAAGTATCGGCAAGAGGTCCCGTGAAGCTCGGCCATCCCGTTCCGGAGTCAAACTTCGCATCTGAGGCGAACAACGACGTTCCACAGCAAACGCAAACATACGTGCCCGGGCGTTTGTCATCGCAATACCGCCCGCTGAATGCACGCTCGGTCGCGGCCATGCGGGTAATGGCGTACGCCTCGGGCGACAACCGCTCGCGCCAGTACGCATCCCGATCGGCTGCGTCCTTCCAGTCGTGGTCCATGCGCCAAGCTCCTGCAACAGCAGCACTATAGCCGCTTGAGAGTGAAAGGCGCGCCTCCGGTTCCGGGACGGAAGGAAGAGCTTGAAACCCGCACCTGCCATGCCATTTCACCCGCTTGGAAATCGGATCGGGTCAACAGGGGCGGTCGACATCATTGGCACCCAGGCCACCCTCACCTTCGCACGTCGTATCGGGCACGGCCCGCCACCATGACAAGTGTCCTGCTAGGATTCGCGAACGGCGGGAGGGGACCCAAGTCCGCGTGACCGCGGCTCGTTTGTGGCCGCGAACGGAGTCAGATCAACCAACCTCGCGTCACTGCCAATCATGCTTCGGAGCTAAGCCACGATGCCGACTGTTATTGCGCTTGCAGATTTACCCCGCTTTGCTGGGAAAGAGATCGGAACCAGCCAATGGCTGGAAATGGACCAGGACCGCATCGACCGATTTGCCGAAGCAACCGCTGACTACCAATGGATCCACGTCGATACCGACCGGGCTACATCGGGTCCGTTCGGGACGACGATTGCGCATGGGTTCCTGACGCTTTCGCTGATCAGCTCCTTCACGTCAGAGATCCTCAAGGTCGAGGGCATCGCCCGCACCATCAACTACGGCGCCAACCGCCTGCGATTTCTTACACCGGTTCGACCGGGCGACAAGATTCGGAGCCGCCTGGAAATCCTGCGTGTGGAAGACTTCAAGGGCGGAGTCAAGGTGGAGAATCGGTCCACTGTGGAAATCGACGGGGCGGAACGGCCCGCCTGCATCGTGGAAGGGATCGCCGTCCATTACCCGGCATGACCAATCCTCAGCCGGGCAACCGGATGACAGGACCAAGTACCACGGAGATGGCGCGAGCGCACAGGGAATACTTGCTTTGGGCGGGAGATACCGGACGGTAGACTGCATGACCCCCTCGTTACCAGCCAGGCAGCCAGGATTATCCCCGGTTGGTCCCCGGACCCCGCGGTTGGCGCCTGCCGGCCAATGGAATGCCGCGGTCACACCGACGCGTGCACAAAGTTCGCGCCTCGGCGTCGACGCGCTCGCGGAGCGCAGCCTGCGGCTCGCGGCGGTGATCCTCCTGGGGCTCGCTGCAGTACTGGCACGCGGCCCGGGAGAAGCACGTGCGGACGACGGAGATTCAGGTGGGCGCACCGCCGTCCCTGAAGCTCACCTGATCCCCAACTGCGCTCGGACTGGCGGTGGGATCGCAATCGCCGAAGCCCAAGGCCGGATCTACTACTGCCTGCAACGCGTCGTGGCCATCGAACGACGCTACCCGAGCGCTTCAAAGTTCTTCTTCCTGCACGAATATGGGCATATCGCTTTGCAGTCGGGCGACGAGCTTCTCGTGGACTGCTGGAGCGCCCATGAGCTCTCCCACACCGTCCGGGGCGAGGAAGTCCTGGGCGCCGCCCGTCGCTACATCGAGCAATTCAAGCTGTTCATCCCAAAGTACGGGGGAACCGGAGCCGATCGGTCCGAGCTTCTCCAAGGCTGCTACGACGAGGGCCTGGATTGGCTCGAGCGGGCCCGGACCGAAGGCAGGCGGCCACCACCGCTTGCAGCCGGCAGCCGCCAATGAATGTGCCCCCCGTTGCCCCACGCCTGCTCCAACCGGATGTGCGACCTGCCTACGGTCCAGGAACCGTCCTGACGCGACGGAACGGATCCCGCGGTGCGCGTGCGCGACGCGGCTCTCCAGACTCTTCCCGCCATTCCTGCACGTGAGCCAGTTCTTTGCCCGCCCGATTGCAGACCGTCCCTTCCTAGGGTGCCAACCGTTCGTGCCGCCACCCCTCCTCGGCGCGTACGTACCGCAGGCGTTCGTGCAGGCGATCGTCACGGTGGCGCCAAAACTCAATCCGATCTACCGCGATTCGATAGCCCGTCCAATGGGACGGACGGTCCACTGGCCGGCCTGAGAATTGCTCCGCGGTTTCTTCGAACTGCTGGCTCAACTCTTCCAGTCCGCCTGCCAGCACGCTCGATTGCGCACTTGCCCACGCGCTGATCTGACTTCCGCGAGGTCGGGACGCAAAATAGCGATCAGCTTCTTCATCGCTCACAAGCACCGCAGCCCCTTCGATCCGTACCTGTCGGCCCAGCACCGGCCAGTGAATGACCAGCGCGGCGTTTGGGTTCCCCTTGAGCTCCTTGCCTTTTCGGCTTTCGGTGTTCGTGTAGAACACCAAGCCACGTGCGTCGATTGCCTTGACCAGCACCATTCGCGCTGCCGGCGCGCCGTTCTCCCCCACGGTCGCGAGGCATGCAGCCGACGGATCCTGCCTCTCTTCTCTTTCGGCGTCGGCACGCCAGGTTTGCAGCAGCTCAATCGGGTCTTCGACCACTGGCAACGGTGTAATCGGTCTATCTTCCATGTGTTCCCCGGTACGCCAGTCGGCGCGTAGGTAGCTGCGGCCCGAGAGAAACTCCCAGGCAGATTTCAAACTGCGGCCGCGCGGCCGGTGGATCAAGCCGTCGATTCCGCAGGCCGAGGCTGCGAAGACGCTGGTAGGCCTGCCTGGTAAACGACACCGTAGGCGGCAGAGACGCCCAGGTTTGCTCCGCCGCCTCGTTGGCGAGCACACCGGCCCTTGTCATCAGGCGGCAGGCCGCGAGAAGTTCCCCGCGCCGATAGCGGTCACGCCGGCCGCAAACCACGCGTCTACCGTGTTTCGCGACATGATCCCGTCCCTTGCAACCGACGGCAGTTTCGGACACTAGGCTCCCGCCCGTCTCACCGCTAGAACCATGTATCAACCGGTACAGGAGAATCACCATGGGCAAGGCATCGGATCTGCTGGTTAGCGCATTGGAAGCCGAAGGTGTCAACACGATCTTCGGAATCCCGGGTGAAGAGAATCTGGACTTCCTGGACTCCTTGACCCGATCCAGCAAGATCAGACTGGTGCTGACACGCCATGAACAGGCAGCTGGCTTCATGGCGGCCACTTATGGCCGCTTTACCGGCAAGGCCGGGATTTGCCTCTCAACGCTGGGGCCGGGGGCAACGAATTTCACCACTGCCGCCGCGTACGCAACCCTCGGCGGCATGCCGATGATGATGATCACCGGCCAGAAACCGGTGAAGCGATCGAAGCAGGGCCAGTTTCAGATCCTCGACGTGGTCGAGATGATGAGGCCGATCACGAAGTACGCACATCAAATCGTTTCCGCAGACAACATTCCCACCCGTGTCCGCGAAGCCCTGCGACAGGCGGAGGAGGAAAAGCCCGGCGCCGTCCATCTCGAGTTGCCCGAGGATGTTGCCGGAGAGCCCACGCTGGAGCGTCCGGTCGCCGCCTCCTACGTGCGCCGCCCGATCGCGGAAGAGAAGGCGGTGCGGGCGGCCGTGGAGCGGATTGCCAACGCCAAGTCTCCGATCATTGTGATCGGTGCCGGAGGGAACCGGAAACTGACCAGCCGCATGTTGACCGAGATGGTCGAACGGTTTCGCATTCCCTTTGCCACAACGCAGCTCGGAAAGGGGGTCATCGACGAAGCTCACCCTCTGTTCATGGGATGTGCGGCGCTGTCGGCAGGCGACTTCGTGCATCGTGCGATCGAGAGCGCCGACGTGGTGATCAACGTCGGCCACGACGTGATCGAAAAACCCCCGTTCTTCATGCATCGCGGTGAAGAGCCCGAGGAACGGCCACACCAGTCGGATGTCGACCCGGTTCGCGTGGCCCGAGGCACCGCCGTCATCCACGTGAACTTCCGGTCTGCCGAGGTAGACCCTGTCTATTTCCCGCAGATCGAAGTCGTGGGTGACATCGCCAATTCCATCTGGCGAATCAGCCGGCTGCTGGAACTGGAAGAGACATCCTGGGATTTCGATCGCATGGGTGCCATCAAGGCTCACCACGATGCCAGCATGGCCGAAGGCGAGGACGACAGCAGGTTTCCAATCTACCCGCAACGCTTGGTACGAGATGTCCGAAGCGTCATGCCCGATGACGGGATCGTGTGTCTCGACAACGGGGTGTACAAGATCTGGTTCGCCCGCAACTACCGCGCCCGCGGCCCGAACACCGTGCTCCTCGACAATGCCCTGGCGACCATGGGTGCAGGACTACCGTCAGCCATGGCCGCCCGCCTCGTCCATCCCGACCGCAAGGTGTTGGCCATCTGCGGCGATGGGGGGTTCATGATGAACTCGCAGGAAATCGAGACCGCGGTTCGCCTGAAAATGGACCTGACCTGTCTGATCCTCAATGACGGTGCCTACGGAATGATCCGCTGGAAGCAAGCGAACATGGGCTTCTCGGACTGGGGCCTCGAGTACGGAAATCCTGATTTTCGCGCCTATGCAGAGAGTTACGGAGCCGCTGGACATCGCGTCGAGCGAACTGAGGAACTCGCTCCCCTACTCGCGAGTTGCTTGTCCAGCCCGGGAGTACATTTGATCGACTGCCCTGTCGATTACTCTGAGAATGACCATGTCCTGAATCACCACATCCAGAAACAGAGTGCGGCCATCGGGACATGATCATCGGGACGACGGCTGTGTCTCCAGACATCCGGATCGCGTGCATTCGTACCCGTGTCTTTCCACGGTGAATCGGCGCCGCGAAACAGTCATCGCCGTCTCCCGGCGATTCCGAAGTCCGGCCGGCCCGAGACCCAGCTTCAGCTTGAGAGGAAGTTCTGATGAACGCCACCGCGCGGCCGCCAGTCCCCTTTGAGAACTGGACCATCACCAAACCCGCCAGACGCGGCCGCAAGGGAGTCGTGGTCGCACAGGAAGCCGAAGCGGCGGGGATCGGTGCGGACATGTTCGAAAGCGGCGGAAACGCTGTGGATGCGGCCATCGCAACCGCGCTCGCGCTGTCCGTCACCGAGCCGTGGATGAGCGGGTTGGGTGGTGGCGGCTTCATGGTCGCCTACATCGCTTCAGAGCGCGCCGTGAAGGTCATCGACTTCGGCATGGTTGCCCCCGGTCAGCTCGATCCTTCCGACTTCCCGCTGACCGGCTCTCAGGGGGCCGAGATGTTCGGATGGCCGCAGGTGAAAGACGACGCCAACATTCACGGCCCCAAATCGATAGCAGTCCCGGGCGCTGTTGCGGGCTACGGGTTGGCGGCTGCGACATTCGGGCGCAGGCCGTGGTCTGAGCTCGTTGACCCTGCCATCGAACTCGCGGACCGGGGGCACCGCGTGACGTGGTGGACCACCCTTCAGGTTGCTGCGGAGGCCGGTTTGCTGGCCCGGTATCCGGCTTCCAGAGCCGTCTGGCTGCCGGGCGGTTTTCCGCCGTCGATGCTCCCGGCGACAACGACGTCGTTTCTCTCGATGCAGGCACTGGCGCAATCGTTGCGGGTGCTGGCCGACGAGGGCCCGCGGAGCCTCTATGAAGGAACGCTGGCCCGGTCCGTGGCAACCGACGTGAAAGCAGCGGGCGGATACCTTTCGGAGGCAGACCTTGCAGCGTATTCCGCCCGACTCACGGAGCCGCTCCAGCTCGCACGCGGGGAAGCGGTCTACCATCTACCTCGAGGTCTGACCGCCGGGCCAACGTTTGCGCAGGCCCTGTCGCAGCTTTCGGCCTTCAAATCGCGCAAGCCGGACGCCGTTACCTACCGCGCCTATGCCACAGCGCTGGTTGATGCCTATCGAGGCAGGCTAGAAAGCTTGGGGCATGCCGGTGACGACGGCACCCAGAGCTGCACAACCCATATCTCCGCAGCCGACGCCGATGGCAACCTCGTCATGCTGACCACGACACTGCTGTCTCCGTTCGGTTCACGAATGGTGCTGCCGGGCAGCGGGATCCTGATGAACAATGGCATCAACTGGTTCGACCCGCGGCCGGGCAGGCCCAATTCGCTGGCCCCCGGCAAGCGTCCGTTGTCCAACATGTGTCCCATGGTGGCAACGCGAAATGGCGCGCCATGGTTCGGATACGGTGCTTCAGGCGGTCGCAAGATCATGCCGGCGGTGTTTCAACTCGCATCCTTTACGAACGATTTCGGCATGGACCTGGAAACCGCGCTTGCCCATCCGCGACTCGACGCGAGCGACATCGACACGCTGATTCATGATGGGCGCCTCGACACTGCGGTGGCTGCCGCGATCAATGCCGTTGCCCCATCGACTGCCTGGGGTCCGACCACGTTTCCTTCCATGTACGCCAATCCTTCCGGCGTGGCGATCACGGTCGACGGGGAGTGTCTCGGCGCCGTACATCCGTATTCACCGGTCAGTGGCGTAGCGGCCGCATAGGTTTTTCGCGCGCTGCCAACAAGAAACGTGTATTTCGACTCACATCCACAACATTCATCCGACCTGGTCCCGTTAAAACGGTGTTCGGGCGAGCCACGCTTCCGGTAATCCGCGTGTATAAGTTCGGCCACACCTTCGGCGCCTGCGAGACCAATCCCACGCTCGCGAGCGCCGCAACCTTCATTCTTCGAGACGCTTTGCGATGATTCCCCGCTACGCCCGCGCCGAGATGGCCCGCCTCTGGGAGCCGGAAACAAAGTTTTCGATCTGGCTCGAGATCGAGGCCCTGGCCTGCGAAAAGCAGGAACAGCTGGGGACCATTCCCCGCGGCGTGGCCGAGAAGTTGCGACAGCGTGGACGCGTCGATATCCCGCGCATCGACGCCATCGAGCAAGAGGTTCGCCATGACGTCGTCGCTTTCCTGACCAGCTTGGCCGAGCAGGTTGGAGAAGAATCACGCTTCGTGCATCACGGCATGACGTCGTCGGACGTTCTCGATACGTGCTTTGCCGTGCAGCTGACTCGAGCGGCCGATTTTCTGCTGAAAGACCTGGACGAACTCCTGATCGCCCTTCGCACTCGGGCGCACGAGGCCAAGGACATGGTCTGCATCGGCCGCTCACACGGCATCCACGCCGAGCCAACCACCATGGGCCTCAAGTTTGCGCAGGCCTACGCGGAATTCGATCGGAACCGGGACCGGCTGCGCTCGGCCCGGGAAGCTGTCGCGACATGCAAGATGTCTGGTGCCGTCGGTACTTACGCCTCGATCTCCCCGGAAGTCGAGGCCCATGTCGCCAATCAGCTGGGGCTCGTGCCCGAACCCGTTTCGACACAAGTCGTGCCACGCGACCGACATGCCATGTACTTCGCAACGCTTGCCGTCATCGCGAGCTCGGTTGAGCGGGTTGCGACCGAGATCCGACATTTGCAGCGGACCGAAGTGCGGGAAGTGGAGGAGGCGTTTTCCGAGCGGCAGAAAGGGAGCTCGGCAATGCCGCACAAGCGAAACCCCGTGCTCTCGGAAAACCTGACCGGATTGGCCCGCCTCGTCCGCTCGATGGCGTTTCCAGCACTGGAGAACGTGGCCTTGTGGCACGAGCGCGATATTTCGCATTCCTCGGTCGAGCGCATGATCGCCCCTGACGCCACGATCACGCTTGATTTCGCCCTGGCCCGCTTAACGAATGTGATCAGGGACTTGGTGCTGTACCCCGAAAACATGCGAGCAAATCTCGGCCAGCTTGGCGGCCTGCATGCAAGCCAGGCGGTCCTGCTCGCTCTTGCTGAAGCGGGAGCCACGCGGGAGGTCGCCTACCGCATCGTTCAGCGCAATGCGATGCGGGCTTGGAGCAAGGAAGGAAGTTTCCGGGATCTGCTCAGCGGCGACCCAGACGTGACCGCCTATCTCGCGCCGGAAGCATTGGCCGCAGCCTTCGACGATGCCCGGCACGTCCGCAATGTCGACATCGTGTTCGAACGCGTGTTCGGCGCCGACGTCATTCCGACATGATCTCGGATCTCGCCTGATCCAGCAGGCGGTCCATCTCGGTCCGAATGTCACTCTCATCCTTGGGCATGCCGGCGGCCTCGAAATCGGCCTGCAGCTTCCTGACCACGTCAGCGTCGCCAGGTTCATCAAAGTCGGCCTCTACCACCTCCTGTGCATAGCTGGCCCACTCTGTCTCCGGGCGCCCCATGACTTCCGCAGCCCAAATCCCCAGCAGCTTGTTCCGCCGCGCGACCACCCGAAACTGCAACTGCTGATCATGCACATACTTCTTCTCGGCTTCGTCCTTGCGATCATCAAACGTGGTCATGATCTCTCTCTCCCGCCACGAGGCTGACGTTTATTCGGATCTCTTTGCTCATGAGCTATTCGCATCAACATGCTGTAATACAAAACTGATTCCTTTCCCATCAGCGCCCCAATGAATGAGCGAGCGGGCCTCTCTCTATGGCCGACTGTACGGCGCAATGGTCACGATGTCATCGCGCCACAGGCGTCTCCCAGGCACGGCGATGGCACGGCTCGAAGGCGGCCGCGCGCCAGCAATGCTGTGCCCCTGAAATAGCCGCGCCCGGCTCGCTCCGGCCGAGCCACGCTGCTACTGCCTGGGTGATGACGCCGTCGCAGGAGGCTCGCAGGCAACGGTCTCCATCTTCGCCGGAATCGACAACTCCAGGATCTTCAGGTCATCCGACGTGCCGATCTCGTTGTGCCGCATTCCGCCAGGGATGAACAGTGATTCGCCTTCTTCAAGCCGGATCGTATCTCCCGTTTCAAACTCCAGTTCCACCCATCCCTTCAACGAGTAGATGAACTGACCTTCGCAATCGTGGTAGTGCCAGCCGGTCGGCTCCGTCATGCCGCGGATCGCTGTCATGGTCTGGGCCCGCAGCTTCCCGAGACTGGCTTCCGTCACCCCCAAGTCCTGGTAGGTGAAGAAATCGCGCCGGCCCTGCACGCTCGGAGCGGTTTCCGGGGTGGCGTGCGCCAGCTTCTGGACTTGTCGGACGTTAGACATCGGCATCTCCTCCAAGATGCCCGAAGTGTAACGGCCGGTCGCGCGGTTGCCCAGAAAGACAGACGCAGGTTTCCGGGACACGCAGCAAGATTGTCCGCAACGGTTCCCCGATCCGGCGTCACCGGACCGGTCGCGTGATCCTCGGGACCTCATTGGGTACGATTCCGGGGAATCCCGTCCAGGTGTGGCCACGATGTGCACACTCGCCCTGCTCTTGCGCCCTGATCACAGCTGGCCCGTGATCATCGGGGCCAATCGCGATGAACTCGTCTCGCGGGCATGGAAGCCTCCGGGCCGTCACTGGCCGGCCCGGCCTGCCGTATTCGGTGGCGTCGACCTGGAGAGAAACGGGACCTGGCTCGCCGTGAACGACGCCAACGTCATGGCGATGCTCCTCAATCGCCCCGTCCCGGATCCGCTCACACCTGGGTTTCGAACGCGCGGCGACCTGCCCTTGCTCGCGCTCGGTCATGAATCGGCGATGGACGCAGCGGCAGCCGTGATGCAGCTGGACGCAAGGCAATGGAAACCGTTCAACCTCGTTATCGCAGACCGGAACACCGCCATTTGGATCCGGGGTCAGGGCACCCTCACCCAACATCGGTTTCCAACCGGTCTCTCGCTGCTAGCCAACGGCGAACTGAACGCAATGTCGCATGCGCGGATCGGCACTTATCGCCCGTTGTTCGAGCGCGCTGCAGCGCCTGACCCGGACAGGGATCGCTGGGATGAATGGGCCCAACTGCTTGGACAGGCGCCGGTTCCCGGTGGCTCGCCCGATGGCGGCATGGTGATCCCCGTTGATCACCGGGGATTCGGGACGGTTTCCAGCACTATGCTCGCCATTCCGGCCGATCCCGGCGCCCGCACCGCCTGGAAATTCGCGCCCGGACCACCCGATCAAAGCGTGTTCACCTCTCTTGAGACCGGATGCTCCGGCCCGGGGCGCCGAGCGCCGCGTTGACTCGACCTCCCGATCGGCACATCTTCCCGACTTGAGCTTGGCCAGAAGCCGACGAGCTTGTGGCAAACCTGTTCAGGGAACCATTCGATGCGTTACCTATGTCTCTTCGCGCTCGCGCTGGTACTTGCCGCAACGGTCCCAGAAACTGCGACGGCCCAAACCGCCGCGTCTGGAAGCGAAACCATCGATCTTCGCCGCGAGAGCATGGCGGCGATGTGGCAACGCCTCGATCGGCTGTCCGCACTGATCACGGAATCGCGGGCAGACGTCAGTGCGACCGGGGAACAGATCATCGTTCAACCGGAACAGATGTCGCCCACTGAAGTCTACGCGTTGGTCCACGGGACTGAGCCTTCCACCGATGCTCGCGACATTGCCGATCTCCTTGATCATGTGCGGACTCTCTGGCCGTCCAACACCAACCGCGGATGGCACGGGGCGACCCGAGCGGAACCGGTTATCTGGGTACTACCGGGAGTGTTTCAGCGGTACTTTGACGACACGATTAACGCCTCCGTGTCGCTGGTCGAGGCCCTGTCCGGTGATGATGGCCCTGCAGCACAGCGCTCCGTTTGTGAGCTGAGCCGCACATGCGGCCGCTGTCACTCGATCTTCCGGCGGGTTACCCACGGCGATCTAAAGGTGGAAGGCAACGGATGGACCGGAAATTATGCTGCTTGCCGAGGGCTCACGTTCTGATTGGCGCCGCCGGACAGCGACGACCGCAGACGGCCGTCGCCGAGTCCAGACAGTCGCCTAGTGGGCGCCGGTAGCCAACGACGTTCGACAGCCGGCGAGCGCATCGCGCAGGCGCGATTCGTCGCCGGCGGCGGTGTAAGCACGCGCCGCCCGCCTGCCCTTTTCGATCTCTGGGTCCACGAGGCTCGCATCTAGCTGCAGTTCGCCGATCCGCGTGTGCAACGCGGACATCAGCGTCTCCGCAGCCGCTGAGTCGCCGGCCTCCGACGCGCCTTCGGACACGCCCGCACACCAAGCCAGGTGGGCCCCGTGTGCAGCAGTTTCCACTGCAGTCGCCAAACCCGGGGCGGCCATGAGAACCATCCCCAGCACGACACCGGTCAAGTGACGATGCCCACCGCTCGGCCCGGCTCCGCGCGGCTGCCGAATTTCCGGCAGCCTACGGGAGCGTGTCAAACCAGTTCTGAAGTGCATGGCCGATCTCATGGGGAGAATCCTCCTGAATGAAATGGCTGCCACTGACCGTCACTTCCGTCTGGTTCCTCCAAGTCCGGCAAAATTTGCGTTGGGGCCCCACCAGAATGGCGCCGGGTTCCGCGTTCACGAAGAGCTTCGGGAAATCCGTTTCCGGCAGCCAGCCTGCGTACTCCTCGACGATTGCGCAGACATCAGCTGGTGTGCCGCCAACCGGAATCTCGCGCGGCCAGGTGAGCGTCGGACGGCGTGACTCGCCTGGCTCAACGAAGGGACGGCGGTATACCTCCATTTCCGCGTCGGACATCTTTCGCAGCACAGAACCGGGCAGCACACGCTCGACAAACAGGTTGCGGTCCAGAATGAGCTCCTCCCCCTTCGGCGAGCGGAAGCCCTGGAAGATTCCCCGCGAAGCTTCGGGCCACTCGTCCCAGTCCACGGTACGGACGATCGCCTCCATGTAGGCGATGCCGCGAACGGCTCCGGGATGTCGAACCGCCCAGTGGAAACCGAGTGCCGAGCCCCAATCATGCACCACGAGCGTGAGGCGGTCACCGATACCCAACGCCTCGATGAAGCCGTCCACGTACTTGCGGTGATCGCGAAACCGGTAGGTGCCGGGCCCGGTCTCCGGCAGTGGATCAGAATCCCCCATTCCGACCAGGTCCGGCGCCAGGCACCGCGCCCGATCTGACAGATGCGGGATGATGTTTCTCCACAGATAGGCAGACGTGGGATTCCCGTGCAGGAACAGGACCGGATCACCGCTCCCTTCGTCGACGTACGCCAGCTCCAGACCCGCAACCTCGATGCGCTTCTTGGGCAATTCCCCGCTGGCAATCTCTTTCACAGCAGCCATGGACCCGTCAGCCTCCGACAAACGCGGGCGCCCGCTTCTCGGCAAATGCCGAGACGCCCTCGATGCCGTCAGGACTCTGGACCGCCCGGGAAATTTCGCGCGATTCCGCATCCATCTGGCTTTCCAGCGTCCCGCCGGCCGAAGCCAGCAAGAGACGCTTGACTGCTCCGTACGCCTCGGTGGGACCGGCCGCCAGGTGCTCGACCTGCCGAGCCACCTCTGCATCGAGCTGGTCGTCATCGCAGACACGATCGATCATGTTCATCGCCAGTGCCTCTTCAGCCGTAAAGCGACGATTCGTCAACATGAGCTCGCGCGCCCGTCGAAGCCCCACGAGCCGAGGCAGGAAGTACGTCGAGCTCCCGTCGGGAGACAGTCCGGCAGCGGTATAGGCCAAGGAGAACTTCACGGAGCGGGCTGCGAACACCAGGTCGCAACTCATCGCCAGCGACAGTCCGCCGCCCGCGGCGGTTCCCTGGATCTTGCAGACGACCGGTGCTGCCATGCGGTTGAAGTGGGAAATTGCGCCGTGCAGATAGGTGGTCATTCGGAGAATCTCCGTGCCCAGCTCCGAGCGCTGTTCATGGAAACTGACGAAGTGCTTGAGGTCACCGCCGGCGCAGAACATGGGGCCCCGAGCCTCCAGCAGCACCACCCTGACCTGCGGGTCGCCCGCCGCCGCCACGGCCGCGTCGTACAACTCCTTCGTGGTATCGAGATCCAGAGCGTTTGCCTCGTCAGGCCGGTTCAGCAAGATGCGGCCAACCGCACCCTCACTCTCATACAAGACTTTACGGGCTCCCATATTCCTGATTCCTCTTGTGAATGAACATGAAGCGACAGCGGGGTGGATGCGCACCAACCTACCAAGGCTCGGCCCAGGGTCGCAGGTCGAACTCGAAACTCCACGCGCTCCGGGGCTGCTTATGCACTGACCAGTAGGCCTCTGCAATGTCCTTCGGGTCCAGCACATTGGGCTTCAATGGACGGGTCTCGAGCAGGTCCTGGCGGTGCTCGCGAATGAATGCCGTGTCGATGGGCCCATCGATCACCGAATGCGCCACGTGAATTCCCTGCGGACCAAGTTCCCGCGCCATGGATTGCGCCAGCGCCCGCAACGCAAACTTGGCACCGGCAAATGCCGCAAAGCCACTGCTGCCGCGTAGCGAAGCGGTCGCTCCAGTGAAGAAAATGCTTCCCGACCGGCGAGGCACCATGCGGCGCGCGGCTTCGCGGCCGGTCAGAAACCCTGCGTACGCGGCCAGTTCCCAGATCTTTCGATAGACGCGGCCGGTTGTCTCGACGATCGGGTATTGGACGTTGGGCCCGATATTGAACACCACCACTGCGAGCGGTCCGATGTCGCGCTCGACATCTGCGAACAACGTGACCACCTGGTCCTCGATGCGAGGATCGAGCGCGAACGGATGAACGGCCAGATCCTCCGAGCGCATCCGCTCCACCAGACCGGTCAGCCGATCCAGCTTCCGCCGGGTCACGACGGCGGTGTAGCCGCCGCGTGCAAAGCGGGTCGCCACCGCTCCGCCGGTGGCATCGCCGGCACCTACCACCAGGATCACTTCCCGAGCATCAGCTCGAATCATCAATCTGTCTCCGGGCCACAAAGTGCAAATCCGCCTGGCAAGGGTGCCCGTGAAACCCCCTCACCCGCAACGGTTTATGCTCCACGGGAAAATGGCCAATCTGATCCACCCGCGAACCCGCCTGCGGGGCATCGGCGGGGTTCTGGCGGTCTTGTTCGCCGGCCTGACTCCTGAAGCTCGCGCCGCGGAGAAATGGCCGGTGGAACCGGTGGAGGTGACTCCGCCGCTTTGCAACCGATTTCAACACAACGGCAAGCTTGCATGCACCAACATCGTGGAAGTCGTGGTACGAATTCCCGATGCCGCCAGCAATCCCGGCCTAGTGCGTTGCGTGCTGTATTCGGAAGAACAGCAGGTGCTCGGCACCGGAGAAGCGATCCTCCGTCCGCCGGAAGGCAGGCTCTGGGTCGTGCTGCGTGCGAGGGCCCGGTTCGGCGTCACCACCCTGCATGCGCGGACAGCCTGCACCATCCAGCCTCCCTATTGGGTCCGCGAATGAAGCAGATGATCTGGACAGATTGATTCGGCGACGCCTTCACCATTCGGAGGCCCGCGCACGAGGCTGGCCGTGAGCGAGGTCAGCGGAGCGTGGGTCGGCCTTCCGCCGACCGATGCAGACGCCGCCCTGAGCGCTGGTTTGACGTCCAGAACAAATGGTGGATACTGCGATCCGTCCAGTGAAGCGCCGGCTGTGGCTCAGGCTGATTTCGCTGATTGCTCCTTTCAGTCTCGATGGTTTGGATTGCTGGCCATGCACGCGGTCATTCGTACAGGCGGAAAACAGTACAGAGTTGCCCCGGGGGACGTGGTCACCGTGGACCGCCTCGTAGACGATGCCGGTGCAACGGTCACGTTCGATGAAGTTCTGATGGTGTCAGACGGCGAACGCTCGATCGTTGGCACCCCGCTGCTGGAAAACGCCAGTGTTACCGGCACCGTGGCGGAGCAGATGCGTTCACCGCGGGTGATCGTGTTCAAGAAGAAGCGCCGCAAGCACCACCGCAAGCGTAACGGCCATCGGCAGCGCTTGACGGTAGTCCGCATCACCGATATCAACGTGAATGTGCAAAATCACGGGGAAACGGCCAAGCCGGAAGGCGATTCCGCCGCCACTGCACCCGCGTCCGAAAGCGCCGCACCCGCGGCCGCCGACGCGTCCGTCGATAGTTCAGAGTAGGGAGCGCGCAGCATGGCCCACAAGAAAGCAGGCGGATCCTCACGCAACGGCCGTGATTCTGCCGGACGCAGGCTCGGAGTGAAGAAGTACGGTGGCGAACGCGTCCGTGCCGGGAACATCATCGTTCGCCAGCGCGGGACCAGGTTCCACCCTGGTGCCGGTGTCGGCATTGGCAAGGACCACACGCTGTTCGCCCTGTCCGACGGACAGGTCGTGTTTCGCACCAAGAGCGGCGGGCGATCGTACGTCTCGGTCGACGCGGGCAGCGCCTGAGGAGCACTCGCGCGACACTGCGGTTGGCGCCGCCGAACCGCGTCGGACCATCTTCGATACCGGTGTCGCACCGCGCGATTACGCCCGCAACCTCCCGGTCAGTAATGCCAGGGCGCCCGGGTTTCGGGAGCCTGTCAGGTTGCACATCGAGGCTCGCTGCCTGACACTTGCCCAAGTTTCCTCCGCCTACGCCGTCCAAGCGGTACATCTGGACCGTGTCCAGCATGGATCTGCCTGCCATCAACGGGACGGAGGGGTTCGACCGCCATGAGCCGTTTCCTTGATCAGGCGAAAATCTTTGTCCGTTCCGGCGACGGCGGCAATGGATGCGTGAGTTTTCGGCGCGAGAAGTACGTCGAGTACGGGGGTCCCGACGGCGGCGACGGCGGCCGCGGTGGCAGCATCGAAGCCGAGGCCGTCGGGTCGGCCAACACGCTCATCGACTTCCGCTATCGCCAGCACTACCGCGCCCAGCGAGGCACCGACGGCGCTGGTCGGAAGCGTACCGGTGCGAATGCCCCGAATCTCCTGCTCAAGGTGCCCGCCGGCACCGAGATTCTCACTGACACCGGCGAGCGCCTAGTCGACCTCACGCGAGCCGGAGAGCGGCACGTCCTGGTCGAGGGAGGCGCCGGAGGGCGCGGGAACACCCGCTTCAGGACGTCGAGCAACCGAGCGCCCCGGATTGCCACCAAGGGCGGCCCGGGGCGCGAGATGTGGCTCCGCCTTCGTCTGAAACTGCTGGCCGATGCAGGGCTTGTCGGTCTCCCCAACGCCGGCAAGTCGACGTTTTTGGGCTCGGTGTCCCGCGCCCATCCACGCGTCGGCGCCCACCCTTTCACCACCCTGACTCCGACCCTGGGCGTGGTCCGCCTCGATCTTGACCGCGAGTTCGTACTGGCCGACATCCCGGGCCTGATCGAGGGCGCACATCACGGAGCAGGGCTCGGGGACCGATTTCTCGGACATGTCGAACGCTGCGCGGTCCTGCTCCATTTGGTGGATGCGGCGGGGAATGATGCCGGGTCCGCGTATCGGACGATCCGTCACGAGCTTGACCAGTACGGCGCCGGGCTGGCCGAGAAACCCGAAGTCGTGGCCCTCAGCAAGATGGACGCCGTTGAGCAAGCGGACCTCGACCGACAGTGTGCGAGCCTGACCGAGGCGGCCGGGCAGCCGGTGCTCAGGCTGTCTGCGCTGTCGCGGCAAGGCGTCGACGAAGCCGTGGCCGTGCTAGCCACGCACGTGGGCGACGTGCGCGCCGCCCAGGCCGGAGGCGGCGCTTGAGCGCCGTCTCGCCCCTGGAGGGGGCGCAGCGCGTCGTCATCAAGATCGGCTCGGTTCTCGTGGCTGACGCTGCGACAGGAGCCATCCGGGAGACTTGGCTCAACGCGCTGGCTCACGATGCGGCGATCCTTCGCGAGCAGGGACGGCAGGTGCTGATCGTGTCGTCAGGGGCCGCCGCTGCAGGCCGCGCGTTTCTCCCGCCGGACGTGCACCTCCGACGCATCGACGAACGGCAGGCGGCCAGCGCGGTTGGCCAGATCGCCCTGCTGAACGCCTGGCGCAACGCGTTCCAGTCCTGCGGCTTCACCGTGGCGCAGGTCCTAATCGGCCATGACGATCTGGAAGAACGCCGGAATTCCCTGAATGCGCGGGCGACGCTCGAGATGCTGTTGCGGCTCGGTATCGTTCCCGTGATCAACGAAAACGACACCGTCGCAACCCGCGAACTCCGTTACGGCGACAACGATCGCCTGGGCGCCCGCATCGCCCAGCTGGTCAGCGCGCATGCGTTGGTGATGCTGTCCAGCACGGACGGGCTGTACACCGCCGATCCGGATCTTGACAAAGACGCGAGACATATTCCCGAAGTTTCTGCAATTACATCTGACATCGAATCGATGGCCGGTGAAAGTACGACGGACAGCGGCTCCGGCGGAATGGTCACCAAACTGCAGGCGGCGCGCATTGTCACGGCGGCCGGCTGCTCGATGGCGATTGCCGACGGCCGCGAGCCCGGAGCTCTGGGGGCGCTCCTGAACGGTGCCCGGGCCACCTGGTTCCTGGCCACCGGGTCACCGCGTTCCGCCCGCAAGCGCTGGATTGCTAGCCAGTTGGACGCAGCCGGCATCGTGACGATTGACCCCGGTGCGGCGGCGGCACTCAGAAGTGGCCGCAGCCTTCTGCCGGCAGGGGTGACTCAAGTGACCGGCCAGTTCGAGAAGGGGGAGCTGATCCTGATCAAGGATGCTGCCGGCCAACTTCTCGGTCGCGGTCTGGCATCGTACCCGGCGGTGGATGCGGCGCGGATCATTGGTCATCGGAGCGATGAGATCGAGCCAATTCTCGGTTATCGTTGGCGGGACGAACTCGTCCACCGAGACGACCTTGTATTGGGCCCGGAGGCCTCCTCAACATGAATCGAAAGGTTGCACCGGTTCGTGCAGCGCCCGTCGGGGAGGACACCGTACGCACGATGATGGCCGAGCTGGCCGCAGCGGCCCGTGCTGCCGCCGGAGCCCTAGCCCGTACCTCAACCGATGCCAAGAACGATGCCCTGAGGGCAGCCGCGGGCGCCATCCGGCAACGCCGAGAGCACATCCTGACAGCGAACGCCCGGGATGTTGAAGAAGCATCCGGGCTCACGGACGCCCTGCTCGACCGGCTTCGCCTCGACGACGACCGGGTCGAAGGAATCGCGGCCAGCCTGGAGCAAGTGGCGGCCCTTCCGGATCCGGTGGGGAGCGAGTCGGCCCGCTGGTTCAACGAGGCGAACGGACTGGATATCGCCCGCGTGCGCGTGCCGCTCGGCGTAATCGGCATCATCTATGAATCGCGTCCGAACGTGACCGCTGACGCGGGAGCGCTCTGTCTGAAGTCGGGCAACGCCGTCATCCTGCGGGGTGGGTCGGAGAGCTTTCATTCCAGCAGCGCGCTTGTGGAGGCGCTCGGCGAGGGTCTGCGCAACAGCGGTATCGACCCGGCAGCTGTCCAGATGGTGCCGACGACGGATCGGGCAGCAGCAGGCCTTCTCATTACCGAATCGCAATGGATCGACGTGGTGGTGCCGCGGGGCGGGCCTTCGTTGATCGAACGGGTGCAGAGCGAGAGCCGCGTGCCCGTCCTCGCCCACCTGGAAGGTCTGTGCCACACCTACATTGATCGTGCGGCAGACCCTGTGATGGCTGCGGACATCGTCCACAACGGCAAGATGCGGCGCACATCGGTGTGCGGAGCGACCGAAACGGTGCTATGCCACCGCGACGCTTCCGGTGCAACGCTCGCGCAGGTCGTCGACCGGCTGTTGGACAGCGGCTGCGAAGTACGCGGGGACACGGAAGTCCAGCGGTTGGATTCCCGCGTCGTGCCGGCCGTCGCTACCGACTGGGATACCGAGTATCTCGACGCCATCGTCTCGGTCCGCGTGGTCGACGATCTCGAGGCGGCGATCGAGCACATCCACCGCCACGGGTCCGACCATACTGACGCGATCGTTACCTCCGACCGGGGAGCGGCCGAGCGCTTCCTGCAAGAAGTGGACAGTGCGATTGTCCTTCACAACGCCTCGACCCAGTTCGCCGACGGCGGTGAGTTCGGCATGGGGGCCGAAATCGGCATTTCGACGGGCCGGCTCCATGCCCGTGGCCCGGTGGGATTGGAACAGCTCACCACCTTCAAGTACGTGGTCAGAGGGCAAGGCGGGGTGCGTCCCTGAACAGGAGCGTCTCACTCGTCCGCAGGCGTGGCCAACGCATTGGGCTCCTCGGCGGTTCCTTCAACCCGGCGCACGCCGGCCATCGCTGGATCAGCACGCAGGCCCTTGCCCGATTGGCGCTCGACGAGGTGTGGTGGCTGATTTCACCGCAGAATCCGCACAAGAGCTCCGAAGGCATGCGGCCCTTCGCCGAACGCGTGAAGGCAGCCCAACAAGTTGCCGACCACCCACGGATTTTCATCAGCGATCTCGAAGACAGGCTGGGTACCATCCGCACCCATGCCACGCTGGCCCGGTTGCGCAGGCGCCTTCCAGGCGCCCGCCTGGTATGGCTCATGGGGGGGGATCTTCCTGCTTCGATTCATCTTTGGGAGCACTGGCGCCGCATCTTTCGGACGACGGGCGTTGCAGTGCTTGCGCGCCCGCCATATGCTCGTCCTGCTTTGACGAGCATGGCGTTCAGACGATATCGAATGGCTCGGGTGCGGTCCGCGTTGAGCGTCACGCTGGCCTCGCGACGCCCTCCCGCATGGACATATCTGGAGGGTCGGAGGCATCCGGCATCCG
Organism: Alphaproteobacteria bacterium; assembly: GCA_022825705.1. Taxonomy (GTDB): domain Bacteria; phylum Pseudomonadota; class Alphaproteobacteria; order TMED109; family TMED109; genus VXPW01. The sequence goes on from JAJDWH010000001.1 coordinate 101,702, forward strand.
GTACGGCGCTCCGGGCGCAACGTCGACCTTCCGTGCCGCCCGATCATCCATGAATCAACCGGCACCCTCACCCGCATCGCATCCGGGAAGCGTTGAGCTGCAAGATCTCATCACCGAGACGCTTCGGGACGGTTCGGCCGAAGACATCGTGAGCATCGACCTGACCGGCAAGTCGTCCATCGCCGATTGCATGATCATTGCAAGTGGTCGTTCCACCCGTCATGTTGGGGCCCTTGCCGAACGGCTGTCGCTGGCCCTGAAACACTCCGGGGCACCCCGCCTGGCAATCGAAGGCGAGCGCCAGGCTGACTGGGTACTGGTCGACGTGGGCGACGTGATCGTCCACCTTTTCCGTGAGGAAACGAGACTCTTTTACAACCTGGAGAAAATGTGGAGCGCGCTACCCGCCGACACCGGAACCGGCGCCTGATCCTTGTTTCCTGATGCGGGCCAGAGGCCGGCCCCGCTGGTTCTCTGCATTCTGGATGGGTGGGGGCATCGAACCGCTCTGGAGGGCAATGCCATCCGGCAAGCCCGCACCCCCGTGCTCGACCGCCTGACTGCGCAGGGTCGAAACGGGCTGCTCCACGCTTCCGGACCGGCGGTCGGCCTCCCGCCGGGGCAGATGGGGAACTCGGAAGTCGGCCACATGTCGATCGGTGCTGGTCGGACGATCCAGCAGGACCTGCCAAGGATCGACGCGGCGCTCGCGGACGGGACGCTGGCCAGCCATCCACTGCTCACCAGCCTGGTGGACGCGACCCTTCAGTCAGAAGGCGCATGCCATGTTCTGGGTCTGCTCTCCCCAGGTGGAGTCCACTCTCACCAGACCCATATCGCCACCCTGTGCGAGATCATCGCGAGGCGCGGCGTGCCCGTCCGCCTGCATGCATTTCTCGACGGCCGGGACGTGCCGCCCCACAGTGCTCCCGAACATCTCCGGACATTCCGACAGTCGGTCCGGGGGGTCCCCAGGACCGCGATCGCCACCGTAGCCGGCCGCTACTGGGCGATGGACCGGGACCATCGCTGGGACCGGACAGAACGTGCCTGGCAGGCCATTGCCCGCGGGATCGGGCACCCCCATCCCGCAGCTGAGGCCGCGCTTGAGGCGGCCGCGAACGGACAGATCGGCGATGAATTCGTCGAGCCGGCGGTCATCGATGGGTACGGCGGCATGCGGGACGGCGATTCGCTGCTGCTGGCGAATTTCCGCGCTGACCGGGTCCGGCAGCTCATGGCGGCCCTGATCGATCCTGGGTTTGACGCCTTCCCGATTGAGCGTTTCCGGTACGCCTCGTGCGTTACCCTGACACCGTGCTCCAGTCATCTGGAACGGCTTGCCCAACCGCTGTTTCCCGCCATAACCCCCGAAGACACCCTGGGCGAAACCGTTGCACGCGCGGGTCTGCGCCAGCTCCGCGTTGCCGAGACGGAGAAGTACGCGCATGTCACGTACTTTCTCAACGGCGGCCGGGAAGAGCCGTTCGAACGCGAGGCGCGGATCCTCATTGACTCGCCGAAGGTAGCCACCTACGACGCGAAGCCCGAGATGTCTGCCGCTCAGGTCACGACGCAACTCGTTCGGGCAATCGAAGAACACCGCTTCGACATCGCAGTGGTGAACTACGCGAATGCCGACATGGTGGGACATACGGGCGACTTCACGGCGGCCGTCGCCGCGGTCGAAGCGGTGGACGAGCAGCTTGGGCGCGTCGCGACGGCGCTAGCTGGTACCGCCGGCAGACTCCTGCTGACGGCAGATCACGGGAATGCCGAGCAGATGGGCACGCCGTCGTCACCGCAGACGTCCCACACCACCAATCCCGTGCCAGTGCTGCTGCACGACGGCGCCGGGCCGGGCCCGAGGCTGGCGGACGGCACCCTGGCCGACCTCGCGCCCACCGCACTACGGTTGCTCGGGGTTGACGTTCCGTCCTCGATGCGCGGCACCCCGCTGGTTGACCTGCGGGTCACCTCCGGTTAATTCCCGCACGCGCCTCTGCGCAGCCGTCAACTTGCGAGGCACGGCTATGGGTCCAGCCGATGACCCGATGACCACCTCTTCGCCCCTACCTTCCGATCCGGAGGACCTTCGTGTCGCTATTTGAACTCAACAAGATTGCCGGGGCGCTGCTGGCCGCATGTCTCACCGCCGGAATCGCCGTCACCATCAGCAATCTTGTCTATCCGGAGCCACACGTACCCGAGATTCTGCTCGCCGTGCCCGCGTCGGAAGGCGGCCCGGCCCCATCCGCGGATGCGCCGGCGACACCGCAAATTGTTCCGATCGCCGCCCGGCTGGCAGCGGCCGACCCCGCCAAGGGCGAACGCGAGGCCAGGAAGTGCTCGGCCTGCCACACCTTTGCCTCCGGGGAGCCCCACCGGGTCGGGCCCAACCTGTACGGCCTGGTCAACCGGCCGAAGGCCGCAAGCGAGGACTTCTTGTACTCCCTGGCCATGGCCGCCCAGGACGGCACGTGGAGCTACGATGACCTGGATGCGTTCCTCGCGAGCCCCCAGGCGTACGTACCTGGTACCAGCATGGCCTTTGCCGGTGTCCGGGACCCCGACGCGCGCGCCGCTATCATCGCGTGGCTACGGCTCCAAGCCGACACGCCGACCCCGCTCCCGACCCCTTGATGATCCCCGTCTATGCGCTCCACCCTGCCCCGCCTGTGCCTCGGCGCACTGACCTGTCTGCTCCTCGGGTCGTTCGCCGCCCAGGCCGACGACGCCGTCACCACGCACGCGCTGTCTCTCTTCGGTGAACCCAAGTACGACGCCGCATTCACGCATTTCGAGTACGCCAACCCGGACGCCTCCAAGGGAGGAACCGTCCGACTGTCCGCTGATCGGACATTCGACACGCTCAATCCCTTCACCCTGAAGGGAATCACCGGCGCCGGCGCCGCGCTGATCTATGACAGCCTTACCTACGGAACCGAGGATGAGCCTTTCACCCAGTACGGTTTGCTGGCCGAAGCCATCACGGTCGGACCGGACAACGGCTGGGTCGAATACACGTTGCGGGAGGAAGCCCGCTGGCACGATGGCGTGCCGATCACGCCGGCCGACGTCGTGTGGACGTTCAACACCCTGATGACCGACGGGCATCCGTTCTACGCCAAGTACTACGAGGACGTGACCAACGTCGAAGCCACCGGCCCGCGAAAGGTAAGGTTTACGTTTTCTCCCGGGGTCAACCGGGAACTCGCCCTGATCGTCGGCGAATTCGATGTCCTCCCAAAACACTACTGGGAGGAACGCGACTTCACCGCGACCACGCTCGACCCCCCACTGGGCAGCGGGCCGTACCGGTTTGCGGCGGTCGATCCGGGGCGGTCGATCGTGTACGAGCGCGTGCCTGATTATTGGGGGCAGGAATTGCCGGTGAACGTGGGCCGTCACAATTTCGATCGCATCCGGTACGACTACTATCGCGACGCTAACGTCATGATCGAGGCCCTGAAGGCGGGCGAGTACGACTTCCGGGCCGAGAATATCGCGAAGGAATGGGCGACCGCCTACGACACCGACGCGGTCAGGGAAGGCCTGCTGGTCCGGCGTACCGTCGACCACGAGCTGCCGACTGGCATGCAGGGCTACGTGTTCAACGTTCGGCGAAAAGTGTTCCAGAATCCGATGATTCGACGGGCCCTTGCCTTTGCTTTCGATTTCGAGTGGACGAACCAGACGCTCTTCTACGGGCAGTACGACAGGACTGAGAGCTACTTCTCGAACTCCGATCTGGCGTCACGCGGCATGCCTTCCCCGGCCGAGACCGCCCTCCTCGAACCCCATCGCGCCGCACTGCCGGCCGAGGTGTTCGGGCCTGCCTATCGCGCACCCTCGACGGACGGATCGGGCAACAATCGTGCGAATCTCCGGATCGCGCAGAAACTGCTCAACGAGGCCGGATACCGGGTGGAAGGACAGACCCTCGTGGACCCCGACGGCGAGTCCGTCGAGTTCGAGATTCTCCTGGGCTCGCCGGCGTTCGAACGCATCACCTCGCCGTTCGTCAACAACCTCGAGCGCCTGGGCATCCGCGCTTCCATCCGAATCGTCGACCGGGCCCAGTACGAGAACCGACTGCGGGAATTCGACTACGACATGATGGTGATGGCGAGGGGCCAGTCGTTCTCGCCCGGCAATGAGCAGCGGGACTTCTGGACGTCGGCCGCGGCCGACACGCCCGGGAGCGGCAACTACCCGGGCATCGCCGATCCGATCGTCGACCAGCTCGTGGAAGCCATCATCCGAGCGCCGGACCGTGACGCCCAGATTGCGGCGACCCGGGCCATGGACCGTGTCCTGCTGCACAGCCACTACGTGGTCCCCCACTGGCACATCTCAAAGTTCCGGCTGGTGTACTGGGACCGCTTCGGCATCCCCGAAATCACGCCCCGATACGGCCTGGGTTTCCCCTCCACCTGGTGGTATGACCCCGGCCGCGCGTCACGAGACGGCATGCCCGCTGACTAACCGCCGATGATCACCTACCTCATTCGGCGTTTGGTGCTCATGGTCCCAACGCTGTTCGGGATCATGGTGGTCAACTTCGTGATCATTCAGTTCGCGCCGGGCGGCCCGGTCGAGAGCATGATCGCCCAGATTCAGGGCATCGGGGGGGACGCCACGGAACGGTTCGCCGGGGGCGGCCGTGAACAGCTGGATCCGACGGCGGCGAGCCGTGACACGGCGACCCCCTACCGCGGCGCGCAGGGACTCGACCCGGAACTGATCGCGCGGATCGAACGCATGTACGGCTTCGACAAGCCGGCTCACGTGCGGTTCTTCGACATGATGGGACGGTATCTGGTCTTCGACTTCGGCGAGAGCTTCTTCAGCGACCGCCGGGTTGTCGACCTGGTGCTCGACAAGCTGCCCGTATCGATCTCACTGGGTCTCTGGACCACGCTCCTTGTCTACCTCATCTCCATCCCGCTCGGCGTGGCAAAGGCGGTCCGGGACGGTTCCCCGTTCGACGTGTGGACCAGCGGGGTCGTGGTGGTCGGCAACGCGATTCCCGGTTTCCTGTTTGCCATCCTGCTGATCATCCTGTTCGCCGGCGGCCGGTACTTCGACTGGTTTCCACTCCAGGGAATCACCTCTCCCGACTGGCGGGAACTGGGATGGGGAGCGCGGCTCGTCGACTACCTGTGGCACATGGTCCTGCCGGTTCTGTCGATGGTCATCGGCGGTTTCGCCGGCCTCGTCATGCTCACCAAGAATTCCTTCCTCGACCAGATCAACCAGCAGTACGTCCTCACCGCCCGCGCCAAGGGGCTCCACCAGCGACGCGTGCTCTACGGCCACGTCTTCAGGAACGCGATGCTGATCGTGATCGCCGGCTTTCCCGCCGCCTTCATCGGGATCCTGTTTACCGGAGCGCTGCTGACCGAGGTGATCTTCTCGCTGGACGGCCTTGGCCTGCTGGGATTTGAGGCGGCGATCAATCGCGACTACCCGGTGATGTTCGCCACCCTGTACTTCTTCACGCTGCTCGGCCTCATCATGAACATCATCGGCGACTTCACGATGACGGTGGTCGATCCACGGATCGACTTCGAGCACCGCAATGTCTGAAACGGCCCTCATCGGTTCAGAACCCGGTTCCGGGCGCGGGCTGGCCGGCCGCCGCTGGGCCAACTTCCGGCGGAATCGCCGCGGCTACGTCTCCACGTGGATCATGGCCGTGCTGCTGCTGGCCACCCTCCCGGCGGAATTCATCGCCAACGATCGACCCCTGCTGGTGCACTTCCAGGGCGACTACTATGTACCGGTCCTGAAGGACTACCCGGAGACCGCGTTCGGCGGCGATTTCGCGACCACGGCGGACTACCGCGACCCGTACGTGCGCGATCTCATCTGCACGGACGGGTGGACGATCTGGCCGCTCGTCCCGTTCAGCTACCGGACCGTCGCCCTGGATCTTGGGCAGCCCGCCCCGTCGCCGCCATCGCCGGACAACTGGCTCGGCACCGACGATCAGGCCCGTGACGTGCTCGCACGCCTGATCTACGGCCTGCGCATTTCCATTCTGTTCGGCGTGGTCCTTACAGCCCTGTCATCTTCCATCGGGATCGCCGCCGGTCTGGTGCAGGGGTATTTCGGCGGCCTCACCGACCTGCTTGGCCAGCGACTGATCGAGATCTGGAGCGGCCTCCCGGTGCTGTACCTGCTGATCATCCTGGCCAGCATCGTCACGCCCACCTTCTGGCTGCTCCTCTTCCTGCTGCTCCTCTTCAGCTGGATGGGATTGGTCGGCGTCGTCCGCGCGGAGGTCCTGCGCGCCCGCAACTTCGAGTACGTCAAGGCAGCGAGGGCACTCGGAATGAGCAACGCCCGCATCATGACCCGGCACGTACTGCCCAACGCGATGGTCTCCACGCTGACGTTCCTGCCGTTCACGCTCGCGGGTTCCGTGACCATCCTGACATCGCTGGACTTCCTCGGGTTCGGTCTGCCGCCGGGGTCGCCGTCGATCGGCGAACTCCTGAATCAGGGCAAGAACAATCTTCAGGCACCGTGGCTCGGTTTCACCGGATTTCTCGCGCTGGCGGTGCTCCTGTCGCTGCTGGTCTTCATCGGTGAGGCGGTGCGCGACGCCTTCGACCCGAGGAAGGTGTTCCGGTGATGCCGGGAACGGCAGGCTGATGCTCCGTATCCAGGATCTTGCCGTCCGGTTCACGACCGAAGACGGACCGGTGGACGCGGTCCACGACGTGAGCCTGTCGCTGGCCCCGGGCGAAACGCTGGCACTCGTCGGCGAATCCGGTTCCGGGAAGTCCGTCACGGCCCTGTCGGTTCTCGGGCTCCTTCCGTACCCGCGCGCCAGCCATCCGCGCGGATCGATCCGCCTGGAGGATGCGGAACTGCTGGGCGCTCCGGAAGAGACGCTGCGCCGCATCCGCGGCAACGACATCTCGATGATCTTCCAGGAACCGATGACCTCGCTTAATCCGCTCCACACGATCGTGCGGCAGGTATCGGAACCCCTCATGCTGCACCAGCGGCTGTCGCGCGAAGCCGCCCGGGAGCAAGCCCGGGGACTCCTTGAGCGGGTTGGCCTCGGGCAGGCCGACGCCCGTCTGGACGCCTACCCGCACCAGCTTTCCGGCGGGCAGCGCCAGCGCGTCATGATCGCCTGCGCCCTAGCCAACCGGCCAAAATTCCTGATTGCCGACGAACCGACGAGCGCCCTCGACGTGACGGTGCAGGAAGAGATTCTCGCGCTCATCGCGGAACTGCAGCGCGAGACCGGCATGGGCCTCCTGCTGATCACCCATGATCTCACGATCGTCCGCTCTGTCGCCCGCCGAACCGCCGTGATGCAGGCCGGACGCATCGTTGAAACAGGGTCAACCGACGAAATCTTCCACCGACCGCAGCACCCCTACACGCAAAGCCTGCTTGCCAACCAGCCGGGTGTCCGGCCCACGCCGGCAGCAGACAGCACCGCCTCCGAGCCGCTGCTGGAAGTGCGCGAACTGCGGGTCCACTACCCTATCCGCAAAGGCATCCTGCGCCGCACCGTCGGGCACGTAAAAGCCGTCGACGGGATCGACCTGTCGCTGACGCCGGGCCGCACCCTGGGGGTGGTCGGTGAATCCGGTTGCGGCAAGACCACGCTCGGCCAGGCAGTCCTCCGTCTGATTTCCAGCGAAGGTTCGATCCGCTTCGACGGGAAGGCAATCGACGACCTTGGATGGGCCGAGCTACGGCCCCTCCGCTCGCGCATGCAGTTCGTGTTCCAGGACCCGTACGGCTCCCTCTCGCCGCGCCTCTCGGTGTTCGGCATCGTGGCTGAGGGACTGTTCCTCAACCGAATCGTGGAGACGGCCGACGAGGCCCGCCAACGGGTCGCCTCCGCGCTGGCCGAAGTCGGCCTGCCCGCCGACGTGATGGACCGCTATCCGCACGAATTCTCCGGCGGGCAGCGCCAGCGCATCTCGATCGCGCGGGCGCTCGCCCTCACGCCACGGGTGCTGGTGCTGGACGAGCCCACCTCGGCGCTCGATCTTTCGGTTCAGGCCCAGATCGTAAACCTCCTCAACGCGCTCCAGGCCCGCCATCGCCTCGCGTATCTCTTCATCAGTCACGACCTGCGGGTAGTGCGCGCGATGGCGGACGAACTCCTCGTCATGCGCGCGGGCCTCGCGATTGAGCGGGGGCCTGCCGAACACGTGTTCCGCCATCCCGCCACGCAGTACACGCGACAACTGCTGCGGGCGGCACAACTCGCGCCCACCGAGGAAACCGCCACATGACCGACCCGATCCGCGTCGCGTATTTCAGTATCGACGACCCGGTGGAACCCTGGCGGGACCTCTGCCGCACCCTTACCCCGCCCGTGCAACTGCAGGCGTGGCCCGATGAGATCGACGATCCTGCCGGTATCGAGGCCGCATTCGTGTGGCACGCGCCGGCCGGCATGTGGGCGGACCTGCCAAACCTCCGGTTTGTCCAGACGATCGGTACCGGGGTCGATCATTTGCTCGCGCATCCCCCTCCTCCGTCAGTCCTGCTGGCCCGCACCGTCGATCCGACGCTGACGGAACAGATGGTCGAGTACGCCCTGCTTGCCGTGCTTGCCTGCCACCGCAGCTTGCCCCAGCACTTGCACCACCAGAGACAACGCGTCTGGGGCATTCCACCCTACGCCGACACGGCGACAACGCCGGTGGGTGTCATGGGAACCGGTGAGATTGGCAGCGCCATCCTCAGCCGGCTGCAATCGCTCCAGTTTCCGCTCCGCGCCTGGTCGCGCTCCGGACGCCTGGACATCGAGGGCGTGACCGTATTCGCCGGTCTCGACGGGCTCGCGCCGTTCCTGGCCGACACCCGTATCCTGCTGTCGACCCTGCCGGCGACCGAAGAAACACACGGCCTGCTCAACGCTGACCGCTTGCGCCAGCTGCCTGCAGGGGCTCACCTCATCAACCTCGGCCGCGGCAGCGCCGTGGTGGAACGTGATCTCCATGCCTGCCTCGCATCCGGACACCTAGGCTCCTGCATTCTGGATGTGTTCGAGGAAGAACCCTTGCCCGCCGACAGCCCGCTCTGGCAGCATCCCGGCGTTATCGTCACGCCGCACGCAGCAGGGGTGAACTTCGCGACCCCCTACGCCGCCCGGCTGCTGGCCGATAATCTCCAGCGGGTCCGGGCCGGACAGCCACCGTTGCACGGCATTTCGCCGGAGCGCGGCTACTAATCTCGGAAAGACGCAGCATGACGCCCTCCACAACAAGCGACCCGTACTACGACGACCTCGAGACGCGTCCTCCCGACGTCCGCGAGCGTGCGCAATTTCAGGCCCTGCAGGCAGTCCTCCGCAAGGCCATTGCCAGCGCCCCAGCCTGGTCCAAGCGTCTGGCCGGGATCGACCCTGACGGCGTGAACGATCGCGAGGCGCTTGCGTCCCTGCCTGTGCTGCGCAAGTCCGACCTGCCTCCGCTGCAGGAAGCAGCGCCGCCCTTCGGCGGCCTCGCCACGCGAGCGGCCGGCACCTTTCGACACGTCTTCGCCTCGCCCGGGCCGATCTACGAGCCCGGCCATACGGGGGATTTCTGGCGGATGGCCCGCGTGATGCACGCTGCCGGTTTCCGGCCGGGAGATCTCGTCTACAACACGTTCTCGTACCACTTCACGCCGGCTGGCTTCATGATGGAGCAAGGCGCGCACGCCATCGGCTGCGCGGTGTTCCCTGCGGGCATCGGCAATACCGATCTGCAGGTCGAAACCATCGCGTCGCTCCGGCCGAACCGGTACGCGGGAACCCCGTCCTTCCTGGGCATTCTGCTGAAGGAGGGGGACAGCCGCGGCCTCGATCTATCGTCGATCGAGAGCGGAATCGTTGGCGGCGAGGCGCTGACGACCAGTCTTCGCGAACAGTTCGATGCACGCGGCATCCGCGTGCTGCAGGGCTACGGCACTGCCGATGTCGGTCAGATCGCGTACGAAACGACACCGGGCGCCGGATTGGTGCTCGACGAAGACGTGATCGTTGAACTTGTCGAGCCCGGCGGCAGCAGGCCGGTTCCCCACGGAGAAATCGGCGAGGTGGTGGTCACTTTGCTCAACCCCGACTATCCGATGATTCGTTTCGGGACGGGCGATCTCTCGAAGTTTCTCGACAGCCCCAGTCCGTGCGGCCGCACCGCGCCCCGCATTGCCGGCTGGCTGGGGCGCGCCGACCAGACGACCAAGGTCCGGGGCATGTTCGTGCATCCGGGGCAGGTACAGGAAATCGCAAGGCGCCATCCCGAAGTCGGGCGCCTGCGTCTGATGATCGGCCGGGAGGACGATCGGGATACCGCTGTCCTTCAGGTTTCGCCACGCGCCGGGCAGTCGGCCCCGACGGACCAGATTTCGGAAACCGCGCGGGCTGTGCTTCGCGTCCGGGCCGAAGTCGAGGTCGTGCCCGAGGACGCCCTTCCGGACGATGGTCGGCACATCGAAGACATCCGCGCACATGACTGATCCGGCCGGGGCGTCACCCGACGCCCTGGCGGTCACCAACCTGTCCTGCGTACGTGGCGAGAGGGCACTCTTCACCGGCGTCTCGTTCGTGGTTCCAGGCGGGAGCGCCTTGCTGGTGACGGGCCCGAACGGCTCCGGCAAGTCTTCGCTGCTCCGCATCCTGGCCGGCCTGCTGGACGCCGCGGACGGGAGTTACCGTCCGCCCGAACGCGGTGCCTTCACGCGTTCCGTGGGGTACCTCGGCCACGCCAATTCGGTAAAGATTCGTTTGACGGTGTGGGAGAATCTGCGGTTCTGGGGGCGATTGGCACACGCAGAACCGGCGGTGGAACCGATTCTGCAACGCGTCGGACTCGATCGCTTCATGGACATGCCGGCGGGCTGGCTCTCTGCCGGACAGCAGCGCCGTCTTGCACTGTCGCAGCTCCTGATCGTGGACTCGCGCCTGTGGCTGCTGGACGAACCGGCCGCCAATCTGGACTCCGGTGGCGAAGCCGTGCTTCAGCAAGAACTCGCACGCCACCGTTCCACGGGCGGGTGCGCCGTCGTGACCTCTCCGACCGACATCGAGATGACGGACGCCCAACGGTTTGAACTGGCCGGCCAATGACGTTCGTTCGTGCCGTCGTGGAACGAGACCTGAAGCTCTACATGCGCGGAGTCGTCGACCTCATCGGGGTATGGATGTTCTTCGGAATCGCCATCGCCATGCTGCCGCTCAGCATTGGCCCCGACCCCGACATTCTGAGCCGCATCGCCCCTGGCGCCGCCTGGGCCATTGCGCTGCTCGCCTCCATGTTGTCGCTGGAGCGCGTCTTTGCACCGGATCAGCTGGATGGCTCGCTGGACCTCCTGCTGCTGCATGCCCCCAGCGCCCATGTACTGGTGCTGGCAAAAGGCTTTGCCCATTGGCTGGTAACCGGTCTGCCCTTCGTGGTTCTGGCGCCCGTGGCAGCCATCGCGCTCGGCATGGAACTGCGTGGCGTCCTGCCACTTGCCGGAGCCCTTCTGATCGGAACCCCTGCACTGTCGCTCATCGGTACGGTGGGGGCGGCGCTGACCGCGCCGCTCAGGCGTGGCGGAATCCTTGCTGCGCTGATCGTTCTGCCCCAAACCATTCCCGTGCTAATTTTCGGAACCGCTGCCGTGAGCGAAACCCTCATGGGACGTGACTCCGGCGCGTACTTCTCCGTGCTGGGAGCCTTCACGCTTGCCGCGCTGGCTCTTGCGCCGTATGCAGGCAACGCTGCCCTGCGGGCAGTACGCAGCTAGATCCCTCCCGCCGTCGCATGCTGTTATCTGGACCGACTTGATGGCCAAGGCCTTGCACCGACTGGCCAACCCGGCCCGCTTTCTCCGGATTGCTTCTCCGCTCCTGCCCTGGATCGCTGCCGGGGCGGCGGTTTGCATGGGCCTCGGGCTCTGGTTCGGACTGGTTGAATCCCCGCCCGACTATCAGCAGGGCGATGCCGCGCGGATCATGTACGTGCACGTGCCTGCCGCCTGGAATGCACTGGCCGGTTATGCCGGGCTGGCCATCGCAAGCGCCATTGCCCTGGTCTGGCGGCACCCCCTTGCCCTGGTAGCGGCTCGCTGCATCGCACCGATCGGCGCATGCTTCACGGTGATCGCTATCGCCACGGGTTCCATATGGGGCCATCCCATGTGGGGTACCTGGTGGGTTTGGGATGCGCGGCTGACCTCGGTCGTCGTCCTGTTGTTCCTGTACCTGGGCTACATCGCGCTGCTGCATGCGTTCGACGAACAGGAAACCGGCGAACGGGCGGCCACGGTGCTCGCGCTAATCGGTGCCGTGAACTTGCCGGTCATCAAGTTTTCCGTGGATTGGTGGAACACCCTACATCAGCCGGCCAGCATTCTGCGCTTCGGCGGACCTTCGATCGACCCGGCGATGCTGTTGCCGCTGATGCTGATGGCCGGAGGATTCACGCTGCTGTTCGCCTACCTGGTCATCATCCGGATGCAGACTGAGCTTGCCCGACGTCGTGTGATGGCGCTGCGGCGGACTGCGCTAGCCATGTCCCCGGCCAGCGATGCCTGAGTTGGGTGCGTTCCTAGCGATGGGCGGCTACGGCGCCTACGTCTGGTCCGCGTATGCGATTACCGGTCTGATCCTGGGACTCCTGGTCGTGGCGAGCCTGCGGGCACGTCGGTCGATGCGGGCGAACCTCGACGAGGCCGAACAGGCCTCACCCCGAAGGCGCGCCCGGTGACCCGCAAGCGTCAGCGTCTCATCGGCCTCCTCTCGGCTGGAGTGGTTCTGGGGGTCGCGGCGACTCTCGTGTTCCAGGCACTCGATGACACGCTTGTGTTCTTCTATAGCCCGACCCAGGCAGCCGAACGGCAGTTCCGACCCGGGGAGGCCATCCGGCTCGGCGGCCTGGTCAAGGTCGAAAGCGTGCAGCACTCGGACGACAGTCTGAAAGTCTGGTTCGTAGTGACCGACGGCGCCAACGACGTCACGGTCACGTTCCACGGGATCCTGCCGGACTTGTTCCGTGAGGAGCAGGGCGTCGTCGCCGAAGGCAGCTTCCTGCCGGACGGCACCTTCGTTGCGACCGAGGTGCTGGCCCGGCATGACGAAAACTACATGCCCAAGGAGGTGATGGACGCGCTTCGTGAACAGGGCATGCTCGTCGAAGAGAACGGTAAGAAGAGCTACTGAGAGCCGTCGCGCGTCGGACGGCGCGCACCCGCAAACCACTGCCTCCTTGCGTCCCGGCCTCAGGCAGATCCTTTGAGGATGCAAGTAGCTGCGTTGGCAACAACTTCGGGTACGGTTCCGTGACGGGCGGAGGTTACCGGACGCTTGCGCCAGCTCCCGACCTAGGCGGCGCGGGAGAACGCCCGCCTGAGAGAGAGGTCTTGAGAAAGGATTGCGACCAGCAAGCCTCCCACAGCCCAAGAAACAGTCTGCGTCTATCGCATCAGGTCGTATGCAAGCTTGGCGGCAGCAGCGTCCATGGCCGCCACTCCGACCGAATCGTAGATGACGGTAGCGCCAGACGGTACCTGGTGCACACCGAGATACACCTCTCCGACTTCGGCAAAGATCTCGCAACCGGAACCCCGAACATTGCCGGACTGATCCAAGGCAGCTTCACGCGATTCCACGACAACGGTGTGACTCATGGCCGCGTCGTCGAGTTCACGGCCGTCGCGGGTATTCCATCCGACAGCGGCGACAAAAGCCCCCGATTTCAGCCAGTCTCCCATCAAGATGGGCTCCGTGGCCGCCGTGGTACAGGCCACGATGTCAGCTCCCCGCACGGCCCGCTCCGCATCGTCCACGAAAACGGCCCCAACTGCGTCCGCGGCAGCCTGTCCGGAAGTTTCGTTCCGGGCCCAAAGCCGAAGCTCTCCACAGGGGCGGACGATGGACAGCGCCCGGGCATGGGCACGGGCCTGAACGCCGCTCCCCATGATCGTCACCACTTCGGGCGTCGGAACCGAAAACGCACGGGCTGCTGCGGCCGATGCTGCTGCAGTCCGCATCTCTGTGATCAGCCGTCCATCAAGTGCCGCAACGGGTGCTCCGTTGTCCTTGTCGAACAGAAGGATGACCGCTTGATGGGTCGGAACTCCGGTGCCGGCATTGGTGTGGTAGAACGTCACGACCTTTACCGCGACCACACCCCCGGCGGCAGGCATGGTGCCGAGAAAGGCATCGCGGCCGGGAACCGGCACCATCTGGCGGAGCGGCTGCGCCACCTGCCCAGACGACAGCGCGCACATCGCCTTCTCGATCTCATCGATCAGGGGCTTCCATTCCAGAACGCGCGCGACCGCGGACTCATTGAAGAATGGCAATTCCTCCGGACCTCGATGGGTCATTTCGTTTTTTCCTTCACGGTCGGCCGGCAACTGCGTAAGAGGGCACGGCGGGGCCACCCGGACGACACGGCAGGCCCACTTGCCTGGAATACGGCGCCCCGCTTATCCAAGCCCCCTACACTGCCGCCAACGGCGCATCGCGTGGCAACTTATTCCGCTTTGTCAGCGGCGGTCACACCGCAGCAGCCGTCTTTCGCGTTATCCAACGGAGCATGGAGCGGATTGGTATCAGCGCCGTACCAAGCAATGTCGTCATGGGTGTGGAACACTTCCCACCGCACGCCCACGGGGTCCAACGACCAAGCCTTGTCTGACTTGCTGTAACAGCATTCTGCCGACGATTGCTCGATCAGCGGTGCCTCTGCCCGGGCCAATTGCTTCGTCATCCCCTCCAATTCTGCTTCGTCATCGACCTGAATTCCGAGGTGGTCTACGCCTTCCTTGCATCCTCGCGAATCCAGGACGAAGTTCACGCGCGGGTCTTCCAGCATCCATTTCGCGTAACCGGGCTTCCTGACAGTCGGTTCCGCGTCAAATAACGTCGTGTAGAACTCGACCGTATGTTCGAGGTTCGTGACCCCGACGGAGACGTGAAGGCGTTTCATGGCTTGACCTTTCCAGTTCACGAACTTGCAAAGATTGCGCTTGTTGCCGAGGAACAACATGTGGTGCCCGCCACCGTTGCAGTCAATCGCCAAACTTGCGGCCGGCCCAAGCCCCTACCTGATCATGACGGAGCGGGACAGCACGGTTGCGGTAAGTGGCCCACAGGGATAGGCGATCATTCTCCTCGGATCATCATACTTCCGACTCCGAACGACAAGCGTTTTGGCGCCAAGTCAGGCCAGCACTCCAACGCGCATTAGCGGCTTCCTGCGTACGCGGTCCAATACGTTGCGGTAGCGCTGAGGCAATGCCCACAAACAAGCGTCAGGAGACGACCGCTCGACTCATGGACGCCATCAACAGGAACAGCGCCATGCTTCCGAAAGTCTCCATCCCGATTTGTCGAAGACCAACCGCCTTACGTCGACCGCCGGGAAGAAATGACGCGCGCGTCACAGAGGAACTTTGAAACCCATTGAAACCGCCCAATAGCTTGGACCCGGCACAGATACGCCATACGAGACGGGCGCGCCGCCCGGCTCGACCGTGGATTCGTGCCCACGCAGTGGTCGCCACGCGTGCCCGTCATCGAGGAAATCGTCCAGCGCCCGTGCGTAACGCAGTTTCCCGGTGACAATCCGTCCATTCTCCAGAGCGTAATCCAGCCCCAGGATCAGCTGATATCCCCATAGCCAGTCCGACACCCTGGCGGCAGCACGGGACTCCTTGTTCGCTGCTTCGGGATGTCGAGGTGGATCCAGCGCGAGCAGGGCGGCTACACCGCGCCGAATCGAGGTGGCCGAATAGTCGATCTCAACTCTCGATGTCCCCACGCCAACACCGACAAACGGCCTCAGCGCCAAGTCGTCGAGACCTGACAAATCGTAGTAAAGGTTGGCGAAGAGGCTATGGGTGTGGAACTCCCCTACTTCCTCTTCACGGACGGAGAACTCCCGCTGCTTGGGATCGCCAGGAACCACCAGGTCCACCTTGTCCCCATCGCGACGATGATGGACGTACTCAACCTCAAGGCGATACGGCCCAGAACCGGAATACCCGACTTGGATGCCGGCCAGCACCCCGCCACTCAGCTCGAATTCGTTCGCACTCGACGGGAGCTCTCTCGGTTGACACTGATCTGCAGGCAACGGGAGCTCCTGTCCGTCGACAACCACGGATTCGAACCATTGGTCGCAATTTGTCGGAATGCCATGATGGGTTCGTGTGGACCGGAGCGTGGTCGCCGCGGAGATACCTACTTCAATGCCAGCGTAAAACCCCGGACGGCGCTCCTCTCCCAACGCCGATGGCACCCATGCAAGGGCTGACAGCAGAACACCCAGTCCGAACGGGAGTATCGCAAGACCCCCGTGTCGTAATGTCCTGCATTGCCAGGGAACAGTTCCCGTGATCGAAGGCCCTGCGATTTCCGCAATTCGCGAGGTCGCCAAGTCCAGTCTCCTATTACAGGTGGCATCATCATATCGGTCGTACCGTTCGCCTGACTGCCCGCTACCGTCCCGACCTGCCACTACTCCGGCCGGCGAGAGCGAATCAATCGGGTCATTCTCGGCGCGGGCATCGGGCCTGCCACTGCGCCGGTACCGCTGGCCGCTTATTTCAGCAGCATTTCGAGAGCCTTGCGCTCCAGGTTTAAGTCCATCATCGTCAGCCTGTTCCCGTTCCTGCCAATCGGCGCCGGACTCTCGCGAGTAACGCCTCCACCTGTTCGATAGCCCCTGCCCGATCAAGCGGACCGGCACCGAGCTCGACGGCCGCGTAACGCAGACGGACGGCGTACCTGGCGTAGTCCACCAGCCCGTCGAAGCGGGCGACATCCGCTCCGCCAACTCTCAACATGTCCAGTAGGGCCGCCAGATCGTGCGACTGTGGTTAGGTTTCGCCCTGCAAAGCAAGCCAAGCTTTGAACAACTTCTCCGCGGCCTGTTGAACATGGAAACCGAAAATCTCGTCCGCGAAGATGGCTGCATCGTCCATACCGCGAAGCGCTGAGATGTCTCTCTCCGCCGCGCTCGCCAACTCCCGCGCTTGCTCAAGGTCGTTCATAGAGCACTCTGCCTTCGCGCAGTGCGCGTGCGAGCACATGATTGAGAGAGCCGCGCCAGCGGTCGGCCTCGTCCAAGCTGTAGACTAAGATATCCTTCGGAACGTGGAATTTCGCAAGCGCACGCCAGATGCGTGTCTCTTCAGCACCGCGGTCACGGCCCGGACCGAACGGTTCCGCCTCAACAACCACCAGATCCACATCCGAATCCGCCCCGGCATCGCCACGGGCGCGTGAGCCGAAAAGGATCACCTGCTCGGGATCAGCAGCATCGATGATGGCCGCCGTCATCTGACGCAGAAGAGCGTCGTCAACTCGTTGCATATTCGTTCCCTCTTGTTTGAATGATCTTTCCGAGCACTACACCCAATCCAACCACGCATCTGATTCCCCCACGGCAGTCCCGGCCGGCCGCTACTCCGGTCGGCGGGCATGGATCAACCGGGTCATTCCCGGCACCATCTCCTCGTCGCGGGGCATGGTGAAGCCGATTTCAGCCATTTTGCCCTTCAACCAGCCAGGTGTGACCGATCGCGCATCCGGCGTGAATGCCATGTGCTGCAGTTGCCATAACGCCGCCATCGGCGGGCCGGTGCGGTCATCCTCCACCATGAAATCGTGGACGATGAATTGGCCGCCCGGAGCGAGGCAATCGTAGGCCTGCTGCACCAGCCGGGGCACTTCACTCCCGGGAATGCCGCTGAAGAGGTACGACATGAGGATCGCGTCCTGCCCCGTCGGCCACTCGGTCGTCAGCGCATTGGCGGGGATATAGCGCACCCGGTCCACCATTCCGGCTTCGGTAACGAACCGCCAGCCGATCTCGGCGACATTCGGAAAGTCGATGATGGTCGAGGCCAGTTCGGGAAACGTCTCCAGCAGCTGGATGGTCATGCTGCCGGTGCCGCCGCCGACATCCAGCAGGTTGCGGCAGCCCGACAAGTCGATCAGCCGCGCCAGCGTGCGACCGGGTCCGAGGGAGCCAGCATGCTGCGCCTCACTGTAGAGCGTGGCCTGCTCCGGATCCGACATCCAGTGCTGGTAGCTGTCCACCGCTTCCGGGTCGAGCGATCCATCGAGCACTTCGTTCAACTGCGTGAGGAACGGATACATCTGTTGGTCGATCTGGTAGCGCAGGTAATCCCCAAAATCATGCCGGGCGCCACGCACCAGGAAGTCCGTCGCACCCGGCGCATTGAAATAACCGTCCTCCTCGCGGTCCACGAGGCCGATCGCGGTCAGGGCCGTCATCAGCGTCGTCATCCGGTTCACCGGGACACTTGTCTTCTTGGCGAGCGCCTGCGCCGTCTTCGGGCCGTCGGCGAGCTGGCTGAAGATATCGACATGCAGCGCCGCGAAGAGCGCTTTGGAAGCCATGAAACCGAAAGCCAGCCGCGATACATCCTCGGCCGTTTCGGCCAATCGTTCCGCCATCAGAAAGAACCCCTCGAAGCCAGATAACTGCCACGCTCAATAACTTGGCACGGGGCCGGGGAGTTTTCAATCGCGGAAAATTTTTGATTTGGATTACGCTGCCTATACCTACGCTAATGTCAATTCAGGGTAGTGACCGCAAAATTCATATCGCTGCATCTTTTAAGAAAACAGTCTTCATTCCCAAGATTTCGAATTCCATGAAACTCGAGTAATGGCAGTGTACGTCGTCAAAATAAAACTAAACATGTATTCTGCTGCCGAATACAGTTGCCGGGTAAAGACTGAGGAAATACCTTGAACGTCGCCAAGTTGATTGGTGGAAGCGCGCGGGAACCGTCATCGGATATCCGCGGTCGACCTCGTCGGTTCAGTCGCGGTGGCATCGCAGCATTTCATTATGCATTTTGGTATATTTGCACCCACGGAACGCGTTTGCAGCGGCAAATTCACCGCCTTCGCGCGCTGCTTCAAGAGGAATTATGAGCACCTTCAGTGTGGAACCACTGCACCCTGAATTCGGTGCGAGAGTTTCCGGAATGGACCTGCACGTTCCATTGTCCAGGGAACGCGTTGACGAAGTTCACGGCCTCATTGACCGCTATTCATTTCTTTGCTTTCCGGACCAGTCATTTGACGATGCCCGTCAGCTCGCGCTGACGTGCAGCCTGGGAGAACCGGAAGAAAACCACGTGATCTTGGGCCAGCAGGGAGTGATCAACTTCTTCGGGACGATCGGCAACGTCCAGGAAGACGGAAGTCAATTAGGAAACCGCCATAAGCGAGTCATCTTTTCCACCGGCAACAACATGTGGCACACGGATTCATCGTTTCGCCCAGTTCCTTCCTACGTCTCCATCATGTGCGTGTACGAGGTCCCCGGGCAGGGAGGCCAGACCCAATTCGTGAGTTCTCGGGCTGCCTACGAACGCCTTCCGGACGCTCTCAAGAGCGAGATCGACCCGCTCATCGTCATTCACGATTACGTGTTCTCCCGAAGCAAGGTCAGCACTGACGCGGTGACTCCGTCCCACGCGAAATCCCTGCCGCCTGTCCGGCAGAAGCTGGTACGGACCAACCCGCGAACCGGCGCCAAGAACTACTACGTCGGATCCCACGCCAAGGTCGTCGAGGGCTGGGATCAGCAGGGCAGCCGTCGCCTGCTGGATGACCTGCTGGACCGTGCGGTCGGGCAGGAACACGTGTACACCCACAATTGGCGACCCGGCCAGCTCGTCATCTGGGACAATCGAACGCTGCTCCACCGCGGCACCGGATACGACGCCGACCGCTATCGCCGGTACATGCGTCAAACGCGCGTGCGCGGCGTCTCGACGCTGGAAGAAGCATGAGCGCAACTGCAGATTTACCCGTGACACCAGCGGGCGTTTCCGGCTAGTGATACGCTTGAGCGCCGACTCTCGTTACACCTCAGCACCTCTGGCAGGACTGACCCGCCGCAGACAGGCAAGGCCGGACCAGTTCACTCCCGGACGGCTCACGGAGGCGCCGGTAGAGCCGCCTTGCTCCGCCCCCACGACAACGCAGCGGAAACCCGCTCAGTGAAGAATTCCGGTTACACCGCCTCCAACATCGAAATACTTAAGGGATTGGAGGCTGTCCGGAAGAACCCGGGGATGTACGTCGGCGGCACCGACGAGACCGCCGTGCATCATCTCGCCGCCGAGATCCTCGACAATGCCATCGATGAAGCGCTCGCCGGCCACGCGAGCCAGATCAGTGTCGCGCTTGAGACCGGCAACATCCTGACAATCAGCGACGACGGGCGGGGCATTCCGGTGGAACCCCACCCGGAAATGCCGGAGATGTCCGGGGTTGAAGTTGCGAGCACGCTCCTGCACGCCGGCGGCAAGTTCGGTGAAACGGCGTACCGCACGTCCGGGGGGCTTCACGGGGTGGGACTCTCGGTTGTCAACGCCCTGTCCTCGGAACTGACCGTCGAGGTCGCCCGCGATGACGCTCGCTGGAGTCAGTCCTACCGCCGCGGGATACCCGCGGGGCCGCTGGAGGCAGTGGGGAAAGCGGGCCGCCGCACGGGCACAAAGGTCCGTTTCACTCCGGACGGGGAAATCTTCGAGGAAGGAACGGCGTTAAGGCCCTCCCTGCTCTTCGCCATGGCCCGCGACAAGGCGAGACTGGTGTCGACGATCACGATCATGTGGCGATGCGACCCGATTCTGATCGATGCCGAAACTGACGTTCCGGCATCCACGATGCTCCACTTCCCTGGCGGATTGCGCGACTTCGTCGAGGAAAGCATCCGCGACGTGCCGACCATCACCGCCGAACCCTTTGCCGGCAGCACGGAACTGCCGGAGGGCGGGCGCATCGAGTGGGCGGCCGTCTGGCCCGAGCGCGGCGACGGGGCTCTGCAGAGTTGGTGCAACACGATTCCGACTCCCCTGGGCGGCACCCACGAAGCGGGGCTGCGCGCGGCGCTCACGCGTGGCACTCGCTCGTACGGCGATCTGGTCAAGCACAAACGTGCCGGCGACATCACGGCTGAGGATGTCTGCGGCGCCTCCCGAATGGCTCTTTCCGTGTTCATCAGTGCGCCCCAGTTTCAGGGGCAGACCAAGGAGAAACTGACCACCACCTCGACACGCCAGCACGTTGAAAGTGCCGTCAGGAATGCCTTCGAGCACTGGCTCGCGAATGACCCGAAGACCTCGAACGCACTCCTGGAGCACTGTGTCCAACGGCTGGAAGAGCGGTTGCGGCGAAAGCTGGACAAGCAAACCCCGCGCGCGACCCCGGCACGACGCCTGCGTCTCCCCGGGAAGCTGGCCGACTGCACCCGCACGTCCGCCGAAGGCACCGAGATCTTCATCGTGGAGGGCGATTCGGCCGGCGGTTCCGCCAAGCAGGCTCGCTCGCGGGAGACGCAGGCAGTACTGGCGTTGCGGGGCAAGATCCTCAATGTCGCGAGCGCCAGCGCCGACAAACTCCGCAACAACCAGGAACTCAACAATCTCGTCCAGGCCCTGGGATGCGGAACGGGCGACACCTGCGAACTTGGACAACTCCGTTACGACCGCGTTATCATCATGACCGATGCGGACGTGGACGGCGCTCATATCGCCTCCCTTCTTCTCACGTTCTTTTTCTCCGAGATGCGCCCGCTAGTAGAAGACGGTCGCCTGTATCTGGCCCAGCCGCCGCTTTACCGAATCGCGCAGGCAGGCAATACGCGGTATGCACGTGACGACGACCACCGAGATGAATTGCTCAGGGATGTTTTTGATGGGTCGAAGAAAGTCGACATCAGCAGATTCAAAGGCCTTGGTGAAATGCCCGCTGCCCAGTTGCGCAGCACCACCATGGATCCGGAAATGCGCACACTGATACGAGTAGATCTCCCCAGGGACCAGCACGAAACCGCTGGCGTCCTGGTCAAAGAAGTCATGGGACGAAACCCGGAAAAGCGACTCGCCTTTATCCGCGCCCGGGCTCCGGAAGCCGTGGGCCTCGACCTTTGAGTAACCATCCGAGCACGATCACCTCGTTCGATCAATTCCGGCTATCGGAGCCGGTCCAGCGGGCGATTCGGGATGCCCGGTTCGCGACACCGACGCCGGTCCAGCAGGCGGCAATCCCGTTGGCGATCGACCGACGCGACATTCTGGCTACCGCGCAGACGGGGACAGGAAAGACTGCCGCGTTCACGCTCCCGATGATTGACCGACTCGCCGGAGGACGGGCCCGGGCACGGATGCCCCGCGCGTTAATTCTCGAACCCGTCCGGGAACTCGCACTCCAGGTTCAGGAACAGGTGAACCTGTTTTCCGCACATGTAAATCTGTCGTCCGAGCTCTTCATCGGCGGCGTCAACATCGGCCCTCAGATTCGCCGGGCGGCGCAACCGGTCGACGTCATGATCGCCACGCCGGGCCGCCTGCTCGACTTGTTCGACCGTGGCGCATTGCTGCTGATCGGCGTGGAGATTCTGGTGATCGACGAGGCGGATCGGATGCTCGATATGGGATTCATTCCCGACATCGAAAGCATCGTCGCCAAGCTGCCGGTACGCCGGCAGACCATGATGCTGTCCGCGACCATGCCGCCGGAGATCGGACGGATCGCCAAGCGTTTCCTGCAGCGGCCGGCGCGGGTCTCCGTGGCCCCCCCGGCCGCAACCACGGAGTTGGTGGACCAGTCCGTCATCCATTGCCGCGCCGGCGACAAGGACCGAATCCTGCGAACGTTATTGGGCAATCCGGCCATTGAGTCAGCGCTCGTGTTCTGCAACCGCAAACGGACAGTCGACGAATTGGTACGGACGCTGCGACGTGACCGGGTCCAGGTCGAACCCCTGCACGGAGACATGGCCCAGCCGGTCCGCCTGAAGACCATGGAAGCGTTTCGCGGAGGCGAGATCCGCGTTCTGGTTGCCACCGACGTGGCGGGACGCGGACTGGACGTGCGCGGGATCAGCCACGTGCTCAACTACGACGTGCCGACGCAGCCGGAGGACTACGTGCACCATATCGGTCGCACCGGGCGCGCCGGTACTCCCGGAACGTCCATCACCCTCGCAGCCTCTGCGGAACGTGAGCACCTCGAGGCCATCGAGAAGCTGATCAATCTGAAAATTCGCGTGCAACGCGCCGACGAGGGTGCCGCACCCGCCGTTTCGCCGACTGCTGAGCACAAGCCCGAGGCCAAACCCAGGAGAGCGAGTCGCACGGAGAAGAACACTTCTTCCGATCAGCCGCCTGGCTCGGACGGCTCCAGCCATCCGCTCGCCCACATTCTCGCTCCCGCCGCCCCTCGCCACAGAACCCCGCCCGCCCGGCAGCACCGCAACGGCATCGCCGCTGCTCCGAAACGACCACCCACATGGAGCGAGACTGTCGGGAAAGCGCGGCGTCGACACCAGGACGCCGACGCTGAACCGGTCAAGAGGGCTCCGTCGCGGAAGGGCTATCGCCGCAGCCAAACCACGTCGAACCTGAACACGAGTCCAGACAAGCGCCCCGCTGCCGGACGAACTTCACGGGGGTCGAAGTTCTTCAGGGACTCCGAGCACGTTCCGGCGTTCCTTCGACCCCCTCCGGGCGCGACCGACTAGCCGGCCATGCCAGGCGCTCCCGAGATGGTCCTTACCGGGGGGACGCTCGTCACCCGGGACGGCGTTCACCGCGCTGACATCGCCATTCACGATGGGACGATCGTCGCCATCGGGCGAGAGGCTCGTGGCGGACACCAGCTCGACATTACCGGCCTCACGGTGCTGCCAGGCGTCATCGATAGCCAGGTTCACTTCCGGGAACCCGGGCACGAACAGAAGGAAAATCTCGAATCGGGCACCCGGGCAGCCCTGCTCGGTGGCGTCTGCAGCGTATTCGAGATGCCGAACACCTCGCCGCCGACGACCACTGCGGAGGCGCTCGACGACAAGTTTCGGCGCGCTCGCGGACGGGCTTGGGTCGATCATGCATTTTTCATCGGGGCCAGCCCCGACAACATCGAGGAACTTGCCGAACTCGAACGCCTGCCGGGTTGTACCGGCGTAAAGATCTTCATGGGTAGTTCAACCGGAACCCTGTTGGTGCCGGACGACAAGTCGCTTGCCCGCGTCATGGCATCAGGGACACGCCGGTGCGCCATCCACGCCGAAGACCAAGATCGCCTGAACGAGCGGAAGGCGCTCATCACGGACGGCGCAAGCGTCGAGATACACCCCGAAGTCCGCGATCCAATCTCCGCGCTCAGAGCAACCGACCGAATTCTGGGACTGGCGCGGGCTGCTGGCAGGCCCGTCCACGTCCTGCATATCTCGACAGCGGACGAACTCCCGCTGCTGGCCGCGGCCAAGGACATCGCGACGGCAGAAACCACACCCAATCACCTGACCCTGACAGCTCCGCAGTGCTACCGGGAACTCGGCGCCCGAGCCCAGATGAATCCGCCCGTCCGAGATCAGGCCCACCAAGGTGCGCTATGGGAGCAAGGGATTCGCGGCGGTGTAATCGATGTGATCGGTTCCGACCACGCCCCTCACACGCTCGAGGAAAAGGCTCTGCCCTACCCCCAGAGTCCTTCGGGCATGCCGGGAACCCAGACGCTGCTGCCGGTCATGCTGGACCACGTGCATCACGGGCGGCTAAGCCTCGAGCGACTCGCCGAACTGGCTTCCTGGATGCCGGCTCGCATCTACGGGGCGAGCAAGAAGGGCGCGCTGGCCGTTGGCTACGACGCTGACCTCACCATCGTCGACCTCAACGCCACACGCACGATCCGCAACGACTGGATCGCCTCGCCCGCGGGCTGGACCCCGTTCGACGGAAAGACCGTCCGCGGCTGGCCGATCATGACGATGATCCGGGGCCGCGTGGCGATGCGGGAGGATGAGGTGCTGGGAACCCCCATGGGCCAGCCGGTGACCTTCGTGACCGACACGGATGACTAGCTTCCGCTGGTTTCTCGTGGCCGCCGCAATAGCACTGGTCCCGATTGCCGGCGGCGCGGACATGTCGGACCTGCCGAGCGACCTAGCCCAGCGATCCCTGATCCTGGACATGGACTCCGGAGAGCTTGGCCTTTACCGAATCGAGCCTCGCAACCCTGGGCCGTTTCACGCCTTCACCCGCCTCGATGTGGCGATGCTCGAGAATTCGGTCTCTGATCCGCACCAGTGGGTACTTGACCGCGTCTCCGCCGAGACGGGGACGATCGCCGAAGCAGCCCTCCTCCTGTTCGATCCCGACAATCCGTATGCCGGCGCCCGGATCAACGACATCGACCCCACGCCCGAATCCGTGCACGCGACGCTGGAGCTGGTTGCCGAACGCCCCCACCACTTTTGCGAAGGCCCCACCGAGACGTACAATGATTCGGGATTGACAGTCGAGGTTGACTGCGCATTTTGGCTGGGCGGAACGAGCAGTCATTTACTCGTCCGCCTGCAGCAGGCCGGTTCGACCTGGTACGTGGTCGTGGCCCGGGCACAAAATCCCCGTCGCTACCGGCAGCTCTTCGCGATCGCGGATTCGCTTCACTTCTAGGAGACTCTTGATCCATGACCGCCACCGCTACCGCCGCTTCGGTGACCGTTCCGTCCGCCCCCAAGCCCGCGTTCGATTGGGCCGATCCCCTGCTGCTGGACGATCAGCTCACGCAGGAAGAACGGATGATGCGCGACTCGGTGCGCGAGTACGCCCAAGACAAGCTGATGGCACGGGTGCAGGACAGCTTTCGCAACGAAACGTTCGACCGCGAGATTTACCAGGAATACGCTCGCCTCGGGCTTCTGGGCGCGACGCTCGAAGGTTACGGCTGTGCCGGCGTCGGCTGGGTGACGTATGGACTGATCGCCCGCGAGATCGAGCGCGTCGACTCCGGGTACCGCTCGACGCTCAGCGTGCAGTCAAGCCTGGTCATGCCGGCGATTCACCGTTTCGGGTCGGAAGAACTCAAACGCAAGTACCTGCCCAAGCTGCGGACAGCCGAGCTGATCGCATGTTTCGGGCTGACGGAGCCAGATCATGGATCCGACCCCGGAAGCATGCTGACCCGGGCCCGGAAGGTCGATGGCGGCTGGCTTCTCTCCGGGGCCAAGAACTGGATCACGAACGCCCCGATCGCGGACCTGTTCCTGATCTGGGCCAAGGACGATGACGACGTGATCGGGGGATTCGTCTTCGAGCGTGACGCCAGAGGTGACCTGGCCACGCCCAAGATCGAAGGCAAGGTCGCGTTCCGGACCTCGAGCACCGGGATGGTGCAGATGGACGACGTGTTCGTGCCAGACGGGAACCGCCTGCCCCACGCTAAGGGCCTGAAGGGGCCGTTCTCGTCCCTGAACAGCGCCCGCTACGGCATCGCCTGGGGATGCCTCGGCGCCGCGGAATCCTGCTGGCATGCCGCGAGAACCTACGCGCTCGAACGCAAGCAGTTCGGGCGGCCGATCGGGTCGTACCAGCTCGTCCAGAAGAAGCTGGCCGACATGCAGAGCGAGATCGCCATCGGCCTGCAGGCGGCGCTGCGGGTGGGACGGCTGAAGGAAGCCGGGCGGTTTACGCCGGAAATGCTCTCGCTAATCAAGCGCAACAATGCCGGCAAGGCACTGGACATTGCCCGGCAGGCCCGCGACATCCACGGCGGAAACGGGATTGTCGACGAGTATCAGGTCATCCGGCACGTCGTGAACCTGGAAGCCGTCAATACCTACGAAGGCACCCATGACATCCACGCGCTGGTGCTGGGCCGTACACAGACCGGAATCCAGGCCTTCAGTCACTAGGCGTCATTCCAGAAGCGCTTCGCTCCTGGATGAGGCGGATCACGGCGGCGTAGTCGAGTTCGCCGCCGCCGCCCGCCACGAATTCCTGGTAGAGAGCCTGGGCGAGAGCCCCTAGCGGTGTCGCGGTTCCCGTCCCCGTCGCGGCTTCCTGCGCCAGGCTCAGATCCTTCAGCATCATGGCGGCCGCAAATCCCGGTCGAAACTCCCGGTTGGCCGCGGACGTCTCGACGATCCCCGGGATCGGCAGGTGATGCAGCATCGCCCAGCTGCACCCTGATGCGGCCGAGGTGATCGCGAAGAGGGTTTCCGGCTTGATTCCCAGACGTTCACCCAGCGTGAACGCCTCAGACAGACCGATCATGGAAATGCCGAGCAACATGTTGTTGCACGCCTTCGCCGCTTGTCCGGCGCCGGGACCGCCCGCGAGGACCGACTTCTGTCCCATGGCCTCGAACAGGGGTTGGGCGGATTCGAATGCCTGTGGGCTCCCCCCGACCATGAACGTCAGCGTCGCATTCTCAGCGCCGATCACACCACCCGACACCGGGGCGTCAAGCATGGCATGGGCGCCCTCCTCAACCCGGGCGGCCAGCCGACGGGCGGTCGCAACGTCGATCGTGGAGGCATCGATCAGCAGTGTTTCCCCAGACAGCGCGTCAAGTATTCCGTCACGACCGGTGTAAACGTCTTCGACATCCCGGCCGGCAGGCAGCATGGTGACGACGGCCTGCGCTTCACCGCACGCTCCGACCGGCGACGGCGCAACCTTCACGCCCCGCGCCACCGCCCGTTCCATCGCCGGCCCGGCGACGTCGTATCCATGTACCTCGTGGCCCGCCGCAACCAGATTGGCGGCCATCGGCTCACCCATGTTGCCAAGGCCGATAAACGCGATCCGCATACACATCCTCCACACGATCCCGGTCGGCCGCGTCCGAAATGCGGGCGCCGGCGTCGACCTGATTGTACGGCACGTGCCCTGTAGGCATTTCCCGCCACTTGGCATGAGCAAGGCGCCGTGCCCGCCGGGCCGCATGGCTCCCTCGGGGCGGCCGGTCGCCTGACGCACAGGCGAAATCCGTCCTGCTAGCGGCCCCCTCGGAACAGCCGCCGGACCGCTGCGGGCGGAGCGGTCAGGGTCTCACGGTAGAAGACGTAGAGCCCACTACCCGCGATCAATGCCATCCCGACCGCCGCCGTGATGTCAGGCCAGTCGCCCCAAACCAGTAACCCCCACAGCAACGAAAGCGGCAGCGCCGTGTATTCGAACGGCGCCACTACGGCGGGCTGGGCGACGCGGTAGGCCTGTGACAGGAAGTACGTCCCGGCCCCTATCAGTACGCCGCACGCGAACAGCAGTGCCAATTCCACCCCGTCCGGCCAACTCCAGGCGCGCAGCAGGAACTGGAGGCTCGGGTGGTCGGAACTGGAGAAGCGGCCGTCGCCGATCACCAGACCGACGCCCAGGCTCGCGACGGCGAAAGCCAGGTGCACGTAGAGCGCCATCGATGAGGCCCGGTCGGTCGTCCCGAGCCGTCGCGTGATGATCTGCAGCAGCGCGTAACCGAGCGCGGCACCCACGGGAAACAGCGCGGCAAGCTCCAGCGTTTCCCGGCCGGGCCGCAGCATGATCACCATCCCCACCATCCCGATCAGAACAGCGGCCCAGCGTCGCGGTCCCACACGGTCCTTCAGCAGCACGACGGAAAACACCGTGATGAACAACGGCGCCACGAAGAACACTGCCGTGGCCTCGGCCAAGGGCATGCTGGCGACACCCATGAAAAAGCACATGTTGGTCCAGATGAACAGGAGGCACCTGACGATGTGCAGTCCCGGACGGCGCGTCCTGAGCAAGCGCATTCCGCCTTCCAGGCGGACGATCGCGAGCGTGATGACGATGGCGACCAGGGAGCGCGCGAACGTGACTTCATGGAGCGCGAAATCGGAACTCAGCCACTTGATTACCGCGTCCTGGAGGGTCAGCGCCACGACACCGCCAAAGATGCAGGCGACCCCGAGTCGTACTTGACGGGCAGAAGATGTCGTGGAGCGCGCTGGACCAGGCAAGTTGGGGCTCCAGTCGATAGTGGCGGGTTCCGCCGGGGGGCGGTGCATACGTCGGGGTGTCCCGGCGCAGCTTCCGCCGTCTACACGAACCGATCAGAGAATGCGACCGAAACGGTCTCAGTCTCGCGCACCTGTCGTCCTCACGGGCAGCGCACTCCACCTGCGCTCCCCTCCATCCACCGAACAGAACTGACCATTTCGCCTGCAGCGGCACGAGCCAGAGCGGGAACTACCGCGCTCCATTCCTGTCCCGTCCCGGAGCGTGGCACGTCGGCAGCCCGGCCGACAGAAGAATCCTCCCGAAGACGTTACACCGGCCGCCGACAACCGGACTGGGATGCACTATCTCGCAGTGGCATCCTGTGCGTCACGATCGGAGCGGGCTAAGGTACGGCGATCGATCAACGTATGCTGTCCGAATCCCACCTTCGAGTGCGCTCGTTCGCTCCAAGACCGCGCGGACCGTCCGGCATCAACCTGCAGGTTTTCCTCATGACGGCATCGACAGGCAGCACTGAATCCCGGCCGGTCCGCGTCGGGGAGCGGACGTCCCCGCAGGCGACCGATTGGTGTCCCGGAATCCCGGCCGCTCGCCGCAATGGCAAGCTCCATCCCGGAACACGAGGGGAATGACCGGCGAAATAGGGCTGTTCGCCCTCATTCTTGCGTTCGGCGTCGCCTTGTTCCAAGGCACCGTGCCGCTGGTTGGCGCCGCCCGCAACGACGCGAATCTGATGGCCGTAGGCGACGTCTCGTCGGTGGTGCTCTGCGGGCTGGTCACGATTGCGATCGTGATGCTCGGGCACGGCTACGTCACGTCGGACTTCTCGCTCCTTAACGTCTGGCAGAACTCACATACGCTCAAGCCCCTGATCTACAAGATCAGCGGGGTATGGGGAAACCACGAAGGCTCCCTGGTCCTGTGGGTGCTGATTCTCGCGATCTACGGCGCGGCACTGGCCGTGTTCGGTCGCCAAGTCCCGCCGGCGCTCCGCGCGCGTGCCCTCGCCATACAGGGTCTCATCGCCGCCGGGTTCCTAGCGTTCTCGATCTTCACCTCCAACCCGTTTGCACGCCTGATCCCGGTTCCGGTCGAAGGCATGGGTCTCAACCCGATCCTCCAGGACCCCGGTCTGGCATTCCACCCGCCCTGCCTCTACATGGGTTACGTCGGCCTGTCCGTTGCGTTCTCGTTTGCCATTGCCGGCCTGCTGGGCAAGGAGATCGACTCCACGTGGGCGAAGCTCGCCCGCCCCTGGGTGCTCCTCGCCTGGTGTTTCCTGACCGCCGGCATCGCGCTGGGAAGCTGGTGGGCCTACTACGAGCTCGGCTGGGGCGGCTGGTGGTTCTGGGATCCGGTGGAAAACGCCTCTTTCATTCCATGGCTGATCGCCACCGCACTCCTGCACTCGCTCAGGGTCGCGGAAAAGCGGGACACGCTGAAAGCCTGGACGCTGCTTCTTTGCATCACCGGCTTCTCCCTTTCCCTGCTGGGCACGTTCCTTGTCCGCTCCGGCGCCATTACATCCGTGCACACGTTCGCGAGCGACCCTGCCCGCGGCCTCTTCATCCTGGCCTTCCTTGCGGCGGTAACCGGTGGCGCGTTTGCGCTGTTTGCCGTCCGTGCCCCGCGCATCCGGGCCGAAGGTCTGTTCGAGCCCGTGAGTCGGGAGGGAGCCCTCCTGCTGAACAACGTGTTCTTCGGTGCAGCCGCGGCAACCGTACTCCTCGGGACGCTGTATCCGATCTTCATGGAGGTTGCCGGCAGTCCACCGGTCAGCGTGGGCCCGCCTTACTACAACGCCGTCTTTCTGCCAATCGCAATTCCGGCCATCGTGCTCGCCGCGATGGGACCTGCCATCCCCTGGAAGCGAGCGGATCTCCCGGGCGTGTTGCACCGGATGCGGTTTGCCGCGATTTGCGCCGTCGGCGCGGCGGTGCTGACGGGCGTGCTGCAACGAGATCCCGTCCCCATGGCGCTGGCCGGGTACGGTCTCGCGGCGTTTCTCGCGGCGGGAACGGTGCGCCAGTGGCTGGCGCGTCTGCGTCCTGCGCGCAGCCCCCGACGCCTGCTGCGGCGCGTGCGAAGTCTGCCGGCCTCCGCCCACGGCATGGCGCTCGCCCATATGGGCGTCGCCGTACTGGTGGTTGGCGTCACCGCGTCCAGCACCGCCCGGGTCGATGTCGAGCAGGTCATGCATCCCGGGGAAGCGCTGTCCCTAGCGCGCCACAGGATCGAATTCGCCGGCGTGGAAGACGTTGAGGGGCCCAACTACACCGCACTTCAAGGCCGGTTTCTCGTCACCGGCCCGGGCGGGAGCGCCACGACATTATTGCCGGAACGGCGCGCCTACTTGGCTAGCGGCACGGCCACCACCGAGGCAGCCATCCTGGAAACCTTCGTCGGCGACATCTACGTGGTACTGGGTGATCCTGTAGCGGATGGCGGCTGGGGAACGCGCCTGACCTTCAATCCCCTTATCTGGTGGATCTGGGGGGGCGCTTTTCTCAGCGTCCTCGGCGGGGCAGTGTCCATCGCCGAGCGGGCTCGACCCCGGATGTACGCGGCCGGTGCCCAGTCCGCGTCGGTGCAACCAGCATGACCTATCGTCGAATCTATCTGTACGCGTTGCCGGCGATCGCGGTGATTGCACTCGCAGCCGTCTTTGCCGGGCGGCTGGCGACGCTGGACAACGGCACCGACGTGCCGCCTTCCGCCCGTCTCGATCAACCCATGCCCCCGATCCAACTCGATTCCCTGTATCCGGACGGGCCCGCCCTCGATACCGAGAAACTGCGCGGAGCCCCGTACATCCTCAACGTTTGGGCGGAATGGTGCGGCCCCTGCAAGATCGAGCACCCGCAGCTACTCGCCATGTCGCAACAGGGGATTCCCGTCTACGGGGTCAACTACAAGGACCGACCGGAGCTGGCTCTGGCGTTTCTCGCCGAACGCGGCGATCCCTTCCGTGCAATTGGCGCCGACCAGGACGGCCGGACCGGGATTGAGCTGGGAATTTTCGGAGTTCCGGAAACCTTCCTCGTGGACCGGGAGGGGTTCATCCGTCACCGGCACGCCGGCCCATTGAGCGAGGACGATCTGGAGCGGGTGTTCCTTCCCTTCCTGGCCCATCTTCAGGAACCGGAAAGTTGACGACGGCCGCGCCGGTTATCGGACTCGTTGCCCTGCTGCCAATCCTGGCGAGTGTTCCCGCGACCGCCGAGACCGCCGACGAACGGGTGCGGGCGCTGGCTGCCGAGCTCCGCTGCGTCGTCTGCCAGAACCAGTCCCTGCTCGATTCCGATGCCGACCTGGCGAAGGACATGCGGGCACTCATCCGCGAGCGCGTCGCAGCCGGCGATCCCGACGAGGCGATCGTCGATTTCCTCGTCGAGCGTTACGGAGATTTCATCCTCCTGCAGCCCCCGTTCAAGCCTGCCACCTGGTTCCTGTGGCTTGGCCCGCTGGCGTTTCTCCTGCTGGCACTGGCCCTTGCCCGGACCCGGGTCAGGCGGGCCCGGAGTCGCCGCAGCGATCCTGACGATCCAGGAGCTTCATGACATTCCTCCTGGTCGTTACCGGCATCTCCGTTGCCGTCATCGCTGCGCTGCTGCTGGGTCTCCGCGCCAGACCCGACAACCGCCTGCGGGGGCTGGCAGGCGTCGGCACGTTCGCCATCCCGCTCGGGGCGGTGGCCGTGTACCTGGCTATCGGCAGCCCTGGTTTCATTGATCCCCAGGCGTCGCTGGATGACGGGGATACGCTGATTTCCCTGCTGGAGCGTCAGGTTGCGTCGCAGCCGGACTTGCCAGGTCCTCTGATGAACCTTGCACAAGCTTTTGACGAAGCAGGCCGTCCCGTGGAAGCAGCCACCCTGTGGCGCCGCGCGGCCGCGCTGGGGGGTGACGAGCAGGCAGACGCCCTGGCGCACGCCGCGCAATCGTTGATCATGGCGAACGAAGGCACCGTCACGGCCGAAGCCACCGCACTGATCGCCGAAGCGCTCGCCGTGGAGCCCGCCCACCTGCCGGCGCGATTTTACGCCGGCCTGGCGGAACTCCAGGCCGGACAGCCGGCGGATGCGCTCGCCACGTGGAGCTCACTGCTCACGGACCTGCCGCCCGACGCCGAATTCCGGCCAATGGTCGAAAGCGGCATCCGAGAGGCCGCAGCTCGCGCGAACCTGCCCTCTCCCCTGCCCGACGCCACGCCGCAACTTCCGGACGATGCCCAGATCCGGGCCATGGTGGACGGGCTGGCTGCACGACTGGCCGAGAACCCGGACGACCTGGAAGGGTGGAAACGGCTGGGGCGGTCCCGCCGGGTCCTAAACCAGTTCAATCTCAGCCACGAGGCCTACCTGCGGGCCGTCGCGCTCGCACCCGAGGATCCCGAGGCCCTTGCCGGGGCCGCGGAGGCACTTACCTTAGGATCGGAGGATCCGGCCGAGCCCCCGGAAGAGGCGCTCATCCTGTTTCGCCGGGTGCTCGACGTTGACCCGGATCATGCCCTGGCCCTGTACGTCGTCGGAGAAGCGGCAGCACGGCAAGACGACAAGGACACCGCCCGGGCCATGCTCGGCCGACTGCTGCAGCGAATCCCGCCCGACGAACCGATGCGTCAGGCCATTGCCGACCGTCTTGAGCAACTTGACCTCAAGTAGCCAGGACCTGAACGCGCCCGCCGCTCACTGACTCCGCACGCGGCCTATTGGCTCGACCCACCGGGCGGCAGTCTCCGTCGCGCGCCCGGCCGGTTCCGGGAAGTTCAGGCCGCCTGTCTGGCCCGCGGTTGTTCGTAGATGACCTCCTCCTGATCGTCCGGGACGTAAAAGTAATCGCCCGGTCGCGGGTCGTGCCCGAGATCACCCAGAAGTCGGCGCTGGCGCGGCGTACATGAATCCATGACCCCTGTCATGGTGGGAAAGTCATACGTCTTCAGGAACATCTGCGCATAGTTGTAGAGCAGTGTCTTGCGACCCTTGCCGGAGTGATTCGGCGCCGGCCCATGCCACAGCGCGTGGCTGAACAGGTAGCAGTCGCCGGCATCGCCGCCCAGCTGGACAGCTCCCGGCGTGTGGGGAGTGGGCGCGGCGTCACAGTCGAACGGGATCTGCCGAAGGTGACTTCCCGGGAAGACCGTGAAGTTGCCGCAGTCGGTTCCCTCGACATCGGTGAGCAGGTACAGGGCCTTCATCGCGAGCGGCTTGCTGGTTTCCGTCACGCGGATCCTTCGGAGCGCCTCGCCTCCATCCGTGTGCGTGAAGCCGGGAAATTCCGTGGTCGGGGCCCGAACGATGGCCTGCGTCATGCTGAGGACAATGTAGGGCCCCATCAACTCCAGGATTCGGTCGAACACGTTGGGCCGGTCGACCATGTCCAGGAAGGGCTGCGCGTACCCCATGATGTCCCGCCGGTCCATGAACGAGTTGGGGTCGTCCGCGGTCGGGTTGCGCTCCACCCAGGCGTAATGGCCGCGCGGCACGTCCGGCGTGGGCTCCCATCCCGGCTGATGCCGGATCGAGTCGATCAATCCGCTGTACAGCGCAACTTCGCGGGGATCCAATGCTCCCTTCAAGTGGATGTAACCGTCTACCGCCCACTGGCGGCGCTGCTCATCGGTCAAGGTCGGCATAGCCGGGCCCTCCTTCGGATCAGAGCACGAGATCCAACGTCAGGTTATTCCATTCTGCTGGCGGTAGCACACCGTCTTTCGTGCATCGTCAGGTGCGGTCACCGGCCGGCGCGGGTCCGCGCGCCACGACCGCAGCAACGAGCAGTCCGCCGGTCAACACAGCGGACTCCCCGTGCGCGGCCCAAACCCGGCCCGCCTCGCCGCCACAAGGATGTTTCATCGCCTCACGGCGCCGAAACAGAACCCGGTCAGTCGGCTTCGAGCTCGGTATCCCAATACAGGTAGTCCCGCCAGCTCTCGTGCAGGTAGTTGGGGGGAAAGCCCGGCGCGCGCGCATGAAGCTCGCGCTCGGTCGGCGCCCTAGGCTCCCGGATCAGGCGCATGCCGATCTCGTCGAGAAGATGATTACCCTTCACGAAGTTGCAGGGAGCGCAAGCGGCGACCACGTTGTCCCAGGAGGTCCGCCCACCCCTGGATTTCGGCAGGATATGATCGAACGTGAGGTCGGACACGGGTTCACGGGCCCCGCAGTACTGACACGTGAAACGGTCTCGAAGAAACAGGTTGAAGCGCGTGAAAGCGGGGGTCCGATTGCCCTTGATGTATCGCTTCAGGGCCACCACGCTCGGGAGCCGCATCGACAACGTGGCCGACCGGACGACCTGGTCGTACTCGGCGACGATGCTGACCCGCTCAAGAAACACGGCCCGCACCGTGTCCTGCCAAGGCAACAGCGACAGCGGAAAGTACCGGAGCGGCCGATAGTCGGCGTTAAGTACCAGCGCCGGATTCATGTGAAGCTCGAGCGCCACCACGTGTTTCCCGATCCGTTACCGGCAGTTCCGGCGGCAAGTGTATAGAAGAGCGTCGGAATTTGGGACACCATGCGCGCGGTCCGGAAATGTGTCGCAAGGAGAAGTTTGTGCCGGAAACGCTTGAAGGTATACGAGTGCTTGACCTCAGTCGGGTTCTCGCCGGGCCATGGTGCGCCCAGTGTCTCGGGGATCTCGGCGCAGAGGTCATCAAGGTCGAGCGGCCCGGCACCGGCGATGACACACGTCATTGGGGGCCGCCGTTCCTGCAGATGGAAACCGGTGAGGGACCGGGCGAAAGCGCCTACTTCCAGTCAGCGAACCGCGGCAAGCGGTCCATTACCGTCAACCTGGCCGACCTTGACGGACAGCAGATCATCAGGGAACTGGCTGGCCAGTCCGACGTGCTGGTCGAGAATTACCGCGTGGGCGGATTGGCCCGCTTCGGCCTGGACTACGAGTCGCTATCCGCCGTCAACCCGCGACTGATCTACTGCTCGATCACCGGCTTCGGCCAGACAGGGCCGGCACGGATGCGGCCCGGCTACGACTTCATGATCCAGGCCGAGGGCGGGCTCATGAGCCTCACCGGCGAAGCCGACGACCGGCCGGGAGGTGGCCCGACCAAGACGGGACTGGCGGTCAGCGACCTCTTTACCGGCATGTACGCCGTCCAGGCGGTGCTCGCTGCCATCCTGGAGCGCGAGCGCAGCGGGCAGGGCCAGCACATCGATCTGGCGTTGCTGGATTCCACGATAGCCGGTCTCTCGATGATGGCGATCTCCGGACTGATCACGGGCACGTCGCCACCCCGCCTCGGCAATGCACACCCGCATGTGGTCCCCTATCGGCTGTACCCGACCGCCGATCGCCCCATGGTGGTTGCCGTCGGCAATAACGCGCAATTCGCCCGCTTTGCCTCAGCGATCGGACTTTCCCACCTGGCCACAGATTCCCGTTTCGCGACCAACCGTGACCGGTTGCAGCACCGGGAGGTCCTGGACGGCCTCATCGAGAACCAAATGCGTGGTCAGCCGTTCAGCCACTGGGACGCCGCGCTCACAGCTGCGGACATTCCGTTTGCACCGGTGAATACCGTGCTCGACGCCCTCAACCTTGAACAGACGAGAGCACGCGGAATGCGCATCGAGCTCCCGCATGCAAGTGGCGGCACCGTCCCGAGTCCCGGGAATCCCATCCGGCTGTCCCGAACGCCCGTGCGGTACCGGGGAGCCGCACCGGCACTGGGCGGTGATACTGATTCGATTCTCCGTGAAGTCCTGGGGAAAAGCTCCCGGGAAGTGAAGCGCCTGCGTGCAGGGGGCAGCATCTAGCCCGGTCGCCTCGTCCCGCTGTAGCGCCACGAGGGCGGGATCCCCGAGGATGGTTATGTCAGGCTTAGCAGCACCCAAGAGGGAAGCCGAGTGACGTCCTGAGCTGTGTCGGAGCAATGACGAAGTGCGCTCGAAGCACCTCGATGCAATGGCGGAAACCGGTCAAATGGCCGCCTGAAACTGTCCAATCCCAGAGCCCCACCCTATCCGTCAATCGGAAGCCCGTAGATCAATGACCTCTAGTCTTGGGATGCCAGCGAAATCCCGCGCTTTTCGCGTCATCAAGACGGCGCCATATGACGCTGCAGTGACCCCGATCGCGATGTCCGCAGATCGCCTGCGAGGAGAGCCAAGTTGCCGAAACACATCGGCAGCAGCGACTGCCAGCAATTCGGAAAAGGGGACGATTCCGTCCTCGGCAAACAGTGCGCGAGCCGTGGCGAGTTGTTCGGGAGTGCGCGGACCTCGCGAGAACTCGTACCAAGCGACCGCGCTGATACAGAGCGCTTGACCGAAGGCCGCGACCTGCAGCAGCCGCGACCTGCAGCAGCCGCTGCCGCTCCGGACCGGCTGCCGAGAGAGCACAGATCAGGAATTCCGTATGCGTGCAGGGCCGTCAGAAGTCCTCGTCTTCCTCCCTTAAACGGCGTACTTCTTCAACAGGGTCGTGGTCCTGAAATAGATCGAACAGCCGTTCAAGCGCCTGTACCCGTTCGGCGCGTCGAGCCGGAGAAACTCCGAGCTCCGTGTCTCGGTGATGGAGCACGGTCCGGCGAATCGCTTCGGAAATCGAGCATCCATATCGTTGCGCGAGAGCGCGCGCGGCGGAATGCACGTCTTCGTCAAGCATGAGAATCGTTCGAATCGCCATGACTTATGCCGTGATGCATGGGTCATTCATGCCACTTCTTCGTCGAACATAGGCAGTTCAATCCACTGAGTCTGCGACCCGAACTGCGAACAGCAACAACCTGATTCTTTGTTCGGACGGATTCCCGCACGCACCTGACGACACGACGGTCAGTGTGACCGTGGCGGGGGGGGGATATTGCGATGGGCCCAGCCTGAAAACGGGCGCCCAGATTGGCAACTGGCAGGCTCAATTGCTTCCTCCTTCGCGACTCGGCAGAAGGAAACGCGTGTCCAGCGCGGGGCCTGAAGAAAGTCCAGATCAACTCGCGAGTCCTGTTGCAGGCCTCAGTCCGGGTCAGCCAGCAGCGGGCAAAGCCGGCAAGACCGCAATAATGGAACGGCGTGATGGACTGCGCACCCGTGTCTACGCGCCAGCCATCCTTCTGCTGGAGCCGCCACCGACCATTCACTACCATTGCGACCGGATCACGGGATGGGGCCTGACCACCGTCAAGTTCAGGCCCCGTGATCCCGCGTTGACCGCACAACTGTTTCCATGGCGAGGTCCAGTGTTGCCGCCCTCAACCACCACACGACGCCTGATCCCCTGCGCACTCTGGGCCATTGGGCTGCTCGCAATCATGGTCACTGCCGGACAGCCGGTTCAGGCAGCCAGTGATGACGAGACAAGATTCAAGCAGATTCGCCCGCAATT
The DNA here is from genome assembly GCA_022825705.1 of Alphaproteobacteria bacterium. GTDB lineage: Bacteria > Pseudomonadota > Alphaproteobacteria > TMED109 > TMED109 > VXPW01. The sequence goes on from JAJDWH010000001.1 coordinate 139,834, forward strand.
CATCGCCGCATTGGGTGACCCGGGTGCGAACTCGGGGAGTGGCGCACAACAGTGGGGGCTCTGGCGTCTGGACCCGGGCCCACGGGGAGTGTGGCTGAAGCACTACGAGCGATTGCAGGCCGCAGGCGGAGTCGCGCCGGCTCGGTGGAAATTCGACGAGGCGGACTGGTGGGTGGAAGAAAACGGCCTCATCATGGAGAAGCCGCAATTTCCGCTTCCTCCTGGCCAGTACGTTGTCACTGGTGGACGCGAGGTCACGACCGTGCTGACGGTCCATCCCATGGACCAGGACGGTGATCAGCGCTGGGAGTTACGGGGCAATGCCACGATCCATGACGTGACGCATCTGCGATGCCGTTCCGCACGCTACACGCCGGCGACCCCCGACCGCTCGTGCTCGCCAGCCAAGGCGCAAATGACCGAGTTCCCGGTGGCTCCGGGAGGCCTGATGCCGCCGGTCGAGGGCTGCAACAAGCAGGACTATTCGGTTCTCTTCATCATCGGCGTGGCCGTGGAAGGCTGACTGCCGGCGACAAGCAGGAATCTTGGGGAGACGGGCGTGATGCTTCTCGACTCGAGGGGTGTCCGAACACCCCCTTTTGCGCCATCAGCTGCCAGTCGATGAGCCACCCACCAGTCTTGGGGGGTGCCTAGAAGGGGATGTCGTCGTCCTGAATGTCGTCGCCGGGCGCCGCGTGCGTCATTGGATTCCCCTGGACCGGCTCACCAGCTGAATACGATTCCTGCGGTTTGGCGCCACCCTTGAAGCGGTCGAACCTGCCTTTCGTGGGTGGTGCTGCCCGCGGTCCATCATCGCGTGGCGGGGAATACAACAGCCGAAATGCCGGCGCGCGGGGATTGTCGCTGTCGTTCGGAAACACCATCACGAACGATCCGGCCGGAATCGTGATGTCTTCGTCGTCCGATGTGCGCCCGCCGATGTACTCACGGCCATTCGCACTGGTGCGCTCCCAGAGACCGGCGATCTCCTGCAGGTTGTCGTCGCCTCGGCGGTAACGTTCGTCGTTCATGGTCCGATCCTCGCCCTACCTGCTGCAATTGTTAGCACACGAAACCGAGGAACACCGAACGCCTACTGCAGGAACTGTCGCCGGAGAAAGTCCGCCCCGAGTGCGATGCCCTCTTCGTCGATCGAGTGGCCCAGCCGGGGCCGAACGTGGTACCGCACGCGGACGCCCAATGGCGCCAGTTCCGCAACCGCCGCGTGCATGCCTTCAACCGGCAGTACGTCGTCGGCAGCCCCGTGGACAAGGAAGACATCAGCTTTGCTCACCTTTCGCGCTGTTGGCAACAAAGCGCCTGAATACCCGAGAATCCCGGCGAACGAACGCTGCAGTCCCAGTTCAAGGGCCATCATCGTGCCCTGGCTGAAGCCCACCAGCGCTACCCGGTTCTCTGCCAGCCCCAGCCGTCGTTGTTCGGCCTCGAGAAAGGCATTGAGATCGATGACTGCTCGCGCGGCCGCAGCCGCCCGGTCCGGATTCGCACCCCCAAGGGTAAACCATTGAAAGCCGGCCGGGTTCTGATCGCATCGCTCCGGTCCGTGCGGCGACACGAACTCGGCGTCCGGTAATGCACCAGCAAACAGAGGGGCCAGCTGAATCAGGTCGTCACCACTCGACCCCCAACCGTGCAGGAACACCACCAGTTGACGAGCAGGCGCGTGCGATCGGGGCGTCACGCGAGGGCCCGACAAGGCGCGCGGTCGAACACCGCCGTCGGCAGAATCATCCATGGGCACACACTCCATTTGAGCAGATTGGGAGTGACTACCCGCTAGGCAACTTTCAGGCAATGACTACGCGGGTTGCCTGCATCTCGGACGCAAGCGAACGTCGCGAATCCGACGCTCGCGTTTGCCAAGCAACGCCGCAGACGACGGACTTCGTGCCGCCGCACTCAGTTCCGATGCGCGATGGACACCTTCGGTCAGTGCTGCTCTGCGGGTGCAGGTGGTCATGACCAGTCGCTATTGGCCACTTGGGGGGGGCGGGACACTCCACCACCCGTCTCCCGCACAGACGCCTGTTCCGTGCAGTCGATCGGTCATCCATCACCATGACTATCATCCCCCCGTGCGAATTTCTCGGCGTTGGGGACAGGATGTGCGAGACAAGGTCGCCATCGTAACCGGTGCAACCGACGGCATCGGACGGGCCACCGCGAAGGCCTTGGCCGCCCGTGGTGCCCGCGTCACCATCGTCGGACGGAACCCCTTGAAGGGTAATGCCGCCGTCGCCGGGATTCGCGCGGACACCGGCAACGATGCCGTGTGCTTCCACCAAGCGGATCTCTCCTCCCAGAGCGATGTCCGGCGATTGGCCCGAACAATCATGACCCAAGACGATCGACTTGACGTGCTCGTGAACAATGCGGGAGGGCTGTTCGCCAACCGCTTGGTCAGTGTCGACGGGATCGAGATGACCTTCGCGCTCAATCATCTCGCTTACTTCCTTCTCACGAACTTGGTGCTGGACCAACTCCGAGCGACGCCCGGGGCCCGCATTGTCAACGTGGCCTCACACGCGCATGTGGGGACCGATCTGAACTTCGACGACCTGCAGTTCTCTCATCGCTACAACGGCTGGACCGCATACAAGCGCTCGAAACTCTGCAACCTTCTGTTCACCTACGAACTGGCACGCAAGCTCGGCGACGAGGGACCCACAGTCAACGCGCTCCATCCGGGATTTGTGCGCTCCCATCTCGGTCAGGGTCCCGCTGACAACTCCGCATTCTGGCGGAGCATCGCCACCCTAGTGTTTCGATTCGCTGCCGCCATCACACCCGAGAAAGGCGCAGAAACCTCGATCCACCTCGCCACCTCGCCGGATCTCGCCGGCGTTACGGGCAAGTACTTCACGCCGGGCGTGAGCGGCAAGTTTCGCTCCCCTGGACGCGCCGCTACGTCGTCGGCTGTTTCCCGAAATCCGGACAATGCCAAACGCCTGTGGGAGATCTCAGAGGAACTCACGTCGCGCTGAATCGATCTTGTCTTTCGCGTGCGCCCGCACTCGGGCGGACGAGAGGATCGAGAACGCATGGGAGACTGATGCAGCCGCAAGCCGTGTGCCGTCGTCCAACATTCGGTGGCCAACCACTCGCCTGCGTCGGTGGCCAACCACTCGCCTGCGTCGGTGGCGTCCAGCGTTGGTGCCCTAAGTCACACCCGGTTATGGCAAATTAGCCAGCCACAGCAGGCTTGACGTTGTCCGCCGCTTCGGCACGGTGTCGACAAGCCCGGCGCGCCAAATTTTGCGATCCGGCATCAGCCGTTCCTGCTGCATCAATGCGAGGTGCCTATGGCTTCCCTATCCCGCCTTGCCAACCGGCTCATTACCCCGGCGGCCAAACAGGTGTTGCTGGCGTGGGAACGGCTGGAATCCGGTGTCGCCTACGATCCGACCTCCATCGCCACGCGACACGAACCGTACGGGCTGTACGACGAGCTCCGTCGCAAGGATCCGGTGCACCGGATGCGACTGATGAAAGCCTGGGCACTGACCCGGTACGAGGATGTCGATCAACTCCTCAGGGATCACAAGCGATTCACGTCGGAGGGCCGGAACTACGGCTACACCTCGTATCTGACGATGCTCGACTTCGATCCTCCCAAGCACACCCGCTTGCGGGGGCTCGTGTCCAAGGCCTTTACGCCGCGTGCCATCGAGAAGCTGGAACCCCGGATCGACGCCGTGGTGAACGAGCTCCTTGACGCCGTCGGCAACCAGGATCGCTTTGACCTCATCGAAGCGGTGGCGTTCCCGCTGCCCGTCATCGTGATCGCCGAGATGCTTGGTGTGCCGCCGGAGGATCGGGACCGGTTCCGCGGTTGGTCCGACGACATCGCCATGACAGTCGAGCCGTTGCTTGACGAGCCCAACGTACACAAGGTCCGCAAGGCGACCGGCGAGCTCTTCGAGTACTTCGAAGGACAGATCGAGAAACGCCGCGCGAACCCCCAGGATGACCTGCTGAGCGGGCTCATGGCCGCCGAGGAAGCTGGGGATCGCCTCACGCGGGAGGAACTTCTATCCACCTTGATGCTCCTGCTCGTCGCCGGCAACGAGACCACGCGCAACCTGATCGGAAACGGGATGCTGGCGCTTCTGCGTCACCCCGATCAGCTCGAGCGCCTGCGTCAGCATCCCGACATGCTCACGGGAGCCATCGGCGAACTGCTTCGGTACGACCCTCCGGTCCAGTTCGACGGCCGGATTGCCCGCGAGAACCTCGAAATCGGCGGCAAGAAGATTCGCTCCGGTGACCGCGTGATCTCCCTGTTGGGGGCGGCCAACCGTGACCCCGAAGTGTTCACCGACCCCAACCGTCTTGACCTCGGACGATCCGAGAAAAGCCACATATCCTTCGGTCGTGGTATTCATTATTGCCTGGGTGCATCACTTGCGGTGCTGGAAGGGAAGGTCACTTTCAAGGCCCTGATCGAACGCTTTCCGAGGATACGCCTGGCGCAGGACCCGGTCCGTCGAAACCAGATGGTCCTTCGGGGCCTCTCGGAATTGTGGGTCGACGTGACCTGATCAGCGAGGTTCTTCTCCATTGGCCGAAGTCCCGGACTTCTGCTGGAGTCCCGTCGGCAACCAGGCTTCTGGCGTCACGGTGACGCTCGTAACGGATTGCGCGGGGAAATCCGGGTTGCAGGCTCGTTCCGCCTGCCGGCCTCGACAGCGGGGATGCCCCGAGCATGAGGCGACGGGGCCTGCCCGTTTCCGGCGCGCCGCATTCAACTATCCTCCTGCTTTCCCGCCTTGCCGGAGCCGCACGTGAGCCTGCTGCAAGACATCTTTCCCTACATTCTGGGAATCAGCCTCGCCGCGGTTGTCATCGTGCTGGCGGTCGGCGTCATCTCGATGTTTCGCGGTGGCGAATTCAATGCCCGCTGGGGAAACCGCCTGATGCGCGCCCGCGTCGTGTTGCAGGCGCTAGCCGTTCTGCTAATCCTTGCGTTCGCCGCATTGATGCAGAACGCGTCCTGAGCGAATTCCCGGAGCATTCGTTTAGGATGCATGAAGGCCGCGCTGGTCGACGCGCGCCCCTCCCTCACCGCTACTGTCCCCTCGGAGCCGGTCGCTCATGAAAATCCTTGTCGCAGTCAAACGTGTCATCGACTACAACGTACGCATTCGGGTGTTGCCGGATGGCTCCGGTGTCGAGACCGACAACGTCAAGATGTCCATGAACCCGTTTGATGAAATTGCTGTCGAAGAAGCGATTCGGTTGAAAGAGGCAGGCACGGCCTCCGAGGTGGTCGCCGTCTCGATCGGGCCGGCCCGCAGCCAGGAAACCATCCGAACCGCTCTCGCCTTCGGCTGCGACCGCGGCATTCACGTGCAGACCGAGCAACCTCCCGAACCGCTCGCGGTGGCCAAGCTGCTCGCCGGCGTCGTCGCGGCAGAAGAGCCGGGGCTCGTGATCCTGGGCAAGCAAGCCATCGACGATGACAGCAATCAGACCGGGCAGATGCTGGCGGCGCTGCTCGGCTGGCCGCAGGGCACGTTCGCGTCTGAACTCGTGATCGGTGATGGCGTGTTCGACGTTACACGCGAGATCGACGGCGGCCTCGAGACCATCTCGATCAATGCGCCAGCGATCGTCACCACCGATCTTCGGCTGAACGAACCTCGCTATCCGTCACTGCCAGGAATCATGAAAGCGAAGAGCAAACCCATCGAGGCGAAGACTCCGGCGGACTACAGCGTCGATGTCGCGCCGCGCCTGGAAACGGTCACGGTGGCCGAACCGCCGCCACGGCCGCCGGGGCGCATGCTCGAATCGGCCACTGAACTCGTGCAGATCCTCCGCGAAGAAAAGGGCGTTCTCTGATGGCTGTTCTGGTCGTTGCCGAAACCGACGGCGCCAATCTTCCCCGCGGCACGCTCGCCACCATTACCGCCGCACTTGCCATCGACCCGGAGGTCGACGTGCTGGTGCTGGACGAGCAAGGCGACGAGGCGTCCGGAGCCGCCAGCGGAATTGTCGGGGTCCGCTCGGTCATCAAGGCCGGCGGGCCCGGCCTCGCCGGCAACCTTGCCGAGAACCTGGCCCCCGCCGTGGTAGAGGCCGCCAGGAACTACGGCTACGTGCTCGCGCCGGCGGGGACCTGGGGCAAGAACCTGATGCCCCGCGTGGCCGCCATGTTGGATGTCCAGCAGATCTCCGACATCACGGAGATCGTGGACGGGGACACGTTCATCAGGCCCATCTACGCGGGCAATGCGTTGGCCACCGTGCGCTCCCGTGACCCCGTAAAGGTCATCACGGTACGCGGCACCGCGTTTGCCGTGGCCGAGGCGCCCGGCGGCTCGGCCGCCATCACCGCCGGGCCCGAGGTCGCGGCCCATGACATCGCACGGTTCGTCAAGCGCGAACTGAGCCAGTCTGACCGACCGGAGCTTGCCGCTGCGCGCATCGTCATCTCCGGCGGCAGAGGCATGGGCAGCGGCGAGAACTTCCAGCTGCTCGACCAGCTGGCGGACAAGCTGGGTGCCGCCGTGGGCGCCAGCCGCGCCGCCGTGGACGCCGGCTACGTCCCGAACGATTTCCAGGTCGGCCAAACCGGCAAGGTGGTCGCGCCCGAGCTGTACATCGCCGTGGGTATTTCAGGGGCCATTCAGCACCTCGCGGGCATGAAGGACAGCAAGGTGATTGTCGCCATCAACAAGGACCAGGAAGCCCCCATCTTCCAGGTTGCCGACTACGGCCTGGTCGGCGACCTGTTCAAGATCGTGCCGGAGATCGCCGACGCACTCTGATCCTGGTCAGACGCGTTCGCAAACCGCCCATGCAAATGGTCTGCCTGGATTTGGAAGGGGTGCTGGTGCCGGAGATCTGGCACGCAGTCGCCACGGAGACCGGAATCCAGGAGCTGCGCAAGACCACGCGTGACGTCGCGGACTACGACGCCCTCATGCGCCACCGGATCGAGGTCATGGCCGACCACGCCATTGACCTGCCGCGGCTTCGCTCGGTTGCCGCGTCGCTGCAGCCGTATCCCGGCGCGCGCGCGTTTCTCGACCGTCTCCGCAAGGCCCACCAGGTGACCATCCTGTCGGACACGTTCTACGAACTCTCGGACCCGCTGTTCGCCGCGCTCGGTCGTCCGGCGGTGTTTTGCCACCACCTGGAAACATCGGCCGACCTGCGCGTGGTCGGCTGGAGAAAGCGGATCGACGACCACAAGCGACGCGCCGTCGAGGGCTTCACCGCGCTGGGTTTCGAAGTGGTCGCAGTGGGCGACTCGTACAACGACATTCCGATGCTCGACGCCGCTGCGCGCGCCTTCCTGTTCCGGGCCCCCCGGCAAATTCAGGAGGAACGTTCTGACCTCGTCGCTCTATCGGAGTACTCTGAACTCCTCGAGCTGACCTGTACCGGACGGACGACAGCCTGATGATGGGGCCGCACGATCTCCTGCTCGTCGTCGATGTCCAGAACGACTTCTGTCCGGGCGGCAACCTGCCGGTCGCCGACGGCGATCAGGTGGTGCCCGTCATCAATCGCCTGCTGCCGCAATTCCGGAACGTCGTTCTCACCCAGGACTGGCATCCTCTGGACCATGCATCGTTTGCGAGCATGCATCCCGGCAAGTCGCCGTACGACACGATCGGCATGCCGTACGGCGAGCAGACGCTGTGGCCGGACCACTGCATCCAGGGCAGCGACGGCGCGGCCTTCCACCCCGACCTGGAAACGGACGGCGCGCTGGCCGTCATTCGCAAGGGCATGAACGCCAGCGTCGATTCGTATTCTGCCTTCACCGAGAATGACCGCAGCACGCCCACCGGCCTCGGCGGCCTGCTCGGCGCCCTGCACATCCAGCGCGTGTTTCTGGTCGGGCTCGCCTTCGACTTCTGCGTCGGCTGGTCGGCGACGGACGCGCGCGCCCACGGGTACGAGGCAATCGTCATCGAGGACGCAACCCGACCGGTCGACCTGCCCGGAACGGTAGACGCCGCCAGGGAGGCCTTTCGCGATGCCGGTGTCGCCGTGACCGTGAGCCGGGAGGTCCGAGGCGGCGGAGCGGTCGGCAAGGGGCGGCCTTCCGGATAGCCGGCCGACCGGCGCACCTTGTGCGCGGAGCGCCGCGATCACTCACTCCCGTCGCGGCTGCGCGGCATGCCCGAGGGCACACGACAATGCCACGGAGGAATTGGACCATGAACGGACTGCTGAAGCTGTCAATCGCAATGGCGCTGGCCCTCTACGCAGAGGCCGCCGCCGCCGACAAGCCCGACACCCTGACGATCGGCATTACGGGCTTCCTGTCGGGCCCGGCTTCGGTGTTCGGCGAGCCGGCCAAGGCCGCCTCCGAGATCCTGCTGGACGATCTCAACCGTGAAGGCGGCATCGGCGGGGTGCCGGTCACTGCCGTCTGGGTCGATGAGGGAGCCGGCGGCGAACACGTGCTGTCCGAGTACCGCCGGCTGGTGCAGGACGTCGGCGTCGATGCGATGTTCGCCTCGATCTCCAGCGGCAACTGCAAGAAGGTTGCGCCGCTGGCAGAGGATCTCCAGGTCCTCAACATCATGTGGGACTGCGGTACCCAGAAGATCTTCGAGGAGAATTCGTACCGGTATGTCTTTCGGACCCAGGCGAACGCGACGCCGGAAATGCTGTCGACCCTCCTGTACCTCCTGAAGACCAAGCCCGAGTTCGAATCGATCGCCGTGGTCAACCAGGACTACGCGTGGGGACGGGACAGCTGGCATATCTTCTCGACGGCGCTGAAACAGCTGAAGCCGGGCGTCAGGGTCGTGGCCGAGCTGTTCCCGAAGTTCGGGGCTCCGGATTTCTCGACCGAGATCAGCCGGCTGCTTGCGTTGCGGCCCGACGTCATCCTGTCGACCGCCTGGGGCGGCGACCTCGACAACTTCGTCAGGCAATCGGTGCAACGGGGCCTGACGGAACGCAGCACATTCGTACTCCCGCTGATGGAAAGCTCGCTGCAACGCATCGGCCCCGACATGCCAGAGGGCGTGATCGTCGGCGGCCGGGGAGACCATTATTTCCTGCATCCCGAGTTCCGCCAGGACCCCGATTTCCAAGCGTTCATCGAGCGGTACAAGGCCGAAACGGGCGAATACCCGATCTACCCGGTGTTCCACATTGCGCAGGCGCTGTCGGCGCTGAAGGGGGCCTACGAGAAGGCCATCGCCGCCAACGACGGCGCCTGGCCGGGCAAGGAGCAGGTCGTCGAAGCCATGGAGGGCCTCGAGTTTCGCGGGCTTGGCCGGACGGTGCACATCCGCGAAGACCACCAGGGCGTGGAGGACCAGATGATCGGCGTGACCAGGCACGATCCGGCATACGATTTCGCCGTCATGGACCACATGATGATCTTCCCGGGCTCAGCGATTACGACGCCTGCGGGCATGGAATCGACTGCTTGGCTGAAGACACTGTCGGACAGCATCCTGGACCTTCCCGTCCAGACCTACCGGCACGCCGAATGATCGCACTGCGCAGCTGACGATCCGCGGGGGCCATAACTGCATGGACCCGATCCTGCTTCTGCTGGCCACGCTCGACGGCATCGCCTACGCGGCCCTGGTGTTCCTGGTGGCCGTCGGACTGACGCTGATCTTCGGCGTGATGCGGATACTGAACGTTGCCCACGGGGCCTTCTACGCGATCGGTGGATACGCCGCCGCCAGCCTGGTGCTCGCCATCAGCGATGCGGACTTCAGCCCCTGGCTGAGCTTTCCGGCGCTGCTGGTCGCGGCGGCGGGGGTCGGGGCGGCGCTCGGGCTGGTGATCGAGCGCTTCCTGCTGCGCCACATTTACGCGAAGGAAGAGGTCCTGCAGCTCCTCGTGACGTTTGCCGCCTTCATGATTCTCGAAGACGTACAGCGTCTGGTCTGGGGGGTGCAGCCATATTCGGCGACCGATCCCGTTCGGCTCCTTGGCACCGTCGACGTGATGGGCATTCCCTACAACGCGTACCAGATCATCCTGCTGCCCGTGATCGCCGTCATGGTGCTGCTCGGCCTGCGCTGGTTCCTGCGTCGGACGCTCAGCGGCAAGGTTATTACTGCCGTCACCGAAGACCGGGAAACAGCAATCGCCATGGGGATCGACGCTCGCAAGGTGTTCACGGTCACGTTTGTCATCGGCGCCGTCCTCGCCGCACTTGGCGGGGCCCTGGCCTCGCCTACCACGGCCATTCAGCTGGGTCTCGGTGCGGAGATGATCGTCCTCTCGTTTGCGGTCGTCGCCACGGCGGGGCTCGGCCAGGTCGAGGGGGCGGCCCTCACCGCGTTGCTGATCGGACTGGGTCGCTCCTTCGCCGTGTACCTGGTGCCGGAACTCGACGTCCTGATTCCCTACATGATCATGGTCCTGGTGCTGCTCTTCCGCCCGCAGGGACTGTTCGCGGTCGCGGAAAAACGAAGGATCTGACGTGCGGCTCGTGCGCTACTTGCCGGCCGTCCTGGTCCTGGTGGTGGCGGTGCTGCCGCTGGCGGTCCCGTGGTTGAAGATCGTGTTGACGGTGGCGCTCGCCAAGGGCCTCGCAGTCCTTGGCGTCGTAGTTCTGCTGCGGGCCGGTCAGGTCTCATTCGGCCACGCGATGTTTTTCGCCGCAAGCGCCTACAGCGCCGCGTTCCTGATGCAAGGCTTCGCCGGCGCCGATCTTGCCGTGCTGCTGCTGGCCGGAATGGTCTGCTCGGGGACGATGGGCGCCGTTATCGGCCTGTTCGTGGTGCGGTACCGCTACATCTTCTTCGGGATGCTCAACCTGGCGTTCTCGATGGTGCTCTATGCCCTTCTCGAGAAGATGTTCCACATTACGGGTGGCAGCGACGGGATGGCGGTTGGACGGCCAACATACCTTGGCCTGGAACTCGCACGAACGTCCTTCGAGACTGCCCTCTTCTACACATCACTGGGTCTTGCCGGCGCGGCCTGCTGGTTCGTGCACCGTTTCCTGCGTTCACCTCTCGGCGAGGCGCTGAGCGCCATCCGGACCAACGAGACGCGCCTCGAATACCTGGGCATCTCGGCCCGATGGATCCTGCTGATCGCATACGTGCTGTCCGCGGTGCTGGCGGGGCTCGGAGGGTCCATCATCGCCGTTAATCAGGGCGTGGTCACCCCTGACCTCGGGTACTGGATCCGTTCCGGCGAGTTCGTCTTCATCGCCATTCTCGGGGGCGCGGGCCACGTACTCGGCGCGTTTGCCGGCGCGCTGGTGTACGAGCTCGTGCGGTTCTATGCCGCCGCAATGGCGGCCGACGTCTGGCAAATGATCCTCGGTTTCGTACTGCTCGGGATCATCCTGTTCGCCTCCCGGGGCATCGTCGGCCTCTACCGCGACCTCGCCGCCATCGCCCCGGGGCCGCGCGGTCATCGGGAGCCATTGCGGTGAGCGGCACCCTGCTGGAAGCCAGCAACCTCCACATCAGCTTCGGCGGCGTGACGGCGGCCGACGGCATCGATCTCGAGGTGTTCAACGGAGAACGGCTCGCGATCATCGGCCCCAACGGCGCCGGCAAGACGACGTTCCTCAACATCTGCACGGGGTATCTCACGCCGTCCGCCGGGAGCGTCCGGTTCGGGCGGCGCGACATCACGGCGATGGCGCCGCGCGCGATCACGCGGATGGGAATTGCCAGGGCCTTCCAGACTCCGCAGCTGTTCCACGACCAGCGCGTCATCGACAACCTGTTGCTGGCGGCCGCCGCTCGTGAGCGGACATGGAACCCGTTCCGGCCGCTCCAGGACCTCCCCGAACGCGACGAGATGTTGGAGTTGCTGGAGCTCTTCGGCCTTGCAGAAGTGTCTACGCAGATGATCAACGAGCTTCCGGAAGGTAATCGGAAGCTCGTCGACATTGCCGTGGCGCTGGCCCTGCGCCCCCAGTTGCTGCTGATGGACGAGCCCACCAGCGGCGTCAGCACGCTGGAGAAGTTCCGGATCATGGACCTGCTGGTGGAGGCGCTCGCCGTCCAGGGCGTGACCTCGGTCTTCGTCGAGCACGACATGGAAGTGGTGAAGCGCTATGCCGATCGCGTGGCTGTCTGGAGTGCCGGCCATATCCAGTCGGTCGGACCGCCGGACCAGGTGCTGGCCGATCCGTCCGTGATGCGCGACGTAATCGGGATCTGATCGATGCTCTCGCTCGAACGCGTGAACGTCCATGTCGACGCGATGCACGTCCTGCGCGACGTGACGTTTGGCGTGGAACCGGGCTCCACCGTCGCGCTGATTGGCCGGAACGGTGCGGGCAAGACCACGACGCTCCGTAGCGTCATGGGCCTCGTCGCCAAGTCGAGTGGCACCATCTCGTTCGCAGGGACCGACCTGGACGATGTGCCGCCGCACCGCCGGCCCGCCATGGGCATTGGCTTCGCGCCCGAGGACCGGCGCCTGTTCTCCTCCTTCAACGTGGAAGAGAACATCCTGCTCCCGGCCCGGGTTGCGCGTGCCGACGGCGGCGAGATGGCCGCAAACCTCGAGCGCGTGTACGAGACGGTTCCAGAGCTCAAGGAGCTGCGGCACCGACCGGCGGGTTCGGTGAGCGGCGGCCAGGGCAAGATGGTAGCCCTTGGCCGGGCCTTGATGATCGGGACCCGGTTGGTGCTCCTCGATGAGCCGTTCCAGGGGCTGGCCCCCGCCCTTGCGCGTCGCTACGGAGATGCCCTCCGAAGACTTCGGGAGCGCGAACGTGAACTCTCGCTCGTGGTCACCGAATCCAATCCGGCCCTGCTCGCTGGATTGGCGGACACGACCTTTCTGATCGAACGCGGCGAGGTCGCGCCCGCCGAGACCGTCTCGGATCACGCCGGCTAGGCCCGGGCAATCGGTTCAGGGTGCCGATCTGCTTCCGGACAGCCGGCCGCAGGACTCGATCCCGTTGTCGCACTGCACGAATGATCTTGGCGAAGCGAAGAAGGTACCCGAATGCCCGCGGGTGCAGAGGTTCTGCTGCCCGCCGCTTCGGATGCACATTACCAGGCCGGTTTAAGGCTGTTTTTGGGCCGGCCCCCACATGCGCCGCCGCACGAAGGCGTGTGGGGACAGCCTTCAGGGCGGGCGTAGAAGGCGTACCCGTACTTCCCTGCTCCCGGACGTCAATCCTGCGGTTCGAGCAGTTCCTCCAGCGCGTAGAGCGTCTTTTGCGGGAACCGTTCCCGCGGGTAGTAGCGGGTGATGACCGCGAGCACCTTCCGATAGTCCGTGAGGTCTAGGAGGCGCAGGAGGAAGCGCACGTCATCCTCGTCGTGAAATCCCTCGCCAAGGCGCATGGCAAGGCACTTCATCGCGAGCAGATACTCCGGACTTGCGGTCAACACACGCAGGTTGGTCAGTTCGAGGTACGGTTGAAAGTCTTCGTGGTCGCTCAAGTACGCCTTGACCGCGTCGTTGAGCCAGTCGCCTGGGATCCCAGCGGCTGTGGCGACCGCCTGTGCGGCTGCGCGTACCTCTCCCTCAGGGCGGAAGAATGCGTCGATGTTCCGGGTCGAGGCGCGCGCGTCGAACACAAGGCACATGACGGCACCGCCGACCACATACACTTCTCCGGTGATCGACCGGCTCGCAAGTTCCTCGTTTAAGCGATTGAATAAGACTTCAATATCTCGCTTGGAGTATTCCACTACACCCTCTGCCCGACGCTGCTGTCAATGAACAGATTCCGGCGCCGGAACGGAGGCGGGGAACGAGTCAAGAGATGTAACCGCAGGCTCTTCAGGGACGAGGCGAACCAAGGCGTATCGAGGCCCTTGACCGCTCCTGTCCAGCGCGGCGGGTTGACCCCCTGGAGCGCCGCCGCCTGCTCGACCATCGCCGCCAGATAGCTTGCCTCGAACGGAGCGAGCCGAGCTTCCGGCGCGTGGCGGACCGCTCGCTTGTACTCGCTTGCCGTCAGCCCGGTGAACCAGTCCTGAAATTCCGCAATCGTGAAGGACCGCGCATCCGGACGTGCCGCCAAATCCCGGCACAGTGCTTGGAATTTCTGTTCGGCAGATGGAAGCACCTGCTGCAGGACCCACTTGGATACGTCCATCCCCGCACTTGCTGCACGCGCGCCGATGCGCGCCTTGTCCTCCGCGCTGATCCGGATCTGAAGTTGTTGAGTCTTGCTCACGTGAATCACCTGGACTTCGTCCCGCCGCGTATCAATACGGTGTATTGACAATTTTCCGTTTGGGCGAGTGCCGTCCCTTGCCCCTACCGGAAACTCAGATCTCGCATCGCTGGACGTCACAGGCGCGGAGGAAGCCCGGCCGTGAACTCACGCTAGTCGCTCATCCCGGTAGACGCGCCTTCGCGAGCAGTCGCCGACGCTCGTTTACCCGCTCCGTCGCGTTGGCCTCGGCTCGCGTTCTCCGCCCGAAGATGTGCATCCATCCACCCGACACCTCGGGTCGAACTTCCCCGTCTGCGGCCCAAAGCTGGCGAAAGTACTGGTCGAATCCCTCAAGTTTCGTTTCGTGGAACCAAATCCCTCCCTCTGGCCCCTCGATAGCTGTCGGGCCTTGGCCCCGTACCCGTATTGCCTGTAGGTACCTATCGCCTCATGGGTGATCCCCCAATTGGAAGGTCGTCTCCACATCGGTCGATATCTCCTGACATCTCGCTCGGTCCCATCGCTCGCTTCGGGCTCCCTCCCTGTCGTTTTCGCCTCAGGCGCGCGTGGCCTGCGGGCCGACGCAACACATCGTTCACGTACCTTCGATCTCACGCCGGGCGGCGGACGCCAGAAAGGCTGAACGGGTCATGCGGCGCTGCTTGGCCTCGTCGTCGATGGCGTCGAGCAGGCCGCGGTCGAGGGAGATGTTGACCCGTCGTGAGGAACCGCGGTCCAAAAGGAGCGGAATCAGCACCAGGTCGGCTCCTTCACGCCAATCGGAGAGGTCGGGATCGGCCTTGATGGCATCGATGGAGCGGGGCGGCGGAATCGGGTCGCCGTCGTCGCAAAGACCCTCCACGTGGAACGCAAGGACCTCGCAGCCTCGGCGGACGGCGTCGTCGAGTGAGTCGCCTACGGACACGCAGCCCGGGAAATCAGGGAAGCTAACCCCGTAGCCGGCGTCGTCCCGGTGGATGAAGGACACATAGCGCATCGTTTCTTCCTCCTATGCGTTCCAGCCCGCCTGCCGGTAGATCGATGCCACCGTTCCGCGCGGGATGTCCTTGTTCGGATGCGGCACCGTAACCCGTCCCGGTTTCGTGGGGTGGGTGAACTGCCGGTGGCTCCCTCTGGTGGCAATGTGCACCCATCCGTCCTTCCGGAGCATGCGGATGAGCTTGCCGCTGTTACGTTCTACGGCCTTGAGCATTGTGTATCATCATACACAAACTTTCGATCGGATCAAGACGGTGACGGTACTGGACCGGCGCTGAGCTATGTGGCACCACGTCAGCACAACCCGATACAACCAATGCCATCGGACGCCCTCTTTCAGCGCTATAGCGAGCGCCCGAGCCACCCGCGACCCGAAGCAAAGGCCCTACTCATGCCCTTGAGAAGTCCGGTCAATCGCCGGCCGCGAAGCCGACCACCGTGGCCTCGACATCTCTCGCCAACTCCCGCTCCATCATCTGCCGCATGGCCACTTTCCGCGCCTTCCCTGTAACGGTCAGCGGAAACGAATCCACCAACCGCCAGATCCGGGGGATCTTGTACCGCGCGATCGCGCCGTCGCAGAACGCCCGCAGCTGCGCCTCATCGAGCGCGACCCCCTCATGCGGGATGATCCAGGCGCAGAGCTCTTCACCGTACCTGGGGTCCGGGACCCCGAAGACCTGCACATCGCGAACACCGGGGTGGCGGTGCAGGAAATCCTCGATCTCACGCGGATAGATGTTCTCGCCGCCCCGAATCACCATGTCGCTGGCGCGGCCCACGATCCGCCCGTAGCCCGCTCGATCGACGACGCCGAGGTCCCCGGTGTGCATCCACCCCTCCGCATCGATCGCGGCCGTCGTCGCCACCGGATCATCCCAGTAGCCCTTCATGACCACGTATCCCCGTATCAGGACCTCGCCCACGGTGCCGCATGCAACCGTTCGGCCCTCGCCATCGACGACCTTGGCCTCAACGTGCGGGTGCACCCGCCCGATCGTTCCCACCCGGCGGTCCGGCGGATCGTCCCTTGCCGTCTGGAAGGTCACCGGGCTGGTCTCGGTCATGCCGAAGCAGATCGTGACCTCGGGCATGTGCAGTTCTTCGAGGAGACGCCGCATCAGTTCCGCCGGACACGGCGCCCCCGCCATGATCCCCGTCCGCAGATGATCAAGGTTGCGGCCGGGTCGCGACGGGTCCTCGAGCATGGCCACATACATGGTGGGAACGCCGTACAGCGCCGTGCAGCGCTCGCCTTCCACGGCATCGAGCACGGCGTCCGCGTCGAAACGCTCGCCCGGGAACACCAGGCAGGATCCGGCCGTGGCGGCGGCGAGGCTTCCCATCACCATGCCGAAGCAGTGATAGAGCGGCACCGGCACGCAGATCCGGTCATCCGGTCCGAGATCGAGCACCGCGGCCGTCTGCCGGGCGTTGTTGACGATGTTGTGATGGCTGAGCGTGGCCCCCTTCGGCCGGCCGGTCGTGCCGCTTGTGAACTGGATGTTGATCGGGTCGGAGGGCTTCTGGGCGGCCGCCAGCCGCTCGAGATGCGCGCCATCCGCATGCGCTGCGGCCAGGTCGTCGAAACGGAGCATCCCCGCTTCGTCCTGCTCCCCCAGGTGGATCACGAACTCGAGGTCGGGCAGCGCCGGCGGGTGCGACCGGGCGCCGGCGGGATCGCCCAATCCCGGTACGAGCGACCGCACGATTCCCGTGAAATCAGTGCCGCGATACTGGCGTGCCAGCACCAGCGCGCGCATGCCGACCAGGTTGAGGGCATGCCGCAGCTCGTCGGCCTGATACGCGGGATTGACCGTCACCAGGATCAGCCCGGCGCGGGCGCTTGCAAACTGAACGAGCAGCCATTCAGGGTGGTTCGGCGACCAGATGCCGATCCGGTCCCCGGGGTTCAGCCCCAGCTCCAGCAGGCCCGTCGCCAACCGGTCGACCGCAACAGCGAACGCCCGGTAGGTCCATCGCCGGCCAGCCTCCGGAAAGACCGCGAACTCGCGATCCGGCCACCGATTGGCCGCCCTGGCCAACGTCTCGGTCACGGTCTGATCGAGCAGCGGGGGCTGCAGCCACCCCTGCACGGCTGCGCGGTCCGCCACCGGAATCCGCGGGTCCGATGGAGCGTCCGTCACCCGGGCGCTCCAGATGCGTGCACCACGGGCATCCGCCGCACGGACGATCGGAGGTGCTGGTAATCAAGCGTGTCATGATTCACCGGATTGAGACCGGGTGCGTCCGCGACCACCACCGCCTTGGCATGGGCGAAGTCGGCGCGGAAGTGGACCGAGCTCTTCACGATGACGACCCGCTGCGCGTCGGGTTCGATCCCCACGTGGCGGAACATCGATCGGTCGGCCGCCTGCATCCGCCTTGATGCGACCGCCACGGCCACGCGGCCGCAGCGCAGGGCGGCCATCGGCCCGAGGTCCATGTGCGACCCGCCGAACATCGGCCCGGTCGCGGTGAAGCGGCCGTCCCCCAGCGCGGTCACGCGGGCCGGGCCGACATAGGGGCGCCCGTCGCTTCGCCCGCCGACGGACACGGTGATCTCGGCTCCCACCCCCGCCTGCGTGGCCCGTGCCGCCGTGTCCGGATCCGCCAGCACGCCGATCGCCACGCCTTCCGCATCGCGCTTGACCGCCGCCGTTAGCAAGCCCGTGGTATCCCCCGCCCCTCCGGCTCCGGGATTATCGCGCGTGTCGGCGACCACGACGAGGCCACCCGATGCGTCAGCGATGCGGAGTGCTTCCGCAATTGCAGATTCAGGCGCGTGCAGTGGAACGGCGAATTCTGCTTCAGCCGCCTCCAGCTGCGCCAGAACCGCCGCCACCGCCTGGCGCGCCGCCGGCTCGGTCTCGGCGTAGCTGACGACGCTGGGTCCCGTTTCCCAGGTGTCCGCCGGCGGAAATCCCATCGCCAGCGAGGTCGCATACACGGAAGGTCCCTCGCGGTCGCCCAGTCCGGCATACAACCGCCGGCCAGGCTCGGCGTCGGTGGACTGGCAAACCAGCGGAACGAGGAACGGGCTCCGTCCCAGCGCCCTGGCCGGTCGGCGACCGTCGCGGATCCCGGGGAGAACGGCCTTGAGCGCCGCATATGTCCGTCGGCCGGTCGCCGCCATGTCGACGTGCGGATAGGTGCGGAACGCCACGAGCGCATCGCTCGCGTCCACCATCGCGCCGCTGACGTTGGCGTGGAAATCCAGACTGGCAACCACTGCCGTCGATGCCTCCACCTCGGCACGCACCGCCGCCAGGACTGCACCATCACCGTCCCGTTCGTGCTCCGCCACCATCGCCCCGTGCAGGTCTAGGTACACGGCATCGACCGGCCCGGCGGCCTGCAGACGTTCCAGCATCCACGCCAGGATGGCGTCGTAGGCTTCCCGCGTCACCGGTCCGGACGGGACTGCCGAGCACCACAGCAGCGGCAGCACCTCGGCGCCGTCGAGGCGCGCGGCTTCCAGGAAGCCGGTGGCAGGGAGATTGCTGCCAGCAAGCGCCGGCGGCAGCTCACTGCCGGTGACCAGCGGCGGCCATCCGTCAGCCTCGGCAAATCGGTCCATCGTCGCGGGGTGCGGCGAGAACGTATTGGTCTCGTGGACGAAACCGGCGACGGCTACGCGCATTACCGGTCTTCGTGCACGACCAGCTTCACCCGCCTGCCCACCGCCGGCAGCTCGCCCGGCCGCAGGCCGTTCAGGAGTTCGAACCAGCGTTGAGGGTTCCGATCGGTATCCATGCGCGCGACGAGTGATGCCAGCGTGTCCGAGGCCGATACCGTTGCAACACGAACGACCCGCGGTCGCGCCGCCTGCCGGTCTCGCTCGTCGAACCGCCGGAAACTGAGGGCAGTCTCTCGAAGGTCAGCCAGCCGGGCCAGGCTTACGGCCAGCGGAACGATGTAGCGGAAGCGACACACGAGTACTTCCCCGCACTGGATGACCAACGTCCGATATTCGAAGCGATGACCGCCGCGTTCCGGGTTGCGGACTGCAGTCGCGGCATGCATCCCGTCAATTCTGAGCAGCTCGATGTCCCGACTGCCTCTCGGCAGGTAGCTCACGATACCCATCCCCCACTGGTTCACCATCTCGTCATAGACGATGAGTGTCCCGTCCATGGCCCGCGCGGTCACCCGCCCGGGTTCCCGTCGAATGTGAAAGCCATCGGGCATCCGGAAACGGATTTCCGTGCCACCCAGGAAGACCTCCTGACCGCGCACGAGACCCATCTGCGGCCGGCTGCCGAAGTGAAGTCCGTCGATACGGTCGAGGAACCCGTCTCCCGCAGTCCGGTCCGGCCCGGCGCCCAACCGGCGCGAGAGAATCATGGCCCGGCTCATGCGCTCTGGCGTACTGGGGTGTGAGGACAGCATGCCGCGGTGGCGCTCGGTGTCGGTGCCCACGAGCACGGCATGCGCTTCGTTCGCCTCGAGCATCCTGATAACGGCTGCGGGATCCAGCCCGGCCTCATGCAGGTAACCGATGGCCAGCGCGTCCGCCTCGAACTCGTCCTGATGGCTGTACCGCGCCAGGATCACGTCTCGACCGGATGGCGGTGCGGATCTCCTGGAGCCATCCGGGGCTGGATCGTCGCCGGAAACCGGCGGCCTGTCGCTGACCGAGGCAATGCGCGCGTGGCGCGCTTGCCCGTGATGAGCGACCACGTGAGCGATCTCGTGGGCCAGCACGGCGGCCAGTTCCGACTCGTTTCGGGCGAGCGCGACCAGGCCCCGCGTCAGATAGACGTAGCCTCCGGGCAGTGCGAACGCGTTGACTGCCGGCGTGTCCAGTACGGTAAAGGTCCATCGCTGGTCGCCGTACTTCGACTGGCGGGCGAGCAGCATCCCGAGTTCGTCGATGTAGGCGTGGAGTTCCGGATCGCCGCGGTACATCCTGCCGAAGGCAGCCACCAGCTTGGGATGCTCCCGTTCCCCGATGATCCGGTCCTCCCGCGGAAACCCATGGGCTGTCCCGGCGGACACGACCAGACACCCGGCCACCAGGAGGCTCGCCCATATGCGCGCGACAACCGTTGTTTCGTCGGGCATCATCCTCTGAAGTCGAGAGGCACTGAGAAAATCCGGTGAGGTTACCCTACCGAGCGGCGGCTAAGCTGTCGTCAGACATCGGTGGCGCCGCTCGGGTTCCGACGGGCAACGCACCTGAAGCCACTTGACCCGGCGTGGCTATCCGGGCATTGCGTGGTGGTGCCGCTGGCCGGACCCGCCAACACTGACCGTGCGTACGAACTCGGGTGCCCTCGCGGGAAACGCCGTGCCGGGCCTTGCGTGTGAACATCATCCAGGAACGCTCTACATGGACGCCGACGACTTGATCCAAGCGTATGGACTCATCCCTCATCCCGAGGGGGGCCATTATCGCGAGACCTACCGCGACCACACCAAGGCTGGAACGCGAGGCGCCTTGACCGTGATCTACTACCTTCTCAAGGCTGGCGAGACATCCGCCTGGCACCGCATCGACGCCACGGAAATCTGGCACTTCTACGCGGGCGATCCGCTGCAGCTCGAGCTCTCATCCGACGGGAAGCAGATCTTGCGGCAGCGCCTCGGCTTTGGCGACGGCGCAGAGCCTCACATCCCGGTTCCGGCGGGCACCTGGCAGAGTGCTCGATCAGAAGGCGCATGGACGCTGGCGGGATGTACCGTGGCGCCGGCGTTCGAGTTCACTGGTTTGGAACTGGCACCAGCAAGCTGGCGCCCGGGAGATCCGTAGTCGGCACACGTCGCCGGAGGCAGGCAGTCGCGCGGCGCGGGGCTGCCTGGGGCAGGCGGCGGGACGTCCGACGGCGTTGACCGGCCGCCGATTCAGCAGGGTGCGGATACGTACGCGCGGAGCCCTGACTTCGTGCTGACTGGGCAGCCCCCTGCGCCTGCAGGCGAACGCGTGCAGTGCCGCGCCGTGCTTGCAAACGCCGGCGGCAGCAACGCGCCCGGACGAGACAGCGACGGCTACCCCTGAGTGGAGGTTCGAAGTGATGAGTGCATGGATGTACCTGACGGCTGCCATTGTGCTGGAGGTGGTCGGCACGATCTTGCTGAAGCTGTCGGACGGCTTCGAGAAGTGGCAATGGGGCGTTCTCTCGATCGTCTGCTACAGCTGCTGCTTCCTGGTATTCGCCCCCGCGCTCAAGGTCATCCCGGTGGGCGTTGCGTACGCCCTGTGGGCCGGCATCGGCATCCTGGCGGTGACCATGATCGGGTTCGTGGTTTTCCGGGAGCAGCTCGGGTTCGTCCAGCTGGCCTGCATTGCATTGATCGCCGTCGGTGCCGTCGGACTGCGTCTGACAACGACGGCAGCCGCCTGACCGGCGGGCAACCGGCACATGCCGCGCTGCGTCCAGCAGCCGGAAAGCCGGCGCGGAGGAATACGCGATTTGGCAACGACCCGGGGGCGGTCTACAGGAACACCACCCGCACCCGGGCTTGCCGGCCTGCCACGGGCCGGGCGTGCGCGCCGGTCGAGGCAAGCAACGATCACATAATTGAAGCAAACTGGAGACGTTGGCCCCTTCCGGAATTGCTCGAGCTGCACCATGGCTACAGACACGCGCAACGAAGTGAACGCTGTGCGCATCAATCTCTACAGCGACACCCAGACGCTCCCGACTCCCGAGATGCGCCAGGCGATGGCGGCGGCACCAGTCGGCGATGAGCAGACATTCGACGATCCGAGCGTGAACGCGCTCTGCGAGCGCGTGGCGGCGTTGCTGGGCAAGGAGGCCGCGGTCTTCCTCCCGTCGGGCACGATGTGCAACGAGATAGCGATTCGGGTCCACTGCCGGCCGGGCGACGAGGTCATCGCCGAAGCGTCCTGCCACATCCTCAACTTCGAGGGCGGGGGTCCCGCGGCTCTTTCGGGCGTCCAGATCGCTCCTCTCCCGGGTCGACGGGGCGTCTTTTCCGCCGACCAAGCCCGGGCCGCGATCCGCGACACGCACCGCTACGCCCCGCGCTCCGCTCTGCTCGAGGTCGAGAACACCGCCAACATGGGTGGCGGCACCGTGTGGCCGCTGGCAGACGTCAGGGCGGTCGCCGAGGTCGCCCGGACACACGGGCTCGCCACCCACCTGGACGGCGCTCGCCTGCCGAACGCCGTGGTCGCGTCGGGCGTGTCCGCCGCCGCGTACGCGGACGGCTTCGACAGCGCCTGGATCGACTTGAGCAAGGGGCTCGGCTGCCCGGTGGGGGCCGTTCTCGCCGGGTCCTCCTCATTCATCGATGAAGCGTGGCGCTGGAAGCAGCGCATGGGGGGCGCAATGAGGCAAGCCGGCATCCTTGCAGCGGCCGGTCTCCATGCGCTGGACCAGCACTGGGACCGCCTCTCGGAGGACCATGCCCACGCTGCGCTGCTGGCCGACGGACTGGCCGAACTGAAGGGCTTCGCGGTCGAACCGTGTGAAACCAACATCCTGTTTTTCGACGTGGGGAACACCGGGCACAGTGCCGCCGACGTTGCCGCTCGTGCCGGCGCGGCCGGCCTGCGGATCGGCGCGATGGGAGCGACGCGCATGCGCGCCGTGACTCACCTGGATGTAAGCCGGGCCGACTGCCAGGAGGCCATCAGGATCCTTGCCGAGGTGACGGCATGACCGCTCGCCAGCGCTAGCCGCGCGCCTTCAGGGCTGACCGGAGGCGGCCGGGACCTGCGGCAACGCGGTCCGGCATCCTCCCACCCGCGTCGAGCGATCGGGTGTGGCATCGGGCGCCGCGGCATAGCCAGCCGTGTTGATTGCGACGCCAAGAGTGCGGATGATGGGTGATGGACGACGATAGCGGGGCTTGACGATGGGCAAGGTTCTGGACGCTGCAGCAATCGCGCAGTTCCGGCGAGACGGGCTCTATGCGCCGGTGCAGGTTGCCTCCGGAGAGGAGGCACGGCGGCTGCGGGCGCAGCTTGAAGCAGGCGAGACCGATCATGGCGGGCCGTTCAAGGGGGCAGTGCGTTACAAGAGCCACCTCCTGTTCAAGTGGCTCTCCGACTTCATCCGGAAGAAGAGCGTGCTGGATCCGGTGGAAGACATCCTCGGTCCCAACATCATGGTCTGGTCCACGGATTGGTGGGTCAAGGAAGCGAACTCCCCGAGCTACGTCTCCTGGCACCAGGACAGCCAGTACTGGGGTCTGGACAGCAGCAAGCTGATCACCCTCTGGGTGGCGCTCTCACCCTCCAACGTGGCCAGCGGCTGCATGCGCTACCTGCTGGGCTCGCACCTGGGGCCGGACCTCCCCCACCGCGAGACGTACCACGACGACAACATGCTCACGCGTGGCCAGGAAATCACGGAAGGCATCGATGAAGCCAAGGCCGTGAACGTGGAGCTTGACCCTGGGGAAGGCTCGATCTTCGCCTTCCGCATTGCGCACGCATCACACCCCAACCGCTCCGCCGACCGCCGCATCGGACTGGCGATCCGCTTCATTCCGCCGGACGCCCGACAGATCCGGTCCGACCACGACAGCGCCGCCCTCGTGCGGGGCGTCGACACGCACGGTCATTTCGAACTGGAACCGGAGCCCGAATACGACTTCGACCCCCTTGCCGTGGAATTCCACCGGTGGTCGGAGGAAGAACGACGGAAGATCCTCTACCACGGCACCGATTGGGAAATGCACCGGACCTGACGAACGGCAAAGGGCTAAACCGGCAGGCGGGGCCGACCGAAGCGGTCCACCCGCTGCCGCCATCTCAGTGCGGGGCAGGCGCTGACCCGCGGTGTCCCGGCGACCGGCAGCTTCGGCAACCGATGGTCTAAGAGGATTGATCGTCCCCACCGGGCAAGGGCAGGCAGAATGAGCCGATCAGCGCGCGCTGGCGCCCTTCGCACGGCCGAGTTCGTCCCGCTCGCCGCGCTCCTGATGTCGCTGGTCGCGCTCGCGATCGACGCGATGCTGCCGGCCCTGCCGATGATCGGCCGCGATCTCGGCGTGCAGCGCCCGAACGATGTCCAGTACGTGATCACGTCCCTGTTCTTCGGCCTCGGGCTCGGACAGGTGCTGTTCGGTCCGCTCTCGGACCGCATCGGGCGAAAGCCCGCGATCTATGCCGGCCTCACCCTCTTCATGACGGGCTGCCTCGTGAGCATCTTCGCGTCCTCCTTCGAAGCGATGATCGCCGGGCGCGTCCTTCAGGGCGTCGGGGCTGCGGGGCCCCGGATCGTGACCATGGCCCTGGTCCGCGATCAGTTCAGCGGCCGGCGGATGGCCCGGCTCATGTCCTTTGTGATGGCCGTCTTCATCCTGGTCCCCGCCCTCGCCCCGCTGCTCGGGCAGGGGATCCTCTGGCTGGGAAGCTGGCGCACGATCTTCACGACGTTCTTCGCGGTTGCCGCAGTGGCCTTCGCATGGCTCACGCTGCGCCAGCCGGAAACCCTCCCCGTCGATCGCCGACGGCCCTTTTCCGTCCGCGCCATCGGCCAGGCGGTCGGCGAGATCGTGAGAATTCGGACCTCGCTCGGGTACACCCTCGCAACGGGGTTCGTGTTCGCGCCGTTCGTCGCCTACCTGAGCTCCGCCCAGCAGATCTTTCAGGAGGCGTACCGGACCGGCGCGATGTTCCCGGTGTATTTCGGAGTCCTGGCACTCGGCATCGGCTTCGGCGGGATGGTCAATGGCCGCCTCGTCCTCCGGCATGGCATGCGACGCCTCTCGAAGATCGGCGCGACGACCGTCGCGCTGACGTCCATGGTCGCCTGGATCGGCCTGTTCCAGTTCGACGGACTTCCGCCGCTCTGGCTCTTCATGGCGTACCTGCTCGTCGTGTTCCTCTTTATCGGTCTCGTCTTCGGGAACCTCAACGCCCTCGCGATGGAACCGCTCGGGCACATTGCCGGCGTGGGCGCGGCGGTGGTGACGTCACTCTCCACCCTGATTTCCGTACCGCTCGGGAGCCTGATCGGCCAGACCTTCGATGGAACCCTCTACACGCAGGTAGGCGCCCTCGCGCTCTTCGGGAGCCTCACGCTTGGCGCCATGTTGTGGGCTGAACCCCCAAGCAGCCGCCGGCACGATTCATGATCCAGGGCGGCTCCAAGCCTGCCCGCAGCCGCAGCACCCGCGTTCGCGAATTCGTACTGATCGGTTGAACAGCCTAAACGTGCTGACCGCCGTTGACGTGGATTTCCGTACCGCTGACGTAACTCGCCTGGGGCGAGCAGAGGTAGTAGATGGCAGATGCAACTTCCTCGGCGGACCCAAGCCGGCGCATCGGGATATCGTTTGCAAGCTGCTCCGTACCCGGCGACAGGATCGCAGTATCGATCTCCCCGGGCGCGATGGCGTTGACGCGGATCCCAAGGGGCCCAAAGTCCGCAGCCATCTCTCTCGTCAGGCATGCGAGTGCCGCCTTGGAGGTGGCGTAGGCGGTGCCCGCAAAGGGGTGCACGCGCCCTCCGGCGATCGAAGTCACGTTCAGGATGCAACCCCTGCCGACCCGTAATTCCTCGGCAAGTGCCCGTGCGAGCATAAGGGGGGCGAAGAAATTCACTTCGAAGACCTGGCGCCACACGGAGAGCTGCGTGTCTATGGCGCCGAGGCGTCCACCGTCGTCAGTCTTGGGAGAGATGCCGGCGTTATTGACGAGGGCGTGCAGGGGCTCCCCGCCGAGGCGCCTGCGCATCTCCGCTGCGCCTGCGTCGACGCTTGCCGGGTCCCGGAGGTCAACCACTACGTGATCTTCCGGTCCGGCCTCCCATGGGCAGTCCTCCGAAAAGGGCTGTCGGGAACACGTGATGACCCGCCAGCCAGCGCTTGAGAAGCGCTTCACGGTGGCGTGCCCAATGCCACGGCTGGCACCCGTGAGTATGAGGGTTCGACGCTCACCGTGCTGCACCACGATGTCACGCTCTGTGAACGATGTCGTACATGCTGCGCAATTATCCACGCACGCGTCATCGCCGTGCAAGTGGAGCCCGCGGTCAATCGGCAGCAAGGAAAAACGAGATCAGCCGCCGTACCGGTCTTGCCCGCAGTGCAGTACTGCCCTGTTCCCGTCCATGAGCCAATACCAGACACGAACCATTGGCACCCGCGTCGTTTCATGCCGTGCCGATGGCCGCCCATCAGGCGCCGACGGCGCGGGCAGCGGCCTTATGCAGCAGCACCCAAAGCTCGCCGAACGGCGGCTCGATCGGGCCCACGTCGGGGGAATACGGCGGCAGATAGACGAGCCCGGCATGGACACGCGGGCTCCTGATCCGTAAAGGAGATCGTTGTCCAAGCCTCCCGCCCTGATCGCTACTATCGAGGGACACAAAGCAGGCGGAGGCGATCAGCAACTATGCCGCAGAATGCGATCGGATTCGTCGGCCTCGGTAACATGGGCAGGCCGATGGCGGAGAACCTCGTGC
This sequence comes from Alphaproteobacteria bacterium, assembly GCA_022825705.1. Taxonomy (GTDB): domain Bacteria; phylum Pseudomonadota; class Alphaproteobacteria; order TMED109; family TMED109; genus VXPW01. Next base: position 166,330 of record JAJDWH010000001.1, read on the forward strand.
AATCGGGGCAGGACATCATCGTGTACGACGCTGCCGGCACGGAAACGCGAGCACCCCAGGGCGCGCGAATCGCCGATTCCACTGCAGCGCTCGCAAGCATGGTTGACGTGATTCACCTCTGCGTGCCTGACGGACGCGCCTCGGAAGCGATCGCCCGCGACCTGCGCAGTGCTACCGACCGCCAAACCCGGCTTGTCGTGGATCACTCGACCATTGGTACCGAGGCGGCCCAACGCGTGCACGGTTTCCTCGCCGACGCCGGAATCGAGTACGTGGATGCGCCGGTCTCAGGCGGTGTGAGTGGCGCGGTGAACGCCACCCTGGCCATCATGTACTCGGGTTCGGAACATACGTTTGATCAGCTGCGGCCGACCTTCGAAGCCATGGCCGGCAACGTGTTTCGCGTGGGCGGCGAGCCCGGTCACGGCCAGGCCATGAAAGTGCTCAACAATTTCCTTTCGGGCACCGCAATGGCGGCCACCGCCGAGGCCGTTGCGTTCGGGGTGAGGCAGGGTCTGGACATGAAGATGATCCTCGACGTCGTGAACGTGTCGAGTGGCCGCAACACCGCGACCGCCGACAAGTTCCCCAACCGGGTCGTGACCGGGACCTATGACGCAGGCTTCTCCAGTGCGCAGTTCGTCAAGGATCTTCGGCTCTATCACGACGCTGCCAGAGCGATCGGCGCATCGTGCCCGATCAGTCCCGCGGTATCGGACATCTGGCGGAGCCTCGACGCCAACGAGCCGGACGCGGACATCGCCCGCATCTACACGTTCGTGCATTCCGAGGACGGCGATTAGCCGTGCTGCGCATTGCCGAATCCGTGCTCGAATCCCGGCGGCCGGCTTGGGCGCACGACTCCCCTTGCACTAACATCTGCAACGACCCACGCGAGCGGAGCGGACCGACGATTGGCGCATCGGACGGCCATTCCGGTACGCAATGCGCCGGAAGCTGACCATCAGCGGTCCGGCGTTTGCCTGAATGTGCGACGACACGCGCCAAGGGAACGTGCGTCGTACGGGTTCGACGGAAGCCAGGCTAAGGCTGGGCAAACTTGGCGGAGCAGGACATGTCGCGACACGCCGAAGGAGATCGGGGAACTGGCCGGAGAACCAGGGTCACTACCAGTCACTGGGGTGCGATCGAAGTAACGACCGAGAACAACCGCGTAATCGCCGCGGGCCCCTTTTCGGAAGACCCGAATCCGCCGTCCATTTCCGACATTCTTCCCGCTGCCATCCATCACCGCACGCGGGTCGCTCGCCCGTCGGTCCGCAAGGGATGGCTGGAAGGCGGCCCGGACCGAGCCCGTGCGCGTCGGGGGAAAAACACGTTCGTCGAGCTTCCATGGGACGAGGCGCTGGATATCGCCGCCGCGGAACTTCAGCGGGTGCGGGATGAGCACGGCAACGGCGCGATCTTCGGCGGGTCCTACGGCTGGGCAAGTGCCGGCCGGTTCCACCATGCCCTGAGCCAGGTCCACCGCTTCCTGAGCTCGATCGGCGGCTACGTCGCCTCGGTCGCGAGCTACAGCACGGCAGGCGCGCAGGCGATCGTCCCGCACGTGTTTGGCATGCCGTTCCTCAAGTTGCTGTGGGGCCATCAGAATTCGTGGCCGATGATCGAAGCGCACACCGAGACCCTCGTGATGTTTGGCGGCATCAACCCGAAGAACTCGCAGGTCAGCATGGGCGGGGTCACGCGGCATCAGGCCCTGGGGTGGCTGGAACGCTATCGGGCGAAGGGCGTTCACCTCGTCAACGTCGGCCCGCAACGCACGGACACGATCGCGGGTTCCGAGTGGCTGCCGGTCGTTCCCGGCACTGATACCGCGCTGATGATGGGAATCGCCCACGTCCTGGAGACCGAGGGGCTCGTCGACCGGGCATTTCTCAGCCGGTGCACGGTCGGCTACGACCGGTTCCGCCCGTACCTTCTCGGCGACGCGGACGGCCAGCCCAAGTCCCCGGAATGGGCGGCCGAGATCTGCGGTATCGAATCCGAAACCATCCACACCCTCGCTCGCAGAATGGCGGGAACCCGCACGTTGATCACCGTCGCATGGGCGCTGCAGCGGGGACAGCACGGCGAGCAGCCTTACTGGATGGCGGCGGTCCTGGCGGCGATGCTGGGACAGATCGGCCTGCCCGGCGGTGGCATCGGCTACGGCTACGGCGCCATCGGCGGTGTCGGAGTTCCGCTCAAGCGCCTGTCCGGTCTCAGGCTGCCCCAGGGTGACAATCCCGTCGACGATGCGATCCCCGTGGCCCGGATCGCCGACATGCTGCTCAATCCGGGCGGTCAATATGACTTCAACGGGCAGAGCAGGACCTACCCGGATATCCGGCTGATCTACTGGTGCGGCGGCAACCCCTTCCATCACCACCAGGACCTCCACCGGCTGAACCAGGCCTGGGAGCGGCCCGACACGATCATCGTCCACGAACCCTGGTGGACCGCCACAGCTAAGCGGGCTGACATCGTCTTTCCGGCCACGACGCCGTTCGAACGCGAAGATATCGGGCGCTCGCCGAACGATGCCTACCTGTTTCACATGGACCGGCTGATCGAACCGGTGGGCGAAGCCCGTGACGACTACGAGATCTTCGTGGAGCTGGCGCATCGCCTGGGCCATGGCGAGTCGTTCTCGGAGGGCCGGACCGCCGCCGACTGGCAACGCCATCTCTACGACCGCTTCCGCCAGGACGCCGCCCGCCACGGGGTCGAAACGCCGGGCCTCGACGAGCTGCGCCAGCGGAACTGGGTCGAGCTTCCCATCGAGGGCGCCGAGTTCGCGCCGGTTCCCCTAGCCGACTTCCGTGAGAACCCGGCGGGCAATCCGCTCGACACGCCGTCCGGCCGAATCGAGATCTTCTCGGAGACGATCGCAGATTTCGGATACGACGAGTGCCCTGGCCACCCCGTCTGGAATGCTCCCGACGAATGGCTGGGCGCAGCGTCCGCCGCAACCCACCCGCTCCATCTCGTATCGCCGCAACCGGGTGACAAGCTGCACAGCCAGATGGAGAGCGCCCTCGCCGACATCGAGGACGCGCGCCCGATGCCGGTCATCATGAATCCCGAGGACGCCCGGGCTCGTGCGATCAGCGATGGCGACATGGTGATCGTCTTCAATGACCGGGGCCGGTGCCGCGCCCGAGCCAGGCTCTCGGACGACATTCGGGAACGCGTGGTCGCCATATCCACAGGCGCTTGGTTCGATCCCGACGACGATGACACCGATCGTCAGGGCAACCCGAACGTGCTCACGCGTGATATCGGCACGTCACGCATCGGCCAAGGTTGCACCGCGCACACGACCCTGGTCGACGTAGCCAGAGCTTGAAACATTGGGACTTATATCGATTACTTGACAACTTACGCTGCCAGCCTTCGATCCGTTTCACGGGTCGCCGGAGTCGCTGGATGCGAACGCCCCTCGCCGTGCAGCTGCGCCAGTCCCCGACGCCGGATGTTGCGGGCCGCGTTCAGGTCCGCATGATCCGCGTGGCCGCAGGCCACGCACTCAAAACTCGCCTGGCTGCGGCGTGAGGCGGCGTCTGCATGGCCGCACGCGGCGCAGGTCCGGCTGGTATGGGCCGGGTCCACCGCGATCAGCCGTGGCGCCTTGTAGGCCAGCATCGCGCGGAGACCGCTCCAGCCTGTCGCCAGGATCTCGCGGTTCAGGCCGGCCTTCTGCCGGACGTTCTGGCCAGGCGCCGCCAACGTGCCCCTCGCCGATGCCGTCATCGCGCGCGTCCGCAACGCCTCGACCGCCACCGTGCCCCCGGCCAGCGACCGGCTCACGTGGTGCTGCCAGTCGCGGCGCCGCTGCGCGATCCGCCGCTGCGTGCGCGCCAGCCGCCGCCGCGTGCGCTCGCGCCGTCTCGAGCCGCGGCGCTGCCGAGCAAGGCGGCGCTGATACCGGCGGACCCTCGCCTCGAGCCGCCGGCTATCGGGCGCGTGCACGATGCGGGCGCGGCGGCCGTCGCTGACCGCCACCTGGCCGACGTTCATGTCGACGCCGGTCACGGTTCCGTCGTCGGGACGGGCAGTCGCCGCGACCGCGTAGCACACGACGGCCATCCACTTGCCGTTGACGCGCCTGAGGACGGCCTGCACGGGCTCGGCGTCCGGGTACGGGTTGCCGCCCCGGCGGCGCAGCGCGAGCCAGCCGATCTTCGGAAACCACAGCTTGCCGTCCCGGATGCGCACATCTTGCGGGATCGTCACGCTGTCGCGGCCGCGGCGTTTGAACCGCGGTCGCCCGGCCTCGCCCCGGAAGAACCGCCGCCAGGCGTCGGCCTGGTACTTGAGCGTGTACCGCACGGGAGCGTACGGCATGGCCTGCAGCCAGGGCGTCACCCGCCGCAGCTGCGTGAACGCCTTCCCCAGCGTGAAGAACGTCGGCGCCGGCGGCTTCGCGCCGCACATGCGCGCCATGTCGTAGAGCTGCGCCTGCTGGTCGAGCATCTCGTTCCAGACGAACCGGCAGGCGCCGGCGACGGCGGCCAGCCGCTGGGCGGTGGCCGGCCGGTCGAACAGCACCCGGTAGACGATCTGCCGATGTTCCACGCCTTCGGGCGCATCGGGCGCCCGTTCACCGGCGCTCTGGTCGGGCAGGCTGGACTGTGACGGATGTTTCACGCATGTTCTTTTAGCACAAGAACACCAACGCAACAATTCGGGACGTACCCAATCTGTCAAGTAATCGATATAAGCCCCGAAACATTCGCATCGAACGGTGCCAGGGCACCGCGGCCGCCGTGTGCGCCCTACGTGGGGCAGTCAGGCCACGTGCGCGCAATAGCTCGGAGCGGCCGAGCAGAGCGGACTCCGGTCAGCAGCCGGTGCGGGGTCACCCGCCGCCGGCTGCGGCTTCAGCGGGCCGAGTAGCCGGGCGGTCCAGGGTCGAGTCTGGGACGGGTGTCAGGTAGTCCAGCACGTTCCGCTGAAACAACTCCAGTGGTGCCTCGGCGCCGGCGCCGGCGGCGAGGCGTCCGCACCGGTACGCCGGTGAGTGCAATGAGCGCTGCAGTTTTTCGCAAATCCAGATGTCTTCCCAGTGGAAGTCCCCGATCTCGAGCGGATGCTGCTTGAGGCACGAGAGTCGAAACAAGCCGCTGACAGGGTCGTAACCGGGCATGTCCTCGACGTTCTCCCCGCTGAGCCACCTCGTCCACGCCCCGCCCTTTCGCCCCCACACGCGCGTGTGCAATCGGGTGAGGTCGGCCGTCACAGCGTCCAGTCTCGACACGATCAGTTCGGTCGGCGTGGCCGTCACGATCGTGTTGGGAAACAGTACGAACACACCACCGTATTCGCCTGTTTCAGCGCCATCTATGGGAAGCTGACCGCTATCGCGCCCGGCCCGCGCGACCGCTTCGGGCAGGCATGTCCTTCGACCGGTTTCCGTCGAGTACCACACCACATGGCGGCCGTGCACCTCCCAGACATTGCGGTCGGCACGCGGACCCCCGAGCGTCTCGCTGTGCAGGTACGCCAGGTGGTACCCGTCGATGGCGTTTTCCAGGAACACCTTCCAGTTACAGTGAATCTCGTAGGTCAACTCGAGCCCGGCGCTCATGCACTCGAACCGGTGCGGCCAGAGAACTGCTTCCAGGTCGGCCCGCCAGGCCACAAAATCCGCACGGGGAGCCGGGTTCACGAAGATCAGCCCCCCAAGCTCGCCGATCGCCGCCGGGAGCAGGGAGTACGCATCGGTATCCAGGTCGGCGAAACATCGCGCCCGCATCGGCACGGCGCGCAACGACCCATCAAGACCGTAAGTCCAGCGGTGGTACGGGCACGAGATGCGCGCCCGTTCCAACCGTCCGGAGCCTTCGACGAGTTCCGTCCCCCGATGTCGACACAGGTTATGAAAGGCGCGGAGCGTTCCGCTCTCGTCACGAAGGACCATCAGGGGATAGTCGCCCGCCGATACCGTCACGTAGTCGCCGGATAGCGCGAGATCCTGTGCCACACCCGCGTAGGTCCAGCAGTACCCAAACAAGTCGCGACGTTCACGCTCAAACCACGCCCGACTCACGTAGGCGCGGCGCGGCAACTGCTGCGCGGGTTGGTCCGGCATCGTGTGGCCGGTCCGGCCTCGCCCGCCCGCTGCGTTCTTCATCGCATGTTCCGTGCCCATCGCTTCGTGAACGCTGCTCCGTCGCCCGACCCGCGCTCAGGCCAGCCGCCAGGCCAGGTCTGCGTAGAGCGTCCAGAGGCCAAACCAAGTCCACATCCCGTTGATGCACCAGTACAGGATGGGGTTGCGTCCCTTCGCAATGCGCTCGATCAGGAACGCCTCCCTCTGCCGGAGACCAACGACCACCCAGTAGAGGAAGAGCAGCCCCCACGGCCAATACCAGTCCAGGAGCGTTGCGGTCAGCAGCGCCACAAGCACGATGACGGTGAGCGGCTTGAAGCCAGACTGGGCGGCTCGCCGGCGCACTTCGGAGAAGGCCATCATCCGCCCCTCGACAGGCCGGACAGGAATGTGCGGCAGGCGAGCGCGGCCGCGTGCCGCGGGGCAACCGAGCCGTCGCGTACCGCCGTCCAGGCCGCGTAGATCAGGGAATCGACGATCAGCACTGCCCAGTCGATCGGCACGTCCGGCGCCAACGTGCCGTCCCGCCTCATCCAGTGCATCATTTCTTCGACTTCGCGGAGCTGGCGCGCGTAGGCCTCTCCCGCCTCGCCGTCGACGGCAGCAGGCGCCATCACCATGAGAAAGTGGTAACGGTCGCCAAGGGGAACCATCGCTTCGAAGACGGCGAGGAGGAACTCGCTGCTGGTCGTGTTTTCCCAACGGATCTTGCGCACGGCTGCATCGGTTTCCTCGATTGCCTGCCGGCTGATCGCGTCGATCAGGTCGTTTCGGCCCGGAAAATGCCGATAGAGGGTGGCGCGGCCGACCCCTGCTGCCTCGGCAATCGTCGCCAGGGACGCGTCCGGGTTTCCCGCCAGCACCCCAATGGCTGCATCGATAATGGCTGCGCGGCTTGGCCGTCGCCTTGGCGGTGACAGGGTCTGCAGATTTCTTGGTTGCACAGGAGACACTTTCGACGTGATGCCGTAATGATACATAACTGTCTCATATGAGGCAATAATGTCTTTTGAACCGAAAAACTGCGAGTACCCGCGACGCCCGCTGGTCGTGTTGGTCGATTGCGTTGACCGGAAGTGCAGCTTCGGGGCTTCGAGAAGTACGGCTGCGTTGGCGCGCCCCACACCCTCGCCGACCGACAGGCGTAGCCGAACCAAGACACCAACCCTCAGGTGGACGCTCCCCGGCACGCCGCCCCCGCCCCAGCAGCAGGGGGTGCCGGTTGCGCCGGCTGGGAACGAAGCGTCGCACCGATCGGCGGGTACTCGGTGCATGCCCGGTTCGGGCGGGCGTCCGCCGCGCCATCCCCTGCTGGAGTCCGTCCAGTCCGCCGCACCGCGAATCACTGGAACCATCGCCGCTTGCGCGGGATCAATTCAGGACGAGCAACCCTGAAGCAGGTCCGCCGTGACGCTGCGATTGGCCGACCGTGAACGTCGAGCAAGCCGGCCGGGCTGTCTGACGCCTCAGCTCCGGGCGGCGAGGAACTCCACCATGTCGATCTTCGAGATCACTCCGACGACGTCGCTGCCTTCGACCACCATGGCCACGTTCTCTTCGTCGAAGACGTCCTGCACCTTTGCCAGCGAGTCATCGAGCCCCACCATCCCGTGCATCGGCTTCGCGGCCCGGAGGACATCGCCCTCGGGCGTGCACTCGCCCCGCACCATGCTCTGGAGCAGGTCCACCTCGTGGATGATCATCAAGGGATCACGCGCGTCGCTTGCGTGGATCGGCATTTGCGAGATGCCAAGGTCTGCCATGCGCTTGGCGACGTCGGCGATGGTCTCGCTGCCGCGCGCGAACTCAACCTGCCCGGGCTTGAACTCGAGCAGCTCCCGCACCGTGCCCAGACGCTGCTCGGGGCCGAGATAGCCCATATCGCGCATCCACTCGTCGTCGAAGCACTTGCTGAGGTAGCGATCACCCGAATCGGGAATGATCACGACGACGATCTTGCCGGGGCCCAGGCGGCGGGCGACATCAAGGGCGCCGTGCACCGCGGTTCCGGCGGAGCCGCCCGCAAAGATGCCCTCGCGACGGGCCAGCTCGCGCGCGGCGACGAACGAGTCCTTGTCCGATACCTCGATCACCTCGTCGATGACCGAGAAGTCCAGGGTCCCGACCATGAAGTCATGGCCGATCCCCTCGACCCGGTAGATCCCGGGCTCGCGAATGTCGCGCTCATTGAACGCGTCGTAGTACATGCTGCCGATCGGATCGGGGCACGAGACGAACAGCGAGCGACCCGCCTCGGCGGCCTTCTCCCGCAGGTACTTCGCCGCACCCGAGATGGTGCCCCCAGTGCCGATCCCGCCCACAAAGGCGTCGATCTGGCCGTCGGTCTGCTCCCAAATCTCGGGACCGGTGGTCAGGTAGTGGGCCTCGGGGTTGTCCATGTTGTAGTACTGGTCGGTGTAGAAGCCGCCCGGTGTTTCCGATGCGACGCGCTTGGCGACCTCCACGTAGCTTTCTGGGTGATCGTGCGGCAGGTCGGTACGGGTGATGATGACCTCGGTGCCGTACGCCTTGAGCATGTCGACCTTCTCCTTGCTCATCTTGTCCGGCATCGTGCAGATGCACCGGTACCCGCGCACCGCTGCCGCCATCGCGAGCCCGAGGCCGGTGTTGCCCGAAGTGCTCTCCACCAGCGTCGATCCCGGCCCGAGCAGGTCTGCCTCCTCTGCCCGGCGAATCATGTTCCAGGCCATTCGGTCCTTGACCGATCCCGCGGGGTTGTATTGCTCAAGCTTGGCCAGCACCGTCGCCATGCGCGAATCGACCATGCGATTCAGCTTGACCAGCGGTGTGTTGCCGATGAGATCGAGAATGGTCTCGGCGTACTGCATGCCTGGAACTCTCCCCCGGCGCCCGTCCCGGACAATTGCGGCGCCCAAATCTTACCGGATGCGGCTCCGACGTGACCGGCAGCCCATGGCGGTTGCCGGGTCCCCGGCATGAACGGGCGGACGGCCGAAGTCGTCATCGTCGGCGCGGGGATCGCCGGCGTCTCCGTGGCGTTCCATCTAGCAGTGCGGCAGGGCACAAGGAGAGTGGTCATCGTCGAAGCCGGCGACCCGCTGGCGCTCACCAGCGACAAGTCGACCGAGTGCTATCGCAACTGGTGGCCGGGTCCGGGCGACGCGATGGTCGCATTCATGAACCGCAGCATCGACCTGCTCGAGCGGTACGAGCGAGAGAGCCATGGAAGACTGCGGCTGAACCGTCGCGGCTATCTGTTTGCCACGGCCGAGCCCTCGCGCATCACCACGTTGCATGCTCTCGGGAGCGAAGCGCAGGCGCTGGGCGCCGGACCGCTTCGCGTCCACGACCGCCCCGTGTCGGACGGTTCCTATGTCCGATCGCCGGCCCACGGTTTCGAGGGCGTCCCGTCCGGGGCAGACCTGGTCACTGACCCCGCCCTCATCCGAACCGAGTTTCCGTACCTGGATTCCTCGGTGGTCGCGGTGCTGCATGCCCGGCGGTGCGGTTGGCTGAGCGCGCAGCAGCTGGGCATGTGGATGCTCGAGCAGGCGCGGGCGCGCGGCGTGGAGCTCATTCGGGGACGCGTGACCGGCGTCGACACGCGTGGCGGTCGCGTGCGCTCGGTGGCGGTGGCGGGGCCAGGCAAGGCAATGACGATCGACACCCCGACACTGGTGCTGTCGCCCGGTCCGCACCTCGCCGAGGTCGCCGGCCAGCTCGACGTCAAGCTGCCGGTTGCCTGCGAGTGCCACGTGAAGGTGTCGTTCCGCGACAGCGAGCAGGCGGTTCCCGGCGATGCGCCCCTCCTGATATGGGCCGATCCCGTCCAGTTGCCCTGGTCGGACGAAGAGCGGGCCGATCTCGCTGCCGATGCAAGGACACGCCGGCTCATCGAGATTCTGCCGCCCGGCGTGCACGGCCGACCCGAAGGAACGCCCGGCAGCCACTGGCTCCTGATGCTGTGGTCCTACGACACCGACGGCGTCCCCCCGGTGTTCCCGATTCCGATCGACGAGCATCTGCCGGAGGTCGCGTTGCGCGGCTGGTCGCGCATGCTGCCTTCGCTGAAGCGCTACTTCTCCCGGCTGCCGCGCATGACGCTCGACGGCGGCTACTACACGAAGACGCCGGAGAATCGTCCCCTGGTGGGCCCGCTCTCTGTCACCGGCGCGTTCGTGAACGCTGCCTACTCGGGTTTCGGAATCATGGGTGCCTGCGCGGGGGGCGAGTTGATCGCGGCGCATGTCCGCGAAACGCCCCTGCCCCGCTACGCCCCGGCCTTCCTTCCGAGCCGGTTCGATGACCCCGCCTATCTCGATTCCTTCACCGATGCAGGTGCCGCCGGCCAGCTCTAGCTGCTATCGCTGTCGATCCTCGTATCGGGACGCGGGTCAGCGGTACTCCGGCAACCGGCGCGCATCCGAACGCGCTGCTCGCAGCTCTACGAAAACACCGTGCTCGTCAGTCCGCGCCTGCTTATCGGTCCCCCTCGCGATTGCCGTGCGCAGTCAGTCTTGTTAGACCTGCAACCCCTCAGTTCGGAGCGTCGATACCATGGTCGAAAGAGTGCGAGTCGGACAAAGCCAGATCGCGGTTGAGCTGCACGCCTTTGTCGAGAATGAGGTTCTGCCGGGACTCGATCTTGCGAGCGACGCCTTCTGGCAAGACTTCGACGCTCTCCTCCACGACCTCGCGCCCGTGAACCGCGACCTCCTTGCCCGTCGCGGGGCGCTGCAGGCCGAGATCAACGCGTGGCACCGCGCCCGCCGCGGCCAGCCCGTCGATCCCGATGAATACCGCGGCTTTCTCACCGACATCGGCTATCTCGTGCCCGAGGGGCCGGATTTCAGCATCGAGACATCGCATGTCGACGACGAGATCGCGCAAACGGCGGGACCGCAGCTCGTCGTGCCGGTGACCAACGCGCGCTACGCCCTCAATGCCGCCAACGCGCGCTGGGGCAGCCTCTACGACGCCCTCTACGGCACCAACGCCATTCCGGAGGAGGAAGGCGCGACCCGGGTCGGTGGATACAACCCGGCCCGCGGCGAGAAGGTGATCGCCTGGACGCGGAATTTCCTGGACGAGGCTGTGCCGCTGGCCAGCGGCTCGCACGGCGACGTCCTCGCCTACCGGGTCGAGGGTGGGGCCCTCGCTGCGGACATGCCGAGCGGCGCGACCCGCCTGGCCGGACCCGGCGTCCTCGCCGGCTACCGGGGCGACCCCGCCGCTCCCGAGGCCGTACTGCTTCGCCACAACGGGCTGCACATCGAAATCGCGATTGACCGATCCCATCCGGTCGGCCGGACCGACAAGGCGGGCGTCTCGGACGTCGTGCTCGAATCGGCCGTGACGACGATCGTCGACTGCGAGGATTCCATCGCCGCCGTCGATGCCGAAGACAAGGTCCTCGCATATCGCAACTGGCTTGGCCTGATCAAGGGCGACCTCACCGCGAGCTTCGACAAGGGCGGGCAGACGGTCGAGCGCCGCCTCAACCCCGACCGCCGCTACATCGGTGCCGACGGCGGCGAGATCACGCTGCCGGGCCGCTCGCTGATGCTCGTCCGCAATGTCGGTCACCTGATGGACTGTCCAGCCGTGCTGGACGGAGAAGGCCGAGAGGCGCCTGAGGGCATTCTCGATGCGGTGTTCACGTGCCTGATCGCGCTCCACGACCTCAAGGGCAATGCAGCCCACGGCAACAGCCGGGCCGGCTCCATCTACATCGTGAAACCCAAGATGCACGGTCCGGAGGAAGTCGCGTTCGCGAACACCCTGTTCGACCGGGTCGAGGACCTGCTGGGCCTCGAGCGTTACCGGATCAAGATCGGAATCATGGATGAGGAGCGGCGCACCACCGTCAATCTCAAGGAGTGCATCCGCGCGGCGCACCGGCGGGTGGCGTTCATCAATACCGGCTTCCTGGATCGCACCGGCGACGAGATCCACACGTCGATGGAAGCCGGTCCGATGATCCGCAAGGCGGACATGAAGGCCGCTTCATGGCTGCACACCTACGAGGACTGGAACGTCGACATCGGCATCGCTTGCGGCCTGCGCGGCCGCGCCCAGATCGGCAAGGGCATGTGGGCCATGCCGGACCTCATGGCCGAGATGCTAGAGCAGAAGATCGGGCACCCGATGGGCGGCGCCGACACGGCGTGGGTGCCCTCTCCCACCGCCGCCACCCTGCATGCGACCCACTATCACCGTGTCAGCGTCGCCGAGCGCCAGGAGGAGCTTGCCGGCCGGACGCGGGCCGAACTGCGCAGCATCCTGTCGATCCCGGTGGCGCCCCGCCCCAACTGGACGCCGGAGGACATTCGCGCCGAACTGGAGAACAACGCCCAAGGCATCCTCGGCTATGTCGTCCGCTGGGTGGACCAAGGCATCGGCTGCTCGAAGGTTCCGGACATCAACGACATCGGCCTCATGGAGGACCGGGCCACCTGCCGGATTTCCAGCCAACACATGGCCAACTGGCTGCGCCACGGGGTCTGCTCCGAGGACGAGGTACAGGCGACGATGCGCAAGATGGCCCAGATGGTGGACCGCCAGAACGCCGACGACCCGGCTTACACGCCGATGGCACCGGGTTTCGACGGCCCTGCATTCAATGCCGCCTGCGAGCTCGTCTTCCAGGGCCGGGAACAGCCCTCCGGCTACACCGAACCCGTGCTCCACCGCCGCCGGGCCGAGCGAAAGGCCGGCGAAGCGGCCTGACGAGGACGGACGGACGCGTGCCGCGACGCGACCGGATATCACCGTTGGCGCTGTTCGCCGGTTGCAGGCGCGTGGCCGCTCGCCCAGTGCGCGAGACCAGCCACAGCCTCGCCGATGCCGCGACCATGGGGCCGGCCATCGCACTGCAGGCGCGAAGGACGTTGCCGTGAGCTACACCCTGTACAACCGCCCGGGTTCCGGCGGGTTCGTGGTCGAGGCGGCGCTCATCCTGGCGGACGTGCCGTTCCAGCTGATCGAGCTGGATTCGAAACCAGGCACACCGCTGCCCGCGAGCTTTCGCGAAACCAATCCCTGGTGCCAGCTGCCGACACTGATCCTCCCGGACGGGACGACCATGACCGAGACGTCGGCAATCCTGGTTCACCTTGCGCTTTGCTTCCCGGACAAGCGCCTCGCCCCCGAGGCAGGCACGCCGGCACACGCGTCGTTCCTGCGCTGGACGACCTTCGCAAACGTCAACCTTTACGAAGCTGTACTGCGGCGGGGCTACCCTTTCCGCTTCACGCATGACTCCGACGGCCACGATGCGCTGCGGAGCGCCGCCATCCAGCGCCTGGACGAGGCGCTCGCCCTGGTCGAAGCGCATGTCGAGGGACCCTTCCTGCTCGGCGAAGAGCTGACCGTCGCGGACATCTATCTGGCCATGTTCCTCGTCTGGCATCACGGCGGGATCGAGGTGCCGCGCCTCACCGCAATCAAGCATCGGGTTCGCGAGCACCCCGTCGTGGGACCCATCTGGAAGCGGCATTTCGGCGACCGCTAGGAACCGGCGGCGCGGCTTGACAGGCCGCTCTTCCCACCTGCCTACAAGCTCCGCGATCCATGGCGGCCGAGCCCTGAATACTCTCTGAGACTCTCCGGATAAGGATCGAAGGAGACAGAGCATGTCGGATTCGTGCAAGATCAACGCAACGGAGGCGGCGGTCCGGATGGCGAGCGGCGAACTCACCTCGGTGCAGCTCGTCGAATCCTGCCTTGAACGGATCCAGGCCCGGGAAGGAGAAGTCGGCGCCTGGGCACATCTCGATGAGGACATGGCGTTGAACGCCGCCCACGTCGCCGATGCGACCGAACCCAAGAGCCCGTTTCACGGCATTCCGTTTGGCGTCAAGGACATCATCGACACCGCGGACCTGCCGACCGAATGCGGCACGCCGATTCGCGCCGGACGCCGGCCAACCGAGGACGCGGCCTGCGTCGCCAGGATGAAGGCGGCCGGGGCAGTCATGATGGGCAAGACCGTCACCACCGAGTACGCGCTCTACCATCCGGGCAAGACCCGGAACCCGCTCAACCTCGCCCACACCCCCGGTGGCTCTTCGAGCGGATCCGCGGCCGCGGTCGCCGATTCCATGGTGCCGATCGCGTTCGGCAGCCAGACCTCGGGCTCCCTCATTCGGCCGGCCGCGTTCTGTGGCATCTGCGCATTCAAGCCGACGCGGGGCATCACGGACATCTCCGGGATGCTGCAGCTGGAACCCGACTTCGACACGCTCGGCTACATGGGACGGAATTTCGACGATCTCGCGACCTTCTTCGCCATCGTCCACGATCACACGCCGCGATCGCTTCCCGACGGCATCGGCCGCAAACCGAGATTCGGGCTCTGCCGCACGCCGATGTGGCCCCATGCCGAGCAGGCGAGCATCGATGCCGTCGAGGAGGCGGCGGAGCAGCTGAGGTCGATCGGTGCCGACGTCCAGGAGGTTCGCCTACCGCCTTCCTTCGATGGTCTGTTGGAGACCCATGCCTCCATCCTCAAGGCCGCGCTCACCCGGAGCCTGCGCGAGGACTACCGGCACCATCAGGACCGAATGAGCCCGGTGCTTCGCGAAATGATCGAGGCCGGTTTCGCCGTGCCCAAGGACCAGGAGAAGGCCCTGCGCAGCCACGCTGGGAAGTGCCGGGCTGCAATTAACCATGCTTTCGGCGACCGGGACGCCTTTCTCTGTCCGAGTGTCGTGGGCGAAGCGCCCAAGGGCATCTCGGCGACGGGAAGTCCTGTCTTCCAGGCGATGTGGACACTTCTCAACGTCCCGATCGCCGGTATTCCTGGTGCGGTAGGGCCGGCCGGCCTACCGGTGGGGATCCAATTCGTCGGCCGTCGGGGAGATGACGAGACAATTCTCCGCCTTGGAAAGTGGTTCCACACCCGGCGCATCGCCGATTCACTTTCCGCCAACGGCCGCCGTCACGCGAGCCGGAGGAATTAAGCGTCGTTACTGGCCGTAACGCCTCTCCCCCGCCCAACTCAGAAACTGTTACAAGAGGCCCATCTGATCTGGTCGGACGCATCAATCCGCGGTGGCTTCGATTCTCTGCCTCCAGATCTCCAGCGCCCGACCCACGCGTCCGGAAGCAGGTTCAAGGCCACCGAGATGCGCACGCAAACGCCCACACAGTGATTTGACGCAATCGCGGGCCAGATGCGCATCGATGCCCATCGTCAAGCCGGCCCGGACAAAGTCCCTGGACGACAACCGGCTCCTCTTGCCCGCCAGCGACAGCGCCAGATCATCCCGTTCAAGGCCCGGGAAGACCCGGGTTGTCACGGCATCGTAGGTCGGTGCGAACCGCACGGACGAGAAATTCTGCGCGCCATCCGGCGCCACCCTGAGGACGGCCATGTTCTTCAAGTGAAAATCGCCGTCGGCGATGAGCCACGCGAATACGGCCCTGCAAAGCAACACCGCCACATCCGCCTCGGGATCGCTGGAGACGCCGCGCAGTCCCCGGGCAACCTGCTCGATGGAACCCTCGTACTTCTCCGAGGGCGCGACCCCCCGAACGGACGCCATGTCTTCCATTGCGATCCTGCGGCGGTCGTTGCGGTCCCGCCGGATATCGAAGCGCTCGACCACCAGCGCATCGGGCAAATCGTCCGGCATCGAGACGATCGCATGAGCGGGCGTCTCGAGCCCGCAGGCCCGCGCGGCCGACAGGCAGGCTGATTCGACCAAAGGAAGCTCTTCGAAACCGGCGCCTGGCGATGGTTTCAGGATATGGGTGAACGCGCGTTGATCCTGGGCCGGCCGCAGCATGCCGTCATGCGAGAGGTTCATCGGCGCCTTGATCTGAACGCCCGACAGGCGCGGTGTTGCTGCCGCCGCGAACAATCCGGCCACGCGGTCTTCCAGCGTCTCATCGAATGTAGGCGCTGGCCCGGCGTAGCCTCCGGCAAATGCGCCCGCATGCGCGAACCTCTCGAGGCGTCCCTCCAGCACGTCCGCCGGAAGACCCGGAAGATCTTCCTTGTCCTCGGAGACGGTGATGTTCGACATGTAGCGCCTGCCGCTAAACCGTTCCGGCTCCGACGTCGGCTTCAATACGCGCGCCAGCCAGCCTTCGGGCAGCAGGCTCTCGATGAAAGGCGGCAAGCGGCCCGGCGGACCGCTCTGAACCGGTGTTAGGCCGCCGGCGTTCGCCGGCTCCCACCGCCAAGCCGATCTGTCATGAGACAGAAGGCCGATCTCTTCGCCATGCCATCCGACATGAAGCGCTGCCCTCGGCGGTGGCTCCTTTCGTAGCGGCATGGCAATGAACCGTTCTGCGCGCCCCGCCTCCGCCCGCCATCCATTGCCTTCTGCCAGGCGCCAGCATCCGGCGATCGCCTCCCGCTGGCTACCGGCGGCTTCGACCAAGCGCGCGGCAAGATCGGCTTGCATTTCGACCGGCATCGCGGCGCCGGTTTCGCTGCGCCGCCGGAACGATTCCAGGTAGCGAAAACGGAGCGTCGAGCGCCGAACGCTGAAGTCACCCATTGGGTCAGCGGTTTGGACGGTCTCGGTCTCAGGAGCGGCAGGAGCCCGCGTCTGTACGATTTCCAGACCGCGCAGCCGGGTGCGTGCGTTGCGTCTGCCGCTCAGGAAGAGGCGGCGGTCCGGCGTCGGCGCGAGTTGTTCGGCGCTGAACCCGCAAACATATGTGTTCGGGTAGAGATAGCCGGCGACCCGGAGAGCATGTTCGAACAGGACGGCGTCGGCGTCGTCCTCCGCGGCAACGTAGATTCCCCGCATGATTTGGACGAGCCTGCCGGTCTCCACACCGTATTGAACCCGGTGTTTGTCGATGGTTTCGCCAACAAGATGCAGCATGTCCTACTATCGCAGCTTTCATATGCCAGAAAGTAGGAATATTACCGCTGCATGTCAAGTTATTGCTACTTTACAGTACTTATAATCGGTAAAGATAGAGGGCAGCGCGGGTCATGTCATCGCTCCTGTCGGGTTTGCGGTTCCCCAGCCCCGCCAGCCGGACGGTTGTCGTTGGCGGCGTGCAGTTGCCTGAACTGCTCGCGGGCGATCTGGCGCCCGAGCAGCCGGGCGATGGTCAAGACGGCGGACTGTACTCGGGCCTCTGCCGCACCGTTGTCGTTGGCGGCGACTCCGACCGCCGGTCGTTCTGGCTTGCTTCCGTCGTGCATCCTGCTCCTTCCCACGAAATGCTCCATCACGGGATACGGTGTGCGCTAGGAAATCCGGTATGTCAAGTCGGTTCATTTGCATTATCAGATGGTTAGTCATGCTTGGTCAGTGTTGGTCGATCTCTGTCGACGTAATGAGGCGTCAAGGCTGCGAATGACGAATTTCAAGAAAATTCCCTACACCCGCCCTTTGATGGTGATCGCCAGCGGATGATCGGCCAGCAGGCGGTCCGCCGTGAGCAGCTGGAGGCCCTCTTCCTGGGCCTGCACTAGCAGCAGTTCGTCGAACGGGTCCCGGTGGCTGAGCGGGACGTCGAGTGCCCGCGCTGCATGCTGCATGGTCATCGGCACGAACACCGCCTCCTGACCCTCCAGAACTTCGAGCACAGCGCTCGGGTCGAAAGGGCTCTTACGCGTACCAGACCGGTTACGCGCGCCATGCTTCAGGCGCATCTCCCAGATCGACACGGCGCTGACATGCAGGCGTACTGCCGGGCCGCCCAAGAACCGCCGCTCCACGTCCAGGAGTTTCCTCGGCGCCATCATGAGGTCGTAGAGGTAGGACGTGTCGAGCAGAACCTTCAATGGCAGGCTACTCGCCGTCCAGGCCGAGCACCTGCTGGCTGTAAGCCGGATCGTCGAATTCCGGCGGCCAACGCTCCCCGTCCGCATCCAGACCGATGCGGCGGCGCGCCGCATCCAGCATGTCGAAATCGATTCCGCCCCGGCGTTCGCATCGCACCAGTTCGACCGCAGGGTGGCCGTGCCGTGTGATGATGACGCGCTCGCCGTTGCAGGCGGCCGCGACCAATTCTGAAAGACGGGCCTTCGCCTCGCGCAACGCCATTTCCATCTTGGCATGGCTCCGTTCGTGATTGCCTTGACCACTACCATGCCAGACCTTAGCCAAAATACAAGACCACATTGTGACTATATTCGAGATCTGAACACGCATTGCGAAGCGGTTCTCAGGTGCAGAATGTTCGCCCCGCTATTCCCCACAGTGCAGCCCCGTGACGGCCATTCGGCGGCAAGACAGCCGTTTTCCTAGCTACATGGCCGGCCCAATTGTCACATGGGTGTCTTCAGAAAATGGCCCCACGACGTGTGAAGTTGGAAACGACGTGCAAGCTTGGCCGAGATGCGGCTTCCCAATATGCTCCCGTGGGCACTATGCCCGATGAATCAGCGATTAATGGCGAGCCGTGGCTATTGGAACATGAATTTGGAACAAACCATACAAGTCGCGACTTCTCGCCTTCACTCTGGCGCATTGGACAATGAGGCGCAGGTCAAGCAGGCGGTCATTCTGCCAATTCTGCGCGCACTGGATTGGGACGATACTGACCCTGAGTCCTTTCGGCCGGAATACTCAGTGCATCGTGGCTCGGTGGACTATGCGTTACTCGACCGCGGCAAACCTATGGTGTTCATCGAGGCAAAGCGGATTGGTGGCTTGGACGCCGGTGGTGAGGAACAACTGTTTGGATATGCGTCCAACAGAGGCGTCCCGCTCTTGGTATTGACTGATGGAAACCGGTGGGACTTTTATCTCAGCATGGCGGAGGGCGTCCCATCTGAGCGACGCTTCTACAGGCTGGAACTGCAACTGGAACACAAACTCTCCGAGTACATGGATTTCTTCAAGCAGCATCTTCGGAGAGGTCGTGTCATTTCCGGGGAAGCGAGACAAGCCGCAGAGCAACGTCATGCGAGTAATCGGGAGCGGGAGAGGGCAAGACAAGCGATCCCGAGTGCTTGGCTGGCGCTGCTTACTGAACCGGAAGAAATGCTTCGTGATCTGCTTGCCGAGAGAGTGGAGAGTGAGTGCGGCACAAAGCCTGAATTTGACGACGTCGAGGCATTTCTGAAGAACCTTACCCGTTCCAACCAAGGTCAACCGCAGCCCGGTCCACCCCAGGGTCCAGTAGTGAGACCGCCGTTAATTCCCCCTCGTTCGCAGCAGGGTTCGACGCCCAAAATCGTGGGATTCGTTCTTGGCAAAGAACGAATCGAAGTAGGTAGCGCTATCGGAACGCTAGCCAGCCTCTTGACCACATTTGCGGACGGAGATCCGCAGTTCATGGAGCGCTTCGCAAAACGAACAGTCAGTAAGACTAGAAGGCTTGTAGCGAGAAACCGTTCCGAACTGTACGAAAAAACTCACTTAATTGATAGACACTCCAAGAAATTGGAAAACGGCTGGTGGATAGGAACTAACCTTAGCAAGAAACAGGTTCGGGTACACATCGAGACTGCTTGCGCCGAAGCGGGAGTGCGATTCGGGTCTCAACTAAAGTTAATTGAGCGTTAATGATTTGCTCAACTGGTTTTGCAGCGCAGTGACTCGATCACCTATCACTCAATTCAATGCCTCCCAAACCGCTTTACGATTCAGAAGCACGACTTGCTGATCTTCTGGGGTTTATGGACCAGAGTAACAATCAGCCTGCTTTCTCACTGCGTGCCTTCAACATCTCGTCAGCAACGCGGTATGCAAAACGTGCTGCCTCTTCTGGATTACCAAAGTCCCCACGTGAAATCGCTATGAAAGCTTGTCCGGCAAACCGGTGAGCGTGCGCAGACTTTCAGCGGGGATCGGGGGCTGATCGGCTCGGATTAATCGAGGTTTTGTTGGGGGGTGCCCCCCGGCGATCTTACAAGAAGGTCTCCGTGGGGCTTGTCTCCGTGGTTGCAAGCCCGCGCAACGCACTGGATACGATGATCACGGCGACCGCGGAAACGAACGACTGCATCGTTGTCACCGACGACCAAAAGGATTTCGACGGCGTCGAAACCTTCAATCCGCTTCGACGAGGCGGATAAGCACGGGCAGTTTCGATCCGCTTGGCCATGCCACCCGGGCGTGCAGGTCCGCCGGCGCTCGAACGGTCGCGTTTTTCTAGATTGGGATTCGCCCGTCTCAGCAGTTGCCCGCCAGGAGGCAAAGGTACATCAGCTAAAAGAGGAGGATGATACTTCCTCTAAAGCATTGCTTGTCTGACCATACAGGAAATCCTTACAGGCTTGGGGAGGCCAACGATCCCGGCGGGCTACAGCAATGCCCGCACCGCCTCCACAATCCGTTCCTGAGAGGGGATGACCTCGAGCTCAAGGCGGTCGTTGTAAGGCATCGGTGTATGGGGGGCGCCCAGCCGCGCAACCGGAGCATCGAGATGGTCGAAGGCCTTGGCTCCCACCATGGCGGCAACCTCGGCGCCGAATCCGCCGCGCACGCAGGCCTCGTGCACGACGAGGAGGCGATTGGTCTTGCGCACGGACGCGAGGATCGTGTCCTCGTCCAGCGGCTGCAGCGTGCGGGGGTCAACGACCTCCACGCTGATGCCATCACGCTCCAGCACCGTAGCGGCGCTCAATGCCCGGGGCACCATGGCAGACGTTGCCACCACGGTCACATCTGTGCCCTCGCGCTTGATGTCCGCCTTGCCGAGGGGGATGGCGTAGAGTTCCTCCGGCACCGGACCCGTAGCGCCGACGTAGAGAAGCTTCTGCTCCAGGAAGATCACCGGGTTGTCGTCGCGGATTGCGGCAACGAGCAATCCCTTCGCGTCGTACGGGGTCGATGGCGCCGCCACCACCAATCCCGGCACATGGGTGAACCAGGCTTCCAGGCTCTGGCTGTGCTGGGCCGCGAGGCGGATCCCGCCGCCCTGGGGACCGCGCACCACCAGGGGCACGGACGGCTTTCCGCCCAGCATGAAGCGGAACTTCGCCGCCTGGTTGACCAGCATGTCCATGGTGAGCGCCACGAAGTCAAAGATCTGGATCTCCACTACCGGCCGCATCCCGGCGATGGCGGCACCGACGCCGCAACCGACGAACGTGGCCTCGGAAATCGGCGTGTCGCGCACCCGCTCCGAGCCGTAGCGGTCCATCAGTCCCTTGGAAACGCCGAAGATGCCGCCGGTGGCGCCGACGTCCTCGCCCATCAGGAACACGCGGTCGTCCCGCAGCATTTCCTGGTTCAGCGCTTCGTTGAGTGCTTCGGGGTAGGAAAGCGTTCGCTCCGTGTCGGGCCCCGGCTCGGCATGCGCCGCGTGCGGGGCGTAGACTGCATCCAGCATCACCTGAACAGGCGGCTCCGGGCTGTCGCGGCCGTAGCTGACAGCGGTTTCCAGCTCCTCTTCCACTGCCCGCCTGGTTTCGCTGAGCTGCTCGTCGGTGAAGCCGCCTTCGCCCGTGAGCCGCTTTTCCATGCGGGCAATCGGATCGCGGTCCAGCCACGACTCGAGCTCTTCCTCCGGTCGCGGGTCGCGCAAGTTGACACGGAGCGAGTGCTGGCCGTGGCGGTAGGTCATCGCCTCGATCAGTGTCGGGCCTTCCCCGGCCCGGGCGCGCTCCACCGCTTCGCGCAGCACCAGGTAGACCTCCACCCCGTCGTTGCCGTCCACGGTGATGCCGGGAATTTCGTAGGAAGCCGCCCGGTTCGCGACCTGGGAAACTGAGGTCGTGTTCCGATACGACGTCGAGAGCGCGTACTGGTTGTTCTCGCACACGAAAATCACCGGCAGCTTCCACACGGCCGCCAAGTTGAGCGATTCGTGGAAGACACCCTGGTTGGAAGCGCCGTCACCGAAAAACGCCACCGCCACCCGGTCGGTCCCCTGCAGCTTGGCAGCCAGGCCTGCGCCGGTAGCGAGCGGCATGGCGGCCCCCACGATGCCGTTGGCGCCCATGATGTTGAGCTCCATGTCGGCAATGTGCATGGAGCCGCCGAGACCCTGGCAGTAACCGGTCTGGCGACCCATCAACTCGGCCATCATGCGGTCGATGCGAGCGCCCTTGGCGATGCAGTGACCGTGGCCGCGATGGTAGGAAGCGATGATGTCGTCATCGCGGAGCGCTTCGCAGACCCCGGCGGCGATGGCCTCCTCGCCCTTGTAGCTGTGCGCCGTGCCCTTGACGACGCCTTCCTCGAACAGGTCGGCAGTCTTGTCCTCAAAGGCCCGGATGCGGCGCATGGTGACGTAGAGGTCCTGGAGTGTCTCGGCCCCGATGGTGACGTTGCTCATCGCGCCTTCGTTCATCGCCTGTCGCCTCCCGCATTCGCGGCTTCGCCCGGATGCATGGTTCTGGACAGCCGTCCGGCCCGCCAATCCAGGCTGATCGCCGCGGTTTCCCTCTCCCCTACTCTACCGTCCCGCGATGGCCGGTGTTCGCTGATCGCTCGCGAGATGACGGTCCGCAATCGGCACGCGGAGCCCAAGCGCGATCGGCCGCCCCGGTAGCCGACCCCGGCTGTCGCCTCACTGGACCTACCGACGACGCCGACCTGGCGCGGCGCTCCGTGATCCAAGCAGACGCCGACCGGTCGACCGACCTGACGGATCGGCTCAAAGCTGCGGGCGGCGATGCGTCCAAGGTTGTGCCGTCTCAAATGCGGCAGCAGCCTGCAGGACGCCGAGATCGTCCAGCCGGCGGCCCACGATCTGCAGCCCGACCGGCAGGCCCGCCGGCGTGAACCCGCAGGGGACCGACGCAGCGGGGTTGTGCGACATGTTGAACGGGTAGCTGAACTGCGCCCACTGCAGCCAGTTCCACTCGTGCTGGGGCCAGTCGGCGGGCGACAGCCGGTCGGCCGGAAACGCGGCCACGGAGACGGCCGGCGTCAGCAGGAAGTCGTACTCCATGAAGAAGCGGTGGATCGCCTCCACGTAGGCAAGCTTGCGCGCGCGCATGGCGATGTAGTCCTCGGCGCGGTGGCCGTGACCAGCGCGGATGCAGGCAACCAGACCGGGGTCCATCCGGTCCCCGTACTCTTCGAGATGCCCGGCGAAATTGGTTTCGTGCGCTGCCCAGAAGAACCCGCCGAGCTCCGGGCCATCCGGGCCCCACGCCGGCACCATCTCCTCGATTTCGGCACCGAATTCATCGAATACCCCGACCGCCTTTGCGACCAGGTCCGCGACGTCGGTGTCGACCCGAGCATGCCCGAGGTCGGGGCTGAACGCGACGCGCGCGCCTTTCAGCCGTTCGCCCTGGCCGAGGAGCGCCGGATAGTCGACCGGCGGAGCCTCTAGGCTGTAGTGGTCAAGTGGGTGGGGACCCGCGATCGCGTGCAGCATCAATGCTGCGTCCAAGACTGTCCGGGTCATCGGCCCCACGTGACTCGCCTGGTCGACATTGCCGATCGGAAGGTGCGGAACGCGGCCGTAGCTCGGCTTCAGGCCGAAGATGCCGCAGAAGTGGCTCGGCATGCGAATGGAACCGGCGCCGTCCGAGCCCTGGTGAAGTGGTCCGTAGCCGGCGGCAGCAGCAGCCCCGGCGCCCGCCGAAGATGCGCCGGCATTCATTCCGTGAGCCCAGGGATTGTGCGTGATGCCGGTCAGCGGGCTCTGGCTGACCCCCTTCCACCCATGCTCGGACGTTGTCGTCTTGCCGAGCGATATCGCGCCGGCCGCCTCGAGGCGATCCACGCATGGGGCGTTCTCGGTCGGGATCACCCCTTGCGAAGTGAAGGAACCTCGTTCGGTCGGAATGTCCGCGGTATTGGTCAGGTCCTTGATCGTGACCGGAACGCCGTGGAGGTTGCCGAGCGCATCGCCCGACATCACCTTGGCCTCCGCCCGCCTCGCAGCGTCGCACGCTCGTTCCGCGGTGAGCGTGGCGAATGCGTTGAGCCTCGGCTCGAGCCGCTCAATGCGGCTCAGCACCGTGTCGACGATTTCAACGGGTGAGAGTTCGCGCGCCGCGACGGCCGATGCCAGCACGCTCGCGGGAGCGAAACAGAGATCCTCTCCGTTCATCGGCTCCCTCCGGCGCCCGGTTGCCCTGACAGACACGACTCCGGCTCAGGACCGCAGTCCAGAATAGAGTCCGGACGGCGCTCCGGATAGGGCCGCCATGGCGGCGATTCGGACGACCAACTGCAGCAACGGGAAGCCACGATCATGTGGGGAGCGATCATCGGCGACATCGTCGGTTCCCGTTTCGAATGGGACCGGATCAAGACCAAGGAGTTCGACCTGCTCGGGCCCGGCTGCGAGTACACGGACGACAGCGTGTGCACTGCGGCGGTGGCTTGGGCCCTGCTGGACGAGCTCCCTGTCGCTGCGACTGTCCAAACATGGTGCCGACGCCATCCCGGCCGCGGATACGGCGGCATGTTCGCGCACTGGATCGACAGCCCGAACCCGGCGCCGTACGGCAGCTTCGGCAACGGCGCCGCGATGCGGGTCTCTCCGGCGGCCTACCTGAATCGGCACCGGCCCCTTGACGATGCGCTCCGCGCCGCCGACCGTGTAACCGAGGTCACGCACGATCATCCGGAGGGGATGAAGGGCGCGCGGGCAACCGCCCACGCGATCTGGCTCGCCTATGCCGGCACCCCGCCGAGCCAGATCCGCCGGACCATCGAGTGTACCTACCGGTACGACCTTTCGCGGAGCGTCGATCAGATCCGGCCGGGATACGGCTTCGATGAGACGTGTCAAAAGACCGTTCCGGAAGCAATCACCAGCGCACTCGAGTCGATTTCCTTCGACGACGCGATCCGGAACGCGATCTCGCTCGGTGGGGACTCCGACACCCTTGCCGCGACCGCGGGCCCGATCGCGGAAGCACTGCACGGCGTCCCGGGCGGACTCATCGACACCGCCCGCCGACGCTACCTCGCGGAGGCTCCGGACATCGTCGACGCAATCGGGCGGATGTACGCCAGAAGCGTCAACTTGTAGCGCGGCTCCATGGCAAAGCGGGCACCTGCCCCACGGCCCGAAAAGGATGGAAGCTGTCCATGCATGGCCGCGCTCCGGAGCGGAACCGGGCCCGCTCTGCGGAAGATCGCTGGTCAGCTCGCTAACTCCCTGAATCGGTGCGGCGCGCCACGGCCGCCGGGTCGATCCTGAGGCGCGCAAATGGCACGCCGGAGTGCTAGAAAATGCCCGCCCGGTGTGCCACGATGCGCGACCTTGGTCGGGAGAACGCATGTCATGGACCAGCACGAAGCCATCGAGAACCACGTTGCGACGGACGCGGAGGCAGTGTCGTCGGCCTATGTGCCCACCTTCGAACTCACGGAAGGCCAGCCACCGCCGATCGCCGCAAATGGCGGCGTGTCCTACATGTCATTCGAACGCGATGGAGACGCGGGAACCGGTGCCGCATTGGACGCGGCCTTCAAGCAGATCGCGGATGGCCAAGCACGGGCGTTTGTCGAGGAGCTGGGGAACGCACCCCCGGGTCCGATCCAGACCAAGTGGGGGCTCGGGTTTCGGAAGTACGCGGAATGCCTGGACTACATCCGGGCAACCGGGATGGAAGCCCCCGAGGGCGGCCTGGCGCTGCCACTGCGTTACACCGTCTACGAGGAGCCGTCCTACACCGTCGTCCCGTCCAACTCGCTCTGGCGCGACCCGGCACGTACGGCTGAGACGAAGTTGCTGCGACAAGCCGAGGACGACCTCCAACGGCGGAACCTCTATTTCCCGCAGGTGATGCGCGATGCGCGGCGGATCGGCGAGTACCACCCCGGACTTTCCGCCAACAGCCCCGAGTGCATGGACAGGCTCGGGGTGTCGCTGGCCCACCTCGAATCGAAGTGCGCGAACTTCTACGACTCGGCGGAGGTGCAGCGCGTCTTCTATCCGGAGATCGAGAAGCTCCTCCTGGAGTTCTTCCCCGGTGCGACCGACGCGCTCGTCTACAACCACGATGTCTTTGACAAGAACTACCAGGGCGACCGCACGGAAGACCAGGACGCCAAGAACCCGGGCGTCAACGCGAGGTACGCCAACCTTGTCCACAACGACCTGAACGACAACAGCGGTCGCGTACGCTGCCGCGAACTGCTGACGAAGAACCTGCGGAACTTCGGGCGCACGCAGCGCTACACCGAGGCCGAAGCCGACGCGAAGATGTCGCGGCGGTTCATGTCGATCAATCTCGCCAAGCCGATGGAGACCGTGCGCCAGTTCCCGTTCGTCCTCTGCGCCTGGCCGTCGTTTGCGGACCAGCCTTACATCACCAACTACCGCATCTACGACGACCGTGTTGGCGAGACCACCCGCTTCACCTACCGCTCTGAACACGAGTGGTACTGGATTCCCCAGCAGAAGCCGACCGAGGTCTCAATGCTGAAGTGCTACGACTCCGTCACGGACGGCTCCGTTTCGCGCTGGTCGTTTCACACCGCTTGCATTGATCCGAACACGCCCATCGACGCACCCTGCCGCAAGAACGTCGTGGTCCGCTCCTACGTGTTCTTCTAGGCGCCGGTCGGAGGCCCTGGCCGGCACCGAGACTTCGTTGAGCGTCGTCCCGGCTGCTAGCCACCCACGTAGCCGGCACGTTACCGGGCGGTGGTTCTGAACGCTGACGGCGGATTCGTACGTGCCCCCGGATGTTCGGGGGCGCTGCCAGGTGCGTTAGCGACCGCGAGGCACTGGTTGAATGCGGGAAGGTTCGCGTTCTTCGTGTTGCCCGGCCACTTGAACGAGGTGGATACCTCCGCCTGTTCCGACCGGCGGTCTCGACCAGGGGAGCACCGTGGTGATGGACGCGCGACGCGCCCGCCCGCCTATGCCCCGGCAACCTTTGTTCACCGCGGTGGGACGCCAGAGCAGCGCGTGCTAGGTTGCGCGACCGCTCCGATTCTGAGTGGCCGTGCCACCCGCCGCTGCAGCAAGACCGCGGTGCTTGCGACCTAACGCGAATTCGTAACGCATCGTGCCCGTTTTGCGTTGCGATCAATGGGCCAGGGGCAGTGACCATGAAGATCATTGAAGGTTTCTCGATCGAAGCACTGCCCAGAACGGCAGCACTGGAGACCGATTTTCGCGAGCTGCTGCCGACCGGAACCAGAATGTACATCGCCCATGTTCCGGGAACCCCGATCGAGGACATGGTCGCTGCCGCCCGACGTCTGTGCGAACAGGGCTTTCCGGTGATGCCCCATGTTCCCGCCCGCCTGGTCGACGGCAGGTCGACCCTGGAGAAATGGCTGGGACAGTACCGAGAGGCAGGCGTCGAGGAGGCGCTGGTGATCGGCGGGGATGTGTCAGTCCCGGCCGGCGACTATTCCAGCGCCATCGAACTTCTGGAAACGGGACTCTTCGACCGGCTCGGGTTCACCAGGCTTCACGTCGCGGGTCATCCTGAAGGCAACCGCGACATCGACCCGAACGGCGGCACCCGACGGGTCGACGAAACGTTACTCTGGAAGGACAGGTTTGCCCGGGACGGGACCGACTGCCGAATGGCCGTGGTCACCCAGTTCGCATTTGATCCGGCACCGGTCGTCGCCTGGGCCAGCCGCCTACAGGACCTGGGGGCGACCTTGCCGGTCCACGTGGGCGTTGCCGGCCCCGCCAAGCTCAGAACCCTCATACACTTTGCGCTCAGTTGCGGAATCGGTCCGTCCTTGTCGGTTCTGAGAAAACGGGCCCGCGATCTGACGAAGCTGCTCCAAGCCTATTCGCCGGACGACCTCGTGGTCGCCGTCGACGATTTCAAAAGGCTACGCCCCGACAGCAATATCGAACAGATTCATCTGTTCCCCTTCGGCGGTATCGCGGCGAGCGCGCGTTGGGCCGCCAAAGCGCAATTGCTGGCCAGGACCGGACATCCAGACAGCATCAGGTCGGCCGTGTAGGCGCCGCCCGCGCGGATCTGGTGGGGACGCGCCGACCAGTCTGCCACAGCCACTCAGTGTCGCGGTCGGGTGTTCCCGCACGACCGAACACATGCAGTGGTGGTCGGAAACGCCTCACGCCGGCGTGAACGTGAACGGCGTGCTGCGCCGCACGTTCTCGTCGATTTTCAAACGATAGTTGAGTGGCGGATGCGCCCGCTGCCGGCAGTCCAGGCGCTCGCAGACACGGCATGCGACACCGATCGGCGTCGCTGTCCGTTCGCTTCCGAGGTCGAGGCCGTCCGCGTAGACGAGCTGACCGGCGTCCCGGATATCGCAACCCAGTCCAATGGCGTGTTGCGGCGGCTGTTCCCAGGTGCGGGACTCGATCTGATCGACGGTTCGGGCGATCGTGAAGAACCGCGAACCATCCGACATGGCCGCGATCTGGGTACGGATCTGTCCGGGCATGCGAAAGGCGTCGTGCACGATCCAGCGCGGGCAGGTGCCGCCGAATCGGGCGAAGTGAAATCCGCCGCCGCTCAGGCGCTTGGAGACGTTGCCGGCGTTGTCGACCCGGATGAAGAAGAAGGGGACTCCGCGCGCACCGCGCCGCTCCAGCGTGGTCAGGCGGTGGCACACCTGCTCGAAGCTGGCGCCGAAACGGCGCTGCAGGATTTCGATGTCGTAACGCAGGGTCTTGGCAGCGTCGAGGAACCGCCCGTAGGGCATCATGACGCAGCCCGCGAGGTAATTGGCGAGCGACAAGCGGCAGAGGCGCTCGGCTTCCGGACTGGAGAGTTCCGCGCGCTCCACGTGGCGGTCGAGGAGGTCACGGTGCGCCCAGTAGGCGACCTGGACAGCCAGCTGAAAACATCGCCCTGCGGGCGCGAGCAGTTCCGATAGCAGCACGCGTCGGCGATGGAAGTCGAAGCGGCGCGTCGTCTCGGGCATCACGTCGACGGGCAGCACGCGGACCGAGATTCCATGGACATCGAGCAGGTACTTGCTCAGACCGCCGAACACGTCGGTCGGATCCAGACCGGCTTCGGCCCACAAGGCTTCGGCACTCGCTTCGATCTCGGGGAAATGATTTGACTCTGACTGCAGGTAGTCCCGGACCTCCTCCACGGGGAAGACCGCACCACCAATCCCCTGCGCCGCGTCCCGGCTTGCCACCTGCTCCGCCAGGACCTGGGAGTCCTCGCGCAATTCCCGGTAGGACTTGTACAGCCTGAGAACCGCCTCGGCCGCCGTCGGCCCCGCTTCCGCGACGGCGCGGACGTCCGCCTCGCGTACCGGTCTGTCCCCGAACAGCGGGTCGCCAAAGACTTCACGGAGGGCCGCATAGAGCCGGGCATTGTCGTCCTCGGCGAATTCCTTGAGATCGATGTCAAACGCCTGTCCGAGCCGGAACAGGAGCTGGACCGTCACCGGGCGCTGATTGTGTTCAATCAGATTGAGGTAACTTGGCGAGATCTCGAGCTGTTCCGCCATCTCGCTCTGCTTGAGACCAAGCCCGGCGCGAAACCGGCGAAGCTTGTGTCCCAGCAGGACTTTTCGTTCGATGGATCGGTCGGTCATTGGCGCGGTCCGCAGGCGGGTAATTTTCAACCTTTACTACTTCACAAAATACAAATTTGCAAAATTATCTCTGTGACTCTTTTTCATACAGCGGACTATGGACTATGTCGGATTTTGTGAACTAGATTTGGCGTTGACAACGGACCAGCTGGAGCTGGGAGCGGAGAAACGACCGATGCAACGGGAAATGGAGCGATTCACGCGGGCCCCATCCGGCCGCTTTGCCAACATCCGCCGGGACTACACCGTTGCTGATGTCGAGCGGCTCGCCGGCAGCCTTCGTGTCGAGCACACCCTCGCGCGCCGGGGTGCGGAGCGACTGTGGGATCTGCTGCAGTCGGACGAGCCCGTGCGGGCGCTCGGCGCCGTGACCGGCAACCAGGCCATGCAGATGGTGCGGGCCGGTCTCAGGTCCATCTATTTGTCCGGGTGGCAGGTCGCCGCGGACAACAACAAGGCGGGTTCGATGTTTCCCGACCAGAGCCTGTACCCGAGCGACAGCGGGCCCGAACTCGCCCGGCGCATCAACAACACCCTACGTCGGGCGGATCAGATCCAGACGCTCGACGGCACCGGCGGAATCGACTGGTTCGCCCCCATTGTCGCCGACGCCGAGGCAGGGTTCGGCGGCGTTCTGAACGCGTTCGAAGTCACCAAGGCTTACATCGAGGCGGGCGCCGCGGGTATCCACATCGAGGACCAGCTCGCTTCCGAGAAAAAATGCGGCCACATGGGCGGGAAGGTCCTCATCCCCACCCAGCAGCACATCCGCAACCTGCAGGCGGCGCGCCTCGCGGCCGACGTCATGGGCGTGCCCACGCTGATCCTTGCGCGAACCGACGCGGAAAGCGCCAAGCTCATCACGAGCGACATCGACGACAGGGATCGCGAGTTCCTCACCGGCGAGCGCACGGCAGAAGGCTTCCACCGTCTGAAGGAAGGAACGAGCTTCCAGCGTTGCGTAGCCCGCGGTCTGGCCTACGCGGAGTACGCCGACCTCATATGGATGGAGACGTCAACCCCCGACCTGGACCAGGCGCGGCGCTTCGCCGAAGCCATTCACGAGGAATTCCCGGGCAAGCTGCTGTCCTACAACTGCTCACCTTCATTCAACTGGTCGGCCCATCTCGACGTTTCCACGATGGAACGTTTCCAGCGCGAACTCGGCGCCATGGGCTACAAGTACCAGTTCGTGACCCTCGCCGGGTTCCACGCGCTGAACTACGGCATGTTCGAACTCGCCGAGGCGTACCGGGACCGGGGCATGGCCGGGTATGCCGACCTGCAGGGATCCGAGTTCGGGGCGGAGTCCCGCGGATACACCGCGACGCGCCACCAGCACGAAGTGGGCACGGGTTACTTCGATGCCGTCGGCGAGGTGATCGCAGGCGGGCACTCATCGACGACCGCCCTCGGCGAGTCGACCGAGACCGCCCAATTCCAGGCGCCGGCCCTGGTGGCCGCATAGCGCGCGTCAAGCGACGGGAGACAGAACGATGAACACGAGGTTCTGGGTAATCGGTGGAAAGTACACGGACACGGGCTTCAGCAAGCTCGTGAGCGGAAGCGAGCGCGTGATGGGCCCCTATTCCGATCGCGACGCTGCTCTGGTGGCCTGGCGCCAGGTGGCGGAGGAGACCCGGGGCGATTGCTGCTCCCGCTTTGCGGTGGCCGAGGAACCCTCTCGGGAACACGCCTGATCAGGGCCGCCGGGCGGGTTCTGCAGCGTCTTAGCGACAAGGTGTCTGGGAGCCCTCGCACCATTTGGTGCTGAGCGTGTCCTGACACCACGGCGCGACGGCCTGGAGAGCAGGGACCGGGATCGGCCGCGGGGCATTTGCTGCCGTCCCGGCCATCTCTCCGGTACGACCGCTCCGGACGACCCGGTGGGCCCTACCCGGAATGCAAGGCCATCCGGCCTAATGCGGAGACGACCTAGCCAGGCGCAGGGGCGCCGATCCCCGCCGCCAAGTGGTCGACCAGATCGCGGGCGTCGTCTGCTGCTCCATGAATGAAACTCGACTTGCGGCGGCGGAGGAAGTTGAGGCCGATCCGATAGAGACCGGGTGACTCGCTCACCACCCCGCCGTCATGGCGGAGCCTTCCCTTGTGATCGAGAACGGGCAGGTCGAGCCAGGAGTGATCAGCCTCGAACCCGGTCGCCCAGACGACCGTCCGGATGCCGTGCTCGGCAAAATCGAGGGCCAGCGGCGGTGAATCCTCGACCCTTGTCGGCGGGAAACGGCACGCCGGCCCCACTTCACCATCGAGGCCTTCGTCATCGATCCACTCGTCGATCGTGTCGAGCAGCCGCCCCAGCTTGAGGTCGGCAAGCGCGCACTTGTTGCGAAGCGAGCCTGAGAACTGGGCCTTCCCGTCGGCGATCCCGGCAAACCGGCCGACCAGGCGGACTCCCTGTTCGGTCAGCGCGTTCAGGTCCAGAGTGGTCCTTTCCGGTTTTCCCACCAACTGGGGTGCCGGCACTCGTCGCGCCCGCTTGATGTCGTCGACTTCGTCGTACCGCTCGTCGTGGAGCCCGGTCCGGTCCATCCACCACAGGATGTCCTTGCCGCGATACGTTCGGGGCATGCGGACGTGCTCGCCGACCGCCAGCGTCACCGGGCGGCCGGAAGCGTGGACTTCCTCCGCAATCTGGACGCCGGTGGCCGACGCTCCCACGACCAGAACGCCCCCGTCCGGCAGCGCGGCGGGGTTCGAGTAGTCCATCGGCGTGCAGGACGTGATCGCACCTGGAAGGTCTGTCGCAAACGCGGGAACCTTCGGGATGTTGCAGCCGCCCGTGGCGAGCACCACGGTGGGGGCGTGCCAGACCCCCCGATCGGTCACCACCTGATAGCCGGCGCCGTTCTGACGAACCGATTCGACATTGGTGCGGGTCTCAAGCGAAGGCCCGACAAGCCGGGCATACCGCTCGATGAATGACACCACCTCGCTGACATCCATGAAGCCGTCGGGATCGTCGCCGTCATAGGCCAGCCCCGGGACCCTTGCCTGCCAGTTCGGCGTGAGCAGCGTCAGGGAATCCCAACGCTCCGTTCGCCACGAATTGGCGATCTCGCCGCGCTCGATCAACACGTGGTCGATCGAGCACGCTGAGAGGTAATGGCTGACGGCGAGGCCGGCATGGCCGGCCCCGACCACGACCGTGGTCGTGCGCATGGCGACGATCAGCTGACCTGGACAGTTACGTTCGTCGGGTTGGTCAGGATGTCGAACACCGCGGAACGCTTCTGCGATTGCGCGACCAGCGCTTCGATGTCGTTCGGACTGGCGTCGGCATCGATGTCGTACGTGACCCGGATGTCGCTGAACCCGTTCCGAACGTCCGGGTCAGCACCCAGAATGCCTTGGATGTCCATGTCGCCCTCGACCGTTGCCTTCACCGAACGAAGCTGAATGTCCCGGTTCTGGGCCACGGCGGCGACGCCCGCCGTCAGGCAGCTCGCCAAGCCCACCAGAACGATCTCGACCGGTGTCGCTGCGTTGTCCTCTGCCGCGAACACCAACGGATGATCGGACTCGAAGCCGAACGAGGCCTTGTGCTCGTGCTCCTCACCCAGACCGAAGTAGCCAGCTACCGAGGACCGGCTGTGGGTGCCGTGCAGCCACTCGTTGGTAGCCCGCCAGGTGAACTTGCCGGCTTCCGGAGTCTCGCCCAACGCATTCCGCGCACCGAGCAAAGCCTCGACGTTAACGCCATTTACGGCGGGTTTTTCTGAAGTTGAGGTCATCGGATCCTCCTCACTGGGATGTCGCACTAGGGAGTGGGAGGGTTCGGCGCCATGGCGGTCATGAAACGACCGGCCCTGGGGCTCGGAGACCCTTCCCTGCTCTCAGGCAGCGAAGTGAAAGAGGTGCCGTCAACCGAATGGCCGAGTGCGGACTGGCCGCGCCATTCAGCTCCGAACATTGCACAAAGCGGCAGCATACTGCGGCCCCCTCTCTCGCTTCCTACGCGCTCTCTCTAAGAGCGCCGAGAGCGGAGTTCCGCCTCCGGCTAACTCATCGATCAGGCATTGGCACCGCACAAAGCGGTTGCCGCGGCTTCAAAGGGCCTGTCCCTCCGCCGCTCTGGATGAGCGCGTCCTGATGACGTAGTTGAAGCAAAACGGGATCAGACAGTCAACCCCCGACGCAGAATGGGCATACGACCCAATGTCGGAGGCTCAACGTGTTGTCGGTCACAGCTCGGCGCGATGGCCAGAACCAACCGCTTCCGTCAGGCTCGGTCGGGACGGGCGGATCATGAGCGGTTCCCTCTGCAACCAGACGGCAACCTCCGTCCAACATGTTCGCGGCCGATCGATCCCACGTAGGAACTCGCCCCGGCACCCCCTGCCCCGGACAGTTTGCTAGCGCGCCGGCGGTGCAACCGACAGGCGGCCTGTCACCCCATGCTTTTCGATGAGCTCGGCGACGAATCCAGAGGCCTTCGTCTCTTCCACGAACTCCCTGAGGAAGGCGGCACCGGCCTCGCGCCCGCGGGTGCAGCCGATCGCCTGTTGCACCGCGGTGAACTGACCTTCGAGGACGCGGGCGCCGGGCAGGTTCTCGACATCCGCCGTCAACCGGGGCCGCAGCCCGGCAAGCGCATCGAGCCCTTCGCTCACGAACAGCTCGAACGACGCGTCGATTCCATTGCTGCGAACCAGTTCGGCGTGCTTGATGTTTCGTTCCAGCCACAGGTCATAGGCACTGCGGGCTGAGACCGCGATGCGCGTTCCCGGTCGGTCCACATCCGCGATGCTCTCGAACGGTGATCCAGCCGGCACCAAGTAGGTCGCCTGGATTTCGCAGTAGGCCGCCGTGAAATCGATCTTTTCGGCGCGTTTCGGTTCCGCGCCGATGTTGCCAATGTCCCAGGCGCCGGTTCCCGCATCGTCGGCAATCTCGCCCGGAGACGCGTAGGGCAGCAGTTCGACTCCGACTCCGAGACGACGGGCGATTTCGCGCGCCATGTCGGGCGAAACGCCATCCGGATCTCCGGTGGTCGTGCGGCCGGTAACCAGAAGAAAGTTGGCCATGTTGATGGCAGCCCGCAACGTACCGCTCGGGGCAAGGTCTTTCGCGATCTCAGGAGACATGCAGGAATCTCGCTAGGTTGTAACGCTCACCGCATCTTGGCGCCGGGGAGTCTCCTCGGCACGTTTTTCTCGCGGGCTAGCGCTCGGGCGACGAAGCATCGCGAATACGTTCCATTCGCGGCAGGAAACGGCACAACCCGCTGATCTTCACCGTCGTCCGAAACAGCCGTCGATCCGGGCGCTATCGCTCCCCGTAGGAGGCGATCTCCAGCAGGTTGCCCTCGGGGTCCCGGAAATAGACTGATGTCATGTCGCCCAATGCGCCCTTCTGGGCGACAGGGCCGTGGACGATCTCGATCGCCTCCGCGCGCAGGCGCTCGATTGCAGCGTCAAGACTGCCTTCGGTAATGAAACAGAGATCCAGGGCGCCAGGTGGATCGACCTCGCCGGTCATCCAATCGCTTGCTCCGCTCGGGCGAAGGTTGATTTTCTGCCTGCCAAACTTGAGCGCTATCCGCGGAATGGGCCCGAAGAAGTCGACT
The DNA here is from genome assembly GCA_022825705.1 of Alphaproteobacteria bacterium. Lineage (GTDB taxonomy): Bacteria > Pseudomonadota > Alphaproteobacteria > TMED109 > TMED109 > VXPW01. The sequence continues at coordinate 201,365 of JAJDWH010000001.1, forward strand.
CGTTCAAACTCCAGTACCCGCTCATACCATTCCGCCATCGCGTCGACATCGCGACAGTTGAGCACCACGTGGTCAATCCGATCGATCATCGCCCGACTCCAATTCGCACACCGCTCCTCGCGGCACTGGCGCCGCCGTGACGACGACAGTCCCCGGCAAGGCCCCGGACAGCCTACCCGCTCTCCCGCCGACGCCCGATGTCGATTACTGTACTTGGAAGGGGCCGGATATCGTCCGGCAGTGTCGCGACACAACCATCATGACCACGAGCGAAGTTGCGGACGGCCTCACCTGGGCCGATGGCACCTGCCGCGGGGATGAGACTCGAGCACAAGGGGCGCAGAATGTCTGAAATCCATTACCGGTCAGCCGCGGAACTGATGTCGCTGCTCGATCGGAGAGAGATCGGTGCCCGGGAGCTGCTCGATCACTTTCTCCAACGTGTCGAGCAGCACAATCCGGCGCTTAACGCGATTATTTGGCAGGACGCCGAGCGCGCCCGGGTGGAAGCCGACGCCTCGGACCAGCGCCGGGCGGCGGGCGAAACCACCGGCCCCCTGGATGGGCTGCCAGTGACCGTGAAGGAAAGCTTCGATCTGGTGGGTGCGCCCACAACATGGGGGGTTCCGGAATACCGGGACAACATTGCGGCCTCCGACTCGGCCCTGATCGAGAAGTATCGGCGGGGGGGCGCCGTCGTCTTCGGCAAGACGAACGTCCCGTTCATGCTGTCCGACTGGCAAAGCTTCAACGTGATCCACGGGACCTGCAACAATCCCTGGGATCTCACCCGCACACCGGGCGGATCTTCCGGCGGATCGGCGGCGGCGCTGGCCACGGGAATGACGGGGCTGGACGCCGGCTCTGACATTGGCGCCTCGATCCGCAACCCGGCGCACTATTGCGGCGTCTTCGGTCACAAGCCGACCTGGGGGATCATCTCGGGTCGCGGCCAGGCGCTGCCCGGCGATCTTGCCCCCACCGACATCGCGGTTGTCGGCCCGCTGGCCCGATCGGCCGTGGATCTTGAGCTGGCGTTCGGCCTTCTGGCCGGAGCGGACGGCCCAGCCGCGCGGGGATGGCAACTGGCGCTGCCGGAGCCAAGGAAACAAAGTCTCCGGGAATACCGCGTCGGCGTCATGCTGAGCGATCCGCAGGCGGAGGTCGAGCATGCCTACCAGGACGCCATCGCCGCGCTTGCCCGCTGGCTGGAGGGCGAAGGGGCGACGGTTGAGCTTGACGCCAAGCCCGCCTTCGGGCCCGCGGAGGCGATGGAGATCTACACCATGCTGCTGCGAGCGGCGACGTCCAAGCGCCTGGACGACGAGGTGATCGCGAAGGGAAACGAAGACCTGGCCCGTCTCCCGGCCGAAGCGACTCCCTACCGCCGCCGGATGCTGGAAGCCCAGGCCATGCTGCACCGGGACTGGCTGAGGTGGAACGAACGTCGATACAAGCTGATGGCCGGCTGGGAAGAGTGGTTTGAGACCTACGACCTACTGCTCTGCCCCGCCGCAGCCTCACCGGCCTTCCCACACGACCAAGCGGGCGAGCGCCACGACCGAACGATCACCGTCAATGGCAGAACCCAGCCAGTCGTTGATCAGCTCTTCTGGGCCGGATATCCCTGCGGCTACTACCTGCCCTCATCCGTGGCGCCGATCGGGCTCGCGAACGGCCTACCGGTCGGCATTCAGATCGTCGGGCGCCAGTACGACGATCGCACCTGCCTACACATGGCCGCGCTGATCGAGGAGGGATACCACCGCTTCGCTCCGCCGCCCGGTTATTGATCACGCCGACAATGCTGGCAGTCGTCCGGGCGCGCCGAACGGCGTCGCCTCGCAGAAGCTCGCCCATCGCGCAAGTCGCGATGCTTGCACGCGGAAGGCGACCGATTGTCGGGAACTGCCAACACGTGTGGCAGGCTGCTGCCACATCACGGTGGACCTCCGTCAGAATGGGCGGGCGCGCCGGAAGTCAACGCCGGTTCCACGCCGCATCTCAGAACCCGATCGATGATCCTCATCAGGAGTACGTTTCTTGATCGACGCCTATTACTGGCCAACTCCGAATGGCTGGAAAATCTCCATCGCGCTCGAGGAGATGGAGATCGACTATCGTGTTGTCCCGGTCAACATCAGCCGCGGCGCCCAGTTCGAGCCGGAATTCCTCAGCATCAGCCCCAACAACCGGATGCCGGCGATCGTCGACCACGACCCGCAGGGCGGCGGCGCACCTGTATCGGTGTTCGAAAGCGGGGCGATACTGCTGTATCTCGCGGAGAAAACCGGCCGGTTCCTGCCGTCCGACCTTCGAGGTCGCGTGGAGGTCATGGAATGGCTCATGTGGCAGATGGGCGGGCTCGGGCCGATGCTCGGTCAGGCGGGACACTTTCGCCTCTACGCGCCGGAGACAATTCCGTATGCGGTAGAGAGGTACACCAACGAAATGCTGCGTCTCTACGGAGTACTTGAACGGCGCCTGGAAGGACGCGAATACATCGCCGGTGACTACTCCATCGCCGACATGGCCTGCTGGCCCTGGGTCATCACCTACAAGCGCCAGGAAGTGGACCTCGACAGCTTTCCGAACGTCAAGCGCTGGTACAAGGCGCTCCAGCAGCGCCCGGGGCTCAGGCGGGGCTACGAGGTTGGCAGGGAGTTTGGGCGACCCACCGGTAACTGGGACGCCGAGGCCCGCAAACACCTGATGGCCCATCCGAACCCGGGAGCGACGCAATGATCGAAGTCAACGGCATGGCCCACGTGATCCTGACCGTCAGCCGTTTCGACGAAGCGCGGGAATTCTATTGCGAACTGCTGCCCTTCCTCGGCATGCGGATGGTCTATGACGGCAACAATTTCGTCTATCACGTGGGCGGGCGCACTGCGCTTGGCATCCAGCGCGCCGCACCGGAATACGAGGACGAACGCTTCGTCCCGAACCGGGTGGGATTGCACCATCTCTGCCTGAGGGCCCGCTCGCGAGAGGACGTGGACCGGGCGGCAGCGAAACTGCGCGAGATGGGGGCGAAGATCGACCGGGGGCCGCTCGAGGGCGATTGGGCTCCAGGTTACTACTACTTCGTTTTTGAAGATCCGGACGGGATCCGTCTCGAAATCAACTACGTCCCGGGAAAAGGGTTGCTCGTAGGTGACACGCCGCTCTCACCCAGCAACGACCCGGACTGGAATCAGGATCCATGAACTGTCTCACGGACGGTATCGATGCCTGACCTGCGGCTAAGGACCGGCTTTCCGGCAATTCGGCGCCCGGCCAATCGATCCGACACCCAGATGCAGACCGGGTCTCCAGGCATCGTAAGTTCGGAAAATCTGCAAACGCTGGCGCTGTTGATGTAGGCTGCAAGAGGTTCGTTCAGTTCCGGTTCGCTCTCCCTCGGGGCACGATCGCGAAATGAGACTGTCCAACCCCGAAGCGCTCACCGCGCATGCCGTCGCTGGCGACGTGACCGGCGATGTCCGCGCACCGCTTGCATTCGCCGCGCGACCGCACGGCGCCGGACATTTTCTCAATTTCACCGCAGTCGGCAGCGAACCGGACCGTCGCTCCCGCGCCAAGTTGGGCGCGGCGGTGATCAGCGACACCAGTTTGTGGGCCCACCCGCAGCCGCCCAAATGCCAACGAAGGCAGCTGTCCGCCCGCAGGACTGCCGTCAACGACCTGAACGCCGCCAAACCGGCGCTGCCTGATCGCGCCGACACGATCACCCTGGTCGTAGGCGCGGCGGAACTGCGACACGGTTCCGGTTCCGAAACTTTGCGGGACGAAATGCTGCCTGCCAAGCGACGTCGTGACCTGGACGACTGCCATACGTGCGTTCCGACTTGCGACTTGCTTTACCTCCGGGACCAGGATCCGGCTTCACCGCAGTGCGTGCACATCAAGGCTGCGCCCGTCACGTCTTCAATTGACAAGGGGTCGTCTAGCGGCCCGTTGTAACACCGGGAATACAACCCCAGGGAAGGAGGATCCCGCCATGGCCCGCCACAAGCATGTGATCAACGTCAACGACGTCGAGCCGAAGGAAATCTCGGTCGCCGACAAGTTCCACCATGTCGTCAGGGGGCTGGGCAGCTCGACTGGCAACGTCGAACTGGGCTGCAGCCATTTCAGAGTCGCACCCGGAAAATATGCCTTTCCGAAGCACTCGCACATTCGCAACGAGGAGGCCCTCTTCATCCTCGAAGGGACCGGCACGCTGACCATCGGCGACGATGAGATCGTGGTGTCGGCGGGCGACTACGCTGCCCTGCCGATCGGCCGGCACCTGGCCCACAAGCTGGTCAACACCGGCGATAGCGACCTAGTCTACCTCTGCCTGTCGACCAACCTCATGCCCGAAATCACCGAATATCCGGATTCGGGCAAGGTCGGCGTGCTCGGAGGCGCGGACTGGAACAAAGGCCTGGCCGACTTCTATGCCGGCAAGGACGTGTCGGACGACTATTTCTTCAGGTTTTACGAAGGCGACACCCACGTCAACTACTTCACCGGCGAGATCGACGAATAGGTTCAGTCGGTAGCAATTGACAGGCCTGCCGCCCTGGTCTTCGTCACCGGGGCGGCAGGCGGTCGCCTGATGAAAGCGGGCTGCAAAAGGACCAATGTATTGAGCTTCGTGGCGTTAGTCGTTTAGCTGCTCAATACTCCCTCGATCGAGCCTGGCAATGCTCCGCTAGACGCACGCACCCGCAGAGGTCGATGACCTCTGATCGTGTCGAATGAAGCCTTCTGATCTGGAGCCGGGCTTCCACCTAATGCGCGTTGTGTTCGCCGCGGCACTGTGCCCATTACAGTTGTTGCGTGCGCATCCGGAACGATAAGTAATTGGTCCACATGCCCGGAGCTACTGGTTGAGCCGGGGGCCAATACGCGTCTTTCCGGGCTGAACGAGTACGAACCTCCCGATAAGACCGCCATCTCAGCGGTCGACCAGTTCCGCCACGTCTTCACGAACGTGTGACCCGGAGTCCGCCGGAAACCCCACCAAGATTACGCCGACAGAACGCGCACCACTTGCATGCACGAACTGGCCGAAGTCCTTATCTTCCGTACGTAGAATGCATCTATCCCGCGGAGCCAATTCGATCACCCGCTCGTCACTGGCCCCCGAAGAACTGTCGGCAGCCGCCAGGGCCTCAAGGGGTTAGTGCGCGGCAGCAACCCTATACGGCGCGATCACAGCTCTCATCGACGACAAACTGCATCACCGAAGGCTCGTCGAAAGACTAGGCAGACTCCAAGTACAGGGTTTCTTCATGGGCGATGGTATCTGCTGCGTAGACGAGGCAAGCGTGTATGTCGTGTTCAGTCAGCCTCGGGTAAGCGCGGAGCAAGTCAGCCGTGGTCGCGCCTTCACCGAGCTTGCGGAGTACCAGTTCCACGGGGATCCGGGTACCAGCGACCACGGGCTTACCCAGCATCACTCCAGCATTGGTCCCAATGCGGTCTGTCTGCATGGCAGAATGCTTCCGGCCCATTCTTGGTTCCTACCCTATCCCGTCAAGCAACTTCAAACACCTGGCCCCGGGAGCTGAATCAAACGTGACCATCGACCGAGAAGAATTGGACCGGCTCGGAGTAGATTTCTCTGATGTCACCTCCGGGCGGCGGTTGCCCCCGGTGCATCCCGGCGCGATTCTGCGTGACGAGTTCTTGAAACCGATGGAACTCAGCGTCTATCGGCTGGCTCGAGATATCAAGGTTTCACGTCCGAGGCTGAACGACATCGTGCTTGGCCGCCGCGCTGTCACTACCGATACTGCGTTACGATTGGCACGCTATTTCGGGACAACGCCAGAGTTCTGGATCAATCTGCAGGCGCGTTACGATTTGGACGTTGCCGAACGCACAGTGCGACCAAAGATTGACCGGGAAGTAGCACCCCGCGCGGCGTGACGTCGACGGGATCCGCCTGCCCCGAGCATGCCTTCTTCGACCTAGTTGCAGCTCCGCTCTATCTTCGGCGCCGAACGATACCTGCGGGGAACTCGACCGCAGCAAATCCAACCGCATAACCGGAAATAGCAAGGCCGAAACACGCCCGTGCACCCCCGCGTCGCAGCCAGCGATTGCCGTTGTAGCGACAGTGGAGGAGATTCCCGGTTCGCGCGCCTGCTTCGGCCCTGAATGACGTAAGCGCCTACAGGTCAACTCGGTAAGCGACAGGAACGGTACAAGTTTCGGGGCGGTCAGGCTTCGTAGAGGTTTCCAGCGACCACATCTTCGTTCCACTCCAGGCCCATCCCAGGCACATTCGGGATGTGCAAATGGCTGTCCTTGATCTGGTAGGGCTTTTCCAGGATCGGATCGGCCCAGTCCTGCCATTCCAGCCAATGCGCGGTTTCGGTCACCCGCATCACATGGGCGCCGACTTCGGGATAGAGGTGCGTTGACATCGGGATACCGGCCGCGCCGGTAATCGCTGCTGCGCGCATCCATCCGGTGACACCGCCGATGCGCATGAAGTCCGGCATCACGTAGTCGGAGGCCTGGCAGTGCAGTGCCTTATGCAGGTCGCGCGGTCCGTAAAAGTTCTCGCCAATCTGCAGCGGTGTCTTGAGTTCCCGGGCGAGTTGGGCGTATCCATCGAAATTATCGTAGACAACTGGCTCTTCCAGCCACGTCAATCCAAGGTCGTCAAGCATGTGGCACCGGCGCAACGCCTCCGCCATGTCCAGACCCTGGTTGAAATCGATCATCAAATGGATGTCTTCACCAACCGCCTGACGAACCGCATCGATCGTGGCAAGGTCATCCTTGGGATCTTCCCTGCCAAGGCGCAGTTTCACGCCATCGAACTGTCCTTCATCGCGGATCTCGACCGCCTCAGCGGCAACTTTGGAAGGCGACTGGAGCCAGAGCCCATTGCTGTTGTACGCGCGCACTGGTCCGGGCGAACCGCCGAGCAATGTGCACAACGGCAGGCCAGCAGCTCTGGCCAAGGCGTCCCAAGCTGCCATGTCGATGCCGGAAACAGCGATCATTGTCATGCCTTCGTACCCTACAAAGTGCAGCGACTTTCGCGTGGTTTCATAGATCTCGGTCGGCGCCAGCTTTTGGCCTTTGAGCATCGCCCCCATGTCACGCAATGCTGGCACGAGATAGTTCATCGACTTGACGATGTAAGGCTCGAGATAGGCGCGCCCGACGACCCCTTCCTCGGTCTTCAGGTCGATCAGGATGAGAGGCCAGTCCGTAATGGTCGCGATCTTGGCGACCACAGGGCGATTCAGCTTGAGAACGACAGCACGCACATCGACGCTGTGGAAGGTCAGTGATTCGAGCGGCATCTAACGGGACTCCATCGGTATTGCTAAGGCTCTCAGCGCGTGAGCGAGCATTTGGCTTGCGGGATTGCCGAACGGCATTTTGGGCCGGGCCAGAGTAACCCAGTTTCATGACATGTTGGCCGGCTCGCGGGCTGAGCAACGATTGGCGCCCTAACCCGCTGACTTTCTGGGACAAAAGTCGGAGGCGGAGTGGGTCCCAAGCCACTTGGGCTCGCGGTGTCAGGCGGGCCACAGATCGGTCGGCGGAGTCCGGGCGGCAGGTTCTCGCACCGGCGGTTAGCGCGTACGTGGCTTCTCAGTCGAACGCCAGCGAGCCTGCAACGTGCCCGCTTTGGCATACTTCCGCATCACGTTCGCGGAGCAGATGGCGCTGTCTTGCGCCTGGACCTGAGGACGCCACAGATGGAGCATGACAACGTCCACCGTGCCGATCAGGAAGGCGATCGTCATTGCCAATTGGCAGTTCAATTGTTCCGGGCGACCAGTGCGACCGCTTCGTCCGCAAGGCGGGTGATTTCGTCGAACCTGGACGTCCGAATGAGTGCCGGACGTACCACCCAAGACCCGCCGCATTCGAGGACATTGGGAAGTGCGAGATAGGCGCGGAGGTTGTTCAGAGTAATGCCGCCGGTCGGCAGGAACCGGATCGACGGGTACGGACCGGACAATGCTTTCAGGAACAACACGCCGCCGCTGGCCTCGGCCGGAAAGAACTTGACGGCCTCAAGACCGAAGCCCATGGCCTGTTCGACGCCGGTTGGATTGTTGATCCCGGGAAGGATTGGCACATCAAGCTCAATGCAGGCTTCAACGACCGCGGGATTGAAGCCAGGCGTGACGACAAACTGGCTACCAGCCCGATGGGCCATTTCCACCTGATCGACATTGAGAATTGTCCCGGCTCCCACCAGCATCTGCGGAAGTTCCTCCCGCAGGATCTGGATCGAATCCGCCGCCGCTTCCGATCGGAACGTGATTTCGGCAACGGACAAACCGCCCGCCATCAGCGCTTTCGCAAGAGGCAGAGCAACTTCGCGGCCATCCAGTTCGACGACCGGTACTACCCCGGCCTCGCCAAGCCGGGCCAAGACATTCCGTGCATTGTCGGTCATGGTCTTCGATCCGGGTTGGGTTTGCATCGGGACGCCTCCGACCGGGCATTTGACTGGTGGGATCGGACGTTCGTTTCAGCTGCGCGCAATCAAAGCTCCCGACTCGGCAACCACCCGGGAGGCGATCTTGTGGCCGGCCAAGAGGCATCGCCCTTCATCCTCGCCGCGAAGGAGTGCCGCCAGGTAGCCGCCGTTGAAGCTGTCTCCGGCTGCAGTCGTATCGACGACCTCCGGTGCGGGAGCGAATCCGGGATGCGCGCGGCGCGCGAGTCGCGGTGACACGGGGCCGAACGCTCCTCGCTTGATGGCGCAGGCATGCCAGTCTGAAGAGGCGAATCGCGCGATCACGGCCTCCTCGTCCGCATCGCCGAACAAGGCGATTTCGTCGTCAACCGAAGGCAGGGCAATGTCCGCAACCTGCCACATCTCCCGGATTGAGCGGCGCGCAGTCTCGGCGTCCTCCCAGAGTTGCGGCCGGTAGTTCGAATCGAAGGCCACATGGCACGCGCTGCGCCCCCGCAACTCGCGCAACTCGGTGATGAGGCGCTGGCGGGCCGAAGGATGCACGACGGCCAGCGTTATGGCCGACAGGTAGACAACCCTTGCGGGCGGCAGCGAAGCAAGGGGCTCGGCGGATGCGAACAGTTGGCGCGCCGCGGAGTTGCTGCGCCAGTAGTGAAAAATGCGTTCGCCGGTGTTGTCGGTCGAGACGGTGTAAACGCCGAGGTTGCGTTCCCGATCGAATCCGACCTGGGAAACGTCGATCCCCTCACTCTTCGCCGCGCTCAGGAAGGCATGGGACAGGGGATCACAGCCGACGCGCGTGCAATAGCCGATGCGGGCCGATGGTCCGGATTCCCTGGCGCAATAGACCGCGGTGTTGAACGTGTCGCCTGCAAACCCGACGCGGAACCCGGCCGTCGGATCTTGCCGAATCTCGGCCATGACTTCGCCGATGGCGAGCAGATCCACTGTCACGAATCCGATACGGCGGCAGACATGCTCGGTTCCCAGTGCTTCGTAAGGTTATAGTCGCGGGGTGACACCGGCTGGACGTTATCGTCCTGCGTCCGTTCTACAGCATCTTCGAACATGTGATCGGTCGTATCGACGAACTGCTGCCGTGGAGTGCCTCTGTCGACCCGCGTTCAGGTCACTCGAACCCGGCGGTTTCTGGGTGCGTTGCCGCCTACGGCTCCGGTTGGCGCACAGTTCCTGCTCCGCACACACGTTCCGCCACTCACGAATCACCTGAGAACCGATCTCGCAGCACCGCGCATCACGTCATGAGAGCGCAGGTCGGTGCCATTTTGCTTGCCAACTGGCCGATATTGCCTGACCTGGACATGAGAAATATGTCACAAGAATCTAATTAGAATAAGATTCTAGAACTAAAAGGAGCATCTCATCGATTGAAGCCGGTATCTTCTGACAACCTCGATCTGCAGCAGCGCAACTTATTCGTTGTGCAGCAACCTCACTGCTGGCAGCGCTCGATCTACCCAACCGTTCTCGGCCACCACGTCTCCAGTTCATGGCAGCAGCGTCCAAGGGATGTGGAGCACGGCCGCGACGACGGCTAAGCGGACGACGATTCGATAGGTTCGACGAGTGTGCCAATGTAGAATTCGGGGATGGTTTCAATTTCCATGGCGCTTCAGTTGTAAATCAGATTTGTCGTAGAGATTACTGTACGACGAAATTGTTGTACGTCTCTGCTGTCGTGGATAGTGGCGCGGAGCACGACTCCTATGGAGGCACCTGTCGAAGGCTCGGTCGAGTCTCGCAACCTGGACGTCGGCAACACATCGCGCGAACCAGCCCGGCCATTCGGGCCGCTCGAGCGGGATGTCACGCACCATGTCCTCGAACAACCGCACCGGTCCGAGATCCTTGGCTGAGGGCCGCACGACGAGTCCGGTGCGGTAACCCGACTTCGTCAACTCGGTGTATTGGGAGATGATCTGGCCGTCACTCACCGAGATGCGTCTGTCGGCGTTTCCGCCGCCCGCGGCGCGCCTCCAAGCGCAGGTTGCAGCGGGTGACGTCGGCGCTGATGCGGCCGAGGACATCGTCGATTTCCTTGAGCGATGATTGTCGGATCGGCACCGGCAGGTAGGTCGGGTCAATACCGACGAACAGCCTCGGCATGGCCCTCAAGAACGGATTGATGGCGGTGCCGCCCTGGTCCGAACCCAAAATCGACCCATGAAGAGTCCAGGTGCTTGCGCCACGCGTTACGCACTTGGTCTCGCCGGTCTCCGCGAACGCGCGGGAGGTCGGCGCTGTCGTGGCGCCGTGCCTCGCCGGATCGGACCATCGCGGCCGGTAGACCCACGACTCCCCCGCGTTCATCGACGGCGAAACTGAACCTGATCACGCGGAAGCCATGTTGCCCAGGCGCGCCGACACGAGCCCAAAGGGGCGCTATGGCCGGATATCGAGAAGCGGCTTACTCCGCATTTGCCGGCCGGGAAACGTCATTTACCCGGTCCGCCCTTCGAACGTCGGGATCCCGGAGACATCAACCGCCCGCTCGGCGAGCGCCAAATCGTAGATGCGCTGCAGATTGACCCAGAACCCCGCGCCGTTGCCGAACAACTTGCCGAAGCGCACAGCCATCTCAGCCGTCACCGGCTGCTTCTCGTTGAGAATGTCGTACAGCGTCTGGCGGGAAATCCCCAGGGCCTCCGCAACAGCCGTCTTGCTTATCGCCAGCGCGGGCAGGACGTCTTCGCGCAGGATCTCTCCCGGATGCACCGGATCGACAGAAGGGTGGCGCTCGACCATCAGTGGTAGTCCTCAATGTTGAAGTCGGTCGCACCATCCTCGGACCATCCAAAGGTGACGCGGACGTTGGCAGTCAGGCGAACAGCGTAGTAACCCGTCCGGCCTCCCTTGAGGGAATGGAAGGACGAACCAACCTTTACCAATTGTCATCGCTGGCAACCATTGGGTTGCTCCCCATCAAATCCCACCGTGCTGCTCCGATCAACGGCTCCAGACGAAACGCTGGCCCGAAGTGGGTCACCCTTCAGAGTATTCCGGGGCAGCCCAGCTGTACCTAACAAGAACCGTCAGATTGTAGGTCTGCACGTATTGCGGGTGGATATCGCCGCTTTCCACACACCCGCAAGTCAACCTTCCTGCTCGTCAGGTCGATGTCTCCCTTGCCCGCCGACGCACGATCATATGACCGCAAACGACCGGAGCCCGGTGATCGGGCTCCGGTCGCAAAGTTCCCGCGTTCAGGGTTGGGCTTCAGGGCGGCGCTTGCATCCGCAACGCCGCCCCCAAGCCTCCTGCAAGCCCTACGGAAGCGCGAACACCCAGATCACGCCACCCTGCGGTACGTGCACGTCGTACCCGGGAATGATGCCGCGCAGGACGTCCTGCTTGCGCTCGGCGTCCACGCCCCAGCCCGACTGAACGGCAACGTACTGCTTGCCGTCGACGCTGTAGGTGCTCGGCGAAGCGGTCACACCCGAATTGGTCGGGTATTCCCACAGCGTTTCGCCGGTCGCCGCGTCATGGGCACGGAACATGTGGTCGTTGGTGCCGCCGGAGAACAGCACTCCGCCGCCGGTCGCCAGAATCGGACCCCAGTTCTGGTGTGCGAAGTCTTTGCTCCACACTTCCTCGCCACTGTCGACGTTCCAGGCCTGGATTTCCCCGATGTGGTCCCACCCCTCACGGAGGCTGAACCCGCCAAGGATCACCGGGATCGGCACCCCGATGTACAGCTCGCCCGGCACGTACTTCTCTTCAGCACCTTCCAGGGTGCTGCAGAGGTTCTCGTTCGCCGGAATGTAGAGCAGGCCCGTGTCCGGGCTGTAGGCCGAATACGGCCAGTCCTTGCCGCCCCAGAGCGACGGACAGAACAGCGCTGCCTTCCCGGTGCCCGGCCAGTGATTGTCGTCATACGACACGCGGCCCGTGTCGGGGTCGAACGCGGTGATCACGTTGCTGTAGACGTAGTTCCACGCGTCGACGAACTCGATCGGACCTTCGGCGGTCGGCTTGAGAAGGTAGATGTGACCATTGCGAGCCACATTGACGAGTGCCTTGAACGTCTCCCCGTCACGGGTGACGTCGTAGATGAGCGGGGGTGAAACCTCATCCCAGTCCCAGGAATCGTTCCAGTGGTACTGGTGGTGTCCCACGAGCGCTCCGCTCTCGACATTCACCGCCATGACGGACGTGGTGTAGAGGTTGTCCATGCCGCCACGGGTGTCACCCATCCAGGGCGCGGCGTTGCCGATACCCCAATAGGAAATTCCCGTCTCGGGGTCGTAATTCCCCGTCAGCCACACCGATCCTCCGCCGGTCTTCCAGGCGTCGTCGTCCGGCCAGGTGTCGCTCCCCGGCTCGCCCGGCGCCGGCACCGTGTAGGTACGCCACGCCTCTTCACCGGACTCCGCATCGTAGGCTGCGATGTAACCGCGGATGCCGTACTCGCCGCCGGACACGCCCACCATGATCTTGCCCTTGGCAGCCAGCGGAGCGAGCGTCATGTAGTAGCCCGCCTGGTAGTCGTCGACGGCGACCTCCCAGATCACCTCGCCCGTTCGGGCATCGAGCGCGACCAGGAAGCAGTCGGTGAGCGCTACGTAGAGCCGGTCGCCGAGCAGCGCCGGTCCACGGTTGGTGGGGTGCAGCTGGAAAAGGTCTTCCGGCAGCTCTCTCTGAAAACGCCACAGCCGCTTGCCGGTGGCCGCATCGAGAGCCAGCACCTGGTTCATCGGCGTGGTGACATACATCACGCCGTCGTTGACCAGCGGCGGCGACTGGTGTCCTTCCTGAACGCCAGTCGAGAACAGCCAGGCCGGCTGCAGGGACCCGACGTTCGAGGCGTTGATCTGGTCGAGTGGGCTGTATCCCCACCCCTCCCGGTTGCCCCGAACCTGGAGCCAGTTGTGCGGCTCCGGGTTGTCCAGTCGATCCTCGGTGACCGGGTTGTAGTTCTCGATGGCGTTGGCGCTGGTCGCGCTGCCCACCATCAGGGCGAGAAGTGCGGCCGCTGCGGCCGTGCCCGTCAATAGACCTCTCATGTAAGTCTCCCCAATGGTTGTCCTTCGTGGGAATGGTTGCATGGTGAATGGGGTGCCGAAGCACCGCCCGGGCGTCTCTTCCCACGGAGACACACCCGACATTCACGTCGCGACATCAATTTCCGACCCGTCCACTGAAGCCGCCCGCGATCCTGAGCTCGTTTTCGCCCTCCAATCGCAGCGGCAGCCTGGGAAGTTTCCGCGTGGCCGGCCCATTCACGACCTTGCCGGCGTTCCACGGGTCGAAGCGGGACCGATGACAGAAGCAGAACAACGCCTCGGCCTGCTCGTCCCACGCGGTCACCGGACACTGCTGGTGTGTGCAGGTGGCCGAAAAGGCAATGATTCCGTCCACGGTGCCCGGTCGGGTCCGGTCGTCAAATCGGGCAGGATCAACCCGTAGCAACGTGATCTGGTTGAGGCGTGATCCATCCCGGATTACGCCGGAAGACGGGTCGCGCGGATAGGCGATAAAGGGCTGCTCTCCCAGGGAGAGATCGGCGGGCGCGATGACTTCGCCATCGCGGTCGCCGCCGAAGAACGTCAACTGGTCCCCGTCCTGAGGACGTTGTCGTGCGATCTCCGCCGCGTCGGCGTCTGCCATCCAGGCGTCCGGGGAAACCAGCCCCCCGGCGATGCCAAGGCCAAGAACACCCTGCACCACACGACGACGATTCCAGCGGATACCAAAGCTTCTCGCAGGCCTGAATGCCTTCATCGGTCTCGCATCTCCTCCTCTGACGTGATGGCCCCTTCTCGCGTATGCGTAGCGTGGCCCCATCATAACGGAATCGGACCGTCTGCAATCAGCCAAGCTCCTGATGACGCATTGGGCCCTGGCTCACCTGAGTCCCGTGTCGGTCTTGTTCGGGTCCGCAGCGCCACGAAGACAAGGCTCGGGACTTGGATATCCCGAAGACCGTGCTCCTCCGACCGGCTGTCTCGGCGCGACGTTGATGCGTTGAACCCCTGCCCTGTCGTCAATCATGGAACCTGGAGGGCGTCGCCATGAAGCCCCGAAGTCGGAGGTCCGTAACTTTGACGTTGTCATTGCGCCGCCGGGCAGGAATGATCCATCCTCGAAACCACCGCTCCCGAGCCGCCATGCAGCTTTCGATTTGCCAGACCGGTTGTGTCGCCCTGGAGCTTCGTGCGTGCGCATGATCCCCGCCCGGGGCGGCGTGCGATGGAGGCGGATCGAGCGAGGGATCGCCGCTCGTGCGGAGGGCCCTGGATCTTTCTCTAATTCGACGGGGTCGGTACCGGTGCAGCATCGACGCAGGGATGATCTCCTGATCGGCATCGCGCAAAAGCAGCGCAAGCGGTGACGGTGAACCCTTCGGAGCGGGCCGGCCTCCGCTCGACCCTGCGCCGGGCAGGCCGGCGAATTCGGCTGGCAAGAGGTATTTCCGGCGCGGTTCTGGCTGCGCTTGCCGTTCATGTCGTCCTGATACCGTGGCTGCTACTCAAGGCGGTGTGGCCGATCGACGGGACCGAGTACGGGCTCGCGGTGATCGCGGCGACCGCGCTCGGGGCTATGGCCGGTTTCCTCGTTCCGGTTCCGATTCGGCTAGCTGCCAGGACCCTGGACCGGAACCTCGGACTGGATGAGCGACTGGCCGCCGCCCTCGAGTTCGAAACCAGCACCCATCTACCGCTGGCCGGTCCACTCCTGTCCGACGCCGCCGCTCACGCCGGCAGGCTCTCGGTACCGACGGGCGTCCCGCTGGCGCCGTCCTCCCGGCCGGCACACGCTGCCCTTGCCGTCCTCGCCGTCTCCACCCTCCTCGTCTGGCTTCCGCCAGTCCCCCTCGTCTCCCCTGCGTCCGTCCAAGCGGCGCCGGAGGCGCAACCCGTCGCCGGCACCAGCCCCGTGGAGCTTGGAGTGACGATGGCTCCGATCACTCCCCTACGGCGACCGCCCCGGCAGCCGGTTCAGGAGACGCCTGCCGTCGAGTTCCGGGACTCTCCGGTCGAAATCGATCCCGAAACCCTCGAGCACGCCCTCCGCCTGTCCGACCAGCGCCGTCCGTTCCACGATCTCGACGAACGCCTGCCTAGTCTTCGGGTCGGGGGAGCACCGGGGGACATCCTGTCGCTCCCGGCCGACACCCTCTCCCGGCCCGACACCGAACTGTCGGCCCGGCGCTACTCGCGGGCCGAGGCGGCCGCGGCCCTGGGCGAGCTGGAATCCCTATGGGGTGGTGCACGGCAACGCGATACGACCCGGCCGCCGCCGTTGGAAGTCGTGCGGGAGCGCCCCGAGGAGGGCGGCCCGGCCAGCCAGCCGGACGGGGCCGAGCCCGTGCAGCGCGAACCTTCGGCGGACGACCCACCGGAGACCATGCCGCTCTTTCCCGACGAGGAGCGCCTGACCCCGCAGAGCGACCGCTTCGCGAGCCTGCCTGAGTCGACCGACACCGCGACGAGCGATGTGCCGCCGTGGCCCAAGCACGGGCCCGGTGAGGGCATCGACGATGACAGCCCGAGAGACGAGGAAGGAACCGGGCGCAACGCCGGGGAACCCGGCTCCGGTTTCGCCGTCTTGCCGCCCGGCTCGATCGCGGACCGGATCGATACGGACCAGGCGCCGGAAGTCGAACTCGCGGGCCTGCGCCAGGATGGCGCCCATCGGTCGTTCCTCGCGGATTCGGCGGGACAGGTCGCTCGAGGGCAGGCCCGGCGCCCCATGCAGGACATGCGGGCACGGTTCACGCGGCGCGCCGAGCAGACGCTGAGCGAGGAGTGGATTCCGCTGGACGCCCGGAGCCGGATCAAGCGGTACTTCCAGGCCATTCAGACGCGACGATGAACATCACGGAGCGCTTTGACGCGGCCTTCCTCTATCGGCTTGCCCGATTGCGGCTACAGTCCGCGCGCCTCTTCGACGGGCGCATTCCCGGCGACCGGCGCAGCCCGCGCTACGGCGCGAGCCTGGAGTTCGTCGACGTCCGGCCCTACGCGCCGGGGGACGACACGCGCTACGTGGACTGGAACGTCTACCGGCGCCTGGACCGGCTGGTCGTCAAGCGCTTCCGCGAACATCGGGATCTCTGCTTGCATCTCCTCGTCGACACCAGCGCCTCCATGGGGGCGGGCACGCCATCCAAGCTAGACCACGGCCTGCGAGCCGGGGCTGTGCTCGCCTGCGTCGCGCTCGCGAACCACGAACGCGTCTCCGTGGGACTGCTTGCCGACGATGGGCAGCGCGACCGCGGGATGACACCGCGGCGTGGTCATCGTCGGATGGCGCCCCTCCTGAACCGGCTCGGCCTCATCCGGGCGGGCGGGCGCACCCGGCTCGGAGACACCCTGACCGAGCACGCGCGTTCGTCGCTTGCGCCGGGCGTGGCCGTCATCATCTCCGATCTCATCGAGCCGGTGGAACGCATCGAGGCCGGTCTTCGAGCGCTGCTTGCCCGCGGGCTGGATGCGCGCGTGGTGCAGGTGCTCGCCAACGACGAGATCTCGCCCGACATCGACGGCGACGTGGAGCTCCTCGATGTTGAAGAACCCTCGCCGGCAACGGCGAAGAGGTTGACCGCCGAGCGTGCGACCCACAAGCGATACGGGGAGAATCTCACCCGTTTCCTCGACGAACGGGTAGCGCTGTGCCGGCGCCTCCAGGTACCGTACGTGCGACTGGCCGGCACCGGCACGTCCGACGTGCAACTCCTGCAGCAGCTTCGCTCGGCAGGATTTCTCGCATGAGCCTCGCCAATCCCGCGGCGCTCTGGCTGCTCGCGGTCGTGCCGCTGGTCCTCCTTCTGCACATGTACCGCGTGCAGCGCCGGGAGGTCCGGGTGACCACCCTGCTGCTGTGGGAGGCGGTCGACGATCGACGCGGCTCGCCGCGGCCAGCCTGGCTCCGGTTGCGTCCGAGCGCCTCCCTTGGGCTGCAGCTCCTCGCCGTCGTCGCGGCGGCGCTGGCGATCGCCAACCCGCTCTGGTCGACCACCCAGTCCGGCTGGCCCCGGGTGGTCATGATCGTCGACACCTCGGCCAGCATGCAGGCGACCGACGTCCCCGAAGGGCGGTTCGAGGCGGCCCGCCGGATGGCCCAAAGCGTCGCCGAGGGGCTCGACCGGAGCCAGTCCGGGATGCTCATGACCTCCCGGGGGGAGATCGTGGTCCCCTTCACCGCGGATGCCGACCGTCTGCGGGACGGGATCGACGCCCTCGCTGCGACCCACCGGTCGGATCGCTTGTCGGATGCCGTGGATACCGCCCGCCGTCTCGTTGCCGCCGGACCCGCTGCGCGCATTCACGTCTTCACCGACGCTGCGGAGCCGTCCGCGGAGTCGGTGCCCGGAACGCCCGTGGCCTGGCACCTGGTCGGCGAATCGTCGGCCAACGCCGGCATCACCGAGTTTGCCCTTCGCCGCGACCCCGCGCCCGAGGTGGACTACCAGCTCTACATCACGATCGCGAACTTCGATGATGCCGCGCGCGCCGTCGAGTTCGAGGTTGCGTTCGAAGACGTCCTGCTCCATCAGCAGAAGCTGTCGCTGCCGGCCGGGGTGCAACGAGGCGCGGTACTGCCGTTCCGGCATGACGCCGCGGGGGTGCTCACCGCCCGCATCGCTGGCGGCGACGCGCTGGATGCCGACGACGTTGTGCACGCGGTGCTGCCGGCGCCGCGCTCGCGACGAATCGCGCTGGTCGGTGAAGGCGACCTGTTCCTGGAGGAAGCGCTGCGGGCGGACGGTGCCGGGCAGCTGTTCCGGGCCCCGTCCGTCGCAGCGGCCCACGCCGCCGGGGCCGATGTCGTGGTGATCGATGCCGCCGCGCCCGAACGGCTGCCGCCGGGGCGGTACCTGCTCATGGGGGCGCTCCCTGCCGATGCACCCATTGCGGCCAGCGGCCGCGTCGAACGGCCCGCCGTCACCAGCTGGCACCAGGCACATCCGGTGATGCGCGACGTGGACCTCACGGACCTGCTGGTCGAGGAAGCGCTCGCCGTGGAGCGCAAGGAGCCGGCAAGTCGCGGCACCGTCCTGGCGGAATCGAGCGACACGCTGCTGATGTACGCGTGGGATGACGAGGTGTCAGAGACCGCGGCCGACCCGAACACCGGGCCGCGCGGAAGCGGCGCCGGCAGCCGTGAGAGCGCGGGGCCAGGCGGCGAGGCCGACGGGGCTGTCCGGGCCGTGTTCCTTGGATTTCGCTCCCTGCAATCGGACCTGCGGGTACGGGTCGCCTTTCCCCTCCTCGTCGGTAACGCACTGGAATGGCTGCATCCCGTGCGGCTGGACTCGCTGCCGGTGCACTATCGGACGGGAGCGCCGGTTCCAGGCGAACATCCCGACATCGGGCTGCTCACCGGCGTTCATGCGCGCCCCGATGCCGACGGTGGCGCGCCGCCCCAGATTGCGATCAACCTTCTCAACGCGTCTGAATCCAATATTGCTCCCGGCAGGGCCGGGCCCGCGTCCGGCGCGGCCGCTTCCGACCTGGCGCCTCCAACCTACCCGCACCAGCAGGCGCTCTGGCTGATCCTTGCCCTGGTCGCGCTCGCCGCGGGCGGCGCCGAACTCGCGCTGTACCTGTACCGCCGGCGCCGGCAGGCGTCGCCCCTGGCAACCGGCCTTCGGCTCGTCACCCTCGCCCTGGCGGGGGCCGCGCTGTGGCAGCCCCGCCTGCTGCTGGATACGGATGCCCGCCACGTGGTGTTCGTCGTCGACGAGTCCGCGAGCGTCGGAGCACGGGTCGCGGAGGCGGCAGTCCACGCGGCGCAACTGGCCGCAAGCGATGCCGGCCCGGACGACACCATCGGGATCGTCGGTTTCAGTGGCGACGCATGGGTGATCGCGCCCGGCGACGGCCTGGCCGGACCTGTAGCGCCCCTACCCGACCCGGAGCCGGACGGGGCGTCGACCCCGGGCTCCGTGCACGGCGCGACCGACCTGGCACTGGCCCTCCGACGCGCACAGACGCTCCTGCCCGAGACGGGTGATCGCCGCGTGGTGCTGTTGTCCGACGGTCACGACACGGTTTCGGATCGGTCCCGCATTGCCCAGAGCGCGCACCGCAGCGGGATCGCGATCCATCCGGTCGTGATCGGGGGCCCCGCTCCCGGAGAGATTTCCGTGGAACGCGTCGACGTCCCCGCCGACGTTCGACGCGGCGAGCCGTTCGATATCCGGGTCACAGTCCGCGCGAACCAGGACGGGATCGCGCAAATCGGACTGTTTCGCGACGGCGCGCTGGTGCGATCGGGCCAGATACAGCTCCGCCGCGGGGACAACCCGCTGGTCCACCGGGAGGTGATGGACCGCGAGGGGTTCGGCATCTTCGAGGCGCGAATCGAATCGGCCGAGGACGGGGAGGCAGGCAACAACCACGCGGCCGGCGTTGTCGCCGTCCGCCCGGCGTTGCGCGCCCTGTTGTTCGATCCGGTGCCGGCCGAGGCGGGGTTCCTCGCCCGGGCCCTCAGGACCCAGAACATCGATGTCAGCGTGTATGCGGATCCGGCCGCGTTCGCGGCCGCTGCCGAGGTAGCCGGCCCGGTCGGACCGGAGATGTTCGCCGGATTCGACGTGGTGCTGCTCAGCAACCTCTCGTCCCTCGCCCTGACGGACGCGGAGATGCGTGCGCTGCGCGATTTTGTGCGCGATCGCGGCGGCGGACTGGTGATGCTGGGAGGCGAGCGGAGCTTCGGTCTGGGCGGGTACTACGACACGCCGGTCGAGGAAGCGCTTCCGGTCAGGATGGTGGCCCGGCGCAAGCTCGATGCGCCCTCCACCGCCATCGTGCTGGTCATCGACCGATCCGGGAGCATGAACCAGGCCGATGACGATTATCACCGGCTTGCGCTCGCCCGCGAAGCCGCGCAGCGCGCAGTTTCGGTGATGGATCACCGCACCGAGCTCGGGGTGCTCGCCTTCGACATGAAGTCGGACTGGGTCGTGCCCATTGGCCCGATCGGGGCGCCGCGCAGGACGCTTGACGCCATCGCATCGATGCGCGCCGGAGGCGGCGGCACGCAGCTCATGTGGGGCCTCCAGAAGGCGTACCGGGCCATCGACCGAAGTCCCGCCGTCATCCGCCACGTGATCATCCTGTCGGACGGCGAGGTGTACTCCTCGAAGTTTCCGGAGCTTCTCGGGCGCATGGTCCGGAAGAAGATCACGGTCTCCGCCGTCACCATCGGCTCGGAAACGGGCAGGCCGCAGCTGCAGAGCATCAGCGAGATGGGCCAGGGCCGGTTTTATTTCACGAGCGATGCATCCAAGCTGCCGCGCATCTTCACCATGGAAACCCAGCTCGCGACCCGCAGCGGCCTGGTCGAGGAATCGTTCCGGCCCGTGGCGCGGGCGCTCCATCACGAGGTCGCAAGGGGCAACGTGCTCGATGCGGTGCCGGTGCTCGACGGCTATGTCGCGACCACGGCGCGGCGCGGCGTGGACGTGCTCCTGGAGAGCCCAGCGCAGGATCCGGTCCTCGCCGTCTGGCGCTTCGGCCTCGGCAGGACCGCGGTGTTTACGTCCGAGATCAAGCCGCGCTGGGGCACGCAGTGGGTCGAGTGGGAGTCACTCGGGCCGCTGTTTGCGCAACTTGTCCGCTGGGCGGCAAGGAGCGAGCGCCGGGACGACCTGGCCGTCCGGACCCACGTCGATACGGACCAGGTGGACATCACGGTCGATGTTGCCAGCGAAGACGGCCGTCCGGTCAATTTCGCGGACGTGCAGGCCGAGGTGATCCGGCCGGACCGGGAGAGCCGCGTTCTGCAACTCCGCCAGGTCGCGCCGGGACGTCACCAGGGAACGGTTGCTGCCGCCGGGCATGGCGCGTACCTGGTCGCCGTCTCGATGAACCATCAAGCCGGAAGCGGGTTCGCCCCGGACGATGATCGAGCCGACGATTCGGGTCCCCGCGACCCGGATGCCGGTGCCGACGTCCTGTCCACGATCACGGGCGCCGTGGTCTCCTACCCGGACGAGTACCGCCATCGCCCACCCGATCGCACCTTCCTGAATATCCTTGCGGCGCAGACCGGGGGACAGGTGCTTGCCCGCGCAGCAGATGTATTCGAGCTGCCACGGGAGCCGTATCCGCATCCAGTTCCCATTCGGGAGTGGCTGCTGGCAGCTGCACTCGCCATGCTGCTGCTGGACCTCGGTGCCCGGTGGCGTGCCAATCGCATGAGGGAGAAGACATGACCACAGCGACACGTGCGCAGGCCGCCGCGGTCACGGACCTGGCAGCGCCTGCCGAGGGCACGGAACGCGTCCGGGAGTTCCTCGACACGTTCGAGAAGATGAAGGCCGGAATCGGCGCCACCATCGTCGGCCACGATCGCGTCGTGGAGCAGATGCTGATCTGCCTGTTCACGGGCGGCCATGCGCTGATCGAAGGACTTCCCGGACTGGGGAAGACCAAGATGATCCAGGCCCTGTGCGGGTGTCTGGGGGTCGACCTCGCACGCATCCAGTTCACGCCCGACCTGATGCCCGCCGACATCATCGGCTCCGACGTGATTGCGGATCTCGATTCCGGTCGTGAGCTCCGATTCCAGCCCGGACCCGTGTTCGGACAGATCCTGCTCGCCGACGAGATCAACCGCGCGACGCCGAAGACGCAGTCCGCCCTGCTGGAGGCGATGCAGGAACATGCGGTGACGGTGGGCGGAAAGCGCCATCCGCTCCCGCGGCCCTTCTTCGTCCTCGCAACCCAGAACCCGATCGAGATCGACGGCACCTATCCGCTGCCCGAGGCGCAGATCGATCGCTTCATGCTGAAGCTGGCGGTCGGGGCGCCTGCTGCGACGGAGATCGCAGAGATCATCGAACGCACCACCGGCCGGGAGGAGCCGGCCGGGACCCAGGTCACCGGCATCGACGAGGTGGAGCGCCTCAAGCTGCTGGTCCGCGACGTGCTGGTGCCGAGCGAGGTCAAGGAGCACGTGGCCGGCCTGATCCTGGCCACCCACCCGGAAACCGAAGGTGCGCCCTCGAGCGTCAAGCGGTTCGTCCGCTACGGGGCCAGTCCCCGCGGCGCGCAGGCCCTGGTCCTTGCCGGCAAGGTGGCGGCGCTGCTCGACGGTCGCTTCAACGTGAGCCTCCGCGACGTCGATGCGATGGTGCCGCCCGCCCTCCGCCACCGGATTATCCTGAACTTCGAGGCAGAGGCGGAGGGGATGTCCACCGACGCCATCCTCGAGGATGTGGTCCGAGAGGGTGCGCCTGGCTAGCGCTTGGAGCCGCCAACGGCGCCTCTACGCCCTCCCCCGGTGCCTCCGGCACGCCGGACGGCGCGATGCCCCGGGCGGCAAGGAACCGGGCAAGCATGTGGCCGGCCGGCTTGACCGCCGCACCTCCTTCGTGACCCACTGCCCTTTATGGGCATTGGAATTGCCAGTGGAAGCCTCCGCACGTACTCCGCACGCGAAACCGAGTCTCAATACGTCTCCGGGCCGTACCTGCCTATGATCAGCCCGCTACCGCAACATCGTCCGGGCTGGCGGGCGGGTGGGTTTGCCGCGACTGAGCCTCAAGGAGCAGCGTCATGACAGGTGAAGCCGATCGGCGACTATTGCGGCGGGGCCACGGCGTGAGGTTCGCTTCCCGCGTCGCGATCGCGGCAACGTGGGTCATGTTGGCGCTGCCGGCGCAGGGCGCTCAGGGCGATGCCGAGATCGACACGTTCATGCGGAACTACCTCGAGACCTTCGACCATGGGCACGCCTGGGAGATCGTGGCGCACTACGACGCACCGCTGTTCATGCTCGCCCCCAACGGGGACCTGCGCGCGTACGAGACGCCGAAGGACATCCGGCTGACCATCAAAAAGTGGAAGCGCTACATGATCCACGGCGGTTTCGAGGATTCCCGCTGGGTTGCGCTCAACGTCAAACGGCTCACTGACGGCACCGCAATCGCGAGCACCGCGTTCGAACGCGTGAATTCCCGCGGGCAGGTCTATCAGCGGGCAGGCGCGACCTACACCCTCAGGAAGAAGGACGGCAAGTGGGTGATCATGCTCATCCACATTCACGACCCCGATGCCGTGATGTCCCTCGACTGAGGCCCGGCGAGCTGCTTGGACGCCAATCGGCGTCACCAAGTGATCGATCACGTGGCGTCTGGGCTGGACAGGGTCCCACGCAAAACCACGTAATCGGCGCAAAGATGATGCCCACCGCCAGCCCGCATTCCGCGACGCGATGCAGGGTCGTGGGTCCGCGCAGTACCGGCAGGATCAAAACTCCGCGGCCGGCTCCCGCTGTGACGTCGTCAATCGGCTTACCGTGATGCGTTCGGGCCGAAACAAACTCCACACGAGCCCTCAGTCGATTTCGTCCTCGGGCACGACCCAGGGTTCCTTCAGCGCCGCCTCGTGCCATTCCATGAAGGCCGGCAGGCTCAGCACGGCACGGCTGTAGGCGCCGCAGGTCTCGTCGAGGTCGATGCCGTAGGTGTCCAGCCGAGTCACCACCGGCGCGAACATGGCGTCGGCCGCGCTGAAGGTCCCGAACAGGAAATCGCCGCCCGCGCCCCACCGTGCCCGGCAGTCGCGCCAGATCTCGCAGACACGCGCGATATCGTCGTCGACTCCCGGCCCGCGGCCCTTCCCCTTGAGGTCCCGACGGCGCAGGTTCATGGGCATGTGGGTGCGCAGCGCGATGAAGCCCGCGTGCATCTCGTTCGCGACCGCACGGGCCTGGGCGCGGGCGTCGCGGCCGGACGGCCAGAGCCTGGCGTCCGGGAACAACTCATTGACGTATTCAGGATCGCGAGCGATTCCCATACCGTGCGCTCGCCGTGCAGCAGCGCCGGCACGCGGCCGGAGGGCGACACCGCAGTGATGGCCTCCTTCCAGTTCTCATCGAACAACCGCAGCAGTCGTTCGTCGAAGGGGATTCCCGCGTGGCGCATGGCAAACCAGGGCCTGAGTGACCAGGACGAGTAGTTCTTGTTGCCGATCACCAGTGTCAGGGCGCTCATGGCATTGCTGGTCCTTTCTCGGTCTCGCGCAGTGCGCCGGGACGCAAACACCGCACTGCCCCGGCACCTCATGTGGTTGCCGCTCGCCCCACCGGGCGCTCGCCGTCAACCTCGGGTGATGAATGGGCGATGCGGTAGAAGTCGCTCCAGCGTACTTAAAGCGGACGTGCGATTGCTGCCTGCGCCCAACCCGGGAGATCTTCCGCGGCCCACCTCATCCCGTCGGTCATCACCGCAACGTCTTGATGGGGCCTGTCGGGGTCGGTGTTGTCGTAGCGGCGTACTTCGTCGAACCGGACGATGGCTGCCGGCAGGTTGGCCTGCGACCGCACAAACCGCCGGCACACGTCCGGGTCCGGGACGTGGTGGCCGCCAGCCGCAACGCGGGTTCGATGCGGTCAAGTGCCAATTCGGGCAACTTTACGCACACATAGTGCAGTTCGACCCGGAGACCGGCCGCCCGCGTGGCCTCCATGTGGCGAAACACGCCTGAGCCCGCGAGCGTGGTTTCCAGCACGTGCGTTCGGCCAGCGCGGAGCGCGGCCCGTCGTCTCCGCAACGCCTCGCGCACGGCCGCGGCGAGCATGGCGAAAGCGGCGGTACGCGCGATTGCGTCGGGATCGATGATGTCGAGGTCACGGAGCCACCCGGTGCGCGTCAAAGTGGACTTGCCGCACCCGTTCGGGCCGGCCACCACATACAGCGTCGGCATGGCAGCGGGCGCTGGCGCGCCGGGTCAGCCGGACTCCCGGGCGGGACGACGGATTACCCGGTCTCCGTCCTTGGTCCGAGCGATGTAGGCACCGTCTTTTCGGATGCCGTACAGGGTCGCTCCAGCCTCAAGCTGGGCGGCCAAATCCGCCTTGATCTGGTCACGCCAGTCCTTTGGACGGCCGGGCTTGTCCGGCGGTCGTTGTACCGTGCGCTTGCGCTCTTGCATGTGTCTGAATTTAGGCCGGAATTCAGCAGCCTTCAATGCGCCATCGCGGACCCGCGGCGATGGTCGCCTCAATCGGCGTCGTCGCGGCCGCGATCCGGGAGCTGATCGAACGCATCGTGCTCACACCCGTTGTCGTCTGGGGCGGGACCGGCGCCCAGCCGATCGGCGACCCTGGCGCCATCCTCGAATGGACCGGTGCCGGCGACAGGTGGGCGCTCAAGTACCGGAGATGCCAGTCTGACCCTGTGCAACCTTCGGTTGTTCCGCAAAGTCTGCGACCATACGCGGTACTTGCCCGGAAGTGCCTGGCTGGCCGAGCACGCTGACTGTTCCTCCGCCCTGCCCCGTTTGTCGTCGCGATGGTCAGATGGCGTCCTGATGCCCCCGAAGCAGGGCCGTGGTTTCGTGCAGGCCGAGACGCTCAAGTGCGACTAGGTGGTCGCTTGCCGATCGCGGCGGCTTACGAAGTGCAGCGCGGTGTCCGCGAACAGTCGCAAGTACGGTGTCCAGGTCCGTCTCCAGCAAACCGGCAATGAAGGCGTCCGGATCCTCTCTCTGCTGCGAGCGTGTACACAGCCAGACGATCGGCCGGGAAGTGCCGGAGGTTCCGGGTTACGATCACCTGTGCCTGACCCGCGATCGCTGCAGCGAGCACATGGCGGTCGCCGGGGTCGGGCAGATCAAGATCGCCGGCAAGGCTCTCGTATCCAATCACGATGGCTTCCGGAAAGTGTCCGTCCATTACCGTCCTGGTCCGTTCAAGCACAGCAGCATCGAGATCGGGTCGGTCGGCCAGCAAGCTCCGAATCCACTCCTCATGGATGTCGGCGCTCCAGAGCGGCACGAACAGGTACCGGTCGGCCAGTCGCAGGAGCATGTCCCGAAGGCCGGCCGGGTAGAGCACGTTGGCGTCGAGCAACGCCCTCCGCCGAGCCATCAACTATTGCAGGCCGAGTTCCTGGTCACGTGCCGTCAGCTCGTCCAGCGCCGAACGGCGGCGTGTTTCCGTCTCACGGCGGTAGGCCACGATGTCCGCTGCACGAATACGGCGGTGCGCGCCTACCATCCGGCAGGGAATCCGTCCGGCGTCGAGCAACTGCACCAGATGTGTCCGCGAGACCTGCAGCAGGTCCGCCGCCTCCCCCGTCGTCAGTTCCGCGTGCAGCGGCGTCAGTGCGACGCCGTGCCCACGCGCCATCTGGTCCAGGATCTCCCTGAGCAACCGCACCGCCGATGTCGGAATGTCGACCGACTCTGCTGCGGCCGCACCGAAACGGGCCGGTACCGGCCCTGCTTCATCGGCCAACGCCGCCAGCTTCCCGACGGCGCGTTCCGCGAGCGCAGCATCCCGGGCGCTAGGAATGCCGGATTCCGTGCGCACTGCAGATTTACCAGCCATTTCAGCGTCTCCATCCGACGCGCACATGATAGGCCACTAACGCCGTAAGTCCAACAAATACCGCAAACGACACAACCACGGAGTGTCTGGCCGGGGCTCGTGCAATGCTAGCCTCGAACGGCGAGATCCAGCACCGCCCCGGTCGCGATGCCACCGTCTCTGCCCCGAAGTCCGTCTTTCTCATGGCGATGGTGGATGGCCAGAAGACGGCGGCCGCAACCTCCCGGCACGACACCTCGCGCAACCAACAATTGTTGACAGGCCCGCCGGGCATGCGAGATTGCCTTCGCCATGGAGAACGGCGGCACAGGATCGCGTAGCGGCAAGACCGGTCCCGACGATGCAGCGCAACTGCTGCACCTGATCGCGACCCTGTCGCGCGAACTTCGTTCCGCGCCCGATACCCCGCGCGTTACCCTCGAGAGCAAGCTAAGCGAGGATCTGGGTTTCGACAGCCTAGGGCGCACCGAGCTGCTGGTCCGTATCGAGCAGACATTCTCGGTCAGCCTTCCCGGATCGACGCTGGCGGAAGCTGAAACCCCGGCCGATCTCTTGCGCGCAATGGAGACGGCCGGCGGGCGACGCGGGCGCGCGACCCCGCCGGCCCAAGGGGACACGGTCCAAGGCCCCGTTGAAGCAATACCGAGCGCCGCGGCGACCCTGACCGAGGTGCTTGACTGGCACGCCGACGCGCATCCCGACCGCGTCCATGCCTGGCTCCGAGAACGGGAAGACCATCTCGAGACCATCACCTACGCGAGCCTCCGCGAGACGGCTCTCGCCGTCTCCGGCGGCATCCTCGATGCGGGACCGACGCCGGGCACCCGCATCGCGCTGATGCTGCCCACCTGCGCCGGGTTTCTGCACGCGTTCTGCGGGATCCTCTACGCCGGCTGCGTGCCGGTCCCGATCTATCCACCGGCGCGGCCTTCGCAGCTCGCGGATCACCTGCGCCGGCAGGCCGTGATACTCGCCAACGCGGGAGCCGAGATTCTGGTCACCGTGCCGGAGGCGCGCGTGCTCGCGAACTTCCTGCGCTCGAAGGTCGCGAGCCTTCGGTCGGTCGAGACCGTCGAGGGACTCCTTGGGTGCGGCGGAGCGGCAGCGGCCCCGCCGCGCGACGCGGGAGACGTCGCCTTTCTCCAGTACACCTCGGGCAGCACCGGCGATCCGAAGGGCGTGGTGCTGAGCCACGCCAATCTGCTGGCCAACATTCGCGCCATGGGCCGGACCATGGAAGTCGAGCCCGACCGCGACGTGTTCGTGAGCTGGCTTCCGCTCTACCACGACATGGGCCTGATCGGCGCGTGGCTGGGCAGCCTCCATTTCGCGGTGCCGGTCTCGATCATGTCGCCGCTCATCTTCCTGGCGCGTCCGGAGAGCTGGCTGTGGGAGATCCACGCCCGGCGGGCGACACTTTCGGGTGCGCCCAACTTCGCCTTCGACCTGTGCGTCGGACGGATCGACGACAGCGCGATCGAGGGCCTCGACCTCAGTTCGGCCCGCATGGTCGTCAACGGGGCGGAGCCGGTGCGGGCCGCGTCTGTCCGGGCGTTCTGCGAGCGCTTCGCGCCCCACGGCTTCGATCCCGGGGCACTCGCCCCTGTCTATGGCCTGGCCGAAAGCAGCGTGGGGCTGGCCTTTCCCAGTCCCGGCCGGGGGCTGCTCGCCGATCGGGTCGACCGCACCGAGCTGATCGAGCGCTCCCGCGCGGTGCCGGTGACGACCGGGCACGAAGACGCGATCGAGGTCGTGGCGTGCGGTTCGCCGATCCCCGGGCATCAGTTCCGGGTGGTCGACGATTCCGGCCGCGAAGTGCCCGAACGCCGCCAGGGGCGGCTGCAGTTCAACGGTCCCTCCTCGACCGTCGGCTACCACGAGAACGCGGAGGCGACGCGCGACCTGTTCGACGGCGACTGGCTCGAGACCGGCGACCTGGCCTACGTCGCCGGGGGCGAGGTCTATCTGACGGGCCGGATCAAGGACATCATCATCCGCGGCGGCCGCAACATCCATCCGCACGAGCTGGAAGCCGCCGTCGGCGACCTTCCCGGCATCCGGCGCGGCTGCGTCGCGGTCTTTGCGGCCGCCGGGCCCGATCGGGCCGAGCGGCTGGTGGTGGTGGCCGAGACCCGCGAGGAGGACGTGCCTGCCCGCGACCGGATGCGGCAGAGCATCGAGGCGGCGGCGGTGGATGTCGCGGGCATCGCGCCGGACGACGTCGTCCTGGCGCCGCCCCGGGCCGTGCTCAAGACCTCGAGCGGCAAGCTCCGCCGCGCCGCCACCCGCGCACGCTACCTGGAGGGCCGTCTCCACGAAGCCGCCCCCGGGCTCTGGCGGCAACTGCTCGGGCTGTGGCTCTCGGCGACCACCGGCAGGTTGCGCGCCGGGGGTCGCCTGGTGCACGGCCGCGCCTTCGCCGGCTACTGGTGGGCCGTCCTGGTGGCCCTGGCGTTGGCCGTCTGGCCGCTGGTGATCGTGCTGCCCCTGCGCGCCTGGCGCTGGAAGGTGGTCCATGCGGCCGCACGGGTCATGCTGAAGCTCACCGGCACGCGGCTGACCGTGAGCGGCGAGTCCGCTCCGGAACGAGGCGCCATCCTGGTGGCCAATCACAGCAGTTATCTCGACAGTCTGGTGCTCGTCGCGGCCCTGCCCGGCGAGACCGCCTTTGCCGCCAAGGCCGAGCTGGCTTCGCAGCTGATCGCCGGACCGTTCCTGCGCCGGCTCGGCGCGCTGTTCGTGGAGCGGTTCGACGACGCCCGCAGCCGGGGTGACGTGGACGACGTCATCGAGGCGGCGCGGGCGGGCCGCCGGCTGGCGGTCTATCCGGAAGGGACGCTCACCCGCCGCCCCGGCCTGCTTGCCTTCAAGCTCGGCGCCTTCGCCGCTGCTGCCGCAGCCGGGGTGCCCGTGGTGCCGGTGACGCTGCTCGGGACGCGATCAGTGCTGCGCGGCGGTCAGTGGTATCCCCGCCCCGGCGACGTGCAGGTCACGTTGGGCTCACCGCTGTTCGCGGAGCAGGATGGCTTCGACGCCGCGATTGCGCTCCGCGACACCGCGCGAGCGGCGATCCTGGCCGGTTGCGGGGAGCCGGATCTTGCCGGCGAGGAAACCCTGCTGAAGGACGCTCGAACGACCCCGCCCTCAGCCGCCACATGATCTGGCGCAGCGTGGACGGACGGGCGAAGGATGTTCCGTGCGGCCTGCAGGCAAGGGGGGTCGAGCCCAAAGGTGGATGAGAACACCGGAGCGGAACTTCCAGCCTCCAGCAAGATCGAGCGGCGCCTGAGCGGATTCGTCGGTCCGTGATCCGCACGTGCCAGCGACACTGCCGCTGACGGCGTGGCCATTGGACAGAAAGGTGGGCTACAACGTAGCCCGTTTAGGAGGATTGACGCATGCGCACTGTCGTCCGAGCCCGCATCGACGAGAAAACCAAGAACGAGGCGGCCGCTGTCCTGAGCACAATCGGCCTCACCGTGTCCGATGCCTTCCGCCTGATGATGGTGCGGATTGCGGCCGAGAAGCGTCTGCCGTTCGAGCCGCTGGTGCCAAACGAGGAGACAATTGCGGCCATGGAGGCCGCCCGCCGCGGCGAACTAGTCGCAGTCGGCGACGTCGACGGCCTGATGGCCGACCTCGATGCGGACGATTAGGCGGACCGCGGTGTCCGACCGGCCGGTACAACGCGCGATGCGCGGACCCGTCTTCCCGATCGGGTTGGATGATCCGCACCCCCAGGGTCTCGCAATAGGCAGGAAGGTCATCGGGCGCCAAGGACCCGAGTAGCAGCTTCCCTATTTCGATCATCAGTGGGCCGCAGGTTCACGGTCGCCTGACTACACGTTGCTCCACCACCTCCAGCGCATCGCGCCGGTCGTCGGCCGAACGCTCCTGCTACCGCGTCTCAGCCATCCGCCAGGCGGGCGCTCACAGTTCGTGCCATCCAGTTCGGCATGGTGGCTCGCGCGGCTGAGAGTTCGTCGCGGTCCTCGTCGCGAAGCGTGGGGAGGACCGCTTCCAGCCCTTCCTCGACCTCTTCCGGACCTAGCCATGCCAATGCGCGGATCACGTCGCCGGCCTTGCGGTGCGGGGCCACGAGTTGCCAGCGCGGCGCGTGCCGCAGCTCCACGACGGACGATCCGAAGCGGAGACGGCGGTTGGGGCCGGAGGTCAGGTAGACCGCGCGAACCGGATTCTGCGTCGTCAGTCCGAGGCGGTTGGCGGCCGCGGCACCGCTAGGCACGATGGCTTCGCCCCAAAGCACGGACAACGCGCCGAGCGCCTTGCCAAGACGGGGTGCCCGTGAGCCGAACCGGGTCCTGAGGGGACGCATGTAGACGCCTCGGCAGATCCGCATCAGCTCTCCCGAGCGGGCCAATCGCGACAACGCCTGGTCGATCGCCGCGCGGTGACCAAGGTGAAGCAGGGCGCCCGCACACAACGGCGTGGCTTCCGGAAGGCCGCCGGGCGTGCTCCATGATGTGCTTGGGAAGGCCCCGCATCGGCAAGCATCTCCGCTTTGTTTGTCAGAAAGTTAGTAGCGTTTCTGTCACAAACGCAATACCAGCGGAGATTACGTACAACCCAATCACGCCTTCAAGACAGAAGCTCGAGCGGAGGACGTGTGTCGGTGCGACTGTCCGATTGACCATGATGAGGGTGGGTGCCAGGGACATCGTTCACATCCCGTGGCCAAGCAGTTCCTCTGCGATCATGTCGAAGTCGTCCATGAACTCAATCGTGACCTTGCCGTCGAGGAACCCGACCTCTCGCTCCTGCACGTTCGGGGGCTCGTACGGAACGATCATCGCGACGGGTTCCCGCGACTGTCCATACAGGATGCCGATCCGCTCGCCGGCGCGGACCGCTGCAAGCACCTTGGAAAACTGCGCCTTCAGTTCGGAAACGTGCAAGGTGATCATGCGCCGACCCTGTCATGAAGTTCTAATCATCTCAAGGGCATGTTGACAGGCCCGATGGCCGTCGTGACTGAGAAGCCGTCCCGCACGACGCCGCATTGACTCGCACACGGGCCGCTCGTAGGAAGCCCGTGCGACCCTTGCCGAAGGGTGTTCGTTCGGGTGGCGAACCCGTGAACCCACCGCCACACGACAGGGCCTCCGCAGGAGTCGCTGACGGAGGCACAGTCCCGCTGCGGCCATCAGGGAACCCGAACGATCGAGGTTACGTCGTCAGCCATGGAAACAGCTTCTCCGCAGCCGTCAACCGTTAGTTTTGGCCGCTCCTGCTCCTGGAGGCTGCCGTCGTCGTTCAGGGTCTCCGATACTTGGGGCGCAGCCCGTGCGGCAATTTCGGCAGTCATCCCATGCCGGTGATGGTCCGGGACGACCATTGCGTCGCCCGCGCTGTAGCCCGCGGCGACTCGGGGCGCGCCGCGTGACCCCGCCGTCCGGCTTCGAGCTGCCAGCGCCTAGGGCGACGCTCGACCTCACCATGGACGACGGCGCGCCCATCCAGGTCGTCCGGCACGGCAACCCGTCCGGGCCGCGCGTGGTCCTGAGCCACGGCAACGGCTTCGCCAGCGATTCCTACTTCCCGTTCTGGCAGCACATGCTGGAGCGTTTCGACCTTGCCCTGTTCGACTTCCGGAACTGCGGGCGCAATGCGTTCCATGCGGCCGAGCCCCACAGCTATCACCGCTTCGCGCGCGACAACGTGGCGGTGCATCGCGCCATCGCGGAGGCGTGGGGCGCAAAGACCACCATCGGTGTCTTCCATTCGATGTCGGCGATTGCGGCGCTGCTCGCAGTCATCGAAGGCGTCTGGCACTGGGATGCGCTGGTGCTGTTTGACCCGCCTGTGATGCCGCCTGTGGGCCACCCGCTGCATGCGCCGCTGGTGGCCGCGGGCGAGATACTTCGCGACGCCGCCCGAATCCGGCAGAACCGATTCTCCGACCCCGGTGAGCTGGCTGAAGTATTTCGTACTCTGCACCGGTTCCGGCGCATGCGGAGAGGAGTTGCGGAACTCAACGCTCGATCGACGTTGCGCTTCGTTCCCGCCGACGGCGTCTGGGAGCTCTGCTGTCCGGGGCCGGTCGAGGCCGGTCTGTATACCGACGTGGCAGCACTGCCCATCTGGCAGGAGGCTGGCCCGCCCGCGCGACCGATGCTGATCGTGGGCTCGGACCCGGAATTGGACGGGGCGCTGAAAACCTCGCGGCGTTGTCCGGAATTCTGCGAGCTTCACGGCATCGAATACGCCGCTGTGCCGGGCACCACCCACCTCCTGCAGGTCGAGGAACCGGAACGATGCTTCGCCCTGTTCAATGGTTTCCTCGAGGAGCACGGGATCACCGAATGATCGCGCTGCTGGTCGCCATCCGCATCCCCGAACCGGACCCGGCGCTCGACGCGGAATTTAGGTCTGCCGGGTCCGACCCACCCCCTCGGTGGTTCGGACTCCTGCTCCGCCGGCATGGGCTGGCTCGAGAACGTCTGAAGCGAACTGCCTTTGTCCGTCGAATTGGCCTTTCCGGCCGGCAGGCTCCATCATGAGCGCGAACAGCGGAACTACGGTCGAGGTTCTTCCATGACACGGAGGGCAAAACGCGCGCAATCCCCATGCGTCGACGTCTGCCGTCTCGACCCGAGGACGGGATGGTGCCTGGGCTGCGGCAGGACCACCGCTGAGATCAGAGAATGGGTCAAGCTCACCCCGTTCCGCCGAAACCGGCTTGAACGGGAGCTTGCGCGGCGCGTAGCGAAGCTCGGACAGCGCACGCCGTTGGAAGACGAGTGAAACAGGCGAAATCGATGAACAGGTTTGGTCAGTTGCGAGCCGACTTTTGACCGAATCGGAGCCGCCGACATGAGTACCTGCATCACTGTCCGCGACATCGATCCCGACGACAAGCCTTGGCTCCGACGCGCAGCACGCCCGCTCGGCGTGTCGATGTAAGCGTTGGTCCGCGTGATCCACGAAAAGCGCCCCAAGACCGAGCGTCGTCTGAAGCCCTCCGAAGCCTTCGCGCGGCATTTTTGGGAGAAGCATGGTGTCGAACTTCAGTCTCCGCTCCGTTGTGGCTACCAACCGCTGTCTGTTTCCCCCGAGGAAGAGGAATGAAGGCCCGGCTTGCGTGGCTGATTGACTCGAACGTGGTCTCCGATAGGTGATTCACACTCACCGCCCGACCGCGATACTTCCCACTAGCATGCTATGAGGTGCGCTTAGCTGGCAAATGTATCGATCTGCTTATTCCGGCCTACCAAGGCGCGCACCCTTTCGCCATACACGCGACACAACAACTGCAAATCATTGCCGAAACGGTGCGCCGAACTACCTCCCCGCTTACAAGCCCGTCCGCTGGATTGCCCCGGCAGAAGCCCCGCTGCAGCCATCATCAGAACATGCCCCAACGCCGGTACTGCACCTCACCAAGCGCATCACGGACCGCCTTCGGGCGCCCCCTTCTGCACCCCACTTCAATCCATCCCACACAGCCTTGAACGACTACACTAGTTGCTCCCTCTGATCACTTTAAGCATACATTAATCGCCTTGATGAGCTTGCACCACTGCTCCCGTTCGGCCGCCGACAAGTCATTCGCTTCATGCTCTCTCGTCCACCTCAAAAAGGCTTTGGCCAGCTTATACTTGGAGAACCCGTCAATCTCACTCTCAAAAATACCTACGACAGGTCGTTTTGGCTGCGCCAACGCTGTAGTGGATATGTCCCAAGCCAACTCTTCCTTCGCGATTTCCACCAGCGACCCGCGCAACATGTCTTCGATTTCCGCTCCCTTTATCGCATCGTTCAGGTAATCGCCTGTCCGCAATATCCGTCGATTCCCCAAGGTGTGAACCAAAGTCTCCTGCATCGCCGCCTGATCACCGGCATTATCAGAATCTAGCAACGCAGCTACTTTTAACCGTTGAGCGTGTAAAATAGTGGCAAAGTACACGACTTTACCCGCTGTGTTCGCTGGAACAAGAGCAATCCTCTCATTCAGGTTGATTTCCCCCGTCGCTCGCAACATCGCAGACACTGCCTCAAGGTACCAGTAGTCAGTGAGTCCCTCCAAAATGAGATTACGGCTTTGGACAAAGAGACTTTGTGCCAAATCGTAGCCAAGCGCCTCCTGAAGCGGCAACAGGGCTGCTGGGTCACTTGCAGTCACCGAAGTTTTCACCTTCGTGCCCACATCTCGATCTGTCATCTCTACAACCCGAACACGGTCTAGTTCGTCGGGCCCGACCAAGAATGGAGAGTGTGTCGTGTAGAGCGTTTGGTTGCCTTCAGCGAGGCGCGAAACCGTCTCCCGAAAATCCCGTTGCTTCAGGCCATGTAAACTCAGCCCCGGCTCATCCAGCAATAGCACCGCGTTGCTATACTGTCCTCGCGCTTCTGCGAAAAACACTGTGAAGAAGGACACCAACCATTGAAAACCCTCAGACCTTTGGTCTAGTTCCACTTCTACACCCAGGTCATCTTCCACTGTAACCTTCAAATACTGACCGTCAGCTCGCAAGCGCAATTTCGCATCCTCTCCTTTACTGGCGTCGGGTTTCCAAACAGAACGTATTTCTCGTGTAAGGCGAACCTCAGCTGCATTCAGCTGATACTGTCTCTCATCGAGTTTTTCTCTGAACCCCTCAAGCGCTTCAGCATCATCAGCATTTGGGTCGGACACTTGCCCCATCGCGGACAGTTGCGAGGCGTCAAAACCCAACAATTTCAACAAACATACGTTACCATAGTCAAATCTGTCTTCATCCAAGGTATTGTTCGCGATCCGGGTTGCAAGCTGAGCTAGATGAATGATCGGACGGACACGAAAGTAATTTGAAAAAAGCACAAATATCGGCATGCGTTTCTTAAGCATTCGAACTGCCGCATTCCTAGCGTCTCCTATTCCGATTTCATATCGAAGCGTATCCACTCGCTTCATTTCCTGTTCGTTATCTTCGTCTACGAGTACCAGAACATCATCAATCCACTTTAGCAGTGCACTTGCCTTGTCGCTCTCAATAACATCATATAGCTGCCAGTCATTCATAATGTTCTTTAGCGTAGAGGTTTGCGGGTTTTGCACGGTGCCGTTTTCGGCCTCACCCATTGCAGCTTTTCTATCGACGTGCGCAGCCAATCGAGTTAGACTATCGCTTATATCACTGACCCGTTTCTTTGCAGGGGCATCTTCCAACACGTGAGAAAATGAGTTATCTAGATTGCGTATGAAGACATAGCTTGCATTTTGAAGATAATCGGGTAACTCAGCTTTGTCGCCATCCTCTAGATCGAATGCTGCCTGAACTACTGGAATTTCACGTGGACGAATATCCCCTTGCGAAATCCTATTGTATTGCGCGCGTGGAAAGTCTCGTAATGCATGAAGCGGTTTAATTCCCGCAGGCGGATTTAGCTGCTGTACTGCCTGCAGCAGAGCAGTTTTCCCTGCCTCATTCGGTCCAACAAGAATGGTTTTTGTTTCGTCTATATCGAATCGCTCGCTATCGATGATAGAACGATAGTTCGTTACCCTCACGTTTCGTAGTTTCATGTCAAATCCCCATGCTTCGACGTTCTTGACTTTCGCAGCAGCCAACGACTGCCGCGCCTAGTTCCTCAGCCATTCCGCTGAAAACGCTGTGTTGGACGGCTTCCTCGGCTGCCCGGCACCTTGCCCGTCGTGATCTATCCACAGCGATGTGAAGGCACCAACACGCCAACGTCCAAGTCCAACTCGTGGCTCCCCACGGAGTAACGCCCATCGAACGCTCCCAGACCGGTTGCAACTCCCGGCTCCCCCAATAATCCTGACGAGGTGGCTCTCGACGACGTGACGAAGCTACCCGGAACACTCTGCTTCGCGCAGCCCGTCCACACCAACCTGATTCAGCTCTCGGGTCCGGGCATCATTGAGAAGGTCTCACTGAGATATCTCCAGGCGGACGGGAGACCTCTTCTACAGCCCGCAGCACGATAATGGCGAACTGCCGCACGCGCCTTCTCATCGCTGCTTTGCGTGACATCTCACGCTTGCGAAAAATCCGTCAATTGGGGCCTTCTGTGAGATTCTCGAGGTGGCCAGCGCAGGACTCGTGCCATCCATCGTGATCGCGTGGTCCCCCGAACGGAATCTGAGTTCGCCATGCAGGTTAACAAGCCCCGTGAAAATAGGCCTAAATCCATGTCCGCGACTCCTGTTCGGGCCGTAGCGAGACACCCCGTCCGTCAGCGCGGCTTCAAGAGCCTTACCTTCGTCCGGCAAGCCAACATGCGCTGCATGCCGACGCAGACTGTTTAGGATGCCAATGCCGCGATCCGCGGCAACGAATTCGAACGCACCTGGTTCAGCCCTGTAGGCAAGAACGCCCGATTCACGCGCGCCGGCGTGTTCGTGGATGTTGTTCTCCAATTCTTCCATCGCTGCAACCATTTGCCCGGACACCGATGCGGATAGGCCCGCTACCTCGTGACCTGCGCGCTTCGCATTCATCAGGAAACCGGTAAACCGCTCGTCTCCATCGCGTCCTCGCCTGGCAGCAGCAATGAATCCCGTATGCCGCTGTTTCGGGGACACCCAGCCTTCCCGTTCCTCTTCCAGTGCACTGACAAGCGGAGCCGCGCCGTCAAGCAAGAGCCATTTCTCTGGACGCGCTATGCGCCCGCCCGCATGCAACTGCATGAGTTCAAGGAGAGGGCCCAGCCGATGCGGCACGTACGTCACCGCAACCTTCGTGTCATCCAGCTGACCATACGCGGCAGCGAAAGCGAGCCCGTCAACATCTCTGAACAGGAGCTCTCTTCGCACCACTGTCATTCGCCTGCATGCAGGACCGTAGGTTTTCCGAACACTGTATCGAAGCTCCGGCTCACGGCAGACCAATTGTGCGTCAGCAATTCGTCGACCGGCGCGTCCAAGTCCGTGGGCGACGCTTCCCATTGGAGTCTGCCTCGTCCCGCCTCGAGTGCCCGCTGGCGGCGAACCGTCTTGATGAACGAAGTCGTGTCGAGCACCGTCGTTTGTGCGAACGCCGAGACGAGTCCGCTCAGGACGTTGCCGCTTATCTTTCGAACCACGAGATGCAGTGGACGACCGACACCCTTTGCCAGCTTAGCAAGCTGCTCCGCGTGCCAATCTATTCTCCCGACTCGTCCAGCGCCGGTCGTAAATTCGAATGCCACATGCGTCACTTCGCTGCGCTGCAAGATATAATTCGTCCAGCGTTCCCAGTCCCATTCGGTCCGCGCGTTAACGTGAAGCGCCGCGGACAGCCCCACTCGCAGGAACTCCTCATGCGTGATCGCAATGCGCTTCATGCTGTGCATGTCGTCCCAGCGCGGTCGATCCGTGAACAGGCTGAAATTCGGAGTCGTCACGAGCTCCACTCCGAGATCCCGCAACCGGCGGCTCTCATCCAGCCTTAACGGACCGAGGCTCCACCACCGCTCAAGAGGACGATCGATGGCTGTCCCGGTCAGCATGACCGGTGTACCCACCTGAAAACGAAAGGCCTGTGCCACACTTGTTGCGTCGCGGTAGCGCTGCGCCCCGCGATTCCGAGCGACGACCGAGTAAAGCGGCAGGCAGACAGCCGCAGGAGCGAATGGCACCGCCCGGCTACTGCCGTGAAAAAGAACGGGAACTACCTGCGGCAGCGGTGCACACAGCAACCGCGCGGCGCGTGGGACATTGTCAAACCCGAAACCGCTAACCTCCCGGACTCGTTGTACGAACTCGCACGGATTGTTCCGGCACACTGCATCACACTTCTCTGGTTGACCGCAGCAATTGTCGAGGCAATTGTAGAAGGTGCGCTCGACGCTAAGTCCGCCACAAGTCTGGCGGTCGGGACAGACATTGCATCCGAGCGACGGTGTGTGCTTGCCGCTGTCGTGCCAAGATTTTCGCTCTCGCCGATGCTTGCGCCCGTACTTCTGCTCGCCGCTGACGTCCGGTACGTTCAGCACACCGCGATCTCCGCTGTATTTGCAATCTCGTAGACCTCTTGCACGG
The DNA here is from genome assembly GCA_022825705.1 of Alphaproteobacteria bacterium. Classification (GTDB taxonomy): domain Bacteria; phylum Pseudomonadota; class Alphaproteobacteria; order TMED109; family TMED109; genus VXPW01. The sequence goes on from JAJDWH010000001.1 coordinate 240,118, forward strand.
TCCCGTAAGCTTCGCCGTAGGAGTCGTTCAATGCGTCGACGAGCTCAGACGGAGGTGCGTCGAATTCAGCGACGACATCCATGCCACGCTGCGCGACAACGTTGCCGTCCTGAAACCGGACGCTCAGGTCTTCTCCGGGACTGAGTTTCGCGTTCGCCCGGATCCTTGCCACATAGGCACGCGGTTCGCAGTCTGGACGCTGTGTGAACAGGTCCGGCGTACCTAGGTCGATACGTGACTGGTCTAGCCCCTTGCGAAACGACTTCGCCGCCTTGCTGATAAAATCAAGCCCCATCTCAGCCCTCCAGAGGCAGAAGTCGGTAGCGCTTCGCCCTGCCGCGGCTCATCTCCATCAACAGGCCGAGCTTACTCAGCGATGCCAGCCTGTTGTTCCATGCGGTCTGCCCGACTTCGTCGCCATCTTTCGACCTTCGCATGAGCGCTCCGGCATCGGCTTCGCCAAGTTCCTTGACCAGCTCGAACGTGACCCGTAGCTTCGGTTCCAAGTCACCGAGAACGAGCGGTAAGCTCGGTTTTTCCTGCTCGTCCAACGAACAGAGCATCAGCGCGTCCCTCTGCGTCAGCAATACGGACAGCTCCTCTGTCACTAGATCGTTGGCGTTGGCGACTACGGGGTAGCAGTTCGTCCACCGTCGTCGCACGATGTTCCTGAATTCAAGAATGCACTCCCGCAAGAAACTCGCCGTCGCCATCTCGATCCCGTCGAAATCGAGATACAAAGGCTCCGGACTCTCTGGCTCCCCGTCGACTCGTTCCAGCAGCCGTCCCAGGAATCGTCGGCCCGTCAACCCACCGGCCAAAATCCTGTTGTCGGCCACATCTTTTACTCGAAAGCGCATATTGTCACGATCCTCAGTGATCTAAGTGAGAATGATCGTACTAAACGACGCACTTGTCAAGCCCAGCCGGAACCTCATTGGGGGTTTAACCCGATTCCTGCATGCAAACAAGAGGTAACGTCTAACCGACCTAGCAGTCAACTGGGAAAATTATGGCGGGGTCAACGCCAAGGAGTTCGAAGGCCTACTGCTGGGACGGCGTGCGCTGGGCTCGGGCGCCGTCCGAATCGTGGTCCTCGAACAACAGCGTGGCGATCGGGCCACCGTCATGGCGCAGGGCCGGAAGGTCCGGGGCCACAGCTACAGCATCGAGTGGATCGTCTTGGTCGGCGACCGCGGCATACTCACCGCCGTGCAGATCTGCTCGGCGCTGGAGCCAGCCGGACCAGACTGGATCTCGGACGACTTCGATGTTTGCATCGCGCACCTCAGGATGTCGATCCACCACTGCCGCGCGATCCGCACCACGAACCTGCTCAAGTACCTGTTCTCCGGCGCGGTCGCGGGCCCTCGCCCCCGCCCGCGCCGGGTAGCCACCCGGAACACCCCCCGTGAACAAGGGCCCGAGGCGTCGGCCCGCCCCGCCGCCCCCCCGTTCCCCCAGCGGTGG
>JAJDWH010000032.1 GCA_022825705.1 Alphaproteobacteria bacterium
TGATCTGCGACGGCCAGGGCGGGCCAGAGCAGCACGAGAGCCGCCAGTGCGCTCTTCATGCGACCTCCACGATGTCTTCATGCCGGACCCCTGGTGCGCCAGCGTGTGGCAGCGCAGGAGCCATTTGGCGGGATTGTCGAATACGCAGAGTATGTCGCGGCTTTGCCGCGCGTCGACCAGCGTCGCGTCGCAGTAGCGGCCAATCGAGCCGTCTTCGCCGATCTCGTGGCAATGGCGGCCGCGCAGGTGGATGCCGTGCGGAAACGCGGTGTCGTCGCGCAGCGCGCCGCCGGCCGTCCGCCGCACGCAAACCGGCGCCACGGCGCATCCGTCATGCCCGTGCGGCCGTTGACGGCCCGGAAATCGTCGTCGCCGTGACGTCCGTGGCAGGATGCATAGTTGACGTCGCAGGTCTTCCGCCCGAGCTGCGCCCGCGCCGAGAGCATTGCCGCCACGGCGACCGAAACGATCGTTGGCCCCGCGCGCTGGCCGTGTCCCTGCCGTCGCCGAACTACAGGTATCCGGCTGCTCCCCGGGTGCCTGCCAGGACGAGCGGGATCGAGCCCGCTTCAGTGACATGCCTTCCCGAGCGCCTTCAGACGCCAGTAGTTGTAGGGCAGCGGGGTGACGAAGCCGGCCGCCAGCATGAGCGGCACGACCCACCAGGTCAGCACCGCGCCGCCGGTCAGCGCCCAGTCGACCGCGTTCATCACGGTTTCCATGGCGACCATCGCGATGAACGACATCCCGATGGCGGTCCGGAATGCCGTCCGCAGGTCCATCTGGCGGGCAAGGATGAACGTCTCCAGAGCGATGGAGGTCAGCAGCCCGTTCGCGATCGCGAGGCCCATGATCGCCAGCGTCGGCCAGGGAATCCCGGTGAACTGGAAGAAGGCGATGGTTCCGAAATCGCCGATGGCGCAGCCCAGCAGGCACCAGGCGGTATTCTTCGACGCCGTCCGCCATGTGTGGCGGCTGCGCCAGTCGATCGAGAAGCCTGCGGCGATGGCGGTCATGTCGATACCGGTTGATGCGTCCCTAGGGTCCATATAAGGATTCCAGCAACTGGAGAGTCAACGAGCCGGACATGAATATCTCCACGGCGGCGAGGACGGCGGGGCTGCCCGTGAAGACGGTCCGCTACTACGCCGATATCGCACTGGTGTCGGCGCCGGCGCGGACGGCGGCGGGATACAGGACCTACGATGTGGGCGCGGTGCGGAAGCTGGTGTTCATCCGCCGGGCGCGGGAGTTCGGCTTCTCGATCGGGGAGTGCCGGGAACTTCTGAGCCTCTACGAGGACCAGCAGCGGTCCAGCGCGGACGTGAAGCGCATCGCCATTAAGCGGCTGGCCGAGATCGCGGAGAAGCAGCGGGAACTGCAGTCGCTGCACGACGATCTCGCCCATCTGGTCGACGCCTGCAAGGGGGACGACAGGCCGGACTGCCCCATCATCGACGGGCTGGGCACCAGGCACAGAGATCTATGAACGCCGCCGGGCGGGCGGTGCGGCACGGGTCGCGATGCCAGGTGTTGCTCTCCGCGTCGCCGTTCCCGGCGTGCATGGAGGCAGCCACCATGGCGGTCTCCTTGGATTGCGGCGGCTCCAGCCGCCGCCCGGCCGGCTACGCAGCTTACGCGTCCAGCAGGCCGGCGATCTCCGACATCCGCTGGGTCAGCATCAGCGGCTCGCGCTCCGAGAACGGACGGAAGCCGAACCGTGCGTAGAAGGCCCTCGCGCATTCGTAGAGGGCCTGCACGATGACGGCGCGGGCGCCGATCGCGCCGGCGGCGGCGAGCGAGCGTCTCGCCGCGTCAACCAGGAGGTCCGAGCCGAGACGCCGGCCCCGGTAGTCCTGGTCCACAGCGAGCTGTCCCAGAAGGATGACCGGGATCGGGTCGGGCATGGTCCGGCCGACCCGGGTCGACACCCGGCGTCGTTCCACGGCGCTGGGGGCGAGGCTGTAGAACCCGGCCACGCGGGCGCCGTTGCAGGCGACATAGGTGCGCGCGCCGCCCCTGGCCTCGTTCAGCCTTGCCTCGCCCCGGAGCCAGGCGTCAGGCGTCGAGGGTGGGGACGCCCGAGTAGAACTGCGAAATGTCATGACGGGAGGCGAGCGGCTCGGGCGGGCCTAGCGGTCCCACTGGGGCCGGCGCGCGTACCGCGCCTACACGGCCGGGTCGATCTCCACCGGCGCGTCGAGCGCGGCGACGAAGTCGTCCCAGGCCTCGTCGTCGAGGGCGATGACGGGGCGCTCGTTCAGGATCTCGACTGCCGCCGCCTCGCTCGACCGGAGCACGAACTCGGTCCGGCTGACGCCCCGGATCGCCGCCGCGCGGTCGATAACGGCCAGGCGTTCGCTGGACGTGCGGATATTCACCTGGGGCATGCCGGTCCCCTTCCTCCCGGCTACGCCGGGGTGTTCGCAGGTTTCAGGATATTGCAACTGTGTGGAAAGGCGGCAAGCCGCTACCCGCGGGTGCCCCGCGTCGTCGACCGCCGCGATGAGGCCGTAGCGCGCACCAGTGAGGACGCGGGCGCCGTCGACGACCTCCTGCAGGACGGTGTCGAGGTCGGGCTGTCGGACACGGCGCGGAACGTCCGCATCGGCTGGCGGCCGACACTGCCTGCGGGCGGCGGGGGCTTCGAGCTGAACCTCGACGCGGTCCGCCAGGAGGCCGTTGACGATGCCGAGCCCGGCCACGGGGTGATGCTCAGGAGCGTAGCTCGCTGGTAGCGGCGGCGCCGGTCGCCGGCCTGCCCGCCCGCGATCGCGTCCGCCGCGTGGTGCTGCCCTCGGGACGGCTGCGCCCTCCGTCCTCCGGACGGGGCCGGTTTCCCGGCAGTGCTGGGCAATCTTGGGCGTCGAGATCACTCTCGACATGGCGCGGCGGCTCGGGGACCGACAGGCTCTTCCCCGGCCATCGTCCGGCGCCGCCGAACATACGGTCGGGTACGGGTGCCGCGATCGCTGACGGATGGCGGCAACACACTCCCGCTCAGGTAGTCGGGGCGGGTCTCCCTGCCTCTCCGGTTCGAGGCCGCACCGCGGATTGAACTGACGCAACCCGCCGTATCTTAGTGCGTTGCGCCGGGTTCAGACTTCGACAACAAGCGCGTGTCGGTCTCGGCTACAGCAAGCTCCCGCACGCGGGCCCACACACCGAATCACGTACCGATCGACTTGTCAGGGTGGATCGAGTTCTCACCTAGCGAATCCGCGCTTCTTGCTCGATCTGGGCCCACTTCTCCCGCCCGGACTTGGAGGGGGCCGGACCGAAAATTGCGAGCCCGATGTGATGTGGCCCGCAATCGAACAGGCACATGGCAGGCGCGAGGCCGCGCGGAACACCGCCGAACGAAGATATTCAGTGTTACCTATATGCTACCTAGCTGAAATCCTAAGCTTCAATTATCTCGCAGTGAGTCGAGTATTCCTTCTATATATCAGTTAGTTAGATGGAGGGCGCACAGGGACTCGAACCCTGGACCCGCTGATTAAGAGTCAGCTGCTCTACCGACTGAGCTATGCGCCCTCATGTGTGTTGACGATACGCCCGCCAACAGGGGTCGGCAACTGGGATGAGCCTGAAACAGATCGGTGTCCACGGTTCCAGCTCAGGACCCTCGGCTACCCGATTGATGTTGAGACCTGGCCGTTCTCGTGCATCACACGTCTTCGCGTCGCCTGCCGCCCCCAGAGGCGGCGCCTTTCGTGAGTCATTGGTGAATCTCCGTCAACGTCGGATCACGGCATTATTGTGGCGTCGCGCCCTGCCGGCCTGATGATCTCCATCGTATGCAGGGGCCCTGTGCGGCAGGGTGGCGCTGTGCCCTGCCAGTCAGGTTTGTTCGCTTCGGTGGGCGTGGCGGCGGCGGCAAGATCGGATGAGGGAGTCGCCCGACGATCGGTCCGTGCTCTGTCGAACCTCGTCGAAGAGTTTCGTGCTCAGGATAGTCGTGCGTTCGTAATCACCGGCAGGCCGAAGTTCGCCCGGACACGGGTGACCGGCGGTCTCGGCTTCAGACGACCCAGGGGATCAAGTGAAGATCCCAGCATCGCTTCTGGCCGTCGCGAGTGGTTCGTCGACGGAGCAAATTGTTGGCCCCACAGGAACGCTAGCCACCTCCCCGGAGAGGACGCAAGAATTGCAGGATGTCATGGGCCAGAGCGTCCGGTTGCTCCATGGCGGCAAAGTGGCCGCCTTTTTCCATCTGCGTCCACTGGCGGATGTCGGTGTAGGTCCTGGCGGCCAGGGATTGTGGTGGCCGCAGGATCTCTCTCGGGAATGCAGCGTAGCCGACAGGCACGTCAATCGTTCTGTCGGTCGGGATCGGCCACGGGCCCTGCAGTCGGGCGACATAGGGCCAGAAAGACGAACCGATTGCGCCGGTAAACCAATAGAGGCTCACATTGGCGAGCAGATCGTCCATTGAAATCACCGAGAACAGGTCACCGTCGCTATCGGTCCAGATTGCGAATTTCTCTCCGATCCATGCGGCAAGGCCGGCCGGCGAGTCGGTCAAGCCGTAGGCCAGCGTCTGGGGACGCGTACCCTGAATCCATTGGTAGCCGGTTTCTACCTTCAGAAATTCCTCGAGTTCCTCACGCCATGTGCGCTCTTCGGGTGTCGCATCGGTCAGGGCCGACGGATCCCGGGGGAGCGGCATCATGTTGACGTGCAGCCCCACGACACGCTTTGGAACTTCCAGCGCAATCCGAGAAGAAATGAACGAACCCCAATCGCCGCCTTGCACGGCGTACTGTTCGTAGCCCAGCACATCGGTCATGAGCGTTGCGAAGCACCCGGCCATCTCCGCCACGGAGAACCGCTTCTGTCCGGGCCTGAATGACAGGCCGTAGCCGGGAAGGGATGGAGCGACCACCGTCACCGCGTCAGAGGCGCTGCCGCCGAAACTTGCCGGATCGGTGAGGCGCGGGATGAACTCGAGAAACTCGAAGACCGAACCCGGCCAGCCGTGTGAAAGCAGCAACGGCATCGGATCCGGGCCCTGCCCCGTCACGTGCAGGAAATGGACGTCGATTCCCGACACCGGAACGGTGTATTGCGGATATGCATTGAGACGTGCCTCGGCGGCACGCCAGTCAAACTCGCTATGCCAATAGGCCACCAATTCCTTCAGCCACGAGACTTCGGTGCCGAATGCCCAGGGTGCCCCGGGTGTTTGATCGGGGAAACGCGTCTTGCCCAGTCGCTCCCGAAGATCCTCAATTGCATCGTCGGGGACCGAGAGTGCGAAGGGTTCCGGTCGTTGCGTCAACTGACATTTCTCCAAAGGGCCTGGCCGTTGTCTGGTTTCGCCACGGCGGTGCGTTCACCGATGGCTCGCTAGTCGCCGGCTGATCGGACTCACATCATGGTTGGCAGGACACATCAGCGGCAGTCGGTTGCGCGATAGGGTGCACGAACTAGCACAGGATCTCGTGCAACGAACACGGGCTAGCCGCGGAGTTCCAGGTATCCCTGCTCCGCGTACGGATTGCGTGCGCGAGCCTCGGTTCGGAAACGCTCCCAGCTTTCAAAGATGCGTCTCGCGAGGTCCCCTTCCTCAGCTGTCTCCCGCACCACGTCGTCGCTGTGGCGCATCATTTCCTTGAAGACTTCCGCCGGGAACGGACGCAGGACAACGCCATGCTCTTCGGTCAGCACGCGTTGCGACTGGATGTTGGCAGCTGTGAACTCGGCAAGCATGCGCACGGTGGTTGCGGCTGCAGCGTCGGCCACCACCGCCTGGAGGTCCGCCTCAAGGTCTTCCCAAGCCGCCCGGTTGACCACCAGCTCGATGGCCGAACCGGGCTCATGGAATCCAGGTCCGTAGTAGTTTCTCGTGATCTTGTAGAAGCCGAATGCCAGATCGTTCCATGGACCGACCCATTCGGTGGCGTCAATCACCCCCGACTGGAGGGCGGGCATGATCTCGCCACCCGGCAGGTTGACGGCGGTGCCGCCTAGACGGTTGATCACCTCCGCACCGAGACCGGGAATGCGCATCTTGAGGCCCTGGAAGTCGTCGATGGAGTTGATTTCCTTCTGGAACCAGCCGCCCATTTGGGTCCCGGTGTTGCCGGCCAGGAACGCTTTCAGGCCGAATTCGGCGTAAAGCTCGTCCCAGAGTTCCTGCCCGCCACCGTGGTAGATCCACGCGTTCTGTTCCTGCGCGACTAGGCCACCAGGCACGGATGCGAAGAACGGGGCGGAGCGATGCTTGCTGATCCAATAGTTCGGTGCCGAATGGCTCAAGTGCACCTTGCCTTCCCGCACCGCATCGAAGCTCTCGAAGGCTGGCACCAGTTCGCCGGCGGCGAACAGCTTGACGGAAAGCCGCCCCTCGGACGCCACGGTAATGTTGTCGGCAAGGCGCTGTGCGCCGGTCCCCAGGCCGGGAAAGTTCTTCGGCCATGTCGTGACCAGACGCCATTCCCGCAGCCCGCGATTGGCGCTGGCAGCCTGACCAGGCTGGTCGGGCGTACCGGCATCCAGGGTCTGTTGCTGTGCCTGATCCTCTTCCGGGCCGCAAGCAGCCAGTGCAGCCGAGGAGCTGACAGCGGCGGCGGCGAAAAGAAACGACCTTCGGTCCAACGATGTCACCTCTCGATTGGCTTGCAGAACACTGCGAAACACGCCCCATGTTCTGGCAAGCGGAAACGCCGTGCTGGTGGACTATCCACACGCCTCACCTAGCGCGGTGAGCCATCAGCGGGAGATTGCGAACCGCACTTTAGCCTTGCATGCGTGGAAACCAAGCGTTGGCACCAATTTCCGGCGCTTGTCGTGGATCAACAGCCAACTCGGCGCCCAGATCCTGCAATTTCGCCCGTCTGAACCCGGACAACGTTCGTGGTCCCGATGAACTACCCTTGCCTTGCTTGGTAACCCGGCACGCCCGTCCCTGGGCTGACCAGCCAAGAGTTTCCCGCGCCGAGCTGTTCAGCTTTGTCTGCAGGCAAACTCGCTTGATTTGCCGCTTGCACTGGTTCGACATTGGCGGGCCGATTCGACACTGGATTGGCATTCGAGCCGGCCCAGGCAATTGGGCTCAGTCCCTTCCGCATGCCGGAGAGGCTGCGACCGGCGGTGGAGTCGGGCATCGGTATGGAGTTCCAGGCGCCTGAGTTCCGACCTGGCGGCAGCCACGTGCTCGCGCATCGGGCAGCGGCATCGATTGGGTGCCGATCGCATGCAGCGTAGTGGGCCTGGACACCCGTGGTCACTTGGGGCGGAAGTGTCAATTCCCGGCGTATAGCGTGCCTCGCCGCAGTTATTCGTAGTCCGCCGGGAAACGGATTCCCTGGGTGCCCTTGTCCTGCGTAACGCAAATCGGCCGCAGCTCCGGAACCTGTTCGTTTCGTAGTTGCTTGCGCGCTTGTCGTTCGCAAGTATGATTCAGTGGCGTTGCTAAAGCGCTGTTGCGTACGTGATTGCCCGGGTAACCGAGCGGCAAATTCCTTCCCCGACAGTGTGAACGTTTTCAATGAGCGCCGTATAGTGCGGCGTTGCGACCGAATTGTCGTGAAAGGAAGCTGTCATGGCTACTGGTGTTGTCAAATGGTTTAACCCTGACAAGGGGTATGGGTTCATTCAGCCCGAGGATGGCTCGGAGGACGCGTTCGTTCATATCAGTGCTGTCCAAAGAGCCAATCTTGCCACATTGAACGAAGGGCAGAGAGTGTCTTTCGAGCTCGTTCCGGGCCGGAACGGCAGGATGTCCGCCGAGAACATCGCGCTCGTTGAATAGGCCCCTGTCAGCGTGAAGGCGGCCTGTTCCATGTGAGTACTGCAGAGCGCGTGGGCTCCTTCGAACTCCGAAGTACTGGCCTGAACGGCGCAACCAGGAATTGGCGGAAGCCTTCCGGGGGCCGAAGGTTTGCGCAATCGCGAGTCGAATGAGCCGGGTCCTCAGGACTGGAACCCTATGAAGGCGCTGATGGCTTGAACGTTTCTGCGACGCCCCTCTGGCAGCGCCCTGACCACTCAAGAAACCACGTGGATACCGACGTGGGAACCCGGGCCTGCGTTTGCCGATTCCAACGCCCGCCATCGCCCAGCAACTTTCATGCAAGAAGGAAGGACGAGGCTGGAAGCTCTCCTTGACGAAGGGCTTTGCCGGGCCAGGGACTGCGGCTACTCGAAAGGTCCTTGACCCTGAATCTTTCCGCCGGAATGTGGAAGCTGCGTTACAGTTGGTTCAGGTCGAGCCATGCTTACCAACGGAATGATGGCGCAGGATCTCAGGCCGCGAGTTGCAACAAGAAGTTTGCAAGAATTGAAGACCAAGAGTGTGCTGCAAATCAGAAGCGAAACGTGGGGGACAAGCTAGATTCCGTGGGTCATAGCCGCGCCAGCGGACCAATTAGCGGGAACCGGCCGAGGAGTTGTGGGCTGAGGGGGTTCGGAGTGGCGCGCCGCCGCCGAGTCGGCCCCGATGAGACAGGCCGCTTCCTGGCGAGCTGGCGTGACGGGCCGAGGCGTCTAGGATTCAGGGGGAACCAGCGGTAGCAATCGGAATGTACAGGTTCCTCGCACAGTGGGTGCCGAACGTCCGTAGCAGCTGATCACCGAGTTTGGAACGACCGTTGATTTTGACGAAATCTCCGGCCGTCGTGGAAGTCAGGCTTTCCTTGGCGTCTGCTACGGCAATGCGGAGCTTCAGCCGTGGCCGGGGCAACGTCACGAGGGATTCGCATGACAGCAGCCGGTAGCGTCCATCGTGGGCTCGGCTGCTACCGACTCCGTTCGGGGTCGCAGGACAGGTAGCCCAGTGCGCGTCGCGGTCGTGGGCGCTGGGATCATTGGAGTCTCCACGGCCGAGTGGCTGCGGCGTGACGGACACGAAGTCACTCTCTTTGACCGGGTCCGACCAGGAGACCCGGGCCAGGCATCCTGGGGCAACGCCGGTGTGCTCGCCGCGAGTTCGTCAATTCCGGTCTCGGTGCCAGGGCTGGTGTGGAAGCTGCCGGGTTATCTACTGAGCCGGGATGCGCCGCTGCACGTTCACTGGGGCAGCTTGGCGCGGTCCATGCCTTGGCTCCTGCACTTCCTGTGGAACGGCAGACGGACCAAGGTCGAGCAGATCGCCACGGCGCTCATGCCACTGATCGGTGACACCGTCGAGCAACATCTGGCCCTGGCACGTGGAACCGATGCGGCGTCCTTTGTCCGGTCGGCCAACTACACCGCCATCTATCGCAACCGCGCGGCGTTCAAGAAGGATGCATTCATTTTCGGCCTGCGCCGAAAGTTGGGCAGCGACTGGGACGAGTGGGATCGCGAGACGCTGACCGCGCGCGAACCCGAGCTGTCGGACGCCTATGGCTTCGCGGCCTCGTTCCGCGACCACGGGTTCATCTCGTCGCCAGCGGGTTACGTTGCGGCTCTCGCTATGCATTTCGAACGCGAGGGCGGAAGGTTTGTGCCCGGGGAGGTAGTCGACATTACGCCCTACGAGAGGGGCGGGGCGGCAGTCACTCTGTCGGGCGGTGCCCGGCACTACGCCGACCGGGTGGTGCTAGCCGCAGGAGTGGGGTCGGCAGAGCTGGCGAGACGCCTTGGTTACAAGACGGCGATGGTCGCCGAGCGGGGCTATCACGTGATGCTGTCGGGCGCTTCCCACATGCCGAGCGGCCCGATCATGGTGGCCGATGCCAAGACGTCGGTTACTCCGATGGCAGACGGCCTACGCTTTGCGGGAACGGTGGAGGTGGCCCCCGTCAATGCGCCACCAAGCCAGGCACCGCTCCAGGCGCTGCGGCGTACCGTCCGACGGGTTTTCCCCCGTCTTGCATGGCGGACGGAAACGACGTGGATGGGGCAGAGACCGTCAACGGTCGACAGCCTGCCGCTGATCGGACCGCTTCCAGATGCGCCGGCCATTCTCTTCGCGTTCGGATCACAGCACGTGGGTATGACCATGGGGCCACGGATGGGCAGGCTGATTGCTGATTTGGTGGCCATGCGCCAGCCGAATATCGACCTGCGCCCCTACCGGGTCGATCGTTTCAACCGCGGGTAATCCGCCCAGTATCGCCTACGGCATTCCGGCGGCAGCAGCGTCGCAGCGCAACCCGCCCACCGATTCCACTTGGGCAAGATTCGCTCGTCCGGCCTTGCTGCCAGGCTGCGCGTCCCGTCCAAGGTTAGATGCCGAGTGGGGCGTTACGCATTGCCGTCCGTCGGACCCATAGGTCGCAACTGACGGTCCCTTGGCGGTCGGACAGGCCAATTAGTCTGGGTCGGTGTCTTGCCGTTCCGGCTGCATCGCGAGATAGCGGTTGATTCGGGCGCTGGGGTGGGCATCGGCCGTCATGACGAATCCCTTGGCTTCCAACAGCTTTTCCACCGCCTGGTTCCGCGAAGCCTGCTCCTCCTCCAACGCCTTCACTACTGATTCGGTGGCGTCAGCCGGGTAGGTCATCCCCGACACAATCGTGGGCAGGCTCTCGGTGTCACCGTCCGCGTACAGTCGGATGTGGCGGTCGTTGGTCATCCGGTGCGTGGCGTAGTAGTCGATGTGTGGCCGGCCATTCTCCGTACTTGTCTCGAACTTAGTCCAGATGGTCCATCCACGCTGCACGATGAGCCATACGACACCGGGCTTCAAGGCGTCAATCGGCAGTTCTATATCCCAATGTGCGAAACTGCGATTAAACCGCTCGCGCAGTTTCTCCCGGTCATCCACACGGGTTCTCCTACTGCCCTCGACATCATCGACCGTCGCTGACGTCGCGGTCCGAATGGCGCGCGATCTGTTAGGAAGTTAGGGCTGGAGCGGGTGATGGGAATCGAACCCACGTAACTAGCTTGGAAGGCTAGGGCTCTACCATTGAGCTACACCCGCGCATCGTGCGGTTTGGACGCGGTTGTCCCCAACCGATTGCTGGATGGTGCAGGGGGTAGGATTCGAACCCACGTAGACGTAACGTCGCCAGATTTACAGTCTGGTGCCTTTAACCACTCGGCCACCCCTGCATCACGACCTTGGTCTCCGACCATCGTCGCAGGCCACAGTGCATCGTCGGTGTTATGCCAGAAATATTAAGGGGCTGCAAAATGGAACGTCGGCACGGGCATCCGGTCACGGGAATGCTGCGGGGCCAGTACGAGACAGGGGAATCGGCCGCTTCGCCGGCGACGGCTAGACCTGACGGCTAGCCGCCGCCCCCGGCGTCGGATCTACTGGCCAGCGGCCCTCATGTCGTCTTCGTCAGGCATGAGCATGAACTCGGGGTACGCCTCGATGCCAAGCTCGGCGACGTCCTGCCCCAGTCCCTCGACCCGTGCAGAGACCCGCACGCCGATGAGGAGATCCAGCGCCTTCCAGACGACGAACGAAGTCACGAACACAAACGCGCCGATCGCCACGATGCCGGTCAACTGCACGAGGAAGTCTCCGCCTGCCGCAATGCAGACCGCCAGCGTCCCCCAGATCCCGGCCACCAGGTGCGCCGGCACCGCACCGACCACGTCATCGAGTTTCAGGGTTTCCATCAGGCGCATGGCCGCGGCGCACACAAGGCCGCCTACACCACCGATCAGTACTGCCCAGTAATGATCGACAAAGTCGGGGCCGGCAGTGACGGCAACCAGACCGGCGATGGCCCCGTTCAGCCCGGCAAGCAGATCGACGCGGCCGAACAGCGGCCTGGAGACGGCGATTGCGACAATCACGCCTGCCGCACCCCCCAGCGTGGTGTTGACGAGAACGATGCTCATCGCAACCGCGTCGCTGGCACCAGCCACCGCGAGCTGCGATCCGCCGTTAAATCCGAACCAGCCCATCCAGAGAATGAACACGCCCAGCGTCACGGCCACCACATTCGAAGGGGGAGTCGGCTTGACAGTTCCGTCCGGGCGAAACTTGTGCAGCCTCGCACCGATCACGTAGATGCCTGCAAGCGCGGCCCAGCCACCGGTAGAGTGGACGATGGTAGACCCGGCAAAATCCTGGAAGCCCATCTCCGACAGCCAGCCGCCGCCCCACGTCCAGGCGCCGACAATCGGATAGATGACGCCGGTCAGGAGTAGGGTGAACGCGAAGAACGTCCACAACTTGACCCGCTCGGCGATTGCTCCGGACACGATCGACGCGGTTGTTGCCACGAAGACCATCTGGAAGAACCAGTCCGACATCGTGGAGTAGCCGGCCTTGACGACGGCCGCCTCGGCATCCGCCTGCTCGGCGAGCAGGGCGATCTCATCGGCCGACGACCCGTACATCAGCTTGAGGCTACCCGCGAACTGGCCGACGTCCGTGTACATCAGGTTGTAGCCGATGAAATAGAACGCGAGGCCGGCGATCGAGTAGAGGCCAATATTCTTCAGGCAGATGACAGACGCGTTCTTGGTGCGAACGGAGCCGGCCTCCAGCATCGTGAACCCGGCGCACATCCACATCACCAACACGCCCCAAATCAGGAACGAAAAGGTATTGAGGACGAAATCAGTGGCAGCATCTGCGGCCGCCAGTGCACCGGTCGGACAAAGAACGGCGAATACGGTCGCCGCAACCGCAACAAGAGGCATCCGGGCACCGGTAGCGTGGATATCGTCAGGAAGGGTTGACAAGTCTCGCTTCATGCTGCGATCTCCACTCCGGCCATGGCTGAATGTGTGTTGGCGGGAACCCCTCCAGGCACGGCTAACCTCCGCTTTACACCGGGTAAAGCGCAGCTACTGTCACTTAGCGTCGGACAGTACACTGCGCGTTGATGGGTGGCAACACAGGTTCCGGGACCTGTGCGTCAGGTCGAGCTTCCGTGCAGGTTGGAGCCTTGGCGCATGCGGCTGCCCATGACGGGTATCCATGTGTCAAGAGCCTTGCTATCACTGGTTTTCGCCGGTGCCCGCCCTGCGCCGTTCCGCGTGCGCTTGAACCCGCTGAGCGGGGCCGTCGATACCGCCGGGGGCTCCGGCGTTTTTGACGATGCAGGTGGCCGGACCTAACTTGTGGCAGCACCCGGCGGGTTGCAGTCCGTCGCACTCACGTGAGCGTGCACCCGCGCCGTTGACGACGGGGGTGCAAGGCTTATGCTTGCGAGGTTCCCCGCCCATGAAGGGCGCGGTTCTTGCTGCATCTCGGAGATTTTGCGGTGGCTCGGTTGGCCGGTGTCAATGTGCCCTCGGAAAAGAGGGTGGATTTCGCGCTCACGCACATTTACGGCGTCGGTCGGACGACAGCCCGGCATATCCGTGAACAGGCCGGTTTGTCCGAGGAGAAGCGGGTTCGCGATCTCACCGAGGCGGAACTCGGGCGCGTGCGCGAAATCGTTGACCGGATGCCGATGATCGAGGGTTCGTTGCGCCGCGAGAAGGCGATGCAAATCAAGCGCCTGATGGATCTCGGCTGCTATCGGGGACTGCGGCATCGGCGGGGGCTGCCGGTCAACGGCCAGCGCACCCACACCAATGCCCGAACCCGGAAGGGAAGGGCACGACCGGTAACCGGCAAGAAGAAGGCCTGAATCCGCGGGTCCTGTCTGGCATTTCAACGGAGTGACGCGATATGGCTCGCGAACGTCGTCGGCGCAAGCAACGAAAGAACATCACCGCTGCAGTCGCGCACGTGAGTGCCACCTTCAACAACACGATCATCACCATCACCGACCACCAGGGCAACACGCTCGCGTGGTCGTCCGCGGGTGAGCGCGAGTTCTCGGGTTCGCGCAAGGCCACCCCGTATGCCTCGCAGATGGCCGCCGAGGCTGTCGGCCGCAAGGCGCAGGAGCACGGGGTAAAGACCCTCGAGGTCGAAGTTCGCGGCCCAGGGTCCGGTCGGGAATCCGCGCTGCGGGCCCTGCAGAGTACCGGCTTCGTGATCACCGCCATCCGCGATGTCACGCCTATCCCCCACAACGGTTGCCGTCCGCCGAAACGTCGCCGGGTCTGACGCGAGTCAGGATGCGGAGACCGACGAACCTGCCACGGCCGGGCGGGGGCGCAACGTCCGTCACCATTCAGGAGACACCATTCGCATGAGCGATTTCAGGTTGGGTTCCGAACACTTGATCAGTCCGTCGGCCGTCGATGTCCGGCCGGGTGCCGATCCGTCGCGCAAGGCGACACTCGTCATCGAGCCCCTGGAACGTGGTTTCGGACTCACGCTTGGGAACGCGCTCCGCCGAGTACTGCTTTCCTCGCTGCCGGGCTCCGCGGTCACCGCCATCCGTATCGAGGGAGTGCTGCACGAGTTCTCGTCAATTCCCGGGGTGCGCGAGGACGTCATCGACCTCATCCTGAACGTGAAGGCCATCATCCTTCGGACCCATTCCGAGCGGCCGCGCCACCTGGAACTGCGAGTGAAGGGCCCGAACACCGTGACTGCCGGCATGATCACGCCGACGGCGGATGTCGAGATCGTCAATCCCGATCTCGTTCTCTGTCATCTCGACGACGGGGCCGAACTCATCATGGAGCTCACGGTTGCGTCCGGGAAGGGCTACGTGCCGGCGGCGCAGAACCGACCGGAGAACGTCTCGGTCGGCCTGATCCCGGTCGACGCCATCTACAGCCCGATCCGCACGGTGGCCTACCAGGTCCAGAACACCCGGGTGGGGCAGGTGACCGACTACGACAGCCTGTCACTCACGGTGGAAACCGACGGCACGCTGACGCCGTCCGAAGCAGTCGAGCGGGCCGCGCGCACGCTGAACGATCAGCTCGGAATCTTCATCACCAGCGGAACCATGGCCACAGCCCGACCCGCCGCCACCGTCACCCCGGAGGTCACGGCGTCGCTCAATCCCCATCTTCTCAAGAAGGTCGAGGAGCTGGAACTCTCCGTGCGGGCGGCCAACTGCCTGAAGAACGACAACATCGTTTACGTCGGCGACCTTGTCCGCAAGACCGAAGAAGATCTCCGGAAGACCCCCAATTTCGGCGCACGCTCGATGAACGAGATTCGCGACGTGCTGAAGACCATGGGCCTCTCGTTCGGAATGCAGGTGACCGACTGGCCGCCCGAGAACATTGAGGAACTGGTTCAGGCCCAGGCCGATGCGCGCCTGGCACGCATGCGCTGAACGGGCCCGGAGTAACGACATGAGACACCGGCACAGCGGCCGCAAGCTCAACCGCACGAGCGCCCACCGCAAGGCCGCGTTCAAGAATCTGGCGGCCGCGCTGATCAGGCACGAGCGAATTCGAACGACCCTGCCCAAGGCCAAGGAACTCCGGCCGATCGTGGAACGGCTGATTACGCTTGCCAAGCAGGACACGCTGCACGCCCGGCGGACCGCGATTTCCCGCCTGCCGCGCGATGCCGACATCGCGAAACTCTTCGGCCCGCTGTCCGAGCGCTTTGCGAGTCGCCCCGGGGGCTACACCCGGATCGTCCGGGCCGGGCACCGGTACGGTGATGCGGCGGACATGGCCTACATCGAGTTCGTCGACCGTACTCCGGCAGTGCGGACCGTGGCCGCGGAGGAGACGCCCCGCCCGCCCGAGACGCCGAGTGCCGCGCCCGAGCCGACCGAGGCCGACAAGGGCCCGTGGTGGCGCCGGCTGGGTTTCAACCGGCAGAACGACTGATGGGGTGATGCCGGCAGCGGCCAGCACGCCGCCCGGTGTACTCGGGGCAGGTGTGCGCTGACGGATCTGTTCGAGGCGGCCGGACTGGAGTCAGCGGCCCCGGAGCGACCGCTGGCCGACCGGATGCGTCCGCGCAAGCTCGCGGACCTCGTCGGGCAGGCGCACCTGGTGGAAGGCGACGGCCCCATCGCGTCGATGGTGTCGACCGGAGCGATCCGGTCGGCCATCCTCTGGGGCCGCCCGGGCACAGGCAAGACCACCATCGGCCGGCTGCTCGCCACAGCCGGCAATCTCGAGCTAGTCCAGGTCTCTGCAGTCGGCCAAGGTGTGCAAACCCTCCGGAAGGCCTTTGCCGACGCTGCCGAGCGGCGGATCGAAGGGCGGGGGACCCTGCTCTTCGTCGACGAGATTCATCGATTCAACCGGACCCAGCAGGATGCCCTGCTGCCGGCCGTCGAGGACGGCACCGTCACCTTGATCGGTGCGACCACGGAGAACCCCTCTTTCGAAGTGGGTGCGGCGCTGCTGTCGCGGTGCCGCGTACTCACGCTCAGGCGGCTCGACGACTCGGCGCTCGCGGAATTGCTGGAGCGCGCGGAGCACCGCCTTGGCAGGCCGCTGGCGTTGGAGCCGGAAGCAAGGACAGCGCTGATCAGCATGGCTGACGGCGACGGCCGGATCCTGATCAACCTCGCCGAGGACCTGGGGGCCGACCCGCCGCCGGCGCTGCTCGACCGGGCGGCCCTGCGGACCCGCGTCCAGGCGCGGTCCCTCCTCTATGACCGCAAGGGTGACCAGCACTACGACCTGATCAGCGCCTTGCACAAGTCGGTCCGCGGGTCGGATCCGGACGCCTCGTTGTACTGGTTGGCGCGCATGCTGGCTGCCGGCGAGAATCCCCGGTACGTGGGACGCCGCCTGATCAGGATGGCCTCGGAGGACATCGGACTCGCCGCTCCGGATGCGCTGGCCCGGGCGATCGCCGCTTTCGATGCCTATGAGCGGCTGGGCTCTCCCGAGGGCGAGCTGGCGCTGGCACAGGCGACCATCGAGCTGGCCTGTGCACCAAAATCCAACGCCGCGTACACCGCCTACAAGGCTGCGCTCGATCTGGCGAAGTCCTCGGGGTCCCTGCCGCCGCCGCTGCACATCCGGAACGCGCCGACAGCGCTGATGCGTGAGCTCGGCTACGGGGCCGGCTACGCCTACGACCACGAAGCTCCCGGTGCGTTTTCCGGTCAGAACTACTTTCCGGACGACATGGAGCGACAGAGCTTGTACCGGCCCACCGATCGCGGGCAGGAGCGCGAGATTCGAAAGCGGCTGGACCGCTGGAAGACGCTCCGGTCTGGCCGTCCGTCCCCTGCCGATTTACCATGAGGCCAACCGGCAGACCGTGGAAAATGGCGGGTCATCGGGTTCGACGACACGTGCTCAGACCGACGCCAAAGGGCGCCAAATGTGATTAGGTGTCTGAACTCGTTGCAGAACGTGCGCAGCGGGGGTACCTTCCAACGCTTTGGCAGGCGGTGCGGCCTGTGCACAATCTTGGGGAGATGTTCACTTGAACAAGAGCGAACTCGTGGCCAAAGTGGCCGCCGAAACCGGATTCAGCCAAGCTGATGCTGGCCGCGCTGTAGAGTCGGTCCTGAGCGGCATCGCCAATACGCTGTCTGCCGGAAACGAAGCCCGGATCGCCGGATTCGGAACCTTCGCCGTTTCATCGCGCGGGGCGCGCATGGGGCGGAACCCGCGCACTGGCGAGTCGATCGAAGTGAAGGCGTCCAAGTCGGTCCGTTTTCGTCCGGCCAAGGCGCTGAAGGACGCTGTCAACTAGGTAACACCGGGCCGATGTCCGCGTGTGGCGGCCAGCCGCACCCGGACGCTGCACCGACGGGTGCGAACGGCCCGGCTTCGGCGGCCATGGGCCGGTGCCGGTTGCAAGCGCGCCTGAAGGCCGAACCTGCCGGGTCGGCACGGGCTGCCAACGGATTTTCTGGCTACGCCGCGGCCTTCGTGGACCCTCACGGACCGGGGAACCGAGATCCCTGACCCCACGGGTTCACGAAAACGGTTGACACCTTTCAGCCGCAATCCTAGAACGTACGGGGACAACCCCGGCAGCCTGTCCGTTCGGATGGGGGTGTAGCTCAGCTTGGTTAGAGCGCTGGCTTGTCACGCCAGAGGTCGCGGGTTCAAGTCCCGTCACTCCCGCCATTATGCGAACTCGGGTCCATGAACGCGTTTTTGGCGGACTATCTCCCCATCGCCCTGTTCTTTGTGGTAGCGGGTGCCATCGGCGGTGCCATGGCCGTGGCGGCCTGGCTGATCGCGCCGCAACGCCCGGACCCCGAGAAGCTTTCGTCGTACGAGTGCGGATTTGCACCGTTCGACGATGCGCGCGGCCGGTTCGACGTGCGCTTCTACCTGGTGGCCATCCTGTTCATCATTTTCGATCTGGAGATCGCGTTCCTGTTTCCCTGGGCCCTGGCCCTCGGTGACATCGGACTGTACGGATTCGGGTCGATGATGGTTTTCCTGGCGCTGCTGACGGCCGGTTTCGTCTACGAATGGCGAAAGGGAGCGCTGGAATGGGAGTAGGCGCGCCGACTCTGGCCAATCCGCTCGCCGACGGTCTTTCGGACCGGGGGTTCGTCGTGACCCAGCTGGACCGCCTCGTCAACTGGGCGCGCACCGGCTCGCTGTGGCCGATGTCGTTTGGCCTCGCCTGCTGCGCCGTCGAAATGATGCACGCGGGCGCCAGCCGCTACGACCTTGACCGGTTTGGCGTGGTGTTCCGGCCGAGTCCGCGCCAATCAGACGTGATGATCGTGGCCGGCACCCTTACCAACAAGATGGCGCCCGCGCTCCGCAAGGTCTACGACCAGATGGCGGAACCCCGCTGGGTGATCTCCATGGGGAGCTGCGCCAACGGCGGGGGGTACTACCACTATTCGTATTCGGTCGTCCGCGGCTGCGACCGGATCGTGCCGGTGGATGTGTACGTGCCCGGCTGCCCGCCGACGGCAGAGGCGCTGCTGTACGGCATCCTCCAGCTGCAGAAGAAGATCCGGCGCACCGGGAGGGTCAAGGGGGCGTGAACGCGGTCGGGGCGGCGCGTAGGACGCGATGCCTGAACCCTTGCCAGGAGCTGGTATGAGCGAGTTCTCCGAGGGCAGCGACCCCGGGGGCGCGCACGCGGCCCTGCTGTCCGCCGTCCAGCGCGACTTTCCCACGGCGCGGGGCCAGTCCCGATTCGGCGACGATGAACTTCAGGTAGCCGCGCCGGACATCGCGCGGGTGCTGACCTACCTGCGGGACGAGCCGGGCCTCCGGTTTGCCCAGCTGGTCGATCTCTGCGCGGTGGACTATCCCGAACGGCCAAACCGCTTCGAGGTGGTGTACCAGCTGCTCAGCGTGGTGCATAACCGGCGGGTCCGGGTGAAGGTCGCCGTGCCCGAGGATGCTCCCGTCCCGTCGGTGGTGGAAGTGTTTCCGGCCGCCAATTGGTACGAGCGCGAAGTCTGGGACCTGTTCGGCATTGCCTTCGACGGCCACCCCGATCTGCGGCGAATCCTGACGGACTACGGCTTTCAGGGTCATCCGTTGCGGCGCGACTTCCCCCTGTCGGGCAAGGTCGAGGTGCGGTACGACGACGGACTGAAGCGCGTCGTGTACGAGCCGGTCCATTTGCCCCAGGCGTTTCGGGAGTTCGACTTCGAGAGCCCTTGGGAGGGGGCACCGCCGGCCGCTCCGGAGGATCCGGAGCATGACTGACGTCCAGATCCAGAACCTGACGCTGAACTTCGGGCCCCAGCATCCGGCCGCCCACGGGGTACTGCGTTTGGTGCTCGAGATGGACGGGGAGGTCGTGGAGCGGGCCGATCCGCATATCGGGCTGCTGCATCGCGGCACCGAGAAACTGATCGAGCACAAGACCTACGTGCAGGCGATTCCCTATTTCGACCGGCTCGATTACGTGTCGCCGATGGCGCAGGAGCATGCCTTCGTGCTCGCCGCGGAACGCCTCCTGGAACTCGACATTCCGCCGCGTGCGCAGTACCTGCGCGTCCTGTTCGACGAGATCACGCGGGTCCTCAACCATGCGCTGCAGGTCGGGGCGCAGGCGCTCGACCTCGGCGCCACCACACCGTTCCTGTGGCTGTTCGAGGAACGCGAGAAACTGATGGGGTTCTACGAGGCGGCCTCGGGTGCCCGGCTGCATGCCGCCTACTACCGGGTGGGCGGGGTCCACCGGGACCTCCCGCCCGGCCTCACGGACGAGATCCTGGCGTGGGCCGACGGCTTCGAGACGATCCTGGCGGACGTCGAGGAGCTGCTGAACGAGAACCGGATCTTCCGCCAGCGCACGGTCGACATCGGCGTGGTCACGGCCAAGGACGCACTGGCATGGGGCTTCACCGGACCGATGATCCGGGGATCCGGGATCGCCTGGGATCTGCGGCGCGCCCAGCCCTACGAGGTCTACGCGGACCTCGACTTCAAGGTGCCCGTGGGCACGAACGGCGACTGCTTCGACCGCTATCTCCTGCGGCTGGAAGAGATGCGCCAGAGCGTCGGCCTGATCCGCCAGTGCGTCGCCCGCCTGCCGGCCGGGCCGGTGCTCGCCGGCAACCCCCGGATCCGCCCGCCCGCCCGCGGCGACATGAAACATTCGATGGAGGCGTTGATCGCGCACTTCAAGCTGTTCACGGAAGGCGTGCGCGTGCCCGAGGGCGAGGTGTACGCGGCGGTCGAGGCGCCCAAGGGGGAGTTCGGCGTCTATCTCGTGGCTGACGGCGGCAGCCGACCGTACCGGTGCCATATCCGGGCGCCGGGATTCGCGCACCTGCAGGGCCTCGACGCCATGGTCCGCGGGCACCAGCTGGCCGACGTGGTGGCCTGCATTGCGTCGCTGGACATCGTCTTCGGGGAGGTCGACCGATGACCGGGGGCGCCGATCTCTTTCCCGGCCCGGACCGGGACGAGGCCGAGCGGATTCTCGGCCGGTACCCGCAGGAGCACCGCCAGAGCGCCGTGCTGCCGCTCCTGGACCTCGCGCAGCGACGGCACGGCGGCTGGTTGCCGGCCGCGCTCGTCGACGCGGTGGGCGACTATCTCGGCATGCCGTCGATGCGGGTGCGGGAACTGGTCACGTTCTACTCGATGTTCCACGACCGGCCCGTCGGCCGGTACCTGGTGCAGGTGTGCCGCACGACGCCGTGCTGGCTCCGGGGCAGCGACGAGGTGCTTGCCGCTGCCCGGCAGGAGCTCGGCATTGCGCCCGGCGAGACCACGCCGGACGGCGACTTCACCTTGATCGAGGTGGAGTGTCTCGGTGCCTGCGCGGACGCGCCGGTCGTCCAGATCAACGACGATTTCCACGAACGCCTGGATGGCGGGCAGATGCGCGCCTGGATCCACGCCCATCGTGGTCCGAAGGAAGGCTGAACCCGTGCGCGACGCCGACCGGGTCTTCCCGAATCTCGACGGGACCGCGGACGCGGGTCTGGCTGCCGCCCGTCGGCGCGGCGACTGGGACGGCACCCGGGCGCTGGTCCGGCGCGGCCGCGAGGCCATTCAGGGCACGATCCGTGATTCCGGGCTCCGGGGCCGGGGCGGGGCGGGCTTTTCGACGGGCCTCAAGTGGTCGTTCATGCCCAAGGAACCCGCCCCCGGCCGACCCCACTACCTGATCGTGAACGCCGACGAGAGCGAGCCGGGGACCTGCAAGGACCGCGAGATCCTGCGCCACGAACCGCACAAGCTGATCGAGGGGACGCTGCTGGCCGGGGTCGGCATCAGCGCGCACACCGCCTACATCTACGTCCGGGGCGAGTTCGAGGCGGAGCGGCGCTGCCTCGAGGCGGCGATCGCGGAATGCTACGCGGCCGGACTGCTCGGGCCGGACGCCTGCGGGTCGGGTCACGACTTCGACATCCACGTCCACCGGGGAGCGGGCGCCTACATCTGCGGCGAGGAGACCGGGCTGATCGAGAGCCTGGAGGGCAAGAAGGGGTTTCCGCGGCTCAAGCCACCGTTCCCGGCGAGCGCCGGCCTCTGGGGCTATCCCACGACCGTGAACAACGTCGAGACGATCGCCGCGGTGCCGGCGATTCTCCGGCGCGGGGCGCCCTGGTTCGGCGGTATCGGGCGCCCGCAGAACACCGGAACCAAGCTGTTCTGCCTGTCCGGGCACGTGGAGCGCCCGTGCACGGTGGAGGCGGAGATGGGCATCCCGCTCCGCGAGCTGATCGAGCAGTACGGCGGCGGCGTCCACGGCGGCTGGGACAACCTGTTGGCGGTGATCCCCGGCGGTTCCAGCACCAAGGTGCTGCCGGCGTCCGCGTGCGACAACCTGCAGATGGACTTCGACGGGCTGCGCGAGGCCGGCAGTGCGCTGGGCACCGCGGGCGTCATCGTGATGGATCGCACCACGGACATCGTGGCGGCGATCGCGCGGCTGTCCCACTTCTACTGGCACGAGAGCTGCGGCCAGTGCACCCCGTGCCGGGAGGGGACCGGCTGGGTGTCGCGGATCATGGACCGGTTCGTGGCTGGAGAAGCCGCGCCGTCGGACCTCGATACGCTCGAGTCTGTGTGCGCGCAGATCGAGGGGCACACCATCTGCGCCTTGGGTGACGCGGCGGCGTGGCCCGTGCAGGGCCTCCTGACGCACTTCCGCGACGAACTGGAACAGCGCGTCGCCGGAAGCTCCCGCATCCTTGCTGCCTGAGACGCGCGATGCCCAAGCTGAGCATTGACGGAACCGAGGTCGAGGTCGCCGACGGCACCACGGTCCTCCGTGCCTGCGAGCAGGCGGGTGTCGAGATCCCGCGGTTCTGTTTTCACGAACGCCTGTCAATTGCGGGCAACTGCCGCATGTGCTTGGTGGAGCAGGTCGGAGTGCCCAAACCGGTCGCGAGCTGCGCCATGCCGGTGACGGAGGGGATGCAGATCCTGACGCAGTCCGAGCGCGTGCAGGCGGCGCGGGAGGGCGTGATGGAGTTCCTGCTCGTGAACCATCCGCTGGACTGTCCGATCTGCGACCAGGGCGGCGAATGCGACCTGCAGGACCAGGCCCTCTACTACGGGCGGGTTCGGAGCCGTTTCCGGGAAGCCAAGCGCGCCGTGTCGGACAAGGACTTTGGCCCGCTCGTCAAGACGGTCATGACCCGGTGCATCCACTGCACGCGGTGCGTCCGGTTCATGGACGAAGTGGCCGGTGTCCCGGAACTCGGCACGATGGGCCGTGGCGAAGACATGGAGATCGTGGCCGCACTCGAGGGATGCCTCCACAGCGAGCTGGCCGGCAACGTCGTGGACCTGTGTCCGGTCGGCGCGCTGACCTCGAAGCCGTACGCCTTTGCGGCCCGTCCCTGGGAGCTGTCCCACACCGAGAGCGTCGACGTCCTGGACGGCGCCGGGTCGGCGATCCGGATCGATGCGCGGGACGGCCGGGTGCTCCGCGTGCTGCCGCGGGTCAACGAGGACATCAACGAGGAATGGATCGGCGACCGGTCGCGCCACGCCGTCGACGGGTTGGCCGTGCGGCGGCTGGATCAGCCTTGGCTGCAGCAGAATGGCGCGTTCGAACCGGTGACCTGGGACGTTGCCCTTGCGGCGGTGGCGACAGCGCTGCAGGACGCAGCGCCCGAACGGACCGCTGCGCTGGCCGGCGACCTGGTCGGGCTGGAGGGCATGGCGGCGCTGGCCGATCTGATGCGCCAACGCGGGGTCGCCAGCGTGGACTGCCGCCTGGATGGGGGTGCCTTCGGGTCCGGAGAGCCGGCCTCGTGGCGTTTCAATGCGACCATCGCCGGCATCGACCGGGCGGACGCGATCCTGCTGGTCGGCACCAATCCCCGCCGCGAAGCTCCCGTCATCAACGCCCGGATCCGCAAGCGGTGGCGCGCGACCGGCATCCCGATCGCCCGGATCGGTCCGGCGACCGACCTGACCTACCCGGTGACCGAACTGGGCGCCGGACCGGACGCTCTCGCCGAGCTCGCGCGGGGGACGCATCCCTTTGTGGCGGAATTGGGGCAGGCCCGGCATCCCCTGATCGTCGTGGGTTCGGGCGCCCTGGCGCGCGCAGACGGGGCCGTCATCCTCGGTCTGGCCCGACAGGTGGCGGAAGCCGCGGATGCGGCCCGCGACGACTGGAACGGGTTTTCGGTGCTACAGCGGTGCGCCGCACGTGCGGGCGGTCTGGAGCTCGGCGTGGTGCCTGTCGAGGGCGGGCTCGATTCACGGGGCATGGTCAGCGCGGCGAGCGAGGGCGGGCTCGATTTCCTGTACCTCCTGGGTGCCGACGAAATCGATCCGGAGGCTTTCCGGGGCACGTTCACCGTCTACCAGGGACATCATGCCGATCGGGGCGCGCGCCATGCGGATGTGCTGCTTCCGGCGGCGGCGTACACCGAGCAGGAAGCCACCTATGTCAACACCGAGGGCCGTCCGCAACGGGCCCGGCCGGCCCATCCGCCTCCGGGTGACGCCCGGCCCGACTGGAAGATTCCCGTGGCATTGGCGGCACGGATGGGGATCCCGCTGCCCTACGATTCGCTGGCTGGGCTCTGGCGCCGGATCGAGGCGGCGCACCCGCATCTGGCGGAGATCGACCAACTGCCGCCGCCGGCGCCGCTGACGTCCTTCGGGGATGCGGGCGGTGAACTGGATGGAGCGCCGTTCGCGGAGGTGGTGCCCGACTACTACCGCACCTGCCCGATCAGCCGGGCCTCGGCCACCATGGCCGCCTGCGCGCGGGCCGTCGCCGATGCTTGATGCCGTCCTGACGATCCTGCAGGTGACGCTCGGCATCCTGCTGGTCGTGGTGCCGCTGCTCGTGTGCATTGCCTACCTGACGCTCGCGGAGCGCAAGGTCATCGCCGCTGCCCACCGGCGCCGCGGGCCGAACGTCGTGGGGCCGTTCGGCCTGCTGCAGCCGTTCGCTGACGGTCTCAAGCTGCTGACCAAGGAGATCGTCATCCCGTCCCGCGCCAACCGGGTGGTGTTCGTGCTGGCCCCGGTCGTGACGTTTACGCTCAGCCTCGCCGCCTGGGCGGTCATCCCGGTGAGCGAGCAGCTGGTGCTGGCGAACATCAATGTCGGGGTGCTGTACCTGTTCGCGATCTCGTCGCTCGCGATCTACGGCATCATCATGGCCGGCTGGGCGAGCAACTCGAAGTACCCGTTTCTGGGCGCCCTCCGGTCGGCGGCTCAGATGGTCTCCTACGAGGTGTCCATCGGCTTCGTGATCGTGACCGTCGTGCTCTGCGCGGGGTCGCTCAACCTGACCGAGATCGTGCAGGCACAGGAGCGCATCTGGTACGTGGTGCCCCTGCTTCCCATGGCCGTGGTGTTCTTCATTTCCGCATTGGCGGAGACCAACCGCGCGCCCTTCGATCTGCCCGAGGACGAGGCGGCGCTGGTGGCGGGGTACGCCACCGAGTATTCGTCGATGCTGTTCGTCATGTTCTTCCTGGGCGAATACGCGTCCATGATCCTCATGAGCGCGATGGGGACGATCCTGTTCCTGGGGGGCTGGCTGCCGGTCCCAGGAACGGAGGTGCTGCCGGTCCCGGGCATCGTCTGGTTTGCCCTCAAGACCGCGTTCCTGCTGTTCGTGTTCCTGTGGGTGCGCGCCACCCTGCCCAGGTACCGTTACGACCAGCTGATGCGGATCGGCTGGAAGGTCTTCCTGCCGCTGACGCTGGCTTGGGTAGTGTTGACGTCCGCCGTGCTGGTGGCGTTCGACTGGCTGCCGGAGGGGGTGTGATCCGATGACGGAACCCAACGTCCTGATCCGGATCCTGCACGCGCTCCGGATGGCGTCGCTGGTCGAGCTCTTCGCCGGTCTGACCCGGACGTTCCGACGGATGCTGAGCCCGCCGGTGACCCTCGCCTATCCGAATGAAAAGGGCCGGCTGAGCCATCGTTTCCGCGGCGAGCATGCCCTGAGGCGCTATCCCAACGGCGAGGAGCGCTGCATTGCCTGCAAGCTCTGCGAGGCCGTGTGCCCGGCCCTCGCGATCACCATCGAGGCGGAACCCCGGGCCGACGGCAGCCGGCGCACCACCCGGTACGACATCGACATGACGAAGTGCATCTACTGCGGGCTGTGCGAGGAGGCCTGCCCGGTCGACGCCATCGTGCAGGGGCCCAACTTCGAGTTTTCAACGGAGACACGCGAGGAGCTCCTCTACACCAAGGAGCGCCTGCTTCAGAACGGCGACCGCTGGGAACACGCGATCGCCGAGCGCCTTGCTGCCGACGCGACGGCGCGCTGACCGGCAATGACCGCGCCCGACCTGTTCTTCTGGCTGTGCGCGGCCGTGCTCATGATGTCGTCCGTCTTCGTGGTGTCGGCGCGCAGCCTCGTGCACGCGGTGTTCTTCCTGATTCTGGCGTTCCTGAACGCGGCCGGGCTGTTCATCCTGTTGGGCGCCGAGTTCCTCGGCATGATGATGCTGATCGTCTACGTGGGCGCCGTCGCCGTGCTGTTCCTGTTCGTCGTCATGACGCTTGACACAGGGCAGCCCGGCGGGACGCTCCGGGCCCGGTTGCCCGCCGCCCTGGCGGCCGGCGCCATCCTGTTGCTGGAACTCGCGTTCGTGGCCTTTGCGGGCGGCCCCACCGAGGTTCCGGAACCGCTGCCCGGCGGCGTTTCCAACACGCGGGCGCTGGGCCGCCTGATCTACACGGACTATGCGGCGCTGTTCGAACTGGCGGGAGCCATCCTCCTCGTCGCCATGATCGGCGCGATCGTGCTCGCGCACCGCTACCGTCCCGGCGTGCGCCGGCAGGACCCGGTGCGGCAGTTCGTCCGCCAGCAGGGCGAGTCGATCCGCTTGGAGGATCCGGCAGTGGGTGCCGGGGTGTCGGAGCAGGGTCGATGACGGTCACGCTCGCGCATTACCTCATGCTGGGCGGTGCGGTGTTCACGGTCGGGATCATCGGCATCGTCCTGAATCGCCGAAACGTGATCATGATCCTGATGGCGATCGAGTTGCTGCTGCTGGCGGTGAATCTGAACTTTGTGGCCTTTTCGGCCTATCTCGGCGACCCGGCCGGCCAAGTGTTCACGCTGTTCGTGCTGACCGTGGCGGCGGCGGAGGCCGCCGTCGGTCTCGCCATCCTCGTGGTGTTTTTCCGACTCCGCGGGACCATTGCGGTCGAAGACATTCAGGATCTCAAGGGATGATGGCCGTCGCCGCCGTGTTCCTGCCGCTGGCCGGTGCGGCGCTGGCGGCCCTGCTGTCCCGGCGGGCGAGTCCGGCCCTGGCCGGAATCACGACCACCTGCCTCGCGGCGCTGGCGCTCGCTGCGTCGCTCGGCGTCCTGGCCGGGCTGGGGGACGATCCGACCCGCGTGTCGCTGGCCACGTGGATCGCGGTGGACGGACTCCACGTCGACTGGGCCCTGCGCGCGGATCCGCTGTCGGCGCTCATGCTGGTGGTGGTCAACGCAATCTCGGCGCTGGTGCACCTCTACGCCATCGGCTACATGGCCGAGGATCCGCACCGGCCGCGCTTCTTCGCCTTCCTGTCGCTGTTCACATTCTCGATGCTGCTGCTGGTCAGCGCGGACAACTTCCTGCAACTGTTCTGCGGTTGGGAAGGGGTCGGCCTCTCCTCGTACCTCCTGATCGGCTTCTGGTACGAGCGGTCCACGGCCAATGCGGCCGCGATCAAGGCGTTCCTGATGAACCGGATCGGCGACGTGGGGCTGGTGCTCGCGTTGGCGGCGATCGCGCTGACGTTCGAGAGCCTGACGTTCGATGCGGTGTTCGGCGGGGCGGCGGACGCAGGCTCTGCGACATTGCTTGGGCTGCCGGCCCTGGAGGTGATCGGCGTGCTGCTGCTGGTCGGTGCGATGGGCAAGTCCGCGCAGATCGGGCTCCATACGTGGCTGGCCGACGCGATGGAGGGGCCGACGCCGGTATCCGCCCTGCTGCACGCCGCCACCATGGTCACGGCGGGCGTGTTCCTGGTGGCCCGCTGCGCGCCGCTCTACGAGGGGGCGCCGGTGGCCATGGGCCTGGTGGCGGTGGTCGGCGCAGCCACGGCCCTGTTCGCCGCGACGATCGCGCTGGCGCAGACCGACATCAAGCGGGTGGTGGCGTGGTCGACCTGCAGCCAGCTGGGCTACATGTTTCTGGCGGCCGGGGTGGCGGTGCCGGCGGCCGCGCTGTTCCACCTGTTTACGCATGCGTTCTTCAAGGCCCTGCTGTTTCTCGGCGCCGGCGCCGTGATTCACGCGCTCGCGCATGAGCAGGACCTGCGCCGCATGGGCGGGTTGGCCCGCCGGATGCCCCTCACGTGCACGGCCATGGTGGTGGGCAGCCTCGCCCTGTCGGGCCTGCCGCCGTTTGCCGGTTTCTGGTCCAAGGACGTCATTCTCGAGAGCGCGTTTGCCGCCCACGGACCGGTCGCACTGACCGGCTTCTGGATGGGCCTCGCCGCGGCGTTTCTGACGGGTTTGTACAGCTGGCGCCTCGTCTTCCTGGTATTCGCCGGCGAGGCCAGGGCGCCCGCCCGGGTGCTGTCGGCGGTGCATGAGCCGGGATGGTCGATGCGGTTCCCCGTGCTGGTGCTCGCCGCGGCGGCGTGCGTTGCCGGCTGGTGGGCGCACGACCTGGCGGACGCCGGCACTCCGTTCTGGCGTGGTCTGTTTGCCACGGCGCACCACGGGGACGTCCCGGCCTGGGTGCCGATCGCACCGGCAGTGGCCGGCGCCGGCGGGCTGCTGGTGGCGTGGCTGGTGTACGTGGCCCGTCCCGAGCTCGGGGCCCGGGCGGCGGCCAGGACCGCCGCGGTGGGCGCCTTCCTGGCCGCGGGCTGGCGTTTTGACGCGCTCTACGACGGGCTCGTCGTGCGAACGGTTCGGCGCGTAGGGAGCTTCCTCGCCGCCGCGATCGATCAAGGGCTGATCGACCGACGCGGCCCCGAGGGGGTCGGCCGGGCCGCCCTGGCGGGCGCCGTCCGCGTGCAGTTCCTGCAGACCGGCCAGCTGCACCACTATGCGCTGGTGGTGGTCGTCGGGGCCGTGCTGTTTGCGGCGTGGAACCTGCTGGTGGGGGGCCTCTCGTGAGCACCTGGCCGATCCTGTCGCTGCTGGTGTTCCTGCCGGTGGCGGGGATCGCCTTCCTCGCCCTGACCGGCCGCAGCGGCGCGGAGAATGACCGCAACGCCCGCGATGTGACGCTCTGGACCTCGCTCGCCAACCTGGCGCTGGCGATCGTGCTGGCCGCCCGGTTCGATCCGGGCAAGGACGGCTTCCAGTTTGTCGAGCACGCCGCGTGGCTGCCGGAGCTCGGTGTCGCGTATCACGTCGGCGTGGACGGGATTTCGGTCCTGTTCATCCTGCTGACGGCGCTCCTGGTGCCGATCTGCATCGTCGCCTCCTGGACGACGGTCGTCGAGCGCGTGCGCTCGTGGATGGTCGCGTTCCTTGCCATGGAGGCCCTCATGATCGGGGTCTTCGTGGCGCGGGACGCCCTGCTGTTCTACGTGTTCTTCGAGGCCATCCTGATTCCGATGTTCCTGATCATCGGGATCTGGGGCGGCGAGCGGCGCGTGCACGCTGCCTTCAAGTTCGTGCTCTACACCCTGGCCGGGTCGGTGCTGTTCCTGATCGCGATCCTGACGCTCGCCAGCCTGGCTGGCTCCACCGACATGGACCGTCTGGAGCACACGCCGATCGCCGTCGACGCCCAGCGCTGGATCTGGATCGCGATGTTCGCGTCGTTCGCGGTCAAGGTGCCGATGTGGCCGCTGCACACCTGGCTGCCGGACGCCCATGTCCAGGCGCCGACTGCCGGGTCGGTCATCCTGGCGGGCGTCCTCCTGAAGCTCGGCGGCTACGGTTTCATCCGCTTCTCGCTGCCGATGCTGCCCGCGGCCAGCGCGGAATTCATGCCGCTGGTCTACGTGCTGAGTGCTGTCGCGATCCTCTACACGTCGCTGGTCGCGCTGATGCAGCGCGACATGAAGCGACTGATCGCCTATTCGTCGGTGGCCCACATGGGAGTCGTCACGCTCGGGTTGTTCACGGCTTCCGCTCGGGCCATCTCCGGCGCCATCGTGCAAATGCTGAGCCACGGCCTCGTGTCCGCGGCACTGTTCCTGGTGGTCGGCGTGGTGTACGACCGGCGGCATTCCCGGGAGATCGCCGACTACGGTGGCCTCGTCCATTCGATGCCACGGTACGCGGGGCTGTTCATGCTGTTCGCACTGGCCGCGGTCGGATTGCCGGCTACCAGTGGATTCGTGGGCGAGTTCCTGGTCATCGTGGGCGTGTTTCCGGTGAGCGCGGTCTTCGCCGCCTGCGCGGCTGCCGGCATGGTGCTGTCGGCCGCCTACATGCTGTGGCTGTACCGCCGCGTGGTGTTCGGCGGTGTGCCGGCGGGGCCGCCGCTGCCGGATCTGGACCGGCGCGAAACCGGCATGTTCCTGCCGCTCGCGATCCTGGTCCTCTGGCTCGGCATCCAGCCGGACTTCGTGTTCCGGCTGGTCGAGGGACCGTCGGCCGAACTGGCGGCGAGGCTGCTGGCCGCGCAGACGGGTGGCGGTGTGTGATGGAGCTGGCCCCGGCGCTCCTGGGTGCGCTGCCCGAGTTGCTCCTGGCCCTGGGGGCGACCGTGCTCACCATGGTCGGCCCCTTCGTCGTCGATCAACGGCGAGCATGGCTGACCCGGGCCGCGCTGCTCACGTTGGCGGGGGCGCTGGCCCTGGTTCCCACCCCCCCCGACGGCCTCATCTTCGGCGGGCTGTTCGTGGTCGACGGGTTCGGCAAGTTCATGAAGATCCTGGTCCTGGGGGCGACCGCCTGGACTCTCCTGATTGCGGAAGAGGGCCGCCAGTCGGCGAGCATGCGGGCGTTCGAGTACCCGGTGCTGGTGCTGTTTTCGGCACTGGGCATGCTCGCCACCGTGTCGGCGAACAATCTGATGAGCCTCTACCTGGGGCTTGAGATGATGAGTATCCCGCTCTACGTCCTGACCGCGCTGAAGCGTGAATCGCGTCATGCCGGCGAGGCCGGGATCAAGTACTTCGTCCTGGGCGCGCTGGCCTCGGCGTTGCTCCTCTACGGTTGCGCGCTGCTGTACGGGTTCACCGGCACGACGGATTTCAACGCGCTCGCCGTCGCATTGCCGGATGCTCCGCCGCTCGGTGCCGCGGCCGGACTGGTCTTCCTGGTGGCCGGAATCGCCTTCAAGTTGTCGGCGGCGCCGTTTCACATGTGGACCCCGGACGTCTACGAGGGGGCTCCGACGCCCGTCACGGCGTTCCTGGCCGCCGCCCCCAAGGTTGCGGCCGGGGCGCTGATGCTGCGGGTGCTGTTCGGGCCGCTGATCGGCCTGGCGGACGTGTGGATGCCGGCGATCGCCGTGCTGGCCGTCCTGTCCATGACGGTGGGGGCGTTCGGCGCGCTCCGGCAGACGGGCCTCAAACGACTGCTGGCCTACGGGACCATCGGTCACTCGGGATACATCTTCGTCGGGATTGCCGCCGGAACACCGGAGGGAATCCACGGAGCGTGCGTCTATCTCGCGATCTATGCGGTCATGACCATCGGCGCGTTTGCCTGTCTCCTGGCCATGCACCGCAGCCATCAGCCGTTCGAGCAGGTGGAGCACCTCGCGGGAATCGGTCGTCACCGTCCGATGTTCGCCCTGGCATTCTCGGCATTGCTGCTGTCGATGGCCGGTCTCCCGCCGCTCGCCGGATTCCTGGCCAAGCTGTATGTGTTCCGGGCAGCGGTCGAGGCGGACCTGTTCTGGCTGGCGGTGGTCGGCGTGCTCGCCAGCGTGGTGGCCGCCGCCTATTACTTCCGCGTGGTCTACGTGATGTATTTCGCGGATGGGGACGAGGATTTCGAGCACATGCCCGGACGGAGGGTCACGTGGACGGTGACCGCGACGGCGCTGACCGCGCTGCTGTTTCTTTTCGTGGCCCCCGTGGTGGTCGAGGCGGCGGCCCGGGCCGCGGGCACGCTTGGACTCTGAGCGGGAGCGGTGACGGATTTTCGGGTGGTGCGGCTGAACACCGTGGACAGCACGAACGCTGAAGCGTGGCGTCGGGCCGGCCGTCCCGCGGAAGCCAACCTCGTCGTCTGGGCGCGCCGGCAGGAGCAGGGCCGCGGCCGTCACGGCCGGGGCTGGGTCTCTCCACCCGGCAATCTCTACGCGTCGGTGGTGCGGCCCCGGGCCGGCGGCGCGCACCCGGCCCTCGAGGTTTTTCGGGCCGGGATTTGCCTGGTGGAAGCGGTTCTCGAGGTGACGGGGAGCACGGTGGCCGCCCGGTTGAAATGGCCGAACGACCTCGTGGTCGGCGGTCGCAAGGTCGCCGGTATTCTGGCGGAGACTGCGCCGGAGCGTGCTGCCACGGTGGTCGGGACCGGCGTGAACCTAGTCTCGCACCCCGATGCGACGTCGCTGCCGGCGACCGATCTTGCGCGCGAGGGGGCGCGGCCGGTCAGCCCCGCCCGCCTGCTGGCTGCGTACCTGGAGCGCCTGGCCGCCCGCTCGGCTCACGGGCCCGACCGAATTCTCGAGCGCTGGCGCGCACTGGCGCTGCCGGCCGGGACCCCGTTTCGGGTGCGCATCGGCGACGGCGAGGTCCAGGGGGCATTCGCCGGCGTCGACGATGGAGGTGCGCTGCTGCTCGACCTGGCCGACGGCGGGCGTCGGCGGATCATTGCCGGCGACGCGTTTCCCGAGATGGACGGCTGATGGCGTCGCAGCTGCTGGCCGTGGACGTCGGAAACACCAACACGGTGTTCGCCGTGTTCGAGGGTGATCGCCTGCTGGTGTCGTGGCGCCTGGCGACGTCGGTGGACCGCACGGCGGACGAGTACGCGGCCACGCTGTCGCAGTTGATGAAACTGGACGACCGCAGCCCGGACACCGTCGGCGCCGTCGTGATTTCGACGGTGGTGCCAGCGTCCCTGTTCGAACTGCGCCTGCTGGCCGACCGGATGTTCGGATGCCGGGCCGATGTGGTTGGCGACGGGCTCGACCTCGGCATCGAGGTCCATATCCCGAGCCCCCAGGAGGTCGGCGCCGACCGGCTGGTCAATGCGGTGGGGGCCTACCGCAGGTATGGCGGCGCCGTGATCGTCGTTGATTTCGGGACGGCGACGACCTTCGATGTCGTCGGCACGCATGGCTCGTATGAAGGGGGCGTGATCGCCCCCGGCGTCAACCTGTCCCTCGAGGCGCTGCACGCGGAAGCGGCCCGGCTGCCGCGAATCGCCATCGGGCGGCCTGCGGCCGTCGTCGGCCAGGACACGGTTTCCGCCATGCGGTCAGGGATCTACTGGGGCTATGTCGGCCTGATCGAGGGCCTGATCGAACGGATACGGACGGAGCGGGGACAGCCGTCGATGCAGGTGGTGGCGACGGGCGGGCTTGCCGATCTGTTCGCCCAGGCCACCGGCGTCATCGACACCGTGGACCCCAACCTCACGCTGTACGGACTGTGCTTCGTGCACCGCCACAACCGGGACACCCCGGCATGAGCAGCCTGCCAATTCCCGGCCCCGACGAACTGCTGTTCGTGCCGCTGGGCGGTTCCGGCGAAATCGGCATGAACCTGAACCTCTACGGGTATGACGGCCGCTGGATCATGATCGATTGCGGCGTGTCGTTCCGGGACGAGCGGATGCCGGAGGCGGACGTCGTGATGCCGGATATCCGTGCGCTCGAGGGCATGGAGGACCGGATCGAGGCCATTGTGCTGACGCACGCCCACGAGGATCACCACGGCGCGGTGCATCACCTCTGGCCCCGGCTCCGGTGTCCGGTGCTCGCCACGCCATTTGCGGCCATGCTCCTTCGGGAAAAACTCGCGGACGCGGGCCTGCGGGATGTCGTTCCGGTGGACCAGGTGGGGCCCGGCGAATCGAGACAGCTCGGGTACTTCCGCGCGGAGTACGTGCCGATCACGCATTCGATTCCGGAATCCCACGCGATCGCGTTGACTACCCCGGCCGGCGTGGTGCTGCACACGGGCGACTGGAAGTTCGACCCGCGGCCCGGACTGGGGCCGACCACGGACGAGGTCAGGCTCCGGCAATTGGGCGACGCCGGGGTCCTCGCGATCACCTGCGATTCCACCAACGCCCTGGTTGCCGGGGAGTCGGGATCCGAGGGCGATATCGCCGACGAGCTGGTCCCGTTGGTCGACGGACAGCCGGGGCTCGTGGCGGTGGCGACGTTTGCTTCCAACGTGGCGCGGCTCCGCACGGTGGCGGAGGTGGCCCGGCGGTGCGGTCGCAAGGTGGCGCTGGTCGGACGATCGCTTTGGCGGCTCACCGACGCGGCACGCGCGGCGGGATACCTTGCCGGTGTCCCGGCATTCGTCAAGGAAGACGCAATCCGGTCGTTTCCGCGCCGCGACCTGCTGGTCGTTTGCACCGGCTCGCAAGGCGAACCCCGGGCGGCGCTGTCCCGGATCATCGAGCGGCGGCATCGCGCCCTGCACTTCGCGCCGGGCGACCGGGTGATCTTTTCGTCACGGGTCATCCCGGGGAACGAGATCGCGGTCAAGCGAATCTGGAACGGGCTGATTGAGCTGGGGTGCGATGTCGTCACCTCGGAACAGGCCCCGATCCACGTGTCTGGACATCCGGCGCGCGACGAGCTCACGCGCATGTATCACTGCATCCGGCCACAAATCGCGCTGCCCGTGCACGGGGAGCCGCTCCACATCCGCGCGCATGCCAATCTCGCCCGGTCCCTGCAGGTGCCCGAGGTGTTTGAGCCGCGTAACGGCATGGTGATCCGCCTGGCGCCGCAAGCGGCGGAAGTCGGCTGGGTCGAGGCGGGCAGGCTGATCCTGGACGGGGCGGACGTCGTGCCCCGCGAGTCCGGCCATCTGCAGGCCCGCCGACGGATGGCGTACCATGGGGCGGTCACCGTGACGATGATCGTGGAGGATGTCGAGGTCCTGGTGGAGCCGCGGGTCACGTTTCACGGGCTCGACCCGGTGGGCAACGGGGCAGAGGTCGACATCGCCGAGACCGTCCTCAGCGTATGGGATGGGTTCTCGGCCGGCGAGTGCGGGGAAGACGGACACGCTCGGCCGATCCTCGAGAAGGCCGTGCGCCGCGCATGTCGACGATCCCTGCTCAAGCAGCCGGACGTCGTCGTGGAACTGATCCGGCTGGGGGGCTGACGGGATGGAGTCAATCCTGGGCGAACTGAACCACGTGGCCATCGTGGTTCCCGATCTCGACACCGCCGCCCGCCGCTACCGGGAGATCTTCGGCGCGCGGGTATCGGCGCCGCTCCCGCTCCCGGACCACGGGGTCACGACCGTATTCGTCGAGCTTCCCAATACCAAGATCGAGCTGCTGCATCCGCTGGGCGACGAGTCGCCGGTGGCGTCGTTCCTGGTGCGGAACCCGGCGGGGGGCATTCACCATCTCTGCTACGAGGTCGACGATCTCGGCGGCGCCCGTGACCGACTGGTGCAGGCCGGCGCGAGGGTGCTCGGCGACGGCGAGCCGAAGACCGGGGCGCACGGGAAACCGGTCCTGTTCCTGCACCCGAAGGACTTCGACGGGACCCTCATCGAACTGGAACAGCGCTGATGTCGGCGCTCGGCCTGGTCGTGGTGTTCTCCATCGTCTGGTGGCTGCTGTTCTTCATGCTGCTGCCGGTGGGGATCGAACCGTCCCGGGAGCGCGTGCCGGGGCAGGATCCGGGCGCGCCGGCGCGTCCCCTGCTGGTCCGGAAGGTGCTGCTGGCCACCGTGGTCGCCGCCGTGGTGACCGGCCTCGTGCATGTTGCCGCGCTGCAGGGCTGGATCTCGTTGTGGTCTCTGCTCGGGACGGAGGAAGCCGCCGGCCCGGCGTCGGGCTAACCATGGGAGCGCGGCGCATCTCTGGCCGACCGCACGACCGGCGGGTGGGCATCGTCGCTGGCCGTGGCGCGGCCGGGTCCAGCGACCGGTGCCGGCCGCTGATGGCAGCACGTCGACAGGGCGGCGCGGGAGCGCCGGCCGCTGGCGATTCCTGCGGACGGGCGTCCGTCTTCCGCCTGCCCGGTGCGTTCGCTACATTCCCGGCGGAGGACGACCCGGCTGGGGTGCTCCGTCGCAGCGCATGCCGGCCCTGGGGGGGTTGAAGGTGGACGAAACCAGTTCAACCCACGTCCTGTCGGTGCTCGTGGACAACGAATTCGGCGTGCTGGCGCGCGTCGTTGGGCTCTTCTCGGCGCGGGGCTACAACATCGAAAGCTTGACGGTCGCCGAGGTCGATCGTGAACGGGGCATGTCACGGATCACCGTCGTGACGACCGGGACGCCGATGACCGTGGAGCAGATCCGCAGCCAGATCGGCCGTATCGTGCCGGTGCACAAGGTGGTGGACCTGACCCTCGAGGGTCCGTACGTGGCCAGGGATCTGTTGCTGGTGAAGGTGCAGGGGCGGGGCGAAAAGCGGGTCGAGGCGCTCCGGATTGCGGACATCTTCCGTGCCCGCGTGGTCGACAGCACGAATCGTTCGTTCATCTTCGAGTTGACGGGATCGGCGGGCAAGCTGGACGCTTTCATCGATCTGATGCGGCCGCTCGGCCTGGCCGAGGTGGCCCGGACCGGCGCGGTGGCACTCGCCCGCGGCGATACGACTTCCTAAATTCGCGCGGCCTGGCTCGCCGGCCTGGCCCACGACTTCCAACAGGAGACACATTCATGCGCGTGTATTACGACCGCGATTCAGACGCCAATCTCATCAAGGGAAAGAAGGTCGTCATCATTGGTTATGGAAGCCAGGGCCACGCTCATGCCGCCAATCTGCGCGACAGCGGTGTGCAGGACGTGAAGGTCGCGCTTCGCGCCGGCTCCGGCTCCGCCGCGAAGGCAGAGGCGGCCGGTTTTGAAGTCGTCTCGGTCGCCGACGGCGCCGGCTGGGCCGACGTCATGATGATGGCGACACCCGACGAACTGCAAGGGGGAATCTGGCGCGACCACCTCGAGCAGAACATGCAGCAGGGCGCCGCCCTCGGGTTTGCCCACGGCCTGAACATTCACTACGGCCTGATCGATCCGCGCCCCGATCTCGACATCTTCATGCTGGCGCCAAAAGGGCCCGGGCACACCGTGCGTGCCGAATACGAGCGGGGTGGCGGCGTGCCGTCCCTGGTGGCCGTCCACCAGAACGCGTCGGGGAATGCGCTGGAGATCGGCCTCTCCTACGGCTGCGGGCTCGGGGCCGGCCGCGCGGGCATCATCGAGACCACGTTCAAGGAAGAGTGCGAGACCGACCTGTTCGGGGAACAGGTGGTGCTGTGCGGCGGTTTGACCGAATTGATCACCGCCGGTTACGAGACGCTGGTGGAAGCCGGCTACGCGCCTGAAATGGCTTATTTCGAGTGCTTGCACGAGGTCAAGCTGATCGTCGACCTCATCTACGAGGGCGGCATCGCCAACATGCGGTATTCGGTGTCGAACACGGCCGAATTTGGCGACTACACGAGCGGCCCACGCGTCATCGGCGAGGAGGCGCGGGCGGCGATGAAAGGGGTGCTCGAGGACATCCAGAAGGGCCACTTCACGCGCCAGTGGATGACCGAGTGCGCCGTCGGACAGCCGAGCTTCAAGAGCATGCGGCGACGCGCGGCCGGCCATCCGATCGAGGAAGTCGGTGAAAAGCTCCGGGCCATGATGCCGTGGTTGGCTGAAAACAAGCTGGTGGACCGCGACAAGAATTGAGCGCTGCGGCGGGCCGAGTGCCCGAAAACCGTTGAACTTGCGGTAATTTCAGGGTAGGTACAGCTTGACAGTGCACTGAGCGAGCGCGGAGCCAAAGAGCCGTGGAACCGCGCCGCTTCTGCGCGTCTGCCCTCGGGGAACGTCATGGCTAAATCTGCCGATCATGTAGTGATCTTCGACACCACCCTGCGAGACGGAGAGCAGTCTCCCGGCTGCTCGATGAACCTTGAGGAAAAGCTACGGGTCGCGGAGGTGCTGTCCCACCTGAATGTGGACGTGATCGAGGCGGGTTTCCCGGCCGCGTCCAACGGGGATTTCGAGGCCGTGCAGGCGGTCGTGGGGTCGGTGAAGGACTCGATCATCTGCGGCCTGGCGCGCGCCAGTCGTCGCGACATCGAGCGGGCGGCGGAGGCGCTGAAGCAGGCGAAGCACGCCCGTATTCACACGTTTATCTCGACCAGTGCGCTCCACATGAAGCACAAGCTCCAGCTGGAGCCGGAAGAGGTCCATGCGCTGGTCGTGGACAGCGTGACGTACGCAAGGAACTTCGCCGAGGACGTGGAGTGGAGCCCCGAAGACGGCTCGCGCACGGACCACGATTTCCTCTGCCGTTGCGTCGAGAGCGCCATCGACGCCGGCGCCAGCACCATCAACATCCCGGACACGGTCGGCTACGCCATACCCTCGGAGTTCGCCGATCTGATCTCGATGCTGCGGAACCGGGTCCCGAACATCGACAAAGCGGTCTTGTCGGTCCACTGCCACAACGATCTGGGCCTCGCGGTGGCGAATTCGCTCGCGGCGATTTCCGCGGGCGCGCGCCAGGTGGAATGCACGATCAACGGCATCGGCGAGCGGGCCGGAAACGCGGCGATGGAAGAAATCGTCATGGCGCTTCGGACCCGCAAGGACGCGATGGTCTATGAGACTTCGGTTGCCACGCGGCACATCACCCGTGCCTCGCGGCTGCTCGCGCAGGTGACCGGGTTCTCGGTGCAGCCGAACAAGGCGGTGGTCGGCGCCAATGCGTTTGCGCACGAATCCGGCATTCACCAGGACGGCATGCTGAAGCACTCGGAGACCTACGAGATCATGACCCCGGAGTCGGTCGGTCTCACCAAGTCCAGTCTGGTGCTGGGCAAGCATTCCGGCCGGGCGGCACTGAGCGCGAAACTGCGCGAGCTCGGCATCGATCTCGGCGCCAACCAGCTGAACGACGTCTTCGTCCGGTTCAAGGAACTCGCCGACAAGAAGAAGGAGGTCTTTGAAGAGGACCTCCTGGCGCTGGCCGACGTCGGCGTTGCCGCGGAGGACGAGCGGGTCGCGCTGGTGGACCTGGCACTTCGCTGCGGAACCGAAGAAGACGCGCAGGCGGCGGTCACGCTGCGCATCGACGGGGTGGAGCAGAGCAAGGAGCTGACCGGGACGGGCCCGGTCGACGCGGTGTTCAAGGGAATTGCGGCCTTGGTCCCCGGTGACTACCGGCTTGAATTATTTCAGGTCAGTGCGGTCACGGGCGGAACCGACGCGCAGGCCGACGTGACCGTCCGGCTCGAGGAGAACGGGCGGTCGGTCACGGGTCATGCGGCCGACACTGATACTATGGTGGCTGCAGCTCGTGCCTACATAACGGCCCTGAATCGGCTATTCACGAAACGCCAACGGGGAGTTCCACCGGCATTCGCGGCGCAGGGATAACCACAACCGCACCTTAGCGGGATTGTCTGATGGCCATTTTCTCAGGGCTTCTGGACGCGTTCTCAAGCGAGTTCGGAATTGACTTGGGCACTGCCAACACGCTCGTGTACGTGCAAGGCCAGGGAGTGGTCCTGAACGAGCCGTCCATCATCTCCGTGGGCTACCGGGACGGCAAACCGCACACGCTGGCCGTCGGCAAGGACGCCAAGCAGATGATCGGTCGGACGCCCGATTCGATCCGGGCCATCCGTCCCATGCGGAACGGCGTGATCGCCGACTTCGAGATGGCCGGCATGATGCTTGAGCACTTCATCCGCCGGGTGCATCGGAACCGAAGCTTCATCTCGCCGCGAATCGCGGTGTGCATTCCGTCCGGAGCGACGCAGGTGGAGCGCCGTGCGATTCGCGAGTCGGCCGAGTCAACGGGCGCGCGTGACGTGGTCCTGATCGAAGAGCCGATGGCGGCGGCCCTGGGCGCGGACATGCCGATCATGGAATCCAACGCGTCCATGGTGGTGGATATCGGCGGGGGTACGACCGAGGTCGGCATCATCTCGCTTGGCGGGCTCGCGACGACACGTTCCGTCCAGCTGGGTGGCGACAAGCTGGATCAGGCGCTGATCACGTACGTGCGAAACAATTTCCAGCTCCAGCT
Source organism: Alphaproteobacteria bacterium (assembly GCA_022825705.1). Taxonomy (GTDB): domain Bacteria; phylum Pseudomonadota; class Alphaproteobacteria; order TMED109; family TMED109; genus VXPW01. Next base: position 39,622 of record JAJDWH010000032.1, read on the forward strand.
CGGAGAGCAGAGCGCAGAGAACCTGAAGAAGGACATCGGCTCCGTTTGCCTGCCCGAGGACGGCACCGACGGGCAGACCTGCACGGTGCGCGGAATGGATCTGACCACCGGTCTGCCGCGTGAAATCGAGGTCTCGGAGCGGCACATGTACGAGGCCTATTCCGAGACCGTGGACCAGATTGCGGAAACCGTGCGTGATGCGCTGCGGCACACCAGCCCGGAACTTGCGGCTGACCTGGTCAACCAGGGCGTGCTCCTGACCGGAGGGGGAGCCCTGCTCAAGGGCATCGACAAGGTCATTCGCGATACGACGGGCTTGCCGGTGGCGGTGCATGACGAGCCGCTCTTTTGTGTTGCCTATGGTACCGGGAAGCTGCTGGGCAACCGTTTGCTGCTGCGCCAGCTGGCGCAAATCGGATCCAGCTGACGGGCTCGGGTGTGCGGTCAGGGGTCGAGGATCGATCCGGGGGTAGCGAGACGTAGAGATGAGGGGCGTACACCGGCTAGCCAGCGTTGCCGACAGGCTGCAGGCAAGTTACCGGCGGTACGCGGCCGGTGTCCTGACGGGCGGCTCGGTCGCACTCCTTCTGCTCGGACAGTTTGAATCCCCGACGGTCGCGCGCATCGAGGCCACACTGCTCGACGCCATGGCCGTCACAGTTGCAGCCGTCAACGTGCCGTTCGAAGGCGCGGGAATGCTCATCCGGGATTTCGATGAGCTCGTCCATGCGCGTGAAGAAAATCGACGCCTGCACTTCGAGCTGGATCGACTGCGAAGCCAGTTCACCACCCTGCAGCGCGTCGAGAGCGAGAATCTCAAGCTGCGGGAGCTGTTGGCGCTGGTGCCGTCGCAGGTGCCCGCGTACGTGTCGGTTCAGATCGTCGCTGCCGGGACGGCCGTGCCCCGCAACACCATCGTCATCGATGGGGGGGCCAGGGACGGAATCCGAGTGGGCGACCCCGTGGTCTCGCTAGGCCGGATGGCGGGCTACGTTACAGTGGCTGGTGAGCGGGCTGCCCGGGTGCAGTTGCTTACGAGCATCGCCTCGCACGTGCCGGTATTCGGTGAACGTTTCGGTCACAGTGCAGTCGTGACGGGTGGCAAGGGCGGGTTCTTGCGGTTCGCCTATGTCGGGTCGTCATCGAGCCCGACGAGTTTCCTGGAACACGAAGCCCTGTACACCTCGGGCCAGGGGGGGATGTTTCCGCCGCATCTCCTGGTGGGGAGCGTGGAACGCACGGAAGGCGGGATGCATATCCGGCCGGCCGTGGATATCGAAGGAATGCGGTATTTGCAGGTGATCCCGAGCGCACCGGTTGACGCCGTACCCGCGGAGCAGCTGCTGTGAGGTTGCTGCCGACAGGAGCGTTCGGCCCGGTGGCCCTGCTGACCCTGCTGCTCGGCCAGGCGGTGCTGGCGGGGCCGGCGGTGGCCATCGATTTCCTCGCGCCCATGCCGGTGTTGGGTGTCGCCGGCCTCTGCTGCCTGTACCCGGCGCACACCAGCCGCCTGAATCCGCTGATCCTGTTTCTGTTCGGGGTCGCCTGCGATCTGCTCTCCGGCGTTCAGCTCGGCACGGTCCCGCTCACGCTCTTCGTGCTCCGGTTTGCGATCACCACCTTGCAGCACCGTTTCGCGACCGCGCCACCGTGGTTCTATCCGTGGGTCCTGGGACCCTTGCTGACCGCGGTCGCCACCGTCGCCGTGCTGCTGATCGGCGTTGGCTTCACCGGCGGCCAGGTGTCCGCCGAGGCGCTTGTCTTCCAGATGGCTGCGATCCTGCTGCTGTATCCGGTGATCCTCCAGTCGTTCGTCTTGCTGCAATACCTGTTCGAAGCGCCGGCACATCGACATGAAGCCCGTTGAGAGTAACCGCAGGCACGATTTCGATCGCCGCTCCCTGCTGATACTGGGATTGAACGGCTGCTTCCTGGCGGTCGTCGCCGAGCGCCTGTACCAACTGCAGATTCTGGAACATGAACAGTATGCGGTTCGGTCCGACGAGAACCGCGTCAAGCTCCAGTTGCTGGTCCCGCCGCGGGGACGGATATTTGATCGAAACGGCGTGCTGTTGGCGGGTAACCGCTGGCACCACTACCTTCACGTCGTTCCCCCGAGGGGAGAAGAGGGCCGTCGCGCGATGATGCTGCGGCTGGAGCACATCCTGCAGCCGTCCTCCTCGCAATACACCGAACTCCACGAGATCTTCCGGCGGACCTCGGAGAGCCGGGACACTCCGCACAGGCTCGTGCGGCTTCACTCGTGGGAGGACGTGACGAAAGTTGCGTCGCATTCGGTCGTGCTGCCGGGTGTGTCGGTCCGTCGCGAGTCCGAACGCCATTACCCGGCCGGAGAGGTCCTGGCCCATCTGCTCGGTTATGTGTCATCGGTTACGAGCGACGACATCAGTCGCAACGAAGTGCTCGCACACCTGAGCAATTATCAGATCGGTCGAGTGGGCTTTGAGCAGTCGAGCGAGGCCATCCTCCGCGGGAAGATCGGGACGCTGCACGTCGAGGTGAACGCTCACGGAAAATCGGTTCGCAACCTACGGGAAAAGAAGGCGCTACCGGGAAAGGACCTACGCTTAACCGTCGATTATCGACTGCAGCGTTACACCGCGTCGCTGCTGGCCGGGGAAACTGGTGCCGCCGTGCTGCTGGACACCGTCACCGGTGAGGCGCTGGCCTGCTGTTCGTCACCCAGTTTTGATCCGAACCTTTTCGTTACCGGGTTGGATCACGCGACGTGGGATGCCCTGAGCAACAGTCCTACCACACCGCTTGTGGACCGCTCGGTGCGGGGCCGGTACGCGCCCGGATCGACGTTCAAGGTCGTGGTGGCGCTGGCGGCCCTGGAGGCCGGGCACGACCCCAACCACACGGTGTTCTGCGGCGGGGTGCGGGAAATCGGGGGCAACAGGTTCCACTGCTGGCGCCGACAGGGGCATGGTCGCCTTGCCCTGACCGAAGCCATCGCGCAGTCCTGTGATCTGCATTTCTATGAGCTGGCGCTGAACCTGGGGGTGGACCGGATCGCGGCCATGGCGAGGCGGCTCGGTCTGGGGGCAGCGACCACTGTCGACGAATCCGTCAATGAGCGAGCCGGGCTGGTGCCGACCAAGGCGTGGAAAAAAGAGGTCTACAACAAGTCCTGGTACCAGAGCGACACCGCGAACGTCGGTATCGGTCAGGGGTACCTGCTCGCAACCCCGGTCCAGCTGGCGCTGATGACTGCCCGGATCGCCAGCGGCAGGGAACTGGGAGTCCGGTTCGTCCAGGGCATGGCGAATCATGGCATGGATGAAAGGCTGACAGGGGCGGCACCGCCGGACTTCGGTGCTGCCCGACGCCTTGCCGACGCCCTCGACATCGAGGAATCGTCGCTGGCGTTTGTTCGCAATGCCATGTCGGCCGTCGTCAACAGCCCGACCGGGACGGCCCGGGACGCCGGGACCGAGCGCGATGACTTTCTAATGGCCGGGAAGACCGGCACCGTGCAGGTCCGCCGGATCACGGCGGAGGAGCGGAAAGCAGGAGTCAAGAAGAACGAGGATCTGCCCTGGAGGTTCCGTGATCACGCGTTGTTCGTCGGTTTCGCGCCTGTCGAGCAGCCGCGGTACGCGGTTGCCGTCGTCGTCGAACACGGCGGCAGCGGGTCGCGGGTCGCGGCACCCATCGCCCGGGATCTGCTGCTGGAAGCGCAGCGCCTGGGTGTCACCGACGGCAGTGAAGGGGCGGGACAGATAGCGTGAGCGGCGTCGACTTCGTACGCGAAGCGGACGAGAACATCCCGGGTTTTCGTGAACGGCTGCAGGGTCTGGCGCAAACCCCTCCGATCTACCTGCTGCTCGCGTTGCTGGTCCTGATATCGGCGGGGCTTGCGGTCCAGTACTCGGCCGCCGGCGGCGACGGCCGGCCCTGGTTCTGGCCGCACGCGCTGCGTGCTCTGGCCGGGTGCCTGCTGATGGTCGCAGTGGCCCTCGTCGACGTGCGGTTCTGGCTGCGCTTCGCCTACGTCCCGCTGGCGATGATGCTGGCTCTGCTGCTGGTGCTGGAATTCGTTCCCAGCGACCTCGCCGTCGATCGGTGGATCCGCGTCGGGTCGTACCAATTTCAGCCGTCCGAGCCTGCCAAGCTGGCGCTGGTGATGGCCCTTGCGCGGTTCTTTCACGACCGACGCGGTCGAGGCGGGTTCCTCGAAGTCCTGGTTCCCGGCATCCTGATCGCCGTTCCCGCGTTCCTGGTGTGGCGCCAGCCGGACCTCGGAACGGCGGCGGCGATCGTGGCGGTGGGCTGCGTCACGGCATTTCTCGCCGGACTGAGCCTGCGGGTTGTCGTTGCCGGAACGGTGGCGGCTGCCGGGGCGGTGCCGTTGCTGTGGTGGTTCGTCCTGCACGAATATCAGCGCGTGCGGGTGCGCTCGTTCCTGGACCCGGAATCCGACCCGCTCGGCGCTGGCTATCACCTGCTTCAGTCCAAGATCGCGGTCGGATCGGGCGGCGCCTTCGGCAGGGGATTCCTGGGCGGCAGCCAGACGCAACTCGAGTTCCTGCCCGAGCACCACACCGACTTCGCATTCACCGTGTTTGCGGAAGAGTTCGGCTTTGTCGGGACACTGGCCCTGCTGGCCATCTACGCGCTGATCATCGTCTGGGGTGTCGTCCTCGCGCAGTTCGTCCGCAATCACTTCGGCCGGGTGCTGGCCGCATCGATCACGTTCATCGTGTTCCTGTACGCATTCATCAATATTTCGATGACCACCGGGACCCTTCCGGTCGTGGGCTATCCACTGCCGCCGATTAGCTACGGTGGCACCGCCATGCTCACGCTGTTCGTCTGCATGGGGCTGCTGCTGAACGTGTACGTGCATCGGGACAGCGTGCTCGGGCGCCGCAACCGGACACTGGTATGAGACCGGTGAGACGCGGCGGCCGTGCCGCGGCCCGGTCTCGCTAGCGCTGCCGGTCGTCGCGCCGCCCCCGTGACCAACCCCGGGCTCGCTTTCGTCGCGCTGGACGTGGAAACCGCCAATTCGGACCCTGGTTCGATCTGCCAGATCGGGCTGGCGGTCTACGAGCACGGTCGGTTGGTCGACGAGTGGTGCACGCTCGTCGACCCGGAGGCGCACTTCGACCTTCGCAACATCGCCATTCACGGCATCGACGAATACAAGGTGACCGCAGCGCCGACGTTTCGGCAGTGCGCGCCGGCGCTGGGCCAGTTCCTCGCGGGGTGCGTCGTGGTTCACCACACCGCCTTTGATCGTCACGCGCTCCGCCGGGCCTGCCTCGCCGCCGAGGTATCGCTGCCCGAATGCCATTGGCTCGACTCGGCCTGGGTGGCGCGGCGGGCGTGGCCGCAGTTCGCCCGTCGGGGCTACGCGCTGGGAAACGTCTCCCGGTACCTGAACTACGAGTACCGGGCGCATGACGCGCTCGAAGACGCGAAGGCGGCGGGCAACCTGGTAATTGCCGCCTGCCGTGCGACCGGGCTGGACGTGTCTGGCTGGCTTGAACGCGTGAACCGGTCCGGTGCCCAACGGGGTGGCGCTAGGCGGCTCCGGCTTCGGCTTCGCGAGCGGTCTTCAATGCCCGGGCGTACCATTCGACCTGGTCCGCGAAACCGCTGAACCTGCGGTGAACATCCTCGTCATCGGTGTGCCCGCCGTCGTCGAACGTTTCGTGGACCCGGCCAACCCGAAAGGGCGCGCCGATCGGCGGCGCCCCCAGAACGGTGAACAGGTGGCGCAGCGGGATGGCCGCGAGCGCACCGCCAAGAGGTCCGGGAGAGTAGGTGCACACCGCCGAAGGCTTGCGGGCGTACTCGGGCAGGAAGTAGTCAAGCACGTTCACCAAGGCGGGAGGAATGGACCCGTTGTATTCGGCGCTGACCGCGACGAACGCGTCGGCACGTTCAAAGACGCGATGCAGGAAGTGCAGCACCTCCGGCGCTTCTCCGTCACCGTAGTCCCGATAACGCTGTTGCAGGAGCGGGACGCTGTGTTCCAGCGGATCGATGAGCGTGGAATCGTGCCCCCGTTCGCGGAAGGCCCGGGATACGTATCGGGCCATCCGGATCCCGACCCGCTGGGGCCGGACCGAGCCGTAGATCACGGCAATGCGAAGTTGCATGGTCGGAATACCTTTTCGACAGGGGGTTGGCCGCTGGTCCTGCCGAGCGGCCCGGTACCCGGCCGGCAGCACGGGTTCCGGGCCAGAGGAATATAGAGGGGGAAGCGTCGCCCGCGGCCAGCCCTCCCGACGTTCTTGCCCGTACGCGAGGATCAGGCCGGACGTTACCGCCCGAGACCTGTTCAGGCGGCGGGCCCGTCGAGGGGGTGGGCCGGCGTGCACTCACGGCGCCAATTTGATATCGAGGCAACCTTGCACGCGCTCATCTAGGGAGCGCGACGCCGGCCTGCCATCAACATCCTCGAACTTGGGGTAGGTTTGGACCGCGGCCCGCGACCGGCGTGGGGGCAACCGGCGGGAGTCCGCAATGATCGGCAATCACGGATCTGAAGGCCGCGGCGGTCACGCCGACAATGTCCGCCGCATCTTCTGGGCCCTGCTGCTGACCGGCGGTTTCATGTTCGCCGAAATCGTGGGTGCCGTGATTTCGGGCTCCCTGGCGTTGCTGGCAGACGCCGCCCACATGCTCGTTGACACCGTGGCCCTTCTGTTCGCCTGGATCGCCTTCAAGCTCAGCAGCCGTCCGGCCGACCAGGCGCGCACCTACGGCTACCACCGCTTTCCGGTGCTTGCCGCCTTCGCCAACGGCATCAGTCTGCTGTTCATCGTGGGATGGATCTTCACGGAGGCGGCCGACCGGATCGTCAATCCAACCGAGGTGCTTGCCGGTCCGATGCTGGCCGTCGCGGTGCTGGGACTCGTCGTCAACGTTGCCGCATTCAGGGTGCTGTACGGTGCCGACCGCACCAATCTGAACGTTCGGGGCGCGCTGCTCCACATATGGGGCGACATGCTGGGCTCAGCCGCAGCGGCGGGCGCGGCCGTCGTCATCATGACCACCGGGTGGATGCAGATCGATCCGCTGCTGTCGATCCTGGTCGGTTTGATCGTGCTCCGCAGTGCCTGGAGCCTGTTGCGGGATGCGGCACACATCCTGCTGGAGGGTGTGCCCGAGCAGCTGGACGTGCGGGAAATCGGTCCCGATCTCGTGGCAAACATTGCCGTGGTGGAAGACATCCACCACGTGCACGCTTGGTCGCTGTCGCAGGAGCGGTCGCTGCTGACCCTGCACGCCAGGATCGTCAAGGATGCGAACCCAGACTCGGCGATCGCGGCCATTCATGCCCGGCTGGCCAGTCGCTTCGATATCCGCCACGTCACCGTCCAGATCGAACTGGACGGGTGCACGGATGATGCGGCCGACGCCGACTGCGGGGCGCGGCCCTAGGCGAGACGCCGACGGCCTTGCGCGTTCAGCGCGCGCCCCTCTTGCTGCGCGGGCGGCCCAGCCGGGTCACGAGGAACACTGCCAGGGCCGTCACCACGATGGAAGGGCCCGACGGCGTGTCCAGCGTCGCCGACGCAAGCAAGCCTCCCGCGACCGCGAATACGCCGGCTACGGCGGCGCCGGCCGCCATCTGTTCAGGGCTTGACGTGAAGCGTCGCACCGTGGCCGAGGGGATGATGAGCAGGGCGACGATGAGCAGGACTCCCACGATCTTGATGGCCGCGGCGATGACGGCGGCAAGGAGGATTCCGAACATGAGAAGCGCCCGCTCCGGACGCAGTCCGGCCACGGTCGCCAGGTCGTAGCTGACCGTGGCCGCCAGCAGGGGCCGCCAGATCCACCACAGCAGAACAAGCGCGACTGCGCCACCGCCCCAGACGACGGCGAGGTCGAGACGGGACACGGCGAGAATATCCCCGAACAGCAGGCCCTGAAGGTCGAGCCGCATGTCGGGAAAGAACGACAGAAGGACCAGGCCAACTGCCAGTCCGCCGTGCGAGAGCAAACCGAGCAGCGTGTCGGTAGGCAGCGTGTCACGCCGCTCGAGGTACGACATCGCCAGCACGACCGCGACGGCCGTGACGAAGATGCCGATCACCAGGTGCAGATTCACCAGGACCGCGATCGCAACGCCCAATAGGGCCGAGTGCGCGATCGTTTCGCCGAAGTAGGCGAGCCGTCTCCAAACGATGAAGCAGCCAGCCGGCCCCGTGACCATCGCCAGCCCGATGCCGGCCAGCAAGGCTCGCATGAGGAAATCGTCCAGCATGGCTCAGGCCTTCCGGGCTTTCCGCCGGGGCAGGTTCCCACGCAGGTCCCGCCGGGCCGGCGGCGGCTCGTCGTGTTGGTGCGGCACGAGGACCACATGGTCGTCACCCGTGCTTGTCGCCGCGTCGAGATCGTGGGAGATCAGGAGCACCCCGCACCGGAGATCACGGCGGATGCCCTGGATCAGGTCCAGCACGACGCCGGATCCGGCCGTGTCTACCCCTTGAGCGGGTTCGTCGAGAACCAGCAGATCCGGCCGGTGGATCAGGGCGCGGGCCAGCAGGAGCCGCTGGAATTCCCCGCCTGACAATGTTGTCACCGGCGGATCGCCCAGGCGGTCCAGGCCCACCGCTGCGAGCGCGGATTCGATGTGGTTTCTGGGAAAGCGCCCGGTCAGGGTGATGAGCCGTCGCACCGTCAACGGCAGTGTCGGATTCAACGCGAGCCGCTGCGGCACGTAGCCCACCACGAGGGAGGACATTCGTTCGATCGTGCCCTCGTCGATGTCAAGCAAACCGAGAATGGCTTTCGCGCAGGTGGACTTGCCAGCGCCGTTGGCGCCAATCAGGTAGATGAGCTGGCCGCGGTCAACCGTGATGTCGACATGCCGGATGATCCAGCGCTCGCCCCGGCGCACGCCCATGTCTCTGGCTCTGACAAGCACGAGGGAACTCCTCCGAGAGCCGATCTACCGGGCCATCGATGCCTGGCGCCCGCGGCTAGCGGTTCGAACCGGGCTCCTGCGGACGCACCGGTGCGTAGTCCTGCCGATGCATCCCGTCCGCCACCCTATCACCAGCTTGGAGGTTACTGGACGGTCGAGCGCGGTGCGATCAACGCAAGTCGGCCGCCGGTGAACCTTGGGTGCGGCAACGCCTCGCACCGGACCAAGTGCGCTTGACAGGGCGATTACAAATACACCGTTTCCGTTTTCGGCGACTGCTCTCTTGCAGCGGGGGAAATGTATGAGCCGTTCGTTGTTGGCCTGGCGGTGGGCAGCTGCGGTTCTGGTCGCAGTCTCGCTGACCGGCTGGGCCGATGCCACGTCGGCGGACGATGAAAACGACACCGGGATTGTCGCGTCGATAAAGCCGGTCCACTCGATCGTCAGCGCCGTCATGCTCGGAGTCGGCGAACCTCAACTTCTCATACGCGGCGCCTCTTCCCCCCATACGTTCAGCTTGCGTCCGTCCGATGCCGCGTTGCTGGCAGACGCGAGCGTGGTCTTTTGGATCGGGGCGGCCATGGAGTCATCGCTGGCCGGTCCCATAGCCGCGCTGGCTGGCGATGCGCGACTGGTCACGCTGTCGCAGGCGCCAAACCTCGTTCGCCGACCGCTTCGGGAAGTAGGAGCGTTCGAGCGCCACGCCCACGATGAACATGACCGCGGTGATGCCGAAAACGAGCGGCGCAGTGCGGACCGCGACAACGAGGGCGTCGGGCATGGCGCACGCATATTCGACATGCACGTCTGGCTCGACCCGCACAACGCCGACGCGATGGCGCGGATGATTGCCGAGGTGCTGTCAGAGGTCGACCCGGCGAACGCGGAGAGGTATGCGAGGAACGCGACCACCGTGGGCCAGCGCCTGGCGGCGCTGACGGAGGACATCGACGCATTGGTGGCGCCGGCTCGCGGGCAGCCCTTCATCATGTTCCATGATGCATACCGCTATTTCGAGGACCGGTTCGGCTTGTCCGCGGTCGGCTCCGTTGTCGTCAGCCTCGAGCGAAAGCCCGGCGTCAGGAGAGTCCGTGCGCTTCGTGCAATGGTGCGCGAGCTGGGGGCGGTATGCGTGTTCTCCGAGCCCCAATTCCAGCCCAGCCTGGTCGGTACGATCATCGAAGATACCCAGGCACGTTCGGGCGTACTCGACCCTTTGGGCGCCGGAATCGACAGTGGACCGGAGTTGTATTTCACACTGCTCCGCCGAATGGCGGACTCGTTCAGGACGTGCCTGGAGCCGGATGCTGGCCCGCGGGCCGCACGCCCATTGCCGGGACAGGATTCATCCAGGGGCTGAACGGTGCCTCCGATCCGCCGGGTTCCCGGCCGGCGGGGTCGTGATCATTGCTAACGAAACGTGCGCAGCTCTTGTAGTTGCCGGCACAGGATCTTGTCGCACAGGGAGCGCCATCGGTTCGAGAGGGCGTCCCGAGGTACCGGTCACGGGCGCAGACGTCCGTCGGCAGTGAGCCCGCCTGCTGCAGTCATTCGCCGCCGCAGCATTAGGAGGGCGGCCGCCGCCGGGCGGTCTGAAGGGACCGAAGTTTCGCACCGCACTGCCATCCGGGCACCATCCATTGCCAGGATTCAGGTGCGGTTGCAGCGCTGCCGTCACTTGCGACGATGACCCCGAATGGAGTATCTTGCCAAGCAACCGTACCCCTTAGTTCATTACCGGTTTCCGTCGTCGCTGGCGGCGATGCTTGCGGCGGATGGCCGGTAACGCACCGCGTGAGGATTTGCTCATGAACGGAACGTCCCCGATGGAGTTTCTTCGGGAAATTCGTCAGGAGCTGGCCAAGGTCACATGGCCCACCCGCAAGGAGACTGCGGTCACCACGGGGATGGTGTTCGTGATGGTGTTCTTGCTGGCACTCTTTTTCCTGGGTGTGGATCAGCTGATCTCGCTTGCGGTCCAGGCAATCCTCGGGTTGGGCAGTTGACACAAGAGGAGCAGCCGGCGATGCCGCTTGCGTGGTACATCGTGCACGCGCACTCCGGCTTCGAATCGCGCGTGGCTGACGCCATCCGTGCCGAGGCGGTTCGCCACGCACTGGCCGACGAAATCACGGAAGCGGTCGTGCCGACCGAGAACGTGGTCGAACTGCGCCAGGGAAAGAAGATCGAGACCGAGCGGAAGTTCTTTCCCGGCTACGTGCTGGTTCGCATGCAGCTGTCCGATCAGACCCGTCGCTTGGTGCTGGACGTCCCGCGCGTCTTGGGGTTTGTCGGCACCGAGGGCGACCCGATACCGATTTCCGACGATGAAGCGGGCCGGGTACTCAACCAGATCCGCGAGGGCGTCGAACGTCCCCGACCGGCAGTCATCTTCGAGATCGGAGAGAATGTGCGAGTGGGCGACGGTCCCTTCACCTCCTTCAACGGGGTGGTCGAGGAAATCGACGAGGAGCGCTCGCGCGTCAAGGTTTCGGTCTCCATATTCGGACGTGCCACCCCGGTCGAACTGGAATACTCGCAGGTCGAGAAGATCTAGAAACAGGTAACGGAACAAACTGATGGCTAAACAAATTGAAGGTTACGTGCGCATCCAGGTGCCGGCGGGGCAGGCCAATCCGTCGCCGCCGATCGGGCCTGCGCTGGGTCAGGCCGGGCTCAACATCATGGAGTTCTGCAAGGCGTTCAACGCGCAGACGCAAGGCGCCGAGGCCGGCGCGCCGTTGCCCGTGACCATCACGGTGTACCGCGATCGGAGCTTCACCTTTACGGTCAAGAAACCGCCGGTTTCCTACTACCTGAAACGCGCTGCAGGGGTCCCCAAGGGGTCGGGCGAAACCGGCCGCATCGAGCCGGTCGCTTCGGTGACCGCCGCGCAGGTACGTGAAATTGCCGCCGAGAAGATGCCGGATCTGAACGCTTCCGGCGTTGACGAAGCCTGCCGGATCGTCGAGGGTACGGCCCGCTCGATGGGCATTGGAGTCAGCTGAAGCCATGGCACGTCCTGGAAAACGTTTACGGGCTGCCCGCGAGGGGCTCGACCGCACCCGGCCGCTTCCGCTTGGGGACGCCCTTGCGCACCTCAAGCAGCACGGCGGCACGAAGTTCGATCAGACCGTTGAAATCGCGCTGGACCTCAATCTCGACACCCGTCAGTCGGACCAGCAGGTGCGCGGGACGGTGATGCTGCCGGCGGGCACGGGCAAGACCGTCAGGGTCGCGGTGTTCGCCCGCGATCAGGCGGCCGAAGCCGCCCGTGAAGCGGGAGCTGACTTGGTGGGTGCGGAAGACCTGGCCGAGGCCGTTCAGAAGGGCGAAATCAATTTCGACCGCGCCGTGGCGACTCCGGACTGCATGCCCGTCGTCGGCCGGCTGGGCAAGATACTGGGGCCGCGCGGTCTCATGCCGAACCCCAAGCTCGGCACGGTTACGACCGATGTCACGGCTGCGGTGCAAGCTGCCAAGGGAGGGCAGGTCGCCTTCCGAGCCGAGAAAGCCGGGATCGTGCATGCCGGAATCGGCAAGACTAGTTTCGACGAAGGCAGCCTGGCTGCCAACGTCCACGCGTTCGTCGGCGCGGTGCGCGATGCGCGCCCTGCAGGATCGAAGGGCGTGTATATTCAGAAAATCTGGCTGTCGTCGACCATGGGACCCGGGGTCCAGTTGGACGTGGCCGATCTTGAGGCCGGGGCGAACGCCGCGGCCTGATTGTCAATTGGCGATTGCCGCGCCTGCCGCGGTGATCGCTTCCTGTCCGAGACTGCAGGGGGCGATAGCCTTAATCAACCTGCATAGACGGGGTGTGGGCGCGGCGGTTGGCCGCGCGTCCGGACTCGTTCCTTGGACAGGCGTGAACTCCGGCTGGCGTGGGTCAGCGCGGAGCTGCACGGCAGCGCCACCTGGCCTGCCGAGGCTGGAGGAGCCCGTCCTATGGATCGCCAGGCAAAGGAAGCGACGGTGGCCGCGCTGCACGAGTTATTCGCGCGCGGCGAAACCGTGATTGTGACCCACTACGCAGGTCTCGATGCGAACGATGCGACCGCTTTGCGGCGGCGCATGCGTGAGGCGGGAGCGCAGTTTCGGGTCACCAAGAACCGACTTACGCGCTTGGCCCTGAAGGACACGCCGCACGCCGACCTGGCTGACCTTTTCACCGGTCCGACGGCGATCGGTCTCAGTCAGGACCCGGTGGCACCGGCCAAGGTGTTGCACGAATTTGCCGATACCCATCCGCAGTTGGTCATCCTTGGCGGTGGCCTCGGTTCGCAAAAGCTGGACCCGGCTGCGGTGTCCCAGTTGGCCAAGATGCCATCGCTGGACGAGCTTCGGGCGAAGCTGGTGGGCGTGATTTCCTCGCCGGCCCGCTCGGTGGCGGGGGTCCTCCAGGCTCCGGCGGGCGCTCTGGCCCGGGTCTTCGGGGCCTATTCCGAATCGGAAGCCGCCTGAGTTTCGGGCGAGCCATTCCATAACTTTGTCCACGCGTCTGAAGGGAGAAAACCAGCCATGGCGGACATAGAGAAACTGGCCGAGGAGTTGTCCGGCCTGACCGTGATCGAAGCAGCCGAACTGTCGAAGCTGCTCGAGGAGAAGTGGGGAGTCAGCGCGGCCGCGCCGGTAGCGGTGGCAGCAGCGCCCGGTGGCGCGGCCGATGGCGGCGGGGGCAGTGACGAGCCCGAGTTCGTGACTGTGACGCTCACCAGCTTTGGTGCCAAGAAGATCAACGTCATCAAGGAGGTGCGGGCGATTACGGGACTCGGCCTGAAAGAGGCCAAGGATCTCGTGGAAGGGGTTCCCAAGCCGGTCAAGGAAGACATTTCCAAGGACGAGGCCGAAGAGATCAAGAAGAAGTTGGAAGACGCGGGTGCGTCGGTCGAAGTGGGAGCGTGATCCTCTGGTTTCTGGATCGACGGCACCGGCAGGAGAGACCCGCCCACCAGGCCAGTGACATCGATGGCGCTCCGGCGCGGACCGGCGGGCCCTGGCCGGCGGGTCCGCGGTTCCGGCAGGGACGGGATGGCGGCAGGTAGCCCCGTGGTCGCCGCACACGTGGCTTGGTGCGGGCCCGGGGTCGCGGCGGTTAGCCGTCGGCCGCCCGGCGGTGACGGCTGCTCGCGGCGGTGCGCAGATCTCGGTCGAGTTGGCGCGAAGCGGGCGGATTTACCGGCCTGTGCCGGACGGCTAGGATTCCCGCAATGACCACGAGCATTCCGGCCTCCGAAGCATGGTGACGCTGGCCAAGGCACGGCGGCGAAAATCGAAGCCGGCGAAGCGGGACCTCGCGGAGCTGCGTGCGCTGGAGCGCAAGGTGGCTTGGCTGTCGGCGTGGACCATTCACCATGCGAACCATCTCCGTCCGGCGCTGGACGGTCTGAAGGTTGGGGGGCACCAGGCTTCCTCGGCCTCCGTGGTGACGTTGCTGTCGGCCCTGTACTTCCACGTCCTGCGGCCCGAGGACCGGGTGGCCGTGAAGCCCCATGCAAGCCCGGTGTTCCATGCAATCCAGTACTTGCAGGGGCGTCAGACTTGCGAGCACTTGCAGGCATTCCGCGGATATGGCGGAGCACAGAGCTATCCCTCGCGCACGAAAGATGCGGACGACGTCGATTTTTCCACGGGGTCCGTCGGCCTTGGGGGTGCCATGGCGCTGTTCGCTTCGCTGGTGCAGGACTACGTCCTCGATCATGACCTGGCGTCCGGGGCACACCCTCCCGGCCGCATGGTGACCGTGTTCGGAGACGCGGAGCTCGACGAAGGCAACGTGTACGAAGCCCTGCTCGACGGCGCCAAGAGCGGGCTGCGAAACTGCTGGTGGATCATCGATTACAACCGCCAAAGCCTCGACGCCATTACCGCAGACCGTTCGTTCTCCCGGATTGCCGGACTGTTCGAGGCGATGAGCTGGCGGGTGATCACGCTCAAGTACGGAAAGCTGTTGCAGGCGGTCGAACAGGAGCCCGGGGGAACGGCCCTGATCGAGTGGATCGATCGGTGTCCGAACGACCTCTATTCGGCGTTGACCTTCAAGGGCGGGGCTGCGTGGCGGGAACGCCTGCTCCAGGACCTCGAGGGTGATACGGATGCAGCGACGCTGATCGAGCGCCATGACGACGACGACCTGCATGCGCTGATGACCAATCTCGCCGGCCATGACCTGGAATCGGTAATTGAAGCGTTCGAGGCTGCGGACGACGATCGGCCGACCTGCTTTATCGCCTACACGATCAAGGGGCACGGACTCCCGCTGGCTGGCCACAAGGACAACCATGCAGGCCTGATGAACGAGGCTCAGATGGAGCAGTTCCGTGTGTCGATGGGCGTGCCCGAAGGCAAGGAATGGGACCGCTTCGCGGGACTTGAACTCCCGGCGGCGACGCTCGAGGCGTATCTGGCGGCAGTGCCGTTCGCCCAGTCCGACCAGCGGCGTCACGACCCGCCGCAGATACCGGTTCCGGCCCGTTTGTTCGTGTCGGCGTCCGGCCGCTCCTCGACGCAAGAGGCCTTCGGCCGCATCCTCCGGGAGCTTGGACGCGGGGACACGGAACTCGCGCAGAGGATTGTCACCACGTCGCCGGATGTCACGGTATCCACCAACCTCGGTGGCTGGGTCAACCAGCGGCAGATCTACCGGCACACGTCCCGCTCCGACGTGTTTCACGACGAGAGTGTCGTGTCGCCACAACGCTGGACGATGTCACCCAAGGGTCAGCACATCGAACTGGGAATTGCCGAGAACAACCTGTTCCTGCTGCTGGCGGCAGCGGGTCTCTCGCATTCGCTGTTCGATGCCCGGCTCATTCCGATCGGGACCTTGTACGACCCGTTCATTGCACGCGGGCTGGACGCACTCAATTACGCGGCCTACCAGGATGCGCGTTTCATTCTGGTTGCCACGCCCTCCGGGATTTCGCTTGCGCCCGAGGGCGGCGCGCATCAATCCATCGGCACGCCGTTGGTCGGGATCGGACAGCCCGGCCTCGCCGCGCTCGAGCCCGGGTACGTGGACGAGCTGGAGGTGATGCTCCGCTGGGCGTTCGCCTACCTCCAGGAGCCGGACGGGCAGTCGGTCTATCTCCGCCTCTCGACGCGGCCGGTCGAGCAATTTGAACGCACCGTGGATCATGACCTGGAGCAGGCGATCATCGACGGCGGCTACTGGCTGCGTCCGCCAGCTCGGGGAACATCGCTGGCCTTGGTGTACTCCGGAGCAGTGGCGACCGAGGTGCTCGATGCCTATGCGGAACTGCAGTCGGAGATGCCGGAGGCGGGGGTGTTGGCGGTAACCTCCGCTGACCGGCTGCACGGTGCATGGCGGACAGCGCAAGCTGCGCGGCGGCGGGGCCATCAGGCGCAGTCCCATCTGGAGAGGTTGCTCGACCCGCTGGCATCCTCGGCGGGCCTGGTGACCGTGGTCGACGGCCACCCGGCGACCCTCTCGTGGCTCGGCTCGGTCCGCGGACACAAGACGATTTCATTGGGCGTGGACGAATTCGGGCAGTCGGGAGATCTGGCGAGTTTGTACCGGTCGTATGGCATCGACCGTGATGCAATCCTCGACGCTGCTGCCGAGGCGCTGACGGGGCGGTGATGGGGCCGGCCGGAAATGCGCTGGGGTTGGCGGGCGTGGTGAAATTGGTAGACACGCGGGCCTTAGGAGCCCGTGACGCAAGTCGTGGGGGTTCGAGTCCCTCCGCCCGCACCAGCGCCCCATGCCTAGCGGCCGGTGCCATAACGAAAGATGGGTCACTATGAAAGTCAAGCGAATTTCCGGGAGCGGCTCGGTGCAAAGCTTCAGTGCGGCAGTTCCGGCCGAGCAGTTTGAATCGGTGATGGATGGCCGCCTGAACGAGTATGCGCGTGACGCCAAGATCGACGGGTTCCGCAAGGGCAAGGTGCCGATGACGATCATCCGGCGGCGGTTCGGGAACGAGGTAGAAACGGCAATTGCCTCGGACTTTCTGCAGTCCGCGGTTGAGCAGGCGTTGGCAGAACACGATCTCGTGCCTCTCGACGTGGTCCCGGAACGCATGCCGAAGCGGGCGCCGGGCGCGCCGCTGGATCTGCAGTTCACGGTGCACGGGGTCGCCACGTTCAAGGTGGCGCCGTTTGATGGGCTGGAAATCGACGTACCAGTCGTGGACGTAACCGATGCGGACGTCGATGCGGAAGTCACCGAGTTCTCGTACATGTTTGGGGCGACCGAGCCGGCGGAGACCGACTTCGGTGCTCGTTCCGAGGACACGGTGGTGGCGGAACTGTTCGATCGGTCCGATCCGGCCAATCCGAAGCGAATTCCGGTCGGCGGCCTTGCCACGCCGAAGTCATTTCAGCGGACCTGGGGCGAAGCAGCCGACATCGAGGGCATCAGGGCCGGCGAGCACCGGGAGTTTCAGGTGTCTCCGCTGCCAGGGAACTGCTACGACAAGTCGTTCACGCTGGGCGTCCTGGCACGCGCCGTACACAAGCGTGAACCGGCCGGCATGGAAGATCTGATGAAGCGGCTCAGTGCCGAAACGGAACCCGATCTCCGGGCGAACGTCCGGACCATGCTCGAGCACGCCATGACTTCCGGAAGCGAACGCCTGAAGGTGGTTCGCCTGATCGACAAGCTGGTCAAGGCCAATCGGCTCAAACTGCCGGAACCTTATGTCGACAAGGTCGCCGCCGCGTACGATGCGGGGCAATCGTCGCCGATCGTGCCCTCCGAACACCAGGTGTCGGCCGACCAACTGGCCAGGTCGAGCATTGTCGCGGAATTACTCCTGTCGAAGATCGCGGACGATCACGACATCCAGGTCAGCCGCGAAGAAATCGTCCGCTTTGTCGTGCAGAACGTGGACCCCAACCAGCGAAACGCCGAAGATGTGATCAGGCAGCGCCTGGCGGATACGGAAGTGGTCAAGATGGTGGCCGTGCGGATTCGTCGGGAGAAGGCGCTTGGTCTCGCGATGAAGGAAGCGCAGCTGAACGAGACGCAGATTTCGAACGACGAGATGCGGCGCATGATGGCAACCATTCCACCCATCACGCTGGAGGCCCGCATGCCGGGGAGCGCGGCCGGCCCGGCTGCCGCCGCGAGCGGGGCGGCATCGTGACGGAACGGCTGCAGGCCCTGGAGCCGGAACACACCATGAACACGTTGGTGCCGATGGTCGTCGAACAGACGGGCAGGGGCGAGCGTGCATACGACATCTATTCCAGGCTCCTGAAGGAGCGCATCATCTTTTTGACTGGTCCGGTAGGGGACGAGGTGGCGTCGCTCGTGATCGCGCAATTGCTGTATCTCGAGGCGGAGCATCCGGACAAGGAGATCGCCTTCTACATCAACAGCCCTGGCGGGTTGGTCACATCGGGATTGGCGATCTACGACACGATGCAGTACATCCGCCCGGATGTATCGACCCTGTGCGTCGGGCAGGCCGCGTCGATGGGTTCACTGCTGCTCGCCGGCGGAACCGCGGGCAAGCGGTTTGCGCTGCCGAATGCCCGGATCATGGTGCACCAGCCTTCCGGCGGGTTTTCGGGACAGGCAACGGATGTCGAAATCCACGCGCGCGAGATTCTCGCGCTCAAGGAGCGTATCAACGAGATCTATACACGCCATACGAAGCAAGGCATTGAGGCCGTACGCGAGGCGCTCGAGCGGGATCGATTCCTGACCCCAGAGGTTGCCAAGGAGTTTGGCCTGATCGACGACGTCGTCAGCGAACGGCCGGCCGGGGCGGACGACTGACGCCGGATTCGCGGGCGAAGCCGGCGTGGCGGCTTCTTTCGGGGGGTGCCTGAATTGGCTAACATTCGTGCCGGCTAGGTGCGTGGAGGCGGCATTCGCCATGAGTTCGCAGCAGCGACCGGATTACGAGCCGGGGCGCGGGGATACGCTGGTAGAACCGTCGGTCGAGACCAAGAAACCGTCGCTGTATCAGGTCCTGCTGTTAAACGACGACTACACGCCGATGGAGTTCGTGGTCATGATCCTGGAACAATTCTTCCGCAAGGACCGCGAAGAGGCGACTCAGATCATGCTTCATGTGCATCAGAACGGGGTCGGCGTGTGCGGCGTGTACACCTACGAGGTGGCCGAGAGCAAAGTGACCCAGGTGATCAATTGCGCTCGCGAGCATGAGCATCCACTGCGATGCACCCTGGAGAAAGTCTGAGCCGTCACGCGATGTTGTCGAGCAACCTTGAAAAGAGCCTTCACAACGCTATCGAACTGGCGCGGGGACACCGGCACGAGTTCGTCACCCTCGAGCACCTCCTCCGTGCCCTGACCGAGGACGAGGACGCAGTTGAGGTATTGCTTGCCTGCCGCGTGGACCTGGAAAAGCTTCAGGGTGACCTGGACGAGTTTCTGGAGACGGCGCTGACCTCGACAGTACTGGAGGGAGATTCCCAGCCGGAGTCCGTCCCGAGCCGCGGCGTCCGCCGGGTGCTGGGCAGGGCCGCGCAACATGTGCGCGGGTCCGGGAAGACCGCCGTTACCGGCGCCAATGTCCTGGTGGCGATTTTCTCCGAACGTGAAAGTCACGCTGTCTACTTCCTCAGTTTGCAGCAGATGCGGCGGGTGGACGCGGTGTCGTTCATCAGCCACGGGCTATCCAAGCAAACCCGTGTGCAGACAGCCGCGCCAGGCACCGAGACAGGCGAGGCGCCGACCACCAGCCAGTCGCCGCTCGAGGCCTATTGCATCAACCTCAACGAGAAAGCCAAGGCTGGCCGGATCGATCCCCTGATCGGTCGCCAGGTCGAGCTGGAACGCACGATCCAGATCCTCTGCCGGCGGACCAAGAACAACCCGCTGTTCGTCGGGGATCCGGGAGTCGGAAAGACCGCGATTACCGAGGGCTTCGCCCGCCGGATTGTCGCCGGGGAGGTGCCGGAAGTTCTTGCGGACGCCGTGGTCTATTGCCTGGACATGGGCGTCCTGCTGGCTGGCACCCGGTACCGCGGCGACTTCGAGGAACGCCTGAAGGGAGTGGTGGCGGAGCTCGGCAAGCATGAGAAGGCCATCCTGTTCATCGACGAGATCCACACGCTGATCGGCGCCGGCGCCACCAGCGGCGGCGCCATGGACGCGTCCAACTTGCTGAAACCAGCGCTGGCCAGCGGCGAGATCCGCTGCATCGGCTCCACTACGTACAAGGATTACCGGGGCTATTTCGAGACCGATCGGGCGCTGGTCCGTCGCTTCCAGAAGATCGACGTGAACGAGCCCACCGTGGCCGACACCATCCGGATCCTCAACGGGCTGAAGCCCTATTACGAGGAGTACCACGGAATCCGCTACACCCGCTCCGCGCTGCAGGCGGCCGCGGAGCTGGCAGGACGGCACATGTCTGACCGGAAGCTGCCGGACAAGGCCATCGACGTGATCGATGAAGCCGGAGCGGCGGAAATGCTGAAACCGGCGTCGCGCCGGAAGAAGGTGGTCGGGGTCGGAAGCATCGAGGCGGTGGTCGCCCGGATGGCGCGGATCCCGCCGAAGCAGGTCTCGCGCGATGACCGTACCGCCTTGGCCACGCTGGAGCGTGACCTGAATCTCGTGGTGTTCGGACAGGAAGAGGCGCTCGCGATGCTGGCCAGCGCGGTCAAGATGTCGCGCGCCGGCTTGCGGGAGCCGAACAAGCCGGTGGGCTGCTTCCTCTTGTCCGGCCCCACCGGAGTTGGCAAGACCGAGGCCTCTCGCTGCCTGGCGGAACTGATGGGAGTCGAACTGATCCGGTTCGACATGTCCGAGTACATGGAGCGCCATACGGTCTCCCGCCTGATCGGTGCGCCACCGGGCTACGTTGGCTTCGATCAGGGGGGCATGCTGACCGATGCGGTCGACCAGCACCCACATTCCGTCGTGCTGCTCGATGAGATCGAGAAGGCCCATCCGGATCTGTTCAGCCTGCTACTGCAGGTCATGGACTATGGGCGCCTCACCGACCACAACGGCAAGGCGGTCGATTTCCGGAACGTGACGCTGATCATGACCACGAACGCCGGGGCCAGCGAGCTGGCCAAGGCGGCCGTCGGATTCGGTCGCGAGCGGCGGGAAGGGGACGACACGGAGGCGATCAACCGGCTGTTCACGCCTGAGTTCCGCAATCGGCTGGACGCGGTGATTCCGTTCGCTGCGTTGTCCCGCGCGGTGATGGGCCAGATCGTCGACAAGTTCATCGCCCAGCTCGAGGTCCAGTTGCAGGACCGCAACGTCTCCGTTGAACTCACGGAAGCGGCGCGGAGCTGGTTCGCCGACAAGGGGTACGATCCGACTTTCGGCGCGAGACCGCTGGCCAGACTGATCCAGGAGCGGTTGAAGAAAGAGCTGTCGGAGGAACTCCTGTTTGGGCGGCTGGCGCGAGGCGGGCACGTGAAGGTCGACGTGCGCGAGAACCAGGTTTCGTTCGCGTTCGTTGATGCGAACGGCAAGGAGCTGGTGGCAGCGTCCTGAGCCGGCTGCCGGCCGGCGCGTTTACGGCAGGTGCGCGCCGGTCCGTATTTTCGCTTCCAGGTACTCCCGATTCTGCGGGGTGGGCTCGAACCGGTGGCGCACGCGTTCTACGACCCGGATCCCGAACCGGGTCAGCGCGGCGATTTTTTCCGGGTTGTTGGTCAGCAGGCGCACCCGTGTGACCCCAAGCTGGCGCAGGATTTCCGCTGCGACGCGATAGTGACGTTCATCGTCGGCGAACCCGAGCACCGAGTTCGCGGCATACGTGTCGAGTCCATCGTCCTGCAGGGTGTATGCCCGCAGCTTGTTGACCAGACCAATACCGCGACCTTCCTGCGCAAGGTAGACCAGGACGCCGCTGCCGGCCTCCGCGATGGCCGAGAGGGCGCCCCGCAGCTGATCGCCGCAGTCGCAGCGCAGCGAGCCGAGGAGGTCCCCGGTGAAACACTGCGAGTGCAGTCGCACCAGAACCGGTGAATCCAGGGTGGGTTCCCCCACGACGATCGCGATCTGCTCGGTGCCGCCGGAAACCGGTCGAAAAGCGATAATGCGGGCGTCTTGCGCCGCCTCCAGCGGGACGTGGGCGCTGCTGACCCGACGGAGATTGAAGTCGCCCTCGGCTCCGTAGCGCTGCAGTTCCTGCACGTGTACGGCGAGCAGGTCGCGCTCGATTGCCCACGCCCGTGCCGCTTCGGGCGGTAGCCCGAGCGGTTTGAGAACGGCTGCCGGAGTCAGGTTGGCGTGCTTGGCGAGTTGCACCGAGCCGACCGCAAGATCGTCCGCCTCGAGCGTCCGGTGGAGTTCGGGAGCCGGCACGCCGGATTCGGGATTCGCTAGGGCTTGGACCGTGATGGGCGCGATGTCCGGGCTCAACCGGAACACCACCACCTCTTGGTCCGTATCGAGGCCGATTGCGCGGGCTCGCGGGCCGGTGATCACGATGCGCAGCGCTCCGCCCGGCACCCGGGTCATTGCCGCGAACTCGCCTTCTCCCAGGAACTCGGTGGACCGGGCCACCGCGCATGCGGAGGCCCCTAGCAGGACGACGAGTTGGCCTCGTCGGAGGTCGCCGATGGCCCGGTCCACGGCAATGACCGAGCGCGGCACTGTGCCGGACAAACGTTCCTGTGAACCTGTCGCATCGGGTTGGGACATAGAGAATTCCGGAAGCGGGACGCTTCCTGCAGAGTTGGATGAAGCGGAAATACCGTCAGTATACTGTTTCGATAGCCCAGCCTAGGCGATGGCGGTCGCGAGCGGCGCCGAGGGCAGGAGAGCCATTCGTGGACAGCACAGCGCGCAAGACCTGGGAAGCCGCACCCCAGGTGCTCATGGTGGAAGATGATGAGGCGCTGCGCGAATCGTTGTCGGAACACCTGTCGTACAGCGGCTTCAAGATGGTGGCTGTGGCAACCGGTACGGAAGCGCTTGAACAGGTCCGGGCCCAGCGTTTCGACCTGATTCTGCTGGATGTGCGGCTGCCCGACGCCGACGGCCGCGACCTGTGCCGCCGCATCCTGGAACTCGGCCGCACGCCGCCGATCATCATGCTCACGGCCGCCGATTCCTCTGCGGATATCGTGCGCGGTTTTGATTCGGGCGCATATGACTACGTGGTCAAACCGGTGTCTCCCCCGGCACTGGTGGCGCGCATGCGGGCGCATCTTCGCCAGCACGAATTGACCGACGACGCGGAGTTCGATCTCGGCACCTTCCGGTTCCGTCCCGGCGCCAAGATCCTGATCGATGCGGATGGCCAGCAGGTCCGGTTGACGGAAAAAGAAAACGCGCTGCTCCGGTGTCTCCTGCGGGCGCGCTCCGAACCTGTTTCCCGCAGCCGGATTCTGGAAGAGGTCTGGGGGTACCACCCGTCCGTACGAAGCCACACGCTGGAAACGCACATCTCCAGGCTGCGCAAGAAGCTCGAGCCGCGGCCGGACAGCCCGCGCATACTCGCGACCGCGCCGGACGCGAAGGGGTATCTCCTGATTCGAAAGGGATCGGGGCCCGAAGCGGACTGACCGCTTCAATTCTGGCGGCAGTCGTCCTGGCGAAACGGCGAGAACTGGGTCCGAATCGCGTCGATCTCCAGCTGCACCGCCCGGGTCTCCTGCTGCAGGGCCTGGGCGACCGCATCTCGAAATTGCGGATGGCGGATCCAGTGCGCGCTGTACGTAGGAACCGGGAGATAGCCACGCTGGATCTTGTGCGGTCCCTGGGCGCCGGCCTCGACACTGTGCAGACCGTGCTCGATGGCGTAGTCGATGGCTTGGTAGTAGCACAGTTCGAAATGCAGGAACGCCTGGTACTCGGAGCAGCCCCAGTAGCGCCCGAACAGGGTGTCCGGACCGGCAATGTGCAGGGCCCCGGCAATTGGCGTGTTCCCCGTCTGGGCGAGAATCAGGATCACCTGGTCGCCTAGCGCGGCGCCCAGCCGGGGAAAGAAGTCTGCGGTCAGGTAGGGATGTCCCCATTTGCGGTTGCCGGTGTCCTCGTAGAAACGGAACATCGTGTCCCAGTCGTCGGGGCGGATTGCGTCACCCTGCAAGCGAACGATGTCGATCCCGCTGTCCGTGACCGCACGCCGCTCGCGGCGGATCGATTTCCGTTTTCGCGCGCTGAGGTCAGCGAGGAACGCGTCAAACGATTCATAGCTCCGGTTGACCCAGTGGAATTGCTCTCCGGTCCGGGCCAGGAAGCCGACCTGGCTGAGCTGCCGGCATTCACTTTCCGTTGGAAAGGTGACGTGGAGGGATGACACGCCGGTTTGTTCGGCCACCGACACCAGGCCTTCGAGCAGGGCGGGCCGGGCGCCCTGGCTGGCATCAGGCCGCACGAGCAGCCTCGGTCCTGTGACCGGAGAGAACGGCACAGCCACCTGCAGCTTCGGGTAGTACCTGCCACCGGCCTCCGTGAACGCATGGGCCCAGCCCTGGTCGAACACGTATTCGCCCTGCGAATGACTCTTCGCGTACATGGGTGCGCAGCCCTCGATGCCGCCGTCGGCGCCCTCGAGCACCACGTGGAAGGGCATCCAGCCGGTCTCCGCTGTGGCCGACCCGGATTCCTCCAACGCCCGCAGGAAACCATGCCGCACGAAGGGGTTGTCGGCGCCGGCGCACGCATCCCAGTCGGCGGCAGGGACCTCCGAAATTCGTTCGACGGTACGGGCCGTGAACACCGATCAGGCGATTTCGAAGACGGCGTCGATCTCGACGGTGACGTTGCGCGGCAGCGCGTTCGCCCCGACCGCGAACCGGGCGTGACGGCCGGCTTCGCCGAATACCGCGAGCATCACGTCGGAGGCGCTGTTGGCGACCTCCGGCTGCCGGTCGAAGTCCTCCACGCACTGAACGAACACGCCGAGCTTCACGCACCGCCGCACCCGGTCGAGATCTCCGTCGAGAGCGGCACGCAAGGCGGCGAGAATGTTGAGCGCGCACGTTCTCGCGGCCTCACGCGCCGTGTCCTCGTTCACATCCCGCCCGACAGTTCCGGTGAATCGAATCTCCCCGTCGACGGCCGGTATTTGGCCGGCGACGTACGCCATTCCGGAGGCAAGGACGACCGGCACGTAGCTGCCACCGGGCGCCGGAGCGTTGGGCAGCGTGATTCCGAGTTCGTGAAGTCGGTCGTCGATCGTCGACATAGTGGGCTCCCGGCAGCGGTGAGAACGTGCAAAGGGGTCATTCTATCCACGCCGACCACGACATTGAGAACTGCAGTGCGACCCACCGCACGCAGATCCCGAGCGTATTCGCAGGTCCGGTCGGCGCCCGCGTGCGGCCGGTCTGGCCTTCCGGCGGGCGCCGCGCTGCGCATCCCGTACGAAGGTGGCGCCGAGCGACCGGGAGTGCGCCCCTGCTCCTGGTGGCGGCACCGCATTTGAAGCGCTTCGCGCCCGCGCTAAAACCTTTGCCAGCGTTGCGGTAGGATGCTGAGCATACGTGACGGTTATCACTAGGTTAGGTCGAGCGGTGCCTGAATCCACTTGCTGTCAGGGACGCGAACCGACGCCATTGCGGTGGGCGCGGACGCGCATGCCATCCGTACGACGGTTGTTGATGCTGGCCATGCCGGTGGTGGTCTTCCTCGGCGTGGGCGCCGCAGCTGCGGCAGCGCAGGTGGTGCCGCATCGAGCCGAGTATCGGATCACGCTGGACCAGGTTCGGACCGGAGCCATGGTGACCGCCATGACCGGGAAACTGGGGTTCGAGTGGCGCGACGTCTGCGACGGCTGGGCCGTCAACCAGCGATTCGGCATCCACTTCACCGATACGCACGGGCGGCAACACTGGTCCGACCGGCGATACCTGACGTGGGAAGCCAAGGACGGCCGCGCGTTTCGCTTCTCGATTCGGGCGGTGCGGGACGATGTCGTGATCGAGGAGGCGGAGGGGCAGGCGGTTCTGCACGGTGACGGCTCGGGCGGCGAAATCCTGTTCAAGCTGCCGTCGGCCTATCGGGCCGCACTGCCCGAAGGCACGATCTTTCCGTCCTCCCATTTCCTGCGCATCCTGGAGGACCTCAGGTCGCCCGGGGGCCCGCGGGCCGACGTCGTGTTTTCAGGATCGGAAGAGGACGGTCTGCAGCGCGTCAATACCTTCTTTGGCTCGGAAATCGGCCCTGGCGCGGAGGCGCCGGGTTCCGGCTTGGCCGATCTGTTCGGCCGTCATGTCCGGATCGGCTACTTTCCCTATTTCGACAGGGACTTGCATGCCGATTATGAAGTGATCCTGCAGGTAAGGGAAAACGGGGTCTTGGATAGATTCGTGATCGACTACACCGATTTCAGCATCAAGGGCGTGCTCGACCAGTGGGTGAAGATCCAGCCGGCGAGCTGCTGACCGACGAACCGCCGCGACCGGACCGGCGCGGCTATTTGATCTTCGTTTCCTTGAACAGCACGTGCTTTTTCGCCACCGGATCGTACTTCTTCAGTTCGAGCTTTTCCTTGCGCGTGCCGGCTCGGGTGCGCTGGGTCTTGCGCGTCACGTAGAAGTAGCCCGTGTCCGCGGTGCTCATGAGGCGAATCTTGTCTGAAACCGTCTTGGCCATGGCCTGTCCTTCGTGCCGGAGCGAGAGACGGCAGAGAAACCGATTTTGCCTGCCGTGTCAATTGCGGGGCAGGCGTCGGCAGCGGTGACGCTGGACGCGACCTGCGCGCAGGCTCAACGCCTTTGAGCCCGCATGGCTGGCAAGAGATCGCCTTTGACCCGCCGTCCAAGGGTGGAAGAGGTGCATCAGGTGACAATCGACGCGCTTGGAGGACCTCGTCGTCGACCGCCAGCATCTTGGCGTGGTGCCGCTGCGGAACAGCGGGCTTGGACATGGCTATGCTCAACGGCCGCTTTCCGAAGTGCACTCCGGTGATTGCAAGGAGATCCCGTCATGACTTCAACTTCGGCCACGAAGGTGGCGGTGGTGCTAGGCGTGGGTGCTGCAAGGGGAACAGGGGCAGCCGTGGCACGCCGCATCGCCCGCGAAGGCGAGCATCGGGTTGTGATCGGCGGCCGTACCACGGATCGCCTGGACGCGCTCGTCCGGGAAGCCGAGCCGCACGGCGAACTGCTGACGGCCGTGACGACCGATGTCACCGACCCCGCTTCCATTCGGGCCGCATTCGACACCGCTGAAGCGCTGGGACCCGTCGATTTCGTCGTCTACAACGCCGGACCGAACCGCATGATTCCGTTTCTCGACCTCGACGTCGAGACCGTCGAGGAATTCTGGCGAGTCAGCTGCCTTGGCGGTTTCGTTACCTTGCAGGAGGGAATCCGACGCATGCTGCCGCGACAGAGCGGTACCATCATCTGTACCGGCGCGACCGGATCTTGGCGGGGCGGCGCCCGGTTCGGACATTTTGGTGCCGCGAAGTCGGGCCTGCGTATGTTCGTCCAGGCGGCCGCCCGTGAGTTCGGACCGCAGGGTCTGCACATCGCGCATGTTGTGATCGACGGCAGCATTGACGGGGAACGAATTCGCACCGTCGCTCCCGATCGCGTGAAGGCCAAGGGAGAGGACGGCCTTCTCGCCATCGACGGGATCGCCGACATGTACTGGCACATCTACCGCCAGCCCCGGTCGACCTGGACGCTGGAAGTCGATCTCCGTCCGTTCAAAGAGCCCTTTTAGCCGCGGCCCTGTCCGCACCTCATCCTGGAGACCACCCTGATGATTCATGAACTCAGAATGTACACGTGCCGCCCGGGGACGGCCCCCAAAGTGATCGAGGCCAGCGGGACCGTCGGTCAGCGCATCCGAAACGGCGACACGTACGGACGGCTGGAGGGGCACTTCGGAAGTGAGATCGGTGGCCTCAACCAGTACGTGCATCTGTGGAGCTACGCGGACGTCGGCGAACTGGTCCGCCTCCGTGGCGAATTGGGGCAGCTGGAGGCTTGGCGGACTGAATTCGTGCCCTTGGTTGCACCGCACATTCTTACGCAGACGGTACGAGTGCTGCGCCCGGCGCGGGACCTCCGCACCCCCGATACGGACGGCAACATCTACGAGCTTCGGGTGTATCGGCTGAAGCCCGGGCGTGCCGCGTCCTGGGCTGAACGCATGTTGGCGGCATTTCCGGCCCGCGAGAAGTACTCGATGAACGTAGGCCTCTGGACGACGGTGTTCCCGGACCCCAACGAGGTCATTCACCTTTGGGCGTACTCGAGTTTCGAGGAACGCGCCAAGGCGCGCGCCGGTTCCCAGGCTGATCCAGAGTGGAAAGCGTTCCTGGCGGAGGCGGTGCCGGACATCGAGGACATGACCTCCACCATCCTGCTTCCTTCAGCGTATTCGCCTCGGAAGTAGGTTCGTCAGAGGGCCCCGAGCCGTTCCCGGCCGCGCGGCAGGTCGGGCGGCCGGGTTGGCCACCGGGTCGAGGACCCTGTTCGCTCACCGGAACCGAGCTGCACGGGCGGTTGGCGCCGGACCCGTGCGGTGCTCGGCAATCAGAGCGAACCGGTTTCACGCACGCGGTAGAAGGCGACGCGCCCCCGTATCGGATCGGTGTCCGCAAGACGCACCGTGATCGCGTCGCCCGGCCGGAACGTTTCTCCGGTGCGTTCGCTGCTGATTTGACGGGTCCGGGCATCGAATCGGAAGTACCCTTCACCGAGACCGGACATCGGCAACAATCCTTCGATACCGTTCTCGTCGAGCCGGACAAATGCTCCGAAGCGCTCGACGCTGACAATCCGGCCGTGCAGGCTCGCCGCCGACATCCGCTGCAGGAACCGGCTTGCATACCGCTGGCAGGCCTCGCGTTCGGCGGCAACGGCCCGTCGTTCGGATGACGAGAGGTCCCTGCCGAGCGCCCAGAGCTCGTCCTCGCCGGCAGACGCCTGCCGCTCAGTTCCGAGGGTGGCCAGTAGCGACCGGTGGACGGAAAGGTCGCTGTACCGCCGGATCGGCGACGTGAAGTGCGTGTAGCACTGCAGCCCGAGCCCGAAATGACCGATGTTTTCGGGGCTGTACTCCGCCTGGGTTTGCGCCCGCAATACCGCCAGGTGAACCGCTTCTTCGTTTCGTGCGCCGCGCGCACCTTCCAGGACATCGTTGAAGCGTCGGGTGTTTGCCCTTCCCGTCATGGTTCGCCATCGCCCGGTCAGGGCGCGCAGGTCGTCCTGCAGTGACCGGAGGCTGGTGGAACGGGGCTCCCCGTGGACCCGGTAGAGAAACGGAACCTCATGTCGGGCCAGGTGCCGGGCCACCGCCGTGTTGGCCAGGACCATGAACTCTTCGATCAGGCGATGCGAGTCGAGGTGGCGGACAGCCGCGATGCTGTCGGGTTCTCCGGTGGCCGGGTCCAGCGTAATCCGGTGTTCGGCGGAACTGAGGTCAAGGGCGCCCCGTCGGTCCCGGGCCGCACGAAGAACGCGATAGGCGCCATACAGTGCGGCGACGTCCTCTCGGTCGATGCCTGGGATCGGCGCATCGTGCCGCGCCGCCTCGTCCAGGGCTTCGTAGGTGAGGCGGGCGCGCGAACAAATCAATGCGCGGGTAAATGCCGCCCGTACCAGTTCCCCGCGAGGGCCGATGTCCAGTTCGGCCACGATCGCGCCGCGTTCACGGTGGGGCACCAGCGAGCACCAGCCGTTCGAAAGGTTTGCGGGCAGCATCGGCAGGACGTGCCCAGGAAAGTAGACCGAGTTCCCCCGCATTTGCGCGGCCTGGTCGAGGGCGCCCCCCGGGCGCACGTAGTGGGCGACGTCGGCAATGGCCACGTGGATCCGGAACCCGCCTTCGGGTCCGGCCGCCGCCGCCACCGCGTCATCAAAGTCCCTGGCGTCGTCACCGTCGATGGTGACGAACGGCAGTCCGGTCAGGTCTGTTCGCCCATGATCCGTGGGGGGCCCGCATGCCGCGGCCTCCCGTTCGGCATCCGCATCGAAATGCGTCGGGATTTCGTGACGCGCGGCCACCATCGCCGGGATGCACCGTGGATCGTCCAGCGGTCCGATCCGTTCGAGGATTTGCGCTTGACCACCCGCTCCGCGCGGACTCGCGCAGTAGACCACGTCGCCAATTCCAACGGTCTCGCTGGCTTGGAATCGATGCGTGGTGTCGGGTTTCGCGGCGCAATCCTCTACTCGAAGATCGCCGCCGAGGTTCGGCACGATGACTCCGACGAACGTCTCTCGACGCCCTGGTAGGCGGGCCATGATGTGGCCCGTCGCGGACGACCCATGCGCCGTGTCCACACGAACCAGTACGCGGTCGCCGACGCTGCTGGCGTGGCGCCCGGCGCGTCGTCGGGGAGCCGCTCGGTTCAAGATGATTTCGGCGGATCCTGAAGCTGAGCGGACGCTTGGTTTCGCGACGAGATCGCCGTCACGGGTCACCCTGATCACTTCCGCGACCACCACGCGCGAGTCGGAATGAGGGGCGGCTGCCGTCCGCTCACGGCGAGACTGGCGAAGGACCTCCTTCAGCAGCCGGCGCCCGCCCGGGTCGCGGATATCGAACGCGCGGGCCAGATCGCGCAGGTTCGCTCGATCGGGATGGGCGCAGATCCATGCCCGGAGCGCTTCTGCCGAGGGTCCGTCGCCGCTCACGAACCGGTGGAGGGGTGCGCGATCACGACTTCCGGGTGGTGCGGCGTCTGCGTGCCGGGGTTTTCTTGGCGCCCTTGCGTTGGGCCCTGGCCGCAAGCAGCGCGACGGCCTGTTCCATGGTCACGTCGCCCTTGGAGGTCTCCTTCGGCAGCGAAGCATTCAGGCTGCCGTGTTTCACGTACGGACCAAAACGGCCGTCGTGCACGGTGATGTCCTTGCCGTCGGTCGGATGTTGTCCCAGTACCGTGCCGGGCGACGAACGCGGACCTCCCTTGTTCTGCGCCAGCAGGTCCATCGCTCGGTTCATGCCGATCGTGAGAACACTTTCGCCCGCGGGAATGGAGCGGTAGTCCTTTTCGTGCTTGACGTAGGGCCCGTAGCGTCCAATCCCCGCCTGGACGGGCTTCCCCGATTCCGGATGCACGCCGATGTCGCGCGGCAGCGCCAGCAGTTGCAGCGCACAGTCCAGGTCCACGCTGCCCGGCGCGATGTCGGCCGGAAGCGAGACGCGTTTCGGTTTCTGGTCCTTCCCGGCCTCGTCACCGAGTTGCACGTAGGGTCCGAACCGTCCCGTTCGGAGGGTCACCGGCTGGTCCTGAAATTCCCCGAGCGCTACGGGCTCGCCGTTCTGCTGGTCTTCGTCGAGCCCAAAGTTCCGTGTGTACTTGCATTCCGGGTAGTTGGAGCAGCCGAAGAACGCACCGAACTTGCCGATGCGCAGCCCAAGCTTTCCCTCGCCGCACGTCGGGCAAAGACGCGGGTCTCGCCCGCTATCGTCGGTCGGAAACACGGCAGGACCAAGGATGGCGTCGAGCCGGTCGATCACCGAGCGCAGGCGGATCTCGGCGACGTCGTCGACGTTCTCCTTGAAACTGTTCCAAAAGTCCTTGAGGACTTCCTTCCAGTCGACCTGGCCACGAGAAATGTCGTCGAGTCGCTGCTCGAGGTTGGCGGTAAAGTCGTACTCCACGTAGCGCTCGAAAAAGCACTCGAGAAACGTCGTCACGATCCGGCCGCGAGACTCGGGCACGAACCGCTTGCGCTCCAGCCGCACGTATTCGCGGTCCTGCAGCACGGAAATGATCGCGACGTACGTGGACGGCCGCCCTACGCCCAACTCTTCCAGTCGCCGCACCAACGAAGCCTCCGTGAAGCGCGGCGGCGGGACCGTGAAATGTTGCTTGGGTTCAGCCGCGCGGGACCCCAGCGGCTCGTTCCGTTCGAGTGCAGGCAATCGCCGGGCGTCCTCGTTCTCCGCGTCTTCCTCTTTTTCAGGTTGGTCGCGGCCTTCGCTGTAGAGGCGCTGGAACCCGTCGAAGACGACCGTCGATCCCGTGGCGCGAAGACCGACGTCTCCGTCACTATTCTGCAGGTCGGCCGTGGTCTGATCGATTTCCGCCTTCGCCATCTGGCTGGCGACGGTGCGATTCCAGATCAATCGGTAGAGCTTGGCCTGATCGGACGTGAGCTGCTTGGCGAGCACCGTCGGGCTGCGGGCGACATCGGTCGGTCGGATGGCTTCGTGCGCCTCCTGCACGTTGCGGGCCCGGCTCCGGTAACTGCGGGGCGCAGCCGGCCGGTACCGCTCACCGAATTCCCGTACGATGGTTGCCCGGACAGCCGATATGGCTGTCGGGGCAAGGTTCACGGAGTCCGTCCGCATGTAGGTGATGAGCCCCGCGCTTGCCCCGTCGATCGCCACACCCTCGTAGAGGGACTGGGCCGTGCGCATCGTGTGGGCTGCGGAAAAACCAAGCTTGCGCGACGCTTCCTGTTGGAGAGTCGACGTCGTGAAGGGGGCGGAAGGGGAGCGCAGAACCCGTTTCTTCTTGACAGCGGAGACCACGAAGGAACTCGCGTCCACCCGTTTGGCTGCGTTCGTGGCGGCGGCTTCGTCAGGAAGGCCAAACTTGCCGAGCGCCTTTCCATCCAGGTCCACCAGCCGTGCCGTAAACGCCGCCCCACTGCGATTGGTCAGGGCAACTTCCAGCGTCCAGTATTCGCGCGGAACAAAGGCCTCGATTTCTGATTCCCGTTCACAAATCAGTCGAAGGGCAACCGACTGAACTCGGCCGGCCGAGCGGGCACCGGGCAGCTTCCGCCACAGAATCGGCGAGAGCGTGAATCCGACGAGGTGGTCAAGTGCGCGGCGGGCCTGCTGAGCTTCCACCAGGTCCATGTTGATCGCGCCCGGCGTCTGGAACGCATCGAGGATGGCCTCCCGCGTCACCTCGTTGAACGTGACCCGATACGTGGTGAAGTCGCCCGGCTTCTTGCCTCGTCGCTCCCGCAGGGCGGTTAACACGTGCCACGCGATGGCTTCGCCCTCCCGGTCCGGGTCCGTTGCCAGGAACAGGGTTCCATCGGCGCCGAGGTCACTGGCGATGCTGCTGAGGTGCTTGCGGCTGTCGCTCGGTGTCTCGTAATGCATGCTGAAGTCGTCATCGGGCCGGACGGCACCGTCCTTGGCCACAAGATCTCTCACATGTCCGTAGCTTGCATGCACTTTGTAGTCCGGTCCTAGATACCTGCCGATGGTCCGCGCCTTGGCAGGCGATTCCACAACTACGACGTTGGCAGCTTTAGGCATGGGCAAGGACTACGTGGGCGGGCAGACGCACCGGCCCGGATCGGTTCCGGAGGCGCGAGTGGGAGAATCGGGGCCGAAAAATGGAGAGCGTCTTGATGAATGTCAAAGGGGGCGCCCACGCGCCGCGGGTCGGGCTCTGCACCATCCTGCCCGGCCGTAGCGGTTTCGCTCGCTACAGAACCTGCGCGAAGCCGTTGACACGGCGTCCCGGCGGACCGTACCTTGCTCGGTGTTCAACTCCAGTCCGTGTCGCTGCAGATGATGGATGCCTTGATCAACGCTGATTCCTATTCGGCGGGTTCGATGCACACGATCTGACTTGGACCGCTGTTGGCGCAGACGGGTCCCGCGGCGCGGGTTGGCGTGCCGACCACATCATGATTGAGCCTCGGATGCAATGACGCCTGGCGCGCCGCCCGTCCCCGTGATCGTTCGCAACCGGTGACTCCAGTTCCGTGGACAAGCAAGGCGTAGCAAGAGAACCATTCGCGAAGCGGTTTGCCGAGCGGGTGCTGGCGTTCCGCTGGCTCGTGATTGCTGCCACGCTGGTGGCGGTCGCGGTCGCGTCAGCCGGCATCGCCCTGCTCGAATTCTCGGCCAACTACCGCATTTTCTTCGACGAAGACAATCCGCAGCTTCTGGCGCTGGAAGCTCTGGAGAATACGTACGGGAAGAACGAGAACATCGCCTTTCTGGTAGTTCCGGACGATGGCGACGCCACCTCGGAAAGCGCACTCGCGGCGGCTGCCTGGCTGACAGATGCCGCCTGGCTGACGCCATACTCGAGACGCGTCGACTCGCTTGCCAACTTTCAATACACGACCGCCGAAGGCGACGACTTGTATGTGCGGGACCTCGTGGACCCGCAAGATCTGGACCGAGCAGAAACGCGCGCGCAAATCCGTGCAGTTGCGCTGTCCGACCCGCGTATCGCCGGCAGCATTCTGGCCCTGAACGGCGACGTGAGCGTCGTGAACGTCACGATCGAACTTCCGGAGAACGGTCTGCTGGAGGCTGTCGCCGAAGTCGCCGAGTTCGCCAGGTCGGTCGCCACGGAGGCAGAAGAGCGATTTCCCGGCATAGATCTGCGCGTCGTCGGCACGGTCATGATCAACCAGACGTTCGTGGAAGCTTCCATCAGCAGCCAGATGGTGTTCCTGCCTGCAAGCCTCCTGCTCATGGCGCTGGTCCTCGGTGTCCTCACGCGTGGCTGGCCGGGAGTGGTGGCGACAGGGGCGGTCATCGTCTTTTCGATTCTCTCTTCACTGGGTCTGGGCGTGTGGGCCGGTCTGCCCTTCTCTCCACCGATCTCGCCGGCACCGACCATCGTGCTGATGATCGTCGTGGCGAACTGTGTGCACCTTCTGGTGGCGTTGCAGCGGCGACTGCGCGCCGGAGATTCCAGGCACGATGCCATCGTCGAATCCATCCGGCTCAACCTGCATCCGGTGTTTCTGGCGAGCCTCACGACGGCGCTTGGCTTCCTGAGCATGAATTTCTCCGAAGTGCCGCCCTACCGGCACCTCGGCAACTTCGTCGCGTTCGGCATCGTCGCCTCTTTCATTCTCTCCGTGACGTTCCTGCCGGCACTGCTATCGCTGCTTCCGATTCGTGCCGCGAAGGATCGCAGGCTCCCGGGACCCACGATGAACCGGCTGGCGGATTTCGTGGTGCGGTACAGAAAGGCGTTCATTTGGGGATGGCTGCTGATCGTGCCCGTGTTGATCCTGGCGATTCCGCGCAACGAACTGAATGACGTCCTGGTGCATTTCTTTGATGAGAGCGTGGAGTTTCGGCAGGACACGGATTTCATGGACGAGCGCCTCAGCGGCAACACCCTGCTCGAGTACTCGCTGGAAGCATCTTCCGAGGGGGGAGTCACCGACCCCCTGTTTCTCGCCGAGGTCTCTGACTTCGCCGCCTGGTACCGGGAGCAGCCTCCTGTGCGGCACGTGGCGACCATCACCGATACCTTCCGGCAGCTCAACCAGAGCATGCACGGCGACGATCCTGCCGCCTACCGGATCCCGGAGAGCCAGGAGCTGGCCGCACAGTACCTGCTGCTGTACGAACTCTCGCTTCCGCAGGGCCTGGACCTGAACAATCAGATCGACCGGTCCCGATCAGCGACGCGCGTGACGATATCGGCCGAGACGCTCTATTCCCAAGACCTGCTGGATCTGAATGGCCGTGCGGAGGCATGGCTGGAAGCCAACGCGGAGCACGTAGCCGGCGTCAACAGCACCGGTCCCGCGGCGCTGTTCGCCTACATCGGGCAGCGCAACATACGCGCCATGCTGGTCGGGACCGTGGTCGTACTCCTTGCCATTTCCGCCATTCTCCTCTTTGCCTTGCGGTCGCTGCGGCTGGGCTTGATCAGCATCGTTCCCAACGTGATCCCCGCCGTATTGGGCTTCGGCGTCTGGGGGTTGACGGTTGGACAGGTGGGCCTCTCGCTGTCGGTTGTGGTGGCTATGACCGTGGGCATTGTGGTGGACGATACGGTGCACTTTCTTAGCAAGTACCGCCGGGCACGGCGTGAATACGGCCAGGGGCCTGAAGAAGCGGTGCGTTACGCCTTTGATACGGCCGGCCGGGCCCTGATGACGACGACGGTCGTGCTGGTGGCCGGTTTTCTGATATTTGTGTTTTCTCCGTTCGTTCCCACCGCCCAGGTCGGGGTCTTGACCGCGATGATCATTGGTTTTGCGCTCATCGCCGACCTGTCGCTGCTGCCGGCACTGTTGACGGTGGTGGACCGGAATGCTTCGGAGAAGGGCACGTCACGGCCCTAACCTGCTGCCGTCTTCAGATTGATCGCGGGAAAGTCGGTCCGTCTGAGCCGGTCCCGGTCGAGATTGCGTATAATCTTTTAGCGCTTTAACCCAACCGAATGAGATATTCTCTGTCCTTGCGTGATCTTTGTGAGGTGGCTACGCACGGCCGTGTTCAGTAATCCGTTTGACTCCTTTCACAATACTGTTGCCGAAGCAAAAGAAGAGCGCGAACGGCTCGACCGGCTGCTGACCGTCTCCACGCCGCGGGAGCGGCTTCTTGTTGCCATCATCGCCCTGTTCCTGCTGCTCCTTGCGGCATGGCTCTACTTCGGCAGCGTACCCCGCAGCCTGACGGTGGACGGCGTACTGGTCGGGGCTGGGCAGGAGTTGCCGGAGGGTAGCCGGTCGGTCCAGGCGCTTGTGTGGCTCCAAAGCGACCTCGCGCCGGCAATCAAACCCGGCATGCCGGCGGCAATCGAACTGGTCCATGCGGACGGAGAAGCGGGCATCCTCGACGGAGAGGTTGCGACCACTACCGCCGTCGCTGCGTTCGAGCAGCTCCCGGCGCTGCAGGTTGCGGCGCCGGTGTCCGTGCACCGCATCGAGATCACGCTCGATGAAGGCTCGGATCTTGCCCCCTCGGCAGATGTCGAATGCCGGATCGTCGTCGAACTCGGCAAACAGTCTCCGATCGCGCTCTTCGGAATGAAACGGCCATAAGATGCTGCGGCGCGCCTCCAAAGGGGCAAGCGACAGGTCCGGCTCGGATGCTTTGAAACAGCGGATAATCACGCCGATCCAGCTGCAAATGCACGCGTCGGAATGTGGTGCCGCGTGCCTCGGCAGCGTTCTGGCCTACTTCGGGCGGCGGGTACCGCTTACGGAATTGCGCGAGAAGTGCGAGGTGAGCCGAGACGGCAGCAGTGCCGCGAGCATCGTGCGCGCCGCCAGGCACTACGGTCTTGAATGCAATGGACTAAGTGTACGTGCCGAGCAACTGAGCAAGTTGCCGTTTCCCTTGATCCTGTTCTGGCAATTCAGTCATTTCGTCGTCCTCGAAGGACATGACGGCCGTTACTTTCACCTCAACGATCCCTCCACGGGGCGGCGCCGGCTTTCCGCTGAGGAGTTCACCAAGGGCTACAGCGGAATCGCGTTGCGATTCAAGCGTGGTGCCGATTTCCGGCCCGGCGGCGAATGGCCCGGCCTGTTCAGGCAATTGGGCGCCTTGCTCACCGGATCACGGAGAGCATTAGCCGGGGTAGTTGCCTGCGCGCTCATGTTGACGTTGCTGGCACTCATCGTTCCCGCAGCCCTCGGCGCCTTTGTGGACGATGTTCTGGAAAAACAAGGTGCATGGGGCGGATTGGTGACGGCCCTGCTGGGCGGCGGGGCCCTGGTCTACGTCCTGTCCTTGCTGAAGCACCGATTCCTGAGGCGGCTGGCGGTACGAATTTCGGTGATCGGCTACAGCCGGGGTGTATCGCGGCTGCTGCGGCTGCCCGTGGAGTTCTTTGACCACCGGCTGGTCGGCGATCTGACAGATCGGGTTTCGTCCATCGACCGAATCGCGAAGAATCTGACGGACCAGTTTCTTGTACTCGTCGTCGACATCGCGATGAGCGCGGTGCTGCTCATCGCGATGCTGGTCTACGACTTTCTGCTGACGCTGATCGTGCTGCTGCTCGCCATCCTGCACGGGATGCTCGCCCACTTCCTCCACGCGCTTCGGGCTGTTCGAAGCCAGGCGATGAGGCGTGAGCAGGGATTGCTGATCGGCGTCGGCATGCAGATGTTGAGCCATGCGGACAACCTGCGCACGACGGGATCGGACGACCGGTTTTTTTCGCACTGGAGTGGTCAGCAGGCGCGGAAGTTGCATGCGCGCCAGCTCTACTCGGAATTGGGTTCACTGAACGCTGCGCTGCCGGGCCTGATCGCCGCGCTTCGGAGCGCGGCAATCCTTGGGGTTGGTGCAAGTCTGGTGATCGCAGGAGAAATGACGCTGGGGACGCTGGTCGGGTTCTACATCCTGGCAGAAATGTTTCTGGCGCCGATCGGACGCTTTCTGGAGTTTGCCGACAAACGCCAGGCACTCGAAACCGACTTGCAGCGACTGGAAGACATCTCGAAGACCGCTGAAGACCCGGTGTTCAGCCGCCGGGTTCCGGACTCGGAGACCATCCCGACGTTCAACGGGCGGCTCCAACTTGCCGGCGGCCTGGAACTGCGAAACGTCACCTTCGGTTACAACAAGAGCCGGCCGCCTCTGATCAAGGACTTCAACCTCGTGATCAAGCCAGGGCAGCGGGTCGCCGTGGTCGGGCCCAGCGGCTCCGGAAAGTCGACCTTGGCGCGTCTGGTTTCTGGTATCTGCCGGCCCTGGTCGGGCGAAATCCTGTTTGATGGCCATCTGCGCGATGAGATACCCGAGGAAGTGCTGCGGCGGTCCATTTCCATGGTCGATCAGGATGTCGTGCTGTTTTCCGCGTCCCTCCGCGACAACATCACCTTGTGGAACCCGGCTGTTCCGGATGAAGTCATCATCGCCGCGACGCGGGATGCCGCCATCCACGACGAAATCCTGCTCAGGTCGCAGGGGTATTCGACCCCTGTCGAGGAAGGCGGGGTGAATTTCAGCGGCGGCCAGCGGCAGCGACTGGAAATCGCCCGCGCCTTGGTCGGGAATCCGACCGTGCTCATTCTGGACGAGGCGACCAGTGCCCTCGACGCGGCGACCGAGGAAGCTGTCGATGATGCCTTGCGGTGTCGCGGCGTTACCTGCTTGATCGTGGCGCACCGGCTGAGCACCGTACGCGACTGCGACGAGATCATCGTGCTCGACAAGGGCGTCGAAGTGCAGCGCGGCACGCACGACGAGTTGATCGCCGACCGGGATGGCACGTACTACAAGCTGGTCAAGTCGGGCTGATGCGCGACGCGAGGCCCGAGCACACATCGATCGCCGAGCTCGCTGCTCGCTCCGGCACGTCCGTGCCTTGCGCCGGCAACCTGCCGGTGCGACTCGACGATCCGGATAGTGTCTGGTTCATCGATCAGGGCGCCGTCAACCTGTTCCTGGTCGAATTCAAGGACGGAGTGGAGCGGGCGGCACCGCAGCATCTGCTTCGCTGCGAAACGGGCAGATTGCTGCCGGGTGTTGCTCCGGACGAAGAAGACGCGAACGAGAAGGACACGTCGCTCAGCCTCATTGCCAAGGGATCGCCAGGTACCCTTCTGAAACGCCTGCCGGCGTCCTTGCTGTCGGAGGTGCATCCAGCAGAACTGGCCAAACAGACTGATACCTGGCTCACCGCCGTAACCGACACGCTTTCGCGCTTTGCCAGCCGCCTTCCGCGTCCGACCGCGCTGGCTGAACCTGGTCTGACCCAGACCCTGGCACCGTGCACGCTGTCCGTGCGTCGCGGCGTGGTGTGGGTTTCCCAACCGTCCCGTGGTGTCAGCCTGTACATGGATATGGTCGACCAGGCTGAACTTGCCGACGCCGGGGGCCCCCATGAGGCAGTGATACCGTTGACGCGGACGAGCTGGCTCACCTTGCTCGACGAGGCGACACTCGCGGGCAAATCCACTGAAACGCTGGCACAGCAAGGGGCGCTGCTGCCGGCGCTTGCCTCATTTCATACGGTCGCCTTCAACCTGGAACGCCTGAACCGCCGGCTGGCCGTGGTCGATGACGCGACCCGGGCGGGCGCGCGGACGAGGTGCGGGCGCACGGCCGAGGCGGCGGCCCGACGGCGGCTTTTCAACATCTACGACCGGCCGATCGACCGGGATGCAGATGTCGCGGACACGGCGCTGGCAGATGCCCTGAAGATCATCGGCCGCCATCAAGGAATCGATTTTCGGATCCCGGTACGCTCCACGCTGTCCGATTCTCCGGTGGGTCTCGTTGATGTCCTCGATGCGTCGGGCGTACGGGCCCGGCGCGTGCGCTTGGAACCCGGGGGCAACTGGTGGCGCGGCGATAGCAATGCGCTGCTGGCATTCCGTGCGAACGACGGTCAGCCCGTTGCGCTGCTCCCCGGAATGTTCGGGCGCTACCGGGAGTTCGACCCAGTGAGCAAGCGCAGTATCCGTGTGACGGCGGATCGGGCCGGCGCGCTCAAGAAGGAAGCCTGGATGTTCTATCGGCCGCTCCCGGCCCGGAACGTGAAACTAGGAGACCTGCTGAGAATCGCCCTGCATGGATCGGCCGGGGATCTGGCTCGGCTGGTGATCGCCGGGCTGCCCGGCGGGCTGATCAAACTGCTGCCGGCGCTCGCACTCGGGTTTGTGGCGAATCACATTGTGGCGGGCGGAAGCGCCGGAGTGCTCTACGCCGTGGCCGCGACGCTGGCAGGCTTCGGCCTGTTCGGCGCACTGCTGCACCTTCTACAAAGCACAGCAATGATGCGGCTGGAGGGACGCTCGGCGTCGCGGGTCGAGGCGGCCTTCTGGGACCGCCTCATGCGACTTCCGTCGGGCATTCTGCGCCGTCATCCAGCTGGCGATCTGGCCATGTCGGGAATGACATTCCAAAGTCTTCGCGACGGGTTGCAAGGGGCCGTCGCCGACAGCCTGCTGTCGGTCGTTTTTCTGCTGCCGGTGTTCGGTGTCATCTTTTTCTACGATGCCACGTTGGGAGTCATCACCCTTGCATTCAGCCTGGGCTCGCTGCTGGTGACCGCAGCCCTCGGGCTGCGCCAGATTTCACCGTACGGGCGCATGATCGCCGCAGCCCGCGGCGTGGCGGGCCGGCTGTTCCAGATCGTGGGCGGTATCGTCAAGCTGCGCGTGGAAAGCGCGGAAGGATCGGCCTACGCCATCTGGGCGCGGGACTATCGTGAACAGAAGCGCGCCGAACTGGAACTGGGCGCGCTCGAAGCGCATTCGCGTGCATTTGCAGCCGCGCTCCCCTTCCTCGCCGGCGGAGTACTGCTGTTCGCGGTGGTCATCGTGAGCGACCGGAACGTTCCGGTCGGCGATTTCCTCGTTGTCTACACCGTCTTCATCGCATTCCAGTCGGCGATCGCCCGGCTCGGCGAGTCGTTCGGCACTGTTGCTGCCATGCTGCCGGCGTTCAAACAGATGCGCCCGTTGCTCGCCGCGGTTCCGGAAACCGACGTCGAGGGAGAGCCGGTCAACCGATTGGGCGGCGAAATTCTGTTCGACCGCATTTCGTTCCGATACGAGCCTGACGGCCCGTTGATTCTCGACGATGTGACAATTCACGCCAGGCCCGGCGAATTCATCGCGATCGCCGGCGAGTCCGGCGCCGGCAAGAGCACCCTGTTCCGGCTCGCGCTTGGAATCGACAGGCCCACCGCTGGCGCGGTGTATTACGACGGGCGTGATCTGCGGCACCTGAACCTGAAACAGGTGCGCCGGAAAATTGGTGCCGTGCCGCAGTCGGTCGGACTGCATCCACAGGATCTTTGGGACAACCTGGTCGGTCACCACGAAGAAGTCGGGACCAAGGAAGTATGGGCGGCGGTCCGAATTGCCGGAATCGAAGACGAGATCAAGGGCATGCCCATGGGCATGATGACCATGGTCGGTACCAGCGGGGCGGTGTTGTCGGGTGGGGAAAGTCAGCGCGTCACGATCGCGCGCTCGGTGATCGGCAGCCCGCGCATCATGCTGTTTGACGAGGCAACCAACTGGCTTGACAACGAAAGTCAGGCCGAGGTGATGCGCAACCTGACCGCTCTGACTTCGACCCGGGTGGTTATCGCCCATCGCCTGTCCACGTTGGAGCAGGCGGACCGCATTTACGTCTTGCAGGCCGGAAAAGTTGTCCAGAGCGGCTCCTTCAGGGGACTCATGGAGACCGACGGGGTCTTCAGGGAACTGGTCAAGCGGCAGATCGCTTGATCCGATTCCGCAGACTGGCTGGGAGGGCCGTATCAGACTGGTGACCGCGCAATCGACACTCTCCCGGGTCCGGGACCGTGGGGTGCAGCAATGAAGAATCCCGTTGACGCGGCAAAATTCCTTGTCTCGAGAGCCGGCGAAGACAGTGACTTTCGCGAACGTCTTCTGGCGAAACCGAAAGCAACCATCGAGCAGGAATTCGGCGTAACGCTGGCCGAAGATCATGCGATTCATGTGCACCAAGAAACCGACGCCACGACGCACGTGGTGCTGCCGCCGCGTAGCAAGCTCAGCGAGGCCGAACGGAAGGAGGCGTTGACTGGAGCTGCGTCACTCGAGTTTCTCAAGCGGACGATGCACGACCCTGCACCTCCGTTTCGCCCACCTGCCCTGAAACCAACGCCTGCCCAAGCGGGCACGCTATCGCCCGAGGCCCTGGCGACAGCCGGCAGAGAAAGCATCCGCCGCGGCCTCGTGTTCCTGGAATCGACCATCGACGATCGCGGGGCCTGGCACTGCATCCGGTTCAACGTAGCCGACCCTGACATTCCGCGGCACTTCGAAAGGCCTCCCTTTATTTCCGCACTCTGTGTACTCGCCCTGGAAAGTTCGGATGAAGCGCGGGCCAAGACCATCTGCACCAGCACAAAAGCCTATCTTGTCAATACCATTGAACATCCTGGGTTCTGGCGATACTACCGGCATCTTCCCCAGGACCTTGACAGCACCACGCTCTGCTCGCTTGTCATCGGCACTCATCCGTGGATGGTGCTGGGGAGGAACGTCCCGGGGATGTTGGCGAATCGTGACCGGCAAGGCCGTTTCATGACGTGGGTGCTCGCGGAGGATCAGCCCGATGTCGTGTCGACCTTCCGTATCGAAGCGGACCCGGTCGTCAATGCGAATGTCATTGCCTACCTCGGTGACCACCCCGAAACCGAAGATGCCCAGCGGTGGTTGGAAGCCCTGGTTTCCGAGGACGCGCTTGAGGGTTCATCCAAATGGTATCCGGACACAGTTGCGATCCACTACGCGATCACCCGCGCCATGGTTCGCGCATATCCCGTCCTTGATCAATTGCGCCCAATCCTCGCGGGCCAGATTCGGAGCCTGCGTGATGACAGGGGCGAATTTGACAACATCCTGCAGACCGCCCAGGCGGTGTCGGCGCTCTACAACATCGGAGAACTTGAGGCCGTTGACGCGAGCCGCCAGATGGAACGGCTACTGAACTCGCAGCAAGAGGACGGCAGCTGGCCGGAACTTCTTGCTTTTGGCGACCAGTCGCTGCAATGGGGTGTGGTGGGGCAGATCGGACATGGTTCCGAAGCCGTGACCACCGCGTTTTGCATCGAAGCTCTGGAGCGCCTCGTCCAAGTCCTGAGAGGCTGACAGGCAGACGGGTTACTGCCCCCGGTGGTACCATGACGTTCCGCGTCAGGGACTGGTACGCCGTCAGAGGAGCTGTATGCCGCAACTCGCATCCGCACGTGGAGCCTTGGGCTGGGTCGAGGCTGACATCGTGCCGGGTTCAGCGGTTGACTAGTTCGCGACGCGGGCCCTCTCCGGGAGCTGCGCGTTCATTGCGTGCGCCTGAAGGTGCCGGCTAACCCTGCGCAGAAGTCCCGGGTGCAGGCGCAGACCGACCGGAATTCCCGGCGCGGGATACTGATCAGGGCGACTCCCGAGGATCAGGGCCTCGTCACACTGCCTGCGCTCACCCCACACCTCCGGTTTCACGACGTCAACGAACAGCAGATGCTGCTAGTTTCCGAGTCATTCAATACGTTGCTGCACGGCAAGCTGTACGGAGATCTGCTGCCGTTGCTCGACGGACAGCATTCACACGACGAGATCGCCGCGGCTCTCGAGGGCCGCCATGCCTCGGCCGACGTTCTCGCGGCCATCGTCTCGCTCTCGGGCAGGGGCTATGTCGTCTCCGCCGACCACAGCATGGAGCAGTCCAGGGCGGCCTACTGGTCGTCGGTTGGCGCGACGCCACGCTGGGTCGAACAACGGTTGGCAGAATCGCGCATTTCGGTGGTCGGCGACCGGGGCCGGCTGGCCGGACACCTGCACGACTCTGGCGCCAGGGTGGGAACTGACGACCCTGAGCTGACCGTTGTGGTCTGTGAAGATTATCTCGAGGAAGAGCTTGCCGACGTCAATCAGCGTCAGCTTGAGCTCGGCGCTT
Source organism: Alphaproteobacteria bacterium (assembly GCA_022825705.1). Classification (GTDB taxonomy): domain Bacteria; phylum Pseudomonadota; class Alphaproteobacteria; order TMED109; family TMED109; genus VXPW01. The sequence goes on from JAJDWH010000032.1 coordinate 83,490, forward strand.
CCTGGATGCTGGCGAGACCGCGCGGCATCCAGCCGCTGCTCGGCCCCGTCTTTCGCTCGGATGCAGCGGGAGCTTGCTGGGCCTGCCTCAGCTACCGCCTGCGCAGCCACCAGGAGGTGCACAGTTTTCTCCGTAACTTTGCGGGCGAGGGGGCTGCCTTCAAGCCGTTCGCGGCGGAGCCGGCGGTGCTCGAAGCGCTCTACCGGCTGATCGCGGCTGAGATTGTCAAATGGGTGGTGCTCGCTGAGGCCGCCCCCATACACGAACACGCGATCGCAGTAGACGTCGGTACGTTGGCCAGCTCTCGGCATCGGGTCGTACGACGGCCACAGTGTCAGGCATGCGGCGACCGAGCGCTGCATCGCCCGGATCGACCGCCGGTTCCGCTCTCTCTGAAGGCGAGTCCCAAAGCGCATCGCAACAGCGGCGGTGCGCGCACCGTGGCACCGGAAGTCACCTTGGCCAAGTACCGCCACTTGGTGAGTCCGATCAGTGGTGTCGTGACGTGGCTGTCACCCACCACCGATGAGACTGATTCCTGGCTGCACGTCCACTGGGCCGGCAGCAATCTCGGGATGAGAACCCGAAGCTTGAGCTCTCTCAGGCGAAGTTTGCGGAGCAAGAGTGCGGGGAAGGGCAGCACAAGAGAGCAATCCGAGGTCAGCGCGCTCTGCGAGGCGATCGAGCGCTATTCAGGTGCCCTTCACAGTGACGAGATCCGTGTGCGCAAGCCATTCGTCGAGTTCGCCGGGAGTGAAGAGGCAATCCATCCCAACGATGTGCAGCTGTTCAGTGACGATCAGCTGAATAACGCCAAGAGCATCAACGCAAAGGGACACCCGTACAACATCGTCCCGCCGCGGCTCGCACCCGACACCGAAATCGACTGGACTCCAGTGTGGTCGCTTACGCGGGGGCGGCACCGGTATCTGCCGACGTCAATGCTCTACAGCATGCCCGCCGAACAGCGCGGTCCGGCCGATCTGATTGCCGATTCCAACGGCTGTGCCGCCGGAAACACGCTGGAAGAGGCCATCCTGCAAGGATTCTACGAACTGGTCGAGCGCGATGCCTTTGCCATCTGGTGGTACAACCGGTTACACGTGCCCGCGGTTGACCTTGCCAGCTTCGACGACGGCTACCTGGCCTCTGCCGTTGATTACTACGGCCGCCGAGAACGGGAACTGTGGATGCTCGACGTCACCTCCGATATCGGCATTCCCACCTTTGTCGCGCTTTCGCGCAGCCCGGACGCTCAGACCGAGGACATCATTTATGGTGCCGGCGCCCATGCTGACCCGCGGTTGGCGGCACTGCGGGCAGTCTGCGAATTAAATCAGTGTCTTAGTTGGCTGCCGCAGCCCGGAAGTAGTGACGGTCGGCCAATGATTGATGATCCGCTGGCGCTTTGGTGGTGGAAGACCGCTCGACTCGCCGATTGCTCCTGGCTAGCGCCATCGCCGGACGAGCCGCCCCGCAGGGCGTCACACTACCCTGCGATCGAATCGACGGACACACGGGACGACGTGGAATACTGTCGCGCACTCGCCGAAGCCAGGGGCATGGACTTCCTGGTGCTGGACCAGACTCGGCCCGACGTCGGCATGCCGGTAGCGCGGGTCATCGTGCCGGGCATGCGTCACTTTTGGGCAAGATTCGCGCCGGGGCGGCTGTACGACGTGCCGGTCAGGATGGGGCATCGTAAGTTCCCCGTCACTGAAGCAGACGTCAATCCGGCACCTGTTATCGCGTGACGAGACGGCATGGATATTGACGAAGCAGTCGCACTTACCCAGGACCGCCTCGCCGAAGAGGGTGGCAGCATGGGTGACTTGCTCGGTCACTTTCGAAATGGAGTTTCGCCGACGCTTGTCGGTGACCCGGAATGGGAGCGCATACTTGAATGCGCCGGGAATCTTCCGATCACCATGGGCGCGCTTCCGTTCGGCTTTGAACTGCCGCTGCACACACCGAGGCCGGAGGCGGATTTCGGCGTTTCCTTGGCGAGCGGCACCAGAACGGCTGAGTTTTTCCTCGAGCGGGCGCGGACCGACAGGACCGACGAGACCGCGACCGCGATTGCGCGGTTGTTCAGGCAAATCGAGACAGAGAACTCGCCTTTGCGTGAAATTGTGGGCCGAAAGTTGATGCTGGAATATGACATCGGCTCGGCCGGGGAGGGGGAGGGCGAGTATCCGGGCATGTTCCTGCGGCCCGGAGCGCGACCGATCATCGGTGCCCGTGGCCAGGCGGACGACGTCGGCATGGTGGTGGACGCCCTTGTGTCCTGTGCAGGCTGGGAGCGGAACGATTCCGAACGCGAGAATGTCGAGCGCGTTTACTTGGCGCAGCCACCGGGAACGCGCATGGATTCGTTCGGGGTATTTCCGTCTCGTTCACGAGCCATCCGCTTGGCCATCATGGGCTTCGAAGCGCAGCAGGACCTCTGTTCGTATCTCGCAGGCACGGGTTGGCCGGGCCAGATCCCGGCCGTCGAATCCGTGATGTCCCGATTCGCGCGGCGCGCGAACGTCGCAAGGGCAGGGGTGAACGTTGACGTTCAGGAAGACGGTCTCGGTGCAACGCTTGGCCTGACGTTCATGGTCAAGCAGCGGTACACAAGAGACGCACGTTATTGGTTGGACGGCCCGGGTGATTGGGATCCGTTTCTGGCGGCATTAGACCACGAGGATCTGGTCGTTCCGGAGAAGGTCGCGGCGCTTGCGGGCTGGGTCTCGAGACCGAAGCCGCTTTTCGCGAAGTCTGGGCGTTATTGGCTCCTGCGCGGCATCCACCACGTCAAGCTGGTCATATCCGGAAACGGGCTACGAGAAGCCAAAGCCTACGTGTTCATGGTGCTGTCCGGAGCGGCCACCTCCTGACAGCGGCGTTCAGCGGGCGTGCCCAACCATCAGGCGCGCCCGCCCGGGGAAGGAAAGTGAGTCGAAGCCACGCCGAAACGTGGTTTCGATCAACCCGGAACCTTGACCGCCCGCCCGCCGGTTTCGGAGATTACCAGCAGCAACAAAGACCAGCCGAAATAGCTTCGAGTTGCTCCTCGGTGATGTTGGGATCTGGCGGTAGCGCGACATGCACGGTCTGCATGTCACTTTCATGCACTTTGATATTCATGGACTCAGGTATTGTGATACCTAATTCCTCGCTAATGGTACTCTTGGGATTCGCCAGAAGCTGTTGTCTGAATTCAGGGTCCAATGAGGACTTCTCAACAATTTGCTTCAGCATGTCATCGCCGCTACGCATCACGATCTCCTTCCATCAAACGTGACGATTCACGTCCGTCAAGGGACAGCTGATAGCATACACAAAGATGCGGAAAAATGCAACTTTTTTAGGCTGATGAACCGCGCCGCGATCACCGCTGGCACCGCGGATTCGCTTATCCATTTGCCTTCCTGCTCACATTCGCATCCGCGAAATTGCGCTGAGTTTTTCGAGGCGGAGGAACCGTGCCCATCACGTGCCAACGAGCTCGTTCTCTGCAACGCAGCCTGTTGGGCCGGTTCGTTTCTCGGCGTGGGCGTCTCTTGCGCTTCCAGTCACGGACTCCTTCGGGAGGTCCCGGAATCGATTCACGGTAGAATGCAGTGTGTCCATCACGGGACCTGAACGGATGTTGATCCACCGCGAATCCGCCGAGAATCGGTGTACAGGCCAAAACCGGGCGATGGGGTTCCGATGTCTCCGCGGCGCCTGGGCCGTCGCCTTGGTGCTGGCCTTGGCGGGCGTCTGCCTGCCGCATTCGCACGCCCACGCCCAGGAAGAGACACCGGAGGAAAAAGGGCTTCGGATCGCGAGCGAAGCGAGCGCCCGGAACGAAGGTTTCGGGGATTTCTCTGCCGGATTGACGATGGTGCTCCGCGACCGGCACGGTCGCGAGAGCGTGCGCCAGATGCGGTTCAAGGTTCCGGAGGTGCTGACGGATGGCGACAAGAGCCTGTTCGTGTTCGATCAGCCGCGAGACGTACAGGGAACCGCGCTCCTGACCCATGCTCACATCAACACGCAAGATGACCAATGGCTGTATCTCCCCGCCCTGAAAAGGGTGAAGCGCATCAGTGCAGCGAAGCGCTCAGGGTCATTCATGGGAAGTGAGTTTTCGTACGAGGACATGAGCCCTCCGGAGGTGGAGGAGTACACCTACAAGTATCTTCGCGACGAACCCTGCGGCGAACTGACCTGTACGGTGACCGAACAGGTTCCCCTGGATGAGAAATCCGGCTACAGCCGCAAGGTCGTGTGGCAAGATGCGGGCGAACTTCGAACCTGGAAGATGGAGCTCTACGACCGGAAGGGCTCGCATCTGAAGACGCTCACGCTCGCCAACTATCAGCAATATCTGGATCAGTACTGGCGGGCAGAAGAGCAGACGATGGTGAATCACCTGACCGGCGCGAGCACGGTCCTTCACTGGACGGATTTTCGGTTCCGCACGAATCTTGATGACAGCGAATTCACCCAGACCGCACTTCGACGCGTGCGCTGATGCCATTCTGCATCGCCATCGAAACCGGTGCGTCCACCGGCATCTCAGGCGCGGGCGCGACGGCTCTCGCGGCGTGCTGCCTCCTGGGCCAGGCCGGCGAGCGAGCCCCCTTGCCAGGGTTTGAGCGCCAGAGATGAGCGCTCTCGGACAGATGACTGACGGACACCCACGGAAGCCTCGTAGGTAAATGGTGCCGGACGGCCAATCCTTACGGAAGATCGCGATTGTGGGGCGGGGAACCGCGGGTTCGCTGGCGGCCGCCAGCGTGACGAGTCTCCACCCCGACAGCGATTACGAGCTGCACCACATCTATGACTCGCGCATCCCGGTCATCGGCGTGGGTGAAGGCAGTTGGCCCAGCCTGGTTCAGCAATTGCAGCAACTGACCAAGTTGCCCCATGCGGCTGTGCAGCAGCGTTTGAAAGGAACTCGCAAGTACGGAGTGGCATTCGAGGGATGGGGTCGGCGCAATCGAGACTTCACCCACTACTTCACGCCGCAGCAGGTGTCCTACGCCTACCACCTGTCCGCCGACTACATGGCGGAATTGCTGCACGAAAGCACGCGTGCGCACCACATCGACGCGAACGTGGTGAATATCGCGAGGGTGGAGGGGGGCGCAGAAGTGGAGTTCGAGGAGCGGGCGCCGGAACGCTACGACCTGGTCTTCGATGCCCGCGGGTTTCCCAAAGAACTCCATCCCGACCACCACATCGACATTTCCTTTATTCCTACCAACACGGCCGTCATCCGTCGCTGCCCGGCAATCGTCGCGGAAAGCGGGGAGGGCCCGGTACTGCAACACACCTACACCCGTGCGGTCGCCCGTCCGCACGGGTGGATATTCGTGATTCCGCTCACGGTTCACACGTCGTACGGGTACATCTTCAATCGCGACGTATCCAGCCTCGACGACGTCGAATCGGACTTTGACGCGTTCCTTGACGCCGACGGCGTCTCCGATTTCGAGCGGCGTGCCGTTATCCCGTTTCCCAATTTCGTCCACCGTCAGATCTACGATGGCGCAGTGGCCCGCATTGGCAATGCTGCAGCCTTCATGGAGCCCCTCGAAGCAACCGCGATCGTATCGGCCCAGTTGCAGATCGGGATGGTGCTCCACATTCGTCTAAACCGACCGGTCGAAACGCTTGCGCGCGACGCGCCTGTGGTCAATCGATTTCTCGTCAACAACATGCTCTGCTACGGCCTGTTTGTTGGTTGGCACTATTCCTGCGGCTCCCAGTACGACAGCGAGTTTTGGCGTAACGCTCGTGACCACGTCTGGCCGCAACACCGCGTGGCGGCAGACCCGGACGTCGTGGATTGCGCTGCGCTCGAGAAGTTTGACGAGATGATCGAACTGCTGAACCGGCCCGTCATCGAGAAGGCGGACTGGAATCGGATGTGCGCAGTTCCCCTCACCAGTTATGCCCAGATGTCGCAGGGTCTTGGCTGTTAGCCGCGCGTTGGGACGTTTCGGCGGAGCCTCTCTTCGATCGGCGATTAGGGCACCCGCCGATTTCCGCTCGCGATCGCGGCGGTGGTCGCCGGGCGCTTGCGGTGGCGTGGTCGGTGGTCGACGATTGCCGGTTCCGAATGCCCGTCGGCACTGCACCGGGAAGCGCGGATGACGACCAGCGAGTCGGACAGATCAAGCCAGCCGCCGTATCGGTATCCCGACTACGTGTCGACACGCTTGCGGGCGCCCACCCAGCCGCCTATTCGGATACCCGGTTTCTCGTCAAGGCACGCGGGTCCGGCCCTCGACGATTCGGCGCTGTCCCCGCTGGACGCCGACCTCACCAGGAACGGGCGCCGCAACGGCGAACCCGTCGGGGAACGGATCATCGTCACCGGCCGGATCATTGATGAAATCGGACGGCCGGTGCCAGGCGCCCTGCTCGAAATCTGGCAGGCGAATGCGGCCGGCAGGTACATCCAGCCAACCGATCAGCACGATGCCCCGCTCGACCCGAACTTTCTCGGTACCGGGCGCTGTCGATCCGATGCCACCGGTCATTACGGCTTTCGCACCATCAAACCCGGTGCATACCCGTGGCAGAACCACCCCAACGCCTGGCGGCCCAACCACATCCATCTGTCGCTGTTTGGGCCTGACTTCGGTTCGCGGCTGGTGACGCAAATGTACTTCCAGGGGGATCCGCTGCTGCCGCTGGATCCCATCTTCAATAGCGTGCCGGAGGATGCCCGCGACCTGCTGGTGGCCCAATTCGAACTGGACCGCACCGAGCCCGGCGTCGCGCTTGCCTTCCGGTTCGACATTGTCCTGCGCGGCCCCAGGGCGACGCCGCGCGAGGCTTAGGGCCAAATGCCGCGACAAACCCCCTCGCAGACGATCGGGCCGTTCTTCGGCTTCGGCCTCGCGCCGGACCAGTACGGTTTTGCGGGGACCGCCGTTGGCAGCGGAACCGTGGCGGCGGATCAGGTCGCTGGCCAGCGCATCCGGGTCGTCGGACGTGTGTTCGATGGTGCCGGGGCCGTGATTCCGGACGCCCTGATCGAGATCTGGCAGGCAGATGCAGCCGGCCGCTGCGACGGTTTCGCGAACGAACCGCCGTCCGGGCGGTCCGGCGCTCCGTTCACCGGCTTCGGCAGGGCGGGGACCGGTGCCAGGTCGGACGGCCGGTTCGAGTTCGACACGATCAAGCCCGGCAGCGTCGACGGACTTCAGGCTCCGCACTTGCAGGTCACCCTGTTCATGCGTGGCCTGCTGCGCCACGTGGTCACGCGCGTCTACTTCGCTGACGAGCACGAGGCGAATCTCCGGGACCCGGTGCTGTGCGCGGTACCCCGCAACCGGCGGGACACGCTGATCGCACGGTGCGACGATGCCCATTCGAGCCACACGTATAGTTTTGACATTCACATGCAGGGGGAACGCGAGACCGTCTTCTTCGATGTCTGAGCTGCCTGCAGTCGCACCCGCGTGACTTCCGACCCCTTTTCGGCGCCGTCGTACGGCGGGCTGTTTGCGCCGGCAGACATTCGGGAACTGCTCTCCGACGACCGTCGCACGGCCGCGATGGTCCGCGTCGAAGCCGCCCTTGCCCGGGCAAACGCCAGATGCGGAGTCATTCCGGCGGCCGCAGCGGACGAGATCGACCGGGCATTGGCCGAGTTCACTCCCGATCTCGCCCGGCTGGGTAGCGGGACGGAGTCCGCTGGCGTGCCGGTGCCGGTACTGGTCACCCAGCTTCGGGAAGCGGTGGGCGGCCTGTCGGCCGACTACGTGCACTGGGGCGCCACGTCGCAGGACGTAATCGACAGCGCGCTGGTTCTGCTGCTTCGGGATCTGCTGGCGCGTCTCGATACCCAGATCACGGCATTGATCGAGTCGCTCGGGGCCCTCGCGCGCCGCCACCGAACGACGGTCATGCTCGCGCGGACCCGGATGCAGCAGGCGGTCCCCACGACCTTCGGGCTGAAGGTGATCGGGTGGCGCCAGCCCCTCCTGCACAGTCGCGACCGACTGGCCCAGCTGCGCCCTCGTCTGCTTTCCGTGCAGCTCGGTGGCGCGGCCGGAACGCTCGCCCCCTGGGGAGACGCTGGAACGAGGGTGCGCGAGGCGCTGGCAGACGAGCTGGATCTCGCTGCCCCGCCGGTGCCCTGGCACACGCAACGCGACGGCATCGTCGAATGTGCCGGATGGCTGAGCCTGGTGACCGGCGCGCTGGGCACCATGGGGCTCGACATCGGCCTGCTCGGGCAGAACGAAGTCGGCGAAGTCGCCGAAACGTCAGCGGCTGGTCACGGCGGGTCCTCGACGTTGCCGCAGAAGAGCAATCCTGTCCGCAGCGAGGTCCTGGTGGCCTTGGCCCGGTACAACGCCAATGCCCTGGGGGCCATGCATCAGGCGCTCCTCCATGAGGGCGAGCGGAGCGGGGCGGCTTGGTCGCTGGAGTGGCTCACGCTGCCGGGCATGGCGCTGGCTGCCGGCGGGGCTCTGGCGCAGGCGCAGCGCCTGGTTTCCGGGCTTGCGGTCGATACCACGCGGATGCGCCGGAACCTGGAGGCGACGCGGGGCCTGTGTTTGGCGGAGGCGGCGGCCTTTGCCCTGGCCGAGCACATGCCGCGAGAGCGGGCCCAGGCACTGGTGAGCGATGCCTGCCGTGAGGCCAAGGCTGGTGGGGAGGGATTGATCGCCCTGCTCGAGCGGCAGACCGATGCCCCGGTTCACTGGCGCACGGTTGAAGACCCGGAACGTTATCTGGGATCGGCTGTCGCCATGGTGGACGCGGCCCTGAGCGCCTGAAGCGGGACGACATGCCGCCCGGCGGCCGGCGTTCGGACCTCCACGGCTCAAAGCGAAGCACGAAAGACAGCGAGGATGCAGGTACAGGTCGCCATCATCGGAGGAGGGCCATCCGGCCTGCTCCTGTCGCAATTGCTCCATCTTCAGGGCGTGGAGTCGGTCGTACTCGAGCGGCGGACGAAAGCTCATGTCATGGGAAGGGTCCGCGCCGGAGTACTCGAACAGGGCACGGTCGATCTGCTCCGTGCGGCGGGTGTCGCGGACCGGCTGGAGGCAGAGGGACTGATCCACGAAGGGCTGGACATTGCCTTCACGGGCCGGCGGCATCGGCTGGATCTGGCGGGCCTGACCAGCGGACGCACCGTGACGGTCTATGGCCAGACCGAGATAACGCGCGATCTGTTCGAGGCCCGCGAGCGACTGGGCGGGGCCGTCGTGGACAGTGCGGAGGACGTGACCCTTCACGCTCTCGACGGTGATGCCCCGTACGTCACGTACCGCCACGCCGGCGAGCAACACCGCATCGATTGCGACTTCGTTGCCGGCTGTGACGGGTTTCACGGGGTAAGCCGCGGTTCCATGCCCGCGTCGGTGCTTCACGAATTCGAGCAGGTGTACGCGTTTGGATGGATCGGCGTTTTGTCCCGGACACCGCCGGTCTCGCCTGAACTGGTCTATGCCAGTCATGAACGCGGCTTCGCCCTCTGCTCCATGCGCTCGCCCACGCTCAGCCGGTACTATTTGCAGTGCCCGTCGGAGGATGTTCCCGAGAACTGGAGTGACGAGCGTTTTTGGGGGGAACTGAAGCGGCGCCTGCCGGCGGCCACGGCCGATGTGCTGGTAGAGGGACCGTCCGTTGAGAAAAGCGTTGCGCCGATGCGGAGCTACGTTGCCGAGCCGCTCCGGCACGGCCGCCTGTTCCTGGTGGGCGACGCGGCGCACATCGTACCGCCGACCGGGGCCAAGGGCCTGAACCTGGCGGCGTCCGACGTCCATTACCTGTCGCATGCGCTCGTCGACCACTACCGCCGGGACGACGATTCCGGGCTGCGTGACTACTCGGAGAAGGCGCTCGCCAGGGTCTGGAAGTGCGAGCGGTTTTCTTGGTGGATGACGTCGTTACTGCACCGGTTTCCGGACGCGGGCCCGTTTCGGGAGCGCGTCCAACAGGCCGAGCTCGACTACCTGTTCTCGTCCCGGGCTGCCATGACATCGTTGGCGGAGAACTACGTCGGTTTGCCCTATTGAACTGATGATGATCCGTCCAGAAGTCGCGTTCCCGGAATTTCGTCCAAGGCTCCCGTGGTGGTCAGGGGACCTGCAGACATGCCGCAACTCGCTAGGGGGCCGGTCCGTCAGCCTGGCCGAGTTCGAGGCCCGCCGGTTGCGCGTGCCGGCGTCGGACGGGTCGGGCGATTGCCAGCAGGCGGTGCTGAATTCTCCGCTGACAGACGCGAACCAGCCATTGCTGCTCCTGGTTCACGGGCTGGCCGGGTCTGAGGACAGCGACTACCTGCGAGCCAGCGCGCGTTATTTCCTCAAACACGGGTACGCGGTGCTGCGCGTGAACCTGCGCGGAGCCGGACCGTCAAGCACTACCTGCCGGGTGCGGTACTGCGCAGGCAGCAGCACGGACCTTTCGGACCTCATCGCGGACCTTCCTGCGGAACTGGTGGGCAACGGCGTGGTGGTGATGGGCTTCTCGCTGGGCGCCAACATCCTGCTGAAGTTCCTGGGGGAACCGGGCGGTGCCCGCAGGCGAGTATTGGCAGCAGTTTCCGTATGCGCCCCGATCGATCTGGCTGCAACCTGCAGCAACATTCTCCGGTGGCGGAATACTGGCTATCACCGGTGGTTCCTTTCGCACATGAAGGCGGAAACGCTGGCGTCCGCTGTGTCCCTCGACGCTGGAACGCGATCCGGGATCACACGGGCCAGGACGATTTATGAGTTTGACGAGTGTTTCACCGCGCCAAGCCATGGCCATGCCAGTGCGGACGACTATTACCGGCAGTGCTCAGCCAAGGAGTTTCTGGAGGGGATCAACGTGCCGACGCTGGTGATTACCGCTCAGGATGATCCGATTGTCCCGTTCGCACCCTATCGCGTGCAGGACTGGCGGCGGGCGCCGGCGCTGACGTGCCTGTTTCCACGCTCCGGCGGACATGTCGGATTTCACGGCCGAGGGTCGACCACGCCGTGGCATGATCGCTGTGCCCATCGGTGGTTCCAGCACGCAGCCCACCGGACATGACCTGCATCACTTAATTGACATCATGATGTGCTCCTCGTAGCATCAATCGCATGAGAACCACGCTGAAGCTGGACGACGACAACGCAGCCAAGTTGCGCGACGAGATGGCGCGCACGGGCAGGAGCCTCAAGGAAACCGTCAACGAATGTCTTCGCCGCGGCTTCGAGGCGCCCACGGAAGAGGACTTGGCGACACGATTTTCCGTCAAATCGCAGGCGATGGGTCTCAGGCCCGGATGCGACCTCGATGACATCGGCGGCCTGCTGGATCTACTCGATGGCCCGACGGCCCGGTGATTCTCATCGACGCCAACCTGCTTCTCTACGCCTCCGATACCGAAAGTCCGCATCATGAGCCGTCTCGGATTTGGCTGGAGAACACGTTGTCATCCGGCCGAGCGGTGCGATTCGCCCTTGTAACCGTGCTGGCGTTCGTCCGGATTGCATCCGACCGCCGCATCTTCAGCCGCCCCCTGTCCCCGGCGGAGGCATGTTCGCGGGTCGGCGAGTGGCTCGCGTTGCCAAACGTCCATCTTCTCCAGCCGGGGCCGAATGCATGGCGTTTGCTGGGCAGAATGTGTCAAGAGGGCCAGGCGAAAGGCCCCATGGTGATGGATGCGCACCTTGCTGCACTGGCGATGGAGCACGGCGCGTCAATTGCAACCACCGATCGTGACTTCATGCGTTTTCCGGACATCGAAGTCGTGAATCCTGTTGCGCCAAACGCATGATGAGCACTGCAGGCACCGGAGCTGCAACTGGTTTCCGGACGGTTTCAGCCGGTGTGCGTCCGCCCGCCTGAATCTTCGCGCAAGGGCTCGGCGAAAGTAGCGGAATCAAGTACGAACGAAACCCCGTCCTGTTCGGAGGAGCGGGGTAGGGTCGCCGCGCCGCAGACGGGTGTTCGGGCGGAGAAGCGCGGGGAGCGCGCGGCGCCAACGCCGCTGCTGAACGCGACCAGCCATGGTTCCTGGTCCGATCTCAGCGAAGATCTCCTCAATCTCTGAACCTGCTCGCTCGGTGAGCTCAACCTTGCATGACAGGTGTGCGGGAGCCCCTTGCGGTGGCGTGCGCGCAGCGTGCAACTGCCATGCCACGGACATCGTCCTGGCAGTCGGGTACCGATCGGGGCATGACGAGAGACTGGCGGCTTGTCGAAGCCGTCCAACTTGTTTCATGTCCGCTCCTGCTGAATCATGCACGTATCTGGGCCAATGCCGGAGACCAGCACAATGGACGCTGAACTGCGTGCTGCGCTAACCACCTGTTCGACTGCAACCATTACCATGCAATTGCTCAAACGCGGCATTCGCGCGACGGCGATGCGCGGTGTTGCACCGCTCGCGGGGGGACAGGGGCGTGCGGTCGGCGAGGCCTACACCGTCAGGTTCATCCCCATGCGGGAGGACCTCTCGGCCCCCGCCGTTCTGGGTGCAAGGGAAAACCCGCAGCGTCGCGCGATAGAGGAATGTCCCGCCGGGGCGATCCTGGTAATGGACGGTCTCGGTAATTCCAATGTCGGGACACTCGGTGACATCCTCGCGGAACGCTTGCGTGTGCGCGGTGTCGCCGCCTGCGTAACGGACAGCGCGGTGCGGGATGCGGAAGCCGTCGTGGCGACCGGCTTTCCGGTGTGGTGCGGTGGACGGGCGGCACCACCCAACAACACCGGGCTTGCGATGGGCGACCTGCAGACGCCGATCGGCTGTGGCGGCGTGGCGGTCATTCCGGGCGATGTGATGGTATGCGACGGCGACGGTGTGGCGGTCATCCCGAAGGCCATGGTAGAGAGCGTTGCAGCCGATGCGGTCGAGCAGGAGCGGGTGGAAACCTTCGTGCTGGAGCGGATCCGCGCGGGCGATGCCGTCCCCGGCACATACCCGCCCAATGAAGAGACCTTGTCGGCCTACCAAATCTGGAAACAGGGCCGCGACTGACTGCCGGCCGGCGGGACCGATGGGGTCGCCTCTCCGGTCCGATCCCTCCACCGGCACGTTTTTTTGGGCCAAGACTTGCGCCGGTATCAGCGGCCAGTCGAATCGAAACGGCCGACGCACGCGGTTTGCACTCCGCACCCGGCCGTGCCTGATACGAGGCGCATTCCTCATCCACATCGAGGCGTGGCGCCCCGGCTCCGACACATGTCCTCCCCGAGGCCTTCTCCCGATGGCTACCGGGTTCGATCGGCTGCCGGGCGACGGCCGTCGGTCCACGTCCGCCTGTCGACACGGCGCTATATCTGGACTTGACCGGCGAGTACCGCCCGGGGCCGCCATCCCATTGGCTTTACCAGCGTTGCCCTGTTGCGCGAAAATGAGGAGGTCGGGACAGGCGAGAAGGACCGAGCCAGGAGGTCACCATGGCTGAAAGCGTTGTCGAGCCGGGTATGCCAACCGAGGCGACTCCGGCCCCGGGAGGCGCGGTCGAGCCGTCGCTGTGGAATGCACTTCCGCATTTTCTGCCGTTGGCGATCTTTCCGCTGATATTCAATGCCGCCGTTTTCGGCGGCTGGTGGATTGGCGCATGTTTCATCTTTTTCATGCTGGCGGGTCCGCTGGACATCGCACTGGGCGTGGATGAACGGAACATGGATCCCGCCAGGACGTCTGAGCGGCGGTTGCTCTGGCACAATCTGCCGGTCTGGGTGTGGGCGTTTCTCTGGCCAGTGACCCTCGTGTTCGGTCTCTGGCAAATCCTCCTGGCCGACCACTTGGCCACGTGGGAAGCGGTCTCGATGGTTGTCATCCTGGCCGTGGAGGCACAGGCAGTCTTCATCGTCGGCCACGAGTTGGTCCATCGGCGCACTGTGTGGGAGCGACGCCTTGGGGAGTTCCTGCTCGCCTCGGCCTCCTATCCGCACTACGCGACCGAGCACATCTATATCCATCACGCCCTGGTGGGCACGCCGCTCGACCTCGGCTCGGCACCGAAGGGTCAGAGCCTCTGGCACTACTTTCCGCGCGAGCTGGCCAGCAATATCACTGGCGCATGGCGAGTGGCCCGCGAGCGGTTGGCACGGCGCGGCCTGCCGGTCTGGCACTACACGAATCCGTTCTGGCGATACGGCGGCGAAACGGTCGCCTGGTACTCGCTGATCTACTGGATGGGCGGTCCTTGGGCCATCCTCATTTTCGCCATCCTCTGCCTCGGCGTGGTTCTGTCGATGAAGATCAGCAACTACATCCAGCACTACGGACTGCGTCGCATCCGGCTCTCGACCGGTCGGTTCGAGCGTGTACGGCCTCGCCATTCCTGGAGCGCCAATTGGCGATTCAGCAACTGGATGTTCTACAACATGCAGCGGCACCCGGATCACCATGCCGTGGCAAGCCGCCATTACTCGCTGCTTCAGCATCACGGCGGGGACGAATCGCCGCAGCTGCCTGGCAGTTACGCCAAGATGTTCAATCTGGCGGTGCGTCCGCGGCGCTGGTTCGAGACCATGGACCCCCTGGTCGATCGCTGGCGCGCGCATTTCTATCCGGAAATAGACGACTGGAGCGCCTACGACAGCCCGGTTTCCGCTGCCCGTCCCGAAGCGTTTGACGCGATCGTCGAGATCTTCGGCGCGGCGCCTCGGCTCGCGCGGCAGATCGAACGCCATCCCGAGTTGCTCGACACGCTCCAGGACAGGGAGTTCACCGATCTCGATCTTCCCACGGGCTTCGGACCGGACCCGGAAAGCGAAGCCATTGCCCGACGTGGCCTGACCCGGATCTACTGGACGCGCGAGTTCGGGGTACCGGAAATGCGCGCGCAAATCGCCGAGGCGCCGTTTCAGGATGCCGGCGACGCTGCGGAAGTCGTTCGGAACTGGGCAAACGACAAGGCATTTCAAATCGGCGTTCACACCCTGCGGGGGAATCTGTCGCCGATCGAAGCCGCGACGGCCCTTTCCCACGTCGCAGATGCTGCCGTGACCGCCGTGTTGGCGGCCGTCCAGGATGAATTTGCCGAGCAGCACGGTCCGGGCGACGGGGGCGGGTTCGCCGCCGTCGTCCTGGGCGATCTGGCGAGCAGGGAGGCCGCGCCGGACGCGGAACTCCATCTCTTGTTCGTGCACGAGGGCGGTCAGCAGGATCACTACGACTCGCTGTGTCGCCGAATTCTGGAGGCGACAGATGGCTTATCGGTCGACAGCCTGCTGTTTGCGCCGCTTCCGACCGCCCGGAACAGGCGGGACGTGTGGTTACTGGCCGACTTCGTGGGACATTTCCGGGAGGGCGCCACGACCGACGAGCTTCGCGACCTGATCCGGGCGCGATGCCTCTACGAGTCTCCCGGCTCCGGCATGGAGCGACGGTTCGCTGAAGCACGGAGCGAGGCGCTGTCCGGCTCCACGGTACGCGGAGAGCTGATCGCGGAACTCGCCGAGCCAGCCACGGACGCCGGCGAAGCCTGTCTGTCGGCAATCGACAGTGGACGTGGCGGCCTCGGCGATGTGGAGCGCGTAGCCCGATGGCTGCAATTGCACCACTTCCGAGACATGCCAGCCGAAACCGCCGCCACCGCGGCTTCGGTCTTCGAAACGGCTGCCACGCACGGATGGATCGCCGACGGGGCCGCAAAGCGGTTGGCCGAGGCGGCCAACCTGTGGCGAAATCTGCAGGGAGCTGTCCGCCTTGTTGCCGGTGCCAATCCCGAGATCGACGCACTCGGCAACCGGGCCAAGGCCGTGCTCGCGCAATGCTGCGGGGCCGACGACTTCAAGGCACTGGTGACCGCAGTGACGGACATGGTTGCCAGCACCGCCGGAGAGATCGACGCGGTGCGCGGCAATGATGCTTCCGAGTCGCAGGCTTGAAACTCAGAAGGATTGTTTTTGAAGCGGCGAATCGTGGCAGAACGCGAACCTACGTTTGCGCGCGGATCCGACGTCAGAGGTGAGACCTGACAAGTCTTCTCGAGGTGTTTGGACCCCCAACCTGCGCTCACCTGCAGGCTCTTGACATTCGTCCTTGACAGGGGTTCGGGCCGTAAGTGTGACGGGCCCAGCTAGGCTGCCTCATCTGATCCGCGCGATGAGAACTTTCGGCGCCACGCTCGCGGTTTCCGCAATTGCGATTGATCCCGCCTTTTCGGGTTTGGCTTTCGAGCCTGCCGTCCGCAAGCGGCCCAAGTCGCGGGTCGTTGCGTTTGGCGGGCATGGCTAGAGGTTCAGTTTTCTCGAGTAGCTTAGCAACATCACCCCAACCGTGGCCGCGCCCTGCGCGGACGAAACCGTTCTTCGCCACCAGCGTCAGAAACCCGACCCAGAGTATGATCTGCAGGTTCGCACCATGACCAATAATCAGGCCATGGCCTTATTGACAAATACGAACAAACAGGCTATAACCTGTTTTACTGTCACTGACAAACAGGTCGTCACCTTATGAGAACTGGTACGAGAGCTATTTCGCGCCAACGCTTGGATCAACGCTTTTCGTCCATGAAGCCGGAATACCGCTACCAACCTCCACCGAAAGGCTGGATCAGGGCGATACGCGACGCTTTGGGCATGTCCGGCACCCAACTTGGCCGACGCATGGGGGTGAAAGCCCAAAGCGTCGCAGACATCGAGAAGTCGGAGGCTTCTGGAACCATCCAGCTCAAGACGCTTCGCAGGGTGGCGGAGGCGCTGGACTGTGTTGCGGTTTACGCGCTCATTCCCAAGTCTTCGCTGGAAGAATTGGTTCAACGAAACGCCCGCGAGATCGCACGCAAAGAACTCGTCCGGATCGCGCATTCGATGGATCTTGAAGCCCAAGGCCTGTCTCCGGAAGAACGCGAAGGACAACTCGAAAACTATATTCGCCAACACCTTCGAGAACGTGATCTATGGAAGGATGCTTGAACGATCTCTTCGATGAGCCGGCGCATACCACCCCTCTCGAGCCGGGAGAGCGCAGAGGTCTTCTCCAGACCTGGATTACCTATCGGCGAGATCTGAACGAGGCGGAGCAAACGAACGTCGCTGCGGGCACAGTATGGGCTTGGCGCGTTCGCCGACGACGCGACCTGCTTGAGGAGAAATTCATCCGGCAACTTCACAAGCGCCTGTTCGGTGACGTCTGGGCCTGGGCCGGCGAGTTTCGCATGACCGAGCGGAACATCGGTATCGAGCCGGTACGGATTCCCGTCGAACTAAGAATGGCATTCAACGACGCTCGTTACTGGATTGAACACGAATCATTCCCGCCCGACGAGATTGCCGTGCGACTGCATCACCGGCTTGTCGCGATTCATCCGTTTCCCAATGGAAATGGCCGAACGACGCGCCTGATGGGAGATTTGGTGGCAGCCCGCCTCGGCCAGGACCCGTTTACGTGGGGCAGACAGGATCTGACCGATGTCAGCGAAACGCGTACTAGATACATCGCCGCCCTTCGGGCCGCTGACTACCACGACATTGGTCCGCTGCTGGAGTTTGCGCGCTCGTAGATGCTCAGGGCGATCCGTAACCATGTAGGACTGATCGCGGTAGGGCGATTGTTCGAGCACCAACCTGAATTTGGCCGCCGGCTCTGCGGCTCCGGAAGCTGTCCGCATTTCAACCCCGATTCCGCTGGCCTGCAAGCAGCGAGGCCGGAGACTTCACCGGAAGCGTGAATCCATCCGGGCGCCGCTCATGGAGCGCCGTCGCCGTCTCGGTCCGGGTGGGCTGGGCCGTGCGCCGGCAACCCGTGGTCACCGGTGCGAGGGCGGGAGGCGCCGTTTGCCGGCGGAATCCCTTAGCTGGGTCCAGATTGGTCGCGGGTTCCGCGACCGAGGTCGATCTCCGGCTCCGTACCCTTCAGCAAACGCCGCACGTTGGCGTGATGGCGAAAGGTGACGAGCAGTGCGATCAGGATCAGGGAGGACAAGTGCGCAGGATCGCCGGGAAGTCCGATCGGCAGGTGACCAGCCCGCTGCAGTTCCAGCAGTCCCCAAAGGAGGACGGGAGCGCCCGCCGCTAGTGCGCCCAGCGCCCCGACCGAGGACTTGCGGAATATCGAGACGAGCGCGACCCATCCGGCTGCCGACACGAGTGCGACCGGCCACGTCAACGCCAGCAACGTGCCGTACGTGGTGGCAACTCCCTTGCCGCCGCGGAAGCCGAGCCACACGGGAAACATGTGTCCGGTGACGGCGGCCAGCGCCGCCCAGCCTGCGGGCTCGGGCCCGAACCGCACGGCCAGTACGACGGCCAGCGTCCCCTTCGCGGCGTCCAGGACGAGCGTCGCTAAGGCCAGATCGCGCCGTCCGGTACGCAGCACGTTGGTCGCGCCGATGTTGCCCGACCCGCGCTGCCGCACATCGCCGACGCCCGCCAACCGGCCCAGGATCAGACCGAACGGAATCGAGCCAAGCAGATAGGCCGGGACCAGCACGGTCGCCCAATAGACGATCTGCCCCGTCCCCAGCACGAGGTCCGGGATCATGGTCCTTCGCCGAAGACCGGGCGGCCGTCGACAACTGTTCGGACCGCCCGGCCGCGAACCGGATGCGCGGTGTATGGCGCGTTCTGGGACTTGCTTCGAAATTCCTTGGCGTCCAGGACCCAGGCCTGATCAAGGTCTAGGAGGACGAGGTCGGCGGGCTCGCCTGGAGCCAGGCGCCCGCCCGGGACGCCGAAGATGGAGGCCGGGTTCCAGGTTACCCGCCGGAGCAGCTCGATCAGAGAGAGTTGACCCGAATGCACGAATTCCAGGGCCAACGGCAGCACGGCCTCCAGAGCGGCCATCCCAAAGTCCGCCTGCTCGAACGGCTGACGCTTGCTGTCCTCATGGTGGGGCGAGTGGTCGCTCGCGATGACATCGATCACGCCGTTCACGACGGCCTCGGCGACGGCGGCCCGGTCGGCCTCGGAGCGCAGCGGCGGCGACACCTTGGCGAAGGTGCGCCAGCCCTCGACCTCGTTTTCGGTAAGCGCGAAGTAGTGCGGCGCCGTTCCGGCCGTGACCGCCACGCCCCGCGCCTTGGCAGCCGCGACGGCGTCCACCGCGCCACGGGTCGAGAGAAGCGGGAAGTGGATGCGCGACCCGGCCGCTTCGGCCAGCCGCAGGTCACGCTCGATCAGGATCATTTCCGCGATGGGCGGACGGCTGGGCAGGCCAAGCCGCGTGGCAAGAACACCCGCGTTCATGGTGCCGTTCCCCGCCAGGGCAGGATGTTCCGGGTGCTGAACGAGCAGCAGATCGAGCGAGCGCGCATACTTGAGAGCCCGGAACATCAGGCCGGCGTTCTCGACAGCGCGATTGGCGTCGGTGAACGCGGGCACACCGTTCTCGGCCAGCAGGCCCATCTCGGTCAGCGCCTCGCCACGACTGCCGACCGTGATGGCCGCCATCGCGAAGACCTTGACGAGGCTGGTCTCGCGCGCCCGCCGGCTGATGAACTCCACCTCGGCCACGCCGTCGATGACCGGGTCGGTATCCGGCGTACACAGGATGCTGGTGATGCCGCCGACCGCTGCCGAACGGCTGGCCGTGAACAGGGTTTCCTTGTGCTCGGCGCCGGGCTCCCGGAGATGGGCGCGCGTATCGATCAGGCCCGGCGCCAGCACGAGGCCCGTGCAGTCCACGTGGACCGCGTCCTCGGGGGCTCCGTCGGTGAACAACCCGGGTCCGACATCGATGATCTGCTTGCCTTCGGTGAGCAGCCCGCCCTGCGCGTCCAGCCCTGACGCCGGATCCACGAGACGCCCCCCGGTGTAGGCCGTTCGCCGCGGTGGGGCGCGGAAGCGCTTGCCTGCCATCAGCCGGGGACTCCCGCTGCGGCGTTCTGGACCAACGCTTCGAGCACGGCGATCCGCACCGCGACTCCGTGCGCCACCTGCTCGAGAATGAGCGAACGGCCGATGTCATCCGCCAGCACGCTGTCGAGTTCGGTCCCGCGATTGATCGGGCCGGGATGCATGATCACCGCATCGTCCTTGGCCGCGCGCAACTTGTCCGAATCCAGGCCAAAAAACCGGAAGTATTCGCGGGTAGACGGGACGAGCGAGCCGTGCATGCGTTCGAGCTGCAGGCGGAGCATCATGACGACGTCGGCCCCGTCCAGCCCCTCGGCCATCGATTCGAACGGCTGGGCGCCGAGCGCCTCGATGCCGGCGGGCATGAGCGTCGCCGGGGCCACGACGCGGACCGTTGAACCCATGATGGCGAGCAGGCGCATGTTCGAGCGCGCCACCCGGCTGTGCATGATGTCGCCGCAGATGGCGACGGTCAGCCCCTCGAGGGTGCCCTTGCGCCGCCGGATCGTCAGGGCGTCGGTCAGGGCCTGGGTGGGGTGCTCGTGGTTCCCGTCACCGGCGTTGATCACCGCGCAGTTGACCTTGTGACTCAGGAGATGGGGCACCCCGCTCATGGCGTGGCGCACGACGAGCACGTCGGGGCGCATGGCGTTGAGCGTCATCGCCGTGTCCAGCAGGGTCTCCCCCTTGCCGGTCGAACTGGTTGCGAGCGACATGTCCACGACGTTGAAGCCGAGATGCTGGCCGGCAATCTGGAACGACGCCCGGGTGCGGGTCGAATTCTCGAAAAACAGGCTGATCAGCAGGTGGCCGGGCAGCGGGTCGGGCGGACGATTGTCCTGGGCCAGGCAATCCGCGATGAGGTCGGCCCGATCAATGAGGTGGACGATCTCGGTGCGGCTCATCTCCTCGATTCCAAGGAGATGGCGGCGAGCTACGGGAACGGTGGATGCAGCTTCGCCCATGAGTTCGCACGATAGGTCAGGTCCGGGGCGACGGCAAGCAGCCAAGGCTGCCCTGCTTGTGCGTTCGCCGGATAATGACTACCGGATATGGGGTATCCGCGTGGTACACTAATGCGCTTCTCATGCATCAGTCTTCGGGGTGTTACATGAATCCTCACTTGCGTACTGGTCGCCGTCGGCTTGTATCGCTCGCCGGCGCTGTTGCCGTCTTCGCGTGGGCTCTGCCCGTTCCCGCCGTCGCGGTCGAGTTCACGACGACCGCACCGCAGGGGTACCTGATCGACGCCGAGACGGGCACGGTCCTGCTGGCGAAGGAGGCCGACCAGCCAATGCCGCCGGCGTCGATGAGCAAGCTGATGACCGTGTACATGACGTTCGAGGCGCTCAAGGATGGCCGCCTCTCGATGGACACCGAACTGCCCGTGAGCCGGGAGGCCTGGCAAAAGGGCGGGTCCAAGATGTTTGTGGAAGTCGACACGATGGTGCCGGTCATCGACCTGCTGCGCGGCGTGATCGTCCAGTCGGGGAACGACGCGAGCATTGTCCTTGCAGAGGGGATCGGCGGGACCGAGAGCGGTTTTGCGAGCCTGATGAATCACCGAGCGCGCGAACTTGGCCTCCAGGACAGCCATTTCACCAATTCCACGGGCTGGCCGGACCCGAACCACGTGATGTCCCCCCGCGACCTCGCCCTCCTGACCATCCTGATCGTCGACCACTTCCCGGAATACTTCCCACTGTTTTCCGAGACTGAGTACACGTACGGCGGCATCAAGCAGCAGAACCGCAATCCGCTGCTGTACCGGAACATGGGGGCGGAGGGCATGAAGACCGGCTACACGAAGGCAGCCGGGTACGGCCTGACCGCTTCTGCGCTTCGGAATGGACGGCGCCTGGTACTGGTGCTGAACGGCATGAATTCCCCGCGACAGCGCGTGTCCGAGGCGACACGCCTGTTGGAACTGGCGTTTGCACAGACCGAGGCGGTCCACCTGGCCGACGCCGGCGAGGTCATTGGGGCGGTGTCCGTGGCCGGCGGGCGGGACCTGGAGGTCCCGGTGGCGTCGGCAACGAGGCTGGCGGCGACCTTGCCGAGGGGGTCAGGACGCGACGACACCGAGTTCTTTATCCGCTATGAGGGACCGGTAACTGCGCCGATCTCGGCCGGGACCCAGGTTGCCTCGCTGGTGGTCAGCAATCCGATGCAGGCGCCCACGGAGTATCCGCTGGTCGCGGCCACCCCTGTCCCCGAGGTGGGCCTCTTCATGCGGATGGTCCGGGCCGCCGGGTTCCTGATCTGGGGCCCTCCATAGTCCGCTCCGCTGCCCGGCGCGCTGCTTTCATCAGCTTCGAGGGAATTGATGGCAGCGGGAAGACGGTCCACGCACGTCTCGTTGCGGACCGTCTCGAATCGTGCGGAATCCCGGTCGTCCGGACGCGCGAGCCGGGCGGAAGCGAAGGGGCCGAGGCGATTCGCTCGCTCCTCAACAGCGGGGTCCTTGAAAGCTGGGATGCCATCACCGAAACGTTCCTGCTGTCGGCTGCCCGGACCGATCACTGTCGGCGCGTGATCGAGCCCGCCCTGCGACGCGGATCGTGGGTAGTGTCGGATCGGTTCGTTGACTCGATGTTCGCATATCAGGGCGCCGGGCGTGAAGTCTCCAACCGGTTCCTGCAAATGGTGACGCAGTATTCGGTGGGCGAGCTGATGCCGGATCTCACCGTGGTCTGCGATGTCGACGTGGACACGGCCAATGCCCGGATCGAGGGGCGCAGCCTGGAAGGGGGGGGACTGCGGACCCGGTACGAGCAGACCGACCGGGAACTTCGGCAACGGATACGCGAAGGGTTTCTCGACCATGCGTCGGTGGTGCCGGAGCGCTGCGTCGTCGTGGACACGACCGAACCCCAGGACAAGGTCGCGGCCCGGATCTGGTCGGTGATCGTCGAGCGGCTGGACGTGGATGATGGCGAAGGCTGAGCCCGACTACGCGGTGGATCCGCTGCACCCCCGCCGCGCCCCGGAACTGGTTGGCCACGAGCGGGCCCGGGAGTCCTTCCGCGCGTCGCGGGCTGGCGGGCGGGTTCCGCATGCATGGCTGCTCGTCGGGCCGAGGGGGGTTGGCAAGGCGACGTTCGCCTATCAGGCTGCGATCGAGGTGCTGGCCGGCCGGAGCGGAGACCGGCCGTCGGCGGGGACCGAAGCGGCCGATCATCCCGTCCGGCGGCGGGTGTGGGCGGGGAGTCACGGGGACCTGCTGGCGGTCGAGCGGGTTGGCGACGGCGGCGAGACACGGGGGATTCCGGTCGTGGCCGTTCGCGATCTGCGCCATTTCTTTGCCCTCACCTCGGCGGAAGCGGGCTGGCGCGTGGCCATCGTGGACGCGCTCGATGACCTGAGCCTCCACGGCGTCAACGCCTTGCTCAAGATCGTCGAGGAGCCGCCGCCTAGGGCGCTGTTGTTCCTGATCGCCCATCGCGCGCGATCGGTTCCGGCGACGATCCGCTCCCGGTGCCGCTGGTTGCCCTTCGCGGGCCTTGCGCAAGACGAATGCGTCCAGGTGCTGGAGCGGCTGTTGCCCGATCAGGATGCCGCCCAGCGATCCGGCCTGGCGCATCTCGCCAACGGTGCGCCCGGACTCGCCCTGACGTTCGCCGAAGCCGAGGCATTGACCCTGTTCAGCGAGATCACGGGGCTCTGCCGGACGTTGCCCGCACTCGACGTTCCGGCCGCGCATGCGTTCAGCGATCGTTTTGCCCGGCAGCCGGGCTCGGAACGGTTCCCGACGTTCACCGCCATGTTCAAGATCTGGGTGTACCGCGCCGCAATCCGCATCGTTGCGGGCGACGAGGCGGTCGGGAACGACATCGTGGACGGAGAGGGAGAAGTGCAGCGCCGCTACAGCACGGCGGCGGGCCTTGCGGGGGTGCTGTCCTTGTGGAACGATGTCGGGCAGATTGCGGACGCCGCGATTCACGCGCACCTTGACCGCAAGCAAGCCGTACTGGACGTGTTGTTCGCCAGCCGCCGTCTGGCGCGCGGCGCTTGAGCGGGGGAACACTGTGGACGCCTCGCCGAAGCCGCCGCGCTTTTACCTGACGACCCCGATCTACTACGTAAACGACGTGCCGCATCTGGGGCACGCCTACACCACGGTGGCATGCGACGCGCTGGCCCGGTTCATGCGCCTGGACGGCCGGGATGTCCGGTTCACGACCGGGACGGACGAGCACGGCCAGAAAGTGGCGAAATCTGCGGTGGCGGCCGGGCTGGAGCCCGGCGCGTTCACGGACCGGGTGTCCGAGCGCTTCCGCTCTCTCGTCGAGGCGGTGGGGGCCACGCCGAACGATTTCATTCGGACGACCGAAGAGCGTCACTACCGGTCGGTCCAGGAGATCTGGCGCCGGCTGGTCCAGCGCGACGAGATCTACGCGGGCAAGTACGAGGGCTGGTACTCGGTTCGGGACGAGGCCTATCTTGCGGAGAGCGAGCTGATTCGCCAGCCGGACGGCTCCTTCCGGGCCGCTAGTGGGGCGCCGGTCGAGTGGGTTGCCGAATCGAGCTACTTCTTCCGGCTGTCGCGCTGGCAGGAGCCGCTGCTTCGGTGGTACGCGGAGCACCCCGATTTCATCGGGCCGGAATCGCGCCGCAACGAGGTCGTTCGGTTCGTGGAAGGCGGCCTTGACGACCTTTCGGTGTCCCGAACCAGCTTTCGTTGGGGCGTGCCGGTTCCCGACGACCCCGATCATGTCATTTACGTGTGGGTGGATGCGCTCACCAACTACCTGACCTCGGCCGGGTTCCCGGACGAGGATTCGGACACGTACAACCAGTTCTGGCCGGCCGATGTGCACGTCGTCGGGAAGGACATCGTCCGCTTTCATGCCGTCTACTGGCCGGCCATGCTGCTGGCTGCCGGGGTTGCCCCGCCACGACGGGTGTTCGCGCACGGGTGGTGGACGGTGGAAGGTCAGAAGATGTCGAAATCGGTCGGCAACGTG
Organism: Alphaproteobacteria bacterium; assembly: GCA_022825705.1. Lineage (GTDB taxonomy): Bacteria > Pseudomonadota > Alphaproteobacteria > TMED109 > TMED109 > VXPW01. Next base: position 108,203 of record JAJDWH010000032.1, read on the forward strand.
GTCGACCCGTTCGAGCTCGTGAAGGAGTACGGACTGGATCAGGTCCGCTACTTCCTGCTTCGCGAGGTACCCTTCGGGAATGACGGCGACTATTCCCGGGCGGCGATGATCCACCGCGCCAATGCCGACCTCGCGAACGACTTCGGAAATCTGGTGCAGCGGGTCCTGACGCTGGTGCAGCGGAACTGCGAGGCCGCCGTTCCGGAGCGCGGCCCGGCGACGCCGGAGGACGACACCCTGCTACAGGCGGCGGCCGGTCTCGGGGCTGAACTGCGGTCATTGATGGAAACGCAGCAAATGCATGCCGCCCTGCGGGCGCTGTGGGACGTGATCCGGGCGGCGAATGCCTACATCGATCACGCGGCGCCGTGGGTGCTTGCCCGCACCGACCTCGATCGGTGCCGGACCGTGCTGAGCGTGTTGCTGGAGGTCCTCCAGCGAGTCGCCATCTTCTCGCAGCCGTTCGTGCCGGCCGGCGCAGCGGCGATTCTGGACCAGCTCAGCGTGCCCGCCGATCAGCGGCAGTTCGGGCACGCCGGCCGTGGCCCCGCCCCGGGGACGCCGCTGGCCCAGCCAAGTCCCGTCTTTCCGCGCCTGACATCCAAGGTCGAAGCCGATGCTGGTTGACAGCCACTGCCATCTCGATTTCCCGGCCTTCGCGGACGACTTTCCGGCCATGCTGGAGCGCGCGCGAGCGGCGGGAGTGCGGACGCTCCAGACCATTTCGACCCGTCTGGCGACGGTGGACACCATCCTCGACGTGGCGTCCCGGGATTCCGACATCTGGTGTTCGGTGGGCCTGCATCCGCACGAGGCCGCGACCGAGGAAGACGTGTCGCCGGATCGAATCGTGGCGTTGGCCGACCACCCGGACGTGATCGGGGTGGGTGAGACCGGCCTCGATTACTACTACGAGCACAGTCCGCGCGAGCGGCAGCAGGAAAGCTTCAGGAACCACATCGAGGCCAGCCGCAGGACCGGGCTGCCGTTGATCGTGCACGCCCGTGACGCGGACGACGACATCGTGGCGGTGCTCAGGGAGGAGTACGAGGCGGGTCCGTTTCCCGGACTCATTCACTGCTTCACGGCCGGCCCGGAGCTGGCGCGCGCCGCATTGGACATCGGATTCCTGATCTCCATTTCCGGCATCGTGACGTTCAAGAAGGCGGAGAACGTACACGCCGCGGCCCGCGAGGTCCCGCTTGATCGATTGCTCGTGGAAACGGACGCGCCGTTTCTGGCACCCGTGCCGCACCGGGGCAAGCGGTGCGAACCCGCGTTCGTCGCGCGCACGGCGGCGGCGATCGCGGAGCTGCGGCAAGTCGATTCGTCGCGCCTGGCCGAGGCCACGACCGACAACTTCTTCCGGCTTTTCTCCAAGGCCAGGCGGCCGGCGAACTGAGGGCGGTTCCACGGCTGCCGCGAATGCGCTAAGTTCAAATGATGCTGACCATCATGTCGCAGTCCCCGCGTATCCACCTGATCGTGTTGACAGTTTTCGTCATCGCGCTGCCGGCGCACGCGGTTGATGCGCCGGAGGCGGCGCCGCCGTGTCTCACCTGTCATGCCGCCGACGGGCTAGCCGCCGACGCCGTCACGCCGCTCGTCGCGGGGCTTCGCAAGAAGCACGTTCTCGCGGCGATGCAGGACTATCGCGCGGGTGAGCGCCTGCATGAGGAGATGCAGCAGGCGGTCCAGGGCCTCGACGATGCAACCCTCGACGTGTTCGCTGCCTGGTATTCCGAGCAACCCTGGATCGCGACCGAGCGTCCGGTTGACAGCGATCTTGCAAAGGCCGGCAGCAGGAAGGCCCGCGCGTCATGCAGTTCGTGCCACCGCCGCTCCGGCGAGGGCGGGATCGGTGCGCCCCGCCTGGCCGGCCAGAGCGTCGACTACCTCGTGGCGGCGAGTACCGCCTACCGGGACGGTGGCCGTACCAGCCCGGCTGCCCGCGGGAAAGGCTTCGTCATGGGCGACCTTACCGATGACGAAATCCTCGCGCTTTCCCACTACTACGCGAGTCTCCGCTAGCCCACCGCAGCGGCGCGACCGGCATGGTCGCGCCATATGCCCTAGTTGCCTGCGGCGCATGAGCGGGTGCCCCCAGCAAAGCCGCCGCCGCCGTTGGGTCCCGACCGCGCGGCGGTCGCGCTAGACGCCGATGCCGATCAGCGAGAGCAATCGGCCGTAGCGTGGTTCCCCGGCCCGGAAGTTCCGGCGGTAACTGAAGAAGCTGTCCGGTTCGCCGGCGGTGTCGCGGTCGAGCACGTCGACGGCGCCAATCCCTGCTCTCTCGAGACAACGGATCACGTATCCGGGCAGGTCGAACAGAAGCTTCGCGCCCGCTCGTCGAAACAGGGACTCAACGCTCAGGTCGTCTCGCAGGAAGGGCTCGGCGAACGGGGGATCCACCTCGTAGCTGGCCTGGGCGATTGCCGGCCCGATCGCGGCGACCATGCGCTCGCGCTTGGCGCCAAGCCGTTCCATCCGATCGACGGTTGCCGGCAGCACGCCGGCCAGCGCGCCCTTCCATCCGGCATGGGCGGCGCCAACCACGCCGGCGACATGATCGGCGAACAGGACCGGAGCGCAATCCGCGGTCAGGATGCCGACCGCGACCCCCGGCTCCGCGGTCACGACCGCATCCGCCCGTTGCGCGGGCGTCGGCTCGGGCCCGGCGACGATGACGCGGGTGCCGTGGACTTGATAAGGGGTTACCAAGGGCGCGATTCCCAGGCCCGCGGCCGCAACCGCCCGGCGGCGATTCTCGGAAACCCGTGCGCGCACGTCATGGGATCCGAACCCGCAGTTGAGGGACCGGAACGGGCCGTCGGATACACCGCCGCCGCGGGTCAGGAAGCCGTGCCGCACCGGGCAGTCCTCGAACACCGGGGACTGGAGCACCTCTACCCGATCCACTAAGCGAACCCCGCGGGATCCGGGCCATTCGGGCAGGCCACCGACATGGCGTGGAAGCGGGACCCCATGCCCTCCGAATGAACAAGACGGTGAAGGGCGGTCTCGATGCCGGAGCTTGCTGCGGGCTGCATGGCAGCCAACCGCCGCGCGCGCTGCCGGATGCCGATGGTTTCGAGGAACTCGCCCTGCTTCCGAGGACCATGGACGCAGGCACCGCTCGTGCGCGCCGTGGCCGCCAGCGCCTCGAAATCCACCCGGGAAGACAGGTCCGCCGAGCCGGGGTCGTCCAGCGGGTCCACCTGCCGGTGCGACCGGACCGCCTGCAGGGTTCCGAATGGCTCCTCCCGATCGCGCGCGTAGTCGACAATCAGGCTGGCGCCGCCATTGCTTGCGGCACGGGCGGCAAGATCAGCGACGACGGCCTGGGCGGCTGGCGAAATCTCCACCACCTCGCCTTCGCCTGCCGACTCCGGCAGCCGACACGTGATGGGCGAGGGGCGAGGGGCAAGCGCGAAGACGAAACGGGAGCTTGATTCGTCCCAGGCGACCGTCCGTTCGCGCCAGTCCGTGCCGGTCTTGACGTACTGATGAATGGGTAGTGCGTCGAAGAACTCATTGGCCACGACCAGTGAGAACGCCTGCGGAACCGAGGCGAGTTCGGTGGCAAAGCAAGCGTCGGGAACGGCGGCGGCCTGCGCGCCACGCAGTCTGGGTGAGGTCTCCACGAACCAGATGCTGGCGGCACGGGCGAACGAGGGCGCCACGGTGACGGCGGTTCGCAGGATGTCCTGTACGAGCGTACCCCTGCCGGGGCCGAGCTCGACGAGGAGAAGCGGTTCGGGGCTTCCGGAACGGTGCCAGTAGTCGATCAGCCAGCCCGCGATCATCTCGCCGAACATCTGGTGGATTTCCGGTGCGGTCGTGTAATCACCCGCTTCGCCGATCGGAGTGCGGTTGGCGTAGTAGCCCAGCTCCGGATGCAGCAGGACCGTGGCCATGAAGTCGGCAATCGGCAGCGCGCCGTCGCGACCGATCCGCCGGATCAGGACGTCCCGCAGGGTCACGGTCCGGGCCGGCGATAGGCCCGCGCCCACACGACCGCGCCGATGACCAGGACCGGGATCGACAGCACCATGCCCATCGTCAGCGGACCCGCCAGGTAACCCAGGTGGGCATCCGGTTCTCGAACGAACTCCACGAGGATGCGAGAGCACGCGTAGCCGGCGAGGAATACGCCGGCCAGGGCGCCGGGGCGGTGGACCATCGGCGTCCGCGTAGCCAGGAAACGGAGCACGAGGAACAGGACCACCCCTTCCAGCGCGGCTTCGTACAACTGGCTCGGATGGCGGGGTTCAGCGCCCGCTCCCGGAAACACAACGCCCCACGGGAGCTCGGTGGGCCGGCCCCACAGCTCTCCGTTCACGAAATTGGCGACGCGCCCGAAGAAAAGGCCGACCGGAATCACGCAGGCGATCGCGTCGCAGAACGAAGCGAACCCGAGGCCACGGATGCGACAGAACAGCCAGGCCGCACCGGCACTTCCGGCGAGGCCTCCGTGGAAGGACATGCCTCCCTCCCAGACAGCGAAAGCGGCAGCAGGATCCCGGGCGAGGATCTCGTGACCGTAGAACAGCAGATACCCGAGGCGGCCGCCCACGATGATCCCGAGTATCGTCCAGAGGACGAAGTCAGCGACATCCTTCGGCGTCGCATTGGCAGGAAACCTGTGAATGGATTGCGACAGAAGGCGCCATCCGAGAAGGATGCCGGCGATGTACGCTAGGGCGTACCAGCGGATGGTCAGCGGACCGATGGCAAAGGCCACCGGATCGATGTCGGGGAACGGCACTTCGGGAGGTCTTGTCGGGGGCGGCGCAGATGGAAGATCAATGCTGATCCGTATACTAGCGGCACACTTCGGGGAGAGACACGTCGATGGCCACGTCCCGGCGGATCGCATCCGACCTGTTTCGGCTCACTAGGGGGGCTGTGCGGACCTGTCGTCGGATCGGCAGGGAAGCGGCCTGCCGCGGACTGCCCGCGCGGGACCAGCTGCTCGACCGGCTGGGATTGGTACCTCGCGAGGAGTTCGACGCGGTTCGCGAGCTGGCCGAGAACGCACGCCTGGAAAGCGAACGATTGGCCGAGCGAGTCGCGGGGCTGGAAACCGGTGGGCGAAAACGGACGACCAGACGGCGCAGCACGACCGGGAAGGCTGGAGAGTCCTCGTCGTGATTCCTGGCGCGCCGGTCAAGCCTTGACCTTGCCAGCGGAGGCACTTCGGGTCCTGCTCGTCGGGTCGGGCCGCATGGGCTCGGCCATGCTTCGCGGCTGGCTGGGACAGTCGATCACGGACCCCGCCGCCATCACGGTTGTCGAGCCCGACGAAGACCGTCGCAGCCAAGCGGAGTCTGCGCACGGGGTACCCGTGAGCCCTGTTGTGCCGGCGGCGTGGTCCGGCGACGCCGTGGTGTTTGCCGTCAAACCGCAAATCCTGGATCAGGTCCTGCCTGCCTACCGCGCACAATGTGCCGCCAGTTGCGCTGTTTCCATCGCCGCCGGAAAGGACCTGCGGACGCTTGCGCGCGGTGTCGGCGACACGGTCCCGATCGTGCGTGCAATGCCCAACTTGCCGGCATCGGTGGGGCAGGGGGTGAGCGTGGCAGTTCCGAATGACCACGTGGACGCGGGTATCCGGGAACGTGCCAGTCGGCTGCTCGGCGCCGTCGGCGCCGTTCACTGGATCGAGGATGAGACGTTGATGGACGCGGTCACGGCGCTCTCGGGGAGCGGGCCGGCCTATCTATTCCTCCTCACCGAAGCGATGGCGAAGGCGGGCGAGCGGGCCGGACTGCCGTCGGGTCTCGCGCGCAGCCTGGCGCGGGAGACGGTGGCCGGCGCGGCGGCGCTGATGGCCGCGACCGACGATGACCCTGCCCAGCTCCGGGCCGACGTGACGAGTCCGGGGGGCACTACGGCAGCCGCACTTCGCGTGCTGATGGACGATGAGCAGTGGGCCTCACGGGTGGACCAGGCCGTGGCTGCCGCCGCTGCCCGCTCACGCGAACTCGCTGCAATCAGGGACGACTGAGCGAATCGCTCGAGTGGCCCGACAAGCACCGGCCAATGCTGCCGATCCCATGCTGATGACCACCGGCTCCAGTCCCGTGATTGACTTGTATACGGCAGCCACGCCGAACGGCTACAAAGTGTGCATCGCGCTGGAGGAACTGGGGCTTCCCTATGACCTCCACGCATTGGATCTGGGCGCGAACGAGCAGCGGGAGGATTGGTTCCTCAGGATCAGTCCCAACGGCCGCATTCCGGCCATCGTCGATCGGGATGCCGGCGATCTGTCGGTCTTCGAGTCCGCTGCGATTCTCATCTATCTGGCCGAGAAGACGGGGCAGCTGATGCCGTCGGACGTGAGGGGGCGCTCCGAGGTACTGCAGTGGCTGATATTCCAGATGGGCGGCGTCGGGCCGATGCAGGGGCAGGCAACCGTGTTTCACCGCTATTTCGAACCGAGACTCCCTGCGGCGGTGGAGCGATACCGGAACGAGACCGCCCGCCTGTACCGGGTTCTGGACCGACGGCTTCGGGATCGTGAGTGGTTGTGCAGCGCGTACTCGATCGCCGATATCGCGACGTGGCCGTGGGTACGCCGCTACGACTGGTCGGGAATCCCGGATGTCGAGGACCTCGAGCATCTGCAAGCGTGGATGGACCGCATGGCGGCCCGGCCGGCCTGCGCACGCGGGGTCGCGCGTCCGCCGTCCCCGAGACGGACCGAAGTGGTCGACGTGGCCAGGAAAATGCTGATTCGCTAGGTGGCGGCGAGATCCGCGCGCGCCGCCAGCAGGTCCTCACGAAGCTTGCGCAACCGTTTCCGGAGTTCCGGCTCCATGGTGACCGCCCCCGGGTACCGTACGACGTCGATCCCTTCCTCACGCAATGCCTTTTGCGCACCGTCGATAGTGAGGTGGCGCTCGTGCAGGAGACGCTTGATACCCCTGAGGAGGGCCACGTCCTTGGGGCTGTAGCGGCGACGCCCGCCCCCAACCCGCCGGGGCTTCAGGGCCGGAAACTTGTCTTCCCAGTAGCGGAGCACATGCTGCGGAACGTCGAGTTCGGTGGCCACGTCTCCGATTTCACGAAGCGCTGTGCTTCGGAAATCAAGCCGCCCAGGTTCGGAGACCGGTGAACTCGGCGGTTGTCCCGCCTTTGCCGGATCTGGTTTCATGGTTTCGCCTGCAGGCCGACCTGCGGGCTCGGTGTGAGGGTCCGACTCGCCTGACAGCTCACTTGTCCCGCGGCGCGGAATTGACTCGTCGCTTCAAGTTGTTCGAGGATCGGAAACTGACTACCCGCCGAGGCTTGATGACGGCCTCGACTTGCGTGTTGGGGTTTCGTCCCAGCCGCATCCCCTTCCGGTGCAAGATAAACCGACCGAAGTTGCGAATTCTGACCACCTCGCCTTCGGCCAGACGCTCGGCAATCTCTTCGAATACCCGGTCCACGAGGGTGGAGGCGAGTTGTTGGGAAACCCCGAGCTGTTCGAATATTTCCCGGGCCAGGCCAGCGCGGGTCAATGTTCCCTTGCGCATGCGCACCCCCGTCGAACCCGATGTCTAATCTATCCATCAGTTAATGCTAATGTCAATGCTAAATACCGTGACATTCGGCGCCTGGGCGCCCAATGGGAAAAGTTAAACTTATTGAATTCAAGGACAGGTATTGGACGTGGTCTTGACACTGATGTTACGGAATTGCTCTCTAACAGGAATGCCGCTAGGCAGGTGCAGCTTCTCCAATCTCCCTGATAGCCGCGAGAATGTGCTGATTAACGTCGCCGCGCACCATATCGTACGCCACGTCAATAGAGTGCGCGAACCCCAGTGCATCAGTGCCGCCATGGCTCTTGACAGTCACGCCGTTCAGGCCCAGCAGAATCGCGCCGTTGTGTTTCCGGGGATCAAGTTTCTCGCGCAGGGTCTGGAACGTGGGGCGCGCCAGTATTCCTGCCATCAGGCCGCCTAGCGAACTCCTGAGCGCGGTGCGCAGGTAGTGGCTGCAGAGTTTTGCCGTGCCTTCTGCCGTTTTCAGCATCACGTTGCCGGTGAAACCATCGGTCACCACCACGTCGGCCTCGCCGGCCGCCACGCCATCACCCTCGATGTATCCCTGATAGTTCTCACTGAGCGGGCCGTTCCGCAAGTGTGCATCAGCCTGACGGATGACGGCACGTCCCTTGCCACGTTCCTGCCCGATGTTGAGGAGTCGGACTTCCGGGTCGACGCGGCCGAGTACCACGCGCGCGAACGCGGTCCCCATGACCGCGAACTGGACCAGGTGGCTGTCCTCGCATTCGGCGTTGGCGCCCATGTCCAGCAGCACGATCTCGCTGCGCCGTGTGGGGATCGTGGCCGCGATGGCCGGGCGGTGGATTCCGGGAAGGCATTCGAGAAGCTTGACCGCGAACGCCATCAAGGCGCCGGTATTTCCTGCTGAAACCGCGGCATCCGCCGTCCCGTCCTTCACCGCGCCGATGGCGAGCGCCATGCTCGAGTCCATCTTGTTGCGGAGCGCGAGGGACGGCCTCTCGCCGGCTTCCACGCTCGCACCTGCCGCGACGACGTCACAGCGGCTGCGCAGCGCCTTCTGGCGATCCAGGAGTGGTTTGATGCGGTCCGGATCTCCCATGAGATGGATGCGGGCGTCGGGATGGCGTGCGCACGCCAGTGCGGCCCCCCGGATCACGAGTTCCGGCGCGCGATCACCTCCCATCGCATCCACTGCGATAGTCGGTTGTCGCTTCATGGAGAAAGGTTCAGTCGCGAGCGGAGGGCGTGTCGTCGACGAAGTTCCGACCACGATAATGCCCGCACGACCCGCAAACATGGTGTGGGCGCCGGTAGGAACCGCAGTGCGGACATGCGACGGCGTTCACCAGCTTCAAGCGCTGGTGCGCGCGACGATGCCCTCGCCGCGAACGCGTCACTTTCTTACGCGGAACTGCCATGAGGTTGCCTGATCAGAGTCGAACAAGACTTGGGGGCGGACTTGGTAACCCAATTGACGCCGCTACGCAAGCACGGAACTTGCCAGCGGCGCCAGGGATTCATGCACGATCGCTCGGATCCTTGAGGCGGGCAAGCTGCGAAGCGAACTCGGATTCCGTGCTGCCTTCCAGCCAATCCGCCTGCCCGGGCGGCGGCGCGTCCGGGTGCCGGGGATACGGATCCAGGGCCAGGGACAGATGCTGGATGGCCAGCTCCCCCAGTTCCAGCCCCTCCGCGCCGAGCGGCTCAGGGAGGTCGCTCTCCGGGTCAGCCGGTTCTTCAACCGGGACAGAATGACCGGCGCGTTCGTCGAAGGTCGTCTCGAGCGGGAGCACGATTGCTTCCTCGAAGTCTTCGAGTGTCACGACACAGGTCCGGATCAAGCGAGCACGGACCACAGCCTCAAGGCGGACCGCGCTGCCGGATACGGAGGCAACCCTTGCCTCGACCGTAAGGGACTTCAGTCCCGACAAGCCAAGCCGTTCCACCACTTCGGGACGTTCCGCGCCTGCGCAGCGAAGTCGAAAGCGGCTGTTGACCGTACTGCATAGTTCCGCCGGGACGGGATCGAGCAGCGGGCGGGCGGTAGGCATGCAAACGGGGTCCTCCGGACGTCTGGGTGACCACCTCAATTGCGCCCGCGCACTGACCGGCGAGGTTCGATGCAGGCGAGGTGACCGAAGGGAAGGACGAGGGAGAGTCTAGTTCACCGGGCGCCGGACGACATGGTGTGACAAGAGGCGGCACGTGGCGGAAGGGTACGCCACGAAGCGCGTTCGCTTGGATTGCAGTGATGCCTCGTCGAAGCGCTGCTGGCCTAAAATGTCCGTTGGCACGGCAGGTACCGGGCCACAGGCCGGATCGTGGGCGGTCCCTCGTCGACGGCGAAAACCCCCGCCCGATGCGGCGACTCGTGGACCGGGCATCAGCTACCATGTCGCCTCTAATTCGGGCGCGCATGTCCCCATGGCTCGCCGTTGCGACACCGGCAGCCTCGCCGGTGCTTTCGTGTTTCAGGACCGTACGAGGAGAAATGATCCATGAAAGTCGTTGAATCAGTGGCCGAGATCCTGAAGCGCGAGAACGTCGAGATCATTTTCGGCTACCCGGTCAATCATATCCTGGAGTACGCGGCCCGGGCCAACATTCGACCGATCATCGTGCGGCAGGAGCGCATTGGCCTGCACATGGCTGATGCGATGTCCCGCATTACGTCGGGGGCCAAGATCGGTGTGTTCGCGATGCAGCACGGGCCCGGTTCCGAGAACGCGTACGGGGCAGTGGCCCAGGCGTTTGGTGAATCGGTGCCGATACTGGTGCTGCCGATGGGATACGCGCGGCGACTGGCCCACATTTCCCCCAATTTCAATTCCACGCAGGCCATGCGCCCGGTCGCAAAGTCGACGGAGCCGGTGACAGCAGCGGCGGAAGTCGGCAACGTGCTGCGCCGGGCGTTTTCCAAGCTGAGAACCGGTCGGGGGGGACCGGCGGTGGTCGAGATTCCGGCCGACCTGATGCAGGAGGAACTGCCCGACGAACTCGATTACGAACCGGTCTATGCGACCCGCTACGGACCCGCCCCCGAGGCCGTCGCCGAGGCGGCCGGCCTCCTTCGGTCGGCGGCGCGGCCGATCATCTATGCGGGCCAGGGAATCCACTATGCAAGGGCGTGGTCCGGTCTTCGGGAGCTGGCTGAGAAACTGGCAATTCCCGTTTGCACCAGTCTCGGGGGCAAGAGCGCCTTTCCCGAGGACCACCCGCTGAGTCTGGGTTCGGGCGGGGTATCGATGCCGAAGCCGGTCCGGACCTTCCTGGATCAGGCGGACGTGATTCTCGGAATCGGGTGCAGTTTCACGGAAACTGCATTCGGTGTGTCTATGCCGGAAGGCAAGACGGTCATTCACGCAACGCTGGATCCTTCGGACCTGAACAAGGATGTCCGCTCGAAAGTCGGTCTTGTCGGCGATGCCGACTTGACCCTGACGGCGCTGTTGGCGGCGTTGGCGGATGAACCGCCGCGCGATTCGTCGGCCGTGGAGGCCGAGATTTCGCAAAGCGCGGAAGCGTGGATGGCGGAGTGGCTGCCTAAGCTCACCAGCGATGCGACGCCGCTGAACCCGTACCGCGTCCTGTGGGAACTCCAGCAGTCGGTCGACAAGTCGAATGTCGTCATCACCCACGATGCCGGCAGTCCGCGCGATCAGCTTTCGCCATTCTGGAAGGCCACCACGCCGCTCTCGTACATCGGCTGGGGCAAGACCACCCAGCTGGGCTACGGCCTCGGGCTTGCCATGGGGGCCAAGCTGGCCTGCCCGGAAAAGCTCTGTATCAACGTCTGGGGCGACGCCGCGATCGGTTTTACCGGTATGGACTTTGAGACCGCGGTTCGTGAACGCATCCCGATTCTCTCGATCCTGCTGAACAACTTCTCGATGGCCATCGAACTCAAGGTCATGCCGGTCTCGACGGAGAAGTATCGATCGACCGACATTTCCGGCGATTACGCTGCCATGGCCCGCGCATTCGGCGGGTACGGAGAGCGAGTCACAGAGCCGGGCCAGATCCACGAGGCCATTGCGCGAGGGATCGCTGCGACCGAGAGCGGCCAACCGGCGCTGCTCGAGTTCATCACGTCGAAGGAAGTCCAGGTATCCAGACACTAGTGTGCTGCCAGAACGGGGCCGGGCCGGGATGGTTGCAGTGTCCGCCCGCGTGCGGAGGGCCGGGGGCAGACACCGGAGCCAGCATTGGTACCGTCATGCCGTACCGATGTGCCCGTCATGGGAACGGACGGCAACGCATCGTCTGGCCTGAAAGACGAACCCGCTTATGCTGACGGCTTCGCGTACCTCACGGGAGTTCCGCTGTTGCGCATCTCGCCGCTAGCGTTGCCGCTGATCGCCTTGCTGGTGGCGTTGGCTGCCTGCGGGTCTCCGCGCGTCACGACCAACGGGTTCCTGTTTTCGGGGCTCGATCTTTCCTTCTTGGAAGAAGACGGCGTCACCTGTGAAGACGTCCTGGCAACACTGGGAACGCCCACCGCGCGGCGGCACTTCACGGGCGAGCCGTTCGGCAACGACGCGTGGTTCTACATCGGCCAACGTGTCAGCTACTACGCCTTCCTGAAGCCGGACGTGATCGAGCAGCGGGTACTTGCAGTACTCTTCGACGCGGAAATTGACGCGGCTCGGTCGAACTGCGGCGACAACCCCCCTGTGCTCGCGGTTGCGAACTACGGTGACAACGAACTCCGCAACATGGTCTTCAATCCTGATGCCACGGTCGTCGTCGGGAACACGCGGACCCTGCTGCAGGAACTGTTCGGCGACATCGGCCGATTCTCCACGCCGACTGTCCAGTAGCCAGCCGGCGGAGCGCGCAAGCGTATACGCGATCACCTGCCAGGACGTACGGCCCTGACCGAATGACCGCTTGACGTCCCGATCGTTCCACAAGGAGTCGAGGGTGCGGGGGGTACAAACGTGCTCTCCGACCGGAATGTCACCCAGAGTTGCCGGCGCTACCAAGGCTTGAATGCTTGGCGACGCGATAGCATGTCGCGATGACTGCGGGCACGGAGAGCCGTTGCTGCATTCGAAAGACGCCTGACAGCGCAGATGCGCGGTCCTCGGGCTGTCCGAGTGGATGCGCCGCCAGCGGCACGGCGACGACTATCGAAACGCGGTAATTGGCCGACCGGAGAACCTGAAGCCCGCACTTGGACATTCGAATGCGCCGTGCCGCTGGAGCTTCACCATCCGGTCTCGGGAAGCTCGCTGGCCAATCCTTTTTCGGCGCGACATGGTGGAGATCGATTCGTCCTGGTCCGGCGCCTGTCTCCTGATGGGCAGGATTCACGCTTGGCGGCGTCCGCGGACGTCTTCGGGCGCCGGACCCGTTTGAGCACCGGGCCAACTGGGTGGAGGAACGGGACAGCCCTAGGCGGCCGCTCACTGGTCTTACGGTACTGCTGCCAACGTCTCCACAGCTTTCATCACCCGCAGTAGGTTGCCGCCCCAGAGCTTGGCGATGTCATCTTCGCCGTATCCTCTGCGCATCAGCTCGATGGTGACGTTAATGGCTTCATCGGCGGCGTTCCAGCCTTCGATTCCACCGCCGCCGTTGAAATCGGACGTAATCCCGACGTGGTCGATTCCGATGAGATTGACGGCATAGTCGATGTGATCGGCGAGGTGGCTCACCGACGCCTTTGGCCATGTCTGATCTAATGCGACGCGGCGCTCGACATAAGTGTCGCGCTCCGCCTCGCTCATTCGCTGCCAGTCAACCGCATCCCGGAGATCGAACTCCGTCCGTAACGCCGCAAGAGCAGCTTGCTTTTCCTCGGGTACGGGGTGCAGGTAGGAGTCGAAAGCGACAATGGATACGACCCCGCCGTTCCGGCGGAGAGCCCGAAGGGCTTCATCGGAGAGATTGCGTGGATGGTCGTGCACACCGCGTACAGCCGAGTGGGAGGCGATTACCGGCGCACGCGAAGTATTGATGGCGTCGAGTGCTGTCGTCATGGCGGCGTGCGAGATGTCGACGATGATTCCAAGGTTATTGGCGCGGGCGATCACTTTGCGCCCGAAGTCGCTTAGGCCGCCATGCTCCGCCGGAAGCTCGCCCCGGCGTCGATTGGGAACAGCGGAATCACCGATGTCATTGTGGCCATTGTGAACAAGGCCCAGGTAACGGACACCGAACGCGTAATAGGTATCGAGGAGGTCGACATTGCGGCCCAAGGCAAACCCGTTCTCCATGCCCATGAGGGCCACGCGCTTCCCTTCTGCGTGGATCCGGTGCACATCACGGGCGGAAAGGGCCAGGCCGATTCTGTCCGGAAACTGGAGGTCGGTCATTCCCCTGATCGCTGCAACTTTGACAAACGCATCGGATAAGGCGCGCGCGTATCCCGAAGGATTACGTTCGCGTTGCGGGACGTACACGACGAAAAAGGCGGCATCCAGTCCGCCTTTCTCCATTCCCGGCAAGTCCACCTTCTGGCGCGGAGGCTTGGCTCGGAGAATGTCGTAGGCCGCGGTGCCGAAGGTGGGCGGAATATCCACATGGGTGTCGATGGTCAGCACGCGCGCATGAACGGCCGCGGCTTCAGCCTGGAAGGCGGCTTCACGGGTCGCGGTCGCCGGATTCGCGAAGAAGGCGATGCCAAGCGGAACTATCGCCGACACAAAGGCAAATGGCATCGTTTTGCGCTCCAGCAGCAATTCGTGCGGCAACCCGTCGCGGAGCCGCTGCGCTTCGGGGGCTCCGGCAGTGTCATGCTCGGTACGGAAGAGGTCGCGACACGTAGGGTAACGTCGTGAACGGTATTCGTGGACCAGGCTCTCCGCTGCCTGAAATCGCCAGGTCGCTGCTTGCCCGAACGGCTGCGCGGCAGTTGCTGCCATGGTGGCGGTCATGCAGAGAGCCGGCGGTGTACCTAGGCAGAGAAGGCACGCTCGAATCGGATGGGGGGTTACCTTTTGAAGCCCGTATCACGAGAGGCTTCCTCCACCCCGATGCGTTTCTTCTTCGCGTCTCGCTCCCGCCGGCCGGACGGCTATCAGGCGACATCGTTCCTGGCGCCTGACCCCCCTTTTCTGGTGCCGAGAGTCGGCCGTCCGAGGGGTGCCGATTCCCGGTGGCGCCAGTCGCCGGAGCTACAGGATTTGTAATCGTTGCGCCAACTGCACAGCATCAATCGGTATTGGAAACAAGTGCAAGAAGCCGCTATACGTTTTGGGGATCGTGATAGTCAGGACGCGCATGGGTCAGCTGCGCTAACTAGGACCATGGTTGAATTCGCAGCGGTACACGCGTCGCTGACACTCTAGGTGTCCGTGGGCGGGCACCGCCGCCGAATTGCTGGAGACCGCCTCAATTGGATGCTTGGCGGATGAGTTCACAGGAGTCCGATTTCCCGGTCGCCATTACCGGGTACAGCTACCGCTTGCCTGGCGGCATCCACACCGATTCCGACTTTTGGGATCTGCTCAGCAGGCGCGAAATCGTTCAGGAGTCCGTAACCGATCGCTACGGGAGAGGTTACCGGCCGATCGGCGGCTTCTCCGGTCCAGGCCGGTTTGCCAGCGCCTACGAAGGTCTCATTCGCGACGACGAAGAGAAGCTCTTCGACCGCAGTCTCTTCGGGCTGTCCCAAAGCGAAATGCTGTCGACGGATCCGCAGGTGAGGATGCTGTTGACATGCGCGTGGGAAGCGTTTGAGCGCGTCGGCTGGGATCTCCATTCGCTCCGCAACAGCTCGACCGGCGTCTACATCGGTGCGCAAGTACCCCCCGTCTCGAACTGGCGGCCGATGCGGGGCGCACAGCCGTTCGACGTGACGAGTATCAGCTTGGCCATGCTCGCCAACCGTATCTCCTACCACTTCAACTTGATGGGGTCCTCGACGACCTACTGCACGGCATGTTCGGCGAGCCTCACCGCTCTCCATGCGGCAATGAACGGCCTCCAGCGCGGTGACTGCGAGCAGGCGCTGGTCGGTTCCGTCAACTACATGGGAACTGCCAGGCTGAGCGCCTCCTTCAATGCGCTGGGAGTAATCAGCCCCGACGGGAAGTGCCATTCCTTCGACGCGGAAGCCAATGGCTACATGCGCTCAGAAGGGGCGTTCGTCTTCACCATCAAACCGCTGGCGGCAGCCGAGCGCGACGGGGACCCCATCCACGCCGTCATCGAATCCACCGCCGTGAATGCGGCCGGCGCCGCCGACGGGAGTGAGGGCTTGGCGCAGGGACGCTACATCACGGCCCCCACCCGTCACGCCCAAGCGGAGTTGATGCGGGTTGCTGGCACCCGCGCCGGTCGCGCGCCGCAGGAATTCGACTACATCGAGGCACATGCCACCGGCACGGTCGTGGGGGACCGGATCGAAGGAAACGCCATCACGGACGCGTTTGCCGGACCCGAACGAGAGGCCCCGCTGCGGATCGCAAGCGTCAAGAGCAATCTGGGGCACATGGAAGCCGCGGCGTTCCACTGCGCCCTGCTCAAGGTCCTCCTGATGCTGCAGAGGCGGACATTCGCGCCGATCTCCAAGAATTTCGTGGTGCCCAATCCGGAAATCGACTTCGACCGCTGTCCCATGCAGGTGCAGACCGACTGCGAGCCGTTTCCCGAGCGTCCAGTGGTCGTGGGAATCAACTCGTTCGGCTTTGGCGGTGCCAACGGGCACTGCGTGGTGCGTGAATATCGCCCGGCCCGGCCCCGTATCTGGTCGGTGCCGCTCGCCCCGGAGGCCGGCTTCATGATTCCGCTGTCGGCCCGCACTGGCAGCGCACTCACCGAGGGCGCACGGCAGCTGCGAGACTTCGTCGCCGAAAACGAACCCGACCTCTACACCCTGGCCGGCAATCTCAGCCGCCGCCGCACGCATTTCGCCATGCGCACGTCATTCGCGGTCCGGAACCGCGAGGAACTGGTCGAAGCGCTCGAGGCCTTTGCGGAGGATCCGCCGCCCGTCCACTCGGTCGACGACGGCAGGCGTCGCGTGGCGATGGTGTTTTCCGGTCAGGGCACCCAGTGGGCGGGGTGCGGCCGCGACCTGTATGACGCCGAGCCCGTGTTCCGGAGGGCCATCGATTCCATCGAGGCGCATTGGCGCGAGCACTCGGAGGTTTCGCTGCGCGATGCCTGCTTTGGTGCGTCGCAGACTGAGCTGAACGAGGTGCAGCTGGCGCAGCCGGTCATCTACATGATCCAGTGCGCTCTGGTGGAGCTGTTCAAGACCTGGGGCGTCTACCCCGATTGTGTGGTTGGCCACAGTTCGGGCGAGGTCGCGGCGGCCTACGCGAGCGGGGCGCTGTCGCTGCAGGAAGCCACGCGTCTGGTGTTTCATCGCGCCACGCTCCAGCAGCGGACAGCCGGATCCGGCCGCATGCTGGCGATCGGCCTCGATCGTCCGGGCGTGGAAGACCTGCTGACGGAACTGGGCGTCGCCTTTGGTTGCGGGGAGGACGACTCCGACCAACCGACACAGGTGGAGATCGCGTGCGAGAACGCCCCTGCCAACACTGTGATCTGCGGAACCGAGGAAGCCCTGCAACCGGTCATGGCGGCGTTGGACCACAGGCATCTGCAGAATCAGCTGCTGCCCGGCAACATCGCCTTTCATTCCACCGCGATGCAGCCACTCAAGGACGATGCGCTGGCGGCGCTGTCGTTCCTGAATGACCTCGACTTCGACGCGGATGTCCCGTTCGTGTCGTCGGTGACCGGGCTGCCGACACGACGACTGGACAACGCGTACTGGTGGTCAAATATCCGCCAGCCGGTGCGGTTCGCTGCCGCGATGCAGTCGATCACGCGAGAAATTGAGCCGGACGTGGTGCTGGAAATCGCGCCTCACTGCGCGCTTCAGTCCACCATCGCCCAGTGTTTGGAAGGTAGCCGCACGGTGCCGGCCAGCATTCCGACGCTGACCCGCGAGACGGACGTCTGCATCGGCTTTCAGACCGCTCTGGGCGCACTGTTCCAGGCGGGCGTTCCCCTGAACTTCGCGGCCCAGTATCCCCGTCCGCAGCCCATAGCGGATCGCCTCCCCGGACACTTTCGGGAAGAACGGGCGGCGATGGATCTCCATTGCGACAACGAGATGTTCGTCCGGCAGGGCGAATACTCGCAAGGTCCACTGGTCGGCCACCGGGTCCCATGTGAGCACCTGCAGTTCGAGGCACGGCTGTCGGAGGCCGATTTCCCCTGGCTGGCGGACCATCGCGTGCATCACGCGGCGATCATGCCGGCGGCGGGCTACATCGAGCTCATCCTTGAGGCGCTGGGCGGGGTTCCGGTCCAGTTCAAGGTGCTCGAATTCCTTCAACCGTGTCCGGTTCCCAGGGCGCCCGTAAGGCTGCAAACGGCCCTGCAGCCGGTCCCGACGGATCCGGAGGAGTTCACGTTCACGATCTCCTCGCGTTCCTACGATGTCGACGCCAGCAGCGAGGTCCACTGCCGCGGGAAGGTGCGCGTGCTGGGCAGCGATCCGACGCTCAGCGTGCCGATGCGACTGACGGACATCGATACCGAAGGCTTCGAGGCGTCAATTCTTGCTGACGACCAGAATTTCTACGAGCGCTTGCAATCCGTCCTGAGCGAGACGTTCCAGTACGGCCCGTATTTCAGGACGATCCAGCGTGTCCTGGTGGATAGCGTATCGAAGGCCTACCTGTTTGACGTCGAGATGGACGAGGGGCTGTGGGCGACAGGAATGGAGGAAGGCTACGTCACCTGTCCTCCTCTGCTCGACGGCGGGCTGCAGATATTCCTGTATCACCTGTTGACCGCCGCCGACCTGTTTGCGATCCCGCAGCGGGCGGAACGTGTGACCTACCTGCGCCGGCCCACCGGCCCGCGCATTACCTGCCATGTCACGAAGCCCAGCGACGACTGGATGAACGCCAACGAACGGGGCCAGTACTCGGTGCGTCGCGGCGAACGATCGGGCGGCAGCATCAGCTTTTACGACAGCGACACCGGTGACCTCATCGCCTATATCGGCGAGTACACGTACTTTACGTCTAACCCGCGATGGAACGACTTGCCGAACAGCAAGCACCAGATTCGCTGGCAGCCGAAGATGCTTCCTGCGGGTCAGGAGTTCCTCGACAGACTCCCGGGCGGGGAGCCGGAGCCCGCGACCGTAATCGCAGCGCTGACACGCCCGGACAAGGGCGAGCGCTACGCCTGTCACATCGTCGAATTCGCCGGCTCCAGAGAGCCGGACGAAACCATTCTTGAACAATGCGTTGCCGATCTCGCACAGGCTGCCGGGCACAGTGAGTTCTGGCTCGTGGGGGACAGTGAAGAGAGCACGCGGGATTTCTACGACGCCTTCCATGCCCATGACGTGCCGCTTCGCTTCGCGACGTTCGACGTGGCGGATTCCCCGGACTTGGACTCAGGCCTGCTGCGGCCGGGCGCGGCCGAGATCGTCTTCCTGCACCGGGAGGCCGCGGGCTTCGGGCAAAGCGAATGGGAAACGGTGCGGAGCTTGGCGGTGCCCGGCGCCTGGGTGCTGGTGGAGCACGACGAAGGCGGCGTCGTTTCCGCCGGTCCCGGCTGGAAGGCGGTTCGAGCCGGAGAGCGCGCCACCTTGCTGCAAGCTCCCGGTCTGGACCGCAATCAACTTGATGCCGACGCACTCCGCAGTCCCCGATGGGTCTTGGGCGAGCCCGAAAGCTGGGTATCAGCTTGGTCGGCGTGCTTCGAACCCCAGGACAAGGTGCACACGATCCCCGACGACGCAATGCAGGCTGGTCAGTTCCATGTGCTGGACGACTGGCCGGAAGCCGCGAACTTGGAGGCGGTCGACTACTTCTGCGGTCAGGATCCGGAAGACCCGACAGGGGAGGGAGCGGCATCCCGTTTCGTCGCGTTTGTCCAGGCCCTGGTCCCCTACCGGATTGAGCACGCGGACGGCCGATGCCGATTGACCGTCATCACCCGCCGCGCCGTCCACGATGTGGAGGATCCGCGTGGCAGCGTGCTGTGGGGAGCGGTCCGCAGCATGGCCGTGGAAATCGATGAGGAGGCGAAACTCGATTTCCGTCTGGTGGATCTGGGTGATCTGGACGATCTCCAGACACTGCGCTGGTTGATGCACCACGACTTGCGGGAACGCGAACTGGCAGTGCGGAAGAATGACATCTGGGTGCCGCGAATGGTCAGTTTCCGGGAGCGCTACGCACGGATCCCCGCCGGCGCCCAGCCAACCTACCGCCTGACGCTCGACAATCCGGGGCAGATCAATGGCCTCGAGATGAAGACGTACGAATTCCCGCTGCTCGGTCCGGAAGACGTAGAGATCGACGTCGCTGCCGCTGCACTCAACTTCCGCGACATCATGGTGACGCTGGGGCTGTTGCCGGCATTGGCGTACGAGCGCTCAGCCCTGGGGCACGAGGTCGGCATGGAAGGGAGCGGGGTCATCCGTCGTGTCGGGTCGGCAGTCCAGGATCACAGCGTCGGAGACCGGGTGGCCTTCATTCAGGGGGGCTGCATCGCCAATCGGGTGATGGCCAGCCAATACCGCGTGTTTCGCAAGCCCGACGCCATCAACATGGACGAGGCCGCAGCATCGTTGTCGGTTTATGTCACGGCGTACTATTCGCTGATCCATCTGGCCCGTTTGCGAAAGGGGGCGCGGGTCCTGATCCATTCGGCAATGGGGGGAGTGGGGCAGGCCGCCATCGCTCTGGCCAAGCATGTGGGGGCGGAGATCTACGCCACTGCCGGAACCGAGGAAAAGCGCGCGCAGCTGCGGTCGCTTGGTGTGCGGGCAGCCTTTGATTCGCACAGTTTCGACTGGCACGACGAACTGATGGCGGCGACCCACGGAGAGGGCGTGGATGTCGTGCTGAACTCCCTGGCGGGACGTCATGTCCATTTGTGTCTGGAGGCGCTGCGGCCCGGCGGCTGGCTGTGCGAGATCGGCAAGGTCGATATCTATGCCGACAACGACCTCGGCCTGCGGGTGTTTCGCAAGAACTTGCGATTCGCAGCCATCGATGTGGACCGGCTGATGGCGGATGACCCCGCATTGGCACGGGAGTTGTCAATCGCCTGTCTCGACCTGATGGAAGGCGGTGCCTTGCCGCCGTTGCCGGTCACGGTATTTCCATACGAAGACTTTGCGAAGGCTCTGCGGTTGATGACGACCGGCCGGCATCAGGGGAAGCTGGTCCTACGGGCGCCGCAGGGCTCCGGCGCGCTGGGCGCGCCGATCGCCGACGTGCGGCCGCTGTTCGATCCGGCTGCAACCTATCTCGTGACGGGCGGACAGGGCGGCTTCGGCCGCCGCCTGCTGCCGTACCTTGCGGCGCTGGGTGCACGCCACCTCACCCTGATGGACCGCAATCCGGAGCATGGTCGGAATGCCGAGTGGATTCGCCGGCACAGCGCACTCGCCTACATGGATGAAGATGTCGAGTTCGACTTCGTTGCGGGAGACGTATCGGTCGAGGAAGACGTTCAGCGCTGTATCGGCCAGCTCCAGCGGCCGCTCAAGGGCGTGTTCCATCTTGCCGGATCCCTCGACGACTGCCTGCTCGACGATCTTTCGGCCGAGTCGCTTGCCAATGTGTTTGCCCCCAAGGCCCGTGGTGCGCTGCACCTGCACCGGGCCACCAATGGCCACCCCCTCGATCATTTCGTACTGTTCTCGTCGTCTGCCTCGGTTCTGGGCAACCCGGGTCAGATCAACTACGGCGCCGCCAACGCGTTTCTCGACGGCCTGGCGGCGAGCCGCCGTCGGCAGGGCCTGCCGGGCCTTTCGTACAACATGGCCGCCGTGGCCGACGCCGGCATGGCCGCGCTCAGCCTGCCGGTGCTCCGTATGATGCGGGCGGCGGGCCTGCCGGCAATCAGCAGTGATTTCGCTGTTTCCAATCTCGACTTCGCGCTTCGCTCCATGACTGATTCGGACCATCTTGTCTCGGTGTTGTTCGAGCGCCCGTTGTGGACGGCAGACCTCCCGGACTACATGCGCATTGGACGGCTGATGCGCAATCAGGATGCGTTCGAGGCTGGCGTGACCGGGGAACAGACGCTCGAGAGCGTGGCGGCGCAGATCGCCGCGAAGGTGGCGGAGCTGTGCGGTCATGACGAGGGCGGCGTCGAAGAGCCACTGTCCAGCTTCGGTCTCACCTCGATCTCGGTTGCCGAACTAGGAACGTTTATCCAGACGCAGTTCAATTACCGGGTGAGTGCGCTTGAACTCATGACGACAGCCTCGGCGCAGTCATTGGCACAAGGAATCATCCACGGAAAGGATGAAGAGGAAGAGATCTCATCCGACGAGCCGACAGGGGAGGCGGCGGACACGTCGCCCGTCTTCACGGAGTGCGTGCAGCGGGCACCGTCGCAATTCGCCAGCGCGCCTGAGGACCACTTTCCCAAGGACGTCGATGTCGCTGTAGCGGAATCTCCCCCGTTACGGCTCGAGGCGGCGGGATAGAAGGGACCGTGGTCATGCGGAACGCGCTCTTGGTCTATCCGGAGCATCCCCCTACCTACTGGGGAGCGAACTTCGCGCTGGAACTCGTGGGAATCAAGGCGGCCTTTCCGCCACTCGGCCTCCTGACCATCGCGGCGCTGTTTCCGCCGAAATACAACCTCCGCGTCGTGGACATGAACGTGGACCCCATGACCGATTCGGACCTGGAATGGGCCGACATGGTGTTTACGTCCACGATGATCGTGCAGCGGGTATCCCTCCAGACGGTCATCGATCGCTGCAACCGGGCAGGGGTGCCGGTCGTGGCCGGGGGGCCGCATCCGACGACGTTTCACGATGAGATCCACGGTGTCGATTACTTCGTCCTGGACGAGGCTGAAGAGACGTTCCCCCAGTTTCTGCGCGACTTGGAGAACGGCACACCGAGCAAGATGTATCGGGAACCGCGAAAACCGGATGTGAGCCGGACGCCGATCCCGCGCTTCGACCTCATCGACATGAAGAGCTACCACTCGATGGGCGTCCAGTTCTCGCGGGGGTGTCCATTCGATTGCGAGTTTTGCGACATCACCAAGCTTTACGGCCGGGTGCCCCGGACCAAGTCACCGGATCAGATGGTGCGTGAATTCGACGTACTGTTCGACCTCGGCTGGCGGGGCCCCGTGTTCCTCGTCGACGACAACTTCATCGGCAACAAACGCGACGCGATGAACCTGCTGCCGGTACTGGCGGAATGGCAGCAGGCGCGCGGTTACCCGTTCCTCCTGAGCACCGAGGCAAGCCTGAATCTCGCGCGCATGGACGACCTGATGGAAGCCATGATCTTGGCCGGCTTCGACACCGTGTTCCTGGGTATCGAAACCCCCAACCCCGAGGCCCTGCTCAAGACCAAGAAACCCCAGAACACCAGCAAGGAAGAAGAGAACTTCCTGTTTCAGGCAGTCCGGAGGATCCAGCGCAAGGGCATGCAGGTGCAGGGAGGATTCATCCTTGGCCTGGACGGCGATGACGAGAATGTGTTCGACATCCAGATCGAGTTCATTCAGGCGGCCGGGATTCCCGTCGCCCCGATCTATCTCCTGACGGCACTGAAGGGCACGGACATGTACAAGCGCCTTCAGGATGAAGGTCGCCTGCTCGACGTGGCGATTGGTACCCAGGCCACCATCCTGAACTTCAAGACAGAACTGGATCACCGTACGTTGCTCGAAGGATATGGGCGCGTGACCTCCACGCTCTACGATCCGACACTGGAGAATTATTTCAGGCGCTGTCTGACGCTGTTCGAGCACTTGAAGCCGGTTCCGCACCTGCAGAAACCCAAGAGCAAGAACTCGGTCTTCACAGATCTGATGGGTGTGCGCGGACGTCTCTCGCCGGAGCAGGTCCCGGGCTACACGAAGTTTGTGGCGGAGGTTTCGAGAAAGCATCCCCGGATGCTTCCGAAGGCCATCCGGCTGGCGGCATTGGGTTACCACTTCGAGAAGATCACCCGTCAGCAAATCGCGATCCATGACTTCAAGGAGTTTCTGGCGGAGGAACTGGAGTCGTTCAAAGAAGACGCGGCAGCGTGTGCCGAACAACCGGGGCACGTGGACGTCCTGCGACAGAGGCTGTTTGCGGACGTCAACACCCGTTACAAGTCGATCCCGGGCGACTTCCGCTACCACAGCGACGGAATCGACACCGCCCTGGACTCCTTCCGCACGGCCATCAACGTGCAGGCTGCGCAGCAGGCGCAGCTGCCGGCCGCCTGAGGAACCGTCGGGCCGCACCATCCAGGGATCGAATGCATGACCGACAATGCCGTTGCGGACACGGCGGTATCGCCGCTTGCGGGGGAACTTCCGCCAGATTGCCAGAGAGATGTCAACGCGCTGCGCCGGTTTATCCACGATGTCATCAGTGAGGAAGCCCCGTCTGCGGCAGTTCCTCCAACGGACGTTCGAGAGGTATTGCTCACCGGCGTTACGGGGTTCATTGGACGTTTTTTCCTGTACGAGCTCCTTCGGCAGGATTCCCGTGTGGTCGTGCACTGCCTGGTTCGGGCGGAAGATTCGGAGCGCGGATTCGACCGGGTCCGCCATGCGATGTCCGAGGCGGAAATCTGGGATGAGGATTTCGCACCGCGGATCCGCGCAATCCCTGGCGACATCGGGCTATCGCGATTCGGGCTTGACGATACCGAGTTTGACAGCCTGTGCGGGCGGATCGACGCGATCTATCATCTCGCCGCTGACATCACGCTCTCTTCTTCCTACATGGCCATCCGTGAAGTCAACACGCTCAGCCTTCGTAACGTGCTGGAGCTGTGCCTCCGGACTCGCTACAAGTACCTGTACTACGCGTCCTCAATGGGCGTGTTTCCGCAGTACTTCTTTTCCTTCGCACACGAGTTCAAGCGAAGTCGGATCCAGCATCAAATGCAGCCGGATCTGACTCGCATGAAGCGGATGTTCCCGATTGGTTTGCTCGGTTATCCCTGGAGCAAGCTGGTATCCGAGCAAATCCTCCTGTTTGCCCAGCAGGCCGGTATGCCGCTGGCAGTTTTCCGCCTGCCGCAAACCGGTCTGTCAAGTAGCGGCTACACGCCGGCACATGACCTATCAATAAAGATACTGGCCGCCGTCGGTGAAATCGGCATCATGCCGAAAGGGTTCTCGTTTCGCTCCAGCAACGAAGTCGTCGACACGGTGGCCCGAATTTGCGTGGCGATATCCCTGAACGCAAGCCGGCGCTTCACGATCTACCACTGCTGCAATCCGGAACTGGATCACCATGATCTGGAACCGGCGGACTTCGGATTGTACTGGCCCGAGGTTTCCTACGAGGCATTCAAGCGGGCGTGTCAGGTCCATGGTCAACGATCACCGTTGCATGGCCACTGGGCGGTGCTGGACCATTTCGGGAAGTACTGGTTCAGCAGGAACAAGCCTGTGGACCAGCTACCGATGTGCGACCGTGCCATTCGCGAGGACTGTCCATTTCCCATCAAATGGATGGGCCCCCTGACTAAGCTTCGACGCTCCCACCGATGGATTCGGGCCCACCGGGAGGATTGGCCATATACAGTTCATCAAAGCAGTCTTGACTTCGATGGTCTGATCAGCCGGGCGGAACAGTACGCGAGGGACGAGGGGGCGGCTTTCGAGTCCGTGTATCCCGCGTGGATGCGTGAGGGTCTGGGGCAGTTGGTGCAGGCCTTGCAGGAGCCTGGAGTCAGGCTGCAGCAGGACAGGCTGGCCGATACGGTATACAGCCTGAGTCGTTTCCTGCGCGGCAATGCGGCGCTCGCCGGTGAGCGGTTGCGTCACCCCGAAATCGACCGCGAGAACGTTGTCCGGCCGGTATTCATTGTCGGGATCAATCGTACCGGCACCACGTATCTCCATCGCCTGTTGGCCCGAGACCCGCGGTTCTGGGCATTGCGGCAATACGAGTACATCGAGCCGGTGCTGCCGGACGGCGACTATGCCGGCATTGGCGGCACCCCTGCAGACCCCCGCCGAATACGGACAGAGGAAATATTCCGTGCCTCTCGGTTCGCTGAAGTGTTCGCCGGGATTCACGATTTCGACATGGATGAACCGGAAGAGGATTACCCGATCTTCCGAATGACCTTCACATCGTGGGTCTTCCTCGCCCAGTTCCCTATTCCGGGGTACGCCCGCTGGTTAGCCGAACGTGGTGGATGCAGGGAAGCCTACGATTTCCATCGGCGCACCATGCAGCACTTCAACTGGCAGCGGCGGCAGCGCTCTCCGGAGCACAGTGGCCAGTGGCTACTCAAGATGCCCTTCCATTTGATGGAACTCGATACCTTGATGGCAACCTATCCCGACGCCCTGTTCATTCAGACCCATCGGGAGCCGAGGCAATTCATGGGGTCGTGGAACAGCTTGGTGGAACGGATTCGTTCGCTCAACAGCGATCGGGTTATCCGCTCCGAGGTCGGTGCCGAGCAGTTGTCGCTCATGAGCAGGATGCTGGACCGGGGAACCCGATTTCGAGAGTCGCATCCGGAGTTGGAACCCCGCTGGGTCGACGTGAACTACCATGAACTGGTTCGCGATCCGATAGCAGTGGTAGAGGCCGTCTACGGTCGGTTCGGGTGGTCGCTCACGGGGGCAGCCGTGAACGAAATGACCGGCTGGCTGGATCAGCAGGCGGAACGGCGGCGGCAGGAGACTCGACACCGATACACCCTGGAAGACTACGGTTTGACTCATGCCCGGGTTGACGCGGCGTTCGCCGGTTATGCCAAGTTTCTCGCGACCCGAAACTACGTGCACGACGTGAAGCCGACGCCGTCAGTCCGTCGTGATACTATCTGACGTCAAGACCTTTGAACATGAATCGACTGATACGAGCGCCTTGACACGCTCATCCGGTTGCCAGTGCCCAGATGCTGGCGTTCCCTTGCGAATGCGAAATTGATATGCAGTTTGAACCGACGTGCCCGACGTCACGGTTTCCGGCACACCGGCCGTCGCTGCCTCGCGAGAGGTACGAGGTCATCATCAGATGTTTGATGTTAAACGGATTGTCAGCACCGGTTGAGCGCCCGTCGACGACGCGCGTCGGTGTTCGGATGCAGGGAGTCGCCCTGAGGCAAGTTGGAGACATTCACGGGGGTCCGTATAACGTGTACGCCGCCGACGGGGCGGCACGTATCATTGCCGGCAAGGACGACAGTCGCTCGTGTGCTAACTGCGGACGTTACGCAGCGTATTCCGGCCGGATGAAGGAGAATTGAGGTGGCAGTGACCATTGACTATGCGGCGCTGCTAGCGCCTGATCTCCCAGCACCTGCTCCGAGTTGGCAGGGCCGCCCGCCCTACAACTTCATCGGCGGGCACGTCGATGCGGCCAGCGTGCCGGTCGAGGACATGATCACGGCTACAGCGACGGCTCTCCGGCGGGACGGAGCCACGTTGTCTACCTACGGACTGGAGAGCGGCCCGCTTGGTTATCGACCGCTCCGGGAGTTCGTCGCTGCAAAACTCAAGAAGCGCAGTGGCCTGTCGGTCTCGCCTGATGGTGTCCTGATCACCTCCGGATCGATACAGGCGCTGGAACTTGTTTACGGGGTCTTTTGCTGTCCCGGCGATACGGTTCTGGTTGAGCAGTTCACCTATGCGGGCACACTCAGCCGGCTCCGTAGTCTCGGCGTGAACCCGGTCGGCATCCCGCTCGACGAAAGCGGCATGCGCACGGATCGGCTGGCTGCGAAGCTGGCCGAGCTCAAGGCGCTGGCAATCCAGCCGAAGTTCATCTACGTCATTCCGACCGTCCAGAATCCTGACGGCAGCATCATGCCCGAGGCGCGGCGCGCGGAACTGCTCGAAGTGTCCGCCGAATACGGCGTGCCGATTTTCGAGGATGAGTGCTACGCGGACCTGTTGTGGACGGGCGAACGTCCGCCAGCCATTGCGGCCATGGATCGCCGCCAACAGGTCATTCACTGCGGCTCGTTTTCGAAGACTATCGCGCCGGCTCTGCGAGTGGGTTACATCGTTGCGGGGCCCAGTCTCGTGGCGCAAATGGCCGCCTGCAAGGAAGACGGCGGCACCGGCGCCCTCGAGCAGATGATGCTGTCCGAGTATTGCCGAGTGCATTTTGACGACCATGTCGCCACGGTCACCGCGCTGCTCAAGGACAAGCTCGACGTGATGATCGAGGCACTGGAGGAGAACTTCGGAACGACGGCCGAATTCACGCCGCCTCCCGGCGGGATCTTCCTGTGGGTCTCGTTTCCGGATGCCGTGGATGCCACGAAGCTGGCTGCCGCCGCGTCCGCCCGGGGAGTGGCCATCAATCCCGGACCCGACTGGTCAGCCGATGCTGCGCCGGCGCGTTCGCGGATACGCCTTTGTTTCGGGAACCCGACGGCAGATGCGATTCGGGAGGGTGTGAAGGTGCTCGCAGACGTCTGTCACGAGGAATTCGGCATTCCGGTGCGGAGCGCGAATATCGAGCGGAACAGGTTGACGGGCTGACCGGGCGCCAGCGCCGGTCCCGGTGAGGGGGAAGCCGCCCACTCGGCCGGAGAGACTGCCCGCACCCATCCGGGGATTGACGCTCGATCCAATCGGGATGAGCCCGACTTCTTGGAGAGTGCGGGGTTCCGGCGGTCAACGTGAACCCCTGCCGACATGAGCGACAGTGCGCGTGCAATCCAAGTCCCGGAATGCTAATTCATCCGCTTCGGCGTCCCCAAGGTCCGGATGCCGGATTCCGCAGATGTCCGCTAAGCCCTTGAAGGAAGACGCCATGACGGGTGCCGCACCTTACGAACCGCCGACAGTCTGGAAATGGGAAAAGGAGAGCGGCGGCCGCTTTGCCTCGATCAATCGCCCCGTGTCCGGCGCCACGCACGAAAAAGAGCTTCCGCGCGGCCAGCACCCGCTCCAGCTGTACTCCCTGGCGACTCCCAACGGGGTCAAGGTCACGGTGATGCTCGAGGAGTTGCTGGCGGCCGGGCACGGTGGTGCGGAGTACGACGCCTACGTCATCCACATCGGGAACGGAGATCAATTCGGTTCCGGGTTCGTCGCCATCAATCCGAATTCGAAAATTCCCGCCCTGGTGGACTACTCGCTACCCAAACCGACCCGGGTGTTCGAATCGGGAGCGATCCTGCTCTACCTCGCCGAGAAGTTCGGCGCCTTCATTCCGGAAGACCCGTCCGAGCGAGCCGAGTGTCTCTCCTGGCTGTTCTGGCAGATGGGCTCGGCGCCATACCTCGGCGGTGGGTTCGGGCACTTCTACGCATACGCACCCCACAAGATGGAGTACCCGATCGATCGCTACACCATGGAGGTGAAACGCCAGCTTGATGTCCTCGACAAGCGTTTGGCCGAGACACGTTACCTGGCAGGCGACGTGTACACCGTTGCCGATATCGCGGTCTGGCCGTGGTACGGTGTGTTGACGACGGGCAGGCTATACGACGCGGCCGAGTTTCTGGCTGCAAGCGAATACAAGAACGTCGTCCGCTGGTACGAAGAGATCGCCGCCCGCGACGCCGTCGTTAGGGGGCGGAAAGTCAACCGCATTAGCGGACCGTCGGAAGACCAGCTCCGCGAGCGCCACGACGCATCCGACTTCGAGCTTCGGACCCAGGACCGGCTCGAGGCCGCCGCGTAGGACAGTCGGCGCGCGGATCGCGGGCCGATCTGTGCGGTCATGTGCCGGAAGAACTTGTGCCGTGAAGACGGTGCCGTCCACTGAACGGTGCGTCACGGTCCCGATGGAATCCGGAAGCTGCAGGTTTCCCGAATGATCAGTTCCGGCCGGAGGACGATCCGCTGCTGCGGTGCTTCCGGATGGTCGATACGCTCAATGAGGGCCGCGGCCGCGCGATGTCCCATTTCGTCGCGGTCGACGGCGGTGACACTCAGCGAAGGGTTGGTCATGCCGGTTTCTTCCACGCCCTCACCACCGATGAGCGCGAAATTCCTTCCCGGGTACAGGCCGTCTCTCTGGAGACCCGCCATCAGGCCAAGCGCAAGGGAATCGTTGTAGCAGATGGCGGCCGTGGGCCGCGGCGATAGCGATGCTATCCAGCGGGCTGCGTCAAATCCGGCCTTCCGGGTCGGAGCGGAGGATCGAACGAGCGCCGGGTCGAGTCCCACCGAAGCACGCTCGAGAGACTCGCGATAGCCGCTGAATCGTTCAACGAAGCAGCTGACCCGGGTGTCCCCGCCGACAAAGGCGATCCGTCGGTGGCCCTGGCAGAGCAGTCGATCTGTCGCCATTCGCGCCGCTTCCCGGTCATCGTTGATCACGTAATCGAATCCAAGTTCGAACACGGCCCGAGACACAAAGACCGTCGGCGGACTGCCACCTTTCCCGAGCCGAAAATCGGCCGTCGACGTGCCCACCGCGGGACAAACGATCAGGCCATCGGCACTGTACTCCGCCATCTTTCGAACGAAATCGGTCTGGCGCGAGATGACCTCATTCGTGTGGCACAGAAACGCCGTTCGCCCGGACGCTGTCAATGCGTCCTCCAGCGACGCGAGCAGCGAACTGAAGAATGGGTCCGAGATGTTGTTGAGAATGACTCCGACGGTCTGGGTCATGGAGGTGCGAAGGCTTGCCGCGCTTCGTTGATAGACGTAGCCAAGCTCAGTAATGGCGGCGAGAACCCGCTCCCTTGTCGCGGCCGAGATTCGCTCGTTGCCGCGCATGGCGAGAGATACCGTCGCCGCGGACACACCAACGTGTTCGGCAACGTCGCGGAGAGTCACCCTGCCCAAGAAGGAGCACTCCAAGGCCGCTGAGATGTGAAGGTATCACGGGCTGGTTGAACTTGCACGGTTGAAGACGATACCACTCCTGTGCGCATGGACGAGCCACACAAAGAGCCCGTTGTCAGCCGACGGCGCCCTGCCGTTAGTTACGGCACAATAAGGCACAAAAAGGGTTTCGATTGTGTCGCCCGCACGTCAAGCCGCACACGCTGTGTCAATGCATCTTGATGTTCGGGCTAGCGGTGCGGCACGGTCGGCCGGCCCTCGGCGATCCATTGCAGGATGCCCCGGTGCGCGTTGTAGACCTGTTGGTACCCAAACTGCTCGCTCAGGAAGCGGCTCACCGCAGCGCTGCGTCCACCGCTGCGGCAGATCAACACGATGGGTTCATCGGCAGCTGCGATCGGCAGGATCGCTGCCATCCACGCGCGGACGTCAAAGCGTCCCTCCTCATCGAAGAAGGTCTGAAGGTGGCTGCCTTCGATGACGCCGGTCTGTATCCACTCATCAGGTCGTCGGATGTCAATGACGGCGATTCCGTTCGCCAGCATCTGTTCAAGCGTGGTAGTGCCGATATCGGTGACGTCGGCGCGGGCAGGGGTACTGGCGGCAAGGGTCAGGACGACAAGGAGTGCCAGTTTCAGCATCGGTACACCCCCAGGATCGGGTCGGACGAGCAGGTCTAGCCTACCGCACTTACGCTGGCCGGCAGCGCGGTGGTGACCGGCCCCACGTGGGTGGCCGGTTCCGTCAGGCGGCCAAGCCGTCTGTGAGGAGGCGCACAAGGGCCGTACGTGGAGTAATTCCCGACTGACGGCAACCGCGCTGGAGCGCTGTTCCGAGCTCCGGCGACGTCGGTGCTGCCGCTTGAGCTACAAGCGGAACGGGATGTAGAGCGCGATATCCGGGACGGCGACGACGATCGATACCGTGATCAGGATCAGGATCACGAACGGGAGCACGCCGTGCACGATGTCGGCGATCGTGGTGCCGGCTCCGTCAGGGGTCTGGCGGGCGACCGCCTGGATCACGAACAGGTTCAGGCCGACCGGAGGCGTGATCAGGGCGCACTCGATCATCATCGTGAAGATCACGCCAAACCAGATCGGGTCGATGCCGAGGCCGCCCAGCGACGGCTGAATGATGGGCAGCATCAACAGCATCATCGACAGCGTCTCGAGGACACAGCCCAGCGCCAGCAGCAAGGCGCAGATGGCCACGATGAATGCGAGCGGGCCGGTCATGCTGCCGGTGACGAGCGCGGTCACGTCCTGCGGGAGCTGGTACAGCGTGATGGCCTGCCCGAACACCTTCGCGCCGACGATGATGAACAGGATCATCACTGTCGTTCGCATCGACGAGATCGCGATCTGCGGCAGGTCGGACAATTTCAGCGAGCGATAGATGCCCAGCGTGATCACCAGTGCCGCGACGAAGCCGACGCCGGCGGCTTCCGTGGGTGTGAACACGCCCAGGTAGATACCGAACACGATTCCGGCCGCCAGCGCGAACGCGGGCAACGCCCGTGCCGTAGCCGCCCATCGCTCGGGCCAGCTGGCTCGGGGCATCGACTGGTAGCCTGAGCCGAAGTGCGCTTTCGCCACGACGTACGCGATGAACACCGTGGCCAGCAGCAAGCCGGGGCCGATTCCCGCCAGGAACAGGTCGACGATCGATTCCGAGAGTACGAAGCCAAACACGATCATCGGGATCGAAGGGGGTATCAGGATGCCCAGGGTGCCGCCTGCCGCCAGCAGGCCGAAGACGAAGCGCCGCTCGTAGCCGCGGTTGACCATCTCCGGGATCGCGACCGTACCGATCGTTGCCGACGTGGCGACCGATGACCCGGACGTCGCTCCGAAGATGGCGCAGGACAGGACGGTTGCCACGGCCAGTCCGCCCGGCCAGTGACCGATCCAGCTCTGCACCGCGCTGAACAGGCGTTCACCGGCACCCCCCTTGAGCAGCACATTGGCCATCAGGATGAACAGCGGCACCGCCAGCAGGATGAAATTGTCGACGCTGGAGAGCATCGCCTGCGGGATCATGAGCGGTGAGTAGCCGCCGACCAGCAGCATCACGATGCCGAGCCCGGCCATGGCGAAGGCGATGTCGATTCCGGCCAGAAGGAATCCGAACAGCGTCAGCAGGATGACGATGCCGGTCACGGCGCGCCGTCAGGCCTCGCTGTGAGGTTGATCGCCTGCGAGGAGGCCGGTCGAACGAAAGCTTCCGATGACCGTCACCAACACTTGCAGGACGATCAGCGCCAGTCCGGCGACGACCGGCCCCTGCAGCAGCCACATCGGCAGTTCCAGGGTGGTGTCCGTGGTCTGGCCGATGTCGATCGAGAACTGCATCAGCTCGAGTCCGTACCAGGCCGAGACCCCGGCCACGGCCCCGATCACCAGCAGCACGACACGCGACAGCCAAGTCTGCACCGTTGGCGGTAGATGGGCCGTCAGGACGGTGATGCGGATGTGTTCGCGGCGCCCGACCAGCCATGCCGCCGCCAGGAAGACTCCGTAGATTTGCAGCACCCGCGCGGTTTCCTCGACCCAGCTGGTCGGCGCCAGAAAGGCGTGCCGCATGGTCACTTCGTAGAAGACGATGAGGCCGATCACCGCGAACAGGGCCGCGGCGACCCACGCCGCAACCTGGGTCATGCGATTGATCAGGTGGAGCACTCGTGGAGGCGCCTTCAGGGCGTGCTGGCGGCGCGGAGCGCCTCGGCGGCAGCCACCAGCTGCTCACCGAGAGACCCCGCTGCCGTTTGATAGAGCTCCTTGAGGCCGCGGGTGGCGTCCTGCCAGGCCGCGACGTCGGCTGCGCTGAGGCGATGGATGCTCATCCCGTTGGCTTCCGCCACGGCGTACGCCTCGGCCTCGAGCTCGGCCAGCGCGTCGCGCATCTCGATTTCCACCGTCCGTGCAGCCTGGCTGATGATGGCCTGGAGGGCGGGCTCCAGTCGCTGCCAGACCCGCTCGTTGATAAGCACGATGAACTCGATGTTGCTGTGATTCGTGACGGTCAGGTGATTCATGACCTGATACAGCTTCCGCTCGCTGACGCTTTGCATGCCGGTCATGCCACCGTCGACAGTGCCGCGTTCGTAGGCGAGGTACTGCCGCGATCCGCCGATGTTCGTGGCCGCGCCGCCGACGTGGTTCACGAATTGCTCGAGCGCCTTGCCGAACGTGCGCACCTTGAGGCCCTTGAGGTCCTCGGGTCGCCGCACCACCGTGTCGCGCGTCATCAGGACCGACAGTCCGTACGGCTGCCACCACAGCGGGCGGGCGCCCTTCGAGGTCATCGCGGCGTCAAGCGGACCGCGTACCGGGGAATCCGGCTCGGTGGCCGCCCGGACGAGTTCCGGCGTGTCCAGCAGGAACGGCACGTTGAAGATGTCGACGGCCGGGATGGTGCCGGCAAACCGGGCGAGCGACGACGAGCCCATCTCGATCTGGCCCGAGGCGACGGCTCCGGGAACCTCCTTGTCGGTGAAGAGCTGGGCCGCCGGGTAAATCTCCACCACCAGCTCACCGTCCGATTCTGCCTCGACGAGCTCCTCGAAACGAACGAGGTTCTGGCCCAGCGGCGTGGTCAGCGGAAGCTGCGTGGTGATCCGCAGCTTGGTTTCGGCTGTGGCGGACCCGTGAGCGAAACCTACGGCCAGGAAGGCCGTTGCGGCCAGCGACAGCCAGCGCGCCGACCGGGTCATGACGGCGCTCCCGGTTCCTGGCGTTCTGCGTAGCGCATGTAGGCCTCGAGGCCGGCGGTCTCGCACATGTCGTCAAACCCTCCCTCTAGGTGGTCCGGCGCCTTGCCCCGGGTGCGCAGGTCGCCAAGTGTCGCCCGCATGGCGCGCGTGGCCGTGATGAGCAGGCTCAGCGGGTAGATCGCCAGCTGGTATCCGATGCCGGCCAGGGTGTCGGCATCGAGGTAGGGGGTCTTGCCGCCCTCGACGATGTTGGCCAGCAGCGGCACGCCGGTGACGAGCCGGCAGATGGCGTGCATCTCGTCCCGGTCGACGGGGGCTTCGACGAACACGACGTCGGCACCTGCATCGCGAAAGCTCAGGCCCCGGGCGATGGCTTCGTCCAGTCCATGCGTGGACCGGGAGTCCGTGCGGGCAATGACGAGAACCGCGTCGCCGGCCGTGTCCTTGGCGGTCTTGATCTTGGCGACCATCTCTGCGGCGGCGATGACCTGCTTCCCGGCCATGTGTCCGCAACGCTTGGGGAAATCCTGGTCCTCCAGCTGGATCGCGGCCACGCCGGCCCGGCGATAGGCGGCCACCGTGTGGCGAACGTTGAGGACGTTCCCGTACCCGGTATCGCCGTCGGCGACGATCGGGATCCCCGCCGCGTCGGCCATGCGGGCGGCGTTGTCCGCCATCTGTGTCGCCGTCATGAGGCCGATGTCGGGGGCGCCGAGAAACGCCCCGGACACGCCGAAGCCCGTCATGTAGCAGGCACCGAAGCCGGCCTGTGCCACGAGTCGTGCCGTCCAGGCGTCATAGGCCCCTGGAACCAGGGTGCATCCGGGGTCGGCGATCAGCGCGGAGAGCTGTTGGGCGGGGGTCATCGGGGAGTCTCTGTCCATCACCGCAGGAGGAATGTTCTCTGTTCATTATGGCGATTGCTCGTGACATCCCGCATATGCATCCGGAAAACTCGTCGAAAATGCACCGATCTACCTGACGAGCATGATCCTCGGCCAAGCAGAGAATTTACGACGGTCGGATTCGTATGCCCTAGCCTTGCTGACAGGATGATCTCATTGGGAAGCGGCCGAACGTCTTATCGTGGAATCATGTGCTTACATCAAGGAACCATCAGATCCATCACCGTGCTGGAAATCTGCCTGAACAGACAATGGCCGGGCGTTACGATGCGACTCGACTGTCGAGACTCCACTGAAATGGCGATGCAGTCGTCCTCGCAGGTCTGAAGGAACGAGGCTGGGCCATGACCATGGCATCAAGGAAAACCCTGTACTTGGCGAACCCGTACGGATTCTCGGCGCAGCAGCGGGACGGTCCGCTCAAGACGCTGGTGGCTGCCCTGGAGGCGGCCGGCGCCGAAGTCTGGGAACCCTTCGCCCGAAACAATGTGATCGACCGCACCGTTCCCGGCTGGGCGTACCGCATAGGACAGGCTGACCTCCGGGACGTGCGCGAGGCGGACGGCATGTTCGCAGTGGTCAACGGCTGCCCGCCGGACGAGGGCGTCATGGTCGAACTGGGGATGGCCGTGGCCTGGGAGAAGTCGGTATTCCTGTTTCGTGATGACTTCCGACGATGTACGGACAGCGAAACCTACCCGCTGAACCTCATGGTGTTTACCGGCCTCCCGGAGAACGGTTGGGAAGCCCACTGGTACAGCGATGTCGAGGAGATCGGGGATCCCGACAAGGCTCTGGCGCGATGGCTGCGCGGATAGGGGTGGGCGGTGACGGCCGCCAAAGAAGCTGCTGCGTATACCGCGCCGCTCCTCAAGCGCGTGAGACCGCGGCGCGTCTCCGGTTCCGGCAGTTCCGCCGCGGTCGTGCCAGGCGATGGCGG
Source organism: Alphaproteobacteria bacterium (assembly GCA_022825705.1). GTDB lineage: Bacteria > Pseudomonadota > Alphaproteobacteria > TMED109 > TMED109 > VXPW01. The sequence goes on from JAJDWH010000032.1 coordinate 143,984, forward strand.
ACGCGATTACCGGTGACTTGAGTTCAGTTCACAGTCATTGGCAGGCCTGCTTCGGCCGATTCCCGCGGCACAAAGCGACGCCGTGTTGATTCCGGAATGGCCCGGGTCGCGGCTATGATCGGCAGACGGCGTAGCGCCGGTCCCGCCGTGCTGCCGTCCAGCAAAGCAGAAGAAGGCGGGCCAGCGCTCCTACAGGAACACGCTGCTGCCAGCCCTGCGATACCGCTTCCAGTTTGTCCCGATTGAGATCACCGGCCATGTTGCGAACACGATTTCCAGTTCCTACCCAGAAAGACGACCCGGCGGAGGCGCAGATCGTGTCGCATCGGCTGATGCTGCGTGCCGGGCTGGTGCGCCAGGCAAGCGCCGGGATTTACAGCTGGCTGCCGATGGGGTTCCGGGTTCTCAAGAAGATCGAGGACATTGTCCGGGCCGAGCAGAACGCCGCGGGCGCCGTCGAGGTCTTGATGCCGACGATCCAGGCGGCGGACCTCTGGAAGGCGTCCGGCCGCTACGAAGACTACGGCCTGGAGATGCTCCGGATTACCGATCGCCACGAACGTGAGATGCTGTACGGGCCGACGAACGAAGAGCAGATCTGCGAGATTGCCGCGGAATTTCTCAAGAGTTACAGGGATCTCCCGAAGAATCTGTACCACATTCAATGGAAGTTCCGGGACGAGCTGCGGCCCCGTTTCGGGGTCATGCGCGGCCGGGAATTCCTGATGAAGGACAACTACTCGTTCGACGTTGACGCGGCCGCGTCGCGCCTGTCGTACCACCGGATGTTCCTGGCCTACCTCCGCACTTTCCAGGCATTGGGCCTGACCTCGATACCCGTCCGCGCGGAGTCCGGCCCGATCGGCGGCGACATGAGCCACGAGTTCGTGATCCTGGCCGACACAGGGGAAAGCGGCGTGTTTTGCGACCGCGGCATCCTGGACCACCCGGTTCCGGGACCGGTGTACGACGATCCCGAGGAATTGCAGCGGATTGTCGACCAGTGGACCGGACCCTATGCCGCCACCGACGACATGCACGAGCCCGAACGGTTCGAACGGGAGGTTCCCGAAGAGCGGCGGGTCGAGGCGCGCGGGATCGAGGTCGGCCACGTGTTCTATTTCGGGACCAAGTACTCGGAAAAGCTCGGCGTGGTGGTCGACCTGCCGGACGGTTCGCGGGTCCCGGTCGAGATGGGCTCGTACGGTATCGGGGTATCCCGCCTGGTCGGCGCCATCATCGAGGCGGGCCACGATGACCGCGGCATCCTGTGGCCGGCCTCGGTCGCGCCGTTCCAGGTCGGTCTGGCCAATCTCCGACAGAACGACCCGGCGTGCGCAGAGTGCGCGTCCGCGATGTACGACTCGCTGACGGGCGCCGGCGTCGAGGTTCTCTACGACGACCGCGACGAACGGGCCGGCACGAAGCTCGCCGATCTCGACCTGCTCGGTTTCCCCTGGCAGGTGGTGGTGGGCCCGCGCGGCGTCGCACAGGGTGTCGTCGAGCTCCGCGCGCGCGCGACGGGCGAGAGCGCGGAGGTCTCGCCCGAAGACGCGCTCCAGCGCATCCAGGGCGCGTGAACCTCGGACTTGAACTGTGGATTGCCCGCCGCTACCTGCGGGCACGCCGGGTTGAAGGGTTCATCTCCGTCGTCGCCGGATTCTCGCTGATCGGCATTGCGCTGGGCGTAGCCACGCTGATCATCGTGATGTCGGTGATGAACGGCTTTCACACGCAGCTCGTGGACCGGATCGTCGGCGTGAACGGCCACGTGGTCTTGCATCCGCCCCCCGGCGCCGACACGCTCTCGGACGTGGCGGGACTGGAACGTGAGCTGCGCGGTCTCCCGAACGTGCTGGACGTCTTTGCCGAGACCGAGGGCCAGGCGCTGGCCACCGCCACCGGGAACGCCACCGGAACCCTGGTCCGCGGCATCCGTCCCGATGATCTTCGCCGGCGGACGCTCGTGGCCGACGCGATCACGGGCGGCTCGCTGGACACCTTTGCGACGGAGGGCGGCGCCGTCATCGGCTCCCGCCTGGCCCGGCAGCTGGGGGTCGGGGCCGGCGACGCCCTGACGCTGCTGCACCCGGACGGCGACGTCACCGTCGTCGGCACGATCCCGCGGGTCCGGACCTACACCATCGCCGCCCTCTTCGAGATCGGCATGTACGAGTACGACTCCGGCCTCGTCTACCTGCCGCTGAACGATGCCCTCATCTTCTTCCGGGCCGGAGAGGAAGCGACCAAGATTCAGGTCGTGCTCGATGATCCGGATTCGGCCGAGCAGGTGAGCACGGGGCTTGCGGAGACGTTTGACGGCCGGGCCCGCACTTCCGCGTGGCCGAGCCTCAACCGGCAGTTCTTCAACGCCCTCAAGGTGGAACGGAACGTGATGTTCCTGATCCTCACCCTGATCATCCTGGTGGCCGCGTTCAACGTGGTCTCGAGCATGATCATGCTGGTCCGCGACAAGGAAAAGGGCATCGCCATCATGCGCACTATGGGGGCCACGCGGCCCTCAGTGCTGCGGATCTTCGTGTTCACCGGGGGCTCGGTCGGGGTCGTCGGGACCCTCCTCGGGTTCGTGCTGGGCCTCGCCTTCGCCACCAACGTGGAGGCCATGCGGCGGTTTCTCGAGAGCATCGCGGGCGTCGACCTGTTTGCCGCCGAGATCTACTTCCTCTCGCAGCTGCCCGCCGAAGTGCAGCCCCTGCAGGTGATCGGCGTCCTGGCGTTCGCGCTGGCGCTGGCGCTCGTGGCGACGATCTACCCGGCCTGGCGGGCCTCGCGGATCGACCCGGCGGAGGTGCTCCGGTATGGCTGAGCCGGTGCTGAGGCTCAGCCAGGTGTCGCATTCGTATTGGCAGGGGCGCGCCGAGGTTCCGGTGCTCGCCGACGTTGACCTGGTCCTGGAAGCCGGGGAGACCGTGGCGCTGGTCGGCCCGAGCGGCGCCGGCAAGTCGACGCTCCTTCACATCGCCGGGCTGCTGGAGACCCCGAGCGCCGGGGAAGTGGCGCTCGCGGGACAGGTGGTGCGGGCCGGGCGCGACGGAACGCGGACGCGCCTGCGCCGGACCCACCTCGGCTTCGTGTACCAGAACCATCACCTGATGCCCGAGTTCTCGGCGCTCGAGAACATCATGGTGCCGCTGCGGCTGGCGGGACACGACCCGCGGGCCGCGCGGGGGCGTGCGACCGAGCTGCTGGATCGCGTGGGGCTGGCCGCGCGCGGCTCCCACCGGCCGGCAGCACTGTCAGGCGGCGAACAGCAACGGGTGGCGATCGCTCGTGCGATCGCCAACCGGCCGAAGCTCCTGCTCGCGGACGAGCCGACCGGCAACCTCGATACCGGGACTGCCGCGGACGTCACCGACATGCTGGTCGAGCTTGTCCGGGCCACCGGCTTGGCGGCCCTGCTGGCGACCCACAATCCCGAGGTGGCGCGCCGGATGCACCGCGGCGTGCGCCTGGAATCGGGGCACCTGCATCCATGGCCGCCCGAGGGGCCGCTGGTCTCGCCGGCCGCGGGCGCGCCGGACCCGGTCGAGGGGCCGTCATGAGCGCCGCTCCGTTCGTCCATCTCAGGGCCCGGTCCGCCTACTCGTTGGCCGAAGGCGCCATCCAGATCCCCGATCTCGTGAAGCTCGCCGCCGGCGATGCGATGCCGGCGCTGGCCCTCACGGACCATGCCAACCTGTTCGGCGCGCTCGAGTTCGCGCTCGCAGCAAGCCGGGCCGGGATTCAGCCCATCCCCGGCACGCTGGTCGAACTCGCCCCGGACGAGGACGGCCAACTCGCGAATTCGCTGCAATGGCCGCGCGCACCGATCCTGCTGCTTGCGGCCACCGAGACCGGTTGGCACGGCCTCAAGCGGCTGGTCTCGCAGATGTACCTGGAGGGAGGCAGCCCGGGGGCGCCGGTCGTGACCCTGGGGCACCTGGCCGACCACGCCGACGGCGTGATCGCGCTGACCGGTGCGGCGCCGGGCCCCCTCGGACAGCTGCTGGCGGCCGGCAAGTCGGAATCCGCCGACGCCCTGCTTGAGCGCCTGCAGTCGGTGTTTGCGGATCGGCTGTACATGGAGCTGCATCGACACGGCACGGACGCCGACGCCGCCCTGGAGCCGGAATTCCTGCGCCTCGCCCACGCGCGCGACATCCCGATCGTGGCCACCAACGACGTCTATTTCTCCGGCCCGGAGATGCACGCCGCACACGAGTGTCTGCTCTGCATCCGGGATTCGACCACCATCCTCGACGACCGGCGCGTCCAGCTCACGCCGAACCATTGCTTCCGGTCCCAGGCGGCGATGACGGAGCTGTTCGCGGACCTGCCCGAGGGTCTGGCCAATACGGCGGTCATCGCGCGGCGCTGCTCGCACGTGCTGACGGCGCGAACGCCGATCCTGCCCCGGGTTCCGGACACTGGCGGCCGGTCCGATGCCGAGGTGCTGGCGGAACGGGCGGAGCGGGGACTTGCAGAGCGGCTCGACCGGCACGTGTTCACGACGGGCATGACGGAAGGCGAGCGCCGGGAGCAGGGGGGACGCTACGCGGACCGGCTGCAGCGCGAGCTCGCGATCATCCGCGAGACCGGCTACGACGGGTACTTCCTGATCGTGGGCGAGGTCATGAACTGGTCCCGGGAGCAGGGGATCCCGGTCGGGCCGGGCCGCGGCTCGGGCGCCGGTTCCGTGGTCGCGTGGGCGCTCGGGATCACCGACGTGGATCCGCTTCGGTTCGGCCTGCTGTTCGAGCGCTTCCTCAATCCGGAGCGGGTCTCCATGCCCGACTTCGACCTGGATTTCTGCCAGCAGCGCCGCGAGGAAGTCATCGCCCACGTGCGGGAGCTGTACGGGGACGACCGCGTCGCCCAGATCATCACCTTCGGTTCGCTCAAGGCGCGGGCGGTGGTTCGCGACGTGGGCCGGACCCTCGGGCTCTCGTACAGCAAGGTCGACGAACTCGCCAAACAGGTGCCGGAGAATCCCGCCAATCCGATCAGCCTGAGCGAGGCGCTGCAGTCCGAGCCGGGACTGCAGGAGGCGCGGGCGACCGACGGCGACGTCGAGCGGCTGTTCGAGATCGCGCTCGCGCTGGAGGGCCTCAACCGCAACGTGTCGACGCACGCCGCGGGCCTAGTGATCGGCGACCGGCCGATCGAGGAACTGGTGCCGCTGTACCGTGATCCGCGCTCCGAGATCGCGGCTACCCAGTACGACATGAAGCGCGTCGAGCAGGCCGGGCTCGTGAAGTTCGACTTCCTCGGCCTGAAGACCCTGACGTCGATGGACCTCGCCGTCCGCCTGCTCAGGGAGCGCGGCACCGAGCTCGACCTCGAGGCGCTGCCGCTCGACGACGAGGCGACCTACGCGCTGCTCACGAGCGGCGAGACGGGCGGGATCTTCCAGCTGGAGAGCCCGATGATGCGCGAGGTGCTGCGGCGCCTGCAGCCCAACCGGATCGAGGACCTGGTGGCGATCCTGGCGCTGTACCGGCCGGGTCCCATGGACAACATTCCGAGCTTCATCGAGCGGCGGCGCGGGCGGGAAGCGATCGCCTACCCGCACGAGAAGCTGCGGGACATCCTGGAGGAGACCTCCGGCATCTGGGTCTACCAGGAGCAGGTCATGGAGACCGCCCAGGTGCTCGCCGGCTTCTCCCTGGGCGAGGCCGACATCCTGCGGCGCGCCATGGGCAAGAAGATCAAGTCGGAAATGCAGGCGCTCGAGGCCGACTTCGTGGACCGCTCCGTGCGGAACCAGGTGTCCCGCGAGGTGGCGGTCGACATCTTTGCCGATCTCGAGAAGTTCGCCGGGTACGGGTTCAACAAGAGCCACGCGGTCGCGTACGCGCTGATCAGCTACCGCACGGCCTATCTCAAGGCGCACCATCCGGCCGACTTCTTCGCTGCGATGATGACGATCGAATCCGGCAATCGTGACAAGCTCAACCTGTTCCACGACGAGATCACGAGCCGCGGGATCAGCCTGCTGCCGCCCGACATCAACCGGTCCCGGACGGAATTCACGGTCGAGGCGATGAACGGGAATCAGCCGGCCGTGCGCTGCGGCCTGGGCACGCTCCGCGGGGTCGGCAATGCCGCCATGGACGTGGTCGTGAACGAGCGGGACCGGACGGGTCGGTTCACCGATCTCTGGGACCTGTCCCGCCGGTCGCGGAAGGCCGAGCTCAACAAGGAGCACTTCGAGAACCTGGCCGAAGGGGGAGCGCTCGACGGTCTCCTCGCCGGCCTGGCGCCCGACCGGGCTCGCGCGGTGGCCCATGCCGCCGCCCAGATGGCCGCCCGTTGCGGGCAGGAGGCGGCGACGGAGGAACGGCTGTCGCAGTCAAGCCTGTTCGGCGACGAGGCGTCAGCGCAGGAGTTGTGGGTGCTGCCCGAGGCCGAGGCTTGGGATCGCTCCGAGATGCTTGCCCGCGAGTTCGCCGTGCTCGGCTTCTACGGCTCGGGCCATCCGCTGGAGCAGCACGCCCAGCAGCTCGCCGCGATGCATGCGGTTCCCCTGCGGGAGGCGGGCAAGCAGGAGGCGGGCACGGCATTCCGGGTGGCCGGGGTCGTCGCCCAGGTCAAGGAGCGCGTCTCGCAACAGAAGCGAAGGTTCGCGCGCGTGCGGCTCTCTGATGCGACCGGGGCGGAAGAGGTCATGGTCTTCCCTGAGACCCTCGTCCGGTACCGGGACGTTCTCCGGGAGGGGACGTTGCTGCTGGTCGAGGTCACCCGGGAGGCGGATTCGTCGCGGGCCGACAGCCTGATCGCGCACGACTTCGCCCTGCTCGAGGACGGCGGTCTCGAACGCGAACTCCCGCCCGGATGGAAGGTCTGGACCGACGACGCGTTCGACATCGCGGCGCTGTTCGACCTGCTCGAGACCGCGCGGCCCGGCAACGGGCGCGTGGAAGTGGTGTTTCCGCTGGACGGGGACCTGGAGGCGGACATGAATCTCGGCGTCAGCGTACGCCTGGGCCGGAGCCTTCGGCTGGCCGTCGAGCGGCTCGCGGGCGTCACCGGTGTCGAGGTACTGCCCGATCAGGAAGGCCTCTCGCACACCGTCTGACCAGAGCCCGGCCCGTCTGGAGTGGCGCCGCGCTCCGCCCGCCGCAGCCGGTCGTTGATCGCCCTGCCCAGGTGATGATCGGGAATCGGTGCGACCGCGATGCACCGGGCGCCGGCGCTGTCCAGCCGGCGCAACATCACGAACAGGTTGCGCGCCGCCTCCTCGAGATCGCCGGTCGGGCTGAGGTTGCAGGTGGCGCCCGGTGCGGCACCGAACCCCAGGTACACCTCGTCCGGGAGGGGATCATCGGCGTCGAGCCGGAGCGGCGTCCGCGGCGCGTAGTGCTGCCGAAGCATGCCGGGCGCGCGGGCGGGCTCGTCGGCGCCCGGCTCGTCCACGGGGCCGATCGCCGCTTCCAGCTCCTCGACGGTGACGCCGCCGGCGCGGAGCAGCACCGGCCGACCGCCCACGAGTTCGAGCACCGTCGATTCGAGGCCGATCTCGGTGGGCCCGCCGTCCAGTACCAGTTCGACCGCCGGCCCGAGCTCGTCGCGGACGTGCTGGGCCTCGGTGGGGCTCAGCCGGCCGTGCGGGTTGGCGCTGGGTGCAGCGACCGGCCGTCCGACCGCCCGCAGGAGGGCCGCGGCCACCGGATGGCGGGGGACCCTGACGGCGACGGTGGCACGCCCCCCGGTGACGGCGTCGGCGATGCCCGCCTCGGACCGCAAGGGCAGGACCAGTGTCAACGGACCGGGCCAGAACCGTTCGGCCAGCCGTGTGGCGGCCGGGTCGTCCGCGCCCACCGCGAACGCGCCCGCCATGGTGGCGGTGTGGATGATCAACGGGTGGCCGGCCGGGCGGTTCTTGGCTTGGAAGACCTGGCCGACGGCGTCGGCGTTCGTGGCGTCTGCGCCGAGCCCGTAGACGGTTTCCGTCGGGAAGGCGACGAGACGGCCGTTCCTGAGGTGGGCCGCCGCCTGATGAATGCCGGCGGCCGTCGCGCGCACCTACCGAAGTGCCACGGCCAGTCGATCGAGCGCCGTTTCCAGCAGGTCCGGCGACTTGGCGTAGCAGATGCGGAGGTAGTTGTCGCCGCCCGCACCGAAGGCGTCGCCGGGCGCCAGGCCGACGCCCGCCTGCTCGACCAGTGACCACGCCATGGCGGTCGGCGAGTTCATGCCGTGCACCCCGAAGAACGCGTAGAACGCGGCGTCCGGCCGGATGAGCTCCACCCGGTCGATCGCGCCGAGGGCCGCCATCACGGTGTCGCGGGCCCGCGCGAGGCCGGCGCGCATCTCCAGCACGTGGGGCTCGCCCTGGCGGATGGCGGTGATCCCGGCCGTCTGGGCCGCCGCCGCCGGACTGGCGACGTTGAACTCGTTCAGCCGCTCCATCATGGTCGCGGCATCGGCCGGCGCCACGACCCACCCGAGGCGCCAGCCGGTCATGGACCAGCTCTTCGAGAAGCTGTTCACCACGATCACGGCGTCGTCGGGTTCGGCCAGATCCAGGAACGACGGGGCGACGTCCCGGTCGTAGACCACGCGGGCATAGACCTCGTCCGAGACCACCCACAGCCCGTGGTGCCGGCAGAACTCGAGGATGGCCTCGAGGGTGTCGCGTTCGGCCATCCAGCCGGTCGGGTTGTTCGGCGTGCTGAGGTAGATTGCCCGGGTCCGGGCCGTGACGGCGCCGAACAGGTGGTCGAGGTCGAGGTGCCAGCGGCCGTCCTTGGGTGCCAGCGCCACCTCCACCGGATGGCCGTCCATGATCTCGACGCAGCCGAGGAAGTTCGGCCAGACCGGCGTGACGCAGATCACCTCGTCGCCTGGATCCACCAGCAGCTCGGCGGCGATCATCAGGGCGTTCATGCCGGCGTTAGTCACCACGATGCGGTCTTCGGCGATCGGCTTCGCGTAGAGGCGGTTCTCGTACTCGGCGATCGTGGTCACGAGCTCGGGCTTGCCGCGGTTGGGCGCGTAGAACGTGTCGCCGGCACGGAGCGCCGCAGCTGCCGCGTCACAGATGAACTCGGGCGTCGGCTGGTCCGATTCACCGAACCAGAGCGGAATGACGTCCTCCCGCCCCATCGTGGCATTCGCGATGACGCGGATGCCCGATTCCTTGATCCGCGCGATGCGCCGGCGGATGGCCGGCGGGCCGGGGACCGCCCTTACAGCAGGGCGCCGATCTGCCATGGGACAAACTCCAGGTCGCCGAGCCCTGCGGCTTCGCTCTTGGATTCCTCGCCGGACACCACCCTAAGAATAGTGTCGAAGACCTCTTCGCCCATGGCGTCGATGCTCTTGGTGCCGTCGAGGACCTGACCACAGTTCACGTCCATGTCCTCGCTCATGCGTTCGTACATGGGCGAGTTGGTCGCGAGCTTGATGGACGGCGCCGGCTTGCAGCCGAACACGGAGCCCCGTCCCGTGGTGAAGCAGACGACGTTGGCGCCACCGGCGACCATGCCGGTGACCGAGACCACGTCGTAGCCTGGCGTGTTCATGAAGGTGAAGCCCTGCGCGCGGATCGCCTCGGCGTACTGGTAGACGTCGACCAGGTTGGTGGTGCCCCCCTTGGCCACGGCGCCGAGGGACTTCTCGAGGATGGTCGTCAGGCCGCCGGCCTGGTTGCCGGGCGAGGGGTTGTTGTTGAGTTCGGCCCCGTGCTGCTCGGTGTAGTCCTCCCACCATCGGACGTGCTTGATCAGCTTCTCGCCGATCTCCTCGCTGACTGCCCGGCGCGTGAGCAGGTGCTCGGCCCCGTAGATCTCCGGCGTTTCGGCCAGGGTCGCAGTGCCGCCGTGCCGCACCAGCCGGTCGACGGCCGCCCCGAGCGCCGGGTTGGCGGTCATGCCCGAGTACGCGTCGGACCCGCCGCACTGGAGTGCCAGGCGGATGTGGCTGGCGGGAAGCGGCGTGCGCCGGACGTCATTCGCGCGCGGCAGCATGTGGCGAATCCGCTCGACGCCGGCCTGGATGGTCGCCCGCGTGCCGCCGGTGTCCTGGATCGTCATCATCTGGAACATGTCGTCGGCGGACCATTCGTGGTTGGCCGCCATCGTGTCCACCTGGTTCACCTCGCAGCCTAGGCCCACGACCAGGATGCCGGCGAAGTTCGGGTGCCGCGCATAGCCGGCCATCGTGGCCTGCAGCAGGTCCCAGCCGAGACCCTTGCCGGCCATGCCGCAGCCGGTCCCGTGGGTGATGGCCACGACGCCGTCGACGTTGGGGAATTCCTTCAGCCCGTCGCCCTTGAACGTGTCGGCGATGTACCGGCAGACCGTGGCCGAACAGTTCACCGACGACAGCACGCCGATGTAGTTGCGCGTCGCGACCCGTCCGTCGGGCCGCTGGATGCCCCGGAACGTGGCGCGCTCGGCCTCCGGCACCATGGCGGTCGCCTGTGCCCCCTGGGTGAACTCGTAGTCGCGCTGAAACTGGCGGACGGCCACGTTGTGCGTATGCACGTGGTCGCCAGGCTCCACGGTCTCGGTGGCGAAGCCGATGATCTGGTTGTACTTGCGAACCGCGTCCCCGGCGTCGATGCGGCGCGTGCAGATCTTGTGGCCGACCGGTATCTGGCGAGCCGTGCTCACGCCTTCGCCGGGCACGGCCGTGTCCGGCGCGAGCGTCGTCTTCGCGGTGACCACGTTGTCCGCGGCGTTGAGACGGATGGTCAGTGGTTCCTGTGCGGTCATGGCGGGCCTCCTGACCAGACACTTCGGGGGGCTGAAGGGCCGGATGTTAGCAGCAGCGAGGCGCCAACTGCCGTTTCGCTCGCCTGCCCTGGGCCGGACGACCGGGCGCACCGTGCCGCGCTCGCCGGAATCCAGCCCACGCGGAATCGACGACCGCCGGCGCAGGCGGTTCCGGGTTCGGCAGTACCCGTCGAAGCGTGCGTCGCGCATGCCTGGGCAGGCGAGCGGCCGGGCCCGCTGCCGCTCTCCGCGCGCACGAGACGGAATGCTGTGTTGGCGTGTGGGCGGAGGCCGCCTCCGCGGCCGGAAAACGCGGGAGTCTCAATAGGGAGCCGTGTTAAGGTGCGCGCCGCGTGCCCGCGGTACGCAGTTCGGTTTCCATGAAGGAGAGTCGTCATGAAATTGGTGCGCTTCGGCCCGCGCGGCAGAGAAAAGCCCGGCTTGATCGATGACGAGGGCAACTTGCGCTCGCTGGAGAAACGGGTACCCGACATCACGTCGAAGGTGCTGTCCGACAAGGGGTTGGAGCGACTGGCCAGGATCAATCCGGCACGACTGCCGAAGGTGACCGGCCGGCCGCGGATCGGGGTCCCGGTCGCCGACATCGGCAAGATCGTCTGCATCGGCCTCAACTACATCGATCACGCGAAGGAGGTGGGCGCCGCGATCCCGGAGGAGCCCATCGTCTTCATGAAACCCACCAGTGCGCTCAACGGGCCGAACGACATCGTCGAGATGCCGAAGGGCTCGAAGAAGTCGGACTGGGAGATCGAGCTCGGCGTGGTGATCGGCACCGCGGCGAACAACGTGCCGAAGAGCCGCGCGCTGCAGCACGTGGCCGGCTACACGGTCGTGAACGACGTCTCGGAGCGCGAATGGCAGATCGAGCGCGGCATGACGTGGGACAAGGGCAAGGGGTGCGACACGTTCTGTCCCGTCGGCCCGTGGATGGTCACGCGGGACGAGATCCGGAACCCACAGCGCCTGAACCTCTGGATGGACGTCAACGGCAAGCGGATGCAGGACGGCAACACCAGCACGATGATCTTCGATGTCCGGACCCTGGTCTCCTACATCAGCAAGTTCATGACGCTCTATCCCGGGGACCTGATCGCGACCGGCACTCCGCCGGGGGTGGGCTCCGGCATGAAGCCGCCGCTGTTCCTGAAGCAGGACGACGTCATGGAACCCGGCATCGAGGGGCTGGGCGCGCAGCGCCAGAAGGTGCGGAAGTGGGCTGCCCGCTGACGCGCGCACAACCCTGACGGAGCGCGTATGACCCGTCCTTCCGTCTTCGTCCACACCTGGGTGCCGGACGACCTCCGGGCCCGGCTGGATGGCCAGTTCGATGCGGACTACCACGACGTGTTCGCCGACGGCCTGCTGGAGCCGGAGCCCTTGAAGGAGCGGTTCCGGGACAAGGCCGGGGTCCTGTTGCTCGGGTCCTACGTGGGCGAGGAGATCCTCGACGCCTGCGCCGGCACCCTCCGGGTGGTGGCCAACATTGCGGTCGGGGTCGACAACATCGACGTCGACTCCGCCACCCGGAACGGCGTGCTGGTGACCAACACGCCGGGCGTGCTGGACGAGCCGGTCGCCGACATGAGCATGGCGATGGTGCTGGCGGTCGGCCGGCGCCTCGCCGAGGGCGACCGGTACGTGCGCGCCGGACGCTTCCGCACCTATCCCTTCCAGCTGCTGTGGAGCGCCGACATCGGCGGCGAGACGCTCGGGATCATCGGCCTCGGGCGGATCGGCAAGCGGGTCGCCGCGCGGGCGCAGGGTTTCGGCATGAAGGTCTGCTACCACAAGCGGAGCCGCCTTCCGGACGACGAGGCGGCGGCACTCGGTGTGGAATGGCGCGACCTGCCGGACCTCCTGGCGGAGGCCAAGTACGTCCTGCTGCTGTGTCCTCTGACACCGGAGACCCGGCACCTGATCGGGGCGCCGGAACTCGCGCAGATGCGGGATGACGGGTTCCTGATCAACATGGCGCGGGGGCCGGTTGTGCACGAGCAGGCGTTGGTGGAGGGATTGCGGAAGGGGGAGATCGCGGGCGCCGCCCTCGACGTCCACGAGTTCGAGCCCAAGGTCGATTCAGCGCTGTGGGAGATGGACAATGTGGTGCTCACGCCCCACATCGCGAGCGCCACCCGCACCACGCGTCTCGCGATGATCGACCTGGCCGCCCGCAACCTGGAGGCGGCCCTGACCGGCGGCGATGTCCCGACGCCGGTCAACCCCGAGGTGCTGAAAAGGAGCTTCTGATGGCCTGGACCGTGGACCTTTCGGGCAAGGTGGCGCTCGTCACGGGCGGTGCCACCGGCATCGGCTACGCGATCGGTAGCGCGTTCCTCGAGGCGGGTGCAGCCGTGGTGGCGACGGCCCGGAGCGATGCTTCCCTGGCGGCGTGCAACCCGGAAACCGAGTACGGCACGATGCAGCTGCTGAAGCTCGACGTGACCAACGATCTTTCGATCGACGCCGCCCTCGAGCAGATCGGCCGCCTCGACATCCTCGTGAACAACGCTGGCATGGTGAAGCGCGCGCTCGAGTTTCAGAGCGAGAACTTCGCCGACGTGATCAACACCAACCTGATGGGCGTCCAGCGCATGGCCCAGCACTGCCTGCCCAAGCTGGCCCTGACGCGGGGCTGCATCATCAACGTCGCGTCCATGTGGTCGTACTTCGGCTCGCGCACGGCGCCGGGCTACACCGCTTCCAAGACGGGCCTGGTCGGGCTGACGCGCTCGCTGGCGCACGCCTGGGCCGAGCACGGCATTCGCGTGAACGCCATCGCGCCGGGCTGGATCGCGACGAAGATGACGCAGGCGCTCCGCGAGGACCAGGAGCAGTACGAAGGGATCCGGTCGCGGATTCCGATGGGGGAGTGGGGCCGGCCGGAGGACGTCGCGGGAACCGCCGTGTTCCTGTGCTCACCGGCGGCGTCCTACGTGACCGGGGCCCTGATCCCGGTCGACGGCGGCTACTCCGCCGCCTGAGATCCGTTCAGCTGGCCGACGGCGCTTCGGGGATCGGCGTCCGGATCCTGAGCTTCGCGTCGCCGCAGTCGAGTTCCTGACCTGCCGCTGCCGCTTCGGCGACGAGCGCGAGCCGGACGTGCGCCAGGCCGTCGCTGCCCTGGCTTGAGCGCATCGTGCCGACGTCCCGGTTGCCGAGTCGGATCGGCGTGCCCGGGTCCGGCACGGGCCCAGCGGTGATCGCGACGCGCGCGAGGCGGCGGCGCACGGTCCCGCGGTATCGCTGACGGGCCGTGTTCTCCTGCCCGATGTAGCAGCCCTTGGAGAACGAGACGCCGTCCAGCAGGTCGAAGTTGCTTTCGAGGAGATAGCTCCGGCCGATGACGAGGTCCCGGCTGCCGTCGGGAATCCCGGCCGAGAGGCGGTGCCGGTCGTAGTCGTTGCTGCTCCCCTCCGCGAAGCCGGCAGCCCCGAAGAATTCGGCGAGGCGCGGTTCCGGAAGATGGACGCGGATACCCAGCTCATCCGAGCGGGGATCCGTGAACACGATGCCGTCGGCAAGGCTCCGCGCCCGGCCGCGCGTCCCGTTGAGCTCTGCCGCCTGTGCCGCGTGCACGCCAAACCCGACCCCGACGGCGAGCCCCGGATCGATCTCGATGGTGGCCTTGCTGCGCAGCCGGTACAGGGCGAGCTTGCGGGCGAGGTCCGGCTGACGCTCGCGCTCGCTGTCCAGGAGGATGGCGCCGTCCGATTCGGTCAGCAGGAAATCATGGAGATACATGCCCTGGGGGGTCAGCAACGCGGCGTAGAGCGCGCGATCACTTTCGAGCCGGTCGAGGTCGTTGGTGACGACGTTCTGGAGAAACTCGCGCGCGTCCGGGCCGTCGACCCGGGTGATGACCCGGTCCGGCAGGGGGCACCAGTGAAGCTGGGGAGCGTGGTTGTCGGCCATGCGATGTCAGTGTACTAGCGAACCTCGAGAGCCTCATCGTACACGGTGCCGGCGCCGGCAGATTTCCCCCTACAGGCTTCCCCATGCTCGTGACCATCGCCGACCGTTCCTTCCCCTTCGACGGGAACACGCCCGCCGAGATCGCCCTGCCTCCCGGCCAGAAGGGCGTGGTCGAGCTGGCGGAGGCGTTGGCGGCGGCCGGCCACACGGTCCGGGTCTTCAACCAGTGCGAGATGTCCACGGTGGTGCGCGACGTGAGCTGGGTGCCCCTGGAAGAGGCGGCGGCGGCCAGCACCGACCTCTGCATCGCGCACCAGGATCCGGAGCTTCTTGACCTGGTACCCGACATCAAGACCCGGGTCCTGTGGCTGACCGGCTCAGGGAAGCCGCTGGTCAAGCCGGAGCGGTTTGCCGCTGCGGCACGGCACCGGCCGACGCTCGTCTACCAGGGCGATGCGCATCTCAAGACCATTCCCGACGCGCTCCTCGCATTCGAAGGCGCCCGCATCCGGAACGGGGTGGGCGAGGCGTTCCTCAATGCGGAGGAGCCCCGTCCGAGCGTGTCGCCGAGGGCGGTCGTGACCACGCACCCGTTGCTCGGACTCGAATGGCTCATCGGCCTCTGGCGCCGGCGCATTCACGGCCGCCTGCCTTGGGCCGAACTCCATGTGTTCTCGAGCGCGCTGCACGGCGCGTCAGAGGGTCGGTCTCCGGCGCCTGCCTACGAGCGGATTCACGCCATCGTCACAGCGGCGGAGAAATCCGGCGTGCATGTCCACAAACCTTTGCCGGATGCGGAAATGGTGGAGTTTCTGGGGGCTGCCCGGGTGCATCTCTACCCGTCCCACGAGACCGACGTCTCCGCGATGACGCTGGCCGAGAGCCAGGCGGTTGGATTGCCGGCGATTGCGCGTCCCCTCGGCGCGGCCAGCGAACAGATCCTCGACGGCAAGACCGGATTCTTGGCCAAGGACGACAATGCGTTTGCCGAGTACGCCATTCGGCTGCTCGATGACCAGGCCACTCACGCGCGCATGAGCGAGCACGCCCGTGAGCGTGGTGGACAGTCGTGGAGTTCAGTGGCAGAGGCGTTCGAAGCGCTGACCCGTTGAACGCCCCAGCGAATGCAGAAAGTCCGGGGTAGTGGCGGTGACGCGGCCGGGGTGCTGCGGAAATTCAAGATTGGATGTGATCGTGGGGCGACACCAGCGCGAGCGCAGCGGAATTCTCCGCCTTCGCCTTGTGATGAAAACAAGGCCGCCAGATTGACAGCGCACGGCATTGCTGGTTCACCGGCTTGCCAGAGCATGTCGTGTCGATAAACTGTCATTTCTTCGACATGTCTAGCTAATACGTCGACGGAATCGACATGTTCGGAAAACGTGTCGAGAAAAGCGGGATACATCGACATGACGTTCGATTCCAGCCGTCCCTTCAATGACCTCCCGAACCTGCCACCGGCTTCGGAAACCGAATCGAGGGCCATCCTTCGCAGCTGCATTGCCGCGCGCGCGGCACTTGCGGAGCTCCGGGTTTCCGGGGGACTCATCCCGAACCAGGCGATGCTGATCAACTCCATCCCCCTGCTCGAAGCGCAGGCGAGTTCCGAGATCGAGAACATCGTCACGACGGCTGACCGGCTGTTCCGCTATGCCAACGACGCAGCGGGTCGAGCCGACCCTGCCACCAAGGAAGCTCTGCGCTACCGCACCGCCTTGCATCGCGGCTTTCAGATGCTGAACCGACGGCCGGTTTCGACCGCCATTGCGGTCGAAGTCTGTCGAACGATCAAGGGTGTAGAGCTGGACATTCGCACCACGCCGGGAACAGCGTTGGTGAACGATGCAACCAACGAGATCATCTACACGCCGCCGGAGGGAGAGGATGTTCTCCGGAGCAAGCTGGCCAACTGGGAGCGCTACATCCACGAGGCCGAGGAGGTCGATCCGCTGATCCGGCTTGCGATCATGCATTATCAGTTCGAGGCGATCCACCCATTCGTCGACGGAAACGGCCGCACCGGACGCGTGCTGAACCTGCTCTATCTCGTCGACAAGAACCTGCTGGACATTCCTGTCCTTTACCTCAGTCGGCACATCATCCAGAACAAGGCGCTGTACTACCGGTATCTGCTCGAAGTGACGACCCGACAGGGCTGGGAGACGTGGATACTCTTCATTCTTGAGGCTGTCAGAACGACCGCAGAGTGGACCACGAGGAAGATCCATGCGATCCGGGAACTCCTCGACGAAACGGGGACTGCAGTTCGACAGGGGAGGCCGAAGATCTATTCCCGCGAACTGGTGGAGCTGATCTTCGTGCACCCCTATTGCCGGATCAGTGACGTGGTGGCAGCGGACATCGCCAAGCGTCAGACGGCGGCTGTCTATCTGAACGCCCTCGCAGCCGAAGGCATCCTCCGGCAAATCAAGGCTGGGCGCGAGAACCTCTACCTCAACCCGCCACTCCTGACGCTACTGGCCGAGCGTGAGTGACTTTGCGCAAATTGGCAACCTCATGAGCACATCCGGCGATGGTGAGCTAAGCGGGCTAGAAAATGCGGGCACGGCTTCGCCCCGCCCAATCGCCTCCGCTGCAGGTTACGGCGTGAATGAGTACCTCTTCGGCAGCATCGTCGACCGCGAATGCAATCACGGTTCGGCTGCCGGCTGGAATTGCCCGAAGGCCGGGTGCTATGTCGTCGCGAACGGACCCCTTGTGCGGCATTCGCGCCAGACCCGTGATCGCCTGCTCAATCTCTGCCAGGTCTCGATCCGATATTTGACTTCCCGCGTTCTCAACGATCCATAAGGCGATCGCTTTCAAATCCCGTGACACCTGCGGATGGAAGCGAATTTGAATCATCATTTGCCGCGCGATGCTTCGACGGCGGCGTGGGCTGAAGAAAACGCTGCCTGTCGGTCAACGTACTTCGAACGGGCTGTTCGAATCCGCAAGCGGATTTCCTCGGCGAGGGCGGAAAGCGCGACTTCCCGCTCCTCCTCATCCTGCATCATGCGCTCGATGGCGTTGGCTACAGCGGCGCTCTGAGTGGCAAAGACCCCGTCACTTACCTTTTTCAAGAGGAAACAGTGGTGGCGATCAGTGAAACTGAGTGTTGTCCTTACGGTCATTCGTTCCTCCGGAGTATGACCGAGTCGTAATAGTTCTTCATCCGTGGGGACAAGAGCTGGATGGCGGTGCGCCGGCGATGGATCGAGAAGTGGGCATTTGGGACGCATGAGCGGCGGTTTCGCGACCACTGTCAGGGTACGTGGGCCCTTATGAAGGCCCCGCTGCAAAGCAACGGGAGTGTCGTTGTCGGGATCGTCGTCGGACCGGATATTCATGTCGATCAATATCTGTTGGACTCCCTCGGTCTGAACGAGCGTCATGTCACAATTGCCGACAGGAAAGTACGAACTCTGAACGGTGATTGTCTCAATCTCCAGATCAGAACCTGGTCCGCCTGTCGGCATGGAGATGCCAGGACGCCTGTTCAAGCCTTGAAGTTGACAAACATCTTTAGATAGTGGTAGTTTGTCAACCTAGGAAACGGAAGTGAAAAATGACTGTAGGTCAACGAATTAGGGTATCACGCCGTGCCTGTGGCTTTTCACTTCGCAGTCTTTCGGCGAAGATCGACAACCGTGTGACGGCCCAGGCGATCAGCAAATACGAGCGCGACGAGACCATGCCCGGTTCCGGTGTGCTGATCGCGCTGGCCGACGCCCTCGATGTACCGATCGACTACTTGGCCAGCGACAGCGACATTCGCCTCGAGGCCGTCGATTTCCGAAAGAAACGGCTCACCAGTCGCCGCGAGGAGGCGCGGGTCGAGGCCAAGGTCCTACACCTGTTGGAACGATATCTCGCGGTGGAGGAGATTCTGGGGCTCCCAACTGTTGGGTGGGACATGCCGCGCGAGGCCCCATGGCCAGTGTTGAGTGACCTGGCCGAAGCAGAGCAGGCCACGCTCGGCATGCGTGCACACTGGGGTCTCGGACTGGATCCGATCCCTAACCTTGTCGATCTCCTGGAGGAGCGTGGAATCAAGGTCCTCGCGATGAGTCTTCCCGATATCGACGGGCTCACCGCGCGAGTGCGCCGCGAAGACAGGAGCGTTGCGTCAGTCGTCGTCGTGAATCGCAGCGATTGGGGTGAGCGTCAGCGCTTCACGCTTGCGCATGAGCTTGGCCACATGGTCCTTGGCGCGGCACCGAAGATTGACGAAGAGAAAGCCGCACATCGGTTCGCCGGTGCGTTCCTGATGCCGGCCGAGACGTTGCGGTCCAAGGTCGGGAAACACCGCAAGTCCATGGGTTGGGGCGAGCTCTTCGAGTTGAAGCGGATTTTCGGCGTGAGTGTCCAAGCTCTTACATACCGCTGTAAGGACCTCGGGATTTTCGGTGTGCCGGTCGTCCGGAAGCTGTTCGATGAATTCGACCGTCGCGGCTGGCGCAGTCCGCCGTACGAGGAGCCAGGGGCCATGCCCGGCGAACGACCCAAGCGATTTGAGCGTCTGTGTTTCCGCGCCTTGTCGGAAGGAGCGATTTCCGAAGCCAAGGCAGCCGAACTACTGGGCCACTCGGTTCACGAACTCAACCGCCGTATGGATGAACCCCCGAGCTTGGAGGCAGAACTTGCAGGAGCTTGAGTGTCGTGGAGACCCTGGTATCCGACACGTCTGTCCTGATTGATCTTGACCGCGGAACCCTTGTCGAAGCCACGTTCCGCCTGCCGTTCGAGTTTACCGTTCCTGACCTGCTTTATGAGCGTGAGCTCAAAGAACATGGCGGGCCGGATTTCGTCAGGCTGGGGCTGCGCATCGCCGAGTTGGATGGCGACGGGGTCTCGCTTGCACTGGGATACCGTCGCAAGCGGAGACCGCTGTCTCTCCCGGACAGCTTCGCCCTCGCCCTAGCGAAGACAAACGCGTGGACGCTGCTATCCGGGGACCGGGAGTTGCGCGAGCTCGCAGAGGAAGAGGAGGTCCGATGCCACGGAGTGCTGTGGCTGCTCGACCAGATGCTCGAGCAGCGCGTCATCGACTTGGACGACTTGCGTGCTGGACTCGGCAAGATTGCCGCCCATCCGCGATGCCGGCTTCCCAAGTCGGAGATCCGTAAGCGGCTTCTCGCCTATTCCGTTCGCTGACCCGTTCGGTAGGTCATTTCCGGAGACCCATGGCATGGCAAGGCTTAGCGTCAGGAACAGGCTCTGCTTTGAGAACGGTCGAACACGCCAGACGCCGCCGCTGCAATCAGTTGGCAATCCCAAACAGTGATGTGGCACGCCTTGTATTCATCATCGCTCGGACGGAAGGGTCGTCGGGAGCCTCAACGAACTGGCTCGCGGCATCGAGAACTACCGGTAGCAGATCCAAGTCGCCAACCGTATTCAGGAAGATCTGCGGCTTGGCCAGCACCCAGTGCACAGCTTGCTCAATGTCATATGGATCTTCGAAGGGCTGGTACCACGTGTTGCGATTGGGATCCGTGACCGCCCAGGGGCCGCGCGCGATCGACTTGATGGTTTGCACGGCAACGTCCCGTTCGTCGCAGAGTTTGCAAAGCGTTTCGAAGTCCTCGCGATAGCGCGCGTTCTCGTGCATCACGAAATTCCACGGCAGAAGGACCGAATCGAAATCGAACCGTTGGAGGCTCTTGTGGTGCATCGCCGGGATCGTCCAGCCATGGCCGGTGACGCCGATGAAGCGTGTCAGGCCTTCCTCACGGGCCTCGACCACCGCCTCGAGGGCACCTTGCGGGCCCATCGCGGTTTCCCACTCGTCGGGATGGCCCAAGGAGTGAAGTTGCAGCAAGTCAACGGAGTCCACACGGAGGCGTTCCAGTGAGCGCCGGATTTCGTCCCGCGCAGCCACATAGGTGCGCTGGCCGGTCTTGGTGGCCAGAAAGAACCGACAACGGTGTTCGCGCATCCACGGTCCGATCCGGAGTTCCGCATCGCCGTAGCGGGGCGCCGTGTCGATGTGGTTGACGCCGAACTCCAGCAACAATTCAAGCGCGCGGTCGGCGCGGGCCTGGGTCACATTTTTGAGCGCGGCCGCCCCGAAGATCGTGACGGTGCTTTGGTGGCCTGTGCGGCCGAATCGACGCGTTTCGATCATGTCGGCAAGCTTTCATGTTCCCGCTATTGGCCGCGAAGAATGAGAGCCGGAACTCTACGGCCCTGCACCGGAGGGCGATGATAGGCGCCTGACAAGAACTTTGACGCCAGTGGAAGGCGATCTTTGGGTCGAACTCGACGGCCCGGTCAAGAAGCCGGTAACCTGCCTACGGTGACATCTCTTTGATAATGGAGAGGGATCGCCCGGCCTGTTGGTGTCTTCCCGAACGGCGTGTGGGGCGGCTGGATCTGTGATACAGGCGGATCACTGATAGATGCGCGAATGACCCGCTGTCCAAGTGAGACCACAGGGATTTCTCGTTGACCGCCAACGGTGAGGGCCAAAATGCCAAGTACCAGTCAGTTGTTCCTTCCGCGCGCCCTGCCTTGTTCAACAGTCTTTCCACTTGGCTAACGCGAGTTCGCACATACGTGTCGGCTCCTGCTGGCGTCAGCTGGCTGATCCCCGCAGCAAATATCTTGATATCGCTCGACACAACCAAGAGTTTCCCCAGATCTTTGAAGAACTCGCGTCCGCTCGTCTGACTTTCGCATTCGATCGCACAATGAACCTTTATGGGCACCCCATCGTTCATGCCGTCGTCAACACTCGTTGTTTCCCACCACACACCGTCCAGCAGCCATTCACCGGGATGACGTGTGCCCGCGTCATCGACACACACGAATCTGGGGCACAGCTCCCCACCCGGATTGATCAGCTGATCAATCTCCTTGCATGCGTCAGAAAGGAAACGCGCCGATCTATCAGAATTAGAAATTGGCTCACCGTTTTTCTTCTTGCCCGTCGTTTTGGCCCAACGGCGGCTGGTGGCTAGTGCGCGATTTAGGCCTATAGACACTTCGTTCGCGTGGAGTTTGCTCATTGCTGGCCTGTACTCGCGATCATCAGTCACGCTTCGTGCAGCGTCGTACCAAAGCTGCACCCGGCACAGCGTAATGCCTATCAAGCCGAAAAGCTGGAGTCGTCACAAGGAAGGATGGTACACCTTCCATCCGTCAGACGCTGGAGGCTGAAAGTGCGATGCCGCGACGAGAACGACCACCCACCACGAGTCGCAGCGAACATTGGCTTCGTGTTGCCGTGAATGATGCCTCGGCATTCACTAACGAGAAAATCAGAAGAGCGTTCAGATGGAATGATCGAGAATCGATCGAGTGGAAATCGCCCGTAAAGTCAGACCACTATGCCGAATACTACGACCAATCGTTCGTCAAGCGGCTTGGGATAAATCAGCTCTCGACTGCGCTCAATGAATTCTGGCCGCCAAGCGGACCACGGTGGGACGGTCTTGCCAGAACGTCGTCGGGCAAGATCCTGCTGGTCGAGGCCAAGGCTTATATCGAGGAGGCGGTCGATTTTGGATCCAAGGC
Organism: Alphaproteobacteria bacterium; assembly: GCA_022825705.1. Taxonomy (GTDB): domain Bacteria; phylum Pseudomonadota; class Alphaproteobacteria; order TMED109; family TMED109; genus VXPW01. Next base: position 166,159 of record JAJDWH010000032.1, read on the forward strand.
TGGAGAGGCCTCTCGCGAGAAAATACGCCTTGCACTGGAGCACTCTAAGCAGGCCTTCAGGGCCAAGGCGGATGCCAATTGGGAATCTCCATTTTATCAATATGCCAATCGTCTGGCTCATCTTCACTTCCTGGTCTCAGCAAATTCGCTCGACGCCTATCTCGCATTCATATATTTCGCGAATGCACCGGACGTGCCATCACCCTGCACCTCGCACCTCGGAGGAGTGGAACGGAGCTCGGAGGTTGACGGAAAGGTGTCTGGGTCTGAGCAGTCATGCCTACTCCAACCGGATTTCTACCGTCGTGATTGATGTGCCAGAAATGAGTACGTCGTTCTCGCTCCAGGGGCGCAGAAAAGTAGATGGCGGAAGGTAGCGAAGTTCGCCAAACAGGACGCGGCTGACAACGGCCTGTTCTCTGGCGCCAGCCGGTAGGACCGCAGGTAGTACCCGCGCCCTTCCGCTTGGAACCTGACCAGGACGGAGCTCGCGCCGCGGCCACGGAGCGCCGTCCTGAGGCCTTCGCGGGCCCGCTGCCCGGGCGGTTACGTCGGGTGTTTCTGCATCCGGTGGTTCCTGTGGGTTGTACTCGCGCTGGTATCTGGCAGGGCAGACAGGATCTGCACGTTAGTGCCTATGTGCTGCCGCACGCCCCGGTGGCCCAGCAAGACGGATCGAACTGCGCTGCCGCTTGCGATACGCTCCATGGCGGATCGTGAAACCGACGCCGGTGACCTTGCCCGCAGCTTGGGGATCATGACGACAACCTTCTAGATGTACGTCAACGGTGACGGGACAGTGAAAGCGCCTGGCCAGAAGTTGCCTGAGGCAAAGGGCGTGTGATGGGGCCTGTGGTCATACCTCTGGGACACCGACGTTGGGGACAGACTCCGAGTTGTGCTTGAACGTCTCCCGTATTGGGCCAACGTCGCAGTCTCGGCTCCCTGCTAGACGGATACCATAGGAATCTCGCTTAGAGTTCAGAGATAATTGTAATCAGACAATCGTTTGCGACAGATTTCGCGTTCCTCGGCAGTAAAGAGTTCGTGCCATCGCGTGTTTTCGTGTACGACAGCCTCGACACTCAATTCCAGCTTTCTCATTTGCCATAGCCGGGTATAGCCGTCAGAAACCTCTGGGGAATTGATGAGTCGCTTCGCGGTCTCCAAGCCTCCATGTTTGCTGAGCATTTGCAGGAACAGGCTGGGTCGATACCCAGCGGCTTGGGATTGTTTGGCAATGTTGAGCATGGCGCTATGGAAGTCACGCTCGATAGGCTTCATCATTCGTCTCCGGGTACCGGCGCGCGGATGTGCGAGCATCCCGTCACGCCGGCTCGCCCGGATGCTGCCACAGGCAGTGCGGCAGCGCACGGATTCGCTCCGCTCCGCTGCCATTTGGCTGGCACTTGAGCACGCCGACACAGGCGGTGAACGCAAGGTAAAGGCCATCGGCATCCGGCTAGTAGTGAGCTTCGTCACGGGTCCATCGATCTCCGCGATCAAAGAACACGTTGCGCATGGTTCTTCCGTCAGCCACTGAAGCTGTGATCATAATGCGCGCGGATTCGCGACGAGTGGGGGCGGCCGAATTTCGCCCCGCGTGATGTGATGGCGTATTCAGAAAATCCTGCAGAGAACGGTCCGAGACGGTTTCTGACTGACGGCAACATTCAGGGGGCCAGTGCCAGCTTTCATTCGTGGTTCGTGTCGTCAGTCGCTGCGTCCGTATATTGACCCGCGTTCTTACGAGATCAACACTCTACCCACTGGCATTAAGGACATGGCATGACGCGTACGCCCGACTGTCCCGGCCCTGACAACAACCTTCCCGGGCCACTACCGCAGGGCCCGCTTTCTCCCAATCTGGAGGTCGTTGTCGACAATCAGGAGCGCCGGGTGGTGGATTTTCTGCGTCACAGCATTGACCCTGGGGCAAACTTGTCTGTCGTTTCGGCCTACTTCACGATCTACGCCTATCAAGCGCTGCGGGAAGCTTTGAAGGAAGCTGGGTCCATGCGCTTTCTCTATGGTGAGCCCACGGCGCTCGCCGCCCCGGACCCGAGCGAAGGCGACGGGAAGTCCTTCCGGCTGAACGAAGACGGCGGTATGGCGCTGACACAAGCGCTTGCTCAGAAACCGTTGGCACGCGCTTGCGCCGCCTGGATTCGAGAAAAAGTTGATATCCGAACGATCAAACGCGCGAATTTCCTCCACGGCAAGCTCTACCACATCGGTCGGGCGCACGGCGCTTCAGCTTTAGTCGGGAGTTCCAACTTCACCTTACGAGGGCTCGGCGTTGGTGCTGCTCCCAATGTCGAGCTCAACCTGGATGTGCGCCGTGAAGAGGATCGCGCAGCACTACTCGAATGGTTCGATGCTTTGTGGCGCAATGAAGATCTTACTCGCGATGCCAAGGCCGATGTGCTCGCTGCGCTTGATCGCTTGAGCCGGCCGCAGTCACCGCAGCTGGTCTATTACAAGACCCTCTTTCATGTCTTCGAGGACTCGCTCAAAAGGTACGCGGACCGGGACGATTTGCTCTCCGACTCCCATCTTTATGACACGGAGATCTGGAAGGCTCTTTATGCGTTTCAAAAGCACGGTGCGACCAGCGCGATCAACCGCCTGCTGCGGTACAACGGCTGCATCATCGCCGACAGTGTGGGCCTAGGGAAGACTTGGACGGCACTGGCTGTCATCAAATTCTTCCAATTGCGCAACGAGCGGGTTTTGGTCCTCTGTCCGAAGCGCCTTGAGGGCAATTGGGTTCGTTACACCGCCGCGGCAGCGTCGCGTAACAATCCTTTTGAGAAGGACCGCTTGGACTACGTGGTCCGTGCCCACACAGATCTAAGCCGTTACGAGGGTTGGGCGGGCGCGGTCGATCTCGCCCAATTCGACTGGGGAATGTTCAGTTTGATCGTCATTGACGAATCGCACAACTTCCGCAACGAAGGCCGGGACCGGCGGGATGCCGCAGGCAATCTCATCAGGCGCAGCCGGTACAACCGGCTGCTCGAAGAAGCGCTGAAACGCGGAGCCCGAACCAAGGTGCTCATGCTGTCCGCGACACCGGTCAATACGAGTTTGCGTGATCTTCGGAACCAGATCTACCTGATGACTGAAAGGCGCGAGGATGTGTTCCGGAAAGAACTCGGGATCGGCAGCATTCAGTCGATGTTCGGCGTCGCACAACGCCAGTTCCAGCAGTGGGAAACCACACGACACGCTGGGCGACCTCCGAACAAGGCCGACTTGCTCGACAAGCTCGGCGCGGACTTTCTGACGTTGCTCGATGCAGTGTCGTTCGCCCGCTCGCGCGAGCATGTACGTCGGTACTACCCCGAAGTGACGAAAGCCATAGGCGGGTTTCCGCAGCGAGCCCGGCCGCAAAACCTGTCTCCCGCTACGGACAGCAAAAGCGAGCTGTCTTATGACGAACTGCATGAGAGCATCGGTGCACTCCAGCTCGCGCTGTACATGCCGTCGCAATACCTGAAGGACACGTCCACCTTGGACGAGGAGAAAACGGCGCTCCATTTTGATCAACGCGACAGGGAGCGCTTCCTTATCGGTATGATGCGCGTGAACTTGTTGAAGCGTCTTGAAAGCTCAGTACATGCTTTCACGCTGACGCTAGGCCGTATTCTTGACAAGATGGATGCTCTCGATCGCATGATCGAGGAATGGCGGGAACGCGGTGGCTCGGCGGCGATAGACACGCGTCCGGACGAGGACGAAGAGGACGAGGAGTTTGCGATCGGAAAGGGGCGGCGTTACCGGCTCGACGAGCTCAACGTTGACAATTGGCAACGAGACATTCGCAAGGATCGAAAGGTCTTTGCGGCCTTGCATCGCCGTGCGCAGCAGGTCACCGTCGATCGTGATGCCAAGGTCGCAGAACTGAAACGACTCTTGCGGCGCAAAGTGGAAGAAGCGCCGGTTGATAAGGACGGGCGCCCCAACCGGAAGGCGCTCGTATTCACGACCTTCGCTGATACCGCGCGCTACTTGTACGGCCATCTTGAGCAATGGTCACGTAAGGAACTTGATATTCATATTGCCTTGGTTACCGGCGGCGACGGCAACCAGAGCACTGCGGGGACATCACGGCTCGTCGACATTTTGGCCCGGTTTGCCCCGCAGGCTCAGCAGGCAGACGTGGAGGATGACCAGATTGATCTCGTTATCGCGACCGACTGCTTGTCGGAAGGTCAGAACCTTCAAGACTGCGATTTGGTGGTCAACTACGACATCCATTGGAATCCAGTGCGCTTGATGCAGCGATTTGGAAGGATCGACCGATTGGGGAGTCGTAGCCGACGGGTCGCCATGATCAATTTCTGGCCTACTGCCGACCTTGACCGGTACCTCGACTTGAAAAACCGGGTCGAAGCACGCATGGCACTTGCCGACGCCGCGGCCACTGGTCTGGACGACCCTCTCAATACAGAGCAGCGTACCGAGGACGATCGTCGAGGAGACGCGCAACTGGAACTTGCGTTCCGTGACCGGCAGCTGGCCCGCATGCGTGACGAAATTCTCGATCTCGAAGAAGCGGACGATGGAATCAGTCTAAATGATCTGACACTGGATGATTTCGTAGCGGATCTACTCCAATTCATCCAGCGAAATCGCGCCGCACTCGAAGCTGCGCCGTTTGGCATTCACGCCGTCGTCGAGGACACTCGAGGGGATGTCTCGGATGGTTCGTCCGATTCGGTGCGCCCCGGCGCAATCTTCTGCCTGAGGCGCAAAGGGGACCCGGCCGAAAGAACTCCGAATCGGCTCTGGCCTTACTTCCTGGTGTATGTCCGGGATGACGGCAGTGTCCGCTACACCTTCCAGCAGGCTCGCAGATGCTTGGCCCTGTTCCAGGCGCTGGCTGCCGGGAGCTCAGACGCGGCTCTGGCGTTGGAGGACGCTTTTGATCAGGAAACAGAGCACGGTCAACGTATGGACAAGTACGATGCCATGCTCGCGGCGGCGCTCCGCAGCATTTCCGGCACCTTCCGGGCTGCGCAACTTGCGTCGTTGACGCGAAGCCGCGGCGCTGTCTTGACGGAGAATCCACCGATCTCCGATCTAGCGGGTGATTTCACCTTGGTGACGTGGCTGGTCATCGCGAAGAAGGAGACCGCCAAACACCGTGGCTGAGGATTTGGTTAAGCAGAACCTTTCCCAGGTGTTGGCAGCGTTGACCACCGACGTCCCACTACGCGCAGGCGCAACGAAGTTGCTGAACGTGCTCGGCTATGCAAGTGACCGCACTGAGCATGTGGGCGCCGTCGGGGAATTTCTGGAGCGCTTCAAGCCCGAGAAACCGTTTTCTCGTACGCAACTGGCTCTGTTCGATTCGTGGTCAGCAGTGGACATTGTGTTTCAGTTCACTGCGAATGAGATCGCCAGGGAGCCTTCACTGTTCGACCGTTCCGGTTTCGACGAAGGGAGAATCGAGTCTTTCCTATTCCTCGCAGTTGAGCTGCAACCCGGCACCTATTCCCGTGGCCAGCTGGCGGATGCCACTCGGGCTGTCAATCGTCTTTTTGCAATGCCAGTTATCGTGCTGTTTCGGCATGGCTGTGCCCTGTCTCTCGCTGCCGTTCACCGGCGCCCCAGCCAAAAGGATGGGGACAAGGATGTTCTTGAGAAGGTGACCCTTGTCAAGGATATCCAGCTCGAGAGCCCCCACCGCGCGCATTTCGAGATTCTGGCCGAACTCGCATTCAGCGAGATGATTACAGCAGGCGTCCAAACCTTTGACGACTTGCACTTGAAGTGGGAACAGACGCTCGATGTCGAGGTTCTGAACAGGCGTTTCTATCGCGAATTGTTCGGATGGTTCGAGCGGGCAACCAGCGAATGCACCTTTCCAGACGACGGTGCTGGACCCGGCTGTGTCGAGAGGCACGTCATCCGGTTGATTACCAGACTCCTTTTTATTTGGTTCCTTAAGGAGAAGGATCTGGTACCGGAAGAACTGTTCGAGGATGAGTTTGCTCGCTCCACGCTCAAGGAGCATGCTGACAACCGCACGGACTACTACCGCGCCGTCCTACAGAATTTGTTCTTCGCCACTCTAAATTCCGAGATCGAGCAGCGATCCTTCCGAAAGCCCGGTGAGCCGGTGCATGGAGAGCTTAACCAGTACCGCTACCATGATCTTCTGGCCGACCCGGCCGCTTTTGTCGAACGTCTGGGAAAAGTGCCGTTCGTCAATGGCGGGTTGTTCGATTGCCTCGACGGCTTCGAGGACGCCAGCGCGGACAACGGGCTGGTGGACGCCTTTACCGACGATGTTGCGCATGCGGACGATCTGGGCGTGCCAGCCTGTCTCTTTTTTGACGAAAACGGATTATTTCAGCTCTTTCGCCACTACAAGTTCACGGTTGAAGAAAGCACACCACTGGACCGCGAGGTTGCCCTTGATCCGGAACTTTTGGGTCGTGTGTTTGAAAATCTGCTCGCAGCCTACAATCCGGAAACCCGCGCGACAGCGCGCAAGGCCACCGGTTCGTATTACACACCTCGACCGGTCGTGGATTACATGGTTCGCGAGGCACTCACCGAAGCACTCGCAATAAGGGTTCCGCCTACTGCAACGGCCCCAGAGCACTGGCGGGACCAGCTTGGATACCTGCTGGACTGGGAACATAGCCACGCGGATGCCGGCCAGTATTTCGAGCCAGATGAAGCACGATCTGTGGTGGTCGCCATTGCCGATCTAAAGACACTCGATCCGGCGGTCGGCTCGGGGGCATTCCCCATGGGTGTGCTCCAAACGCTTACGCTCGCGCTGCGTCGTCTGGATCCCGACAATACGCTTTGGGAGGAGATTCAGAAGGAGCGGGCCAAAGAACGGGCCGCCGAGGCGTTTGACACGCGGGATCAAGTATCTAGGGACGAGGCGCTGCGCGATATCAGCGCCATTTTCGAGAAGTACCGTGAATCAGATTTCGGCCGCAAGCTTTACCTTATTCAGAACGGCATCTACGGCGTCGACATCCAGCCTATTGCCTGTCAGATCGCCAAGCTCCGCTTCTTCATTTCGCTCGTTATCGAACAGACTCCTGATCCAGCCGCCCCAAACTTGGGCGTGAAGCCTCTACCCAACTTGGAAACTCAGCTGGTGGCTGCCGACACTCTGCTCGGACTAGGTCGGCCTGCGCAGATGGAACTCGGTCGGAGCGCTCCCGTCCAGGAGATCGAACGAGAACTGCTGGTCAACCGAGAACGCCACTTCCACGCGGGTTATCGGGCCACAAAGCTGGAGATACAGCAGAATGATGGCCGTCTGCGTACCCGCTTGGCGGAACTGCTCCGACAGGCGGGATTCGCGGCAGTCGCCGCCGAGCGTATTGCGTCCTGGGATCCTTATGACCAAAACGCGGTCGCTTACTGGTTCGACCCAGAGTACATTTTCGGGATCTCCAACGGCTTCGATATCGTCATAGGGAATCCGCCGTACATTCAACTGTCGAAGAACGGCGGCAGAGCCGGAAACCGTTATCAACAGGAGGGGTACGAAACTTTTCAAAGAACGGGTGACATTTACCAGCTCTTTTACGAGCGTGGTTGCCAGCTGCTCAAGTGTGACACCGGCGTCTTGGGCTATATCACTTCCAATAGCTGGCTGAAGGCAGAATACGGGAGGCCGCTTCGCCGCTGGTTCTCGGAACAGCACATGCCACTCAAACTGATCGAGATGGGCAAAGATGTTTTCGAGAATGCGATCGTCGATACCGCGGTTCTGCTCGTCAGGAACGGGAAGGCCTCGCCTGTGACGTGTGTGGCAGTAGACGTCGAGCAGGGATCGAACCATTCGTTCCCGCCAACTGAGGTGGACTGGGGGACTCTGCAACCCGTGGGCGACAAACCTTGGTTAGCGCTCTCAGCCATTGAGCGAACTGTATTGGAGAAGATGGAAGCTGTTGGAAAGCCGCTGAAGGATTGGGATATTTCCATTTATCGTGGAATTCTTACTGGTTACAACAAAGCGTTCATTGTGGACCGAGCGACGCGGGATGCTCTAGTTGCGGCTGATCCCAAGTCGAGGGAGATTTTGAAGCCCGTGCTCCGAGGGCGCGATATAGCGCGTTA
>JAJDWH010000027.1 GCA_022825705.1 Alphaproteobacteria bacterium
TCACACCGCCGCACAGGCGAACACGGGGAGAAAGCCCTCATGACTCACTGGAAACACTTGGTGGTTGCGCTCGTGGCCGCCTTCGCGCTTGCGGCGTGCAGCAGCAGCGACAACGGAGGCACGGCTTCCACCGAAACGCCGCCGCCCGCCGAGACCGGCCCGACGCAGGAAGAGCTGGACGAGGCCAACAAGCGTGCCGACGACGCGGAAGCCGAAGCCGCGACGGAGAAGGAGCGCGCTGACGAGCTTCAAGCCGAGAAGGATCGCGAGCAGGCCATGAAAGACCTCGCTACGGCCAGAGCGATGTTCAATGCGCTTCGACTGGAAATCGCGATATCTGGGAATCCTCGAACGGGTGGAGAAACTACCGGTCAGACCGATGCCACTGCCCGATCCCCGCAAGTCACTATTCCTCCGTTGGGCAAGCCTGACGGCGGCATGTTCATGAGGAAAGTGGGGACTACGGAGTGGTCCTCGTCAGTACTCGACACCATGGAAAGTTCGGACAAAGTGCTTTTTGGAGATTCCAGCTTTGCCGAAGCAACCGGGCGTTACGTCGATGGCGTGTACTCGTTTGAAGCCGACGACCCGGCACCCAACGCCGGCATAAAGTCCAGCAACTTCCCCTCGGCAGGCATCCGCAACTACCCGGCTGGACAAAGAGAATTCTCCGGAACATTCCACGGCGCCAGCGGAATCTATTCGTGCTCCAATGACACCTGCACCGCCACTTGGACCGCTTCCGGGATTGATCTTCCCGAGGGATGGACATTCACACCTCAAGACGGTGCGCGCGTCACGGTTCCTGACGCCAATTTCCAGTCCTTTGGATGGTGGCTCCGGAAGAATGAAGACGGGACACTCGACGCCGGGCCAGTGTACTTTCACTCCTTCGCAGCCGGAAACGGTCTGACCAATTTCGATACACTTCAGGGGGAAGCAACCTACGAGGGACGCGCAATCGGGAAGTACGCGATCTACAGCGGAGCATTCTCGGAACGGTCAGAAGCCGGACACTTCACTGCTGATGCAACTCTGACGGCAGACTTTGGCGACGCCACTACCGCAGGTAGCATCTCGGGCTACATCAATGGCTTCATGACAGATGCGGGTGCGAAGGACGACTGGCGTGTCAACTTGGCAGAGGACGACAGTCTCACGGCTGGCGCATTCTCTGGAGCCACTACTTGGATAATTGATGGCGTGAAATCCAGCACCGTTCAAGGCGCATACGCTGGCCAGATGTACGACACTCGGGCTGATCAAGATAGTCTGCCATACGAAGCGGGCGGCACTTTCGATGCGCGCTTCGAGGAAGGCGTGGGCGAAATGGTCGGCGCGTTCGCGGCCACGCGCGAATAGCCGCTAGCAACGCTAGGGACGCGTGGGGTTTCTCACCAAGTTTTCCAGCGCGTCTCGTTGCGTCAGGGTGCCAGTCGGGGAGGAACGACCGGCTCGTGTCCGAACCAGAAGCCCCTCTCCTGACATGGGGAGAGGGGCTTCATTCTTTCACGGCTCACTCATGCAAGAAGACGCCAGAAAGTGCGCCACCGAGAACTGCGACGGACTGGTGTTCGGGGATCAGACCTACTGCCACGAGTGCATCAAGGAACGCCGCATCCGGGTCGTGAGGAAGCTCGACCGGCGGCGGCTCCGCAACAATGAGCGCCACATACGCTGCAAGAAGCAACGGCGAGACCGGTTCTGGTAAGGAAATAACTGCGTGGTGGAACACGCAAATACCATTGTTGACGCTGGCACCATTCTTGCCGTGATCGCCATCGGGATTACCCTTTGGCGTGTGAATAGATCCAGTCGTGACCGCCTGCAAGACAAGATCACGGAACTTTACGCTCGCGTAGGAAGGCTAGCCCGGATCGATCACCGATTGGCGAACGAGTGCCGGTCTGGGCTCGACCTGTCCTGACGGCGAGGCATGTGCTGCCACGGCGGGGCGGTGGCGGGCCGGATGGCGCCGATGGGGGCGGTGGATGGGCGTGTTCGGGCGATGGCTAGGCCCGGTTTCCGGGGCGGGCGCGCGTCCGCCCCTCGGCCGGTCGCCGATCGGTCGGGACGGGCGGTGACGCTTGTGGGTCGAGCTAGTCAGGTGGTCGCCAGACCGGTCGGCGCTGCAGGTTAGCCAGCACTCGTGCGAAGGTTGCGGCGCCCGGATACGCCAGGCTAGTGACAACAGCCGCTTCGGTGCGATGGGCGTCGATGGCGGGCAGGTACCGGCAGGCGGAAGAACCGGCGGACCGGCTGGTCCGCTGGATGCGGGGTTTTCAATGTGTGGCGGAGGCGCCTGCTACTGCCGGGCGGGTAGGCGTTCCTCGAGCAGGGTTTCAATCCGCGCGAGGCGCTCGGACATGCTGGTTTCCAGCGAGGAGACTCGATCGTTGACGGCGTCGATCCGGTCACGGTTGGCGGAGATCTCGGTCCGGAGAGCCTGCACAGCTCCTTCGACGGCGTGGATGTCGCTCTTGACCCAACCGATCCCGCCCACGACCAGACCGAAGCCGCCGATGACGGCGCCAAGGAGGATGGACATTGTGGACGGCCCGGGGCGGCGGTGCACGCGGCGCATGAGTTCGTCAACGGCCGCGCGGTCGATACCGGCCTTGATGAGGGCGTCGTGAACATCGGGGGTGGTACTGGCCATGGGGCAATTGTACTCCATGAATGGGGGTGAGTGGTGAACGCAGCCCTGCTGCTCTTGGACGATCGCGGCAGGAAGTGCCAGGCGGCTGGCGAGACGTAGGGGCGTCGGGCTGGTCCGGCAGGCCGGATCCGGGGCGCAGATGTAGCGACGCGGGTTCGGCGGCCAGCGAAAGAGGTTGGTGGCGGAGTCGAACTCGCCGCGGAAGGTGACGCCGCAAGGAACTCGACGTGTCAGAAGTCGGGCGTGGCGCCGTCGTGCGCGCCGATGAACTCCGCGCCCCCCCGGGAGTGTCGCGGTCAGACCCCTTCGTGTGACCCTCTCAGCGACAAGGGCTAGGTCTCAGCGCAGGCGTCTCGAAACCTATATGCACCCGAAGCGTGGGACCGACGCGCAGCAGAGAAGGGAGTGTTTGATTGCCTTGTGTAAGCGGCTCGCTGGGTGTGTCGCCGGATCATTCACCCGACCCGGACTGACTTCAACGAACCGTTCAGTCACACGTCCCGACCGCGGCGGGCACGGAGAATCGCATCAGCAGCTGCGGCATGCAGTTGCATTTCCAACGCGCCGATACCGGAAGGGTCTCGGGTTGGCGTTGACGATATCGGTGTAGTCCCGGATGGCCTGTTCAAGCTTCCGCGCGGAGCGATGGACGCCGCATCGCGGCTGTTTGTCGGTGAGTATTGCGAAGAAGCGTTCCACGTGATTCGGCCAGGAGGTACCTGTGGGGAGTGATGTGAAAGTGTCAGCGCGGGTGCCCGGCCAGCCAGCGCTGCACGGCTGGGTTTGTTCCGTGGGCGAGCCATCTCCGGCCGAGTGGGCAGCGCCGGGTCAGAACGCGTTTACATCGGTCGCGCGGCAGGGCGCGCACCCGGCCCCAGCCCAGGCATTCCGCGTATCGGGGAACACCCAGGACATGCTGGGTAACGGCATCAGGATCGGAATTTGGAAGGGTGGGAAGGGTCGCGCGCCATCGCCGCGCGGGCTGCAAAACCTCAACGAACGGGCTCCCGGACCGTCGTGGACGCGCGGGTGCCGTTCGCCTCCGCGGCGTCGGGTCACACCGCCGCACAGGCGAACACGGGGAGAAAGCCCTCATGACACTTTGGAGAACCTTGGTGGTTGCGCTCGTGGCCGCCTTCGCGCTTGCGGCGTGCAGCAGCAGCAACAACGGAGACACGGCCTCCAC
>JAJDWH010000037.1 GCA_022825705.1 Alphaproteobacteria bacterium
CGGCGTCGGGTCACACCGCCGCACAGGCGAACACGGGGAGAAAGCCCTCATGACACTTTGGAGAACCTTGGTGGTTGCGCTCGTGGCCGCCTTCGCGCTTGCGGCGTGCAGCAGCAGCAACAACGGAGACACGGCCTCCACGGAGACGGAGGCGCCAGCGCCGTCCGGCCCGACGCAAGAGGAACTGGATGCGGCAAATGAGCGCGCCGACGCGGCAGAGCAAGAGCTTCAGGAAGAGAAGGACAAGCAGGCTGCCGAAGAGGCCGCGGCCGAATTAGCGGCCATGGTCGCCACGGCGGCGAAGCTGTATGCCGGCATCAGTGCTCCTATGGGAGACGCTAACGGAACTCTCGCCGAAACTGACCGAGCCGCCGCGTACAACGATGGTGACGACATAACTGGTGTCGAAGCTGGCACACGCATTGTGGTAAGCATCGGTGACGGCGACGCAAACACTACGGAAGCACTCATCGCCCTGTCGGAAGACAAGGATGCGATGGTTGCCGCCAATCGCGGCTGGACAGGCAAGCGGTACGCCGACCCCGCCGGTGGTGACATGGTTGAGGCCTACGTCTACTCGAACGTCGAAGCTCCGACGCAGGGCAGGAAGTTCGGGAGCGCCGCCGCAGTCACAGACGCCGGCGCTTACGAGTACCAACTGACCAGTGGAGCGCTTACCTTCGCACAGCTCACTGCAACCGGAGCTGCAGCGAGGATAGCTCTCACGGGCGTCACCCGGACCGCTGGCACGGAAACGTTCGATTTGCCTGATCCGAACCCGAACAATGAACAAATTATCACCCGTTCGGGGAGCTTCCACGGAGTGTCCGGAACCTACAGCTGCGACACCGGCGCTGGTAGAACCGACGCCTGCACGGCTGCAGTAGCAGGCGGAGGAGGCTTCACGCTTGCCGGCGCTTGGACGTTCACGCCCGGCAGCGCGGAAGCCCGCGTCATGGACGCGGCGGACGTGGCTTACGCCTCGTACGGCTGGTGGCTCCGCAAGGCTGCGAACGATGGCCCCTTCACCGCAAGCGCATTCCACGGCGTCAAGGGCACTGTTACTGCTTTGGAGGACGCCACTCTCAATGCGTTGCAGGGAACCGCGACCTACATGGGCGGTGCTGCCGGCAAGTATGCGCTCGCTAGTTCGACGGGCGGCACGAACGACGCCGGCCACTTCACCGCAAGGGCGACGCTGGAAGCCGACTTCGGCGACGCTAATGCCGGAGGCACGATCAGCGGCACCATCGACAACTTCATGGGTGCCGATGGCATGGCGCGGGATTGGTCGGTTGAGTTGAAAGAGGCCGTCATCACCGCCGCCACGCCGATCGCGACGCTTACCCGCACAGGTGCAGACCAAACCGACAATGACACGGTCTGGACCATCGGCGGCGTCGACGCTGCCGCCTCTGGCGAGTGGTCCGGGTCTCTCCGGAACCAGGGCGATGACGGTGTTCCGCAGGTCGCCACCGGCACGTTCTACACCGAGTACGGCACGGCCGGTAAAATGGTCGGCGCGTTCGGTGCGAACGAGCAGTAGCCAGTTCGAAGATTGGAGTCTCGTTCGCATGAGAACCTGACCCCTTTCCCCGGGATTTTGAATTAAGGGTGGCGCCCGGATGTGGCGCCACCCTTTTTTTGGTGTGCCGAGCATGACTGACAGCTTGGGGGTGCAATCGGGATAGGGGGGAGCCTCGCTGCCCCACCCCTCCCACACCACCGTGCGTACAGGTCCGTACACAGCGGTTCGACGGATTTAAGCCGTGGCTTGGCTCGCCAGCGGGGCGAGGCCGCGCCGATTGAAGAAGGCGTTTGGCAGCGCGTAGGAGAGCGCGGCACTGTTGCTGATCCGCCAGGGGCCGTGCGCACTGCCCGGCGGTGTGACCCGACGCCGACGAAGGGAGTGGCGACCGCGCTGTCTCTCCATGCGTCCATGACGCTCCGGGAGCCCGTTCGTTGCCGAGGTCTGTGGCCCGCGCGGCGGCGGAGCGCGACCCTTCAGAGCTCCGATCCTTGCGCCGTTACCCGGCGTGTCCTGGGCGTTCCCCGGCACACGGAACGCCCGGGCCGGCGGGCTTCCCCGCTGCTACACCACGCCGAGGGACACAACCCTCTTCCAGCGCTTCGAACCGCCTGCCTTGAATCGGCGCAGGGTACTCCGATAGGTTCGCTCGCAGGGACATGGCCGCTTTGCTTGCTGACCCCGGGTGTTTCGACAACCTCGCCGAATCGGCTATATGCAATGTGTGGATCTGGAAGTGCGCGATTCCTCTGGCGGAGAAGGATCCCGGCACTTTTGCGCGGGAGGAGGGAATGAGATGGTGAATTGGCGCGACCACATCACCGTGGACCCCAAAATCTGTCACGGCAAGGCGTGCATCTCCGGCACGCGGGTACTGGTGACGACGGTACTGGACAATTTGGCGGCGGGTATGGACGCGGACGAAATCGAAAGAAGTTACCCATCGGTTTCACGCGAGGCGGTGCGTGCGGTGCTCTGCTACGCCGCGGCATTGGCCAACGAGCAGGTCGTCGCGTTCCGATAACAGGACAACCAGCGTGCGGTTCAAGCTGGACGAGAACCTTCCCGTCGAACTGGTGGATCTGTTTCGTGCGGCCGGGCACGATGCAGTCACGACGCTCGACCAGAATCTCGATGGAGCCTGGGATTCGGAACTGGCATCGGTTTGCAGGCGCGAAGGCCGAGCCATCGTGACGCTCGATACGGATTTTGCGGACATCCGGACTTACCCGCCAGACGCCTATGTGGGACTTGTGGTACTTCGGCCGAGTTCCCAATCTCGCGACCAAATCTTGAAGCTCGGAGCCCGACTGGTCAAAGTACTGTCTGGCGCGGTCCTCGCTGGCCAGCTTTGGATCGTTGAAGATTCGCGTATTCGAGTGCGGCGGTGACATGATGTGAACCGGCGAAGCGGTCGTGACATGGCCGACAGGACGTAGATCGCAACAGGGCGGGCGATGCGAGCCGGATCGGGCGCGGGCCAGTCTTGCTGTCGGGCAGCACGGCGCGGTCGCCGTGGACCTGTTCCCATCTGAGCCGCAGCGCCTCGGACTTGCGCACGCCGGTGTAGAGCAAGAAGCGCAACGCGGCGACGGCGGTCCGGTGATCGGCTTCTGCCCCGTCGAGCGCCCGGCCGAGTGCGGCGAACTCGTCGTCCGTCAGATAGTGCGCCTCGAAGCCGGTCCGGCGCCGTCGCAGCCCCCGGCAGGGGTTCGAGCCGTCCGGGCGCAGTGCGAGCGTCTCCGCATGCTTCATCTTCGACGACATCGCAGCCAGCGCCCAGTTCGCTGAGCCGGGGTGCGTAGCCGCGATCCCGTCAAACCAGCGCCGCACGATGTGCGCATAGGTTGCCCGTGTCGCAGGCTTCCAGCGTTCGGCGCAATCGGCGAGGAACGACGGCGCGAACCTTCGCATGGTCGGAACCGTCTCCGCCCTCGTCTCGGCGAGCAGTGCGCGCCCGGCCTGGCGCGCGTCCTCGACGCTCAGCGCGTCAAGGGTTCCAAGCGTCTTCTTGACGACGGCCCGCATGCTTGAAGACGCGTGCGCGCGCCGGTGTGATTGTTGTTCTGTCGGCCATGTCCCGATCCCTTCCGTTCATCCCGGTCGCGACCGGCGCGGCCCGGGCGTTTCGCGTGCCGGGGAACTCTCAGGACACGCCGGGTAACGGCGCAAGGATCGGAGATCGGAAGGGTCGCGCTCCGCCGCCGCGCGGACCACAGACCTCGGCAATGGACGGGCTCCCGGAGCGTCATGGACGCATGGAGGGACAGCTCGTTCGCCACTCCCTTCGCCAGCGGCAGGTCACACCGCCGCACAGGCGAACACGGGGAGAAAGCCCTCATGACACTTTGGAGAAACCTGGTGGTTGCGCTCGTGGCCGCCTTCGCGCTTGCGGCGTGCAGTAGCAGCAATAACGGCACCGACACCAGCACGATGTCGACCGAGACGCCGACAATGGCGGAACCCTCGGGCCCGACCCAGGAAGAGCTGGACGCCGAGAAGATGCGGGCCGACGAGGCCGAGCAGGCGCTCCGCGACAAGGAGGCGGAAGAGGCGGAAGAGGCGCTCAGTGAGACCGCCGCAAATCTGAAGGGAGCATTGCGCACGGATCCGCTCGGCGATTACGACGTAGCTCCACTGGCCACGGCGGCGCTGACGCCAGGGGGGCTGGTGCTCGCGATCAACGACGATCGAGACGACGGCACAACCGCCGCCGTTAACACACCGCGTATGGCGTCCGACGGCTCGGCCGGAGCGCTGGGCGACTGGGCGGGCACGAACTACGCCCACACGAACGCGGGCGGCGTCACGAACTCCGCCGTTGTGTACACGAATCAGGCTGCGGTAAAGGCTTACCCGATCGTGAACCGATACGTGGTAACTGCCAATGTGCCTACCAATGCCGGGACTTACACGGCGGCTATGCGGACGCTGAGCTTGGGCACCGCCGCCGACCCGAACATCAAGTCGGACATGTTCCCGACGGCAGGACTGTCGACCTATACCCCGACGGCCCCGGCCAGCGAGGTTCTGATCCCGGGCACCTATGAGGGTGCAGTGGGCAACTATCGGTGCGGCGCCGGCGAGACCTGCACGGCCCAAGCGTCGGCCGCAGGGATTGCGCTGAGTGACGCCTTTATGTTCATCCACGATGAAGGGGCCACGGTTGAGGTGGCCGTCGTTGACCCCAACTACCTGTACTTCGGCTGGTGGCTGCGGACGGACGACGACGACCAGCCGACCATGGCCAGCGCGTTCACGGGCGTGCAGGGCGCCATTGCTGCGCTCGGCAGAAACCCGAACGCACTCGGCGGCTCCGCCACCTACAGCGGGCACGCGGCCGGGAAGTTTGCGGTCAGCGACCCGCTTGGGGCTGACAACGCCGGTCACTTCACGGCGGACGCCACCCTTACCGCCGTATTCGCGGCTGACGCAGTCGGAGGGGGCGTCTCGGGTACCCTCGACAACTTCATGGCCAACGACGAGGCGATGCCGTGGAGCGTGACCTTGCTGCGCAGGGGTTGGGACGGCACGACCCTTGGTTTGGCAAACGTGGGAATCAACGATCCCGCCACTGCCGAGATCGATGAAGCTGCGACCAGCACGGTCTGGTCGATCGACGACAACGCCTCGGCGCCGTCGGGCAGCTGGATGGCCCAGATGTACGACGAAGCACCTGGCACCGTGGCTGCCGGTGGCGATGGAAGCGACGTGCCGACCAGCGCGACCGGCGTCTTCCAGTCGCACTTCGGCGGCGTTGGCACGATGGTCGGGGCTTTCGGGGTGACCCGCGACTAGAGCCACGAACCACGCGCGGGATGAGGCATGCATGTGCCTCATCCCGCGGCATCCGGCTCGGCCCGGGGCCTGAAACGCCCTGGGTTTCCCTACCCACGCTTCGGTGCGACGGAGGAGGCCCCGGTGTCTGGGTCCGAGCGGCAGAACGAACTGCCACGTTTCGATGGTCCGCCGTTGCCCCCAAGATCGCAACAGGCGGCCTTTCGCTCCCGCGTGGCACCACGGTTGAGCAGATGCCCGTGAGCGGAGTTCCCCGAAGCGGCCTGACCCGGAGTTCGCGCGCGGTCATCTGGCCAACATTCAGTCACGCGATTTCGGGCACGTCCCTGTTGATGGATCTGGCCACAACGCTGGCCGCAACGGAGTAATGCAATGAACACCAAGCTTATGGCGGCCTTGATCCTCGGGTCGTTCGTGCTCGCAGGCTGCTCGAGCAGCGGCGGTAGCGGCCAGTCGGCGTCCGAACAACGGATTGCGGACCTCGAGGAGCAGGTGGCAGACCTTACGGAGCAGGCCGAGCAGGAGCAGACGGCAAGACAGAGCGCCGAGCAGCAGCGTCAGGCCGCCGAGCAGCAGGCCCAGGCTGCCGAGCGGCAGCGCCAAGACGCCGAGAAAAAAGCGGCCGAAGCCTTGGCGAGGGCCGGTCAGGCGGACGCCCGGGCGGCGATCACGGGTCTCAGGAGTACCACTGCCGTCGGCACGGTGGTCGTAACTCCGCGGCATGGGCGCGCGGCGGGCGTCGCCGCCACTCCGACTGGCGGTAGTGCGGTGAGCTTTGCGTCCAGCTCGCGCAGTTCCGACAGCGCCTGGTCCATTACTACGCTATCGAACGCGGGCTTCACCCACAATGACGATCTCGTCGTCTACTCGAATCTCGGGCCAGCGACCCGTGTCCTGCTCACCCAGCAGTATTCCGCGCGCTTCACTGACAGTGATCCCGGAACGGCCGGCACCGAAATCAGTGCTACGCTAGCCGATACCGACGCCCATTTGATCAGATCGGGTTTGTTTCCCACCGTTGACGGTCAGGACAAAACCTTTCCTAACAACTATGAGGACGACGATACCACCGACGGACTGGACAGCGTTCGGTTCAGCGGCAGTTTCCACGGCGCGTCGGGCTATCTCTACTGCACGTCCGCGACCTGCACGATTGGAAAGCGCGGGAACCGTTACACGCTCGTGGCGGGCACGTGGGAGTTCCGCGCGACGGATACCGCCCGCGCCTTGGTAGACGACGTGAGCTACATGTATTTCGGTTGGTGGAAGCGCGAGCAGAAAAGCGACGAGACGTTGTCATTCCAGACGTTCTCCGGCGGCATGACCGCCACCCATTCGGCGACAACCGGGGGCGGCTCCGCATTCGATGCTCTTACCAGTACGGCGACATACCGAGGGCCGGCAGTGGGCCAGTATGCGATCTATCAGCCGCTCGGCGCACAATCCGCAGCCGGTTCGTTCACGGCCAGCGTCGTGCTTACGGCGAACTTTGATTCGAACATGCTGTCGGGGACCATCACGAACTTCAGCAATGCTTCGGACTGGTCAGCGACGTTGAACACGGCGTCCATGGCGGGCGGTGCAGTCACGGCAGGCGGCACGGTGGACTGGGCGATCGCCGGCAACACCAGCGGCCGACAGGGCACATGGACGGCCAAATTCTTCTCCGAGGCACCCTACGTGGGGCAAACGCCCGACGGCGTTGTCGGCGTGTTCACGGGGGAATTCGGCGCTCCTGGCGACAACAATGATGTAGGTCGCATCGCCGGGGCCTTCGGCGCACGCAAGTAGCTGTCGAAGGAGCGAATCGTCGCCGCGGGGCGGCGGAACGGGGACCACCCATACCCCCGCGCGCCCCCCCCCGGGGGGGGTGGG
>JAJDWH010000050.1 GCA_022825705.1 Alphaproteobacteria bacterium
GCCCGCGGCGGCCGCAACCGCCGCCCACGCCTCTCGCACAGAACCCATGACCGTCCCTCCGGACTGCAAAAAACACCGGATGCGGACTCTCCGAAGGAGAGCGCACGACCCGTTTCAAGCGACTGGTACCAAACCCGAAACGCGAAAGCAAACGACAGAATTTTGCGCTGTGGTGTTTTTTCGGTCGGAGGGGAGCGTCGATCAGGTTCGGTGTGTTTTGCGTTCAGGGGCTTGGGGGGGTCGCAGCGGTTGATTTTGGGTCGGGAGCGGGTCGACGTGGCAACATCGCCGTGCCTCGGTCGCGGTTGTCCGTCTGCCGGGGTCCGGCGCGTTTGATCGGCGCTGTCGGAAGGCTGGTGAGGTCTCAGCCGGTGTCGAGGTATGGCACGGCGCCGACGAGGGATCGCATGCGCGTTGTGCGTCCGGCGCGGGCCTGGGCCAGCGCCATGGCCATCATGACGGCGAGCGCCAGGCCGAGGCGTGTCTTCATCTTCGCGCGTCCTCGGATGTAGTGGGTCTCGAAGTTGAAGCTGCGGTCGAGGCGTGCGTTGATCCGCTCCATGGCGGTGCGCCGGTTGTATCCGCGCCGCCATGACGGGCTGCCCCAGGGCGTGGGCGTGAAGATGCGCCGGTCATGGCGGTCGAGATCGACGCGCAGGATGCGGCCGTAGTCCCCGGGCTCCACGCCGCCCGCCCGATGGCAGGCCTGGCGTCCGGCGCACTCGAAGCCGAAGGCGGCTGCGGGACAGCGGTATTTGAGCGTGCCGCAGACGCCGCGCCCGGCCTCGAAGCCCTGGAACGCCATCGCACGGACCTCGCCGGTCTGCGGGCAGACGCAGGATACCCTCCCGCGCTCGTCGTGAACGATGACGTCGGCGCGCTCGGGGAACAGCGCTCGCGTGATCGGCCGGGCCGGGTCATGGCCTGGCTCCGTCTTCTCTACCCGCCACATGAGGCGCGTGTCGATCAGCGGGCGGATCTGCCACCTGTCCCACAGCCGCGCCTTCAGGCGGGCGCTGTCGAGACCGCGGTCGGCGCTGAAGGCGGCGCAGCGACCGGCCATCTCCGGCGCTCCGGCGAACAACTCCTCCAGCATCCCGGACAGCACCCCGGGCTCGGACGCCGACGCGCGCGTCACCTCGAAAGCCACAGGAACCTCGTAGTCCGTGTCGGCGATCAGGTGCAGCCCGTAGCCGAACCACGACTTCACCTTCTTCCAGACCGCGCCGGTCTTCGTGTTCACCCCGCTCGTCTCGTGCTTGCCCCAGTCCGCATCGGGGTCCGAGGTCTTCCCCCTGTCACCGGCAATCCGGCCCGTCGAGTGGCTCGCCACCGCCTTGCCGTCATAGCCGAGATGACGACCGAAGTCGGGCAGCTCCCCGAACAGCGAGGCACGCAGGCTGTCGATCATCCCCGACACCAAGCCCCGCTCGTCCTCAAGCCGCACCACGCGACCCAGAAAGCGCGAGAAGTTCCAGGACCCCGGCACCGTCGAGCGCACCGGCCCCGGATGCCTCACCACGCGCCCCGCGCAAAGCGCCGTCACCGGCGCGCCCTGATACGCCAGCGCCTCGAACCCGCATATCTCCAGAAGCGCCGGGTTGCGGCCCAACTCCCGCAGAAGCGACTGCATCGAGGCATGCTGAAACACGATCCCCGCAATCAGAGCCCGCCACATGGCTCGCACCGGGTAGTCGTTGCGACCCCGGCCACGGCCCGCTTCAAGCGCAGCCACAACCTCATCGTCCGGGAGCACCTCCAGCACCAGCCGCAGGCGCTCAAGGTCCGGAAGACCTTCGACAGACCCCCACGAAAACGGTAACTTCTCTCCCGTCGCCATCATGTTCTTCCAATCGTCTGGACACGTGAGGGAACAGGGCCCCAAGCCCGATGGCGACACCTTCTATCTCATCACGACCGCACAACACGACACGCCCGGAAAACCGGCCAGCGAACCGGGCCGCTCCGCCCATGGGGTGAAAATCGATAAACCGACCCCGTCGGAGCCCCGGACCCCAAGAAAATCAGACACGCCGCTGGGGTAACAAAAATCTCAGCCCCGCCAGAGCCCCTGCTCAGAAACGAGTTCCGGACAGCGCACACGCCTCAACGACGCTTGCGCGCATCCGCGCGCCGCAGTCCGTCCGTGGCGTCGCATGACAGCCCCCTGCGGCGAGCGCGTGCGCTCGCGCAAACCGCGCAGATGAGCGCGGACATGTCCTTGACTTCATATCCCGGCGATCCCATCCTGCCGTCATGACATGGCGGGTTCAGATCGCCGAGGAGTTCGAGCCCGAGTTCTTCGCCCTGCAACAGGAGGTTCAGGATGCGATCCTGACTGTGACGCGCCTGCTGCGGCAGTTCGGGCCGCAACTGGGCCGACCGCAGGTGGACACGCTGAACGGCTCGCGGCATGCGAACATGAAGGAGATGCGGCTCAGCGCGGCGGGCGGCGAATGGCGGGTCGCCTTCGCGTTCGACCCCGTGCGCCGCGCGATGCTGTTCGTGGCGGGCGACAAGTCGGGCGGCAACGAGCGGCGGTTCTACCGCGACTTGATCCGCAAGGCCGACGAGCGGTTCGACCGGCATCTTGCGCGGCTCGCCGATGAACGGGAAGGAGGAGCGTGATGGCTCTGGATGTTGAAGACGTGATTGCCGGGCTCGACCCCGAGAGGCGGCGCCGGATCGAGGAACGGGCCGCCGAGATGATCGCCGAGGAGATGACGCTGCGCGAGCTGCGCAAGGCCCGCGAGCTGACCCAGGCGAGCGTCGCGCGCGAACTCGGTATCGGCCAGGACGCGATTTCGAGGCTGGAGCAGCGGAGCGACCTGTTGCTGTCCACGCTGCGCAAGACGGTCGAGGCGATGGGCGGCAGCCTGTCGCTCGTCGCCCGCTTCCCCGACCGCCCCCCGGTCGAGCTTGCCGGCATCGCCGAACACGTCGCCCGCGATTGACGCCGGCCCGGCCCGCGCAAGTATCGGCCGCTACGCCGCTCGGTTGCCGCCGGCATCGCCCTGCCGCAGCTTCCGTTGCACCGCCAGCGCCACCCGCTCGGCGGCCTCGCCGAGCGTGGCGTCGTCGAGATGGACGTAGCGGTTGGTGGTGCTGGCCCGCCGATGCCCGAGCAGGCGCCCCGCGACATGCAGGCTTTCGCCGTTCATCACCGCGTGTGAGGCGTGCGCGTGCCGGAGGTCATGCAGCCGCGCGTCCGCCACGATCCCGGCTTCGCGGCGCGTCCTGATCCAGAACGTCCACAGGTCGTTCCGGTCCAGCGGTTCGTCCTCGCCCCTGCCGGGGAACACCCACTCCCCGCAGGCCGTGTCGGCGAGGCCCTCCAGCAGCTCCCGCGCCGCCTTGCCGAGCAGGACATGTCTCGGCCCCGTCTTTGCGTCGCTCAGAGTCAACCGGTCCGCCTTGACCTCGCACCAGCGCAGGCCGCGTATCTCGCCGGGCCTGCATCCGGTCAGCAGGAGCAGGCGTACCGCCGCGACGCAGACGGGGTTGTCGGCTTCGCGCCGACGCAGGACCGCGCCGAGCTTCGCAAGGTCTTCCGCCCCCAGCAGCCGCCCGCGCGGCGGCCGCCGGTAGCGGACGATGCCGATGCACGGGTTGCCGGCGGCCTCGGGCCGATGGCCCCACGCGATGGCATAGTCGAACATGTTGCGCAGGATGTCGTGGCTGCGGTTGGCCCCGCCCGGCTTCCTGCGTCCGTATTCGTGGAAGAAGCGGGCGATGTCGGCGCGCACCGCCGAGCCGACGCGCAGATGGCCGATGGCGGGCAGGATGGCGCTGTCGAGGTAGCTCATGGTGGCCTTCAGCGTGGACGGCTTCCACGCCGGCGAGCGCCGCTCGACATATTCGGCGGCGAACTTCGCCAGCGTCGGGCCGGAAGCGGGAAGGGGCGCGGGACTGCCGCCGCCCTTCTCGCGGGCGAGGAAGGCGAGCGCGGCGGCGCGCGCGTCGCCGGCCTTCACCGTTTCGGGTTTGCCGAGCGTGACCCGGCGCGGCGTGCCGTCGCGGCGGAAGCGGAACACCCAGGACCGCGCGCCGTTGGGCTGGACGCGCAGCATGAAGCCTTGCAGCGCGGCGTCGTGGATGGCGTATTCGCGCTCGCGCGGCCGGGCCGCGAGTGCCAGCGCATCGCTCAGGCGGGCGCGCTCAGCCATGGTCCGCCTCCCCGCCGTCGAGCATGTCGGCAAGGCCGCGCGAGACCCGGTTCGCGGCATCGAACACGGAGTCCTCGGCAAGGTGCGCATAGCCGAAGGTGGTCTTGATGTCGGCATGGCCGAGCAGCCCGGCGACGGTGCGCAGGCCCTCGCCGCCGCCGACCGCGACCGCCGCGTGGGAATGACGGAGATCGTGCAGGCGCAGCGTCGGCAGCCCCGCCGCCGCGCGGATCGCGTTCCATTCCCGGTCCACGTTCGCAGGCCCGCCGCCCGCAGACGCGAACACCCACGGGCAATCCGCCCGGCGCGGTTGCCCCGCGAGCACGGCGCGGGCCGGCGATGCGAGCCAGAGCGTGCGGGGGCCGGTCTTGGAATCGGGCAGCACCGCGCGGTTGCCGTGGACGTGCTCCCACTTGAGCCGCAGCGCCTCGGACTTGCGCGCGCCGGTGTAGAGCAGGAAGCGCACCACGGCGACGGCGACCGGATGATCGGCTTCCGCGCCGTCGAGCGCGCGACCGAGCGCGGCGAACTCGTCGTCGGTCAGGTAGTGCGCCTCGAAGCCGGACTTCCGCCGCCGCAGGCCCTTGCACGGGTTGGAGTCCTCGCGCCGCAGCCCCAGCGCCTCGGCGTGCTGCATCATCGACGACAGCACCGCCAGCGCCCGGTTCGCCGTTCCCGCCCGCGTGACCGAGAGATCGTCGAACCAGTTGCGCACGTCCTTCGCGGTCACCGCATCGACGCGCCGGTCGCCGAGCGCGGGCAGGATGTGCCGGCGCACGCCGTGTGCGTGAGACTCCCGCGTCGCGGGCTTCCATCGTTCGGCGCAGTCGGCGAGGAACGCCGGCGCGAACGTCCGCACCGTCGGCACCACGACCGCCGCGCCGCCCGTCTGCGTCTCGTCGAGCAGCGCGCGCGTCGCGTGCCGCGCATCCTCCACCGTCAGCGCGTCGAGTGCGCCGAGCGTCCGCCGGACGACGGCGCCGCCCGAGCGCCGATGCACGATCCACGTCTTGCGTCCGTTCGGTCGCACCCGCAGGCCGAGCCCCGGCGCGGCGCTGTCCCACAGCACGGCCTCGCGTCCGTCCGCCGGCGCGAAGGCGCGCGCCCGCGCCGTCGTGATCTTCGTTCTGTTCGCCATGTTCCGATCCTTCCCGTTCCATTCGGTCGTGATCGGCGCGTCGCGGGCGTCCCCTCGCGGGGAGCGCCCAGGACACGCCGGGTAACAGCGGCGGGATCGGAGTTCGGAAGGGCCGGACGTGCCGCGCTCAAGCGCCGCGCGGGCTGCAAGCCGTTGTGACTACCGGGCTTTGAGCGCTTCGCGGATGCGCGGGGAAGGTGCGATTCTCTACGCCCTGCGGCGCGGTTATCTCACACCCGACGCACTTTGGTGAATCCCGGGCCCGGAACATGGATGTTGCATGGGAATATGGAGCAGCCATCGGCCGCCGAGCCATAACAGCCGGGCATCCCAACCAGTCCCTTGAGGACCTTTCGCTCCAAGCCAGCTAAACCAAGCCGAGCCATGTTCCACAAAGCCCGTTGGCTCCGCTCGCGTATCATCGTGCCGCCCCACTGTGGGGCAGTGCCCGCGATGATGCTGAAATGCGGGAGAACGGGGCAGGACCGGCAACCGGGGGCTCCGCGGAGAGGCGAGATGGGGATCTTGCTGTTTTACAATGCGGATTGTCCCCGTTGTGCTCGGCAGGCGGCCCGCACATGTCGCATGGACTGGCTGAACCGCGTTGAAACGAGGACCGACGAGTCGCCCTTGGGTGAAGTACCGGTCGGCGAAATCGTCGTGATCGACACAGACAGCAGGCGGGTCTTCACCGGGGCTCTTGCTACCCGCAAAGTGTGCCTGCAGATACCCTTGCTGCTGCCGTTAGGGCTCATTCTGTACCTGCCACCCATCTTGAGAATGGTGGAGCGGGACAAAATCGGATGCGACGGCGAAGTGTGTGAAATCTGACCGGTCGCTTTGCCGGTTGTCGCCATGTTCGATGTAGCTGCTCAGGCTGGCTTCGGCTGAGCTGATGGTGTGCCCGACGTCGAGAATGCGCCGCAGGTTCCGGCCACTGAATGTTCTGCCGCTGGTTCCCAAGACCGGTCTTCGGCCTCAACTGCAAAGCTCGTTTCGTGCGGATGAGCAGTCCCGTTCGTTCCGCCCGATCCGGGGCACGCACCCCACCCAGGTGCGCCGCCTGACTTCCCGCCTCCGCGACACGCAGGGCCACAATTGGGGCCGAAGTGCCGCATTGCAGGCCGGGATGGGCTCCGGCACCTCGCACGTGATGGTCGAGTGTTCAACGGGCCGGGCGGCCTGCTGTCCGGGGAGCCGACCGCCCGATTTAGCCGGTTGATGTCATTCGGGCTCAGAGGCAATCTCGGCACCGGTTCCGACCGACGTCAACTGTGACTCGGTCGGGACACGGGCGTTCGGCCACGGCGACCCCCAGGTCGTTAGGCGCCCATGCGAGACGGCGACGGACGACCGCGTCCGGCAGTCATCGCTGTCTGCCAATCGAGCACCCTGGTCAAGACGTCTACTTCTCCGGCACGTCGCATCAGAGCGGCTCGATGCGCTGCCGGCCGGCCGGAGTGGTCTCCGGCGAGTGCGGAGATTCGATGAAGCCCCACGGCTGCGGTCGTGCCCGGATCGACTGACCGTCGTCCCACGACCAAGCGATCGAGAAATCGGTATCGTCCCCCCTGGCTCCGCTACGTCCCCAGAGAGGCACCACGCCCAACATGAACAGCATCTTCGGTCGCGAAGCCTTTCTCGCGCTGCTCGAGAGCGAAGGCGTATCGCACCTGTTCGGTAACCCCGGCACTACCGAACTCCCGATCATGGCCGCACTGCCTGACCGGCCGGCGATCAACTACGTCATGGCGTTGCAGGAGGCGTTGGTAGTGGCCATGGCGGACGGCTACTCGCGTGCGTCCGGAGACCTCAGCGCGTGCAACGTTCATGTGGCACCCGGCCTGGGCAACGCCATGGGGTCTCTCTACAACGCGAAGTGGATGGGCTCGCCGATCATCATTACTGCAGGGCAGCAGGAGCAGGGGCACGGGCTTACCGAGCCATTGCTGTATGACCCGCTGGTACCGATTGCGCAGCCACTGGTGAAATGGGCCGTAGAGGTCAACCGGCTTCAGGACTTGCCGCGCATCGTGCACCGTGCGGCCAAGGTCGCGATGACCCCGCCCACCGGACCCGTGTTCATCTCGCTGCCGGGTGACATTCTCAATGAACGGAATGCGCTGGATCTCGGCCAAGCCACGCGGGTCGACACCGCCGGCCGCCCGAGCGACGAAGCACTCAACCGCCTGGCAGACCGGCTGCTGGCGGCACGGCGCCCGGTCATCGTGGCTGGGCACGAGATCGCAACTGCAGACGCCCTGGAAGAAGCAGCCACATTCGCCGAGCTGCTGGGCGCCCCGGTGTATCAGCAAACGGTGTGCGACGGCGCCCACTTCCTCTCGGAGCATCCGGCCTTCATGGGCGCCCTCACGCGCGATCAGCGCGAGGTCCGCGAAACGCTCTCGCCCTACGACCTCATGTTCTGTATTGGCTCGGACGTGCTGCGCATGTCCGTGTACAGCGACACCGATCCGATGCCGGATGGCCTAGCCGTGGTCCAGGTCGGTCTCCGAGACTGGGAGATGGGAAAGAACTACCCGTCGGAAATTGCGTTGCGCGCCGACGTGAAGGAAACCCTGGCCGCCCTTGCGGTTCTGATCGAGAACAAGCGAGGCCCTGAAAGAGCCCGGAAGGCAGCGGCGGCCATGGCGGCGCTCGGCCCGTCCAACTGGGCTGCCCGACGCGACGCGCATCGCGCCAATGCGCTGGCGCAGACAGCCGCAGCGCCGATGGCGCCCAACCTGGCCATGCTTCGGATCGTTGACGCCCTGCCGAAAGACGCGGTCATCGTCGACGAAGGCATTCTCAGCACCCGCACGCTGCCCGCGCTCTACCCGTTCCGTGACGCCAAGTCGTTCTTTGGGCTCGGCAGCGGCGGCATCGGGTTTGCGATGGCAGGGGCAGTCGGCGTGCAGCTTGCCCTTCCGGATCGTCCCGTCGTCGCCATCGTCGGCGACGGCAGCGCCATGTACAGCATCCAGGCCCTATGGACCGCTGCCAACGCCAAGCTCCCGATCACCTATGTCATCGCCAACAACGGCGGCTACAGGATCATCAAGGAGCGACTGAAGTCGTTCCACGGCGTCGAGCAATACACCGGCATGGAGTTCAAGGACCCGCAGATCGACTTCACCGGACTTGCCCGCTCCATGGGCGTGTTCGCGCGACAGATCTCCGACCCTGACGACATTGCCCCGGCTATCGCCGAGTCCACCCGATGCAACGGGCCGACACTGCTTGACGTCATGGTCGACGACGGGTTCGGGAACGAAGGACGGTAGGATCAGCCTAGGGGCTGTCACCGCATGCTGAGTGATCGAAGCGGCGCTCACTTCCATCCGCCGCGCACTGTTCGCCAGCCCATGGGGCACTGCTCGAGAGTACTGCGCTGCCCGGGCGCCGACGGCCAAATCGCGAACGAGACACCGGTCGGACGCCTGATCGGGAGACGTGTCCGCGCGTGGAAGGCGGGATGGTTGTTGAAGGACTCGAGATCTCTGGAATCCAGGTCCGACTGAAACGGTCAAGCCGTCGGCGGCAGCGCTGGATTTGACAGCGCCTGTAGCGGCCGGACAGCGCCGGTATGGCAGCAGGTGGTCACCGAGTCAGTCTGAATCGACACGAGACCCAG
Source organism: Alphaproteobacteria bacterium (assembly GCA_022825705.1). GTDB lineage: Bacteria > Pseudomonadota > Alphaproteobacteria > TMED109 > TMED109 > VXPW01. Next base: position 8,939 of record JAJDWH010000050.1, read on the forward strand.
CATCGGTTTCGATGGCAGCTTGGCTCTCGGATGTCGGGGCTAGCAGGGGGACGTCTAGACTGCATACAGCCACTTCGCCCATCACCTTCCGTCGGAGGCCGCCATGTCCGTAGTGGCCGTCACCCGTGGTCACCATTACGTCGTGAGCACCGGGCACGAACTCGCGACACTCGCCGCGTTCGAGGTGCTCGACAACGGCGGCAACGCCATCGATGCGGGGGTCGCCGCGATCCTGGCCCTCGAAGTGGTCTACAGCGAGCAGGTGAGCGTTGCGGGGGTCGCGCCAATGATCATCCGCCTGGCCGAAACCGGCGAGGTGATCACGATCGCGGGAGTCGGAGGCTGGCCGCGCGCACTCGACCCCGACGCGTTCATCGCGCGGCACCGGGGCAGCATCCCACTCGGCGTGCGCCGCACTGTCGTGCCGGCCGCGCCCGATGCCTGCCTCCAGGCGCTGGAACGGTGGGGAACCATGACGTTCCGGGAGGTGGCTCGGCGCGCCGTGCACTACGCATCCAAGGGCTTCGCCCGCCATCCCGTCATGCTCGACTACCTGCGGGAGTACAGCGACGACATGCGTCACTGGCCGGACAACGTCGCCATCTGGATGCCTGGCGATAAGGTCCCTGAGCCCGGTGACCGGCTGGTGCAGGCGGACCTCGGCCGGGTCCTCCAGTTCCTGTGTGACGAGGAGCGCGCAGCCGCCGGTGACCGCAGGTCCGGGCTCGAAGCGGTACGCCAAGCTTTCTACCGTGGCGACATCGCCAGCCAGATTCTTGCACACCAACGTACTCATGACGGACTGCTCGCGGCCGAGGACCTGGAAGCGTTCCGCTGCCAGGTGGTCCCTTCAGTCTCGCGCCGGCTTCGTCTCAACGGTGAGGAGATCGAGGTCCACGCCTGTGGCGCGTGGTGCCAGGGACCGTTCCTGCTCGAGGCGCTCTCCATCGCGGAGGCGGCCGGGGTTCCGGACATGGAACACGGTTCGGATGCCTACCTGCATGCCATCGCCGAGATCCTCAAGCTGACACTGGCGGATCGCGAAAGCTACCTGGGCGACCCGGACTTCGTGGACGTGCCCCTGGACACGCTGATCGGGAACGCCTATGCCTCCGAGCGGCGCAGGGCCATCGATCCCAAGGCCGCGTCCCCCGGCATGCCGCTGCCCGGCAGCATCCCGGGCCATACGGCCTACGTTCCCCCATGCGCCGCCGGCGAGGGGCCGGCTGGACCGCCGCCTGACACCTCGATCGTCTGCGTCATCGACGGCGAGGGAAATGCGCTCTGCTCTACCCCGTCGGACACGAGCTGGGACACGCCGGTGGTGCCCGGTACGGGCTTCACGGTGTCGGCGCGCGGGGCGCAGTCGTGGGCGGTGCCCGGTCATCCCTCTTGCATCGCGCCCGGGAAACGTCCCCGCCTCACCCCGAGCCCTTGCCTCGTCCTTTCTCCAGGACGCTGGGTCATGCCGTTCGGCACCCCGGGCGGAGACGTCCAGATCCAGGCGAACCTGCAATCGCTCCTCAATCATCTCGCCTTTGGAATGCCGATCCAGGACGCGGTCGAAGCGCCCCGCCTCGTCACTCACAGCCATCCCGATACCTTCGCCCCTCACGCGGCCCAACCCGCACTGCTGACAGTCGAAGGGCGAATCGACGAGACCGCATGTGACCGTCTCGCCGCACGCGGACACCGCATCGAACGCATGGCGGATTGGACACATTGGGCAGGCGGGGTATGCGCGGTCCGGAAGGACCTCGCGACGGGCGAGATCGAAGGTGCCGCCGACCCTAGGCGCTGTAGCCGGGCGATGGGCTGGTGACGACGCCGGGCGGGTCCGTTCTCGGGAGTATCAGGTCAGTGCGCCCCGCCGCATAGGTCGGTATTGGGTGTCAGTATCGGCAAGACGGGACCGGCTCCTCGAAAGCGAGGCCGCGGTCGGACCACCGGCATCGATCGGCTGAACACGTCCGGCCGGCTCACCACAACGAGGCGTCGGTGCAGCGGATTTGAGAACTGCGACTGGCCCATCTCAAGATGGGGGTTATCGGCCGGTCGGGATCGATGACCGAGCCCTCCGCACCACGGCGGAAGCTCCAAGTTGAACGAAGCAGCCAATGCCGGAGCCGCAGTCGGGCTCGGGGTTTCGGCAACCCCGCGGTCCGAGCCCGGCGAGAATCAGGGACGCCCCGTCAGGTGGCCTGTGCTGCGAGCGTATCTCTGCGCGGAGCCGGTCGGGCTGCGCCGCTTCGCGTGGTGCCACCGGAAGTCCACGTACTGATGGACTTACGTCCTGATTGATTTAGCGAAGTAGCCAGACGCTCCTGTCCATCGCGCGGCGGTCGGGATGTGCTTCGTGGTGCGCACCAACCTCACTCACCTGCGCACGGCAGCGAGTCCTATGGGTTGTCTGGCTCGTCCGGTACAATTCCGGACTGTGACTCTGCCTGGTGCCTTGTCCCGGATGACCTGCTCAACATCCAGATTGACACGAATACAGCGATACTCCCGGCAGACCATGAGCATGGGCAACTGAAGGAGACGGCAGATGAGACGGTTTCTGATGGTGGCCGCGGCCTTGACAATGGCGACATCGGCGGCGCAAGCGGACATGAAGGTCGGCGTCCTGATGGGTTTCACGGGACCGATCGAGTCCCTTGCACCCAACATCGCGGCGGCGGCCGAATTCGCAATGCAGGAAGCGACGGAGTCCGGTGCGTTCCTGGGCGGGAAGCAGGTCATCCCCGCGCGCGGCGACTCCACGTGCGTCGATGCCGCAGCGGCGACGGCCACAGCCGAGCGTCTGGTGACATCGGACAAGGTCGCGGCCATCGTGGGCGCCGACTGTTCCGGCGTGACCATTGCCGTAGCGAACAATGTGGGCGTACCGAACGGCGTCACCATGATCTCACCGTCGGCCACATCGCCCGCACTCACCACGCTCGACGACCAGGGCTACTTCTTCCGCACCGCCCCGTCAGATGCGAGACAGGGCAAGGTGCTGGCTCAGGTCGCCAAGGCGCGCGGCATCGAGAGCATTGCGGTTACCTACACCAACAACGACTACGGGAAGGGGCTGGCCGACGCGTTCTCGAATGCCTTCGAGGCGGCCGGCGGCTCGGTCGTGCTGTCGGTGGCGCACGAGGACAGTAAGGCCGACTACGCGGCCGAGGTCGGCGCGCTTGCCGCGTCCGGCGCGGAGCATCTCGCCGTGTTTGGCTATATCGACAAGGGCGGCAAGGGAATCATCCAGGCATCGCTTGACGCCGGCGCCTTCGACACCTTCCTGCTCGCGGACGGCATGGTGGGCGATTCCCTGGTTGAAGCCATCGGTGAGGCGCTGAACGGGTCCGTCGCGACCGCGCCGGGTTCCGATTCCCCGAACGCCAAGAAGTTCCAGGCCGCAGCAGCAGAGGCCGGAGTCGAGGGTTCCAAACCGTTTGCCGGAGAGGCCTATGACGCGGCGGCGCTGATCATCCTTGCCGCCCAGGCGGCAGGGTCGACGGATCGGGCGGCAATCCAGTCGAAGATTCTCGAAGTCAGCAACGCGCCGGGCGAGCAAATCGGTCCGGCCGAGCTGGCCAGGGGTCTGAAGCTGCTCGCCGAGGGCAAGGCGATCGATTACCAGGGCGCGACGGACGTAGAGCTGACGGCAGAGGGCGACGCCTCGAGCCCCTACAAGGAGTATGAGGTCATGGACGGAGAGTTCACGACCGTACGGGTCCATTGACCGATCGGGAGGCACGGGACCCACGGGCGAATCCCGCCCTGACGGCGTCCCGGCCTTGTTGCTGAGCTAACGCGCACACCGGGAAGGGCACCCGGATGATCCGCGTGGTGGATCTGCACAAGCATTTCGGTGGCGTGCGGGCGGTCGATGGGGCAAATCTGAACATCGGGGAGGGGGCGATTACCGGCCTGATCGGGCCGAATGGTGCGGGCAAGACCACCCTCTTCAACGTCATCGCCGGGGTCTACCCGCCCACCTCCGGCCGCGTCTTTCTTGCCGACGAGGACATCACGGGCCTCCGCCCGCACCAGCTCTATCGCAGGGGCGTGGTGCGGACGTTCCAGATCGCGCATGAGTTCACCACGCTGACCGTCGTAGAGAACCTGATGGCGTCGGTCGGCAACCAGACCGGCGAAAGCCTCGTCGGGGCGTGGCTGCACCGGGATCGCGTGCGCGTCGAGGAAGCGAAGCTTCGGGACCGGGCGGAAGAAGTGATCGAGTTCCTGAACCTCAAGGAAGTCGCCGATACGCCAGCTGGTGAACTCTCGGGCGGCCAGAAGAAGCTTCTGGAACTCGCCCGCGTCATGATGACCGGCGCCAAGGTAATCCTGCTCGACGAGATCGGGGCCGGGGTCAACCGAACGCTGCTGCGCTCCATCTCGGGAGCCATCCTCCGGCTCAATATCCATCACGGATACACGTTCTGTCTGATCGAGCACGACATGGACCTGGTCTCGCTGCTCTGCGACCCGGTGATCGTGATGGCGGAGGGGAAGGTCCTCGTCGAAGGTTCCCCCGTGGATGTGCGCTCCGACGAGCGGGTTATCGAAGCCTACCTAGGCTCCAAGTCGCGAACCGGCGGTCCCGGGACGGCTGGTCCCGCATGAGCTTCCTGACCGGCACCGACATGTACGGCGGGTACGGCGGCGGCGACATACTGCGCGGCTGCGCCGTTGCGGTCGACAAGGGCGAGATCGTGGTGATGGTGGGCCCGAACGGCGCCGGCAAGTCGACCGCCATGAAGGCCCTGTTCGGCATGGTGCGGCTCCGCCAGGGGGAGGTCCGACTGGCCGGTCAAGCCATCACCCACCTCTCGCCGCAGAGTCGCGTGCGACGAGGAATGGCGTTTGTTCCGCAAACCGGCAACATCTTCACGACCATGACGGTTCAGGAGAACCTTGAGATGGGCGCCTTTCTGCGCCGCGACGACATTTCGGAAAGCATGGAACGCGTGTTCGGACTGTTTCCCGCCCTTGGGGAGAAGCGTCGCCAGACGGCCGGGGAATTGTCCGGCGGCCAGCGCCAGCAGGTGGCGATCGGCCGCGCGCTGATGACGCAACCGGCCGTGCTCATGCTTGACGAGCCCACCGCCGGAGTCGCGCCGATCGTCATGGACGAGCTGTTCGACCGAATCCTCGAAATCCGGCAGGCGGGCATCGCAGTGCTCATGGTGGAGCAGAACGCCCGTCAGGCGCTGGCGATCGCGGATCGCGGGTTCGTGCTGGTGACCGGCGAGAACCGGTTTACCGACAGTGGCCGGGCCCTGCTGGCCAACCCGGAAGTACGACGCTCGTTTCTCGGCGGATGACCGGGGATGGAAGTCGACGTCGTCAATGCGATGGTCCTGCTGGCGAATTTCGTCGTCGTTCCAGCGCTTGCCTATGGATCGCAGCTCGCGCTGGGCGCGCTCGGGATCACGCTCGTCTACGGGATACTGCGCTTTGCCAACTTCTCCCACGGCGACCTGATGGCGTTCGGCACGATGGTCGTGATCCTGCTGACGTGGCAGCTACAGGCGTGGGACATCGGGCTGGGCTTCCTGCCGACCGCATTGCTGGCCCTTCCCCTTGGCATCGCCGCGACCATCGCCGTCGGGCTGGCCGCCGACCGGGCGGTCTTCCGGTTCTATCGTCTGCGACGCAGCGCGCCGATGGTGCTGGCCATCGCCTCGGTCGGTGTGATGTTCGTCCTCAACGGCGTCGTCCGGGTGGTCATCGGCCCGGATGACCGATCCTTTTCGGACGGCGCCCGCTACCTGATCAACGCGCGGGAGTTCAAGAGTCTGACAGGCCTTGCCGAGGGCCTGTCGATCCGCACCTCCCAGGTCCTGACCCTCGCACTGGCAGTCATCGCGGTTGCGGTGCTCTTCTGGTTCCTGCGGCGTACCCGCGCCGGCAAGGCGATGCGCGCCTACTCCGACAACGAGGATCTGGCCCTTCTTTCGGGCGTCGAACCGGACCGGGTGGTGCTGCTGACCTGGGCCATCGCGGCCTCGCTTGCCGCGATTGCCGGCACACTCTACGGGCTCGACAAGAGCTTTCAGCCGTTTACCTACTTTCAGCTCCTGCTGCCCATGTTTGCCGCCGCGATCGTGGGCGGAATCGGCCAGCCACACGGGGCGATCGCGGGCGGCTTTCTGGTCGCCTTCTCCGAAATCGCCCTCACCTACCCTTACAAGAAGTTCCTGGGTTATCTCCTGCCCGACGACATGCGCCCCGTCGGCCTCGTGCAGCTTCTCTCCACCGACTACAAGCTCTCGGTCTCATTCGTGATCTTGGTCGTCGTTCTACTGTGGCGGCCGACCGGGCTGTTTCGAGGGCGTATCTCGTGAGCGGGAACGCGCGCGCCGCCATCGGTTTCGGCGTGGTCGCGGCAGCGCTCCTGTCCATCGGCCTGGGCCAGTCCTGGTCGGTCAGCCTGGCGGTGCTCAACCTCTGCCTGATCTCGGCGGTGATGGCGCTTGGCGTCAATATCCAGTGGGGCTACGCCGGGTTGTTCAATGTCGGGACCATGGCGTTCGCCGCGTTGGGGGGTCTGGCCGCGGTGGTGGTCTCGCAGCCGCCGGTCCACGAGGCCGTCTCGGCGGGCGGCGCGAGCCTGCTGCTCGCCGCCGGAGCGGCGTGTCTGACGGTGGCGCTGATCTCGCTTGCCTGCCGACGGCTGCCGGCCGGCGCCCTCCGCACCATCGCCGTGGTGTTGGCAGCCCTCGCCGGATACTTCTCGATCGGCGCCTTCTTCAATCCGGCGGTGGAGGCTATCGAAGCCGTCGACCCGTCTTCCACGGGTTATCTCGGCGGGCTCGGGCTTCCCATCGTCATGTCGTGGGCAGTCGGCGGTTTGTTTGCCGCGGGCGCCGCCTGGGCGATCGGCCGCGTGGCGCTAGGGCTGCGCGCGGACTATTTCGCGATCGCCACGCTCGGTATCTCCGAGATCGTGATCGCAGTACTGAAAAACGAGGACTGGCTCGCCCGGGGGGTGAAGAACGTCACTGGGCTCGACCGCCCGGTACCCTACGAAATCGGCCTCCAGCGGGCGGACTGGTTCCAGGACCTGGTGCACTCGCTACACCGGGACACGCTCACCGGACTGACCGAGACGGAATCCGCCGCCCTGCTGCGCGAACTGGTGGTTGGGGCCTCGAGCATCTTCGTCAAGCTCTGTTACGCGGGCCTGTTCGCCGCCGTCCTCCTAGTCGTGCTGCTGCTCAGCGAGCGGGCGCTCCGTTCGCCCTGGGGACGGATGATGCGCGCGATCCGCGACAACGAGACTGCCGCCGAGGCGCTGGGAAAGGATGTCTACCGGCGCCATATGCAGGTCTTTGTGCTCGGCTCGGCTGTGGTTGGCGTTGCCGGCGCAATGCTGGTGACTCTTGATGGTCAATTCACGCCCACCAGCTACATCCCGTTGCGGTTCACCTTCCTGATCTGGGTGATGGTGATCGTCGGGGGATCCGGCAACAATCTCGGCGCGGTGCTTGGCGGGTTCATCGTCTGGTTGAGCTGGATCGAAGCCGAGCCGGTCGCACTGTGGGCGGTCGCCACCTTGACGGCAGCGATGCCGCCAGACGATCCGTTTCGCGTCCACCTGGTCGAGGCTGCGGCGCATGTTCGGCCCATCCTGATGGGCGTGATCCTGCTGCTGGTGATGCGGTTCACCCCGCGCGGCGTGGTGCCGGAAACGGTGGGCCGCCAAAGGCCTCTTTCTTCCTGACCATCCTTGCGCCTACCAAACGGCCCGCCGCAAGGAGAGGCATGACGCCGAAATGCGTCTCTCCCACGCGCGGCAATCCGGGCGCCGACCGGTCCCGGTGGCGGCCCGAGCCCTTGGACCTGCCCGCTGTCACCCGGGTTGCGACCCTTCATGCCTTCCCCGACACCGGTGTCTCGAGGCCCGTTGACGGCTGACGGGTGCATGCGGGCCTGCGCCCGGACTTCTTGTGGCCGGATCCGGCACGAAGAACGCCCGTGACCGGTTCTGCCGAGACGCCCCAGGCGCCCCACCCCGTTGGACGGCTGTGGGGCGCTCCGCGGCTACGTTCGGTCGCTCGGTTCCGTTCGCCTCATCAAGCGTGCAGTTCCTGGGCCATGCGCGTGCCGTCGGCGGCACGTTCCCCGGATGGCGCCTTGACCTCGCTCGGGTCCTCGTGGAGCGACTTGAGGATGCCGTAGGTCATCAGCAGCAGGACCACGCTGACCGGCAGGGCCGCGGCGATGGACGCCGTCTGCAGCGCCAACAGTCCGCCGGCCAGCAGCAGGATGGCGGCGACCAGGCCTTCACCCAGACCCCAGACGATGCGGAAGTGCTGCGGCGGGTGATCGTCGCCCATGGAGAGCATGGTCGTGATCACCAGTGTCCCGGAATCGGACGACGTGATGAACCAGGTCGCCAGAAGGATGGTCGCCAGGGCCGCCATGATCCAGTTAAGCCAGCTGACGGCCGTCACCTTGTCGATCGTGCCGTACAGTGCCCCGGGCAGGTCCCAATTGCGCACCAGATCGGCGATGCCGGCGGTGCCGACGCCACCCTGGGCGTTCAACTCGAGGTAGATGGCAGAGCCGCCGAAGATGCACAGCCAGAAGAAGGCGATCGTGGTCGGCACGAACATCACGCCCAGCATGAACTCGCGGATGGTCCGGCCGCGGCTGATGCGGGCGATGAACATGCCGACGAAGGGAGCCCAGGAAATCCACCATCCCCAGTAGAAGATGGTCCACCCTCCCTGCCACGCTGCGGCCCCCTGATCGTTGAAGGTCTGGAAGCCCATCGGAATGAAGTTCCAGAGATAGTCACCCGCGGTCGTGACAAAGAAACCCATCAGCCACTTGAACGGACCGCCGAACAGGAAGAAGGCCAGCAGCGCGATGCTCAGCCAGATGTTCCACTCCGAGATGATGCGGATGCCCTTGCCGACCCCTGAGACGGCCGAAAGGGTCGCAACGGCCGAGATCACGGCGATCAGGACAATCTTCGTGACGATCCCCGGATCGATCCCGAACAGGTAGTTGAGCCCGGCCGCCATCTGCGACACGCCGAGGCCCAGCGAGGTGGCCACACCGAACACCGTGCCGAACACGGCCAGCAGGTCGACCGCGTGGCCGACCGGCCCGTAGATCCGGTCGCCGATGACCGGGTGCAGCGCGCTGCGCAGGGTCAGTGGCAGTTTCTTGCGGAAGCCGAAGTAGGCCAGGCAGAGGCCAACGATCACGTAGAGCGACCAGGCGTGGAACCCCCAGTGGAAATAGGTCACACGCATCGCAGCGACGGCGCGCTGCTCGCTCATCTGGGTAAAGCCGGCTATGTCGGCAAACGGGTTGTTGGGGTAGCCCCACGGCTCTGAATTGTCGAAATAGAACATTGGCTCGGCAATGCCGAAGAACAGAATGCCGATACCGACGCCTGCCGAGAACAGCATCGCGAACCACGAGAAGTTGGAGAACTCGGGCCGGCTGTCATCACTGCCGAGCCTGATCTTCCCAAACCGGCTGAACATCAGGTAAACGCAGACGAAGAGCGAAATCAGCAGCACCGACACGTAGTACCAGTTGAGCGCCGACTCGATCCATCCGCGCACGGCCGAATAGATGCTGTTGGCGAATTCCACGTTGAGGGCGGTAAAGACCACGAAGGCGATCACCATGCCCTTGGACGCCAGCCCCATCCCGCCGTGCAGTCCCTTGAAGATGCCCGCTTGGGCTACCAGACTACGCTGTGTTGTCATGTCGGCGCTCCACTTCCGCCGACACAGTACATCGTCTGCCACGACGGAACCAAGGAATCATCCGCTGCCGGAATTTCCCCGGCACGCCTGAGGACATCGCCCACAGCGATCAGCGGAATCGCGTCGGCAGCGATATTGCTTCTTTCAAGCGGGCCCGCGGCAGGTCACGATGAAGAAGTGGTCCCATCGAACCCGGTGAGCGCTGCCTGCCGGTGCCGGAACCCATCCGCTGGCCACGGCGCCTGGCAGGTTTGGCCGCGGCGCCCGCTCAACGCTGACGCGACTAGCACCGTTTGTCCTCCAGCTGCTCGCTCGGCTGAGCCCCTTTAATTGAGTACTGTCGATGGACAGCGTACAATCGAATCATGATCCGGTCGTTTCGACATCGTGGCCTGAAGGAACTGTATGAGCGTGGGCAGTCAAGCAGAGTGGCACCCGAGCACCTCGCGAAACTCTTGCGAATCCTGACCGCCTTGGACCGAAGCACGGACCCGGAAGCGATGGATCTTCCGGGCTATCGCCTGCATCGGCTCCGCGGCCGCCTCCGTGGCCACCATGCGGTGGCGGTCTCCGCCAATTGGCGGGTGACCTTTCGGTTTGATGACGGCGATGTCGTGGATGTCGACTATGTGGATTACCACTAGGAGGTTCTGCCATGGCAATGAGCAACCCTGTCCATCCCGGAGCCATCGTGCGTGAGGATTGCCTGAAGCCTTTGGGTCTATCGGTCACGGAAGGGGCACGGCGGCTCGGTGTCGGGCGGCAGACCCTATCCAATCTGGTGAACGAGAAGGCTTCGGTCTCGGTCGAGATGGCCTATCGCCTGTCGAAAGCGTTCGGGTCCACACCGGAAACCTGGCTTGGGATGCAGCTGGCCTTCGACCTCGCGCAGTCACGCGGCCTCGAACAGACCATCCAGGTCGAGCGCATCGCTGCCGCCTAGGGCGTACCCGCAGCCGGCATCGCCGTCACCGTCTTGCCGGCCCGGCAACGCGCTAGACGATCTGGTGCGCAGCTTCGTTGCCATCGTATGGCGCGAGTTGATGCTGCCGGCCCCGCTTGCCGGGCAGCTGGCCGACCACGCTGGTCCGAACGACGTCAGCGAAGGCCGAACGCTACGCGGACCTCGCGATCGAATCGGTGAGAGAGTCAGGATCCCGCGTCGGCGACAGCATCCGCATGCATATTGCCTATTCCGAGCGGGCCCCTGGCGCTTTGCTCAACCTCCGGACGGTGCGAACCGCTTTCCCGTCCAAGACCCCCGGGCCTTCGGCGCAGTCTTGATCTCGGTCACCCGCCCGGGCCACTGAGCCGTGCTCATGAGGGGCACCGTCACACCTGATACCGTCAACCGGATGACGGGCGACAGGAGGCTGGACGGTTGGCTCCGAGCCGCGCGCGAGCCTCGGCCAAATGGTGCTCTACGACCTGGTCGCCTGATAGGGGCCCCAGGAGGGGTCCGAAGCATCGGTGGGGGTCGGGAGTTCGCGTTCCCGGTTGCCCGTGATGTCAATCGTGTAGATCCGAATCGTGTCGGCGCTGCCCGGAGCCGGTTCGGTTCGCGCGAACGCCAGCAGACGTCCATTGGGCGCCCAGCTGGGACCCTCCACCAGGAAACCATCCGCGATCAGCCGCTCGCCGGTGCCGTCCGGGTGCATGAGTCCGATGTAGAAGCGCCCCTTCACCGACTTCGTGAACGCAATGTAGTCGCCGCGGGGAGACCAGACCGGGGTGGTATAGCTTCCGTCTCCGAAACTGATCCGCCGAGCCACGCCGCCTCCGGAATCCATCACGAACAGATGCGGTCGCCCCGATCGGTCGGAACTGAAGACGATCCTGTCCCCCTCGGGGCTATAGCTCGGCGACGTGTCGATCGCGCGGCCGCGGGTCAGCTGCAGAAGATCTCCGGTCGCCAAGTCCAACGTAAAGACGTTGGTCACCCCCTCGCGCGCCAGCGACATGGCAACCTCGGTGCCCTCAGGGTGGAACCGGGGCGCGAATGACATGCCGGAGAATTGCCCCAATTCCTCGCTTCTGCCGGCGTCGAGATCGTATCGGAACACGCTCGGCTCCCGGCCCTGGTAGCTGAAGTACAGCGCACCTTTTCCATCGGGCGAGAAGCGCGGCGTCAAGACCAGATGCGATCCATCGGTGAGGTACTCGTGGTTGGCACCGTCCTGGTCCATGATCGCGAGCCTCTTGACACGCTCCGTCGCCGGCCCCGACTCGGCCACGTACAGGATGCGCGTATCAAAGTACCCGGGCTCACCCGTAACACGCGTATAAATTCGATCAGCCAGCACGTGCGCCATACGACGTGCGAGCGCCAAAGGTCCGTTCAGGCGGACACCGACCATCTCCCGGCCGCCATAGACGTCCCAGGCCCGGGCCGCCACCTCGATCGTCCCGTCACCCCTATCACGAACCGACCCGGCAATGAGCACCTGAGCATCGATGATCCGCCAGTCGCGGAACCGCGGCTGTTCCGCCGCGTCCGCCGCGCTCTGCATGTACGCTTCCGGATCGATCTGCCGAAAAAGAGCCGAACTCTGGAGGTCGTTGACGACGACATCACCGATGTCGCCAGCGTCCGTCGCCAACAGATTTCCTTCCACATCGAGTGTCAGGGCGAAGGGAACGGGCTCAATCCGCCCCTCAGTGATATCGATTTCCAGCGGCCCTTCCTGCGCCACCGCAGCATGGCCGGCAACAAGCAGGACGGCGAACGGCGCCGAGAGACGGAGAAAAGGTGACATGCGTGACATCGAGAGCACCTGGCGGGCTAACGCGGTGGACGGAAGTTTAGCCGCACGCGCCGCCACAGTGCGTACTCCTCGGGCGGCAGCCCGGTGATCTTGCCGGTCCTCAGGATCGCGGCCTGGGCACTGTCAAGCAGCGGCCGCAGGAGCGCGTTCCGATCGATCCGGTCGAGTTCCGCATCCGAAATGTGAAGATCGTGGATGGTTCCGTCCGGCTGCAGCTGGAAGTCCAGGCTCACAACCATGTCGTCAACCTCCTGAAGTGCCGGCGGGCGCCTCCAATTGGCCTGAATTTGTCTCTGAATCAAACCGTAAATCCGGGCCCGTGCGAAGCGGTCTTCGGGTGTGTCGCGCGCGACCGGCTGTGGCGCCGGTTCAAGTGCCGCCAAGCGCTCCAGCGTTTCCTCCAGTTTGGTCTCGGCCTCCCCGGCTTCCGGCGGTGGAGGTTCTCGTTCGGAGAGGTCACGGAGCATGTCGTCGAAACGCGATGGCGGGGGTGGCGCCGCCGGGGCGGGGGGAGGATCGGCCTGCGCCACCTGCGGGGGCGGGGGCTCAGGGATTTCGGGCTCTACGGGTTCCGGCTCGACCACGGTGGGCGCCGGTGGCGGTGGCGCCGCTTCCGAAGCTGGCGGCTCGGGGCTGGGCGGCGCGGGAGCAGGAGGCGCCGCCGCTACCGGTGCTGGTTGGGGCGGCGGCGGCGGTGTGTCGTCAACGGGCGCCTCGACGGCTTCGGGTTCCGGAGGGCTCGCCGCTGCGACCGGTTCCGGCGGTCGTGTGGGCGCCGGATCCGCCGGCTCCTGCTCCCGCTGCGGCATCGCCGGCGGCGGCGGCGCCTCCGCCGGCTCCAGCGCGGGTTCGAGAGCCTGGGCCACCTCCACGTCGATCGAGGGCGGCAGCACGATCGGCCGCGACAACGTTGGCAGGCCCACCACTGCCAGGGTCACGAAGAGAGCGTGCAACAGGACCGATAGAAGGACACTCCGGCCCACGGCGTCAGGGCCCGTCGGAGTTGGGCGGGACCGTCACCAGTGCCACGCGATGCTGGCCTGACGCCGAAATGAGTCCGATCACTTCCATGATCCGTCCGTAGTCTACATCCCGGTCGCCGCGTACGAACACCCGCTGACCGGCCCGGGCCCCCTGAATGGCGGCCAGCTTGGCCGCCAAGGTCTCGATCTCGACCGGCGTATCAAGCAGCAGCACCCGCCCGTCAGCCTGGACCGTCACGATGATGGGTTCATCGTTGCCCGGGATGGGTTCCGCATCCGCCTCCGGGAGGTTGACGCTCACACCCGTCGTTAGCAGCGGAGCGGTGATCATGAATACGACCAGCAAGACGAGCATCACGTCGACGAGCGGGGTGACGTTGATCTCCGACATGGGGGCCCGGGGGGCCCGCCCGAGACGCGCCTTGTGCTGAACCGGATCGATGTTCAAGTGTGGTTCTCGTCAATGTGTCGCGACAGCAGTGCGCCGAGTTCGCTCGCGAACGTCTCCAGCCGCGCCGCATAGCGATTCAGATCGCTGGAAATCTTGTTGTAGGCCACCACCGCCGGGATGGCGGCCAACAGTCCGAGCGCCGTCGCAAACAAAGCCTCGGCGATGCCCGGAGCCACCACGGCCAGCGACGTGTCCTGGCTCACGGCGATCGACTGAAAGCTGTTCATGATCCCCCAGACCGTCCCGAACAGACCGACGAACGGTGCCGTCGAACCGACCGTCGCAAGGAAGCCGACGTTCCTTTCCAGCGCGTCCATCTCCCGGGTGACGGTGACGTGCATCACCTGTCCAATCCGTTCGCTCAGGCCCGCCGCAATGGTTCGTTGGCGCTCGGTCTGCGTGACCGACCGCTGCCACTCGTTCATGCCGGACACGAACACCGCGGCCAGCGGGTGATCGGGGCGGCTCTGGAGATGCCGGTGCAGCTCCTCCAACGAGCCCCCTGACCAAAACGTCTGCTCGAACTGGTTGGCCTTTCGCTTGAGATATCGCAGTCGGCCCATCTTTTGAATGATCACCGCCCAGCTCCAGACCGAGGCCAGGACCAGTACGACCAGCACGGCCTTTACCACAATGTCGGCCTGCAGCACCAAGCCCCAGATCGTCAGATCAATGTCACCCGTGGTAGTGAGAAATTCGTCCATGTACTTGAAGATGTCCGGAATTACGGTCGGGTCAAGTTGGCAATTGCCGCTGCTACGCGTGCGGGCCAGCGACGCGGGCGCCCTTCCCATGTCACGCAGGCCAAGGTCAACGCAAACTCCACCAGCACAGCGTCTCGACTACGAACGGTTTGCGAAAGCCGTAGCCTAGCCCCGCTTGCGGAATCCGTTCTGGTATGCACTTCGAGCGCGTCGTCAAGGCGAGCCGGGGCGTGAAATTGCACTTGCATCTCGCGAACGACAAAGAACACGCGGTGCTCGGCCAGCATGAGCGTGTGCTCAATACCGAGGCAGCGCAACATCTCCGTCCGGGCCCTCTCCGCGTAGCGGAGGTAGCCGGCATGATAAACGATGCCACCTGCATCGGTATCTTCGAAATAGACCCTGATCGGCAGGACATGCGTGCCGTTCCGAAAGCAACCGCTTGTCGGAACAGCGTCATCCGTCATCGGCGGATGCGGCTTCGGGCGCGGTATCTGCCGGGAACAAGCCGGGAACAGTCCCCGGACTGGGAGGTTTCAGGCCCAACCGCCTCCAGGCCAATCCGGCCGCGACACGTCCGGCTGCGGTCCGCTGGACAAAGCCTGCCTGCAGGAGAAACGGCTCCACCACGTCCTGAAGCGTCTCGACTTCTTCCGAGAGCGCTGCTGCCAGCGATTCGATCCCGACCGGCCCGCCTTCGTAGCTTCGGACCAGGCAGTCGAGGTAGCGGCGGTCCAAGGCATCCAGCCCGTCGGCGTCGATGTGAAGCTGCTCCAGCGCGGATTCGGCATCGCCCTTGACGACCGCATTTGCGCCCCGGACCGTCGCGAAGTCCCTGACGCGGCGAAGCAGCCGTGCCGCCACCCGTGGAGTACCGCGTGCCCTTCTGGCGATTTCGGCGGCGGCATCCGGGGCAAGGTCCAAGCCGAGTAACGCGGCGCCGCGGGCAACGATCTGCTGCAGTTCCTCGGGCCTGTAGAAGTTGACATGAAACGGAATGCCGAACCGTTCGCGCATCGGGTTTGAGACGCGCCCGACGCGGGTGGTGGCGCCGACGACCGTGAACGGCGGCAGCTCGATTCGCATGGTGCGGGCGCTGGGGCCGCGTCCGATCATGATGTCGAGGCGGAAATCCTCGAGGGCCGGATACAAGGTTTCCTCCACGGTCACGGGTAGCCGGTGAATCTCGTCGATGAACAGGACGTCGCGCGGGTCGAGGTTGGTCAGGATCGCGGCAAGGTCGCCTGGCCGCCCCAGCGCCGTACCTGACGTCGCGAGGATGCCGGTCCCGAGCTCTTCCGCGATGATGTGCGCGAGCGTCGTCTTGCCGAGACCCGGCGGCCCGTACAGCAGGACATGGTCGAGTGCCTCGCCACGCGTGCTCGCTGCCTGGATGAACACCCGAAGGTTTGCGAGATTGCGTTCCTGCCCGACAAATTCATCGAACCGGGTGGGCCGGAGCGCTCGGTCTGCGGATTGTCGCGGGCCGCCAGCCACCACCCGCACCGCGTCGACAGGCTCGCCCCCGCTCATCGGGCTATTGCCTGAAGCGCATGCCTGACGAGAACCTCCGCACTGACATCGGGATGCTGCGCCTGCGCACTCGAAAGTGCGCCGACCGCCTCGAGCCGGCCGTACCCGAGAGCAACGAGCGCCTCGACAGCATCGCGGTAGGCGTTCGCATCGGAACCCGGACCGGCGTCGGGAGCGGTCGGGAGGGTGCCGACGCGGTGCTTGAGTTCCGCGATGATGCGCGAGGCGGCCTTGGCGCCGATACCTTCGGCGCGCGCGATGGCCTTGGCGTCGCCCGCGGCCACGGCCTGTTCGAGCTCGGCAGGCACCAGCGCGTCAAGCGTCGCCAGTGCGGTCTTGGCACCGATCCCCTGGACGGTGAGCAGGGCCCGGAACCAGCTTCGCTCGGCATCGTCGCGAAACCCGAAGAGTTCGACCGCATTGTCGCGGGCACTCGTATGCACCAGGATTTCCGCCTCTGGCCGGGCACTGAGCAGCCAGCCTAGCGTGCGGCGGGTGCACGTCACCTGGTAACCAACCCCACCCACGTCGATCAGGGCCCAGCCGTCCCCCGTCGAATCCAGGATGCCGCGCAGCTTGGCGATCACGGGCAGCCACCCGTGATGACAAACCGCGCGTGCGATCGGGCGTGGTTCGCGTGGCAGATCGCGACCGCCAAGGCGTCCGACGCGTCATGGGTCTCCAGGGTGGCCTTGGGCAGCAATGCCCGGACCAGCGCGGCCACGCGCTCCTTGCTCGCATTACCCTGCCCGGTCACAGCCTGCTTGACCGTGGCCGGCGCGTATTCGTGCACGGGCAGCTGGCGCCGGGCCACGGACACGAACACCGCGCCGCGCGCCAGCCCGAGTGCCAGCGTCGAGCGCGGGTTGCGGTTGACGAAGATCTGCTCGAGCGCGGCCTCGGAGGGGTCGTGCGCCTCGAGCACCTTGCCGAGCTCGCAATCGAGGTGACCCAGGCGTTCGGCCATCGTCTGCTTCGAATTGGTCCGAACTGCCCCCGACGCCACAAAGGCGATGTCCCGGCCCTTCACGTCGATGATCCCCCAGCCGGTACGGGTCAGACTCGGATCCAGGCCGATCAAACGCATAGGCTCGGGCACAGCGCGTCAGGGATCCGTTGTGCGCGCCCGAGTCAGGTGGATTCTCGCAGTTTCTCGAGGACCTCGTCGGACACTTCCAGGTTGGCGGAGACGGACTGCACGTCGTCATTGTCTTCCAGCACCTCGATCATGCGGAAGAGCGTCCGCGCCTGATGCTCATCCACGGGCACCATCGTGTGCGGAACCCACTCCAGACGAGCGCTGGTCGGGGTTCCGAACTGCTCGCTCAGGGCATCCCTGACCGCGCCGAACGTGTCCGACTCGGTCCGAACCTCGTGCATGTCGGCGCCGGAAATCACGTCGTCGGCGCCGGCATCGGCCGCGGCTTCCAGCATGCTGTCAGCATCGGCCGTGTCGGCCGCGTACCGGATCACGCCCTGACGCGAAAAGGCGAAACCGACGCTGCCGGTCTCCCCGAGCGTGCCCCCATGCTTTCCGAAGGCAGCACGCACCTCCGAGACCGTTCGGTTCCGGTTGTCGGTCAGGGCCTCCACGATGACGGCCACACCGCCCGTGGCATGGCCCTCGTACCGGACCTCCTGGTAGTCGCTTCCCGCCGCCGGACCCTGCGCCTTCTGAATCGAACGTTCGATGCGGTCCTTCGGCATGTTCTCCGCCCGGGCGGCCAGAACCGCGGTGCGGAGCCGGGGATTCTTGTCAGGATCCGGGAGTCCGGACCGGGCGGCGACCGTGATCTCGCGCGAGAGCTTCGAAAAGATCTTGGACCGCTTGGCGTCCTGCGCGCCCTTGCGATACATGATGTTCTTGAATTGCGAATGGCCGGCCATGAGCGTTTCGAAACGTTCCTGCAATGCTGACGTCAACGACGCAATTTATCATACGACCATTGGCCACGGACCTCGCGAAGCGGCACGGTCGTGCCATCGGTCCGCTGCCTCGGACACGCGGCCCGGTATCTGGCACGCCCCGGGCGTACCTCAGTTCCGGTGTCCCCTCCCTGCCCTGACAATCGCTTGCCAGGGAAGGCGGCGCAGCCCTCGCGGGACGAATGCGACGCGCCGCGCGGTCAACGGAGATCTCACCCCGCGTTGTGGCGGAGGCTGTCAGTCAGGTGGACAGTGCCACCGCTCGCGAGCTTCCGGCCGTTCGCCAGCCCTGCTCCCTGCTGATCCGGACCGCCGGCCACCCGTCGAACCAGCGGGGCTTGCCGGCTAGGCAGGCGCGGTGGCCGGTCTCGGGGCGTCCTGCCGGGCGGCGCGGGCTTTCAGCTGCGCGACGAGCGGCGGGCACCGGGTCTTGTCGTCGTGCAGGACCTGGCAGTCCAGGCAGTAGAAGCATTCGCTCATGTTGATCTTGCCCGACCGATCGATGGCGCCGGTGGGACAGACGGGCCCGCAGGCCTGGCAGGGACTACCGCACTCGGGGCGACGCCGGAGGAACGAGAACACCCGGATCCGGCCGAGGATCGCAAGGCCGGCGCCTAGCGGACACAGGAACCGACAGAAGGCGCGTTCCACGAACAGCGCCAGGATGAGGAGACCGCCTGCCCACAGCACCGCCGCCGTCGGCGCATCAAAGCGGAGCGTGATCGCGGTCTTGAACGGCTCAATGCCGGCCGCCCACGCGGCCCACTCGAAATCCACGAACGTAAGCACCAGGAGGACGGCCAGGACCGCGTATTTCACGCCGGAGAGTCGCTTGGCCCAGAGCGGCGGAATGTGCGGCCGCCGGACCCGGAACGTCCGGGCGAGACGACCCAGCAGTTCCTGCATGGCTCCGTAGGGACACAGCCAGCCGCAGAAGAGCGAGCGACCCCAGAACGGCAGGGTCACCAGCGCCGCGATGCCGACGATCGTGATCAGGGGCTCCGCAAGAAATCCGGCGAACCCGCCACCGTAGAACGGAACCTGAACGACGTTCATGAGGTGGAGCACCGTGAGCTGCCCGCCCGCCACGATCCCGAGCCAGCCGACGATCCAGACGAGGAGACCGATCCGGATGACCCGGTAGAGGGTGCGGTTGCGCACAATGAGGCGCTGAAAGGTGAGCGTCAGGATGACCGCGAGCGCCGTCGCAAAACCCAGCGCCACGGTCACGGGCTGGTCACGCCAAATGCCCTGCCAGTCCAGTCCGCTGTCCAGCGCAGCCGCAGCCGTCTCCACCGCTGGAAGAGGCAGCGGTTCGGTGCGCACGTAGCGGGCCGGGATGGCGTAGGTAACCGGGAAGATTGCGGACGCCGGCACGGCGTCCTCCGGCGCCCCCCGGGCCAGGTCACCGTCGACCACGTATTCCAGGCTCCATGGTCGTGTGGGATCCGGCCCGGTCCCGGGAGCGAAATAAAACAGTCCCTGGTCGTCCAGGGTGGGAGCGTCGGCGATGTGGTGGAAGGGAAGCGACTTGAAGAGCTCAGGCGTCAGCGTGATCGTGCGATCGTCCTGGCGAATGCGGAGGTTGTCATACACGTCCGGCGCAACGGCAGTGGCGCGCGTGTCCCGAAAGCCGATCGGCCCGCGGAAGCCGACCCAGATGACCACGTCCCCAACCGACCGACCGGCGGACACGTACTGGTCGTACCAACGACGATCAAGGATGTTGATGCCGATGCCGGCCGGCGTAACGAACGCCGCATAGACCTCGGCGACCGGCTCATCCGCACTGGCGTAGCGGACGGACCGGGGGAGCGCCGTGTTGGCGTCTCCTTCGAGCGCAGCCTCGAGTTCCCCGACCGTAATCGTGCGGGTGGCTATGGAACTGTCTTCCAACAGCGACGCCCACGGCTGTTTCGTCATGAGCTCGAGATCGAGCACCCGGCCCAGGTCATCCGCGGACAGGACGGACCCCCGGTCACGCATGACCTTGCGCGAACCGCGCATGATGGAGTCCATGAACAGAAGCGACGAGGTCGTAATCCGGGAGATGGCGTCGACGGGTACGAGATCCGAAGTGTCGCCGGCGGTCTCGCGCATGGCGATCGCCTCGCCTTCCAGCACCGAATCCGACAGCCCGAGCCGCATGCTGATCCCGCGGGCGGTGTCGATCTCGGTGTACTGCGTCAGGTACTGGTGGAAGTCCTCGTCCGTCCGGCCAAGGATGGCGATCGGCTCCACGTGGGCGAGGAGCCGCACGCCGGAGAGTACGCCGTCCGTCCGCACGCCGACCATGAGATGAAACGGCCGCCGCGAGTAGCCCAATCCGCGCACCGTGTCATAGGTCTCGAACACGTACCCCACGAGTTGGCCACCCTGGTAGATGTCGGCACTCGGAAAATCGCCCGGAACGAGTTCGTACGAATCCGCACCTGGGAACACGTACTGGAGCGTTTCGACGTTCAGGTAGGTCGCGAGAAAGGAGTCCGTGCCGGGCGCGATCGTGGCCTCTTCAGGCTCGTCCTCCTTGGCCTGTTGCAGGATCGTGGGGCCTTGCGCCAACGCCGGCCAGGCGTGCAGCAATGCCAGGAGCAGCAAGCTCGCGCCCGCGAGGAGCCTCCTACGGCAGCCGCCGTATCCGGCAACAGTAGTACCTGGCATCCCCGAACCCCCTCTTGTCGGATCCTGCAAGACCGAGAGCAAACTCCTTCGTGCTGGAGTTTTCGGTCAGCTGTCTGGATGCGCGTTCCACGACGACTCGGCCTCGCACCAGAATATAGCTTCAGTGAGCTCGCTTGCGGTCCTTGCACCGGTTCTGTGGCCTTCGCGAGGGAAAATCGATCGATTCCGGTCGCGCCGGTTGCTGTCGCAAGGCCCTTTCCGATGCACGGGAGCACGTCGGAGACCTTTCGCACCATGGATGGTTCACCGCGCCGAGACCTGCTTGTCGGGTTGCGCCTCGGCAGCCAAACATCCTGTGTGAACGGACTCATCGCGGCCGCGGGTTCTAGATGTTTCCCGGGCTACAGCAACGAAACCTTCTTGACGCCTGACAATTGCGGGCCGATCGAGGAACCGCGCCAAGGGACAGCGGGCCTTTCCTGCCTGACCTTGGTCGGCGGCGCTGAGGGTTCAACAAACCGCGGCTCGCCCAGTCGAAACACATCGAATTGCCGGCAGGCATGCTCGCGCGCTCCGCCGGTCGGCGTCTATGACAGCCAGCGCTTCCGGCGGCGGTAGTGCTTGGCGTCCCGGAACCCTCGCCGGCCGGACTCGCCAAGCCCGAGATAGAACTCTTTCACGTCGGAGTTCTCGGTGAGCTGCTCGGACGCACCTTCCATGACGACCCGGCCGTTCTCGAGGATGTAGCCATAGTCCGAATGCTTGAGCGCGGCATGGGTGTTCTGCTCGGCGAGGAGAAAGCTCACCTTCTCCTCCCGGTTGAGACGGTCGACGATGCCGAAGATCTCGGCCAGCAACTGCGGCGCCAAGCCCATGGACGGCTCGTCGAGCAGGATCATCCGCGGGCGCGCCATGAGCGCCCGGCCGATGGCCGTCATCTGCTGCTCGCCGCCCGAGATGTAGCCCGCCTGCGTGTGACGGCGGTCCCGAAGCCGTGGAAAATAGGCGTAGGTCTTGTCCAGCTGTTCCCGTCGTTCCGCCCGGCTTTCACTGCGGGTGTACGCCCCCAGCAGGAGGTTCTCCTCGACCGTCAGGTGCTCGAAGCAGTGGCGGCCTTCCATGACTTGCACGAGGCCCTTCCGCACGAGATCGGACGGGGTGAGCGACTCCGTCTCCGTGCCGTCGTAGACGATGCTGCCCCGGGTGACCTCGCCCCGCTCCCCCTTCAGGATGTGGGAGATGGCCTTCAGCGTCGTGGTCTTGCCGGCGCCGTTGGCACCGAGCAGCGCCGTGATCCCGCCGCGCGGCACGCTCAGGGACACACCCTTGAGCACGAGGATCACCCGGTTGTAGACGACCTCGATGTTGTTGGCTGACAGCAGCGGGCCGGACGCATCATCCGGGCCCGTCGCTGTCGTAGCGTCGGTCATCAGGATTCGCAGGTCCGAGGCGTGATGCCCTTCTCGGCAGCGTACTGCGCAGCCGACTCCTCGATCATGCCGCGCACCAGGTCGCGGTCGGGCTCCAGCCAGTCGGACGCCGTTTCGAAGGACTCGCCGGTCCATCGCACGAACAGGACCTTGCCGCCGCCCTCGTGGTCGGCGCAGCTCACGCTGATCGGCGGCACCAAGTTGGCGGCGCCGGCGGCCGCAATGTCGGCGTCGGTGAGCTCCATGTTCTCGATCCCCCAGCGTACCTCCTCACCACCGAGCGCCCGGGCACCGAACTCGCCCATCGCCGTGCGAATGGCCTCAACGGTCACGAAGGCATTGATGACCCCGCGGTTGTAGAAGCCGGTGCCGACCGCCTCACGGGGACCCGTGCCGTCGCCGGCATCGTGCACGTGCGTGATGATGTCCTGCATCAACTGGAAGTCGGTCCCGTTGTTGTGGAAGGTCGAACAGGTGTAGCCGACGGCCGCGTCACCGGCCGGGACCGTGTCCTGCTCGGCGCAGGACCACCAGACGCCGACGATCTTGTCGGCGGGCACCCCGACGCGGGCAGCCTCCTTCAGGGCAGTCTGGTTCATGACCCCCCAGCCGCGGAGAATCACGTAGTCCGGCCGATAGCGCCGCACGTTCAGCCAGACGGCCTTCTGGTCGATGCCGGGATGCACGACCGGGAAATGCCGCACCTCGAAGCCGTAGCGCTCGGCCTGCTTCGCCAGGACCGGCGCCGTCTCCTTGCCGTAGGCAGAATCGTGGTGGACGTTGGCGATCTTCAGCCCGTCGAGGTTCTCGAGGCCGCCCTCGAGGCTCGCGATGTAACGGATCTTGGCGGTGTTCTGGCTCCAGTAGTTCACCATCAGCGGGAAGACGTACGGGAACACCCGTCCGTCGCTCGCGTCGGTGCGGCCGTACCCGAGGGTAATGAGCGGGATCTTGTCGGCCGGCAACCGGTCGATCACCGCGTACGTCAGCGGCGTGCCTAGCGGGTTGAAGACCGACGCGCCGCGCTCGCCCCGATTCTTCAGCCGCTCGTAACACTCGACAAAGCGGTCCGGCTTGTAGGCGGTCTCGCACTCTTCCCACACGATCCGCACGCCCTCGATACCGCCGTCACGGGCGTTGATCATCTTCAGGTAATCGACGAACCCGTCCATAAACGGAATTCCGCCAACCGCATACGGACCCGTCCGGTAACTGGTGATGGGGATGAACTGCTCGGCGCCGTCGCCGGACTGGTCCTGCGCCACTGCCGGCACCGGCCCCGCCAAGACCAGGGCGGCCAAGGCAACCAACAAGCACTTGTGCATGGCTTACTCCCGATTTTCTCAATCAGTAAGGGAACGGCCAGAGTCTGAGCTTTTCCTTGACGATTTGCCACAGCCGCGCCAGACCGAGAGGCTCGACGACAAGGAACAGGATGATCAGGCCGCCGAAGATGACGAACTCAAGATGCGCAATGGTTTCCGCGGAAAGCGCGCTACCGAACAGCCCGCTCGCGTTGGCGATGAAGATCGGGAGCAGCACGATGAACGCCGCGCCGAGGAATGAGCCGAGAATGCTGCCGAGCCCGCCGATGATCACCATGAACAGAATCTCGAACGAACGCAGCACGTCGAATGCCTGCGGCTCGACGGTCCCGAGATACACGTACGCCCAGAGCGCGCCCGCCACCCCGCAGTAGAATGAACTGACCGCGAACGCGGTGAGCTTCGTTGCCATGAGGTTGATGCCGATGGCCTCGGCCGCGACGTCCATGTCGCGGACCGCCATCCAGGCCCGCCCCAGTTCGCTGCGAACCATGTTCTTGGCCATGATCGCCATCCCGGCCACGATGCAGAGTGTCAGCAGATAGCGGGACTCCGCGCTCTCGAAGCTGTAGCCGAGCAGGGTCATCGGCGGCGCGGTGATCACGCCCGAAGTGGAGTAGTTGGTGAACCAGCCGACATGCGTGAAGAGCCATTCGATGAAGAACTGGGCGGCCAGGGTGGCGACCGCCAGGTAAAACCCCTTGATGCGGAGGGACGGGAGTCCGAACAGGATTCCGACCCCGGCCGCGGCCAGCCCCGCCACGACGAAGGACACCAGGAACGGCACCTCGGGCACGCGTACCTCGAGGTTGTACGCCGCGAACGCGCCCACGGCCATGAACGCCGCGGTGCCCAGCGAGAGCTGCCCGGTGTAGCCGGTCAGGATGTTCAGGCCGATCGCGGCCAGCGAAAACACCAGGACCGGCGTCAGCACGGAACGCAGCCAGTACTCGTTGGCAAAGAGCGGAATCACCACGAACGCAACCACCAGGAGGATGGCGATCCCGATCCGGTCCTGGCGGATCGGGAAAATGGCGCGATCGGCGGCGTAGGTCGTCTTGTACTGGCCGGTTTCGCGGTAGAACACGTTCAGATCCTCACACGCGCTCGATGATCTTTTCACCGAAGATGCCCTCGGGCCGAACCATCAGCACGAGCATCGCCAGCATGTACGGGAACCAGTTTTCCAGCCCGCCGCCCACGAACGGGCCCAAGTACACCTCCGCCAGCTTCTCGCTGGCCCCCACGATCAGGCCGCCCACGATTGCGCCCGGGATCGAGGTGAAGCCGCCGATGATCATCACCGGGATCGCCTTGAGGGCCACCAGCGAGATGGAGAACTGCACGCCGAGCTTGGAGCCCCACACGAGGCCGGCCACGAGGGCCACGAACCCCGCCACGGACCAGACAGCGACCCAAACGTGATGCAGGGGGATGCCGATCGACAGGGCTGCCTGATGGTCATCCGCCACGCCGCGAAGCGCCCGCCCCATCGTGGTGGTGCGGAAGAACACGCCGAGCCCGGCCACGAGGAGGGCCACGACGGCGGCGGCGACCAGATCGAACTGGCTGACCAGAATGGGCCCCAGCCACAGGCCCCGGTCGGGAATACCAAGGTCGAGGACGTGCACTTCCGTGCCCCAGATGGTCTGGCCAAGACCCTCCAGGAAGTAGGCCAGCCCGATGGTCGCCATGAACAGGATGACCTGGGGTTGGTTCACCATGTGCCGGAATATGAAACGTTCCACGGCAAAGGCGAGCACCACCATCACCGCCAGCGTGACCACGGCGGCCAGCAGCGCCGGCGCGCCCAACTCCAGCACGCCCACGAAGGTCAAGGCCGCAAACAGCACCATGGTGCCCTGGGCAAAGTTGAAGATGCCGGATGCCTTGTAGATCAGTACGAAGCCGAGGGCGACGAGCGAGTACAGCGTGCCTGACAGCAGGCCGCCAATCAGCACCTCGAGGAAGAAGTAGAGCTCGTCCATCACGCGTCCGGTCTCAGTGCTCGTGCGCAGTTCCGAGGTACGCGTCAATCACCGTCTGGTCACGGCGCACGTCGTCGGGAGCGGCGTCGGCGATCTTGCGGCCGTAGTCGAACACGGCCACCCGGTCGGAAATGTCCATCACGACGCCCATGTCGTGCTCGACGAGGATCAGGGTCGTGCCTTGGATCTCGTTGACGTCCAGGATGAACCGGCACATGTCCTCCTTCTCTTCGAGGTTCATGCCGGCCATCGGTTCATCGAGCAGCAGGAGTTCCGGTTCCGCCGCCAGCGCCCGGCCCAGTTCCACCCGCTTCTGCATCCCGTAGGGGAGTTCGCCAACGGGGGTCCTCCGGACCGAGGGAATCTCCAGGAAGTCGATGATCTCCTCGGCCCGGCGCCGATGCTCGATTTCCTGCCGGCGCGCCCATCCCAGCTGCAGGGCTTCGCTGAGGATGCCGCGGCGCATCAAGCTGTTGCGCCCCGTCATGATGTTGTCGAGGGCTGACATGCCCGGGAACAGCGCAATGTTCTGAAAGGTCCGGGCAATGCCGAGGCGGGCGACCTCGTACGGCTTCATGCGTGATGGCCGTTCCTCGCCCTTGTGGCGGACGACACCGGAAGAAGCGGTGTAGATGCCGCTGATGATGTTGAACAACGAGCTCTTGCCGGCGCCGTTCGGCCCGATAATCGCGAGCCGTTCGCGCGGCTGGACCGCCACGCTCACGTCCTGCAGCGCCCGCAGGCCACCGAATGAAAGGTGGATGTTCTCAAGCGCGGTGACCGGCGGGCCACTGCCGATTTCGCGTTTCATGCCGCGGCCGCCACGGGAGCGGCTTCATCCACGTCCCAGATCTGCACGTCGGCCTCGATCGTCCCCCGCCGGCCGTCCTCGAAGGTGACCTCGGCCGCCACGCGACACGAGTCCCGGCCCGTGTACAGGGCTTCCACCAGCTCGCCGTAATTTTGACCGATCACGGTCCGACGCACCTTCCGGGTCCGGGTGAGTTCGCCGTCGTCAGCGTCGAGTTCCTTGTGGAGCACGAGAAAGCGTCGAATCTGGGAACCACGCAACGCGGGATCCTCGCCGAGATCGGCGTTTACCTCGCGGATTGCACCGCGCACCAGCTCATAAACCTCCGTTTGCCGGGCCAGATCGGTGTATCCCGAGTACGCGATCCCGCGGCGCTCAGCCCAGTCTCCCACCGCCTCAAGGTCAATGTTGATCATGCAGCAGGCCATGTCGCGCTCGTGCCCGAAGGCCACTGCCTCGCGAATCCACGGGTGGAACTTGAGCTTGTTCTCGATGAACTTGGGCGCGAAGAGCGTGCCGTCCGTGAGCGCCCCCACGTCCTTGGCCCGGTCGACGATCCGCAGGTGCCCGGCTTCGTCGAAATACCCCGCGTCCCCGGTACGCACGAAGCCGTCCTCGGTCATCGACTTGGCCGTCGCGTCGTCGTCCCGGTAATAGCCCTGGAACACGCCGTCGCCGCGGAACTGGACCTCCTGGTCTTGGATTCGGACCTCGACCCCGGGAAACGTGGCGCCGACCGTGTCGGCCCGCGCCTCAGCATCGGCCTGGATCGTCACGTAGACCGAGGCTTCGGTCTGGCCGTACAGCTGCTTGAGGTTGATCCCGAGCGACCGGAAGAAACGGAACACATCGGGGCCAATCGCCTCGCCGGCGGTGTAGGCCACGCGGATGCGGCCCAGTCCGAGCACGTCGCGGAGCGGCGCGTAGATCAGCAGGTTGCCCACCGCGTACTGCAGTCTCTGCAGCGGGTTCACTCGCTTCCCGTCAAGAATGTCGCAGCCAACGCGCCGGGCCACGCCCAGGAAGTAGGAAAACAGGCGACGCTTGACCAGGGCGGCATTCTCCATGCGGACCATGAGGGAGGTCAGCATGTTCTCGAAGATGCGCGGTGGGGCGAAGTAGTAGGTCGGGCCGATTTCGCGCAGATCGGTCAGCACGGTCTCCGGCGACTCGGGGCAGTTCACGCAGAACCCGGCGATATGGCACTGCGCGATCGAAAACACGAAATCGCCCACCCAGGCCATCGGAAGGTAGGCCAGCACCTCGTCGCTGTGGGTCAAACTGTCAAACTTGACCGCGCGGCGGGCCGGCTCGATCAGGTTGGTGTGCGTGAGCAGCACCCCTTTGGGCCGGCCGGTGGTGCCGGACGTGTAGAGGATGGCCGCGATATCCGTGGGTCGGCCTCGGGCCACTTCCCGTTCGTAGTCCTCGGGGTCCCGGCCGTGCAGACCCGTCCCGGCCTCGGCGACGGCAGCCAAGTCAATCAGTCCTTCGACCTCGTCGTACCGCTCCAGACCTCGGGGGTCGGTGTAGACGATCGCCCGCAATTCGGGGAGGCGGTCCCGCACCTCGATGAGCTTGTCGACCTGCTCCTGGTCCTCGACCACGGCAATTCGCACGCCGGCATGTTCGCAAACGTAGGCAATTTCTTCGGCGACCGAATCCTGGTAGCACGGAACGGGTATGGCGCCAATGGCCTGACCGGCAGTGAACGACCAATAAAGGTGCGGCCGGTTGTCCCCGATGATCGCGAAGCGGTCGCCGCGATCGAGGCCCAGCGAGCGGAATCCGAGGGCCAGATGCCGGACCTCCTCGGCAACCTCGGACCACGTCCACGTCTGCCAGATCCCGAATTCCTTCTCGCGGTAGGCGGGCCGATCACCCAAGTGCTCGGCATTGGCCCGCAGAAGCCTCGGGAATGTGTTTGCAGCGGGTTTTCCAGCCATAGTCTCTGCGTCGTGCGAGGGAGAGGCCTGCAGTAACGAAAGCCCTGCAGGAACACGATTCTCGTTGGCCCGCGAAGTTGTGGCCCGGTTCCGTGGCGGCACGCTTGGGCTCGGTGGGGGCCAGCACGGAATCAGCCCAGATGGCAATGCCACAGCCAGCGTATGTGTCTACCACACAGGCCCTTGGTTTTCCACGGATAGAGCCCGTCACGCGGGCGAAAACACTGTAGCTTGCACTTGCTAGCGGTCTGCGCGAGCATCGCTGCCCCGAACCGGAGGGTCCTGCTTCCATGACCCGTTTCTTCGCCGCCCTCCTACTGGCGGGCGTGGCCGCCGCAAGCAGCCCAGCTTGGGCGGCCGACACGTTTCTTCGCATGGTCTCGGGGCCGGCCGGCGGGAACTGGTACCCCCTTGGTGCCAAGCTCATGGAAATCGTCGGTACCGGCCTGGATCGCGTGGTGACGTCCAACGCTCCCGGCGGCGGCGGAGCCAACGTGCAGGACATCAACCGTGGCGACGCCGAGATCGGCTTTAGCTACGGGCACACCGTCTTCCGCGCCTTCTCCGGCGTCGACCGCTCCGGCAAGGAGCACCCCAACCTTCGGTTTGTCGCCACGCTGTACCCCGCCGCCCTGCAAACCGCAGTGCCAGCCGACTCCGACATCCAGTCCTACTTCGATCTACGGGATCGCAACATCAGCCCCGGCAAGGCCCGCTGGTCGGGATTCGAGGCCATGGAGCTGCTCTTTTCCTATTACGGGTTTGGCGTTGACGACGTTCGCGCCAACGGCGGCACGGTGCACCATGTGTCGTACAGCGATTCCGTGGCGCTGATGCGCGACGGGCACATCGACGCCTTCTCCGGCCTCACCAGTGTCCCGCAGGCGTCCTTCATCGATCTCAATTTCAGCGTGGGCATCCGGTTCCTGCCGGTCGAGGACGACGTCCGTACGCGGTTTCTTGCCGAGAATCCCGGATACGTCGACAGCGTGATCCCGCAAGAGGCATACGAGGACCAGTCCGGTGACGTGCCGACCGTCGGCGCCACGACCGTCCTCATCGTCCACAAGGATGTTCCCGAAGAGGTGGTCTACGGCGTGACCCGCCTGCTGTGGGAACATCACGCGGACCTCGCTGCCGTGAGTCCGACCTGGAGGCACGCCAGGCGGGAAGACGCCCTGCAGGGAGCGATCATCCCGCTCCATCCCGGGGCCGAACGCTACTACACGGAACACGGCCTGCTCCCCTAGCAGGGCCGGCACACCATGAGCGGACAGGAACGCTCCGGCCCGGACAACCTGTCACTTCTTGAACAGGCGCTCCGACTCCCGGCCGTCAACTTTGCCCGGACGGTCGCCTGCACGGTGGCGGCGCTCAGCATCGCGCTGGCGCTGTTCCACCTCTTTTGCGCGCTGTTCGGAACTCCGGAATCGCGAGCCTTCCGCTCCACCCACCTGGTGGTGATGCTGGTGCTCGCGTTCCTCCTGCGCCCGCTCGGCCGGGACTCGCCGCTTGATCCGGTCATGGTGCCGGGCGATCCGGGCAACACGCGCCGGATGATGGGGTTCGCCGCCGACCTCTCCCTCGCCGCTCTCGGCCTCTTCGTGCAGGTCTACACCCTGTTCGATCTCGAGGCGTTCCTCATGCGTCAGGGGGATATCACCGACACCGACATGGCCGTGGGCACCCTGATGATCGTCCTGGTGCTCGAAGCGACCCGCAGGATGGTCGGGTTGGCCATGGTGGCGGTAGCGGGCTTCTTCGTGGCGCATGCCCTGTACACGCCCCACTTTCCCGGCTTCCTGTACGGACCACCGACCTCGTTCCGAAAGTTCGTCGACTTCGTCTTCATGCGCACCGAGGGAATCTTCGGGATCCCCATCTACGTGGCGTCTACGTACATCCTCCTGTTCATCCTCTTTGGCGCCATCCTGCTGCGCTCGGGTGCGGGCCGGTTTTTCATCGATTTCGCGGTCTCGCTGACCGGTCACCGAATCGGCGGCCCCGCCAAGGCATCCGTGGTGGCGAGCAGCTGCCTGGGGACGGTCTCCGGCTCTGCCGTCGCCAACGTCGTGACGACCGGGCCGTTCACGATCCCCCTCATGAAGCAGATCGGCTACCGACCCCGGTTTGCCGGGGCCGTGGAAGCCTGCGCGTCATCCGGCGGCCAGATCACGCCGCCGATCATGGGTGCGGCAGCGTTCCTGGTCGCCGAGTTCCTGCACATCAGCTACCTCTGGGTCATCGTCGCCGCGATCATTCCGACGGTTCTCTACTTCACCACCGTGTATTTCATGGTGCATCTCGAGGCCGAGAAGCACGGAATCGGTCGCATCGATCGCGACCAGCTGCCGAAGTTCCGGGAGGTCCTCGCGCGGGGATGGCACCTGCTGCTGGCCCTGGGGGTCCTCCTTGGCCTCCTGTTCGCCGGCTACACGCCAATGCTGGCGGCGTTCTGGTCGATCATCGCGCTGGTCGGCCTGAGCTTTCTCCGGCGTGACACGGCCATGACGGCCGTGGACCTGTTCGCGGCCCTGGAAACCGGCGTGCGGAACACCGTGCCGGTGACGATCGCGTGTGCCTGCGCCGGGATCATCATCGGTTCGATCTTCACGTCGGGACTGGGCCTCAAGTTCACCTATTCGGTGATCGACCTGGCCGGGGGAAGCTTGCCGATTCTCCTGTTCCTCACCGCTGTCGGCGCGATCATCCTCGGCATGGGCATGACCACCACGGCGGTCTACATCACCGTCGCCGCCCTGGTCGTTCCCGCCCTCATCGAGATCGGCGTCGTGCCCATCGCCGCGCACTTCTTCGCCCTGTACTTCGGCGTCGTATCCTCCATTACGCCACCCGTGGCGCTGGCTTCCTTCGCCGCGGCCGCCGTCGCCGGCGCGCCGCCGATGGCGACCGCGGTCGAATCCGCGCGTATCGGTATCGCCAAGTACCTGGTGCCGTTCGCCTTCGTGTACAACCCATCGCTGCTGCTGGAAGGACCGGTCTGGATGACCGCAATCTCCCTGCCGCTTGCGCTCGCCGGCGTCTGGTCCTTGTCCCTGGCACTGGAAGGGTGGTACCGCGGGCCGCTCCCGCCCGCGCTGCGATTCGTGTTGATCGTCACGGGCGGACTGCTCTTCCTGCCGCCACAGGCGGTGATCGCCGGCCTGCCAGCGTGGTGGCTGGTGGCGATCGGGGGAACAGTTCTGGTCCTGGTGGCCCTGGGGAGGAGGCGAGGGCTCCTGCGCTCGGCACCATCGCCATGAGGCGCGCCCTGCTGTACTGGCTGCTCTGGGCAGGGATCCTCGCTGTCCTCGCCTACATGGGTTACGCGAAGATCCACGTCCGAGAATTCATCTTGTTCATCTGCGTGCTCCTGGGGCTGGCCGTAGTGACCGTGGTCGTCATCCTGGCGACCTATCGCAAGGGAGATCGCGTCACGCGCGAGCCCTTTGACACCTGACCGGTCGGCTGGGCAGAGGCCTCCCTTCGAACGACGAGCACGCACGGCCTGCCCGACAGGGCCCTTCGGCACGCCTCGACCAGCAGCGACCATCTGGAAAACCAAGCGGTCCTGCCAGCGTCCCACATCCGTAGACGCGACCGGCCCCACACCAGGCCGTGAGGCCGGAGCCTGTGGACGGCCGACACACCCCGCAGCGGATCGGGCGCCATACTGGAGCGCTACGGCAGGGTGATGCGCCCCCCGCTCGCGACCATCGTCTGCCCGGTGGAGAAACTCGACCGGTCGGACAGCTGGAACAAGATCATCTGCGCAATTTCGTCGGCCGTGCCCATGCGCTGCATCGGGGTATTGTCGATTACCGATTGCCGCCAGACTGGATCTGAACCCGCCACCATGTCCGTGTCCGTGAGACCCGGCGCCACCGCGTTGATCCGCACCGCGGGCGCCAGGGCCCCCGAGAAATTACGGACGATGCCGACGACGGCCGCCTTGGATACCGCGTAGTCGATCATCATCGGTCGACCAAACAGCCCGGCGATCGACGCGATGCACACGATCCGCCCGTACCCGCGCTCCAGCATGCCGTCCTTGACCGCCATGACGGACAGGAACACGCCATCCACGTTGACGGCCATGGTCCGCTTCCAGATGTCGTACGTGAGCTTCGTATGCGGAACCGCATCGGCGATCCCGGCATTGGCGACCAGGAGATCGACCGGCCCAAGGTCTGCTTCGACCGACTGCACCATGGCCTCGACCTGCGCCGGGTCGGACACGTCAGCCTGGACGGTCATCGCCGCCGCCCCCTCCGCTTCCACCAGCCGACGAGTCTCCTGGGCGGCGTCTTCCCGGCCGACATAGTTGATGGCGACCCGGGCGCCTTCCTGGGCCAGCCGCACGCAGGTTGCTCGGCCGATCCCGCGGGATCCACCCGTGACCAGTGCCGTCTTCCCCTCGAATTCCTTCGTTGCCATGCCGGTTCCTTTCAATCGTGCATGTTTCGCCGCCCGGGACCCGTGCGTGCGCCGGCGGGACGATATCCCGCGTACCATCAGGGCCGGCTCCTGCCTCAGCGGGAGGTCCGACCGCGCACTATAGGAGGGGTACCCGTCCAAGTCCGATGCGAAGGGTCACCGATGCCACGGCCCCCGTTGAATCACGCGCGGTCACGCCGCTGCCATTCCTTCCGTACGCGGAATGCCGGCACGGCAGGTTCGCAATAGCGGCCCTGACATGATCCAGTCGAGCTGGTAGTATCGCTGGTAAGACTATCTAGTATCATATGAGGTTATCATGTCCCCGGATGCGTGCTCGGGACGGTTCCTGCTTCGCATTGATCCCTCTCTGCATGCCGCCCTGCGACGGGCAGCCGCCGCCGGCGGGGTCTCGCTCAATACCCTTTGCGCGCGGCGCCTTGCCAGCAACCCACTGGGCATGCCCCTCGGCTTCCCGGCGGCGTCAGAAACGATTCAGCGTGCGAACGACTTGGTCAGGGACTCGCTAATCGGAATTGCAGTCTTTGGGTCGTGGGCTCGCGGCGAACCGACCGACACTTCGGATGTCGATGTGCTGGTCGTGGTCGACGAGAACATCCCGATCGCTCGCGACCTGTACCGGAGGTGGGATGAAGAGCCGGTCGCGTGGGAAGGCCGGCCCGTCGACCCGCATTTCGCCCGATTGCCATCCGACCGACAGTCGCCGTCCGCGCTGTGGGCCGAGGTGGCGATCGACGGTATGGTGCTGATCGAACGTGAACTCCGCCTTTCCGCACACCTGGCAGCGATGCGACGCGTGCTGGCGGAAGGGCGGCTTCGCCGACGAACGGCGCACGGACAGGGATACTGGATGGAGGTCGCTTGACGATGCGCAACCGGGGACTGGCGGCAGACTATGTTCGGCGCGCCGCCGTTCGCGTCCAGGCGATCAAAGTGTTGCACGATGCCGGTAGCTGGGCCGATGTCGTACGCGAATCGCAGGAAGCGGTCGAGCTTGCGTTGAAGGGGCTGTTGCGGAATTCCGGCATTGAACCGCCGCGCCTTCACGACGTCTCCGCAATATTGACCGGCGAACGTGAACGCCTGCCGGAATCCGTCCACGCGCACGTCGACCGGATGGCCGCGATTTCCCGCGACTTGCGCCGTGACCGAGAACTCGCGTTCTATGGTGCCGAGGACCTCGTTCCCTCGGAGTTCTACGGGGAGCCGGATGCCCTTCGAGCGCTGGAAGGTGCGCGGTTCGTGGTCGAAACGGTAGCATCCGCGGTCACTGCTTCAGACTGACATCGGGGCGCGGGTTCCGTTCCCGGCCTCCGTGCCCGTGATCCGGGTTCCGGCATGCCGCGCCTGAGGTTTCTTGACGCTCGCCGACCCTTCGCTCGGCACACGGTAGCGCATCCGCCAACTGCCCTGTTGCTGGACGGATGGGCGATGTTTCAACGGTCCGGAGGAAGCGAAGCCAGAAACTCGCGAATCGCGCGCCAGTAGCCTCGCCGGGCGTGGAGATCGTTGTGACCGGCGTCAGGAATGCTCGCCCATCGCTTCGGCCCGGCCCAGGCATCGTGCAAGCGCTGCGACAAGTCCGCAGGAACGATCCGGTCGGCTTCGCTTGCAACGATTAGCACCGGCGATCGAATTTCAGGTGCGTGCGCCAGTGAGTCGAATGGATGCTTGAGCAGCAGGGACACCGGGACAAACGGGTACTGGCGGCTCGCGACGCTGCGCAGACTGTCGAACGGCGAGACCAGGACCACCCCGAAGACGGGTCGGCTGGCGGCAAGCTGTACCGCAACACCGGAACCGAGGCTCCGTCCGAAGACCACAATTCGATCCGGGTCGATGCCATCCAGCTTCGTGAACCAGTCGTATATCACCCGCGCGTCGGCAACGAGCGACGCTTCGCTCGGTCGTCCTTCACTCAGCCCGTAACCCCGGTAGTTGAAGGCGGCAAACGACCAAGGGGCGAACCTGTCCGCGTCGTGCAGTTGTCCGGACACCTCTTCTGCATTGCCACCGAAGTAGATAACGAGGCCGCCGGCCCCCTTATCTCCGGCAGCACGATGGAGCCAACCGTGCAAACGGGTGCCGTCGGCCGCCGCGATCCGAATCTCTTCCGTACCCGGCAGCAGCGCAACCGCCTGGCGATCACTTTCCGCGAGCGGCACGCGCAGAAAGATCAGTCGTTCCTGGAGCAGATAGAGCACAGCGCACAACCCAACGTATGCGGCGAAACCCGCGCCAAGCAGCCGCAGCACTGGTCGCTTCAACACTGTACCTGCGCCGCCGGTCATCCTGAGGTGACTCTCAACTGGATCTGAATCAGTCGGTCACGGTGTTGCAGGCGCAGGTTACGGTTTCGGAGAAGCGGCTTCGAACATCCGAGAGCAGGACGCGGAGGTCAGGACGCATAGACGAGTTCACGCGATCGGTCGATGGCTGCGCGCAAATTGGGGTTCTGCACTGCGCCCGCTTCGACCAGGTCGACAGGGCGGCCCAAGGCGTGGCGCAGTGCTTCCGCAAAGTCGAAGTACTGCCGGAGCGGGGCCCGGCCGTCAGCGCGCCTGAATTCCACCAGAAAATCAGCATCGCTGTGCAGCGGATCAAAGTCCGCGCCATGCGCCGCCGAGCCGAAAACTTCGAGCCGCACCACGTCTTAGCGCCAGCAGAGCTCTGCCGGTTCTTCCCGTTTTTCAGAGATGACAGCATGCATGGCCGACCCTCCCGTTGCAGCGAAGGATGCCAGCTCTCGACATTTTGTTAGAAGCGCCTACGCCAGCGTGCTCACTTCCGTGCCCACGACCAGATACTCGGTGTTACTGCCTGCGCGTGCGGCCGTTACCTCGGCAGGTCGGTCTCCCCCATCAGGAACTGGTCGATCGACCGGGCCGCCTGGCGCCCTTCACGGATCGCCCAGACCACCAGGGACTGGCCGCGGCGCATGTCACCCGCCGCGAACACGTTGTCGATCGAACTCCGGTAATTCTCGGTATCCGCCTTCACGTTGCTGCGCGCATCCAGCTCGACGTCCAACTCCTCCAGCATGCCGTTCCGCACCGGGCCGAGAAAGCCCATGGCCAGCAATACGAGGTCGGCCCCGAGCTCGAACTCGGTCCCGTCGACCGGCTGAAAACGCTCGTCCACCCGGATGCATTGCAGGCCCCCGACATGCCCGTCGACGCCGGCCAGTGCGCGCGTCTGGACCGACCAGTCGCGCTCCGCTCCTTCGGCCTGGGACGACGACGTGCGCAGCCGCAACGGCCAGTGCGGCCAGGTCGCACCCTTATCGGGATGTTCCGGCGGCATCGGAAGGATCTCGAGTTGCGTGACCGATGCCGCGCCCTGGCGGAACGACGTACCGATGCAGTCCGATCCCGTGTCACCACCGCCGATGACGATGACGCGGCGCCCGCCGGCCAGGATGTCCCGTTGCCCGTTGCTCGGGTCGCCACCGAGCCGGCGGTTCTGCTGCGTCAGGAAGTCCATGGCGAAATGCACGCCGTCGAGGTCGCGCCCCGGGACTTCCAGATCGCGCGGGTGCTCCGCGCCGCCCGCCAACAGGACTGCGTCGAAGGTCGCGGCCAGGACCGAGGCGGTCTCGTCGTGTCCCACATGAACGCCGCAGCGGAACGCCACGCCCTCCGCTTCCATCTGCTCGATGCGCCGGTCGATATGCGACTTTTCCATCTTGAAGTCGGGAATGCCGTAACGGAGCAGTCCGCCAGGCCGCTCGTTCTTTTCGAAGACGGTCACCGCGTGGCCTGCTCTGGCAAGCTGCTGGGCGGCGGCCAGCCCGGCCGGGCCCGAACCCACGACCGCCACGGTCCGCCCGGTCCGAACGATCGCAGGCTGGGGCGCAATCCAGCCCTCGCTCCAGGCCCGGTCGGCGATCGCGCATTCGATCGTCTTGATGGTGACCGGCACGTCCTGGATGTTCAGCGTGCACGATTCCTCGCACGGCGCCGGGCAGATTCGCCCCGTGAACTCGGGGAAGTTGTTGGTCGAGTGCAGTACGTCCGCTGCCCGCTTCCAGTCGCCCCGGTACACGAGATCGTTCCAGTCCGGGATGATGTTGTTGACCGGGCAACCCTGGTGGCAGTACGGAATCCCGCAGTCCATGCACCGACCGCCCTGGGTCTGCAGCTCCGAGTCCACGAGCGGTTCCACGAATTCGCGGAAATGCCCGACCCGCTCCGTGACTGGCCGATAGGCCCGTTCGCGCCGTTCGAACTCCAGGAAGCCAGTAACCTTTCCCATGTCAGAGCCGTTCCGCCGGTTGCGTCCCGGCAGCGGCCTGGGCCGCCGCCCTGGCCTGGGTCAGGGCCGCCCGGAAGTCGACCGGAAGCACCTTGACGAACTTGCCGATCACGTCATCCCAGTTCGCGAGCAGGCGCGCCGCGCGTGCGCTGTTGGTGAAGTGTCGATGGCGTGCGATCAGCGTGTACAGGCGATGCTCGTCGTCGGCCAGCATGTCGGCCAGAACGGGTTCCAGCTCAAGACCGTTCCCGTCCGCGAGAACCGTGCCGGAATCACGCGGCACCGGCCCCAGCTCCACCATGCTCTGATTGCACCTGTCGGCAAACGTGCCGTCTTCGTCCAGTACGTAGGCGAGGCCGCCGGACATCCCCGCGGCGAAGTTCCATCCCGTCATTCCAAGGCAAACGACCACGCCGCCGGTCATGTACTCGCAGCCGTGGTCCCCCACGCCCTCGACGACGGCTACGGCACCGGAGTTGCGGACCGCAAACCGCTCACCGGCAATGCCGCGGAAATAACACTCGCCCGAAATCGCACCGTAGAGCACCGTGTTTCCGACCACGATGCTCTCCTCCGGCACGACACCACTGTCAGGGGCAGGATAGATCGCAAGCCGGCCGCCGGAGAGCCCCTTGCCGGTGTAGTCATTGGTGTCGCCCTGCAGCTCGAATGCCACCCCGCGCGCGAGGAAGGCGCCGAAACTCTGCCCGGCGGTACCGCGGAAGCGGACCGAGAGCGTGTTCTCCCGCATGCCCGCATGGCCGTGCCTGGCGGCGATCCTGCCTGACAGCATGGCGCCGGTCGTACGGTCCGTGTTCCGAATGGGAAACTCGAGGTCGGCCGGGGTCCCGTGCTCGATGGTGTCGGCCGCAGCCTCGAGAAGACGGCGATCGAGGATGTCGTCGATCGGATGGTCCTGGGTCTCCGAGTTCCAGCGCGCGATCTCGGGTCCCACGTCGGGGCGGTGGAAGAGCCGCGTGAAATCGAAACCGTTCGCCTTCCAATGATCGAGCGCGCGCGCGGTATCGAGAAGGTCGGTGCGGCCGATCAGGTCGTGAAACCTCCGGATGCCGAGCTGGGCCATGATCTGGCGGACCTCCTCGGCCACAAACCAGAAGAACCGAATCACGTGCTCGGGCGTGCCGGTGAACCGGCGGCGCAGGGTCGGGTTCTGGGTCGCGATCCCCACGGGACAGGTGTTCAGGTGGCATTTGCGCATCATCACGCAGCCGGCGGCGATGAGCGGAGCCGTCGAGAAACCAAACTCGTCGGCGCCCAGGATGGCACCGATCACAACGTCGCGCCCGGTCTTCAGGCCGCCGTCGACCTGCACCGCGATGCGGCCGCGCAGGCCGTTGAGGACCAGCGTCTGCTGGGTTTCCGCGAGGCCGATCTCCCAAGGGGACCCGGCGTGCTTGATGGACGTGAGGGGACTGGCGCCGGTGCCGCCGTCGTACCCGGCGATCGTTACGTGATCGGCCCGCGCCTTGGACACGCCGGCGGCCACGGTCCCGACCCCCACCTCGGCCACCAGCTTGACGCTGATCCGTGCGCCCGGATTGACGTTCTTGAGATCGAAAATCAGCTGCGCGAGGTCCTCGATCGAGTAGATGTCATGGTGCGGTGGCGGCGAGATCAGCCCCACACCGGGTGTCGAGTGCCGCACTTTCGCGATCACGCCATCGACCTTGTGACCCGGAAGCTGGCCACCTTCACCCGGTTTCGCGCCCTGGGCGATCTTGATCTGAATGTCGTCGGAGTTGACCAGGTACTCGGTGGTCACCCCGAACCGCCCTGACGCGACCTGCTTGATCGCCGAGCGCATCGAGTCCCCGTCGGGCCGGACCACGAACCGGTCGACTTCCTCCCCGCCCTCGCCGGTGTTGGACTTGCCGCCGATCCGGTTCATGGCGATGGCCAACGTCGTGTGCGCCTCCCGGGAAATCGACCCGAACGACATGGCGCCCGTCGCAAAGCGCTTGACGATTTCGGCGGCCGGT
This sequence comes from Alphaproteobacteria bacterium, assembly GCA_022825705.1. GTDB lineage: Bacteria > Pseudomonadota > Alphaproteobacteria > TMED109 > TMED109 > VXPW01. The sequence goes on from JAJDWH010000050.1 coordinate 47,863, forward strand.
TCCACCTCGTCGAGCGGAATCGCGCCGGCGGACCGGAACGTGAACAGACCCCGGAGCGTCCTGGCGCGCTCTGCCTGGCTGTTGGCCGCTGCCGAGAACGCGTCGTAGCGATCCTGCGCGTCGGTGCGCACGGCATGCTGGAGGTCCGCCACGGTATCCGGGGTCCACATGTGCTCTTCGCCCCGCAGGCGGAACGCATATTCCCCCCCGGCCTCCAACGCGTCGCGGAGCACCGCCGCATTGCCGAATGCGGCCCGGTGGCGGGCCACCGTCTCGGCCGCAATCACCGACAGGTCCACACCCTCGACGGCGGTAGCCGTGCCCGGGAAGTACTCGTCGACAAATCCGCTCGCGAGCCCCACGGCATCGAAGATCTGGGCCCCGCAGTAGGACTGGTACGTGGAGATGCCCATCTTCGACATCACTTTGAGAATGCCCTTGCCAACGGCGGTGATGTACGCCGCGCTGGCCTCCTCCGCGGAGACGTCCCCCGGCAGCAGGTCGCACACGCCTGCCAATGTCTCAAAGGCCAGGTAGGGGTTGACGGCTTCGGCGCCGTAGCCGGCCAGCACGCAGAAGTGATGCACCTCGCGGGCCTCGCCGGTCTCGACGACGAGACCTGTTGACGTCCGGAGGCCGCGCCGGATCAGGTGGCTGTGCACGGCACTCGTCGCAAGCAGCGCGGGTACCGGGATCCGATCGGGTCCCACCGCCCGGTCGGAGAGCACCAGGACGGTGATGCCGGCGCGCACCTGCTGCTCGGCATTGCCGCGCAGCTCCGCAAGCGCATCGGCAAGACCCGCTTCACCCGCCGCCGCATCAAACGTCATGTCGAGGACTGCAACCCGGAGACCGGTCTCGTTGTCGGCGCCGAGCGCGGTGATCCGTGCGAGCTCCGCGTCGGTGAGGATCGGCTGCTCCAGGCGAATCCGCCGCGTCGCGTCCGGCTCGCCCAGGCCGAGCAGGTTGGGCCGCGGACCGACGAACGTGATCAGCGACATCACCATCTGCTCGCGGATGGGGTCAATCGCGGGGTTGGTGACCTGTGCGAAATTCTGCTTGAAGTACTGGTAGAGGAGCTTCGCGCGACCCGACAATGCCGCGAGCGGCGTGTCGGTACCCATCGATCCCACCGCCTCGGCCCCCGTGGCAGCCATCGGCATCATCAGGAAGCTGAGGTCCTCCTGCGTGTAGCCGAAGGTTTGTTGGCGATCGAGGCGGGCTACGTTGGTGGGAGCCGGTAGGATGCCGGCCGGCAGTTCGGACAGCCGGAGCGTGCTCGCCGCCACCTCGGCCGCCCAGTTGGCCATCCCCGCCAGGGCGTCCTTCACCTCGTCGTTGCCGACGATCCGCCCTTCTTCAAGGTCGAGCAGCAAAATGCGGCCCGGCTCCAGACGCCGGCTGGCGACGACATCGCGCTCGGGGATTGCGAGCACGCCGGCTTCGGACGCGAGGATCACGCGGTCGTCACGGGTTACCACGTAGCGCGACGGCCGGAGGCCGTTGCGGTCGAGCAGGCCGCCGATCTGTCGGCCGTCGGTAAACGCCAGTGCGGCAGGACCGTCCCACGGTTCCATCAGCACCGCGTGGCGCTCGTAGAACGCCCGGCGGCCAGGGGACATCCCGGGGTGCCCCTGCCAGGCTTCCGGCACCAGCAGCGCCAGCGCGTGGCTCAGCGAGTAGCCGCCCGCCAGCAGAAACTCCAGCGCGTTGTCGAGACAGGCCGAATCGGACTGCCCTTCGGAGATGAGCGGCCAGATCGTTTCCAGGTCCTTGCCGAGAAGGCGGGAGCGCAGCGCGTGCCGACGCGCTGCCATCCAGTTGCAGTTCCCGCGCACCGTGTTGATCTCACCGTTGTGGCAAAGCATCCGGAACGGCTGCGCCAGCTGCCAGGAGGGAAACGTATTCGTCGAAAAACGCTGGTGAACCAGCGCCAGCGCGCTGGCGGTGCGAGGATCCTGAAGGTCAAGGTAGTACGGACCCAGTGCGTCCGGCAGCATCATGCCCTTGTAGCAAATGGTCCGAGAGGACATCGACACGACGTAGAAGCTGTCGCAGTCCGGTCCGAAGGTTCGCACCGCGTTGCTGAGCTGCTTGCGCGCGATAAACAGGCGGCGTTCGAGCGTGTCCTGGTCGCCCTCCTCGGTGAGGCCGACGAATACCTGACGGGCCAGCGGCTCGCCCGCCCGTATGACATCCGACAGCACCGAACGGTCGACCGGCACGTCGCGCCACCCGAACACCGTCAGGCCATTGCGCCGAAGCGCGGCCTCGGTCTCCTCTTCGCAGTGCGTCCGGGCCACACCCTGACGCGGAAGGAAAATCTGCCCGACGCCGTAGGGACCGTCCGGGAGTGTGAACCCCGCCTCCGTGGTCGCAGCGCGGAACAGAACATCGGGTACCTGCATCAACAGTCCGACCCCGTCCCCGACCGTCGGGTCGGCGCCGACAGCACCCCGGTGTGTCAGGTTGACCACCAGTTCGAGACCCTGCGCGATGATCGCCGCACTCGGCCGGCCCTTGAGATCCGCGACAAAGCCGATCCCGCACGAATCGTGCTCGTTCGCCGGGTCGTACAGCCCTTGCCGAACGGGTGCCTTGGCGAGGAATCGTCGATGCATCAGCAGTCCTCGGACGTCAACCATGTGGTGCCGGCACGGCGCGGCCCAGCGTTCCGGGCGAGCCGTAGAGCGGCGCTGGCCCGGCATCGGCACCCACGCGGCGCCAACCGCAGGACCGGGTCAGAAACTGCGGGAAGTCACCCGGAGCGGCAGACTGCGCGGGCGAACAGGGGCAGGCAGTGCGCGCGCCGGCGGTGTCGCGCGAAACCCGCAAGCTTCGCCTGGTCGGTTCCGGGCGAGCACCATCAGTTTCGCGGTCACAATAGCAAAGTCGTGCCACTGCGCGACCTCGGCGGCCGCGATGACGGGTGCAGCCTCAGTAGGCTTCCTCGGCCAGGAGCTGCGCCAACCCATCGCGCCCGCGTGATTGCCACATGTCGAGGAGCTCGTCGGCGGGCGTGGCTCCTCGTTCGATGATGGTCGCCAGGACGTCGAGAAAACCGCTCTCGTCATCCCCCGCCGCATTGCGCCGTACCCGTCGCTTCAGTCCGCCACGCGCTATTTCGAGGAGGTCAGCCGCCACTGCAAGCAGCGGCCGGCCACCGATTTCCGAGCTCAGCCCCCACCGCGGCGCCTCGAGAAATAGGCTCTCGCGGTCCTCGGGCCCCCACTCTCGGACCAGATCTTCGGCCTCGGCAAGGGCCGTCGCGTCGTACAGGACGCCCGTCCAAAGCGCCGGCAAGGCGCACAGCCGTTTCCACGGTCCTGCGTCCGCGCTGCGCATCTCGAGGAACCGCTTGAGGCGAGTTTCGGTGAAGATCGTCGTGAGATGATCTTCCCAGTCGCGGAGCGTTGGACGTTCACCGGGCAGGAGGTCCAGCCGGCCCTCGAGAAACCGGCGGAACGGAATCCCGGCGACGTCGATGTAGCGCCCATCCCGGTACACGAAGTACATGGGTACATCGAGCGCATACTCGGTCCAGCGCTCGAACCCCATGCCGGGCTCGAAGACGAACTCCGGAATCCCGCAGCGGTCAGGATCCGTGTCCGACCAAGCATGACTGCGCCAGCTGAGGAAACCGGAGCGCTCACCTTCACGAAACGGCGAGTTGGCCAGCATGGCGGCAAGGATGGGCTGCAGCGCCAGGGCGGTGCGGAATTTCCGAACCATGTCGCGCTCGTCCGAAAAGTCGAGGTTCACCTGGACCGTGGCCGTGTTCATCATCATGTCGAGGCCGAGCGCACCGCGTGTCGGCATGTATCGCCGCATGATCCCGTAGCGCCCCTTCGGCATGAGAGGGGCATTGCCGACGGGGGTCAGCGGATCCGACCCGATCCCCACGAACAGCAGCCCCAGGGCATCGCCGATCGTCCGGAGTTCATAGAGATGATCGTTGATCTCTTCACACGTCTGATGCAGGGTCGAGAGCGGCGCGCCGGAGAGTTCCACCTGCCCGCCAGGCTCCAGCGTGACGGACTGTCGCCCCTGGCGCAGTCCCACGACCTGGCCCGCCTCCTCGACGCGTTCCCACCCGCCCGCCGTCAGACGCTCCAGCACCGCCCGGATGCCGGCGGGTCCGTGGTAGGGAGCTCGGTGGAGGTGCTTGGCAGCGAACACGAACTTCTCGTGCTCGGTCCCAATCCGCCAGTCCGCCGGCGCCTTGCAGCCGGCCTCGAGCCACTCCACGAGTTCCCGTACATGGCCGACCGCCGGAGCGGGCGAAGGCGTTTCGACCATAGGTTCCTGCGGATCGGGGAGTTCGGGCGGGTCCGGCAATACCGGAACGGAGCAAATGCGTTGCGCCAACTCGTCGCAGTATTGCGCATTTGGCCCCATGGGCAAGAAGGGGCGGAGTCTGCTCGCACGCTTCGGGCGCAGTAGCTTCGACGATCCGATCACGTCTCCGAGAGGTACTGCACGAGCGCCACCGCAGCGCAGGCTGCCGCTTCAGGCGAAAACAGCCGCGGACCCAGCGTGACGTGACGCGGCGCGAGGCCCGACGCGCCAAGCACCTGCCGGTCCGACGCCGGAAACCCGGACCTGGGTCCCACCAGAAGGGCGGTCCTGCCGGCGGGCAGATCACGGCAGGCTTCCATGAGGGACGGCCCCTCCCGCGACTCGTCAAGGACGATCAGGATCCGGTCCGCGCGGCGCACCTGCCCGAGTGCCGCCGCCAGCGAGGTCCAGGGCACGATGTCCGGCGCCGACGAGCGGGCGCTTCGCTGCACAGCGTCCAGGACGGCTTCGCTGGTTGCCCCGAGATCCAGATCCGGGACGTCGCCAGTGCCCGGAGCGATACAGACGATCCGCTCCACACCCCACTCGCTGACATAACGGAGCGCCGGAATCGACTCGGCCGTGGGCGTGCACAGCAGCCAGCACCCGCCCGTCTCCTGCCGCTTCGTCATCCTCTTCCCTCCGGTTTCCCGACCCGGTGCAGGCGCGGCTGCCCGCAGCGCAAAGGATGGCCTCCCGGCCAACGGCTTGCACGGTGCCCGCCGGCACCCTACGCATGCAGCCATGGCTCCCGCGATCAGCCGCCCCGTCGCACTGCTCGCCGATCTCGTGGCGCTCGGGCGATACGACCGCCCCATCGGGATCTGGCTGCTGGCATGGCCGTGCGCATGGGGAGTTGCCCTGGCGCAGCCAGCGCCGGCCGACCTCGCCGTTCTCTGCGTCATCCTGCTTGCGGGCTCCGCGCTCGCCCGGGCTGGCGGCTGTGCCTGGAACGATCTCGTCGACCGGGATCTGGACGCTTCGGTCGAGCGCACGCGCAACCGTCCGCTGGCTGCCGGCCGGGTCGGGCCCCGCACAGCGCTCGCCTTCATCGCGGTCCACCTGGCATTGGCGGCGTCGCTCCTGATACTGCTGCCGGCGACAGCGGTGTGGCTGGTGCCCGCCTCACTGCCGCTGGTGCTGCTGTATCCGCTGGCGAAGCGGTTCACCTGGTGGCCGCAGGTCTGGCTGGGGCTCACGTTCAACTGGGGCGCCCTGGTCGGCTGGTCGGCCGCCACCGGCGGCTGGCCGGCGGCTGCGGCGCTGCTGCTGTACGCCGGCTGCATCGTCTGGACCGTTGGCTATGACACGCTGTACGCCTATCAGGACCGGACCGGTGACTTGGCGGCGGGTATCCGTTCGGCTGCCGTTCGGCTCGGCCGCCGCGGCCGCGGGTTCGTGGCGATTGCCTACGCCGTTGCGGTGGCCGTGTTCGCGGGTGCCCTCGCGACTGCCGGGGCCGGCGCGCCAGCCTGGCTGGGGCTCGCAGGCTTTGGCATCGTGTCGGCCTGGTACACCGCCACTGTGGATCTGGAGGACCCCGATTCCTGTGGGAGCGCGTTCCGCGGAGCTCATCGTGCTGCGCTGGTGTGGTTTGTGGGTCTTGCGGCGGACCTGATGCTCGCCGGCAGCGAGATCGTCAGCTAAAGGCCAGCTCTCCCTGCGCCGGCGCTCTGCGGAACTGCGTCGTGTCAAGGTCCGGCATCCGATCGTCCAGGCCGTGACGCCGCAGCGCCGCGCTGAACCGAGCCCGGATCAGCTCCGCATAGGGGCCGGTACCGCGCTGTCGGACCCCGAATTCCGACTGATACAAGGCTCCTCCGCGGGTCTCGCGCACCAACGCGAGTACCCGCTTCGCCGCGCCGGGGACGTGTGCGTGCAGCCACTCCTCGAACAGTTCCGCGACCTCGCGAGGCAGCCGGAGCAGCACGTAGCGAGCCGAATCGGCGCCGGCGTCAGCCGCCGCAGCGACCAGGCGCTCGATCTCCATGTCGGTGAGGCCGGGAATGACCGGCGCGTTCATGACCACCACGGGAATGCCGGCTTCGTGCAACTGCGCGACGGCTTCGAGCCGACGCGCCGGCGTGCTGGCCCTCGGCTCCATGCGGTTGGCCAGTCGATGGTCAAGCGTCGTGATTGACACCAGCACGCGCACGAGCTTCAAGGCCGCGAGTTCCTGCAGCAGCTCCAGATCGCGGAGCACGCGCGCCGACTTGGTAACGATGCTGACCGGGTGTCGATGGTCACGCAGGCATTCGAGAATGCGCCGCGTGAGCCGAAGCTTCTGCTCCGCCGGCTGGTACGGATCGGTGTTGGCTCCAAGCGCAATCGTGGCCGGCGTGTAGCCACGCTTCGCGAACGTCTCGCGCAACCGTTCCGGCGTTGCTTCCTTGGCGAAGATGCGAGTTTCAAAGTCGATACCGGGGGACAAGCCGAGGTAGGCGTGCGTGGGGCGCGCGTAGCAGTAGATGCAGCCGTGCTCGCAGCCCTGGTAGGGGTTCACCGAGCGGTCGAAGCCGATATCCGGCGACTGGTTCCAAGTCAATCCTTCTCGGGTTTCGCTGGGCGAGATGGTCGTCGCGACCGTCGCCGATGGCGGGCACTCCGCGAGCGCTATCTCGTCGACCTCGCGGACGTAAGCCTCAAACCGCCCGGTGCGGTTGCTGACTGCCCCGCGACCGCGCCGCCTCGCCGGGAGATCGCTCGGGGGCGCGAACCGTATGCCTGCGCCGGATCCATGTTTGGCCATCACTGCATAGTAGCAGAAGTCAGACCCACAGCAAGATCATAAAAGGAACATATCTGGTTCATGCGAGCCTGATCATGCGGGCCGGGGTTCCCTTGCCCCACCCGGGGCGCGCGATTGCAGATCGCCCGGGTCCGGCGCTATACGAGGACCAGCGGCGCGTTCCCGCAGGGCTCGGAGGCGGCGCGGCCATGCGCCATGGCCGGTTCCGTCGGGCCGTCGATCCCGGCCCGCGGGGCGTCTCTTGGGGGGCGGTGCCGGCGTTGGCGGCCCCTCGCTGCGCGAGGGGCCGATTCCGACTGAGAGGAGTGCGCCGTGCCGGTCATTCGCTACTCGCCCGCAGAGCCGATCGCTGATCTTTCCGTTGTGATTCCCACGCTCGAATCTTCGGAGAGTCTGGCACCACTGCTTCATTGCCTGGCCGGAGCGGCATCCGAAATCTGCGTGGTGGACGGACACTCGCGTGATCAGGCCGCCACGGCTGCATGCGCACAGGCCCACGGAGCACGGTTCGCCACCGCGTCCCGAGGCCGTGGGACCCAGATCCGCGCGGGCTGCAGCCTGACGTCGCGAGCGTGGATCCTCGTCCTGCACGCGGATTCACTGCTTCCCCCGGAATGGGCGGACGAGGCCCGGGCTTTCATCACCGCCCCGCGACACCGCCGCCACGCCGCCTGCTTTCGGCTGGCGTTCGACGAGGATTCGTGGCCGGCCCGGCGAACTGCGGCTCTGGCCAACATCCGGACCCGGCTGTTCGCGCTCCCGTACGGCGACCAGGGTCTCCTGATTCCGCGCCCGCTGCTCGACGAAATCGGCGGGTATCCCGACCTGCCGATCATGGAGGATGTAGGCATCGTGCGTCGGATCGGCCGGCGCCGGCTCCACCTCCTGCAAGCGGCGATCCGCACGTCCGGCGCGCGGTACCGGCGCGACGGATGGCTCCGGCGGAGCCTGCGGAACCTCTTCTGCCTGGCGCTCTGGCTCGGCGGTACATCGCCCGAACGTATTCGCAGATTCTATGAGACTGCCGACCGTGAAGCTGCGGCACGCCGACGGCAGTGATACCCGTCGTTGCTATCGTTGCACGACCTCATGGCGGTCAGATCACACGAAGGGAGACCTTCCATGCTTAAGCGAATCAGCGGAATCTTTCTTCTTGCGTTGGCGGTTGTGCTGGCCGTCCACACCGTTGTCGAACCGCTCTATCACACTTCCAGCGAGGCACAGCCCTACAGCCCGCTCTGGAATGTCCTCAACCCCCTCATGGTGCTGGGACTCGCGCTGGGTCTTTTCTACTCCTACGACCGAAAACGGCAGGTGGACCTAGAATCCGACAGCGGGCCGGTGACACGTGAGTTCCTGGTGGCCAACATCCAGTTCTTCGGGTTCCTGTTCGTCAGCATCCTGATGCTCTGGAACTGGTTCGACCTCCTCTCGCCAGCATTTGCTGCAATCGGAGCGGACACCACTTCTCTGGTCTGGATCGTGATCGACGCGACATTGCCGCTGCTGTCGGGATCGATGGCGATGTTTCTCCTGCGGAGCGAAACGACCGGGTAGCTTCGCCGTCGTCGTGACGAGCGGCCGGTTCCGGCCCGGAATCCGCGACTGCCGGGCGCCAGCAGCCCGGTCCGATCAGCCCGCCGGGGCGCTGGTTCGTGCAGCGCACCCGCGCGTAGCGGAAGCCGCACTGGGTGTCAGGATTGCAGGGATCCGCCTCCTGTTCCCGGGCACCGGGCGTGGTTGCCGAACGCATGCGCCGTAGCGGCGGCTTGCCGCTCAGCCTCGACGCTGAACGGCCGGTTCCGGTTATCGACAACCTGGGGCCAGCCCGGGGGGCTGCGCGTGGGCTGCGGCCATGGTCCGGACCGCGAGCAGAATCGGACGCAACGACCTCCTGACCTTCAAGAAGTCCTGGCTTTCGGTTCCTTGACCGTGCTTTCGGGCCTCATCGCTTCCGCCCCGGACTCAGGGGTTCGGCGAGACCTGGGCATTGCGCTCCGGCGTGGCTTACGAGGATGACGCACAGATCTCCGGCGCCACGTAGTCAAGGCCCATGAGCCGGAAATAGTTCTCCCCGAGCGCAATGTTCCGGAAGGCGGCATCGTCGAGATCGGCAAGAATACGGCTGGTCACGTCCAATTCCGTCCGGTAGATGTCGAAGTTCTTGTTGGCGGATGCAACGAAATCCGTGCCGGGCAGGATGCGATCCGAATAGGCGTTGAGAAACGGGATGTACCGCTCGCGGAGCCCCGGGTCCGAGAACACGTTGTCGTCGATCACGCGCCAGGAGATGTCCACCATCAGGTTGGGATAGCGGTCCAGCAGCGATTCGAGAATCCCGATGTGCGTGTCCGGATCAATTGCGACAAGCTCACGCGACAGTCCGAGATGCATCCAGATGATCTTGTTGTGGGGGTACAGCCGCAGCACCTCCTCGATCCAAGGCAGGTACTGGGTCGGATCGGCGTCATTGCCAAGATCCGAGTGAATCGCGAGGGGCATGCCGCGGAACCGCAGTAGCGCCATGAACGGAGCCCAGCGCGGGATGGTCGCCAGCGGGACCACCGCGTGAAAGTTCCCGAACAGCGCCTGCTTCACCAGGTTGACCTCGCCCATCCAGCTGAAGACGCCCGGAAACTCGTGATCGAGCAGGCGCATCCCGACCAGCACCGAATCGGGTTTCTCCAGATCGGGAAACGTCATGGACATGGTGAGGTGCACGGCATCGGTCCCGCTCAAGACGAAGTTCATGGCGTTCACGAAGTCGTTCTTCATCGTCGGGCTTACCAACGTGCCGACGCAGTCGAGGTAGTACGTACAGTCCGAATTCACCGGCAGCATCTGACCGATTCCGTACACATTGGCAAACAGAACGCCGGTGTTCTCGAGGTACTGCACCACCTCGTCGAACGGGAGGGCCGGACCGCCAAACGGGCGAAAGTGCAGGTGGCTGTCGACGACCGCCGTGTACGGCTGGCCGGCACGGTCGTAGCAAGCAGCACCCTCACCCTGAAACGCATCGAGTGTCAACATCGCTGTAGCGGGTTGCGACCCGCCCAGCATGGGCGGCTGCGCGGCACAACCCGCGAGACCAGCCAGACTGGCCGCGAGCAGGGCGGCATGCAGCGTTTTCCTGTGCATCGATCTTCTTTCCCTGAAACTGCAGGCGGTGCCTGTCCATGTGACGGCGCTCCCACGCCGTCGGCATCGAAGCTAGCGCTTCCGGGCGAAAAGTCAGCCTGAATCTTCAGGGAATGCACGGGACCCCGGGCGAACCCCCGCCACGCGGGGCCAAAGCACGCCGCCGCCTGCCAGAAGCTAGAATCGGGGAAGCCGCGGGGCCCCGTGCCTGAAATCGCGCAGCGGTCCGCGGATGCCGTTTCGGCGCCGTGCCATGATGGGACGGCCGGCGCGCCGGTAGTGTCCGCCGGACGCGAGCCGTCCGCAACGCGTTGCCGTCGCGTCCGGAAGTGCCGATGACCACCCGGTTGAGACCGATGCACCAACGAGTCAGGCGGCACCTGCGGCCGCCCCGGAGCAGGTCGCCGCGTTCCGTCCCGAAAGCCCGCTCCGCCTTACGGCCAACGGTCCTGGTGTTCGCCCGCCAGCCGGTGATCGGCACCGTAAAGACGCGGCTCGCCGCCGATATCGGCAGGGTGGAAGCCCTGCGCTTCTACCGCGCGACGCTCGCCGTGCTGCTTCGTCGCCTTGCGTCCGACCGCACCTGGCGGACGATCCTGGCGGTTACGCCGGATCGTGCGTGCCGCGCCATGGCGCGAACCTTTCGCGTCCCGGCCGTGCCGCAGGGTGCCGGCAATCTGGGCCTGCGGATGCGCCGGGTGGCCGGCAGTCAGCCGGGACCGGCCCTGATCGTCGGCAGCGACGTTCCAGACCTGCAGGCCAGTCACCTCCGAGCGGCGCTGGCAGCCCTGCGTTGGCACGACTTCGTCTTCGGCCCGGCGGCCGACGGCGGGTACTGGCTGGCGGGCTTCCGAAACCGACGGCCCGCCGGCTCCGTCATGCTGAACGTCCGCTGGTCGACGTCCGCCGCCCTGGCGGACACTGTCCGTTCCGCCGGGACGCGCGCGCGGGTTCATGTGCTTGCGGACGTCCTGGACGACGTCGACGACGGCGGCGCATACACGCGTCACCAGGCGCCCCGTTCGTGCCGCGGCCGGCTCGGAGACTGAGCGAGTATCGCAGCCTCACTTCGTTCCGGTCCCGGTTGCCGACCCCCGCGAACACTGGCCGCCGTCCAGCCCATATACTGTGTGAGGATCAATTCCCCGCGGAGTCCGACCATGGCTGCAACAGCGGAACGGGTGCGCCCCGCTCCGATGCTCCTGAGGCGCGACGACGACGGCGTGTGCGTGCTCACGCTGAATCGTCCCGAAGCCCGGAACGCCCTGTCCAACGACCTGATGTTCCATCTGCAGGCGGAGCTTGATGCCACCGCGCAGGATGAAAGCGTCAAGGTGCTCGTCATCGAAGGAGTCGGACCCGCGTTCTGTGCCGGTCACGACCTACGCGAGATTCGGGCCAACCCGGGCCGGGAAGCCTACGAGAAGCTGTTCGCGACATGCGCCCACCTGATGCTGTCCGTCACGCGCCATCCGCGCCCGGTCATCGCCAAGGTCGCGGGCATCGCGACTGCCGCGGGGTGTCAACTGGTGGCGTCCTGCGACCTCGTGGTCGCGGCGCGGGAAGCCCGCTTTGCGACCCCCGGGGTCAACATCGGCCTCTTCTGCTCGACGCCCATGGTGGCGCTGTCGCGCTCGGTCGACCGGAAGCAGGCCATGGAGATGCTGCTCACCGGCGAGATGATCAGCGCCGAGACGGCGCGCACCTTCGGTCTGGTCAATCGCGTGGTCGAACCGGAAAACCTCGACGCGACGGCGATGGATCTCGCCCGCAAGATTGCCGCGAAGTCCCCGCTGACCCTTAGAATTGGCAAGGAGGCGTTCTACCGGCAGGCCGAGCTGCCCATCGACGACGCCTACGCTTACGCCAGTGAAGTCATGACGCAAAACATGCTGGCCCGGGATGCCGAAGAAGGAATCGATGCGTTCCTGTCCAAGCGCACCCCGGTCTGGACAGGGAGCTGACGCCGCCTTGGAACCGATTCCCTACCCCGACTCCTACCTGCGCTCGATCCTCGAGCGGACGCGCGTCATCGCGATGGTCGGTGCCAGCACGAACATTCGCCGACCGAGCTACTTCGCCTTCAAGTACCTGCGCGAGCGCGGCTATCGCGTCATTCCGGTCAATCCACCGGCCGCAGGGACGGACCTCCTCGGTGAAACGGTGATGGCAGATCTCGAATCCATCGACGTGCCGGTCGACATGGTTGACGTCTTCCGCCGCTCCGAAGAGGCATTGGCGATCACCGAGTCCGCAATCCGTATTGGCGCCAAGACGGTCTGGATGCAGCTCGGGATCCGAAACGACGACGCCGCGGCGCGCGCCAAGGCCGCCGGGCTGGATGTTGTCATGAACCGCTGCCCCAAGATCGAATACGGCCGGCTGTACGGGGAACTCGGCTGGGGCGGCATCAACTCGGGGCTGTTTTCCAACCGACGGCGGCCGTTGAGATCCCGGACGAAACTGACATGAGCGACTCAGACACGCCGCGGGAGTTCGGCTTCGAAACCCGCGCGGTGCATGCAGGCGCCGCGCCGGATCCTCATACCGGGGCCAGGACCACGCCGATATTCCAGTCGGTCGGCTTCGTGTTCGATGACGTGGACCACGCCCAGTCGCTCTTCAACCTCCAGGATTTCGGATTCATCTACGGGCGCATCACCAACCCGACGGTTTCCGTGCTCGAGGAACGCGTGGCCAACCTGGAAGGAGGTCGCGGCGCAGTCGCGTGCGCGTCCGGGCACGCCGCCCAGCAACTCGCGCTCTACCCGCTGATGGAGTCCGGCGACGAGATTGTCGCCAGCCGGTACCTCTATGGCGGCTCGATAACCCAGTTCACCCACACCTTCCGGAGATTCGGCTGGCAGGTGACGTTCGTCGACCCCGCCGACGAGGCAGCGGTCAGGGCGGCCATCACGGATCGGACCAAGTGCCTGTTCGTCGAGAGCCTGGCCAATCCCGGTGGAATCATCGTCGACGTGGAGCGGATGGCCGACATCGCTCACGAGCACGGGATCCCGTTGATGGTGGACAACACGCTCGCAACCCCCTGGCTGCACCGCCCGTTCGACTACGGTGCGGACATCGTCGTGCATTCGCTGACCAAGTTCATGGGAGGACACGGCAACTCGCTGGGCGGCGTCATCGTTGAATCGGGAAAATTCGACTGGTTTGCAAGCGGCCGGTTCCCGTCAATGACCGAACCGACGCCGTCATACCACGGACTTCGCTTCGCCGAGACCTTCGGTGACTTCGGCTACACGATGAAAGTCCGGGCCGATGCGCTTCGTGACCTGGGTCCCGCGCTGTCGCCGCAGAACGCCTTCTACATCCTCACGGGCATCGAGACGCTGCCGATCAGGATGGAGCGGCACGTGGCAAACGCGCAGGCCGTCGCCGAACACCTCGAGCAGCACCCGGCCGTCGCCTGGGTGAGCTACGCCGGACTTCCCTCAAGTCCGTATGCCGAGCTGGCTGCGAAGTATTTTCCCAAGGGACCGGGTGCAGTCTTCACGTTCGGGGTACGCGGCGGCTACGACGCCGGCGTTCAACTCGTCGAGAACGTCCAGATCTTTTCCCATCTCGCCAACATCGGCGACACCCGGAGTCTGATCATCCACCCTGCTTCCACGACTCACAACCAGTTGACGGATGAGCAGAAGATCGCCGCCGGCGCGGGACCGGACGTGGTCCGGCTTTCCGTCGGCCTGGAAACCGCGAGCGACCTCATCCACGACCTCGACCAGGCGCTGGGCAACGGCTGAGACTTGATTCGGGCGACGGCCGGACTCTCCGCTGGCGGGGGGCGAGGCGGGTCAGCAGGCGACGCTGATTGACAGTTCCTTCCAGACGGCTTCCAGCGCGGACACCAGGTCCGCGATGTCGGCATCCGTGTGGAGGGGGGTCGGCGTGAGACGCAACCGCTCGCTGCCTCGCGCAACGGTCGGGTAGTTGATCGGCTGGACATAGATCTTGTAACGGTCGAGCAGCAGATCCGTCGCCCGCTTGCAGATCACCGGGTCGCCGACCAGCACCGGGACGATATGCGACGCGGAGGGCATGACGGGAAGGCCTGACTCCGCCAATGCCTGCTTCAGGGCGGCAACGCGGTCCTGATGTAGGCGGCGCTCGACGTCGCTCGACTTCAGGTGCCGGACGCTGGCCAGCGCACCGGCAGCCACTGCCGGCGGCAGGGCCGTCGTGAAAATGAAACCCGGCGCATACGAACGGACGAAATCGACCGCGGAGGCGGAGCCCGCGATATATCCCCCGACCACGCCGAACGCCTTGGCCAGCGTGCCCTGGACAATCGTGATGCGATCCATTGCGCCGTCGCGGGCTGCCACCCCGGCGCCGCGCGGTCCGTACATCCCGACAGCATGCACCTCGTCCAGGTAGGTCATCGCGCCATACCTTTCGGCAAGGTCGCAGAATGCCTCGATGGGTGCGATGTCGCCGTCCATCGAATACACCGATTCAAAGACGATGACCTTGGGACGCGCGGGGTCCGCCGCACGCAGCTTTTGCTCGAGGTCTGCCGGGTCGTTGTGACGAAAGATCCGCTTCTCGGTCATGGCGTGCCGGACGCCGGCGATCATCGAGGCATGATTGGCTTCGTCGGAGAGCAGGATGCAGCCCGGCAGGTAGCGCCCGATGGTGGACAGTGTCGCCTCGTTCGCCACGTAGCCGGATGTGAACAGAAGCGCCGCCTCCCGTTCATGCAGGTCGGCAAGTTCCTGCTCCAGGAGCACGTGGCTGTGGGTCGTGCCGGAGATGTTGCGGGTTCCGCCTGCCCCGGCGCCTACCTCGTCGATCGCTTTCCGCATGGCGGACCGGACGACGTCGTGCTGTCCCATCCCCAGGTAGTCGTTGGAGCACCACACCGTGACAGAGCCGGCGCCACGCTCCGAATGCCGAACCGCGCGCGGGAAATGCCCGGCCTGCCGCTCCAGGTCGGCGAACACCCGGTACCGGCCTTCCGCCTTCAGATCGGCGATCCGATCGGAAAAAAACTGCTGGTAGTCCATGTCGCAGTTTCCCGCCGCCGAGGCGGCCAGCCCTCCCAGCTCGGGCACCGCGGGCCATCCCGGACAGCGGGCGCGAGCAGGCTTCGGTCCACGGCGGTAGACGCCCGGCCACGAGACGGCCTATCGGACCTTCAGAACAGCAAGAACGGTGAGGTGCCGCTAGGCCACCAACGTCTGCACACGAGCAAACGATGCCACATTCAGTCGCTATTGCAAGAAATGGGTCCCCTCCAGATCAGGCTGGCACGCCGACTGCCCGCCGCCCTCGATCCCGATCGGAAACGCGTTTCCCGGCGTTCCGGCAACAGGTTGTCAAAGACCTCCTTGTCGCCCGCTACCTCGCCCCGCGCCAGCCGGCCGAAACCGCCTCTCGCTCCGAGCAAAACCATCTCTCCCCCCGCGTCGGATCGATGCGCGTGCGTTCGTAGTACCGGCCACCGGGAACATGGTAGATCCGTTCGCCGCTCCGGCTGATGTTGCCCTTGATCCGGCAGTCCGGCCGCTGTGGGTCGGGCTGCTCGGCGGCATCTGCGAGCCGCCTGCCCCGCCGCCACTCCCAGGGCACCACGAACTTCCCGCGCCAGATTCCGCGACGGGCGGCCTCTGCCGCAGCTTCCTGGCCCGTGTAGTCCATCGCGTAGCGCCGATACGCCAGCGCCCATCCCTCGGCAACCATCCAGGCGTTCAGGTCGGTTTCGCCGATCCTGCAGACCGCCACGATCCGGCCGTAACGATCCGTGTCCGTTTCCTCGCACTCGACGCGATGGTCGGCGACGCGGGCGGCAAGGGCGAGCGAAGCCTCCGTTCCGCAAGGCCATGCTTCCCCGTCGACCACGCACCGCTGCCGCCGTTCCGGCGCGTCGATCCCGTGCAGACGGATGCGCTCGCCGGCGACTTCCAACGTGTCACCGTCCAGAACCGTGGGGTGGCCGCCAACGTCAGCATGCGCCGACCATGCGGCCATCATCACCACCAGGAAGCTTCGAATCGTGGACATCATCATGCTGTTCTCCCTCGCTGCAGCAGCAGTCCCTTCCGTTTGGGCGAATCCACGGCCGACCGCGAAGTTCCTGTCAGGACGATCGTGGCTCCTGGTCGCAGCGGACCCCGATTGCGCGGGAGCAGGCGGTTCAGGAGAAGGAGGCCGGCACAGTACGGACAACCCGCCGCCAGCTGCCTACGGTGCCGGCGCCAGGCTGTCGTTTACAGTATCGGTTCCTTTCGGGAATGCCTCTTGGGGTACGAGCTGCGACCCCCCGGAAACCATGACGTCGGTCCCAGAGGGAAGAGTGAATGAGGCTCCGCATCGGCACCCGCAACTCCGACCTGGCGCGCGCGCAGTCCGCCGGCATCGCGGATCAACTTGCTGCGGCGGGACACACCGCCGAACTGGTGCCGATCACCACTGCGGGCGATCAGTCCAGGGCACCGGTTTTCGCTGCCATCGGGCCCCAGGGCGTCTTTGTGCGGGAAATCAATCTGGCCCTGGTGAACGGTACGATCGACCTTGCCGTGCATTCCTACAAGGACGTCCCCACCGGCAATCCCGACGAGCTCGTCATCGCGGCCGTGCCGGCGCGTCTCGATGCGGCGGACTGCCTGCTCATTCGCACCGAGGTCGCGGACCACGACAGCGGGCTCTTCCCGTTACCCGCTCGAGCCCGGGTGGGAACGTCCTCGGTGCGCCGACAGTCGTGGCTGAAACATCTTCGCGCGGACCTCAGGCCCGTACCGCTGCGGGGGAACGTGCCCACCCGCATCCGGCGCCTGAGGCAAGGCCCTTACGATGCGATCGTGCTGGCCACAGCTGGCCTCGACCGCCTCCGGGCCCGCCATTCGTCCAGTCCGACGGCCTTGGACCTCACCGGCATTACTGCCGTTCGCCTGGACCCGGATCGGTTCGTACCGGCGCCTGCACAGGGCGCGCTCGCATTGCAGTGCCGCCAAGACCGAGACGACGTGCGCGCGGCACTTGCGCCGCTCGACCATCCCGCCACCCGCGAAGCCATCGATGCCGAGCGGCTGCTGCTTGGTCGGCTGGAAGGCGGCTGCGAACTGGCGTTCGGCGCCTATTGCCGCTCCGACGGCCCGGACTGTGTCATGCATGCGATGCTGGAGCGGGACGGGCGGGTGTCGGTGGAGACCGGCCGGGGGGCCGCGCCAGGCCACGTCGCGGGCGAACTCTGGCGACTCCTGTGTCCGACAGGTGCCGGCGATCCGGCCGCGGCTTGACCGGTTCCGAACGGAACCGCATCGCCACGACACCGCCATGATCGGACTCGAGCCAAGGCCCGGTGAGACGAGCCCATGAAGCCGACGCCGCGTCATCGGATTCTCCTCACGCGAACCCGGGAAGACTGTGCCGAATGGGCCGCTGAGATCGAGCGCCTCGGCGCGGTCCCAGTCGTCTTTCCGTGTATCCGGTGCCAGGACATCAAGACCGCAGCACTCCGCGAGCGGCTGGCCCGGGAAGTGTCGCGGGCCCAGTGGATCGCGTTCACGTCCAGGCGCGGCGTGGCTGCCTTCGCGCGGCTTTATCCGGGACCGACACCGCTTCCGCCGTCCATCAAAGTGGCGGCTGTCGGCCCGGTCACGGGACAGGAAGCGCGAACCCGGCTCGGACGCGCGGACCTAGTGGGAACCGGCGGAACGGCTGCCGCGCTGGCCGCGGAGCTGGTGCTGCGCCTGGAACCTGACGACCGGGTGCTGATCGCGGTCGCGGAGAACGCCGGACGCTCCCTGGAGGACAACTTGGATGACGCCAAACGCATCCACGTACGGATCGATCTCTATCGGACTTCCCCGCTCGCCGCCCGCTCCGATCGAGTGGCCGCCTCGGAGCTAGGTGCCCGCAGCGTCTTCCTGGCCAGCCCCTCCGCAGTGACCGGCTTCTGCAATCAGGTACGTTTGGACATGGCCCTAGATATCTTCACGATCGGCCCGGCCACGACACGGGCGGCGCGGGCTGCCGGACTCGCCGTCACCGGGGAAGCAACGCGGCCCGGCCTGCCGGGCTTGATGGAGGCACTGCATTGCGCGAACTGAACATCACGCTTCCAGGCCGTGACCGGCCGAGACGCCTGCGCCGGAGCCGGGCTGTCCGAGACCTGGTCGCCGAAACCCACCTCTCACCCAACCAGTTCGTGCTCCCGCACTTCGTCCTGCCGACGGATGGGGCCGAAGAGCCGGTGTCCGCCATGCCGGGAATCTCCTGCATGGGGGTGGAGCGGCTTCTGCCACAGGTGGAATCGGATCTCGCTCTCGGCATTCGCTCGGTACTGCTCTTCGGCCAGCCGCCGCCGGGAACCAAGGCTCCCGACGGGCGGGCAGCGGCCGACGACGCGGGGGCTGTCCAGCGGGCAGTCAAGCGACTGAAAGACGTATTCGGAGACGAACTCGTGGTCATGACGGACGTCTGCATTTGCGCGTACACCGACCACGGCCATTGCGGACTGATCGAAGGTGGCGACGTCGACAATGACCTTTCGCTCCGTCCCCTGGTCGATACCGCGCTCAGTCATGCCCGCGCCGGGGCCGACATCGTGGCCCCTTCGGACATGATGGACGGACGGGTGGGCGCCATCCGGGATGCGCTGGACGCCCATGGCCACCAGGGAGTCGCGATCCTGGCCTATACGGCCAAGTACGCCTCGGCGTATTACGGGCCCTTTCGCGAGGCAGCCGATTCCGCACCGTCCGAAGGCGACCGGCAGGGGTACCAGATGGATTGCCGCAACGCCCTGGAGGCAATCCGCGAGGCGGAACTCGACGAGCAGGAAGGCGCGGACATGCTGATGGTGAAGCCGGCGCTTCCCTACCTTGACGTGATCTCGGCGATGCGCGCGGCCACGGCCAAGCCGCTCGCCGCGTACAACGTCTCCGGGGAGTATTCCGCCGTCAAGGCCGCCGCCGAACGCGGCTGGCTGGAGGAAGCCCGAGTCGTGCGTGAGAACCTCCTGGCGATCGCCAGGGCCGGTGCCGACCTGATCATTACCTACCATTGCCGGGACGCGCTTCGGGAGAAGTGGCTGTGAGCGCCGCGGCGGCACCGGGCGCACGACCCCCGAGCGCGACGAGCGAGGGGGGCCGGAGTTGGCGAAAGGGTCCGCGGTGACCACGGCGGCGGCAACGCGCATAGGCCCAGAAACGCGGACCCTCTTCGACCGCGCTCTTGACCGCGAGCCCACGCCGCGGCGGCCGCTTTGGATCAACCGTCAAGCCGGTCGTTACCTGCCCGAGTACCGCAAGCTGCGGGAGCGGTACGGCTTCAAGGAACTTGCCGGCAGCGCGGATCTCGCTGCCGAGGTCACGCTGCAGCCGATCCGGCGATTCCCGCTGGATGCGGCCATCATCTTTGCCGACATCATGAGTCCTCTGCCCGCCCTCGGTATCGAGTTCGATTTCGCACCGGGACCGGTCGTGGCGGAGCCCATCCGGAGCGCAGCCGCCGTGGATGCCCTTCCGGAGGCTGATGCGAAGTCGGTCGCGCCCGAAGTCATTGAGGCGATCGGACTGGTCCGGCGGGAGTTGCCTGCCGACACCGCGCTCCTCGGCTTTTGCGGCGCTCCCTGGACCCTGGCCGCCTATCTCGTTGAAGGCCGGGGGGTCAAGGATTTCCCGCTCCTTCGAGCGTTTGCGGCGGAGCAGCCCCAGGCACTGGAGCGGCTTCTCGGACGTCTCTCCCGCCTGATGTCCGACTACCTGATTCGCCAGGGGCAGGCAGGCGTCAGCGCCATACAGGTCTTCGATTCCTGGGCTGGCCTGTTGCCGCGCGCGAGCTGGGAGCGTCTGGTCAGGCCGCATCTTGAATCCATGCTGCACGTTGTGGGCGAAGCGGGAATCCCGCGAATCCTGTTCGTGAACAATGCCCCTCATCTGGTGGAGGCCTATGCCGAGCTGCCGGCAGAAGGACTCGCCGTGGACTGGCGGATCGACCTGCGCGCGCTCCAGGACCGCCACGGCGATCGGCGTGCCATGCAGGGCAACCTCGATCCAGCCATCCTGACCGCGGGCCCCGAACCCACGCGGGCGGCAGCGGAATCGCTTCTGGACCAGGTGCGCCCACGCGGCCATATCGTCAATCTTGGCCACGGGGTGCTCCCGAACACGCCCGTCGAAAGCGTGGAAGCTCTCGTGCAGACCGTTCACCGAGAAGCGCAGTGATCGAGGAGCAACAGCGATGATTTCTACGGGTCGGAACCCTCGTGCCATTGGAAAACCGGGCGGATGTCCGTCAGGACGGCCGGCTCGGCTGACCACACCGGCCCAAGCGTGCTTAGAGCAGGCCGTTCGATGACCGAACCACAAGGACAGCAGCCGGGTGCTTCGTACGGACCGGAGCCTGTCGACATCAGCGAAAAGGGCAGGCGCGGGACTACGACCGTTTCCCTGGACCGCCGGCTGTTCATGCGCTTCACGGCCTATGGCGGCTGCACCGATCCCGCTCCCGTGATCGACGCGCTCGTAGACGGTGGAGTGGCAGGAGCGCTGTACCTGGAGGTCGGAGACCCGACCGGCATCGGGCTCGCCGTCGCGAGCGAGGATCCGGATTATTTCGTGACGGAATTTCGTTCCCTGCTAAGCAACCGGCCATTTGCGAGCCTCACCCGGAAGGACGAGTTCGAAATGTTCGGCCGCACCTACTCCATCGGCTACGAGTCCGACCTGGAGCATGTGCTGTTCACCCGGCCAATTTCCCGCATCACGGACCCGAAGCTCCGATGGGCGGTTTGGTACCCGCTGCGGCGCGCCAAGGCATTCGCCGCGCTTGAAGCTGGTCATCAGCGACAAATCCTCGCCGAGCACGGTTCGCTAGGCCACCGCTTCGGATCAGCCGGCCTGGCCCACGACATCCGACTTGCCTGCCACGGCCTCGACAAGAACGACAACGATTTCGTCGTCGGACTGGTCGGGGCCGAACTGCATCCGCTGTCCGCCGTCGTGCAGGCCATGCGCGGGACGGAGCAGACGTCACAATACCTGGATAGTCTGGGTCCGTTCTTTGTCGGGCGCGTGGCCTGGCAGGGACGCGGCACGAACCCTGGCGGCAGCCCAGAGTGAGCGAATCGCCGTTCGCCGATCAAACGGCGAGGCAGTACGACGCGCTACTGATCGTTTCGTTCGGCGGCCCGGAGGGTTTGGCGGACGTGGAACCGTTCCTCGACAACGTGCTCCACGGCCTGAAGCTCTCCGACTCGGCGCGACGCAAGATCGATGACCGGTACCGGCGCTTCGGCGGCGTGAGTCCGATTGGCCAACACACCCGGGATCTGGTGCGTGCGGTCCGGGACGAACTCGAGCGTCGCGGGCTGGCGTTGCCCGTATACCTGGGGAACCGCAACTGGCATCCGTTGCTGCCAGACACCCTTCGGACGATGGAGGCCGACGGAATTCGGCGCGCCGCTGCGTTCGTCACCAGCATCTTCGGATCGTACAGCGGCTGCAGGCGCTACCGTGAGGACCTGCGTCTTGCTGCGGACGGCCTGCAACAGGCTCCCACCATCGATCGACTTCGATACGGCTACAACCATCCAGGCTTCGTCGCGGCATTCACGGACCAGGTGCGCTCCGCTCTCGCAGAAATTCCGGAAGAGCGGAGGACAAGGACACCGATCCTGTTCACTGCGCACAGCCTGCCGGAAGCAGCTGCTCGAAATGCCCCGTACGTTGCCCAGCTGCGGGAAGCCTGCAGGCTGATCGCCCTGGCTCTCCGGGACCGTAACCCGCGCCGATGGCGGCTCGTCTACCAGAGCAACAACGCACGGTACGGCGATGAACGATGGCTAGGACCCGACATCTGTGATGCGGTCGCCGAAGAATGCGAACGTGGCGAGCGGGACGTCGTAGTCGCTCCGATCGGCTTCGTTTGCGATCACCTGGAAGTGACGCTGGACCTGGACGTGGAGGCCAGGGCCGCGGCCAACGCCGTCGGCATCAACCTGATCCGTGCCGGCACCGTGGGCACCCATCCGGCATTTGTTGGCATGATTCCAGATCTCCTTCGGGAGCGGTCCGAAACAGCTACCGAGCGCATTGCACTTGGCCGCCACGGACCGAGCCACGACGTCTGCCCCGCCAACTGCTGCCCATCCGGCAGGCCTGGTCAGCCGCGCCCCGCCGTGTGCGGTAGTCCGTTGCCGGGATCTCGATGGTTCCGTTGAGCCGCCGCACCAGCACAGACGTCGTCGTGATCGGTGCCGGTCTCGCCGGCCTCAACGCGGCGCTGCACTTGCAGGAAGGTGGTGCGCGGGTGCAAGTCCTAGAGGCTCGTGACCAAGTCGGCGGCAGGGTGCACTCAATGCGCCGGCTGGGTCATTCGCAGGAAGCCGGCGGCACGTACATCGGCGCGGGCTACGACCGAATCACCTCTGTCTGCACGCGGGCTGGCGTCGAGCTGGTCGATGTCAGCCCGATGCTGGCGTTCTTCCGAGAGCAAGACCTGGTGCTGGGCAGCGAACTGATACGACAATCGGAATGGCCTGAGCATCCGCGCAATGTCTTCCCGGACACATTCAAGGATCAGATGCCCTGGACCCTGCATCGCACGCTGGCGATCCAGGACAATCCCCTACCCGGTCCTGAGCGATGGCTCGATCCCGAGTTCGCGGTGCACGACGCGTCAGTACGATCGTGGCTGATGGGGCTGGGACTAGATGAATCGGCTGTGCGACTTGCGTACGACCTGAATCCGAGTTTCGGAGATCATGCGGGCGACATTTCGGCGTTGCTCCTGTTCTTCCGAGCTGCATTCTCCATCGCCCAACGGCGGTCCGCTCCCGACGGCGTCCTCGGATACACGGTCAAGAACGGTGTGCAGCGAATTCCGGAAGCAATGGCGGGGCTCCTGGAGCGCGACGTTCATTTCGGAAAGATCGTGACCGCGATCACCACCAACGGGCGCGGAGCAGAAGTTCACTGTGCGGGAGGCGCCGTGTACGTGGCGCCTCACGTCGTCTGCGCATTGCCGATCGGAGTGCTCCGTGACCTATCAATCGACCCCGAACCGCGAGCTTCACAAGTTGAGGCAATTCGCTCCGTCGAATCGCAGCCGGTAACGCAAATGTACTTCGGGCACGCTTCTCCCTTCTGGAATGAGGACGGTCACGCGGCGAGCATCTTTACTGACGGGCCAGCCGGAATGCTTGCCGCCGCCCGCAACGGGGACCAACCGGAAGAAGTCACGAGCTTCACCGCCTGGATCATGGGGCCGAACGCGAAACGGATGGATCGCCTGCCGGAGCGCGAGGCGGCCAGCATCGTATTGGAGGCCATCGCACTGGCTCGACCTGCTTCTGCGGGCAATCTCGAGTACCTGGGGCGCAAGGCGTGGGGCCGAGACCCGTATGCGCGTGGAGCCTGGGCCTATTACAAGCCCGGGCAAATTTCCCGTTTCGCCGCGAAGATGGGACAGGCGCACGGTCGAATCCAATTCTGCGGTGAACATCTGTCCCGTAACGCCAGGGGCATGGAAGGAGCCATGGAATCAGGAGAAGGATCTGCGCGAGCTATCCTGACCAAGTAAACCGCCCTGTCAGGGCGCCTCGAGCGCTGGTCTTCAATGGGTGGCGTACCAGAGACCGCTTTGCAGGTGTTCAGACGCTCCGGGAGGGATTGACAAATGACGCGGTCGAACGAGCACTACGACGACTCAACGTTTGTCCATCGGCCCGACCCACGGGCGCGGTTTTGGCATTCGGTTACAATTGTTTCCAGCAATACCTTCAAGTTTGCGATACTTGTCGAAATTGACTTAACTTGTCGGCATAGTATCAGGTATGCACAGCGCCCTGAGCATAATTGATTTTCCGATGCTTACATGGCTAGAATAGATTGACTTGTAGCGGTCGGTGCGGACAATCAGGAGGAGGTTGAACATGTCGGTGATTCGGTTCCTGCGTGGCGCGTTGATGCTCGCTGCCTGCACAATCCCGCTTTCAGGATTTTCGCAGGACGAGGTAGCAACCGACCCCGACAGTGTCGCCCTGACGTTAGGCGACATCGTGGTGGTGGGTACTCGTGTCCGCGGCGTCGCAGCTGAGGATCTCGCTGTTCCGGTGGACGTCTACGACATTCAAGAGATCACGACGACAGGCTCCGAAGACCTTACGGTTGCCCTCCAGAAGACGTCACCATCATTCAACTCCAAACGAAACGCCCTTGGTGACGGGGGACTCTTTCACACGGCGGCGCTGCGCGGGATGAGTGCAGACCACACGTTGGTGTTGGTCAACGGCAAGCGGCGTCACAGCATTTCCTTCCCGCGCCCGCTGGAAACAGCCGGCCAAGGGACTACCGGCGCGGACCTCCGTGCCATTCCGCTTGCTGCAATCGAGCGGATCGAAGTTCTGCGCGATGGCGCTGCAACCCAGTACGGTTCTGATGCCATCGGCGGAGTCATCAACGTCGTGTTGAAGGAGAATGCCCTCGAATCCACCGCCAGCGCACGGGCCGGTGTTACCGCGGAAGGCGACGGACGGCATTTCGGCGCGTCCTCCAATGTCGGTATTGGGCTTGGCGAAAATGGGGTGCTCAACCTGACCGCTGAGGTTTACGATCAAGAGCGAATCGACCGCGCCTTCGACACCAGTCACATTGACGTGGCTGCTCCACACGATCCGCCCATTGGACGAAAAATGGTCCTGGGCGAACCTGAACATGACATTCGGTCTCTGTTCCTTAACGCCGTCGCGCCCACGGGCAACGGCAGCGAGCTGTATGCGTTCGGCGGCTGGTCTTCGCGCAACGGCCGTTCGAGCGGCGCTTGGCGGGACCCCGTGTGGGCAGCGGAACGACTTGTTGGCCCGGTCTATCCGGACGGTTTTCTACCCTTCGAGGACTCGACATCCGAGGACCAGGCGATCGCGCTCGGCTACCGAACGTCCATTGGCGCGTGGGACGCGGACGTGAGTTGGAGCTTCGGTGCCAACACTTTCGATTTCGGTGCCACCGACAGTATCAATTCGTCATGGGCGGCCGATTGGCTGCAGCGCGAACTGGACGGCGGGCGCAGCCTTGCTGACATCGCGTTCGATGAGGTTCGCGCGAATGCGGGCCCGGCATCGGGAGACAGCGGCGGCACGAAACTCGAGAACTGGTCAATAGATCTGGACGTAGCCGGGCAAATTGATCTCGGCGGAAGCGCGGTGGAAGCAGCCTTCGGCGCCGAGTATCGGCAGGAGCAGTTTGGCATCCGGGCCGGTGATTTCGTGTCGTGGGGCTGTGGTCTGCCCGACAATGCCGACATCCAGCCTACCCCTCCGCCGAGACGGGCCATCATCATCGCTGACGACGGGACGATCGGTCAGTTGGATCGGCTCGCCACCTGCGGTCATCAGGGCTACCCCGGCTATTCCCCGGTAAACGCGCGATTCAGTGCCCGGGATCGCGACAGCCAGGCGCTGTGGGCGGACTTCCGGCACGATATTTCGGCCGATTGGAATGTCGAAGCCGCAACCCGATTCGAACGTTATGAAGGTGCTGGCAGCAACATCACCGGGATGGTTGGAAGCCGGATTGACTTGAATCCCTCAGTTTCCTTGCGAGCGACTGCCTCGACAGGATTCCGGGCTCCGAGCCTGCCTCAACTGGGGTTCAACACGATTGTGTTTTCCGGCGACTCGGCTGGCGGCCTGTCGGTTACATCGCATCTGGAGGACGGCGCGGCATTCGAGTTCTTTGGCGAAGGCTCACCAGACCTCCAGCACGAGACCTCGCGCAACCTGAGCTTCGGAGCGGTATGGACACCGTCCCCGGATCTTACGATCTCGGCCGACGTATATCGTATTGACATCCGTGACCGAATCACTCTGGTCAAACATGATCCGGACTGCGCCGCCGCTGATGCGGCTGCCTGCGGACGTCTCGCCGCCGAGCGAGGAATCCAGCACATCACGAACATTCAGTTTTTTGCCAACGCGGTGGATACCACGACGTCTGGCCTTGACATTGTCGCCAGCCGGGACTGGCCGTTCATGGAGGGTCTGTTCACGCTCACCGGCACCCTGCACTTCAATGAAACCGATATCGACAAAGAAATCGAATCCATTTCTTCGTCGACAAGGTCCTATATTGAAGAAGGTACGCCGCGGCAACGGCACCGAATTTCCGGCAGTTGGACCGACGACGACATGCTGGAACTGAATCTCGGAGTCAACTACTTCGGCAAGGCTTCTCCTCAGTGGTTGCTCGGTGACCCGAATTGTCCGGGTGAAATCAGTCCAGCCTGGATCGCAGACGCCTCGGTGCGCTGGCGACTGGCAGACGGGATGCGGTTGACTGTTGGTGTTGACAACCTGCTGGACCAATATCCGGACCAGGTTAACCAAGCCTGCTCGGATCTCCTGAACGGAATACTGGGCTGGGGAATTCTGTACAACCCCGATGCAACCTACGGATTGTCGGGACAGATTTGGTACACGCGCCTCGACGCTACATTCTGACCCACGGCGTTCGCGCGACGCTGTAGCAGAAGTTGCGCCCTTGAGCGAGAGGGCAGATCAACGTCCTGTGAGCGGCCGCCCTGCTGGGGGAGACGCCGTGACGGCTTGATGCAAGTCGACATCGGTCGACGGGATGGAGCGTCCGAAGGCCAATCGACATCGGCTCGCGGAGCAATCGGTCCCTGCGCACCCCATGCTGCCGGTGCGGTCAGGACTCTGCCGGGATGACAGCACAGTCCGCTGCAACTATGGCGGAATGGTCCGTCTGCACACGCGCAGAATGTCTGGCAAGGTCGCGACGTTTCAGTGTCGTGCCGGGAAAGATAAGCATCAACGGCGGCGTGCCGCCAATCGTTTCGAGCCGCCAGGAACTTTGTGTGGATGCCCATGCGGCGCCAAGCGCCTCGCCGTCGCCGGGCTGCAGATCAACGTTGTCAGGTTGTCAGCCGACTGGGAGCGGCATTCGCGTAGCCGCTCCCAACCAGTTTGTACGCCGTATCCCCGCTAGAACGCGTACTGCGCCCGGACATACCACGAGCCGCCCTCATAGTTGGGTGCTGCGCGGCGGGGATAGGGCAATCCGTTGCCATATCGATTCGCGTACCTGTCGGCGTCGACCCGGTCGATGTACTCGTCAAAGATGTTCGACGCGCCCGCAACCAGCCTCAGCGTGTCGCTCAGTTGGTAGCCGAGTTCGACGTCAACAAACACGACCGGATCGATCGGCGACGACGTTCCGTCGATGATGCTGCCTCTGTCCACGTCATAATGTTTGCCGAAGTAGTTGGCCCGGACCAGGAAATCCCAGCCGCCAAACGTCGTATTGATGCCGGCCACAAGCCGGTGTTTCGGGTAGCTGTTTTCGATTCTCGCTACCTGGTTGTCGTTCACCAGCTGCTGGCCGCTGATTTCATCCTGGCCCACCACCTCGACTTCATTGTAGTTGTAGGCGAACGTCACATTCGACCGTACGTCGCCGTTCCAGTTGATCTCCTTGGTCAGCACCAAGTCGAGCCCGGAGGAACGAACGTCCAGCACGTTCGTGAAGAATGATGCTCCGGCGAACCTGGTTGCAGCTGCAATGTCCTGTGTGGGGTTGCCGTTGGAATCCGTGTGAACGCCGGCGGGCGTCACCTTGTAGATCCGGTCTTCCACGTCAATGCGGTAGAGGTCGGCTGTTACGTTGCCTAGCGCACCCAACTGGAAGCCCGCCCCCACCGTAAAGTTGACCGATTCTTCCTCCTTGAGCGGCCCACCGCCCTGCGCAACGGCAGCATCGCTGCCAGGCCGGACGTCTCCCAGCACACAGTCACCGATGAATCCGGCCCCAGCCTCCGGACAATCGAACGTGGTGGTTTCCCGCTGGAAGTTCGACTGTCCCGGAGTGGGAGCATGGAACCCGGTGGAAACGGACCCTCGTAGGACCACGTTGTCAGTCGCATCGAAACGAGCTGCGGCCTTGCCGATCAGAACGTCTCCAAAATCCGAGTAATCTTCATAACGAAGCGCATACTGCAAGAACAACCGGTCAGTCGCGTCTTGTTCCAATTCCGCGTACAAACCGATGTTGTCCCGTGACCACGAACCTGAGTCTTCCGGCGTAAAGCCTTTCATGCCAGCTGGAGAAGTCCCAACGCCTCCTCCCGGGTACTCACCTTGAAAGGAATCGGGTTCGCCCTGGCGCAACCGCCAGGTCTCTTCGCGCCATTCCGCGCCGAAAGCAAGGTGCAGGTTGTCCGTCAATAGCTTCGTGAAGTCCGCGTTGAGGTTGGTCTCCTGCTGCCCGAACGCACCGATGTAGAACGACCGCTTCCCGATGTCGTCCGGTTCGGGATCGATCGCGTAGCTCACCGCGTTGTGCAGGTAGTGATCAAGCTCGTTGGAACCAAGCGCTACGCTCACATCATACGAAATGTCATTGGCAAGCAGACCGCGCAACCCCCCGACCATGCTGTAGTCCAGCTGCTCTCCATCCAGGTAGGGCGTATATCCGGTATCCAGTACCGGTCCTTCATAGCCGCGTTCCGCCAGCCAGAGGGTTCGCGTCGGATGGTCGGGAGGACGGTAGAAGAACCGGAACCGTCCTGTAGTGCTGGCATAGTTGCCGAACAGATAGGCTTCTGAACTCTCGGATATATCATACCCGGAATTGAAGAAAAACAGGATGTTCCGCGTTTCTGGCCGGCCCCAACTCTGTGCCAGACCGTCGCCAAACGGTGAATCCGCACCGATGCCCATGACACCCTGATCGATCAATGCCTGCGCGTCCGGGCGCTGGAACCCGCGCGAAAGACCCTCGTTGTCCGAATAGTCGAGGCTGACATTGGCGAAGCCGTTGGCCCCAAGGGGGATTCCCACATTGCTTTCGAACCTGGTGCTTGCTTCTCCTTCAAAGAATTGCCCGTACTGAAGCCGGGTTTCGCCACCGTCAGCTGCATCCTTCAAACGGAAGTTGATGACGCCCGCGATCGCGTCCGCCCCGTACTGTGCGGAAGCTCCATCTCGGAGAACTTCGACGCTGGACGCGGCGATCGGTGGGATCATGCCGATGTTGGGTCCTTGGGCACCGGTACCTGCGGCCGGAGCAAACTGTGCGATCACGGAGGAACGGTGACGCCGTTTCCCATTGACCATCAGCAAGATTTGGTCCTGCGCCATGCCGCGTAAGGACACAGGTCTCGAGAAACTGTCGGAGTCCCCGGACGCGGTGGTGGCATTAAACGACGGGACTGTTGCCTGCAGGTTGTCCGTGGCGTCAGCAGTGTTGCCACCCCGGATGAATTGCTCGATAGGTATCACGTCGACCGGAACAGGTGAATCCGTGACGGATCGGGGCTGCTGTCGCCGAGACCCGACGACGACAACTTCTTCAAGTGCCGTCAAGCCATCATCCTCAGCGGACGCCCCGGGAACCAAAAGCGTCGAAGCGAAAATGCTTGCCAACACGATGCGACACACGAAATACTTGTTGCGCATGGCAGCGACCCCACGGTTCCAACATCGGCGGAAGAAACTTGACCATAAGAAATTCGCTAACCGATGTAAACGTAAACTGATTGATCAACATTCTGAGCAAATTGAATCAAATACGCGTCTATCCAAGCGCACGTTTGTCACGCCGTGGGCAGCGGATCTGCGCCGCGCCGATCCTTCACCATCCACATTTCTGTCGCTGGCAGGTCGTCTATTTTCGGTATTTCGGACAAGCCTCCACTCTCATCCACACCGATTAACGCGACTGCCGCAATACCGGTCCATCTCGTCTTTGCTAGAACCGCAAGAGTAGGTACTTCTTCTACTAACTTTCAATGACTTCTGGTGTCGTTTACGAGCTATTGACAATAATTGCTAGCAAGAAGACGTTGTGATCAATCCGGCGTACCGAACATCCATCCAACATGCGCAATTCTCTTGGCGGCACGCCATGAGATGCCACGCATCACTTTCGCCGCGCGTGAGGATTGTTTTCGACGTGCAGCGACAGCTGCGCGCTTGCCTTGAGTGCCACCAAGACTGCCTCAGAATTGCAGCGGCCGACGACAACGCTGGCAACTTGCTCAGGAAAGAAGCCAACGCAGACAAATAACCGCAGCGATGCCGGCTGCACGAGAATATCGTGCCGTGCTGTCAAACCTGCCGGAACCACGGATACCGCTATCGCCCTTTGTTCGGGAATTAGCGAGATCAACACGGACAGTTGAACGCATCTGCGTTCCAGCCTTCGGCTAGGTCCTTCGACTGCCAATTTTTCCGACCCGTACCGAGCGCGGCGCGGATCGGCGACCTGCTCGCCGACTGCTTCATATCCGGGTAGATGTGCATAATTCGGAACGCTACTGAGGAGCAACTCCGATGGCCGAGCGTTCGTTTGCCAAGGAAGTACAGGATCTCCGGACCGGTGCCGGACAGGAATTCCACGGTGAGGGGATTCTGGCGATCACCAAGGCCCTGCTTGAATGCGGAGTCGGCTACGTCGGCGGTTACCAGGGGGCACCCGTCTCACACTTGATCGACGTGCTTTCGGACGCGGAAGACATTCTGGACGAACTCGGAGTCCATTTCGAAGCCAACGCGTCGGAATCCGCCGCCGCCGCCATGCTGGCGGCTTCCGTCAATTACCCGATCCGCGGCGCCGTCACGTTCAAGGGGCCGGTCGGAGCCAATGTAGCGGCAGACGCGTTGGCGAACCTGTCATCGGGCGGCGTCATGGGTGGCGCGATGGTCATCCTCGGCGAGGATTACGGCGAGGGCTCTTCGATCATGCAGGAGCGCACCCACGCCTTCGCCACAAAGTCCCAGCTCTGGCTTCTGGATCCACGGCCGAATCTGCCATCCATCGTACGGACCGTGCAGAAAGGTTTCGAGCTGTCCGAGGCTTCCAATACGCCGGTGATCCTCCAGGTCCGGATCCGCGCCTGTCACGTCTACGGACGGTTCGAGGCAGGCGACAACCAACGTCCTCCCCTCACGGTGCGTGAGGCGCTGGAGGATCCGCGGCGCCGCATGGAACGCATCACGCTCCCGCCATTCACGTACCAGCACGAAATCGAGAAAGTTGCCGATCGCATGCCAGCGGCAACTCGCTTCATCGAGGATCAGCAACTGAACGAGCATTTTGGCGGTGAAGGGGAAGTTGGGATCATCCTGCAGGGAGGCATGTACAACGGCGTGATTCGGTCGCTGCAACGGCTGGACCTTGCCGACGCGTACGGCAAGAGCGAAATCCCGCTCTACGTGCTCAACGTAACCTATCCACTGGTAGACACGGAAGTTCTTGAATTTTGCTCCGGCAAACGGGCGGTCCTGGTCGTGGAGGAGGGACAGCCCGCCTATATCGAGGAGGCCATCGGCGCCCTTCTCTACCGACATCAAGGTTCCAGCACGTTGGTGGGAAAAGGCACCCTGCCAATGGCCGGCGAGTACACCGGGACCGTGCTGATGGACGGGGTGACCCGGTTTCTCCGGGAACACGGGAACGGCCTTCTTCCCGAAGCTCATCGCTCGACCAACGGCCACGCCGAGGATTCGGATGACGAGGGACTGTCGTCTGCTGTCCCCATCCGTCCGCCCGGGTTCTGCACTGGATGCCCGGAACGCCCCATTTTCGCCGCGACCAAGCTCGTCGAAGAAAGCCTCGGTCCGCACCACATCGCCGGCGACATCGGCTGCCACCTGTTCTCGATTCTGCCTCCCTTCGAAATCGGCTCGACCACGATGGGCTACGGCCTCGGACCTGCCTCCGCCGCCGCACTGAGCGCAAAGGGGGCGCGACGGTCGATCAGCTTCATCGGCGACGGGGGGCTTTGGCACAACGGCCTGACATCTTCCATCGGAAACGCGGTCTACAACGAGAGCGACAACGTGATCGTCGTCGTGGACAACTTCTATTCCGCCGCGACCGGCGGCCAGGATGTCCTCTCTTCCCGGGCGGACAGGGCTTCGAAGTCAACCCATCATTCGATTGCAGATGCAATCCGTGGACTGGGTGTGCGGTGGGTCAAGGAAGTCGACCGGACGTACGACGTGAAGCGGTTGAAGAACCTGCTGACCGATGCGCTGACGACGGAGGAAAAGGGCCCGAAAGTCATCATTGCCTCTTCGGAGTGCATGCTGAACAAGCAGCGGCGGGAACGGCCGCGGAGGAACACCGCCATCAAGGAAGGGAAACGGGTGGTCGTTCCGCGATTCGGGGTGGACGAGGACGTCTGCACGGGTGACCACGCCTGCATGCGCTTGTCGGGCTGCCCGTCGCTTTCCGTGAAGACGTTGGACGACCCGCTGCGCGATGACCCTGTGGCCTCCATCGACGAAAGCTGCGTCGGCTGCGGAAATTGCGGCGAAGTCGCGGACGCAGCTGTCCTGTGCCCTTCGTTCCACCGGGTCGACGTCGTCCACAACCCCGGACCGCTGGACCGTCTCCTGTCCCGGGTCTCCGATGTCTTCATCGGCGCCCTTCAGCAATGGCGTGACCGACGCCGGCTTGTCTTCGAGGAGCGAGGATGAGCAATTCCGACATCGTCAAGATCGCGATCCTCGCTGTCGGCGGACAGGGAGGAGGAGTGCTCACGGGCTGGATCGTCGCGCTGGCTGAGGCCAACGGATGGCGGGTGCAGTCAACCGCCGTTGCGGGGGTGGCCCAACGCACCGGCGCCACGATCTACTACCTCGAAATGTGCCCGTCGGGGGAGCAGGCTCCGGTATTTGCGCTCGCTCCGGCAGCTGGTGATGTCGATGTGTTGATTGCCGCCGAACTGATGGAAGCCGGGCGCGCAGTGCTCCGGGGGTTTGTGACGCCTGACCGGACGACGTTGATCGCGTCAACGCACCGGATCCATGCCGTTTCGGAAAAGGTGGTGCCGGGTGACGGGCAGGCACCTGAGGACCGGATCTTCGCTGCAATGGAAAGGTCGGCCAAGCGCGTCGTCGCTGCCGATTTCCAGCGCATGGCGGTAGAGGCGGGTTCCGTCATTTCCGCCAGTCTCTTCGGGGCGTTGGCGCGAGCTGGTGTGTTGCCATTTCCGAGGCAGAGCTTTATTGGCGTGGTTCAGGACTCCGGCCGCGGCGTTGAAGCGAGCCTCCGGGCATTCGAAGCCGCCTTGGCGGACGACCAGCCAACCGATCAGGCAACGGAAGCCGGGCGAGTGCCGCCGCGGGGCCCGAACCACCTGACAGTGGAATGGAAAGCGCTCGAGGTGCGTGTGTCGGAGCTGCCCGAACCCGTACGGCAGATGGCGGATACCGGGCTCCGGCACGTGGTCGATTTCCAGGACCTGTCGTACGGTAAGGAGTATCTAGACCATCTCGACAGGTTCGTGGTGCTTGACGATGGGGCCTTCCTCCTGTCAGCCACCGCCGCCAAGTACGTGGCCAACGCGATGGTCTACGACGACATTGTCCGGGTGGCCGACCTCAAGACCCGCCGCACACGTTTTGCACGCGTACGAAAGGAAATGGGACTGGAAGCCGGTGACGTCGCCCACATCACCGAGTTCATGCACCCGCGGATCGAGGAAGCGTGCGGCATCATGCCTGCGGCCGTGGGCGCCTCGATTGTGGCGCGGCCGCGGCTCGCTCGCTGGCTCGGCCGACGAATCAACAAGGGGCGCCATGTACGCACCAGCGGCCTGTTCTGGTTTGCCACGCTCTACCTGATCGCCGGTCTGAAGCCCTGGCGGCGCGGCACCTATCGTCATCGGGTAGAGACGGAACATCTCCATAAGTGGTTGGACCTGGCGTTGAATACGGCTCCGCGGGACCGAGCCCTGGCCACGGAAATCCTGGCATGCCGACGGTTGATCAAGGGTTACTCCGACACGCATGCACGCGGTGAAGCAAAGTTCGACAAGGTGCTCGGCGCACTGCCCGCTCTCAAGGACGACCCGAACGCCGCCGGCATGCTCCGTCGGCTACGAGAAGCGGCCCTGCAGGACGTACATGGCGATGCGCTGGAGGCAGAACTCAGTGCGTTCGCGTCAGCTCCACATACCGCTTAGCAGTTGAGCCAGCACCGTGCCCGGAGCGCCGGAAATCTGTCCGGCAGGTTGTCCGTCTATCGGTGTAGTCGTGTCACGTGGTCAGCCAGTCCCACGACCGCGTTGGCGTGGTCGGTTGCCGCTCAAGACGACGACACGCCCAGTTGCTCGGCGTAGTGCCGCCCCTACTCCTGCGCCCTGATCGGGTCGGTGCACGCACGTTTGGCCTCAAGCGCCGCCATGGACCGGCCCTGCCGGTCGCAGAGCACGCAGTCGGCCTGCCTGTCGTCGGCCAGCGTGTGTTCGAACAGGAGCTCGATCCGTCGGTCAGGTTCCAGCCTGCGTCCTGGAGCAGCGCGTCGATCTTGATCCGCGCGAAGGCCTCGGTCGTGCTGCTCATGCTGCTGTCCAGGGGTTGACGATATCAACGCCGATGTCGTCGAAGTCGCGAACATTGCGCGTCGCCACCTTCATGCCCCGCGAACGGGCGATCGCAGCAATCTGACAATCGGCTGGTGCAACGGGACGGCCAACGGATCGGCGCGCTGCAGCAATGGCTGCATACTCACGCGCCGCACCTCTATCGAACGGCAGCACACGGTCCCCGAAGGCGTCGCGCAGCATCCCTTCAATGTCCGCCAACAGCGCCTGCCGGCGTGGGCCCGGTGGCAGAATCGCAGCACCGTAACGCAACTCCGCTTCGCCCACCGCCGAGAAAAACAGGTCCTCCAGAGGCCAGCCGGCTACCCAGGTCGCGACGGCAGGATCACGCGCCTTACGGATCAACTCGGACACCACATTGCTGTCCAACAGTACGGGCATGACTGGGGCCTCAATCGAAAGACGGGGGTTCACGCCCCGATACGCGCGTCGGTAATTCCAGGTCTACTCCGTTGTCTGGCCCGAAATAGGCTCGAGTGATCTCCGCAAGATTGCGGGAACTCGGTTTGCGCCCCACGGCCTCGCGCAGGATCACCCGTGCTTCCTCTTCCATGGAGCGATGGTGCTCGGCTGCGCGCACCCGCAGGCGAGTCTTTACCTCGTCATCAAGATTGCGGATCGTGATGCTTGCCACGGCCATACCCTCCGGACCGCTCGGAAAGCCAAGCGATCCAACGATTGCGGTGCAATCATACTGACATACTGTTGCGAACGTGCACCAAGGTCAATGTGGCTACCAAGCTGACGACTCTGTCAATTGTCATTCCCTTTCGCACATCCTTATCACTGTCAAGACGCCCGCCAGTCGCATGTATCCCAGACTCTTCATGCACCGCGCTTGAGTTGAGTCTCGCCGAGTTTGGGGCTGTGATCGGCGCCCTGGAGAGGGGCTCTACCGCCCGCCTCTGCCGCTCTCTTTCGGATCGGGAAAGCACCAGCGTCGCCCGGCCGGCCGTCAGGCCGTCAGGCCAAGAGGCCTCGGGAGATTGGTTTGGCTGGCCTGGAGACCTCCTTCTCATCTTGATTGTCGCTGCTGTCTCGTCTTGATTGACGCGCCGCACCGGACCACGTTTGCCGACACCTCCTGGGACAGACGGAGTTCACGCGTTCCGGTACCGCTGTCATCAACCAGCGTCCGCAGGCGGCTTCCCGAGGACCTGAACAAACCGATCACAGGCGTTGCACCAAGTGCGGAGCAGACTCGAAGCGCTTGTCTACCGCACGACGAGTTCAGGCAGCCACGTTCCGAGCCCGGGTTGCGAGACCAGTACCGCCAGCACCATGAGCTTGATGATCAGGAACGGGCCTACCGCCGCGTACACCTGCCGCATCCCGAATCCCTCCGGCGCCACGCCGCGCATCACAAAGAGGAGCAACCCGAAGGGCGGCGTCAGCAAGGCGATTTCCATCGTCAGGAGGTACACCACGCCGAGGACCAGCGGGTCGATTCCCGCCTTGGTTGCCAAGGGCACGAAAATGGGAACTGTCACCATCAGCATCGAGACCTGATCGATAAAGCAGCCAAGAAACAGCAGCAGTGCGATGATGCCGAGCAGCACCTCGACCTCACTGAGGTGGTACCGTTCGATCGTCTGAATCAGGCCGGAGGTCGCTCCGGAAAAGCTCAGCACCTGACTGAAGGTCTGGCTTGCGACAATGATGAACAAGATCATCGCCGACAGCTTCACCGTTTCCATCAGGGCCCGGCCCACGCTCTCCCGCGTGAGCGATCCGTAGGCCGCGCTCGCGCCCAACGCGGCCACGCAGCCAAGCGCCGCGCTCTCGGTCGGTGTGGCGAGGCCCAGCAGGAGGCTGCCAATGACGACGACGAACACCAGCGAAAGTGGCGCCACGTAAACCAGAAATGGTCGCCACCGCTGGGCTGCGGTCACTACCTCGCTGTCGTCGGCCGGCGCGAGTTCGGGTGACATCGTGCAGCGGACCGCGATGTAGGCGACGAAGAGCCCTGACAGGAGCAGGGCGGGCAACACCCCAGCAACCATGAGGCCGGCGATGGAAATTCCGGCGAGGCTTCCGACCAGAACCGCAAGCGCGGACGGCGGGATCAGCATGGCAATGGCGCCGGAAGCCATGATCGGGCCCATTGCCATCGACGGGTGGTACCCCTTGGACAGCATTCTTGGCAGCAAGGTTGAGCCCAGCATCGCGGTGTTCGCGATGGTTGAACCGGACAACGCGGCAAAGATCGTGCCGCCGAAGACGGTGACCACCGACAGTCGGCCGGGAATCCGCGTGACCACGCCCTCGATGGCGTCGATCGCTCGCCGTGCGACGCCGGACTGGAACAGCAACTCCCCCATCAGGATGAAGAGCGGGATTGGCGCCAGTTGAAAGTTGGCGATGCCTTGTGCGGCGCTGCGGGCAAGCTGGACCAGACCCCTGTCCCCACCCAGTACCTCCCAGGCACCCGCCACCGTGACGGCAAGGAACGCGAACGCCACCGGCACTCCGAGCACCAGCAGCGCGCCGAGACCGCCCAGCATCAAGGCAAGAGGGAGAACCCAGTCCACTAGAGCCCGGTCCTGGTTCCGGTACCGGTGCCGCGCATGATCCGGCGGGCAAACTCGACCAGAATGAGTGCCATCGACGCGGGAGCCACGGCGAGAACCCACCATTCAGGAATGACGAACGCCGTGCGAATCATCGTCTCGCGTTCGAAGGATTGCGTCATCGCCACGACGGCGAACCAGAGGAAGACCCCGGCCGCACACGCGCCTACGAGGTTGGCGAGAGTGTCGGCAACTCGCCGCGCCCGGCCGCGAAGCCCGCCCACGAACAGGTCCACGGAGACGTGCGCATTGATCGAGAGCACCCACGGCGCCGCAAGGAAGGTCGCCACCAGCAGCCCGTACTCGATCGCGTCAAGCAACCCGTAGATCGAGGCGCCAAACCCGTTGCGCAGGATCAGGTCGACGGAGATCAACGCCGCGATGCCGACGAACACGGCCGCCGCCAGCCGAGCGAGCGCGTGCACCACCGTGTCGAACACCCGTTCAGCCCGGTCCATCACTTGTCCCCGACCGAGGGTCCCGTGGACGTCCTCCGGCCTGTCAGTTCAGTAGACAGGCCTTGAGGGCTTCGCCGATTTCCGCGTCGATCTCGGTCACGGCTGCCCATCCTTCGGTCTGCGCGACGTCGAGCCAATGCATGCTGTCGGCCTCGTCAAACGCAATGGTCTGGATCCCTGCCTCGGCCTGCTTTCGGGCCTCTGCCGCGTTGATCGCGATGTTGTCGGCGTTCCTCGCTTCGATCCATTCGGCGCCGCGCTCCAGGACCAACCGTTGCGCGTCATTCAGGGTATTCCACGTATCCAGATTGACCAGGAAGTTCACATCCACCTGGTAAAACCCGGGATCCACGCGGTACTTCGTCTGCTCTTCCCAACCGAGGTCGAGCACGCCCTGGATGGGCCATCCGTATCCGTCGATAGCGTCGCGCTCAAGTGCCGTATACACCTCGCCCGGCGCCGTGCGAACCAGGGTTGCGCCAAGTTCCTCGAACATGGCCCGGTACACGGGAGTGGTGCGGATCGTCAGGCCGCGCAGGTCCGGATTGTCGATGGGCTTCGTGAGATACAGGTGGAATTCGATGTGATCGCCGGTGCGGGCCAGGTACTTGACGTTCATCTGTCCGCGGTGGATGGCATCGATCTTCTCGAAGCAGCCGTTGGCGCGCTGCTCCTGCACCGTGTTCGTGGCGAGATGCAATGCGTCGCCCGTCGGCACCAGTCCCGTGTAGTAGGCGCTCGTGCTGTTGGCAATGTCCACCACACCGGTGGAGACCGCATTGCCCACCTCGAACGGAGACATGGTCTCGGGCCCACCCCGCAGATCGATCTGGATCACGTCCTTACCGTTCTCGTTCACCCAGTCGACAAACGCCTCGAAGGGCCGGGCGAACGTTGTCCCGAGGGCGAAGGCGCTGACTCCGCGAAGCGTTACTTCCTGGGCAGCGGAAGGCATGGCGGTGAGCGCCGCAACGGCAACAAGCATCCATCGCATGGTCGTTCTCCAGGTCACGGCCCAATCCCTGACGCGGCCGCCCGTCTGGCCGGTTCCGCTGGGCGATGCCGGTGTCGAAACCGCGGCTCGCTCACGCGGCGGTGGCGGCCGGTGAACGCAGGAAGCCAAGCCAAGGGTTACCGCCGTCGTCTGCCAGCGCGATCATTCAAAACTCTTCGTCTTGTGGATCCACAGGGCCACGAGGCCCGTTGGCCATCAGTTTCTGCATGATGTCCGGTGCCAACTCGGTCCAGAACACAAAGCACCCGTCCAGCCCGGCCAAGGCATACCAGGTATCGAACTTGAGCATGGGAAAGATCACGACTTCGTCGGCAAGCAGCTCCTCGCCTCCTGTCCGCACCCGGTTGTAACCGGCAACGAATGACCGACTGATCTGTTCTTCCAACGCGTAGTGAGGTGACTCCGGCCATTGCGCCGCCGCCCGGGCGACGGTGTCCGCGAAGGACTGGCAGCTGTCCCCGACGGTCTCCGTTTCCGGATCGGCCGCCGCCCAGCCTGCGGACAATCCCGCTGCCAGCAATCCGGCCGTACAGATCCGTGCGAGCGAATGCCCTCCACACGCACGATCTTCCGACGGAGCGCGGCGGTGGCTACCGGTCTGCCAGAAACTGCCCATTGACACAGTTGTTCAGCCTGCCGTCTTCCAAGTAGTCGAGGCATGTCCGCAGCGCCTTGCGCCGCAGGAAATCGAACCCTGTCGCGCTGTAGAAGGCGGCGTGCGGCGTAATCACCAGCCGATCTCGGACCCACTCCTCGCGTGCCCGCCAAGCCCGCATCAATGGGTGATCAGCGGGCGGAGGTTCTTCGGGGAACACGTCGAGGCCGGCCGCGCCGAGATGTCCGGATTCGAGCCCCCACTGGACCGCATCCAGGTCGACGATCGCGCCCCGGGCAGTGTTCACGAGAATTGCGCCCGGTTTCATCGCCGCCACGGCCGCGCGGTCGATCAAATTGGCGGTCTCTGCATTCGCAAGGCAGTGGACGGTGAGAAAGTCACAGGTCCCGAGCATCGCATGCAGGTCGTGGAACCGCTCCACACCCAGTGCCAACTCCTGACCATCCGGGATGTACGGATCGTAGGCCGCCACGTGCAGACCGAAACCCTTGGCCCGCATCGCGGCCGCGGTGCCGATCCGGCCCAAGCCAATCACGCCCAGACGCTTGCCGGCGAGCCGGGTGACCGTGGGTGACGCCGAGTAGTCCCAGATCGGGTCCTCCGTCCGGAGGAACCGCTCATGGAACTGCACAATGCCACGCGCGAAGGTCAGGATCAGCGCCATGGCATGGTCTGCAACCTCGGTGGTCCCGTAGTCCGGAACGTTGCACACCATGATTCCGCGGCGACCTGCGGCGCGCGTGTCGATCAAGTCGTAGCCGACCCCGAGCCGGGTGATGATGCGGCACTGCCCCAGCCCATCGATGATCTGTTCATCGATGGGCATGTGGAGGCCGGTCACCAGGGCATCGGCCCGAGCCCAGTCCGCTTCCGGAACGTCACTTCGAGATCTGCCCGGAAAGACCACTACCTCCGCGAGGTCGGCCGCTTCGTCCCGCTCGATCGCCAGCCCGTCCTGGGCCACCGAATCGGGATACAGGATGACGTGCACAGACTCGATTCAGTGCGACGGCCGGGGAACGCCCGACCCGCTGCTGCCACGCAGGAAGTCGAGATCGGCGCCTTCGTTGGCCTGCAGGACCCGCTCGGTGTAGAGGTTTACCCA
Organism: Alphaproteobacteria bacterium; assembly: GCA_022825705.1. Lineage (GTDB taxonomy): Bacteria > Pseudomonadota > Alphaproteobacteria > TMED109 > TMED109 > VXPW01. The sequence continues at coordinate 88,233 of JAJDWH010000050.1, forward strand.
GCCCCGCTCAGAAGCGGGCGGCGGTGCCTGCCATGCTTCGCGGCGACGGCGAAGTTCGCCGTCGTCCACGTCGAGGTGCAAGCGTCGGCGAGCAACATCAAGCTCAATCATGTCGCCGTCTCGGACCAGCGCGAGCGGCCCTCCGACGGCAGCTTCGGGTGCGACGTGCAGCACGACGGTGCCGAAGCACGTCCCGGACATGCGAGCATCAGAGATTCGCACCATGTCGCGGATGCCCCGCTCAAGGACCTTCTTGGGAAGCGGCAGGTTGCCGACCTCCGGCATGCCGGGATAGCCCTTCGGGCCGGCGCCCTTCAGGACCATGACGCAGGTCTCGTCGATGTTCAGGTCCGGCTGATCCAGACGCGCATGCAGGTCTTCCACCGATTCGAAGACGACCGCTCGGCCTCGGTGCTGCATGAGGCCGGCATCCGCTGCGGAAATCTTGATCACCGCCCCATCCGGAGCCAGATTCCCCCGCAAGATCGCCGTGCCCGCCCCTACATTGATGGGCTTCGCCGACGGACGAATGACGTCCTCATTCCAGTTCTTGGCACTGCCCACGTTCTCGGCCACGGTGCGGCCGGTGACGGTGATGGCGTCACCGTGGAGGTGCGGAAGAATTTCCTTCATGACGACGGGTAACCCGCCCGCGTAGAAGAAGTCTTCCATCAGGTATTCGCCGGACGGCTGCAGATTCACGATGAAGGGCACTTCGCGGATGAGGTCGTCGAAGTCCTGCAGGCGAAGCTGCACCCCGATCCGGCCGGCGATTGCCAGCAAATGCATGATCGCGTTGGTCGACCCACCGATCGCGGCGTTCACCTTGATGGCGTTCTCGAAGGCCTTTCGGTCGAGTACATCCGACAGCTTGAGGCCCGCCTGGACGTTCTGAACGATCTGCATTCCGGCGCGCTCGGACAGCGCGTAGCGGCGCGAATCGACCGCGGGAATTGCCGCCGAACCGGGCAACTGCAGTCCCAGCGCTTCGGACACGCTCGCCATCGTGGAGGCGGTCCCCATCGTCATGCAGTGGCCAGCGCTCCGGGACATGCAGGCCTCGGCTTCCTGATAGTCCTCCAGCGTGATCACCCCAGCCCGGAGGTCGTCGGTCAGGCGCCAGACGTCGGTTCCCGAACCGATGTCGCGGCCGCGGTACTTGCCGTTCAGCATGGGCCCACCGGTCACCACCAGCGTGGGGATGTCGACCGACGACGCCCCCATGATGGTTGCGGGCGTGGTCTTGTCGCAGCCGCATAAGAGGACCACCCCGTCGAATGGATTGGCGCGGATGGATTCCTCGACGTCGATGCTGGTGAGGTTGCGGTACAGCATGGTCGTCGGCCGCATGACCGGCTCACCCAGGCTCATCACCGGGAATTCCAGCGGGAAGCCGCCGGCCTTCCAGACCCCGCGTTTCACCGCCTCGGCCACGCGGTCAAGGTGGGCGTTGCAGGGTGTCACCTCGCTGGCCGTGTTGCAGATACCGATCACGGGTCGCCCGTCGAAATTCTCCGCTGCAAACCCCTGGTTCTTCATCCACGACCGGTGCGCGAAGTTCATCATCTCGTCGCCACCGAACCAGACGTGGCTCCGGTACCCCGATTCCCCGTTGCCTTTGGCCATCCCTCAAACCCCCCAAGGATCATCCGCCGCAACCCGTCGGTGCGACCAGTGCGGAGATACTAGGGGACGCCCGCGAAGGGCGCGAACCGGGGCGGGTCGACTGCAGGCAATCCAAACGGGAGACGAACCGTGCCGGCGCGGGTGCTCGGCAACATCGGGTTGCCCGGTCCTCCCGCAAGTTCCGGCATGCCCTTGGATGGTCCAGGTAACGGCAGGCAAGCTGGCGAGCGGGAGGATCCCCGCAGACGCGTTGTCGTGTGGTGGTGCGGGCAGGTGTCGCAGCAGGGTCCTGTCGCAAGACGGCACCGCATCACCAGACTCTGTACTCTTCCGCGGTTCCAGGCGTGCCCCGGTGCGCCCGGTCGATGTTGGCGGCGTTGCCAGTTGAGGCGAACAGGAGAAAATTGGATGCGACGGTTCCGGGCGGGCGTAACCAAGGCAGTAGCCGTGGTGGGTCTTGGCATCTGCTCGATCGCAGTGGCTGGCCAGGACGCCGTAGCCGGCGAGGGCGAGATCGGCGGGCCGGATGGGTCCGGCTGGTACGTATCGCTTGGCGCCGGCATAAGCGCATCCTCCGACCTGAAGCAGGCCGGCCGAAATCGGGACGACACCTGCTATCCGGATGACGACTGCGGGCATCTCGCAGGGGGGAGGCCTACGGGTTACCGATGGTTCTACGACCTTCACGCCGATTCCGGTACGGCCGTCGAGCTGGCTGTCGGTCGCCTCTTCGGTGACATGCGTCTCGAGGTCGGACTAATGCAGCGCCGAAGCGCCGTTGCGCAGGCCTTTGCCGGAATCACCTACTTGGATGGCTCTCCGCTCGTTGCAGCTACGGCCAGCGCCTATGAATCGACGTCGAACGCCTCAACCGATGACCTGACAGTTCGGTCCCTGTCCGTCAACGTCTACCGCGATTTCCCGCTGGCCTACGGCATCACGCCGTATCTCGGGGCAGGGGTAGGCATGTCGTCGGCGGAGCTCTCGGGAATCTATTACGAGGGCCGGTACCGGTGCAGGCCGGGCGTACCATGCGACAACCCCGGGCAGTACGACGGCCTGCAGCACGTTGATCTATCCGAGATCGTGCCGTCAGGGCACGTACACGCAGGTGTCGATGTCGATCTCGGAAGCGGAATCCGCATCGGCGTGAAGCTGACCTACAACCGGGTCGGCGATATCGACGGCTTGCACGGTTACTCCGAGCACAAGGTCCCCGGTCTGACCAGTTACACGCGGATCAGCGAAATCGAACGGTGGTCGCTGCTTCTGGGGGCCAAATACCTGCTTGATGGTGGCTGATGCCCCCTGTTCGCCGCAGGGGAGACACCGCCCGCCGCATGGCCCATGCCTTGCGACGAGTCCCTGATCCTGATCCGGCGGCACGGACGCTTCGGTGACCCGCCCTCCGGATGCGCCGTGCCGCCACCCCGCATCCTGCAGGATCGCCACCTCAACCATGAGCAAGACTAGCGGTGTGCGCAACGTGTGGGTCTTCGGGTACGGGTCGCTGATCTGGCGGCCCGGCATCGCTTACCAGGAGCGCCGTGTGGCGCGTGTCCGAGGCTGGACCCGGCGCTTCTGGCAAGGCTCGCACGATCACCGCGGTCTCCCCCATGCGCCGGGACGAGTCGTGACGCTGGTCCCGGAAACCGGTGCCACCTGTGAAGGCGTTGCCTACCGGGTGGGGAAAGCGTTGGCAAAGGCCACGTTTGAAGGGCTGGATCACCGCGAGAAAAACGGCTACCGGAGGCATAGCGTGCAGCTTGAGTTTCGCCTGGGCGGGACCAGTGCCGGGATCGTCTACATCGCTCCCGTCGACAACCATGCGTTCCTCGGTCCTGCGCCAGTTGACGAGATGATCGCCCAAATCTCGCGGGCGGCCGGCCCCAGCGGTACCAACCTCGACTATCTTCGGCAGCTGGAATCGGCGCTCCGCCGCCTGGAAATCGACGATCCCCATGTCTTCGAACTCGCCCGCCGACTCCGCCAGAGCCGGTCGCAGGCGGCCGTCAGGTAACCCTCCTGGCCGGCCTTGTTCCGGCGATTCTCCCTCGACCGCGCCGGGCCGGCCTGCTGTGACGGAAGTCGGCCACCGCCGTCGCGTGGCAATTTCGGGGCCGGGCGGAAGCAAAGGGGTGGTTGACCGATCAGTTGGCGATATAAAGTCGGCGGCTTCGGGTATCCACCGGCGTGCGATCAGTCGCCACCACCCAAACCAGAGCATTGATTCGGAGCGCATTCCATCACGCGCATCTACACGAGGATCCGCCATGACCCAGACCTACCGCGCCTTCGTTGTGCGCAAAGAGGACGACGCTACCCAGCTGGGGTACGAGGAGCGGCAAGTCCCCGAACCGCAAGACGGCGAGGTGGTCGTGCGGATCGCGTGGAGTTGCGTGAACTACAAGGACGGGCTGGCAACCCTTCCGAAAGGGGGCGTGGTCCGTGCCTGGCCTCGGGTGCCGGGAGTGGACATGTCCGGCGTGGTAGCGGCATCGCGAGACGATCGGTTCCGCGAAGGAGACCAGGTCGTCTGTACCGGCTTCGACTTCGGCGTCAACCACGACGGGGGGTTCGCCGAACTGTGCTGCGTGCCCGGGGAATGGTTGTTCCACCGCCCGGATGGCCTTGGTCTCCGCGATTGCATGACGTTCGGTACTGCGGGGTTCACCGCCGCGTTGGCCGTGCAGCAGATGGAGCGAAACGGACTTGCCCCTGACAACGGGGAGGTTCTCGTAACCGGCGCCTCCGGCGGCGTGGGGAGCATGGCGGTCGCCATGCTGGCAAACCTCGGGTACCGCGTCGCCGCCGCCACCGGCAAGGCCGACGCCGCAACATTCCTGACCGGGATCGGGGCGGACACCATTCTGAGCCGGGAAGAAGTCAGCGCAGAACCGCGTCCTATCGGCAAGGCCCGGTGGGCGGGCGCGGTCGACCAGGTCGGCGGACGCATCCTGGCGTGGACCCTTTCCACCATGGCGTACCGCGGGGTATGCGCGTCCACTGGCCTGACGGGTGGTCCGGGCCTTCAGTCGACCGTCTTTCCGTTCATCCTCCGAGGCGTCTCACTTCTCGGAATTGACTCGGTGATGTGCCCGATGGCCGAACGCGGACCCCTCTGGACCCGGATGGCAGGAGAGCTTCGGCCGTCGGACCTGGGTTCGATCACCACCGAAATCGGGTTCGACGACCTTCAGGCGTCGCTTGCGACCATTCTGAAGGGCGGCGTTACCGGTCGCACCGTCGTCCGGATCGCCGGCGACTGATCAGGCTGCCTCAGAGCGGCGGGTGGCGGCCGACCAGTCCGAGTTCCCGTTCCAGCGCCCCTGCCGCCTGAAACACGACCTGGTCGCGGTACCAGGGGCCGACCAGCTGCACGCCGACCGGCAGTCCCTCGAAGAAGGCCGCGTTCACGGATGCCGCGGGGTGGCGGGTCAAATTGAAGATGGGCGTAAAGGGCACCCACGCGAACGGGTTCCGTTCCCATCCGTCGGGGAAATTCTGCTCGGCCTTGAACGGCAGCACCGGCATGGTCGGACCGAGCAGCACGTCAAACGGTCCAGCGCGGAATTGCTCGGTCAGCCAGGTCCAGAGGACCTCCCGCCCTTCCTGCGCCTCGTAGTACTCGCCTAGACCGCATTTCCGGCCGGCTTCACAGAACGACTGCAGGTTGGGATCGAGGAGTTCGTAGTTGCTGGTGCCCAGGTCGTCGGCCAGGCGCGCCGCCCCCATGATCCAGATCAGCCGGAAAATGCGCGATGGATCGCGGGGCCATTCAAGCGAGATCTCCTGCACGTCCGCACCTGCTCCGCGCAGCGCGGCGGCGGCATCGCGCGTCGCCCGCACGACCGCTGGATCGAGTTCCTGCCCGTCGATCGCGTGCAGCATCCCGAAATCGGGGGTGTAGGCGACCCGAAGGTCCTTGGCTCCGGCCGACGCGGCCGCGCGGTAATCCGTATCGTCGGGAGGCAGTGCGTGAAAGTCGCGATGATCCGGTCGGTTGATCACTTCGAACAGGAGCGCACCGTCCGTCACGGTGCGCGCCATGGGACCCACGTTGGCCACCGTGCCGAACAGCGACAGCGGCCATGCCGGAACTCGCCCGAAGGACGGCTTGTGGCCAAAGAGACCCGTGAAGCTGGAGGGAATGCGCACCGACCCCCCGCCGTCCGTACCAAGGGCCAGCGGGCCCATCCCGCTGGCAACGGCGGCGCTGGCTCCGCCGGACGATCCACCGGGCGTGAGGTCTGGGTTCCAGGGATTCCGCGTCACGCCGCAGAGAATGCTCGACGTAGTGCCCTTGTGTCCGTATTCCGGTGTCGACGTCTTGCCGAGGAGCACCGCGCCGTGCTCCCGCAGGCGCGCCACGGCCGGCGCATCGTCGTCCCAGGGCCCGTCTGCCGGCACCGTGAGGGAGCCCTTGCGCGTAGGCCAGCCCTCGGTCAGCAGCAGATCCTTGACCGATACCGGCACGCCATCCAGCGACCCGAGCGGGGCGTCTCGCTGCCAGCGTGCTTCCGAGGCGCGGGCGTCTCGCAGGGTTCGTTCGGCATCAACGACGACGAAGCAATTCAGTTGCGGGTTCAGGGCATCGATGCGGGCCAGAACCGCTTCGGCCACTTCGACGGGGGACAGAGTCTTGCGCCTGTATCGGCCAAGGAGCTCGGCGGCTGTGAGGTAATGCAGTTCTCCGGCGGGCGACTGCCCGTCGACTGCACTGGGTTCAGTTATCACCAAGACATTCCCTCCGACAATCCGCCAATCACCGGAACGTCAGCAGCTTCCCGGAGTGTATCGGCCGGCTTCTGGTCCCACCAGTCGATACTGGGCCGTTCTCGCCGCCCGGCACCAGCACGACTGTGCTGATTACACCCGTATCCAGCACGTGTGGACGGGAACGCGATCACGACGTTCACGAGTTTGCCCGCGGACAATGCATGGAAGAGGCGCATGCCGTTGGCTTCGCTTGGATTCCACAACGGCCAACGAGTTTCGGTGTGTTGATCGGCAAGCCTTATAGGTCTCGCACTCCGCGACGCGCGAGCCCGCCGCGAGCGGGCGACGCCGGAGATCCTGCACCAGGGTTCCCTTCCAGCGGCGCGTCGTTCACGAACTAGCCGTCCGCCTCCGCGAGGTACCCTTCTGAGTCAAGCGGCCAGAAGGGGTTGTACGCAACCTCCCAGACGTGCCCGTCCGGATCAGCAAAGTAGCCGGAATAGCCGCCCCAGTAGGCGTTCGCCGGCTCCTTCAGGACGACGGCTCCCGCTGCGACGGCGGCAGCAAACGCCCCGTCCACCTCGTCAGGTGATAGGTAATTCTGCGCGAGCGTCATGGCTCCGGTGCCGAGTCGGATTCCTGGTCGTCCCTGATCCGTTGCCAGCGCGTCCATTCCGATCAGGCCAAGCATCAAGCCCCTTAACCGATAAAACCTCACCTCCGGCAACGTCTCCGCTGCCTGCCAACCGAGCGCTGCGTAGAAGGCGCTCGATCGCTCGATGTCGTCCACGCCAAGCGAAATCAGAGTCACCCGCTGGGCGGTCAAATTGAGGGCCATGGTCATTCTCCCGACCGGCCGGTCGCCAGGCGAAAACACAGTTTCCCGAATTGACACTAATCGCCTGGCGACTTAGGGTCACATGATTTGATATCAAACTAGACTGCAGGATGACGACGAGAACCGGAGCCGAATATGTCAGCGGCCTGCGCGCTGACGGCCGTGAAGTCTGGCTGGGCGGAGAACGGGTGCAGGACGTGACCGAGCACCCGGCGTTTGTGGGCTCGGTTCAAGGCGTGTCCGGATTCTTCGACTGGCAGCACCTACACGCGGGGGATTGCATCTTTGCCGATCCGGTGTCGAAACAGCGGACCGGCATCAGCCATCTCATTCCGCGAAGCGCCGACGATCTGCTTCGTCGCCACACTGGCCTGGAACAACTGGCGCGTTACAGCATGGGGATGCTGGGACGCACACCGGACTACGTGAACCTCACGTTTGCGGGCTTCGCCGGTCAGCCAAGTGTCTGGTCCGCAAACGGCAATGCACAGGGTGCAGAGAACCTGGTCGCGTTTCAGCGCCACGTCGCCGAGAAGGACCTGGCACTGACCCATACGATCATTCACCCCACCGTGGACGGGCGGCTCCCCCCGTACGACGGCGTCAACGGAGAAGCAGCGCTCAGGAAGGTGTCTGAAACCAGCGAAGGAATCGTCGTCCGGGGGGCCCGGATCCTAGCCACGCTCGGACCGTTCGCCGACGAGCTGGCGGTCTATCCGGGCCAGCCTATCCCGAAGGATCGTGACGACGTGGCACTGGTGTTCTCGATTCCATTGTCCAGTCCTGGCCTCAAGATCATTTGCCGCGATCATTACGGACTTGATGTCGACCCCTTCGACAAACCCTTCTCATCCCGTTTCGACGAGCAGGACGCTTTTGTCGTATTCGACGACGTCGAAGTACCGCGAGACCGCATCTTCCTGGACGGCGACCCCGCGACCTACAACGCCGTGATGACCCGGGGGTGGGTGGGCAACATCATGCAGCAGACCTGCATACGAGCGATGGTAAAGCTGGAGTTTGCCTATGAACTCTGCTGTCGCATGGCGGACGCGATCGGCCAAAGCCGCCGGCCGGACGTAACGCAGATGCTTGGGGAGATCTGGAGCTACGCTGAACTCACCCGGTCCGCAGTCCGAGCGGCGGAAGCCGACGCACATGAATTCGCGGACGGCACGTGGTTCTGCAGCGAAGCCCCCTTCCGGGCGCTTCGCCCGACGCTGCCTGCGTGGATGCCCCGGGTGAACGAGATCATCAAGCGCATCGCGTCACACAATCTGCTGGCGACGCCTTCAAGAGCGGGACTCGACCATCCCGACCTCCGCCCCTGGCTCGACCGCTACCTGCCGGGCGCCGGCGATGTCGACCCGGAAGCACGCAGCCGGCTGTTCCGGACAGCCTGGGATTTTGCCGGTTCCGCACTTGGGGGGCGCATGGAACTGTACGAGCGCTACTACCTCGCTTCCGCCGCGCGCGCATATGCGCTGGCCCACATGGGCGCCCAGAACGACCGCGAGTGGACCCAAGTCCCGGCATTCTGGTCGCACCTGGACGCCGCCCCGTAGACACATGTCGACGCACCTTCGTATCGCCTCCGTCGATGTCGACACCCGACACTGGATTGGCGGGCGGCGAATCGCTTCGTCCGACACGTTCGAATTGCTCTCGCCCATCGACCAGCAACCGCTTGGCGAGATCTGCGCAGCCTCTGCCGGCGAAGTGGACGAGGCGGTCCGGGCGGCGCGGAACGCGTTCCCGGAATGGGCATCCCTGGGACCGACAGGCCGCAGACCGATCCTGGAACGCCTCGCGACGCGCATTCGCCATCACACGCAAGACCTTGCCATTGTCGAAACCCACGACAACGGATCCCTGCTCATCGGAAACGAGAAGAACATCGTGGCAAGGTCCGCGCACAACATTGCGTTTTTCGCCGAACTTGCATCGCAGATCGATGGCGGGGTCATCGCCGGAGATACCGTCGACAACCACGTTCGCTACGAACCCGCCGGGGTGGCGGCGCTGATCACGCCCTGGAACGCACCGTTGATGCTGAGCACGTGGAAGGTGGGTCCTGCCCTGGCAGCTGGCAACACCGTGGTGCTCAAACCGCCGGAATGGGCTCCGCTCACCTGCTCAATACTGGCTGATCTGGCAAGTGAGGCAGGGCTGCCTCCCGGCGTGCTGAACGTTGTGCAGGGCACAGGCGGCGAGGCCGGCGCTTTCCTGGCGGAGCACCCGGACATCGACCGCATCAGCTTTACGGGCTCGCCCGAAACGGCTCGCCGGATCGGCCAGGCCGCAGCCGCATCGTTGACGCCGGTCAGCTTCGAGCTCGGCGGCAAGTCGCCGTTCATCGTGTTTGCGGATGCCGACGCCGATGCAGCCGCACGAACCATCGCCCACCAGTACATCAATGCCGGACAGGTATGCCTCGCCGGGACCCGCGTGCTCGTGGAAAGGAGCATTGCCGAGCCGCTGCTCCGCAAGGTTCAGGTTGCGACGGCGAACCTGCCAGTCGGTGACCCTCGGTCGCGGGCGACCCGTGTCGGCCCGCTGATCCATTCGCGGCAGCTTGCACGGGTGCACGGTTATGTGGAGCGCGCCTCGGCAAACGGCGCTCGACCGGTGTTCGGGGGACGCCCGCACGCTTTCGCCGAGCTCTACTACGAGCCGACCCTCCTGGTCGACGTTGCGCCCGACGACGAGATCTTCCAGGAAGAGGTGTTCGGTCCAGTGCTCACCTGGAACGTGTTCGACGACGAGGAAGAGGCGCTTTCGCTCGCCAATGCCACGCGTTACGGGCTCGCCGCCATGGTCTACACGTCGGACCAGGCCAAGGCCAAGCGGATGGCCGCGGCCATTGTCGCAGGTACCGTGTGGGTCAACTGCTTTTTCGTTCGCGACCTGGCCGCCCCGTTCGGCGGCGCGAGGATCTCGGGGATCGGTCGCGAGGGGGGACGTTGGAGTTTCGATTTCTTTTGCGACGTCAAGAATGTAGTCATGCAAAGGGAAAGCTTCGGGAGCCCGTAGCGTGGGTGAGATCGTAAGCGCGGCGGTGGTGGGTCACGTCCCGACTGTCATGCTGGAGGAGGACGTCCGGCGGCGACTCGGAGGCAGCGGACGGGACACGACCTTGGTCGAGGGCTACCGGCGTCTGAAGGCGCATTTCGAGGCCAGGGCCGTCGATTGCTGGGTGGTCTTCGATACCCACTGGTTCACCACGACCGAGCACGTTATTGCAGGTGCCCGGCATCACCAGGGCGTCTACACCTCGGAAGAGGTGCCCAGGGTCATTCACGAACTTCCGTTCGACTACGCGGGTGCCCCGGAACTCGCCGAGGCTATCCGGAGCGTGGCAAAGGAACGGCGCATCAGGATGACCAACGTCACCACGCCGACGCTGCCTCCCCACTACCCCACGATCAATCTCGTCCATCACATGCGCCGTGACGAGAGAATCCTGTCCGCCGGCGTCTGTCAGACTGCAGACCTCGACGACTACCTCGCTTTCGGGGAAGTCATTGCTACCGCGGTGGCGCGCACGCCGGTCCGGGTCGCCCTACTGGGGAGTGGCGGCCTGTCGCATCGATTCTGGCCGTTGCGCGCCCTGTTCGATCATCAGGACTACGATCCAAGCCACGTCATCACGCCTGAAGCGCAGGCCGCGGACCGATATGTGCTGGAATGCTGGGAACATGGCGACCACGCAGCGGTTTGCGAATTTTACCCGGAGTACCGCCGCCATGGGCCGGAAGGACGTTTCGCCCACTACCTGATGCTGCTGGGTGCCATCGGCGGCCGTGCCTGCAAGGCCCCCGGCAAGCGGTACTCGGCCTACGAGAATTCGATCGGCACCGGCCAGGTCCACGTGGTGTTTGATGTCGGAAACAAGCAGGCTGCCGGTTGACGGGAGACACGCGAATGGCACCGGAGGGACCTTGCCGCAATGTCTGACCTGCCATCCTTCTTCCCAAGACGTCACGTGCGGCCCAGCTCCCACTTTCGGAAAGCGGGCGAGCCTCCGGACGACCGCCGGCCCGCCGCATCGACCCCCTGCCCGGAAGCGGACGGCCGCGGCCAGCCCGCAGGGAGCGAGACATGAACGTCATCGATGGTCCGCGCCGGGAACGGCGCCGCGTTCTGCTCGAGGGTCGAGCGCAGTGGTGCGAACCGGAAGGAGAGATGCTCGCGCTGTCCGACGGTCGCCGGATAGCGGAACGCGAGGCGGTCTATTTGCCTCCCTGTGAACCCAGCAAGATCATTTGCGTGCACCTGAACTACCGGTCGCGCGCCATCGAATTCGGGCGCGATCTCGATGGCCAAACCCCTACCTACTTCTCGAAACCGTTGAGCGCGCTCAACGTTCATCGCGGTGACCTCGTGCGGCCGGCCGGTTGCCACTGGCTCAACTACGAGGGAGAGATCGCCGCGATCGTCGGGAGGCCGATGAAGAACGTATCCGGCGAGGAGGTCTGGGAGCACATCGCGGGCTTTACCCCTGCCAACGACATCGGCGCGCATGATTTCCGCGGTACCGACGCCGGCTCCATGCTGCGGGTCAAGGGCATGGACGGCTTTTGCCCGATCGGCCCGGGAATCGTGAGCGGTGTAGACCTGCGGAACTCAGGACTTCGCACCTATCTCAATGGCCGAATCGTCCAGGAAGGCCCCGTGAGCGAGATGATCTGGGGAATCGACTATCTCCTCGCGGACCTGAGCCGCCACATCACCCTGCTGCCGGGCGATATCGTACTGACTGGCACGCCGTGGCACTCGCGGCCGATGGCGGTCGGCGACATCGTCGAGGTCGAGATTGACGGACTCGGCCGCCTCTCCAACACCGTGGTGGAAGGTCCGGCCCCCGGGCAGGCCGTGGGCCATCAGCCCGACAACAGCAAGGGGGTCAGGGCGGTAGCGCTGGGCAAGGACTATCACCGCATGAAGAACGAAGGCTACGGCATCGAACCCGCGGACTACTTCAACGTCCGCGACGAGTTTCTGCGTCGCAACCGAGAAGAAGGACCAGAGCGTGCCTGAGCCCCGTGCGCCCGCCATCGGGGAGTTGGGCCGCCATGAACCGGTACTCAGGGACGCGATCGACCGTGCGCGACGCGAGATCCCGCTGTATGCCGAACTCCACCGCAATACGAGATCGCTCGATCTGCGTGCGCTTCCCAGCTGCAGCAAGTCCGACCTGACCGGCCTGGGCCCGCTGCCGCTGTCCGCCGGCCCGCTGTCGCAGATGTATCGGGTATCGGCAACATCAGGCACCACCGGTTCGCGCCTGTTGATCGGCTTCACGGAAGGCGACTGGCAGGCGATCCGGGACCAGTACCGCTGGGTGGCGACATGCATCGGCATCGGGAACACCGACGTCCTGCTGAACACGCACGGCGGGGGGCTCTGGATCGGCGCTCCGTCACTCGATGAACTGGCGCATTCCTGCGGTGCCGCCACCGTGCCTTGCGGGCCGACGGGGGCAGCTCAGGTCATCGAATGGCTTCGGGAGTTGCCGGTGACGCTGATCTCGGCCACCCCCTCCTACATGCGCGTGCTCGCCGAAACGGCTGCACGTGCCGGAGATAACCTGGAGCGGCTCGACCTCAGGATGGGCCTGCTCGGTGGAGAAGGGTCGAGCGCGTCCCTGAAGCGGAGCACCTCGCGCGCATTTGGCAGTGGCTTTCAGTGGCAGGAGTTGTACGGGGCGACCGAAACCGGCGGACCGATCCTGGCGTTCGCACCGCCGGACGACCCGTTTGGCGGTCGACTGAACATCAACACCGAGTACTTTGTGGTGGAACTGCTTCATCCCGACGTGGATGAACCCGTTGCGGCCGGAGAAATCGGTGAAGTCACACTGAGCACACCCTACCGCGAAGGCACGGTACTCCTTCGATACCGGACGAGGGATCTCGCGGTATCGGTGCCGGCACAGCGCGATTCGTCGGGCTGGCCCCAGATTTCGGCCCTTGTCGGGCGCGTGGACGACGCCATCAAGGTGCGGGGCGCACTCGTCTATCCGAGCGTGATCGAAGATGTGCTGGTCGGACAGTTGCTCGAGGGCGCGGAGTGGCGAATCGAGGTAGACAGGAAGCAGGCCGCACACGACACGATCGCCGTACGGTACGAGCACCCGGACGATTCTCTCCAATCCGGGCTCTTTGACGACTTGTATCGGCGCCTCGGGGTCAGGCCGTGTCTCGAGGCCGTCCCGCCCGACACGTTCCAGCGGTTCAGCGGCAAGGCCGCCCGGGTCGTGGACAGGCGCGCGGACTGACGGACCCTCCGGGATTCGCGCGCAGACCCGAGGCAGATACCGTCGGCCAACGGGCGCGCACGGATGCGGTGATCTGACCCTGCGGCGGTTGTGCAGCCCTGGGGAACTTGTTGCCTCGGTCGACGTACGAGCCTTGCGCCCGCTCGACTGCTCGACAGGAAAGGCGGATGGTTGATGGCTGAACCGATCCAGACAAGCCCCACGGCGACTGATTCACCTGGTCAGCTCTCGCGAGCCGCGACATTCGAAAGGCACGCCCTCGCACGCCTTGTGGATGAAGTGGAGACCCCGGTCGATCCCGCGGTGTTCTCCGCTGCGTTCGATCTCTTCCGGGTCGCCAACCGCTTGATGTATGACTTCGAAGCGAACGTTCACCGACCGCTCGGAATGTCCTGGGCAGGCTTCCGGGTGCTCTTTTGCACGTGGATCGAAAATGAAGTCCAGCCGCGCGAACTGGCGAGGCTGTGCGCGGTATCCAGGGGCACGGTATCCAGTGTCCTGAACACGCTTGAGCGCGACGCACTCGTCAGCCGCCGGAAGCAATCGGCGGACAGACGGGTGGTGACGGTGATGATCACCGACAGGGGTCGCCGCCGCGTAAGGGAAGCATTTGAGCTCCAACACGCCCGCGAGCGCCAATGGCTGAGGTCCTTCGATCGGGAGGCCATCACCAGTCTCGTGGCACTGTTGCGACACCTGCTCGAATTGCCGAGACCGGAGATCCGGGCTGAATCGTCGGCTCGGAAGACCCCGTAGTCGCCTGCCCGGCGTCGATCGGCCTGGATCGAAGCAACACTGGCCGCAGCGGGAGCTTGATCGTTGGACGGACGATGATGGTTGATGGGGGATCGGTAGAACTCGCCGCAACCCTCTTGTTGCCGGAAGCCCGGGCGCCGCCGACGGGATCGCGGGCGGCCGAGGAGGTTCGTCGACCTGTTCTGCCGGCGGCTGGGGACGAGTCAGCCAGACAAAACCTGTGGGAGCCACAGCGCGAGCGCGGGAAAGGCGAGGAGTAATCCCACGCGCAGCAGTTCGGCGCAAAAGAACGGGGCGACGCCGCGGAAGATCTCGATCATCGGCGTGTCCCGGGCCAAGGCCGAGATGACGAAGGCGTTCATCCCTACCGGTGGCGTAATCAGCCCGAGTTCCACCACGATGAGCGCAAGAATCCCGAACCAGATCTTCAGGTGCTCGGTCGACATGCCGAACCCTGCCCCATCCGCCGTCATGTAGAGCCCTCCGTTGAGGTCCACGAGCACCGGCCAGAAGAACGGTATGACGAGCAGGATCATGGACAGACTGTCCATCAGGCAGCCGAGGAAGATCAGTGCCAGCAGGAGGAGCACCAGTACCGCCATGGGGGCCAGGCCGGTCGCAAGGATCCACTCGGCCGTCGCCTGCGGCAGTCCGATGCGCGACATGTAGATCTTCAACAGCTCAGCACCGAACAGGATCAGGTAGATCATCCCGGTGGTGCCGGCAGTTTCGCGCAGCGCCTCCACCATCTCCGCCCCGCGGATCTCGCGAGTCCAGGCGCCATAAAGCCAGACCAGGGCCACGCCGACGGCGGCGGCGGGTGTCGGGTTGTAGAAGCCCGCGTAGATGCCGCCCAGGACGATTCCGAAAATGGCCAGCACCGGTACGACGCCCATCGTTGCGTCGCGGAACTCCGTGGCGTCGACTCCTTCGTGACCCGGACCGGCCTCGGGCCGAATGGCGACGTAGATGGCAATGGTTAGCAGGAACAGCAGGACCGCCAGCACCCCCGGCAGCAACGCCGCGGCAAACATGGTGACGATGTTCGCCTCGACGATGATCGCGTAGATGATGAGGACGACCGACGGCGGGATCAGGATGCCAAGCACCCCGCCCGCCGCGAGCGAGCCGGTCGCAAGCGCCCCTGAGTAGCGGTAGCGCTTGAGTTCCGGCAAGGCGACCCGACCCATGGTCGAGGCGGTGGCGAGGGACGAGCCACAGACTGCGCCAAAGCCCGCGCAGCCGGCGATCGCGGCCATCGCCGTGCCACCCCTGAGCCAACCAAGCCAGGCGTTGGCCGCTCGGAATAGGGCCATGGAAAGCCCGGCCTTGCCGGCAAGCGCGCCCATCAGGACGAACATCGGCACGACCGACAAGTCGTAGATCGAGAACTGGCCGTACGCGAGGGTCTTGAGCTGGTTCAGGACGAGCTCCGACCCGTCGACTAGCGCGATGCCGACGCCGCCCACCAGAATCATCGCGTAGGCGATGGGCATGCGGATGGCGATCATCGTGGCGAGGGCAACCAGCGAACCCACGCCAAGGAGGATCGGTTCAGCCATCTGGCGTCTGACCGGCAACTCCGCGCGCGTTCTCAACCAGCGTGATCGCGGCTGCCGCGACAAGCAGCCCGAGGGACAGCACGATAGGTATGAAGCCTAGCCACACAGGTACTTGCAGGATTGCCGTGACGTAGTTGTACTCCTTCTGATCAAGAAGGCCGGCGTACATCCGCCAGAGGAGCAGCACGCTGAAGAGGAGCGCGACGACGGACGCCAGCAGCTTGAACACCGAGAGTGTCCGTCGGCCAACGCCAGAGGTGAAGATGTCCGCCGTCACATTGGCACCGGTGAGTTCGCAGTAGGGCAGGAAGGCGAAGGCCGCGACGGCAATGCCGATCTGGGTGAGTTCAAAATCTCCCGGGAAGGGAACCCAGACCATGCCGCCGACGACGGAGGCGACATGCATCGCCACCACGGCCAGGACGATCAACCCGCCAAACAGTGCCCATGCATCAATGACAGCGGCAACCGCGCCAGGAAGTCCCGAGCGGCCCGCACGGGCGGCAATGGCCACTAGTTCGCCTTGGAGTTGACCGCGATTTGCTCGCGCGCCTTGCGTACCAGCGCCGCGCCGTCGATTCCCTGCGACGAGACCTCCTCTATCCACCGGTCGACCACCGGAGCGAGCGCGGTCCGGAAGGCCTGGGTTTCCTCTTCGCTCAGCGTGACGTGGGCATTGCCCTGGTCGGTCGCGAACTTGATCCCGAAATCGTCGGTGCTGCGCCAGATCCGACCCACCTCACCCCACCAGTCACGGCTGGATGCGTCCCGGAAGGCCTGCTGGATGTCCTCCGGCAGCCCGTCCCACCGCCGCTTGTTCATCGAGACCTGGAAGACGACCGTGCCAAAGCGTTCCTTCTCGACACCCTCGATCTGGTAATCGGTCTGCTCGTGGATCTTCAGCGGTGGAATGATCTCCCAGGGAATGAGCGCCCCGTCGACCACGCCTTTCTGCAGCGACGGCGGTAGTTCCGGGACAGGCATCGCCACGGGAATCGCGCCAAGCGCCTCGATGATCCAGACGCCCGTGCGGGAGGGAATGCGGAGCTTGGTGCCGGCCAGCTCGCTGGGTCGGCGAACCGGCATGTCCCGCATGTGGATGCCCATGCCCGCGTGGACATGCAGGAACATCACCTCGACGCCCTTGTACTCCTCGGCCAGGTCACTCTCGAACAGGTCGTGGAGGGCGAGGTTCGTGGCTACGGGATCGTTCTTGAAGACCGTCGGAAGTCCGAAGACTTCGGAACGCGGGAACGAGCCGGGCGTATATCCATTGACCGTCCAGACCAGATCCACGACGCCATCGCGCACCTGCTGGATGAGTTCAGGCGGGCGACCCCCGAGGGTCATCGCTGGAAAGATCTCGATCTTCACCCGGCCACCGGATCGCTCCTCCACCGCCCTTGCCCACGGCTCCAGCATTTCCGTCTGTGCCGGTGCCTTTGCGCCGAGAAAGTGGTGCAGCTTGAAGGTGTAATCCTGCGCCTGGGCCGCCGTGGAGATGGTCAGGGCAGCGCCGGCGATGAGCGCCGACTTGCGCAGACCTGGGTGCATCATCTTGCCTCGCAGCGTATGTGGACGGTGCCAATGATCTTATTGCAACCCCCTGCAATGGCGTGAACCGAAACTTCCTGACGTCGGGGGCAGCCCACTCATGCCGGTCAGAGGTCCAGCGATACCAATGACGACTCTAAGCAACGGGGCATTGTGAGTGCCCGGGCGACTGGAAGCACGCATCGCAACCGGATTGCGGCAGCACGTGCGTGGGTCAATGCCTTCAAGCGGTCAGGTGTCACTTGTGATTCTCGGGTCCGGGCGGACAGGGTGGCGTCGCCTTGTCGACAACCCTCCGCCGTATATCCTGCACGCACGATCGTGGCGGAGCGTGGCGCAGCCTGGTTAGCGCACTTGTCTGGGGGACAAGGGGTCGCCGGTTCAAATCCGGCCGCTCCGACCATGTTTGGCGTCCCGGTTGTTGGGCGGTCGTCTAATGGTAGGACGGCGGGTTTTGGTCCCGTAAATGTTGGTTCGAGTCCAGCCCGCCCAGCCACCAACATGCCGCTGCCGGCGGTACGGATCGCACGCGCGCGGCGGTTCCACAAGCTGCGCACTCCAACGTATGCTGACGGTCGGACGTCTCGATCCAGATTGGTACCCGTGAGCGCACTGCTTGCGGGCGTTATATACGTTGGTATATAGGTAAAGGGTTCACGCCCGGAGTCATCTATGCCCAATGGTCTCACCATGCCCGGGGTCGCCCCCGTGGTCGACCCGTACGGTCGCGGTATCACCTACCTCCGGGTATCGGTGACGGATCGTTGCGACTTTCGCTGTGTGTACTGCATGGCGGAGGACATGACGTTCCTCCCGAAAAAGGACGTGTTGTCGCTTGACGAAATCCGGCGACTGTGCGGCGTCTTCGTGTCGCTCGGCGTGCGCAAGCTGCGCCTGACCGGTGGCGAACCGCTCGTGCGGAAGAACGTGATGCAGCTCTTCGACGAGCTGGGCACAATGCTGGGCGACGGCGGTCTCGAAGAGCTTACGCTCACCACGAACGGGTCCCAGCTCCGGCGTCATGCCGGGGCCCTCCACGCCGCTGGGGTTCGCCGGGTGAATGTCTCCCTGGACACCCTTGACCCCGACCGGTTCGGCGAGATTACCCGGTGGGGCCGTCTCGACCGGGTTCTCGACGGAATCGAGGCAGCCACGGAAGCGGGCCTGCACGTCAAGATCAACACCGTGGCGCTGAAGGGCGTCAACGAGGACGAAATCCCGGCGATGCTGGAGTGGTGCCACCATCGGGGGTTCGACTTTACACTGATCGAGACGATGCCCATGGGTGACATCACCGGCGACCGGACCGACCAGTACCTGCCTCTGTCGATGGTGCGGGCTCGGTTACGCGACATTTACGGCCTTGAAGAGATCGACTACCGGACCGGGGGGCCGGCCCGTTATTTCCGGGCCGTGCGGACCGGGGGGCGGGTTGGCTTCATCACCCCGATGACCCACAACTTCTGCGAATCGTGCAACCGCGTTCGCCTGACGTGTACCGGGACGCTCTACATGTGCCTCGGGCAGGAAGACAGCGCCGATCTCCGTCAGGTTCTTCGCGCTACCGACGACGACGACGTGCTGCGCGCCGCCGTCACAGAGGCGATCGGCCGCAAGCCGCGGGGCCACGACTTCGTCATCAGCCGACGCGAGCGCACCCCCTCCGTATCCCGTCACATGAGCGTAACCGGCGGCTAGAGCCAAGTCGGCACTGCGCCGTTACCCTTCCCCGCCATGTCCGTTCCCATCGCGTTTGTCGCGGCCTCGACCGACGACGCCCAGTCGGCTTTACGCACGCTGAGCCGCCGATACGACCATGTACCCCCGGCCGACGCGAGCGTCGTCGTCGTCCTGGGCGGCGACGGAATGATGCTGAACGCGCTGTCGCAGTGGGGTCCCATGGGCAAGCGGATCTACGGCATGAACCGGGGGACGGTGGGCTTCCTGATGAATCGCTACCGCGAGGAGGGTCTCGGCGCCCGCCTGGACGCGGCCCAGCCCGCCGTCATCCATCCGCTACGCATGGATGCGGTCACCGCCGCCGGAGCGCGCCACACGGGACTCGCGATCAACGAAGTCTCCCTGCTCCGCCAGACCAGGATGACGGCCAGCATCCGGATTCTGGTGGACGGCCGCGAACGCCTTGCTGCGCTTTCCTGCGACGGCGTGCTGGTGTCCACGCCGGCGGGCAGCACGGCCTACAACCTGTCCGCCCAAGGTCCGATCCTGCCGCTCGGGACGCCGCTGCTTGCACTGACTCCGATCTGTCCGTTCCGGCCGCGGCGGTGGCGCGGAGCGCTGCTTCCCGAGCCGGCCAAGGTCACCTTTGATGTACTGGAGTCGGAGAAGCGCCCCGTCAGTGCATCGGCGAGCGAACTCGAGGTACGGCATGTCCGCCAGGTCACCGTGACCGCCGACAGGTCGACGGAACTGACTCTTCTGTTCGACCCCGAGCATCACCTCGAGGAGCGGATTCTCGCCGAACAGTTCATCCCCTGACGAGCTTCAGGATTCGAATTCGGCCTCTGCGCCTCGGCGGGTCTCGGTCACGATGAGCTGTGCCACCGAGCGGAGCGCCTCCTCGACCCCCGCCCCGTCGAGGCGACAGAGCCGAAAGTGGTCGAGCTGGCGATCGGCGCTGCTGCCCTCGCGAATGATGTTTCGCACGTGCGCCACTTCGTTTTCACAGTCGAGCGCCGCTGCATCTGCCGACAACATATCCAGCAGTTCGTCAACGTAATCCACGAGGTCAACGCGGGTCCCCGACTCGAAGTCGGCCAGGAACGCCACCACACCGTATCGCTGGGCCAGCCATCGGTTCTGCTGGATGATCTCGGGCGGGGGATCGACCGGCAGCGGCCCTGTACGGACGGCATCCAAGAGGTGCCGGACCAGACAGGTGTAGAGCGCCACGATCGACATGGCATCGTCGACATCGGGGCAGACGTCGACGATTCGGAGTTCCAGCGTCGGGAACCGGACCGAAGGACGGAGATCCCACCAGATCTCCGAACCATCCCTGACGAAATCCAGGCGACGATAGTTGTCAACGATCTGATCGTAATCCGCCCAGGACGAGAGAACCGGCGGCATGCCTGACCGGGGCAGCGCTGCCATGAGATTCATGCGAGACGACTTGAATCCCGTGACGTGGCCGCCGCTGAACGGAGACGATCCGGACAGCGTCAGGAAGAGCGGGAGATAGCTGCGCATCGCCGTCATCACCTGGACACGTTCATCCGGCGTGCCGAAACCCGCGTGCACATGCATCCCGCTGGCCAGCAGCTGCCGAATCACCGACTGGTACATGACCGCAAACTCCCGGTAGCGGTCCCGTGGCGTGACTGCCTGCGTCTCCCAGGCAGCAAACGGGTGCGTCGATGAGGCCATCAGGCCGATTCCGTATTGGTCGGTGAGTTCCAGTACCGACCGCCGGATTGCCACGATGGCCTCCCGGACCTCCGAAACGGAATGGCAGACGAGCGAATTCAGCTCGATCTGGGAGCGCAGGAGTTCCGGCACCGCCCGACACATGCCTTCGAGCTCAGAGAATGCCTTGAGCAGGCCGGGGTCGGGGTCCGCCACCAAATCGAGCGTCTCGCGGTCAACGAGAAAGAACTCCTCTTCGATACCGAGCGTGATCTCGGAGCCGGTGCTCACGACGCACGGCCCTCATCCCATCCCCTCGCCCGCGGCCAACTGGGCCTGGGTTCGATCCAACCTCCCCCCAGAACCCGTGAACCTCGGTAGAACACCGCCGCCTGACCCGGAGCGACCGCCTGTTCGGGAGCCTGGAACGACACCTCCGCCCGGCCCCCGGCCAACAGCCGGACGCGACCGCGAGTGCCGCGATGGGTGGAACGCACCCGCAACTGCACATCGTTCAGCTCGGTTCCGGCCTCCGACGACTCGTCCGCGAGCCAGTTGACATCGCGGATCGAAATGGCGGACACCCCGAGTGACTCCTTGGGGCCCACGACCACGCGCCGTTCAGTAGCGTCGATTCGGACCACGTAGAGGGGCTGACCCGCATCGGTGACCCCGAGACCGCGCCGCTGGCCGACCGTGAATCCGGTGATCCCGGCGTGCGTGCCCAGCACGCGGCCATCCACGTGCACGATGTCTCCCGCGGCAGCGGCATCCGGGCGCAGGCTGCGAACGATGTCGCGGTAGTTGCCGTCAGGGACAAAACAGATGTCCTGGCTCTCCGGCTTCTCGGCCACGCCAACACCGGCCCGAGCCGCGGCCCGGCGCGTTTGTTCCTTGGAAAACCCCCCCAATGGAAAGCGAAGCCGTTCGAGCTGTGTGCGGCCGGTGGCAAACAGGAAGTAGCTCTGGTCCTTTGACGCGTCGGCAGCCCGGTGGAGCTCGGGACCGTGCGCGCCCTCAACCCGCCGGACGTAGTGACCGGTCGCCATCCAGTCGGCGTCGAGCTCCATCGCCGTATCCAGCAGGTCACGGAACTTCACCCGCTGATTGCAGAGAACACACGGCACCGGAGTCACGCCTTCGGCGTACCGGTCGGCAAAGTCCTGCATTACGCTGTCCTGAAACCGCTTCTCGTAGTCGAGCACGTAGTGCGGGATGCCAAGATGGTCGGCCACGCGACGCGCGTCGTACACGTCCTGGCCTGCGCAGCACGTCTTCGTGCCGGCTTTGCGGATTCCCCGGCCGTACAGGTGGAGCGTAATGCCCACGACTTCGTGTCCCGCTTCATGCAGCAGCGCCGCCACGACCGAGCTGTCAACGCCACCGGACATTGCGACGACGACGCGGGAGCGGCGGTTCATGCCGCGTGTCCGCTGGAAGACTTCTCGGCCGTCCGCCGGCTGTAGAGCGCCTGCGCCTCGGCGACCAAGTCGGACGTGAATTCGGTACCCCATTCCGGAACGAAATGGCCAGCATTGCCAATCGCAACCGGCGAACCAAGCCCGCGAATCCGCCCCGCCAACGCGCGCATGGCGTCGGCTGGGATGATCGGGTCGCGCATACCGGCGAGCAGCATCGCGAAGCCGTCGAAGGCCTCGCCCCACCACGTTTCCGCTGTCTGCGCCAACTCTGCACCTGGGTCCTTCTGCGATGTCGGGAAGAGCCGCGGCAGCGCCATCAGTGCCGCCTTGTACGAGGCGTCCGGAAAGGGCGCCTGATAGGCGTTGCACTGGGCAAGCGTCAAAATCCGGTTGGTCCGGGCCATCAACGACCGCACGTTCAGGTCCGGCTCCGCGCGGGCGGTGGCCAGCCAGTTGTGATATCCGCCGGGAAGCGGCCGGGCTCCCGTTGCCAGCCACGTGTTGAAGCACACCAGACCGACGAACCGCTCCGGCATCGTGTGCGGGATCGTCATGCCGAGCGTGCCGCCCCATTCGTGCACGACCAGAACGATGTCCCGCAGGTCGAGACGCTCAATCAGGTTAATCAGGCTGGAGCGGAGCCCTTCGAACGAATAGGCCTCGGGATCCGCCGGCTTGTCGGACCGGCCGAACCCTGGCAGGTCCGGAGCAACCGCACGGTGACCCTGCCGCACGATTTCAGGAATGATGTGCCGATAGAGATACGCCCACGTCGGATGGCCATGCAACAGCAGGAACGTGAGCGCGTCGGGGGATCCGGTCCCTCCCTCGTCCACGTAATGCATGCGGATCGGCCCGCAGTCGTCAAAGCCCGGCACGGCCTCGAGATAGTGCGGGGAAAACGGCCAGCCCGGGAGATCCCGAAACCGGTCGTCCGCGGTGCGGAGGACCTCTATGGCCATCGTCGCGGCGGCCGTGTCCGCGGCTGCCGCTCCGTCGGGACCGCGGGTCCGGTCCGGAGCGGCAGGCGGCTCTCGACCCTCGTAAGGCTCAGTCGAGGAGGACGCCAGGCAACCACAGAGCAATCTCCGGGAAGCCGATGACAAACCCGAGGCCCACCAGCTGCAGCGCCACGAACGGAATGATGCCGCGGTAGACCATCTGGATCTTGACGCTCGGTGGCGCCACACCCTTCAGATAGAAGAGCGCGAAGCCGAACGGTGGCGTTAGGAACGATGTTTGCAAATTCACGGCGATCAGCACGGCCACCCACGGGATCACCAGTCCGGCCGCAACGTGCGTCCCGAAGTCCAGCGTCTCCATGATCGGGGCGAACAGCGGCAGCACGATCAGCGTGATCTCGACCCAGTCGAAGAAGAATCCCAGCAGGAATACCATCCCCATCATCAGGAACAGGATGCCCCACGACCCGAGCCCCATGTGCTCAACGAACGCGTGGATCAGGTCGTCTCCGCCCAGCGACCGGAAAACGTACGAAAACGCGGTCGCCCCGATGAAGATCCCGAAGATCATGGCGCAGGTCAGTCCGGTCCGCCCGACCACGTCTTTCAGGACCGCCCTCGACAGTCGACGGTTAAACACCGCCAGGATGATGGAGCCCAGCGCGCCGACCCCGGCGGCCTCCGTCGGTGTCGCGAAACCGGCAAAGATCGAGCCCAACACCAGGAAGATCAGGAAGATCGGGGGGATGAATGACCGCAGCACCATCCGCAGGAGTTCCGCCTGGCTTTCCGGACCTTCCGACTCCGGCAGCGGCGGCGCCAGCGTCGGATTGAGGCGCGTGCGGAAAAACAGATAGACGATGTACAGCGAGGCCAGGACCAGGCCCGGGAAGACGGCTGCCACGAACAGTGTTCCCACTGAGATCGATAGCAGGTCCGCCATGATCACCAGCATGATCGACGGAGGAATGAGAATCCCCAGTGTCCCCGATGCACTGATGGTTCCCGTTGCCAGTGACGGGTGGTATTGGCGCTCGAGCATCACCGGCAGCGCGAGCAACGTCATCATGACGACCGAAGCGCCGATAATGCCGGTGGTGGCAGCCATGATGGTGCCCATGATCGTCACGGACATCGCCAGCCCGCCGGGCACGCGGCGGAGCAGGACCTGCAGGCAGTGCAGGAGATCGTTGGCGACCCCGGACCGCTCCAGCATCGTGCCCATGAAAATGAACATCGGCACGGCGACGAGGATCAGGTTCTCGCAGACACCGCCCCAGATTCGGGAAATGATGTTGAAGAACTCGATGAACGAGAAGACGTCGGCCGCAAGGCCGAGGAAGCCGGCACCGAGGGCCACGCCGCCCAGCACGAACGCAACCGGAAACCCGCTGAACAGGAGCGATGCCAGCGCCAAGAACATCAGGACCGGCATCAGGGTGATGAGGGTGTCCATTACTGCTCTCCCCTGATGGCCTGTGCTTCCTGGGCGGCCGCCGCACGGAGTTCCTCTTCCGGATTACGGAGCTCGGGAAGCGACTTGGACAGTTCAAGTGCGGCCGCCGTCTGGCCGCTCTCGAGCAGCATGAGGTAGGCCAGGTTCCTGAGAAGGACCGCTACGCCCGCAGCGAGCAGCAACAGCATTCCCAGTGGCACGAACGACTTGATGATCCATCGATGGGACAGACCGGTAAGGGCAGACGACACCTCATCCATGCTGAACGACCGCTGGGCGAAGTCGAGACCGAACCAGATCACGAGCGCAGCGTATGGAATCAGGAACAGCGTGATGCCGGTGACCTCGAGCCGGGCCTTCCAGAGTTGAGAAAACCGTTCACGGACGACTTCGATCCGGACATGGGAGTTCCGCAAATAGCCGAAGCCCAGCGCCAACAGGAACAACGCCGCATGGAGATGCCATTCCATTTCCTGCAGTTTTGTCGAGCCAAGCACCAGGAAACGGCGAGTCACGATGTCAAAGATGATGATGAAGATCAGGGGGATCGCCAGCCACGACCCAACCATCCCGGCCAAGGTAAGCCCGCGGTCGAGTGCGCGGCTGAAGCGCACCAACGGATGTCGCTCCGGCGCCTGGACGCTGCCAGAATTGTCCATGGACATAGGTATCGGGTCTCCTTCTGCGTAACCGGCAGGATCAGGGGATTCCGGCGAGGCCCGTAACTTCGGAGCCGCTGGCGATGCCTTATATACCAGCTTGCCAAAGAAGGAGGGCGGTCAGCCCCCCTGCGTCAGTCCCCAACCGTCTCGATTCCGAGCGTCTCCAATCCGGGAATGATACGAAGCCCTTCGGCGAATTCCGGCGAAGGACCAACCACCTCCATGATCTCGGCAGGATTACCGCGCAGCACGGAGGTCGATGATCCGACGGCTCCCCCTACCCACCTTCAGCCGGGTCCCGGTTCCGGATCGGCGGCCAGGCATTCAAGCGCCGGGGCTCTAACGTACCCCAAGAAGCGTTCGGAAAAGGCGGCCTCAACGACTGCGCAACAGATCGGCTGGCATTGAGATCGTCGTGTAACGAATGCTTAACAATGGCAGACTATGGAAGAATGCGGAGCGTGTGAAGCCCAGCGACGGTCGCCTGCCTGAGCCATGACGATGACAGCCCGACAATCAGTGCCGGGAAACCCCACGCACGCGCACCGTGGGTAAATCGAACATCCGCACACCGGTCCCCACGGACTTCGAGGTCGTGGTCCACCGACGGCTCTCCCGACGCGGGTTCCTTGGCGGGGCCGCGGCGCTGAGTGCGACCACCTTCGTGATGAATGCGGCCCAGGCCAGGCCTGCACCGCCTGACTCGGCTCGCGATCCCCTTCCATTCAGTTCGGTCGCCGCCAACACCCGCGACACCGTGACTGTGCCCGAGGGTTACCGCTGGCATGCCGTCGTGCGGTGGGCCGACCCGATGTGGTCAGACGGACATCCGCTCGACCCGGTCACCGGCGGGACCGGGGCCAGCCAGGAGCGTGCGTTCGGCGACAACAACGACGGGATGGAGTTGTTCACGATCGGCCAGCGGACACTCCTCGCCGTCAACAACGAGTACGTCAACCGCCACATCCTGTTCGGAACGTCGGGTCCCGGGCTGCCCCAAACGGCCGACGACGTGCGCAAGAGCAAGGCCGCGCACGGTGTGTCGATCATCGAGGTCCGCCAGGACAGTGGGATCTGGTCCGTTGTGCTGGACTCCCCCTATAACCGGCGGATCACTGCAGATACGCCCATGACGATCACGGGACCCGCCCGCGGGCATCGCCTGCTCCGCACGGCGGCAGATCCTTCCGGTACCCAGAGCCTCGGCACCTGGAACAATTGCGGAAGCGGCAAGACCCTCTGGGGCACGTTCCTCACCTGCGAAGAGAACTTCCACTTTTATTTCGCATCGAGTGATCCCGAAGCAAAACTCCCCGATTCGCTTGCGCGCTACGGGGTCCGGGCGTCCGACCGCAATATCGGCTGGAGCGCCCGCGACGAGCGCTTCGATATCGCGAAACACCCCCATGAACCCAACCGCGTGGGTTACGTGGTGGAGATCGACCCGACCGACCCCGCTTCGATTCCCAAGAAACGTACCGCGCTTGGCCGGTTCAAGCACGAAAACGCGGAACTGGCCTTGGCCGACTCCGGACAGGTGGTTGTCTACATGGGCGACGACGAGCGGGGCGAGTTTCTCTACCGGTTCATCAGCGACGGGCACTACCGCGAAGGCGGGGACAACGCGGAGCTTCTGGAAACGGGCACGCTGTTCGCAGCCCGGTTTGACGACGATGGTCGCGGCGCCTGGCTCCCTCTCACGCCGGAAACCACCGGCCTCCCATCCCCGGCCGACATTTGCGTGCATACACGACAGGCGGCCTCCGCCGTCCGCGCAACGACCATGGATCGCCCTGAATGGGTAGCCGCGAACCCGACCGGGCCCGAGGTGTACTGCTGTCTCACGAACAACACGCACCGCGGCAAGGAACCCAACAGCGGCGGCGACCCTACCCCGGTCAACGGCCCGAACCCGAGGGCGGAAAACCGTTACGGCCAGATTGTGCGTTGGCGGCCAACGGGGGGCGATCACGCCTCGTCCACATTCTCCTGGGACCTTTACGTGGTGGCGGGAAATCCGGCCGTCCATATGGGTCCGAATGCAGGCTCACCCAACCTCACCACGGAGAACATGTTCAATTCTCCCGACGGGCTGGCGTTCGACAGCACGGGGATGCTGTGGATCCAGACCGACGGGGGGTATTCGGACGAAGGCGACTTTGCCGGTCAGGGCAACAACCCGCTGCTGCTGGGTCACCCTGCGACCGGCGAGATCCGACGCTTCCTGGTGGGTCCGAAGGAGTGCGAGGTCACCGGTGTGACCTGGAGCGCCGACCGGAAGACCATGTTCGTGGGAATCCAGCACCCAGGTGAAAGGGGCGGCAGTCACTTTCCCGGCGGCAGCGATACGGTCCCCCGGTCCGCCGTGATCGCTATCACCCGCGACGACGGCGGGCGCATCGGCTGAGCTTCCGAGCCAGGCCGTCCGGACGGAGGGCCGTAGGGAACGCGACTCAGTGGGCCAGGATTCCCGTTTGCAGGGGGAGATCGGCGCGCGGACAAGGCGCAGGGCTTGCACGAGGGGCGGGCCCGGTCATGCCGGGCCCGATGTCGTCACCGCGCCCGCAAGCCCGGCACGTCGGCCTCCACGTCGAACGCATCGCGAATTCCGTCCCCCAGCACGTTAAACGCGACAACCGTCACGAAGATGAGGAGACCCGGCCAGACTGCCAGCTGCGGCGCCTCGCGGATCATCCCCTGAGCCCCCGTCAGCATGCCGCCCCAGCTGGCCAGTGGCGGCTGAATTCCGAGCCCAAGGAAGCTCAGCACCGATTCGGTGAGAATCAGATTTCCCACGGACAGCGTCGCTGCCACGACGATCGGCGAAAGCGCGTTGGGAAGCACGTGCCGGATCAGGATGGTGGCCGAATCGGTGCCCAGGGCGCGGGCCGCCTGAACGTATTCCCGCTCGCGCACCACCAACGCCGCTCCCCTCGCCAGTCGTGCGACGGTCGTCCAGCCGACCAGCGCCAGAATCAGGATGATCCTGAGAGTCGCGTGCTCCGGACGATCGGCATCGAGGCCCAGACGCGAGAGGTCGGCCGCGGCCATGACAATGAGAAGCGGCAGGAGCGGCAGGGCTATCACGAAGTCCGTGATCCGCATGAGCACCGCATCGAGCCATCCGCCGAAGTAGCCGGCCGCAAGTCCGAGCGCCGCGCCGATCACGGTCGCCACCAGCGCGGCCGCCAGCCCGACAAACAGCGATACCTGCGCACCCTGGAGGAGACGGAGCAGAAGATCGCGGCCGAGTTCGTCGGTCCCGATCGGATGGCCCCAGCTTGGGCCCGAAAGGCGGGCCAGCAGATCGATGGTTTCGGCTTTCAGCCCGAGCGCCGACTCAGCCACGGGAAAGGCAAGTGCCATCAGCCCCAGGACGGTCAGCACGACGGCGGCAGCGACCGCCGGACCGTGGCGGCGAAACCGCTTCCAGGCGCCGAGGCGGGCACCCAAAGCCGTACTCACGACACTCCCGCCCCGATCCGAACACGCGGATCCATCCATGCATACGTGAGGTCGGCGGCGAGATTGCCCAGCAGCACCAGCAGCGTGGCAAACAGCAGGCTCACGAGGGCAAGGTTGTAGTCGCTTGCCATCACGGCGTCGTAGATGAGCTTTCCCATGCCCGGATACGCGAACATGGTCTCGGTCACCAGCGCACCGGAGACCAATGTGCCGAGAGAGAGCCCGACGATCGTGATCACGGGAACCAGGGCGTTCTTCAGCGCGTGTCGAAAGATCACCCGCCGCTCGCGAAGGCCTTTCGCCCGGGCGGTACGCACGTAGTCGCGGCGCAGTTCTTCCATCATTGCCGCCCGCACAAACCGGATGAACCCGCCGACCGTGGCGGCGCTAAGGGTGACCACCGGCAGCACCATGTGGCGCCAAGCCTGCGTGCCGTCTTCGGCCAGATCGCCGCTGCCGCTTGCCGGCAGCCACCCCAGTTCGACCGAAAACGCCATGATCAGCATCAGGGCCAGCCAGAACGCCGGTACGGAGTAGGCGCCGAGCGACAACAGGCTGATTAAGTGGTCCAGCCACGAATACGCACGCCTGGCAGCCAGCACGCCGGCCGGAATCGCGAGGGCGAGTGACAGGAGGAGGCTGAATCCGAGCAACTCCACCGTCACGCCGAGGCGCGGCCAGAGCAATTCCAGGACCGGCCGATGGTGCAGCCTCGAGTAACCGAAATCGCCAGTGAGCGCGGCTCCCAGCCAGTTCAGGTATCGCTCGTGGAGAGGGAGATCCAGGCCATAGAGAGCCTTGAGGCGGGCAGCGTCCGCGGGGGTCAGCCGCGGATCAGCCTGCACCATGACGTCGATCGGGTCCCCAGGCATCAGGCCGATCAGCGCGTAGAGCACCATCGACATGATGACCAGTACCAGCGCTGTCCCGGCGGCACGCCGGCAGAGATAACGGATCACGGCCCGGAGGGACCGGTTACTCGACGGCGCGCCACTCCTCGATCCACATGGTCGCCGGCACCTGGTGCCCGGTGGGGCGGACTCCGCTCAACCAGACGGGAACGACGTACGGCTCTACCCGGAAATACAGCGGCATTGCCGGCAGGTCTTCCGCGTACATCTGCTGGAGTTCCGACCACATCGCGTTCCGCTTGTCGGGATCAAGCTCGAGTTCTAGGGCATCCAGAAGCTCATCCATCCGGTCAGAGCGGTAGCCGGGGAAATTCTGCCCGGAATAGCCATTGTCCTCGGACGGAATTCGATCCGAGCGCAGCATCTCGACGGGCACTCCCTCGGGCGTCGAGAGGAAGGCGTACATGTTCAAGCCGGGATTGGTCCGCTGGCTCACGGTTTGCCCGAAGAACACCCGCGCCGGTTCGTTCCGGATCAGCGCTTCTACGCCGACTTCACGGAACTGCGCCTGCAGCACCTGCTGCACCAGCTCCCGCACCCGCGACCCCGCTGTCGTCATCAGAGGAAAGGACAGGCGCTGCCCTTCGGCATTCACCCGAATCCCGTCGGATCCCCGCCTCCAGCCCGCCGCTTCCAGCAGCTGCACGGCGCGTTCGGGATCGTACGCGTAGGCGCGCACTTCCGGATCAAAGCCTGGCGCCAATGGATGCATCAGTGAGTGGGCAACCTGTTGCTTGCCGCCGAACAGCGCATCGACAAACGCCTTCCGGTCGATCGCATACATCAGCGCCTGGCGTACTTGTCGGTCTCGGAAGTATGTGGAATCGAGGTTGAAGTCGACGTGTTCGTAAATGAGGCTGGGCACGAACGAAACGTCGAACGTTCCCTCATCATCGCGCTCGAACGCCAGCGCCTCGTCCACGTTGAAGCCGACCTGGCCGGCTACGTAGTCGACGGCGCCCGATAACAGGTTGGCCCGAAGGGCCGCCGTGTTCTCGATGACCCGAACCACGATGCGCCCGAACGCTGGCACCTCACCGTACCACGTGGGATTCGGCTCGAGCACCACATGGCTGCCGGACGCGACCTCTGTGATTCGGTACGGGCCGTACCAGAGACCGGGCTCAGTCGGACGGGTGTCGTAAAGAGTCCGGTTCCGGTATTCGGCTGGCTCCGCCGCGGGCTCGGCCTCGAGGTGGGCGGGCAGGATGGCGCCGCCGAACGCGTTGTACGTATAGGTAAGCCGGTCGACGTGCAGCGTGAACGTCTTGGCGTCGATCACGTCGATCTTCAGAATTCGCGCGTACTCCTCGCGGGCGGCGAAACCCGTTCCTTCGCGAAGCGCGGTCTCCCAGGTGAACACGACATCGGCGCTCGTCACCGGGGTGCCATCACCCCATGTCGCGTGCGGGTGCAACTGGTAGGTGACGGCAACCCCGGTGCCGCCGTCGGCAAGCTCGACCGGGTGGGCAAGCCCGTTTTCGATGGTCGGGAGCCGGGTGCAGAGAAAGCAGCGCAGTTTCCAGTCGTGCCCGTAATCGGTCACCGGCCGCAACGCCATGGCTAGGATGTACTGCTTCGCCGCCATTAAATTGATTGCGGGGTGGAAAGTCGACGGAAACTGCGTGATTCCGATCGTCAGCGTATCGGCGGCCCCCAACACCGGCACCGGGACACCCAGCGTGCACGCCATGAGGAGGGCGGCAAGGCGCGGCGCGATCCGCCAACGCGTCCGTACCTGGCGGCGGCGCGACCTTGTCATTGCACGAATCCCACCCGGGGGAGGAGTCCCCGGCCAATGCCCGCTCTCCGCAGCTCGTTGCACCCACGCTGAGACAAGGCGAGCGGATCTCCGAATCATCAACACGGCAACAAGATCGACGTTTCCGCCTACCTGCGTACGCCGAAGATCCCCCCTGAACGGGAGGCTGGCTTACATGATGGGCGCTACCAGCGGCGGGATGGAGGAGCGAATATCGTACACCGTTCTTGTGACCGCCTGTCCAATCAAGTCCATGCGTTCGAGCTGACGTAGACGCCCCTCCACGTTCTTCAGTTCACGCGTCGAGAGAATGCGATCGAGCACGCCGCACGTATCGGCCAATGTCAGGATCACGATGTCCCGAGGGTCCGGAAGCCCGTCATCAAGCAGCACGTTCACAATCCGGCGCTTCACTTCGCGTTCCTCGCCCCCGTCGATCTGTGGGTATCGACGCGAGCCGAAGAACCAGAGCAGCCGTTCCTCAACCCGCTTGAGAATCTTGGCTTCAACGAGTCGTTCCGCGATTCGGTCCCGGTACTCGCCTGAGCGATGACTCAATACCTGCACCCAGTACGCGGCGTCATGCTGTTCTTGATCGGCGACGATGCATTCAAGCACCTCGTCAAGCAGCGGATCTCCGGTGGGTTCCGTGCTGACGGTGAACAGTTCGTCCAGCCCGGTATCGATCCGGCATCGCAACGCGAGGTCCATGAGGATGGCCCCGGCAATTGCGCAGTCGATCTGGATCGCAGGGACGTCGACCGGCGTACCCTTTTCGTCGTCCAGAGTCAGAAGAAGTATT
The DNA here is from genome assembly GCA_022825705.1 of Alphaproteobacteria bacterium. GTDB lineage: Bacteria > Pseudomonadota > Alphaproteobacteria > TMED109 > TMED109 > VXPW01. The sequence goes on from JAJDWH010000050.1 coordinate 120,378, forward strand.
TCTTCAGGAATGGAGAGCATCGGGCAACTCGCTTGACGTCGTCGATGCTACGGTACCGTTCCGCCGCCTTCAACCTGATCAGCCCGACGATTCACCTTCCGACGGAGGCGTTTCAACGAGGAAGCGGGCAACCAGCCAATGCCGCTCGCCGTCGCGGACGATCATGCAGAGGACCGATTGCTGACCGCGGTCCCGGGCAGCACCGACCTGCCGGACAAGGTCCGCCAAGGTCGGAACCCGTTCCTGGTCAACCTCGACCACCAGATCGCCTTCCCGCAGACCTCTCGCCACAGCGGGTTGTGGAATGGCAACCACCACCAGTCCCTTGACGGTACCCCGGATGCCGTGAGCGGTGGCCAGGGCACGCGTCAGGTTGGAAAACGTGATGCCAAGACCCTCGACCAGCAACTCCTCGGCCGGGCCGTCAGGTACCTGGCCGGCCAATTCCAGCCGGATGTCCCCACCCTCGGATCGAAAAGCGTTCTCGCAGTACGCAACCCCGACGTCGCCCGTTCCGTCCAGCACGCAACTCTGGATGTCGAGCTCCACGGAAGCGACCGCGCGGCACGCGGCTGAATCCCCCGCGGGGACCGCGAACGAAGCAACGCGCTGAAACGGCTGGAGACGCCGCACGCGCCCCGCCGCAAAAACCCCTCGGCCGATTTCCACACCGCTGGCACTTCGCGCCGAGAAATCGGCGACAAATCTGCTCAAATCGGCAAACAGCCGGTTCCTGACCTGAAAGGACAGGTGACAGCTGTCCCCGGACAGCGATGAGCCGACAATGCTGACAACGAGACCAGGTTCAGCAGTCTCTCCTGCGGCTGGCGCCGCCGCGACCGCGACGGCCAGAAGGACCGATGCTGCAGCCGGCCCGGCTCTCACGCAGCCGCCTCGACTGCCCGGCGCAGAAACTCGATCCTGTCCTGCCCCCAGTAGAGCTCGCCATCAAACAGGAATGTCGGCGCGCCGAACACGTTCGCAGCAATGGCGTCTTCAGTGTGCTTCGCGAACTCCGGGTCCGCGTCGCCCCCCTTGACGGCGGCCAGGAGCTCAGCGCCGTCGAAACCGCAGTCCGCAGCGATCGCCGTCAGCGTTGCCTCGTCGGAGATATCGCGCTCCTCGGCCCAGCACGCACGCATCACCCGCCACGCGAATTCGGGCGCGTCGCCAGGGCCCGCCAGCGCCGATACCAGCATCTTGCCGGACAGCGTTGGATTCACCGGAAAATGTTTGGGGTGAAGGTTCAGTTCGATGCCGAGGTATGCCCGCCACCTGCGCAGCTCGTTAAGCCGGTTTTGCTGCACGGCGACGGGCCGGTCTCCGACCGCCTTGATTCCGTTCTTCTGAAACACGGTGAAAATATCGTACGGTCGAAAATGGAGGGGAACGTGATGTTCAGCCGCTAGCGCGCGGACCCGCGGGGTCGCCAAATAGGTCCAGGGCGACGTCAGGGCAAGAAAAAACTGGATCGGGCGGGCCATGCAATACTCCTATACCGTGCGGCAAGCGGTTGGTGCCGCTGTGCTACGTTCGGCGCCACAATAGACGACCGTTTCAGCAAACCGCGTCAGGATTCGGAACGCAATGATCGAGCGAAGGTTCTACCTTGAAACCCAGGACGGATCGATGGATTGCTTCTCCGTCCACCCGGAAGAAGGAGGTCCGTTTCCGACCGTCCTCTTCTACATGGACGCGCCCGCCATCCGGGAGGAACTCCGAGACATGGCGCGGCGACTTGCCAGCGCGGGCTACTTCGTGCTGCTTCCGAACCTGTTCTACCGGGTCGGCACTGAGCGCAACTATCCCTTCGACCAGGCGGCCATTCGAAACGATCCGAAACAGCGCCAGATCATGGCCGAGACCATGGCCGACCTGACCAACGCCAAGGTGATCAGCGACACGGAATCGATGCTCGCGTACGTTGCGCGCGAGGATGCGGCAACCCGGTCGACGGCCGCGCTCGGCTATTGCATGAGCGGGCAGTACGTCGTTTCCGTAATGGCCGCCTTCCCGGAAACGTTTTCCTGCGGTGCGTCGTATTACGGCGTTCGAATCGTTACCGACGAGAGTGACTCACCACACCTGGTAGTCGACCAGATCCAGGGCAAGCTTTATCTAGCATTCGCCGAACGTGATCACTGGGTACCTGACGAGACCCTGGAGCAGATCCGGGGACTCTTCACCGGCGAGGACAAGCCGCATCGGGTGGAGCTGTACCCTGGAACGGAGCACGGCTTCGCGTTCTGGAAGCGTCCGGTCTATCACAAGGATGCCGCCGAACGTCACTGGGAGCGCATGCATCAGCTCTTCCGGCAAAACCTGGCAATGGCGCCGGGATGGTCCTGAAGCTAGGACGGTCGTTTGCAAGCAGCTGACGGCTTCAGCAAGTCTGGCTGGGGAACCTGGATTCGAACCAGGATTGCTCGGTCCAGAGCCGAGAGTTCTACCGTTAAACTATTCCCCAGTGCGTGCCACCTTGTGTGCCCGCATTTCGCGGGAGCCACGGCTCGCAGTATACCAACTGCGCCTCCATGGACGCACCGCTCTGCGTGAATTGGTCAAGTCCGGGGATGGAAATTCGCCAGCCGGGCGGCAAGATCACTGCGTCCCGGTACAGACGCCCGAGCGGGCCGGGCCGGGTAAAGTTCCTCCTCGCAAATCAGGAACCAAAATGGGACCTCGTCCGAAGACGAGATCCCACAGGAAGGAGGAAACACACGAAAAGATTCGTGTGTGTCGAATATGGCGCATCGGTGTGCGCAAGCAAGCGAAGGCCGATGCAAAACCATCGCATTAGTTATGCAGTTTTTGCATATTTTAGTTTGCCGGAATACTCCTGACGGGGCCATACATCAACAATGAATGCTCGGTTCGCGTTTCTGGTTGCACAAAACCAGCATCCTCATATGCGACAAACGCATGCCTGCCGACCGGACCGTGTTAGTTCCGCTTAGGGATGAGGAATTTCTGGCCCGGGTAGATCCAGTGCGGGTCGGCGATCTGATAGCTGTTGGAGTCGTAAATCAGCGTGTACAGGATGCCCCGTCCGTAATGGCGGCGAGAAATTCCCCACAAGGTGTTTCCTTTTACGACGGTGACGACCGTCGCCGCTGCAGGAATCAGCTTGCCGCCGGCACGAATTAGCGTGGTGACGATTCGTTCCGTGACGGTATCGTCATTTGGCGCTGTCTGGTCGATCCGAACCTTGTAGCTGCCTGTTTTCGCAAGTGGGTGCTGGGTGCGAACCGTCCAGTAGCCGTTCTCGCCGATGATCGTGGAACCCGTCGCCTCGTTGTCCAGGTAGACCGTGACTTTCTGCCCCGCCTCGCCGCCGCCGGTGATCGAGGCGTAGCCATCCTCGTCGAACGTCACCGTAGTCAGCGAGAGCACGGTGTCAGGGTCGGCCATCGACGGGCTCGGCTGAATGACACCCACGGTCTCTCCCTGCTCGTCAATCAGCAACGCGATTGGTGCCTCGCTCGGCGCGCTTTCCGTCGGTTCGGTGACGCGGGCGGCGAGCATCTCGCGATCCGGAATCAGCACCACGACTATTCGCGAAGCCGTCCGTCGGTCAGGAACGTCGGGTGACAGCACGGCAATGGAAAGTTCCCGCACGCCGGGCAGCAATTGCACGTCGGGAACGAACACGAACTCGCCGTTACGGTTGGTGTCCGCTGTCGCGATGACTTCGCCATCGACGACCAGCTCGACCTGAGACCCGGGCACCGTCCGGCCGGCGACGACCACCGTCCCGTCGGGAGACACCTGCACCACGTCGAACTGCGCCACGTCTTCCGGCGTCGGGGGAGCCATCGATTCCGGTGCCGGCAGGGACTCTTCCGGAGCCGCGGCACCCTCAGGATCGGGCGCAGTTGCATCAGCCGGTGCCTCCGGCAACGCGGCCACCTGTTGCGCTGCCGGCGCTTCAGTCGAAGCCCCGTCATCCGGTCCTGGCCCGTCCGTAGGCACTGCTGGCGCAATGTCCGGGGACTCAGAAGACACGGCTTGCTCCGTGGCAGCCACATCAGCAGATGGAGCCTCGGACACCGGTGTAGTCACGGGTTCCTCTTGGTCGGCAGTTCGCTCGGACCCGTCCGTCGACGGCGCAGATGCCGAAACCTTCGCGAGCTCGGCCGGGGTCGCTTCACCCTCGGCCAACGCCGGCTCCTCGTCCTGCGGCACGGCCAGGGCAGGCGGTGTCGCGGGCTCCGGAACAGGCACCACCACCGCGGCCACGTCTGGGGCGTCCCCGGTCTCGGATTCCGCCGTCGGTGGCGGCGTGTCCTCCCTGGGCTCGGCCGGGGTCGCTTCGGCCTCGGCCAACGCCGGCCTTGCGTCCTCCTGCTCCACCCGCACAGGCGGTGCCGCGGGCTCCGGGGCAGCAGCCACAACCGGGTCAACCTCCGGGGCGTCCCCGGTCTCCGACCTCGCCGTCGAGGACGGCGTTTCTTCCGCAGGTTCGGTTGGGATCGCTTCGGCCTCGGCCAACGCAGATCCTGCATCCTCCTGATCGACCGACTCAGGGGGTGCCGCGGGCTCCAGGGCAGGCGCCACGACCGGGTCAGCGTCTGGAACGTCCCCGGTCTCGGTGCTCGCCGTCGGTGGCGGCGTGTCCTCCGCAGGCTCGGCCGGGGGTGCTTCGACCTCGGCCGACGACGGATCCTCGCCCTGCGGCACGGCCGGCGCAGTCGGTGTCGCGGGCCCCGGAACAGGCACCACCACCGCGGCCACGTCTGGGACGTCCCCGGTCTCGGATCCCGCTGTCGCGGGCGGCCTTTCTTCCGCAGGTTCGGCCGGGGTCGCTTCGGCCTCGGCCAACGGCGGATCCTCGTCCTGCGGCACGGCCGGGGCAGGCGGTGTCGCGGGCTCCGGAACAGGCACCACCACCGCGGCCATGTCTGGGACGTCCCCGGTATCGGATCCCGCTGTCGCGGACGGCGTGTCCTCCCCAGGCTCGGCCGGGGTCGCTTCGGGCTCGGCCGACGGCGGATCCCCGTCCTGCGGCACGGCCGGATCAGGCGCTGCTGCGGGCTCCGGGGCAGCAGCCACGACTGGGTCAACCTCCGGGGCGTCCCCGGTCTCGGATTCCGCCGTCGGTGGCGGCGTGTCCTCCCTGGGCTCGGCCGGGGTCGCTTCGGCCTCGGCCAACGCCGGCCCTGCGTCCTCCTGCTCGACCGGTTCAGGTGGTGCCGCGGGCTCCGGAACAGGCACCGCCACCGCGGCCACGTCTGGGGCGTCCCCGGTCTCGGATTCCGTCGTTGGTGGCGGCGTCTCCTCCGAGGGTTCCGCCACCACTGTCGTTACCGAAGCGGGCACCTCGTCCTGCTGCGCGACCCGCGAATCAGTCGGATCGACCTCACCGCCAGCCCCAGCTGCCGTCTCCGTGTCCAGGTGGGCAGGCTCAGGCTCAACTGCCGCGGGCGGAGCCGCTGCTTCATCTTCAGCGGCTGAGGAACCTGGAGCTTCCTCTGACGGCGATGCAACCTCACCAGATTGCTCGGCTGGGACTGGTGTTTCGACCTGTTCGGGCCGCCCAGCGGAATCTTCCGATTCCGGTGGTCCAGCTGACGATTCCGCAGGATCTTCATCAGAAGCGGTTGCTTCTGCCTCGGCGGTGCTTTCGGCCTGCTCATCGCTCGCCGCGGAAGATGGAACCTCATGTTCGGTCGGGGAATCGCCCGCTGTCGTTGCCTGGCCTTCCTCCGAGGTCAGGTCGTCTTCTGCCGGCTCTGGCACGGCCGCAACGGTCGATTCAGGCTCTGGCGGTCGGCCGACGGCGGCGTCCGTCTCCCCATTATCCGTCGTGTCGCCTGACTCGGGACCCCGCATCTGCTCCGGTTGCGCAGCCGTGGCGTCTGCCTGATCCGTGGTCAGAGACGCGACACGCGTCAGGGCGTCTTCCCTCGCCATGTCGTACAGGGCGAACAGTCCATAAACGGCCAATGCGATCGAAACGGCTGCGCCGACTGCGATCCAGCGGGAGCTAGGGGGCATGCAACTTTCTCGCGAATCGTGCCGGGGCGACGCTCAGCACAGGGCGCTGCATCGCCGGCAACCGGGTTAACCCCTGCCAAACCGGACGCCAGTTGCCGTTAGCAAACCACAAAGACTGCTGAATTTCCACTTGGTCTGCCTGCTGAAGCGGTAGTTTGCTTGCCGGTTTTGAGAAGTGTTCAAGACAGGAGTAACCGGCACGAACGTGTGCCGGGTCGCCCGAGGAGTACGAACTACCGAAGTCGCAGCGGGTAGGTTGCCTCCGCCGTGTAGACCGCTCCCTCCCGGCCAAGGTGCGAGGAGTACAGCGAAAAGCCGTCGGCGAGCCAGGTCACCGGCTCCAGCAGACCCGCCCCATCCAGGCAGTACTGCAGCCTCGTACGTCTTGCCGATCGGTGGATTCGGGCCAGGGTGACGTGCGGCTTGAAACGTCGGCGCCCGGTTGAAGCAAACGAGCGCAGCGCCTGTTCGACGGCGCGGTACAACCCGGCCAGCTGCACCTGAGACTCCACGGTCCGGACGATCGCCCTGGGCCGCCGGTCCGCACCTTGGTACATGTCCAGCCCAACGCATCGCACGGGTACCGGCTGATGCCGGATCTCGTGAAGGGCTTCGTCGATTTCCGGGAGGTCGGCGCTATCCACCTTCCCCAAGAAGCGCAGCGTGAGGTGGAGGGATTGAGGCGCCAACCAGCGGACGCCGGGCAGGCTGGTTCGGAACTCCAGCAGCCGGTCTGCGCACTCAGGCGGTACCGGCAATGCCACGAACAGGCGGGGCATGCGTCGTTCCCAAGGTCAGGGAACCGGGATCGTCGCGTTGATCTTCGGAACATCGTATCCGCGCCGTACCGCGTCGCGCGAAGCGATGTCCTTGTACCACCTGAGCACGTTCGGGAATGTCTTCAGGTCGATGTCCTGCCATTCGAAACGAGCAATCCAGGGCCATGTGGCAATGTCCGCAATCCCGTAATTCGGACCTGCGAGATAGGCTGTGGAATCCAGCCGCCGGTCGAGCACTCCGTAAATCCGGCGGGCTTCCTTGCCATAGCGCTCTTCGGCGTAGGGGGCCGCCCCGCGATTGAACTTGAGGAAATGGTGCGCCTGGCCGAGCATCGGACCGACTGATCCGGTCTGCATCATCAGCCACTGCATGACCTGCCGGCGCTCCTCGGCATCTGCGGGCTGAAATGCCCCGGTTTTCTCGGCGAGGTAAAGCAGGATCGCTCCAGCTTCCATCATGCGGACTCCGGCCTCTCGATCGACAATCGCCGGAATCTTGTTGTTTGGACTGAACTCCAGGAACTCAGGAGCAAACTGCTCGTCCTTGGTGATGTTGACTGGATACACCTCGTATTCGAGCCCGACCTCTTCAAGAAATATCGAGACCTTGCGGCCGTTGGGTGTGGACCAGGTGTAGAGATCGATCATCAGAGGCCTCTCAGGATTTCGGCGACCGCGGCCGGGAAATCGAAAACATTTCGTTCACTACGGTGTAGTCGAAGTATCCGAGACGGGCCAGCGGCTGCACGCGCGAAAGATCGAGGATGCCATCCGAAATCAGGCCGTCTTCGATATGCACACCCACCACCTGCCCGATCACGATGGCATTTCGTCCCTCCGGTTCGTTCGATGGCAAGTCGACCGTTTGATGATGAACGCACTCCAGGTGAACCGGCGCCCCGGCCACTCGCGCGGGACGTACCAGCTTCGCCGGCAGCGCCTCTAGTCCTGCAAACGCGAACTCGTCGACATCCGGCCCGAGGGGAGCGCTGCTCCGGTTCATTGCTTCGCGAAGGTCCCATGTTGCGAGATTGGCAACGAACTCTCCGGTCTCTTCTACATTCGCAAGCGAATCCTTGGCGCCGTGCGGTTGTCGTCCGTTCGAGGCGAACATCACCATCGGCGGTGCCGTCGCCACACCGTTGAAGAAGCTGTACGGGGCGAGATTGTGGACGCCGGCGGGCGACATCGTGCTTATCCAGCCTATCGGGCGTGGCACGACGCACGCCTTGAAGGGATCGTGCGGCAAGCCGTGGTCGTTAACGTCTGTTCGGTAGAACACGAGTGCAGTTCCGGGTACGCAGGTTGGCAATCACAGGATAACGGGCAGGCCGGAGCGTACTCAGGCTTCGCCGTCGCCACCCAGTTTCTGTCGAAGTCGTTCGTTCACGAGGCCGGGATTGGCCTGACCCCGCGTTGCCTTCATCACCTGTCCGACAAACCACCCGAGCACCTTGGTCTTGCCGGCACGGTATTGATCGAGCTGCCCCGGATTGGCCGCGAGAGCGGCGTCGATGGCAGCGTCGATGGCGTCCGTATCCTGGATCTGGCGGAGCCCTCGCGCGTCCACGATCGACTGCGGAGATGCTCCGGTTCGGAACATCTCATCGAAGACGTCCCGCGCGATCCGGTCCGAAATGGTGCCGTCGTCGATGAGGCCGACCAACTGGCCGAGGTCAGGTGCCGATACGGGCGATTCCGCCAGCGTGCGTCCGGCCTCATTCAGAGCCCCAAAGAGGTTCGTAACGATCCAGTTGGCGACCCGCTTTCCACTGCGGTCTTGCGCGGCCGCCTCGAAGAAACGCGGAGCGTCCGGATCCGCTACCAGTACCGACGCATCGTACGGAGTCAGCCGGTAGTCCCGGATCAGCCGCTCCCGGGTCTCGTCCGGCAGTTCCGGCAGCGAGTCCCGGAGTCGCTCGATACGGGATTCGGAAAGCTGCAGCGGGACGAGATCCGGATCCGGGAAGTAGCGATAGTCATGGGCGTCCTCTTTGCTCCGCATGGCGCGGGTCTCGTTCCGCTGCGGATCGTAGAGGCGCGTTTCCTGGCGCACGGTGTCGCCGGCTTCGAGCAGAGCCACCTGGCGGCCGGCTTCGGTCTCGATCGCCCGCATCAGGAATCGCACGGAGTTGAGATTCTTGATCTCGCACCGGGTCCCGAGTGGCGCGCCCGGCCGGCGGACAGACACGTTCGCGTCGGCCCGCAACGACCCCTGCTCCATGTTTCCGTCACAGCTGCCGATCGCCCGCAGCAGGGCCCGGAGTTTCCGCAGATAGGCACCCGCCTCCTCCCAATCGCGGAGATCAGGCCGAGAGACGATCTCCATCAGGGGAATCCCGGCCCGGTTGAGGTCGACGTGGGAACCGGTCGCGCTTCGGTCATGCACGAGCTTTCCGGCGTCCTGCTCGAGGTGCAGACGCTCGATGCCCACGACGCGGGTCCGGCCGTCCGGCATGTCGATCCGCAGCTCTCCCGCCCCCACGATGGGATGCCGGTATTGCGAAATCTGGTAACCCTGCGGCAGATCCGGATAGAAGTAGTTCTTGCGGTCAAACACCGAGAACCTGTTGATCTCGGCGCCAAGCGCGAGCCCGGTGCGGACCGCCTGGTCGACCGCGGCGCGATTGATCACCGGCAGCATGCCGGGCATGGCTGCGTCCACGAGGCTCACCTGGGCGTTGGCGGCCGCCCCGAACGCCGTGGCAGCGCCGGAAAACAGTTTCGACTGCGTCGTGACCTGGGCATGGACTTCCAGTCCGATGGCGAGCTCCCAGTCACCGGTGGCGCCGACGATCGTCCGCGGTCCGGTCATGCCGCCGCTGCCGGCGGCCGAAACGTTCCGGCCGCGTCCTCCAGGATGGTCGCCGCCTGCAGCAGTGTGACCTCGTCGAACGCACGGCCGACGAGTTGCAGGCCAAGCGGGAGGCCATCTTCGTCCAACCCTGCCGGGACGGAGATGGCCGGTAACCCGGCGAGGCTGGCCGGAACCGTGAAAATGTCATTGACGTACATGGCCAGCGGGTCGTCGGTTTTGGCGCCTTCCGGGAACGCCGGGCTCGGAGTCGTCGGCGTCAGCAGCACGTCCACATCCTGGAAGGCTTGTCGAAAGTCCTCTGCAATCCGCGTACGCACCTGCTGAGCGCGCAGGTAATAGGCGTCGTAGTAGCCCTCGGAGAGCACGTAACCGCCGATCATGATGCGGCGGCGCACCTCTTCTCCGAAACCGTCTCGGCGAGTGCGCGTATACAGTTCATCGGGGTCCGCGCCCATGGACCGCGCACCGAACCGCACGCCGTCGTAGCGGGCCAGGTTCGCTGACGCCTCCGCCGGCGCCACGATGTAATATGCCGGCAGGGCATAGCGCGTGTGGGGCAGGGACACGTCGCGCAATTCGGCGCCGGCGTCGCGAAACCACGCGATACCCTGCTCCCAGAGATCGCTGATGGAACCGGGCAGCGAGTCCAATCGGTATTCCGACGGAATGCCAACCCGAAGGCCCTTGACGTCCGCTTGCAAGGCGGTGTGAAGATCGGGCACAGCCAGGTCGGCCGAGGTGGAATCCCTGGGATCGAATCCCGCGATGTGCTCAAGGATCAGGGCGGCATCCGCCACGGAGCGAGTGAGCGGGCCGGCCTGATCGAGCGAGCTGGCGAACGCGATGATTCCCCAGCGTGAACACCGGCCGTAGGTCGGCTTGAGCCCGACGACTCCGCAAAACGACGCGGGCTGGCGGATGGACCCTCCGGTATCCGTACCCAACGCGGCCGGCACGGTGGACGCCGCAACAACAGCCGCCGACCCGCCGGAACTCCCACCCGGTACCAGTGACGGGCCGTTCACCGGGCTCCAAGGATTCCGGACCGGTCCGCAGCGGCTCGTTTCGTTGGACGATCCCATCGCGAACTCATCCATGTTGGTCTTGCCAACGAGGATGGCGCCGGCATCCCACAACCTGGCGCTGACCGTGGATTCGTATTCCGGGACAAATCCATCGAGAATCCGTGAGCAGGCAGTGGTGGCAACGCCCTCGGTACAGAAAATGTCCTTGACCGCTACGGGAATCCCTTCCAGGGGACGCGCCTCGTTACGCTGGCGACGCTGGTCCGCATGCACGGCGGCCGCGCGCGCGCGCTCCGCAGTATCCACCACGACCGCATTCAGATCCCGGGCTGCCTCCTGCGCGGCGATACACGCTTCCACGAGCTCAACAGCGGAGCAATCGCCGGCCGCAAGCCGGTCTGCTGCCTCGGCTACGCCGAGCCGCGCCAGATCCGACGGCACGGCTACTCGATGACCCGCGGTACGACGAAGTGTCCGTCTTCCGCCATCGGCGCATTGCTGAGGATCCGGTCAGGACAGTTCCCGTCCGTCACCGCGTCCTCACGTTCACGGAGCTGCATCTCCACCACGCTTGTCATTGGCGCCACGCCGGCCACGTCGACCTCGCGCAATGCCTCGATCCAACTGAAGATCCTGGACAGCTCCTCGCCCAGCGGTTTCACTTCGGTCTCGTCCAGGCGAATTCGCACCAGTTCCGCAACGCGGCGGACATCGTCGTCGGTCAGCGCCATGCGTTCACTTCCAAGCCGGGATGAGTTTCAAGCAGACCAACAGGGCAGTCCACCACCGCCGCCCCACCGCGCTACGGAGCCTGCGACCTCCGCAGTTACCGGGCGGGCCCGGCGGGTCACTCGCGCAAACTACCATGATCGGTTCTCGACGGGCTCGCCTGTGGCCAGACACCCCCCATGACGTCCTCACACCTCCCTGAACACGGCCCACTGCTCGGCCTGGATCTCGGCACCAAGACCGTCGGAGTCGCCGTGTCGGATCAGTCCCAGGAACTCGCGGTGGCGGTCGAAACCATCCGCGTGCCCCGTCCAACCGCCAGCCTGCCGCGCCTGGAGGTCGTCGCGCGCGAACGGGCGGCGGTCGGCCTCGTGGTCGGACTTCCCCTGCATCTTGATGGCCGTGCCGGCACTCGGGCCCAAAGCGCAAGGCGGGTAGCCGGTATTTTGGGCCGCGCACTCGACCTCCCGGTCACGCTGTGGGATGAGCGCCTGTCCACCCGCGCCGTCGAACAGGCGCTGATCCGGGCGGACGTGTCGCGGGCACGCCGTCGTCAGGGCATCGACGCAGAATCTGCTGTCTGGATGCTGCAGGGATTTCTCGACTCCCTGCACTGATGCGGGGTGACGCTATCGCGGATCCGCCAACGGCTCCACCCGCACGGCGCAGTACTTGAACTCGGGAATCTTGCCCACGGGGTCGAGCGCGGGATTCGTGAGGAGGTTCGCGGCGGCTTCCGCAAAGGCGAACGGCACGAACACTGCGCCGTCCGGCACCGCGTCGTCGACACGCGCAGTCAGGTCAACCGAGCCGCGCCGGGTGGCCAGTCGCACCCTGCCCCCGGGCTCTGCGCCCAGCCGCGCGAGCTCGGCCGCGGAAAGGCTCGCGACGGGCGCCGGTTCGAGCGTATCGAGAACGCTCGAGCGCCGGCTCATCGCCCCGGTGTGCCAGTGCTCCAGCTGGCGTCCGGTCATCAGCACCAGCGGAAATTCCGCGTCCGGGGATTCGTCGGGCGGCACCAGCCCGGCCGGGACAAGCTTGCCACGCCCGTCGGCGGTCGGGAATCGGTCGGCGAAGACGATGTCGTCTCCGGGCTGGTCAGGCGAGGAGCAGGGATAGGTGACGGAACTCTCGGCCTCCACCCGGTCCCAGGTGATGTGGTCGAGCGATGGCATCACGGCCTTCATCTCGGCGAAGACGTCCGCCGGGCCACGGTAGTTCCAGTCGAGGCCGATGCGCCGGGCAATTTCCTGAACGATCCACAAGTCCTGGCGCGCCTCGCCCGGCAGGTCCAGCGCCTGCCGGCCCCGTTGCACCTGCCGGTTCGTGTTGGTGACGGTGCCGTCCTTCTCGGGCCAGGCCGAAGCGGGCAGCACGACATCTGCATGCCATGCGGTCTCGGTGAGGAAAAGATCCTGGACCACCAGGTGCTCGAGCCGGGCGAGCCCCTCGCGGGCATGCGCCGCATCGGGATCGGACATGGCCGGGTTTTCCCCCATGACGTAGAGGCCACGGATCGCGCCGGCGTAAATGGAGTTCATGATCTCGACGACCGTCAGCCCGCGCTCGTGTGCCAGCGGCCGGCCCCATAGCTCTTCGAACCGCTGCCGGATCGCGTCCGCATCGACTGGCTGATAGTCCGGATAGACCATCGGTACCAGTCCGGCGTCCGATGCGCCCTGGACGTTGTTCTGGCCGCGAAGCGGGTGCAGGCCCGTTCCTGGCCGTCCCACGTGTCCGGTGATCAGTGCGAGGGAGATGAGGCAGCGCGCGTTGTCGGTCCCATGCACGTGCTGCGAGATACCCATGCCCCAGAAGATGATGGCGCGTTCGGCCTGCGCGTATTCCCGTGCGACCGCACGCAGGGTGTCGGGATCGATGCCGCAGATGGGCGCCATCGCCTCCGGCGAGAACGCCGCGACGTGCGCGGCGAGGCAGTCGAACCCTTCGGTCCGCGCCTGCACGAACTGCGGGTCGTAGAGGTCTTCGGTGACGATGACATGCAGCAGCGCGTTCAGCAGGGCGACATCGGTGCCCGGCCGGAAGCGCAGCATGTGCTTGGCGTGACGCTCGAGGCCCTGGCCGCGCGGATCCATCACGATGAGCGACGCCCGCCGGGCCGCTTGCTTGAAGAACGTCGCCGCCACCGGATGATTCTCGGTCGGGTTGGCGCCGATCACGACCACCACATCGGCGTCGGCGACCGAGGTGAACGGCGCCGTGACGGCGCCAGAGCCGATGCCTTCGAGGAGGGCGGCGACGGACGACGCGTGGCAAAGTCGGGTGCAGTGGTCCACGTTGTTGGTGCCGAACCCCTGCCGCACCAGCTTCTGGACCAGGTAGGCCTCCTCGTTCGACCCCTTGGCCGAACCGAAGCCGGCCAGCGCACCCGGTCCGTCCCGGTCCCGGATTCGCACCAAGCCGGCCGCCGCCCGGTCCAGGGCCTCATCCCACGTGGCTTCGCGAAAATGGGTCCATGGCGCCCGCGGATCCACCTCGGCATCGCCGCTCTTGGGTGGTGCGTCGTCCCGACGCACCAGGGGCCGGAGCAGCCGTTCGGGGTGACGCACGTAATCGAACCCGAATCGCCCCTTGACGCACAGGCGACTCTCGTTCGCCGGACCGTCCCGTCCGCGGACGGCAACGATGTCGCCGTCCGCGACCTGGTACGTGATTTGGCAGCCCACTCCACAGTACGGACAGACACTGTGCGTCTCGCTGAACGCGATCCGGCGATCGGCTCCGTCCGCGTCGACCCGGGTGGCCTCCATCAGTGCCCCGGTCGGGCACGCTTGCACGCACTCGCCACAGGCCACGCAGGTGCTGTTTCCCATCGGATCGTCGAAGTCGAACACGATCTTGGACTCGGCACCGCGCTCCGCCATGCCGATGACGTCGTTGACCTGCACCTCTCGGCAGGCCCGCACGCAGAGATTGCAATGGATGCAGGCGTCGAGGCGCACCCGCATGGCAGGATGACTGGGATCGGGAGCCGGTCTAGCGCCGGCGGGAAAGCGGCTGCCGGCCACATCCACGCGATCGGCCCATTGCCACAGCCTTGCCTCCCGGTCTGGCGCCTGGGCCCGGGCCGGCTGGTCGGCGAGCAACAGTTCCATCACCATGGCGCGGGCCCGCTGCGCCCGGGGGCTCTGCGTGCGGACCACCATGTCGGGTTCGGGCCGGCGGATGCACGATGCGGCAAGCGTCCGCTCGCCGTCGATCTCCACCATGCAGATGCGGCAGTTTCCGTCCGCCCGATAACCACGGGCTTCCGAAAAACACAGGTGCGGCAGGTCGAGGCCCTGGCGCTGCGCCACCTGCCACAGCGTCTCGTTGTCGCGCGCCTCAACCGACGCGCCGTCGAGCGTGAACCGTATGCGCTTACCCATGGCTCAGATTCACGTCCTCTCGGAAATGCCGCAGTACCGAATTCAGGGGATTGGCGGCCGCCTGCCCCAAGCCGCAGATGGATGCGTCGGCCATGGCCTCGGCGAGTTCCTTGAGCAGAGGCTCGTCCCAGTGCTCCCGTTCCATGAGTTTCACAGCCTTTTCCGTACCCACCCGGCACGGGGTGCATTGTCCGCAGCTCTCGTCCTCGAAAAAGCGCATCAGATTGAGCGCGACCGCCCGCATGTCATCCTGGTCCGACAGCACGACAACGGCGTGCGAGCCCACAAAGCAGTCGTGTGCCTCGAGCACCCCGAAGTCGAGCGCCAAGTCCGCCATGCCGGCAGGCAGGATGCCGCCCGAGGCGCCGCCCGGAAGATAGCCCTTGAAGGTGTGGCCGTCGGCCATTCCGCCGCAGTGTTCGTCGATGAGTTCACGGACGGTGATTCCGGCAGCGGCCACTTTCACCCCAGGGTCGCGCACCCGGCCAGACACGCTGTAGCTGCGGAGCCCGCGTCCGGCGCTGCCCCCGTAGTTAGCGAACCAAGCCGGACCCCGCTCCAGAATATCGCGCACCCAGAAGAGGGTTTCCACATTTTGCACGAGCGTCGGACGGCCGAACAGGCCGTTTTCGGCCACGTACGGAGGCCGGTGACGCGGCAGGCCGCGCTTGCCTTCCAGCGATTCGATCATTGCGGATTCTTCACCGCAGATGTACGCGCCGGCGCCCCGGCGAAGCTCGAGGCGGGTATGCGGTGTCAGTCCGCGCGCCTCGACCATGGCGATTTCCGTCAGCAGCAGTTCCCGCACGTCCGGGTATTCATCCCGAAGATAGATGTAGGACGTTTCCGCTTCGACTGCCCAGGCGGCGACGAGGACACCTTCGAGAAATCGATGCGGGTCCGTCACCAGATAATGCCGGTCCTTGAAGGTGCCGGGCTCGCCCTCGTCGGCATTGACCGCCAGCAGTCGCGGTCCGGGATAGCCTCGCACGATCCTCCACTTGCGGCCGGTCGGAAAGCCGGCACCGCCCAAGCCCTTCAGGCCAGACTCGTCAAGGGCCGCCACGATCGATTCGAACGGACGCGCCCCGCCGAGACAGGCGTTCAGGGCGCGATAGCCGCCATCGTCCAAGTAGTCAGACAAGCCACGGTATGCGGGCACGCGCGGGCTCCGCTTCCCGGCCCGCACTGTCGCGAGTACCGCTTCGGTGCTGGCACGGTTCACGTGCCGATGCCCTACCTCGACGATCGGCGCCTCGTCGCAGCGGCCCATGCAGGGGGCCCGGACCACACGCACACCGGCGTCCGCCGCGGCCCGAAGAGCTGAATCGAGTTCGAGGGCTCCCGCCAGTTCACAGGAGAGGCCATCGCATACGCGGAGAGTCGTCTCAGCCGGTTGCTCGCCCTCCTCCAGGACATCGAAGTGCGCATAAAAGGTGGCGGTTTCGTAGACCTCGGCCATCGACAGACGCATCTCGGCGGCCAGTGCAGCGAGATGGGCAGGTGACAGTCCCTGATAGCGGTCCTGCAACAGGTGCAGGTGCTCGATCAGCAGATCGCGGCGTCGCGGTCGGTCCCCCAGGACGCCGCGCACCTCGGCGAGGGCTGCCGGCTCGACGGCTCGTCCTTTGGGCCTGGGTCGACTGCGCCCGCGGCCCGCACCAGGGTGACGTTTGGGCATCCGTTCCCGCCGCCGCTCAGAAGAACATGGAATCGACGGGCAGACCGAGGAGATGGCGACCCACCAGTTCGTAGTTCTCGTGCCGCCCCTGCACCTGCTGCGAAACCGCATAGGCATCGCGGAGGCGTTGCTCGAACGGTTGCGACGTGAACACAGCCGTCGCTCCGGCCATCCGGTACGCCTGCTCCACCACGCGTGTCGCTTCGTGAATGGCGTGCGTCGTGGCAAGCCGGAGCGGCGCCCGCTCGGCCGGGGTGACCTGGCCCGATGCTTCGACCCTGCGCCACACGTCGTCCAGCACCTGGGCACGGAAGGCGCGGGCTGCTCCGAGGCGAGCCTCGAGCTCGGCCAAGCGTGAATGCACGACCGGACTGTCGCGCATCGCGGTCGGCGCCCCGCGCGCAGTTTTCGTTAGCGCCAGCTCGACAAGCCGGTCGAGGGCGGCGCGAGCGTTCCCGACCGCGACGCCCGCGAACACGGACGCATACACGTGGACGACGGGGAACCGGAAGAGAGTGGCGTCGCTCCGGCGATCGATGGCCGAATCCCGGTTCAGCGTGAAAGCGTCCTCGACCATGAGATCGTTCACGGTGTACCCCTCGCTGCGGGTGCCGCGAAGGCCCACCACATGCCAGTCGTCATGGATTTCAGCGGCGCTCCTCGGAAACAGCGCCGTACGGGTGACCGGTCGACCCGCCACATCGGTACGCGGCGTTCCGTCCCTGTCCTTGACGGTGCAGTGCCCGCCCAGCCACGTCGCGTGGTCGCTGCCGCTGGCGAAGCGCCACGTGCCGCTCACGCGATACCCGCCATCGGTCGCCTCCGCCGTCCCGACCGCGCCGGCACCCCACGCGAGAACAGCGTTGCCGGGTCCAAACACCTGCTCGGCCACACGCGGCTCGAGATACGCAGCCGCGGTTGCGCAACCCAGCGCCTGTCCAAGGCACCAGCCGGCACTGGCATCGGCCGCGGCAATCAACTCGGTGAATTCCGCAAGCTCCGTGAGCGGCAATTCGGCACCGCCCAACCAGCCCGGCAGGCTCAACCGAAACAGCTCCGCGTCGTGCATGGCGGCGAGCACCGGCGCCGGGAGCCTAGCCTCCTGCTCAATGCTCGATGATGCTTCGGCGATCACCGCCGCCGCCAAGCGGCATCGGGCAAGATCCGGCCGGCCAACGGGCTCTGCCCGCTGAGCCGTTGCGGGCGCCGGAGCCAATTCCGGGCGTGTCGTCATCTGCCGGGCCAGGGTCTGACGCAGCTGCGCACGCTTCCGCCTCGCCGGGGGCGTGCGGACGCCAACCGGGCCCCGAAAACCGTCGAAACGTAATGACCCATCAGCACCGGCGCCTCCCCCATGACTCTACCCCGGAAACACCGGCAGCGCGGGATTTTTCCCTGCTACTGGGCGGGCAGCCAAGGGCGGGCTCGCCAAATGGCGACGAACCATCGCAGCCGATCTCGGCCATCGCCACGGCGCCAGCACGACAGTGAGCACGGACCGAAGGATGGATCCACGCGCACGCCGACAGCCAGACCGGCGGGCCGACGGTCTCGCGGCGCCCTAACGGCCCCAACGAAATGACACCGGATCGAGCGGTCCGGCGAGTTCCATCAGACCCGCCCGCACCTCGGGTGCCAGCGGGCCAAGCGGCGCGCGCACGTGATCCGAACGAATCACGCCTCCGGCCTGCATGAGTGCCTTGCAGGCCCGAAGTCCGCACTGACGGTTCTCGAAGTTGATGAGTGGCAGCACGTGAGCGTACGCAGCGACGGCCTCGTCCCTTTGGCCGTTGCGGTGGGCATCCACGATCGGCTTCAGCAGGTCCGGAACAAGAGCGCTCGGCATCGTGCCCGTCGCACCGGCGTCAAGGTCCGCCAGCAGGGTGATCGCCTCCTCACCGTCGAACGGGCCCTCGATCGCGGCGCCACCCGCCCGGATCAGGGCCCGAAGCTTCGCCGCAGCCTGTGGTGTCTCGATCTTGAAGTAGGCGACCTCGTCGATCTCCTGCGCCAGACGGACCAGGAACGGCACGCTGAGCTCTACACCCGACAGCGGTGCATCCTGAACCATGATCGGCAGACCCGCCTCCGCCGCTCGGGCGAATTGCTCGCGCGTCTGCTCCTCGGTTCCCTTGAGGGCCGCTCCGTGGTACGGCGGCATCAGCATCATCATGGACGCCCCGAGTTCCGCCGCTCTCCGGCAGCGTTCCACGACGATCCTGGTCGAATAGTGTGAAGCGGCGACGATGACCGGAATGCGGCCGGCGACGTGTTCAATGCAGTGTCGCGCAAGGACCTCCCGTTCCTCGTCGGAAAGCAGGAACTGCTCGGAATAGTTGGCGAGAATGCAGAGCCCGTCCGATCCCTGGTCCACCATGCAGTCGAGCGCCCGCTTCTGTCCCTCCAGGTCGAGGTCGCCGGTCTCGGTAAAGATGGTGGGCACGACCGGCCACACACCGCGATAAGGTCCCGCCATGAGCTTCCACTCCCAATGCGCATACGCCGACCGGAAGACCACCGGCGGTCGGTGGACAACCCGTTGTCCCGCCGCCAGCCTTCACCGGGCACACGGTACCATCGTCGCCTTCTGATGATCTGCTGAAGGTCCCGGCGCCGTTGTCCTAGGGTCTCCCCGCCGACGCTGACTTCCCATTTTCGCCGGGGTGGTCTCCCGCGCGGCTCCGGTCACACAGTGATGTTTCCAGGATCAATCGCGCCGGGGCCTTGCAAATGGACCGAACAGCGCTGCTGCCGGTGTGTTCTGGCACCCGGCCCAGGAGATCCGGTTCCGGTTCTTGCCGTATACTGAAGTCACCTATGTGACTTGCTTGGTCTAGTGATAATGACCATAATGGTCACAATGACTGCTGTGTCCATTTCAGACCTGAAAGCCAATCTCTCGCGCCACCTCCGGGAAGTCCGTCGCGGCGGCGAGATTCAGGTGCTGGAACGCGGAACCCCGGTCGCCAGGCTGGTCCCGCCCGCGGAAGTCGACGACCACGGAATTCGCGACCGGCTCATCGCTGCAGGCCTGATGCGGCCCGGCAGTGGCAGCGCCGCCACCGTTCTCGACCAACCGCCGCTGGAGTTGCCGGTAAGCCTGTCCGAAGCCTTGGCCGAGGATCGTGCCGATCGCCTGTGAGGTACTGGGACGCATCCGCACTGGTTCCATTGGCCGTCGCCGAGCCCCGAAGTGCGTTGGTGCGCGAATGGCTGTCGGACGATGATCACATAGTCACCTGGGCATGGACCCGGACCGAGATCACCAGCGCGATTGAGCGCCGGACCCGCGACAGGAAGCTGTCGCGGGAGCAGCGCCGGGAAACGCTCGGACGATTTGACGCACTTGCCGAGAGTTGGGACGAGATCACGGACGTGCTCGCCGTACGAGCCCGTGCGAATGCACTTCTGGCGCGACATCCGCTCCGAGCTGCTGACGCCGGTCAACTCGGTGCCGCTCTGTTGGTCCAGGAGCAAATGGCAGGAGCACTCACGTTCGTGTGTCTGGACACTTCGTTGGCATTGGCAGCCGAGCGAGAACAGCTCACGATCGCCATCTGAGAAACCGATACCGGCCGCAGCATTGGTCGAACGCGCATCATTCGTGATGCGCCGCCTACGGTGCGACGCGCTGGGCGGTCCCGGAAGGGCCGGCGGTGGGCAGCCGCACGCCACAGCACGAACCTGGCCGCCCCCAATCGTCGATGCTTCCGTTGGCATCCGGGCAACTAAGCTCGCTCTGGCTGCGGCATGCGATGCCGGACCCCGGAGCCCGGTCCAACGCACGACGAGCTGCCTGGCTGTCCGTCCTGGACGGGCGAAGCACTCGTTCGGCCGCGTGAACTGCCCCTAGAGCATCAGTCCAGATGCGAAAAGAGAAGACAGGGGCGGCGTCAGCGTCTCCGATCAAGAAACCGGGCCATCGAGGCCTGCGGCTCACCGCTCGCATAAGCCAGGGGCTGCAGACGAAAAGCCGCCTCGAACGCGGAGTCCCAGGCGGCCTGGGTCATCTCCCTCAGCCTGAGCTTCGAAAGGCGAAAGGCGTTTGGCGGCTTTTCGGCGAGCAGGCGGGCCTCCTGCAGCGCCTCGTCGACCAGCGCTTCCGCGGCAACCAGGCGATCGAGGAGCCCAATCCGCAGAGCTTCATCAGCCATCACCAGGCGCCCGGACAGGGCGAGGTCCTGCGTGCGGCTGTGCCCCAGGGCCAGTTCCATGAGTTGCACGCCGATGACGCTCGCCAGGCCGACATTGATCTCCGGCTGGCCGATACGGGTGCCCGGCTGCCCGATCCGAAGATCGCACAGGAGCGCGATCTGGAGGCCCGCGCCCGCAGCCACGCCGTTGATTGCCCCGATACACGGCTTGTCGAGGTTGCGAATGGCATCGTGGTGGCGGCGAAGATCCGCCACCCAGGTTCCGCTGGTCCTTTCGTTCAGACCTCGGGTCTCGGCAAGATCGTTGCCGGCGCAAAATGCCTTGTCTCCTGCACCAGTGATGACGACAGCGCGAATGGCCGAATCGTCGTTCACCGGCGCAAGCGCTGTGATCATCTCGCTTCGCATGCCGGCATGACTGGCATTGCGCGCTTCGGGCCGGTCCAACGTGATGATTCGGATACCGCCTTCGTCGTGAACGTCAATGAACTGCATGCATTATCCGGTTGGATTGCGGTACCAATATCGGGCTCAACGAGTTCCTCATCGGGTTTGCGCGCGTCGGTCCCGAGTTACCGTGGCCACCGATCACCTCCAGCACGCCATCAACACGGAGAGCATGCAGGACTGGCTTGGACACGCCAGCTTCGCCGGCACCCGTCTTTACGACCGGTGCGGCGCGATACCACAAGTCCGCAAGGATCATAATGAGACGGGGGTGGTGCCCAGGGGAGGAATTAGAAATACCTTTCATATGCTTGTGTTATTTACTATTGTAGTGATATTTGTAATGTCATCCCACATTTATTCCCACATAATGTCGGCGCTTGGAGCATAGTATGTTGCCTTACTGGCCCCGCGTAACCGTACGTCGAACCCGTGATGATGCCGGCGGAAGGCAGCGGGGAACGGGCGTGGCGGCTGGAACCGGGCGGCTTCCGACCGCCGACGGCGTGCATCTTCCTTAGGACTCCACGGCTTGGCCGAACAGCTATTGCCACCCTTCACAGGACGAGCAATCGGTTACGGCCCCGCCCAACTGGACGGAGCAGCACGCTGTTTTCGCCCGAACACTGGAATGCCGGCTACATCCAGAATAGCAGTGCCATCGCCGATGGTGATCTCATCCACCTGGACAGGCCGGGTACCTGTGTCGGCCAGCAGGCGACCGCGATGTTCCACGGGAGTGGTGCGTGCAGTAATCCGAGGCAACTTCCAACACCAAGTCCAAGATTTGCCGCAGACGCCGCCAATCCATCCTGGAACCGTCTTCCATGGGCACAGTGCCAATTTCTTCCTTAGCGTATCCGAACGCGTTGGCGTGGATAGTGCGCGATGTGGACGGAGGCACCATGTCCAGTGCGCTGCCGCCCACCGCCTATACGAGCGGCACGAATGGTGCACAGCGTTCAACAATGTCAACCGCTGCTTGGGTAGCCGAATGCCAGTGTACGGCGCAAGGATCCTTGTTTACCGCCAGGTCAGCATCCTGCGGCCGAAATCCACATTGAAGGTCGTCCTAGGCCGGGAAGAAACGTCGGATGTCTCCTCGTCGTCGAACCACTGAACCCGCGTTTCCTCGCCCCCCTTCTAATGACTGCCTCAACGTCAAGGTTGCGGTCGTTCGTGAGTTCGGCGGAATAGCTCGCGTTCCGCAATGCCTCAAGCTCTGGCTCGACGGCTTGAAGAAGACAGTCTCTTTCGTCAAGGAAGATCTGCAGGTCGTCGGACAATCTTGGCCAGTCACGGTTCAGGGTGGCGCCAGCAATGTAGCTGTGTCCGAACGGTGGAGGTGAAGGACCTCCACCGCTGACTGCTGGACTGCGCACGGCACTCCTCTCAAGTAACACATTTGCTAAGCGTCTGTTATTACTCAGTATAGTGATTTCACTTTCTGCAGTGCGGAATCGCTGATTCAGCGGAGATAAATCCTCGGTTACTGGCGCGACGATGCCCACGCGACCGCGGGGGTGTGGGCTTGTATGCCGCGGCAATCAGCTTCCGCGTCCTATGCCCGTTGCCCGGGTCTTCGGGTATGGGTGTTGGCCGCGGCGGTCGACGGCGTCAGTCACCGCGAGGCTTTCCTTCGGTTTGGGGTGAGCGCGGCCAGCGTCAGCCAGCCGCACCGGCAAAGGCCCCTGAAACGTCACCGGACGCATCCTCGATATCTTCTCATCTACCGAATGCCACAGCTACTTCGGGCCCGCCGGGTTTGATCCAAGCTGATCGAATTACGCCCTGACCAGCGACGGGGAAGGGAACTGCGCTTAATCCGATGCCCGAGTGGGAAGTTCTTGATGGACTGCAGACAGGAGGTCATGCTTGGCAGTGTGACGCGTGGCTACGGATCAACGACTCTGTCAGGGCCAGCGCCTTCCGAGGCGTCTGGACGCAGCACGCCATGTGGGTCGCTTCGACACTTCCGGGGCGCCGGTCGTAGCGGCCCCCCGCTGGCCGAGTGGGGCACGTCATGCTGAGTTTCACCGAAGAGTTGGTGTTGCTGCTGAACGACGAAGACGGTGTGCCGCTGCCGATTCGGCAGGACGTCGTGGCGTGTGCCCTCGCGGGTGCCGTGCTGATGGACCTCGCATTCGACTACCGGATTGACACTGATTTCGAGGCCCTGGTCGTCCATGACCGGACGCCGACCAGCAATGCCGTACTCGACCGTCTATTGGCGAAGATTGCGGCCCGTGCAGAGGTTTGCGATACCAAGGCCTGGATCGGCATTTTGTCGGCCGAGGAGGCTCCCGCCGTCCAGGACGAGATCCTGGCAGGCCTCGTCGAACAAGGCGTGCTCACTATCCGATCCAGCAAATTTCCGTGGATGGGATCCCGGCGGCGTCCCGGCGGCGTCCCGGCGGCGGCGGTGAGACGGTGCAGAAGATCCGCCTTCGTATCACGGACGTGCTGTATTCCCACGATATTCCCGACCCTCGGGACGTCGCCCTGATCTCACTCCTGGATGCCTGCGAGATCCTCCCCGAGATCCTCCAAACGCAAGAGTTGGCGGACCTGCGTCCCCGCATCACGTTGCTGCGGAAAATGGACCTGATCGGGCGCGAGGTGGCTGCGGCAATCGCCGACATCGAGCGTTCGATCATTCAAGCGTTACGGGATCGGGCGGCGCAGTTCCGGAAATTGCTGCTGATCCTCTCCGCTGTTGCCGGAAGCACGGCGGGCGCGACGTTCGTACTCCCGCGCGTCCCCGTAGCCGATAGTTTCGGCGCCGCCCTCCGCATGCACCTCTGGTTTGACAGCGGCTGGCAGTTGTGGACCGGCTATGCCCTGCTCGCACTGGCGTCAGCAGGCATTCTCGCGGTCGTGCTCATGAAGGTGCGGCGAATCGCCCGGTTCGGTGGTCACAATTGGTGGCGGCTCGCCCATGCCGGGCTTGGTGTCGCCTGCGTTCTCGCCCTCTTTGTGCACACCGGCTTTCGTCTGGGAGCCAATCTCAACGCGGCGCTGATGGTCTGTTTCCTGGCGGTGTTGATCCTTGGCGGTATCGCCGGGGTTTGCAACAATGCAGCAGGCGAGCTGCGGCGGATGGGGGTACCACCCAGGGTGCGCATCATCCCGATGCGCCTGCACACGGTTGCGCTCTGGCCTCTTCCGGCTCTCGTGATCATCCACGTGCTGGCCGTCTACCTGTATTGAAGAGGGTGCCGCATGTCGCGCAAGGCGTTCTTCCGGGCCGGTTGGGTGCTGATGACCCTGGCAGCGGTCGGCGTGGCGCTGCTGTGGATGACGGTTGGCGGCGCCCGCAGGATTTTCCTGATCGGCGAGACGACCGCCGCCCACCATCAGATCGAGCTGGC
This sequence comes from Alphaproteobacteria bacterium, assembly GCA_022825705.1. Classification (GTDB taxonomy): domain Bacteria; phylum Pseudomonadota; class Alphaproteobacteria; order TMED109; family TMED109; genus VXPW01. Next base: position 144,768 of record JAJDWH010000050.1, read on the forward strand.
ATGCGAAAGTTGCCATACCGCGCCGGTCTTCGCCGCGGCGGCGACAGCGGAGCAGGCGTTGAACAAGGCTTGCCGGAACTGCCACGAGGATGAACTGGCCGAAGCCGACGACAGCCATCCCAGGAAGATGTTCCGCAACCCGCGGATGGCCGTCTATTGGGACAAGCTAGATGCGCGGCTCTGCACGACCTGCCACGCGTAGCATCGGCCCGAGATCACGCGGAAAGGAGCGGTTACCGTGGCTGCGGACTTTTGCCGGGCGTGCCACAGCGAGGGCGACCAGGACGTTCGCACGGACCGACCCAGCCACGCCGGATTGGCCGTTGATACCTGTGCGTCAGCAGGCTGCCACAACTATCACGACAATCGTGCCCTCTACGCGGACTTCCTGGCGAAGCACGCAAACCAGCCGTGGCTGTCGGCGGCCCCCGTGCACACCTTGTCAGCACGGCAACGTGCCCCAGCGCCAGCCGGGGAAAAGACGCTCGAGCGAGGTGACGCCCTAGCTCCTGTGGCGGCGCTCACCGATCCGACGGCCCTTGATCAGTGGACGGGTTCGGGTCATGCAGCGGCGGGCGTGAACTGCGCCGGTTGCCACGCCCCGGAAGTGGCGCCGGATGCCCCGGTCGCGGAGGTCGAGGCTCGATGGATCGCCGCCCCGCCCCTAGCGGTCTGCCGGAGCTGTCACAAGGCGGAAGCGAATACGTTCGCACGCGGCCGGCACGGCATGCGCCAGTACCCCTTGATCGCCCCGCCGCGCGATGCGGCGAAGACGGCCATCGGCGCCATCCTGCCAGAGACTATCGTGCGGTGGCTCGCGGATGCCCCGCATCCCACCCAGATGACCGTGCGCGAGGCGCGCCTCCCGATGCGCGCCGCTGCCGCCCACAAGGTGCTCGATTGCGGGACCTGTCACCAGCCCCACGCGGTCGATGTCGGGCAAGCTGCGGTGGAGGCCTGCGTGTCCTGTCATGACGACCCTCACAGCCGGGCCTATGTCGGCAGTCCTCATCACGTGCTCTGGCAGGCCGAGCAGTCCGGCGCCGCGGCGCCCGGGACCGGGGTGAGTTGCGCTACCTGCCATATGCTGAAATCCGAGCGCCGCGGCGTAATCGCCACCAGCCACCACCAGAACGATGGCCTGCGTCCCAACACAAAAATGATCCGACCTGTTTGCCTCGATTGCCACGGGCTCGGCTTCGCGATCAACGCGCTCGCGGACTCCGGGCTCGTAGCGCGAAACTTCAGGGGACGGTCGGCGGTTCATGTCCAAAGCATCGATTGGGCAGTGCGGCACGCCGCTTCGGAAACCGAGAACACCGGGCGTTGAGCGCGCGCCCGCGTGCTCAACCCAGCCAAGAAAGAAAGGGGAACCGCCATGCAGTCAAGATCAGCCCGACTCACCGTGTTGACGGCGGGTGTTGCCGCCATGGTTGCGGCGGCGAGCGCAGCCGCAGACGGCATTCCGTACCGACAGGTCGCCGACATGCTGTATCAGGTCATGTCCGCAGACCGCGAGGTTTATACCAAGATGGTGATTCAGCGCCTCACGGTGGACGACGAGGTCATCACCGCGTCGGAACACTTCGAGGACGATGTCGCCTTGCCGTTGCCCGCGCAGATGTTCCGCTTCGGCGCAGAACGGGTGGCGGATGAAACGGAGGACTTCTCGTACGCGTTGCTCTCGCTCCAGCCGATCAACAAGAAGAACGGCCCCGGGACCGGACTGGAGAAGGAAGGCCTGGAGTTCGTCGTCGACAACGAGGGGGAGAACTTCTACGGGGAAGAGGAACTTGGCGGGCAGCGCTACTTCACCGCCGTGTATCCCGATTATGCCGTCAGCGAAGCCTGCATCCGTTGCCACAACGAGCATAGGGATTCGCCGCGCACCGACATCAAGGTGGGTGACGTGATGGGCGGCGTCGTGATTCGCTTTCCGGTGGACTGAAGGCTGTTGCAGTCATCGCGACTGCGGCGTCGAGACCGTGAGGCGAACAGGTCCCGCGACTTAGAGCGTGTCTGTCATTGAGAGAATCCCCGGGGGGATTCCATTTTGGGTAAGGATGTGATTCAAAGGGGTTTTGGCTGCACTGGAGGCCGGACCCATGACTCGACCCTATTCGAACGACCTTCGCGAGCGCGTGGTGC
>JAJDWH010000023.1 GCA_022825705.1 Alphaproteobacteria bacterium
CGCGCAAAAGCTTCGAGCCTCTCCGCAAAGTACCGGGCGTGCTCCTTGCGCTCCGTGAGCAGGATCGGCGAGCGGCCCGCCTCCAATGCCGTCAGCACGTCGTCGAAGATCATGCCGTTCCGGTCCTCGTCCCGGATCAGCGCGGCGTAGACCTGCTGGATGGGAGGGCGCTCCACATCAATGCCGTGGGGCAACCGGAACGACGTCGGACGCAGGAGCGCCCGATGCCTGAACGGACGGCGCCGGGCCTCCGCCTTCGCACTCGTCCGGAACCGGACCGGGCCGCACTGCATGAACACGATCGGGTGGTGTCCGTCCTTGCGCGTCACCGTGGCCGAAAGCCCCATCACGTACCGGGCCCTGGCGCGCCGCGCCACCGCCTCGAAGCTCACCGCCGACAGGTGGTGGCACTCGTCCACCACCAAGTGTCCATAGCCGGCCACGACGTCGTCCACCACGTTGCCGCGTTCCAGGCTCTGCAGCATGCCGACATCGATAATACCCCCCGGCCTGCGCTTACCGCCTCCGATCCGCCCGATGGCCGATTCCGGAAGATCGAGGAACGCCCCGAGCTGCGCGGTCCACTGATCCATCAGCTGGCGGCGGTGGACCAGCACCAGCGTGTTGACCCCTCGGGAGGCGATGACCGATGCCGCCACCACCGTCTTGCCGAACCCGGTGGCGGCCGCCAGAACGCCGGTTTCGTGCGCCAGAAGCGCGTCTGCCGCAGTCCTCTGCTCTCGCGTCAGCGCTCCGAGAAAGGCCGCGTTCACGGGGTTGCCGGAGTTGCGCTCGTCCCGGAGTTCCAGTCCGATGCCGAGTTCTTCGAGCAACTGCTCCATGGCCGGACGGCAGCCTCGCGGCAGGCCGATGTGCTGGGACAGGAGCTCGGCGCAGGCGACGATGCGCGGAATGCCGAAGGTCGAACGCCGCATGCCCTGCGCCTGGTAGAACTCCGGGTTCTGAAAGGCCGCAAGCCGCACGAGCCGGTTGACCAGTCCCGGCGGCAGCCCGGCCCGGGGAACGTAGATCTGGTCGCCCAGCACCGCATCGATCCGATCAGGCAACGGTCCGGCAATTGGCGGCTTGGCCCGGCGCCTCGAAGGCAGCGCGGTCCAGGGCTCTTCGTCCTCGTCGTCGAGCGGCAGGCGGAGGCCGATCACCTGGCCCTCGCGGCTGGCTTCGTCCACGATCGCCGCGGCCTCGGCCAGGGTCATCCGGCGGAGCGACGACAGGAACGCCCATTGATCCCCGTGCGGCGTGAAGCCGTCGTCCAGGAACAGGCTGTTGCCCTGCTCCCGGGGTCCGCCCTGAAGCGGCAGAGCAATCAGGTTCCCGAAACCGCCCTCGGGCAGCGTGTACTGGCTCGGAAAGAACCGGTCGTAGGACTTGAAGCCCAGGTCCGGGCGGCTCTCCATCGCCTCGGTCAGAAGATGCGAACCCAGCCGGCGGGCGAGCGCGGCGGGCACGGGTTCGGCGAAGAAGATCCACACATGGCCGCCGTTGCCCGAGCGCGAGCGTTCCAGGACCCCCGGAACGCCCTTCGAACGGCAGGCCGCGAGGAAGGCCCCGGCATCCGCCCGCCAGCTCTCCCGATCGAAGTCGGCCGCAAGAAACCAACACTTGCCGTCCGCCAGCATGGGATAGACGCCGACCGTCCGGCGGCCGCGCAGGTGTTCTCCAATCGCCTCGTCGATGACGGCCAGGAAAGCCTGGTTGGGACAGGCGCCGCACTTGATCCTGGGCTTGCCGCAGATCCCGGGCTTCCACTCGTTGCCGCAGACCGGAGCGTAGCCGGACCTCCGGGTCCGGGCATTCTCCCAGCGCTTCGGATAGACATCCTCGCGGCCGCGAAAGAGCGAGCGGAACAGCGCGATCTTCTCTTGCGGAGGCGAATGCTCGGTCACCCGCCCCGGCTGCGGGCTCTCCTCCGGCGAGGATGGGACGCTGGACTCAAGCGCCGCGAGCCGCGCCTCCAGCGCGTCCTTCTCCTCCGCCAGCTTCGCGAGACGGGCGCGGATGAGTGCGGCTTCGTCCCCGTCGGCGTCCTGTCGCGCCGGGATCCCCTCCCCGGGTTCGCCTGCTTCAGCGGACCTCGTCAGCCCGCTCATGCGGAAACCGTCCATGCCGGGACGATACCCCATTGCCGGACGGCTAAACAGCCCCCACAACACGGCGGATGACCTCCGCTGTTACCTTCACCCCACCCCGGCCCGGCAGCTACCGACGGCCAAGGCCACCGTCTGCCGGCCATCCGGCACATTCACTCCGAGGCTGTCCACCACCCGCGCCGCCGACGCCGTGATCGCGGCACCTCCCCCGACGATAACGGGAAGGCAACCGATTTCCGAAGGAAGTTTGCAATTCCTGCGGCAACGCCGCAGAATATCCACTCAATGAACCTCTATGCCACCCGGACGTATGAACGCGTGATTCGCAAGCTGCTGTCCGAAGACGCCCGGAGCGACATGGAGGCGGCGATCGTCGCCGCACCGGAGGCCGCGCCCGTCATCCCGGGAACGGGCGGTATCCGCAAGCTGCGCTGACCGGGTTCCGGCCGGGGCAAGCGCGGCGACATCCGCGCGGTCTATTTCTGGCATGCCGGCCCGGAGGCGGTCTACATGCTGACGGCCTATGCAAAGGCCGAGCGCGACGATCTGACGGCAACAGACCGCAAGGCGCTGTCGCGGCTGGTGACGATGATCAAACGGGAAGGAAGGGAATGATGACCACCGAACGCACCGAAACCGGCCTTGAGATCGAGACGGCCATGGGCGAGGTTCTCGCCCATGTGCGGGGTGAGACGGCGTTGCCCTGCCGGATCGTGGACGATCCCGCCGCCAAGCGAATCGTCTCCCTGCGCAAGCGCATGAAGCTGAGCCGGCAGAAGTTTGCCGACCGTTTCGGGCTTGATGCGCGCGCGGTTCAGGATTGGGAACAGGGCCGCAGGGTTCCCGACCGGGCGGCGCGGGTGTTGCTGACGGTGATCGACCGCGACCCGGAAGCGGTCATGCGGTCATGCGGTCATGGGCTGGGTAGGAGGGGTCGTTACCGAGCCCCTCCCCCCACAGAGCCGAGCGTGCGCGACTGACGCACTCGGTTCCTCACCTGACAGGTTCGCTCAATAAACGTCGCCATGAGCGTGTGATCGTGACGTACGGCAGAGGATATCTCTTGAGGAGTACATTCATCCGGTCCCAGTTCATGCGCCTGAGGCGGCTGCGGCGTGAGAGCCACTTCCGCCAGATGCGGGCGACCTGGTAGCGGAACCACTCCAGACGTTTGCCGTTCCCCGTCAGACCATAGTATGCGCAGTGGCCCCGTATCAGCCGGGCAAGATGGTCCTGCTGGACCTTCACCGGC
>JAJDWH010000051.1 GCA_022825705.1 Alphaproteobacteria bacterium
CCGCTTCTCTGAGTCCGAGTGGGAACAAGTGAAAAGCGCGGCCGCCGCTCACCAAATGTCGGCTTCCGAGTTCGTCCGCGAGAGGATTCTGGCGCTCACGCGCACGCCATCGGTGGCCCCGTCCTTGGCGCCGCTGATAGAACGAATGTTCCGCTATACCTGGTTCCTGGCGACGGAAAAACGGGATGCGATGATCCGCGAAGGCCGCAAGGACGAGGTCGACGCGCTGGTCGCGGAGGCCAGGGCCTTGCACGAATCGCTGCGCTCGGGCGCCGGCGACTGAGCCGGCTAGCGTTTCGGGACCAACCCCAGCCTTTCGGGCATTCATCACTTGAGCGTTTTTTGGAATTCCTGACGGGAATCCGGCGAATTCCACTCAAATTCCACCATGTTCGGGCGCGGCGATAACAACCGGTGCCCGCCGGTCATGCGCCGTGCCGGAAGCGGTTCATTCGCGTTGGCGCCCGCGCGCCGGGGGGCAGGCAGGCTCCCGGAGAGGAAAGCGGCCGACTCCATTCTGAAGCACCATCATGTGCACCTGTATCAGGTAGGACTTTACCTGCCGCGCTTCTTCCGTGAGGGGAACCAGGTCGCGCACCTCAATCCACCCCTCAGAAGAGACCGTCTCTTCACCGGGCTCTGCGGCGTGCACCATTGCCATATCTTCAGCATCCGCGACAAACGGTATCGATGGCCCACTGAAATCGACTTTGAGGCCCATTGAGCCATGGATGATCAGATTGCGTGTCGGCCAATTGTTCAGCAGCCAAGTGCGTAAATTCCCGCCCGGAACGGTGCATTCGAGGGAATTTCTCAAATCCTCGGGAAACGACCGATGCTCAGGAAACAGCGAAATGGCTTGCAGTTCCCGGTCCGGAACGGTGCATTCGACCAGTTTTCGAAACTTCGTCCCAGGCAGGCGCTTTCGCCGCTCTTGGAGAGTTTGCCTGTCCCGCAGTTGAAATTCATTCTCGCCGACCCGCATTAACCAAAGAGTGCGGATATCCCTTTCTATGTCTGCCCAGGCCAATTGAAATCTGCCGAGCACCCGGGCGGTCCATTCGTCTCGCTCTTCGAGCTCTCGCACTTGTTCTTCGAAATCAAGCATCGTCATCCAACCCCTTTATCGTCACCATACGCGCCGGCCCGTCATGTATCGTGGCAGAGGCAGGCGGCTCCGCCCTTACTCCATCGCCGGCATTCCGTATCCGGAGCACACCGAGACCCAGCATATCATCGTCTCGGGCACCACGGGGTCCGGCAAGACCGTGTTGATCTCGGACCTGGCAGCGCAGATTTCATCCGACTCCGACGTGTCCGAGGTCGCGTCGCCTCACATTCTGAAGGGCTCCCGCGGGCCCGAATTCTGGACAAATCTCGTCGATCGGAGCGACGGTCGAGGCAGGACAAGGGCCGGCAGGAACAGATCCAAGCGTATGCTCATGGAGTACACGGCCGGCGCAGAAGACGCGACGGGCGTATGCCCGGAGCATACGCGATAGTCAAATATTACGCTATTTCAATGGGATAGGTCCGTATGCTCCAGAGCATACACTCGGCCCAACAACTCCGGGACGCCGGAAGTCTTCCAAAGTCGCTGAATGGCCCCGAAAATGCCCCGCAAAGGCACGCATGCGCCTTCTGCATCATTGATGCGTGGGGTGTGACGAAACCGCGCCCTCCGGGGCGTCGAGGATATGAAATCGGCTGTATTCACGATGGGGAAATCGACGCCGGGGAACCCGGCGGAGGGGAGCCGCCGCGGCGTGTGAGCGGGCGGTGGGGCCGGCACGAGCGAGGGCGGCGGTGCGAAGCACCGTGCCCAGCGTGTCGGCGGGCGCGCCGGCAGTCGTGCCGGGGGAAGTGCGGCGGGCGGTGCGCCGGGATCGGCGCAGCCGTCGATGCACCCATGCGAAGCATGGTGAGGTGGAGCCGCGCGAGCGGTGTGCGAACGCAAAACGGGCCGCGCCGCCGCCGAAGCGACGATGCGGCCCGTCGAGGCGGTGTGGTCAGGCCGCGATGCGCTGGACCGGGATGCCGAGGGTGCGCGCCTTGTCGACGAGGTTCTCGGTGATGCCGGAGCCGGGGAACGCGATGACGCCCTTCGGCAGGAGGTTGAGCAGTTCGTCGTTGCGGCGGAACGGTGCGGCCCGGCCGTGGCGGTCCCAGTCGGGCTTGCAGACGACCTGGTGGACGCCGTTGCGCTCGGCCCAGCTTGCCGCGATCTTCTCGACGCCGGGGCCGCCGCCGTGGACCAGCACCATGTCGGCGTACTTCTCGCGGGCCTTGTCGAGGCGCTCGATGACGGCCGCCGGGTCGGCGATGTCCTTGCCGCCGGCGATGGCGACCAGGGTGCCCTGCGGCAGATGGGCCTGGGTCCTGCGGTCCTTCTTGGCGCGCATGTAGTCGCGGGCGTCGATGGCGGCGGAGGTCAGCGTGCCGGTCTGGCTGGTGTGCGATCCCCGCCGGGGCCGCCAGGTGTTGCCGGTGACCGTGCGGTAGCTCTCGGCGGCCGCGTCGCGCATGGTCTCGAAGGCGTCGCGCCGGTCAGTGAGGTTCCGTGCCCGGTCGGTCAGCAGCTCCAGTTCGCGCGCCTTGATCTCGGTGCCGTCCTGCTCGCGCTGGAGGTCGCGGAGCTCGGGCATCATCTTGTCGGCGGCGCGGTCGAGGCGCTGGGTCTGGGCGTCGAGCATGTTGACGAAGCCCCAGAGCAGGCTTTCCCGCTCGTCGGCGAGCTGGAACCCGTCGCATGCGATGACGTCGGCCAGGAGCCCGAAGGCTTCCCGGGTTGCGGTGACGGCTTCGTCCCCGTCCCAGACGTCCCGGGTGTCGAACTCGTCCCGCTCGGGGGTTGCGCCGAACAGGGCGGCGTTCTCGCAGACGGTCGCGGTGGCGGACTGTCCGCCGGTCTCGATGGTGTCCATATTGAAGGTCATGTCGATCTCCTTGATGATCGGGTTGAGCGATCGGAGCGTTGCGCCCCGAAGTGATGTCCTGTTGGGAGCCGCGCGCGCAGCGGAAGCACCTGGGTCTAGAAGGTCTTGGGGCGGAGTGGTGCGGAAAGCCGC
>JAJDWH010000043.1 GCA_022825705.1 Alphaproteobacteria bacterium
CACCACGCGCTCGCGAAGGTCGTTCGAATAGGGTCGAGTCATGGGTCCGGCCTCCAGTGCAGCCAAAACCCCTTTGAATCACATCCTTACCCAAAATGGAATCCCCCCGGGGATTCTCTCAATGACAGACACGCTCTAGGGCGAGCCAGCGCGCACTGAGCGCGTCGTCGATCCCCCGGCGCAGTATCGGCCAAGGAAGCGGTGCGCCGAACTGGACCGAAATTGCGGCGGACAAAGCGAGCGCGGTGGTCTTCTGGTCCTTCCAAGCCTCAGGCACAGCGTCCCGTGTCAACTGGTCGACAGCCAGCGGCGGCATCGGCGCACGCAGCACTGCCGCATCCGTTAACACACCGGGAGCGACAGTCTCGCCTTGGAAGCTAGCCGGGCCGTTCACCAACCAGAGTAGGCCCTGATGAACCGCGTCCGCGATCGCCGCCTCGACCTCGACGCGCGGACAAGCGGGGATGGCAACCGGCTCTTCGTAACCTTCTCGCTGTATCGCCACGACCCTCCCGCCCGAGAAATACGCGACAACTTCGGCCACCGTGACCGACTCGCCGGTCCACAGTTCCGGCAGCTCGCCCGGCACCAGGACGCTCGGGTCGAGCGCCGACAGGTTTGCGCCGCTAGGTAGGAACAGTTCGAGCGCGGGCTCCGAACGCGACGCCTTGTCGATCGAGGTCCGCCACCAAGTTCTGACGGACCTGTCTGGCCGGAGGAGGGAAGCGACGAAGATGCCGTCGCGGACGCCCCGGTCGATGGTGTCAAGAATTTCCTTGTGACGGAGCATCTTTGGCAGCTTCGGGTTCTCCGCAAAGGCGCCGGCCAAGTCCTTCACACGGCGCGAGTGTTCGTCCGCGCGCCAGAGATCGTAAGGGCCGCCCGGCAGCATCGCCTCGGCGCTGATTGCGGTGTCCTGGATGCGCGCCCGCCGGTCTGCCTTGACGGTCGAGAACAGCGGCTCGGCGCCAATGGTCACCTTGAATGCTTGGATGTCGTTGCGCTCGTTGACGGTGATGACGACCGACCAGGCCTGGCGGATCGCGTCGGGGATGCGCTTGCGCGCTTGCTCGGTCCAGACGGCGAGCATCCCTTCGCGCCCGGGGTCTTGAGTCTGGCCTTCCAACTGTCGGCGCACCTCCTCCCAGCCGAGATATTCGCGGATGTGTGCGCGGGCAGCGTCCAGCCCATCGCGCGAAGGGGCCACGAGGACAGCGGCGTTGCGTCGGGTGCGTGGGCGATCCGGCCCGGTCGTCTCGTCGATGAAGCGGCGCGCTTCAGCACTTGTCCTGCCGGATTCGGAGACGGCCTTCGGCCCTAGGATGGCGAAGTGGAAATTGCCGTCGTCCTCGATGTCGCGCGGCCGCTCGGGCAGCGTGTGGACGCGCGCGCCGGCACTCGTGGCACCCTGAGTCAGGCTCTTCGTCCGTTGGACTTCTGCGAGGAGCTTCTGCTCCACGAGTTCCGCCGTGACCCGGTTGGCGCAGGCGTCGTGGTGCATCTGCTTGAGATTGGGGCGATTGCCGAGACGCCACGCATTGGGCAGTGCGCCAGGGCCGCCGTCTGCCGCAGCGACGCCTGCGAACTCCGACTCATCGAGGAACCAAGAGAGGTTCGTCCATCGGCGCAGGCCCTTTTCGAGCTCAATGCGGTCCGGGCGGGTCGCGCCAACGAGCGCGACCAATTCCGGCGTGTGCGCCTTTTGCCCGATAGGTTGAGAGCTCAGGAACGCGACCAACACCGCCTGCTCCATCTCGCGGAATTTCAGAGCCGGTAGTTCGTCCTGAATCGTCCGCGCCTTGGTGAGCTCGCCTTCGAGCACCGCGCTCCATACATTGCCGGCACCCTCCGTCACCTCGCGGGTGGCAGTGCCAGCGAGCTCACGGGCGGCTTCGGCGAGCCCCTCGGCAGTGGGCGCGGGCAGGAACACGCCTGCGCCGATCAGCGGCGCCGTATCCCACGCCTCGGCGTCACGCAGCCCGATGGCAAAGATGCGTAGGATTCCGCGTGTGCGCTGGAATCCTTCCAGTTGGGTCCACTTGGTGTAGAAGAGCTCGGTCAAATCCGGATGGAAAGGATACCCGTCGAGGAACCGTTGCTCAGCGCTCGCCCTGTCCTTGCCAACGGTCTCATCGACCCCGGCGATATTCGCCACCGCCGCTGTAACGTGCGGGCGGAAGGAGTCGGGGTTGGCGATCGACTGGGGCGTGAAGAAGCGCCGGCGCAGCACCTCGGCTACGTCCTGCTTCTGCACCGGCTGAACTCCCTCTTCCCGCTGTCGATTAAAGATGTCGAATATCTGCGCGGTCAGTTCCTTGCCGAACGCATCGCTCTTCACTGGATCGGAGGCGAGAAGCGAGGCGACTAGGGCACAGTGGTCGACTCGCACCACCGCCTGACAGAGATACTGGAAGAAGTCGATCAGGCGGGCACGCCAGATCTCCTCCAACGCTACCTTCTCGCGGGCGTACATGAGGACTTCGTCGATCAGCACAAGGGTCGCGAGACCCTGCGCCTGCGGTCGCGATAGCAGATCGGCAAGCAGGGGCTCTGCGGGCGGCGTTTCACGCTCCTCGTTGGCGCCTTCGGGATGGAGCGTGCTCAGGCCCTCCTCGCCCGCAATCTGGAAGGGAATTATATACTAGGGTTGACTTCCCCCCGAATCAACCCTAGTATCCCCCTAGCAGATACAGGGGGATGCAGACATGAAAGCGCCGGGACGATCGCACCGCAGCGGCATCAGCATCATGAAGCTGACCGAGATGTTTCCCAACGAGGAATCAGCCCGCGTCTGGTTTGAGTCCCACGTCTGGCCAGATGGCCGCGACTGCCCCAGATGCGGTTCCACGCGCACTCACGAGTGCAGCCACGCCAAATCCCCCTACCGCTGCACTGACTGCCGCAAGTACTTCTCCGTCAAGACCGGCACGCCGCTGGCCGGGTCTCCAATCTCGATCCGCAAGTGGGTGTTCGCGATCTACCTGGAGGCCACCAGCCTCAAGGGCGTATCGTCGCTCAAGCTGCACCGCGACCTCGACATCACGCAAAAGACGGCGTGGTTCATGCTGCACCGTATCCGCGAGGCATGGCAGCATGAACGTGAAACCGTACTCGAGGGGCCTGTGGTGGAAGCAGACGAAGCGTATTTCGGTGGCCGCCGCAAGAACATGAGCAATGCGAAGCGGAAGGCGCTCAAGGACACCGGGCGCGGTGCCGTGGGCAAGACGGCCGTCGCGGGCGTCAAGGATCGGAAGAGCAGGCACATCAGCGCGGCCGTGGTCGAGCGGACGGACGGAGCCACGATGCGGGAGTTCGTGACCAAGCGTACCGATCCCGCCGCATTCATGTACACCGATGAGGCGAGCGCGTATCTCGGTGTTCCGCGCTGGCACGCAACAGTGAAGCACTCACGGAGCGAGTACGTCCGGGGCGAGGTTCACACCAACGGGATTGAATCGTTCTGGGCGCTCCTGAAGCGCGCCTACCACGGCACCTACCACCACATCAGCGGGAAGCACCTGGACCGCTACGTGCAGCGGTTCTCGGGCTGCAATAATCTCCGCGACATGGACACCATCGACGTGATGGGAGCCATCGTCCGCCTAATGGTCGGCAAGCGAATCAAGTATGCTGAGCTGGTCGGGAGCAGAAACTGATGGAGCGCATTAACGCCGCCATCAAGATCGTGAGCGTGACGCTCGCCTACGCGATGCTTGGCTTGATCGTGTGGGCTGTGTTCCTGCAGTGAGGCGCAACAGACCCGCAGGCGCCAACCAACGCGGGTCTGTGCAGTGCCGAATAGAAGCCCCAACGGCTATGACCATCATAGCCGAAGGGCCTTTCGTGTCTATGTCACAATCCACCTTTGATCAAGGCTTCGCCGATCGCCTCGTCGATTACACCGACAAAGCTCTCAGCCGACTTCCGGCTGCGGCTCCTGGTGAAATCGGCGGACCGTCCCCTGAAATCCTCGAGCGTTGCCCGCATGCGGCGCGCTTTCTCGGCTTCCCCGTTGAGAACGAGATCAATGAGGATTCTGTTGACAAGCTGGAGCGCGGCGACTTTCCCCTCTAAATCGTGGAGGTCGCCTCTTAAGTCTCTCTCCATGAGAACTCTCCTTCTCGTGGGTGGAGGCCCCGCCCGCGGCAACGGGCGGGGCCTTTCAGGCTAGAAGCTAGGTGTAGCGCCGAAGTGAGCGCCAATGAACTTCACTTCGGTTCCACCGGGCGTCGTAACAACACCGCCGTGGGTGCCAGCGAGCGCCCGAGGATCGCCCGTGGCATCGTCGATAGCCGAGAAGCGGCCACCCCATGATCCTTGTGTACTGAGACTGGAGAACCTTGGATCGGTCGCCGTAACCGACGTGCCGGTGAAGGTGCCGTTGGAGTTGATCGATGCAGCCCCGAAGTGCAGTTGCGAGGGGCTTGCTCCTGATGCGTCGTAGACCGTTCCATCGGGCGTAACCGCGATCGCATCCACGGTGATGCCCGTGATGGAGGCTGAAACGGTGTTGGTGCCGAAATTGGCACGGGCCTGGAACAAACCGTCGTATTCACCCAGCTCGATCGTCCCTTCCTGGACACCAGGCACGCCCCTTCCGGCTTCGAGCCCGTACAGACCGGCAGCGATCCCGGTGTAGCTGGCAGTACCGCTTAGCGGCATGTTGGCCGGACGCGAGATCTCCGGCCCGTCAACGAACGCACCGACCTCGACGCCGCTGACCTGCGCGTTTGCCCAGTCACCCCTGATGTGGATCCAGTAGCCGCCGGCCATGTAGTCATTGGCATCATCCGAGCTGAAGTCGATTGCGCCGCGCATAACAGTCAGGCTGTTGGCGGTGTAGTCGAACAGCAAGCCATCGACCCAGTTTCGGCCTGTCACCGGGGAAACCGTCACGGCAGAACTCTCGACCACGTGCTGGGCGGTGTTCAGCGAGAACCCGCCGCCGTTCTGTCGGCGGACGCGAAGGGTGAAGGTGTCTCCGCTCCGGGTGACCTGCGCCGCATCGGCGGATACGCCAGACACGTTGACGCTGGAGGATTGGGTCACGCTCCCGAACGCTGGCCGTGCGGTGGCGGCATTGTCGATCGCGGCGGTTCCGGTGCCTGCAGCAGATCGAAATGCCGTGTCTGGCGTCGGAGTTGTGGGTGGCGCGGTAGGACCCGCGCCTGTGTTGTCGGTTGGGCTTCCGCTGCCGCCACCGCCACCACAGGCGGCGAGGACCAAGACCGCCGCGAACGCGGCAGCATAACGAGTAATCATGAGAAACCTCGCGGTGCATTACGACACCGGCGGATGCCGGGCCGTTGCCAACCAACAAGGATTTCTTGAGGCCCCGCCTATTCGCCTGGGCGCCGGGAGCGACCCAGCGCCGGACAAGAGGCTGTTCTATTCAGCGGGTGGCCCGACGCAGAGGTCGGAACCTTGTTGGTTGGCACGGTGATGATGAGTTGCTTTTCGGAGTGATGCAAGGACAATGAAGCCATGCCGAAAGCAACACGACGACGCTCCGCACCACCCCCCGCCGTGGATGCGACTCCGGAGCAGCTTGCACGTGCATTGGCGATGCGTGGGCCTAGTGCTTCGTCTCAAGGTCGGGATCGTTTGTCAGCATCGCCCCGATCGGCCGCATCTCGACAAACAGCTTCCGGATCACGAGTAGATCCTTCTGCTGTTCGGGATCCAGGCTCTTCAGCCCCGGCACATGATCGAAGAACTCCCGAATTTCCCGCTCTACCACCAGAAAGGGATCAGATGTTTCGGGATGGTCTTGCGTTCGGGCGATCACTGCTAAGGCAGTGGTCAGAGCTGAGAGGAAGGCGATCACCGAAGCAAGGCTGACTTGGTGGTCTGACGAAAACTGCATCGCTTGTCCTCCCGAGGCGGAGGGGCGATGCTAGGTCTTAAGTCAACCCTTGTATATAATTCCCAAGAAAATTACTTTGAAGTACGTTCGAATCCCGTAGGGGCACCACAGGCCGCCGCCTTTGTCCGATTACCAAGCCGGCCTCGCGCAGGTCTTCTGCCGGTGGGGCAGGGAGCCGCGCTGCAGGCATTCGCGGGTCGGGATGGCCGCGGCACGAACACCTGTATGTGAATGGCCCCGCCGCACGGGCAGGCGGCACACTGGTCAGGAAAGTCGAAATTGGGTGCCGGGTCCGGCTGCGCTATGGTGTCGCGGTCACCAGAGGGCCGTGACCGTGTTCCCCAGTATGTTTTCATGATCGGCGACCCGCTCGCCCTCCGGATTCACACGCCGGTCGGCCGGGCAACGCCTGAGCAGTTGGCGGCCGTGGCAGGCGCGTCAACCAGTTTCCTCGCCGATGCTCAACAGGGCTGGAACTGCATGGACGTGGGGATTCGGCCGCTCGACCCGGACATGCGTTTTGCCGGCATTGCCGTCACGGTCTCCGGCGGGCCGCGGGACATTCTCGCGGCGGTAGCGGCGCTTGATGTTGTGGCGCCGGGCGATGTCCTGGTGCTGGCAACCGGGCGTGATGAGAGCGGGGCCGTCATCGGCGACCATTACGCTGCGGTCGCCAAACAGAAAGGGGTGGTCGGGATCGTCACGGACGGCTTGGTGCGAGATGCGGCGGGCATCCGCGCCAAAGGCCCTCCGACGTTTTCGCGGGGATTCAGGCCGAACGGCGGGTACCGCAACGGACCGGGGGAGCTGAACGGCCCCGTCAGCGTAGGCGACGTGGTCGTGCAGCCGGGAGACATCGTGGTGGCTGACGAAGATGGCGTGGTGGTGGTGCCCCGCGTCCAGGCTGAACGGGTGATCTCTGCTCTGGCGGACGTGCAGGCGAAGGAAGACGCGCTTGAGGAGCGGATTGCTCGCGGCGAGGTCACCACCATGTGGGACCGTGCCCGCTACGTGGAACGCGGCGTCGAAGAGATCTGAGGGACAAGAATATGGCGAATCAGCGCAAAGTGATGCTGGTGCAGGGCATGCCGGCCGCGGGACGATCCCTTCTTGAGGCCCGAGACGACGTCCTGGTCGAGGAGTGCTCCAACGACGAGCTCGATACGCTTCTCGAGCGGATGAGTGATGTCGCTGCAGTGACCCTGCGCACGACCATCTGTGACCGGAAATTCATTGAGGCGGCGCCGAAGCTGGAAGCGGTGGCGCGCTTTGGCGTCGGTTACGACTCCGTGGACGTTGAGGCGCTGACCGAGCGTGGCATTCCGCTGCTGATTGCCGGCGAAGCCAACTCAAGGTCGGTCGCGGAGCATGCCGTCTTCATGATGATGGCGCTTGCCAAGCGCTCCCTCCAATACCACGGTGCGGTGCAGGGGCGCCGCTTCCAGGATCGGTTTGGGACTGAGCGGGACAACACCGAATTGTTCCGAAAACGGCTGCTGGTGATCGGGTTCGGCCGAATTGGCACCCGCACGACGTCGATTGGCAAGGGACTTGGAATGACGGTCGACGTCTTCGATCCCTACGTCGAGGACGCTGCCGTGGAACGGGCTGGCGCCCGCCGCGTTGCGCGCCTGGAGGAGGCGCTGCCGCCGGCGGATTTTGTCACCGTCCACTGTCCCCGGAATGCCGAGACCGAAGGCCTGATCGGCGCCGGTGAGCTCGGTCTGATGAAGCCGACGGCCATCCTCGTCAATACTGCCCGCGGGGGAATCATCGACGAGGAAGCGCTGGTCGAAACACTCCGGGATGGCGGAATTCGTGCAGCAGGCCTGGACGTCTTCGATCTGGAACCGCCGCCGGACGACCATCCCCTTCTCGATCTCGAAAACGTGCTGTTTTCACCGCACGTGGCCGGTGTAACCAACGAGTCCATGCGTGCCATGGCGGAAGTCACTTGTCAGAACGTCTTGGACGCGTTCGACGGCCAGATCAAGCCCGGGCACATCGTCAATCCCGAAGTACTGGAGTAGCAACCATGCGCGAGAACGCCGTTCAGAAAATTTGGCAGGAAGGCGGCGCCGTTGTGAACGGTTGGCTTGCCATTCCGAACAGCTTCGCTGCCGAGGTCATGGGGGGATGCGGATGGGACTCCGTGACCATCGACCTGCAGCATGGACTGAGCGATTTTTCCGACACCGTGCAGATGTTGCAGGCGCTGTCGACGACCCCGGTGACGCCCCTCACGCGGGTCCCGACGCTGGAACCCGGAATCATTGGAAGGCTTCTCGACGCCGGGAGCTACGGCATCATCTGTCCGATGGTCAACACGCCCGAGCAGTGCGCGCAGCTGGTTTCCTATTGTAAATACGCACCTGAGGGGGTCCGAAGCTTCGGCCCGATTCGGGCTGCGATCTACGGCGGTCCCGATTACCTCGACAAGGCGAACGAGACCATTCTGGCAATCGCGATGGTCGAGACCGCGGAAGCAGTTGCGAACGTGGACGCAATCGTCGCCACGCCGGGCCTCGACGGAATCTACGTGGGCCCGTCGGACCTCGCGCTGTCACTCGGCGAGAGGCCGCAGATGGATACCGACAATCCAGTCGTCACCGAGGCGATGGCGACCATTCTGGCGGCGGCCAAGCGGGCCGGAGTACCGGCGGGACTGCATTGCCTCAGCCCGGAGTATTCCCTGCAGAAGATTCGCGAAGGGTTCCAGTTCGTTTCGATCGCGAATGACACGCGCATCCTGACGGCCGCCGCGCAGGAGCAGATTGCTACCGTCAGGCAGGGTCTCGCCGACTGAAGTTGCCGCACCGCCGGGAGACGTGATCCAGGCTGTGTCCCGGAAGGAAGGCCAGCCGGACGTGACGGCCCCGGTGCCCGGTGACGCGCCGATCCCGGCGCTTCGCCGGCACGTCATGGAGGCGGTTCGACAGGTCGCCGGCACGTCGTCTGTCCCCAGCGGGGACTGGGAGCCGCTGCTGCAGCGCGCGGTGACACTGAGTCCGCCGCGCGACCCCGCGCACGGGGACCTTGCCACCAACGCCAGTCTGGTCCTGGCAAAACGTGTCGGAATGAGCCCGCGGGAATTCGCCGACCGCCTGGCACGAGCACTGCCTGGGACCGCCGGCATCGAATCTGCGGAAACTGCGGGCCCCGGTTTCGTCAACCTGCGGATCGCGCCATCGGCATGGATTCCGGCATTGCGGACGGCCGCGGCGGGCGGCGCCGACTACGGTCGTTCCGGGATGGGCGAAGCGACGCCGATCAATGTCGAATACGTGTCGGCGAACCCGACCGGGCCGCTTCACGTTGGACACGGGCGTGGCGCCGTTCTGGGAGACGCGACCGCGGCCCTCCTGGCGTTCGCGGGCTTCACGGTCACCCGGGAGTACTACATCAACGACGCTGGCGGCCAGATCGACCAGCTCGCTCGCTCGCTCCATCACCGTTACCGCATGGCGGCCGGCGCCGAGAGCGCGCCGCCGGGGGAGGGCCTGTATCCGGGCGAGTACCTCCAGCCGGTGGCTGATGAGCTCTTTGCGATGGACAGCGGACAGATGGTTTCTGCTGCGGAGAACGTGTGGCTGGAGCAGTTCCGAAAGACCGGTGTCGGCGCGATGATGAAGTTGATCGACCGGGACCTGGAACAACTCGGCATTCGCTTCGATGTCTTTGCGTCGGAGCGCGACCTGCGGGAGGCCGGCCGCGTCGACGATGCCGTAGGTGTCCTGGAAGAGCGAGATCTCGTCTACACCGGAGTACCGCCCCGGCCCAAGGGTGAGGCCGGTGAGGCGTGGGAGCCTCGTCCCCAACTGCTCTTCCGAGCCAGCCGGTTCGGCGACGATGCCGACCGCCCCCTGCGCCGGGCCAACGGTGAATGGACATATTTCGCGGGCGACCTTGCCTACCATTTTGACAAGTTCCGCCGAGGTTTCAGCGAGCAGATCAACGTGTGGGGCGCTGACCACGGAGGTTATGCCAAGCGCGTGCGCGCAGGACTCGCTGCCCTCAGCGAGGACTCGGCCAGTCTCGACGTCAAGTTCTGTCAGCTGGTGCGGGTCACACGTGCCGGGCAACCCGTGCGGATGTCGAAGCGCGACGGCAATATCGTCACGTTGGAGTCCGTCCTTCGCGAGGTCGGTCCGGACGTGTTCCGCTTCCTTATGCTGATGCGGCGGCCGGATGCGCCGCTCGATTTTGATCTGTCGGAGGCGGTGCGCCAGTCAAAGGACAATCCGGTCTATTACGTCCAATATGCTCACGCCCGGATCTGTTCGGTGTTCCGACGGGTCCAGGACCATGGGGAACTGAGAGCTCTCGACGTCGCCTCCGAGGCTGAACCGACGTTGCTCACCGATCCCCGGGAGGTGGCACTGATGCGGGAAGTCGCGCTCTGGCCTGAACAGGTCGAAGCGGCAGCGCGCGCCCGCGAGCCCCACCGCATCGCATTCCAGCTGTCGGAGCTGGCGGCCCGGTACCACGAGCTCTGGACGGCCGGGGCCCGTGGCGAACCGACCTTGCGGACACTGATCCCCGGGGACCGGCCGCGGACCGCGGCGCGTCTACTGCTGGCGGATGCGGTGCGGGCGGTGTTGCGCGCCGGCCTGTCGATTCTGGGCGTGACCCCGGTGGAGGAGATGCGATGAACCGGGTAGCCGGATTGGTGGTGGCCGCCGTGCTCGTCGGCGGCTTCGGAATCGGTGCCTGGATGTACTTCGAGGGCTACTTCGGGACCGGTGATCGGGACACCGAATCCGTCCCCGTGGTGGAGCCGTTGCCGGAACCGATCCGCCAACGCCCGGAGGACCCGGGCGGGTACCAGGCCGATTCCCGCGGCAGCGCCCTGCTGGAGGGTACGGAACCGGATGCCGGCCCGGAACAGCTGCTGCCAAGTTTCGAGGAACCGGTGGCCCGGCCCCGGGTGGAGCCTGCCGAGCCGCCCCCCGAGGCCGTGCCGGACGCGGAAGCGGCAGCGGCCCAGGACGTTGCGGAAGAACCTGCGGCTCAGGAAGCAGCGGAAGAGCCTGCGGCGGCTGCCGAAGAGCGGCCGAAACTCCCCGAGCCCCGTCATCCCCGCAGTGCGTGGAAAGCGTCGGTGCAGTTGCTGGCGATCCGTTCGCGCGACCGCGCCGTCGTGGAGGCGCAGCGCTTGCTCGCCGCCCATCCCGACGTCTTCGGCAACCTCGATTTCCGCGTGCGGGAGTTCAAGGTGTCGGAACAGGAGCGGGTGCAGCGCCTGCAGGCTGGCCCCTTCGAGACCAGGAAAGACGCAGGCGAGGTCTGCAACCGGCTGGAGAAACGGGGCGTTCCCTGTTTCGTCGCCAAGGGGCAGTGACCCTTCCGGTCATTTTCGGCATTGCCGGACCGGAACTTCGCCCTGAAGAGCAAGCGTTATTCAGCGAATTCACTCCGTTCGGCTTCATTCTGTTCGCCCGAAACCTGGACACCCCCACGCAAACGGTCGGGCTCGTCAATGCGCTCCGGGAGGCGGCCGGAGCCGAAGCGCCGGTCCTGATCGACCAGGAGGGTGGCCGCGTGCAGCGGTTTGGCCCGCCCCATGCGCCCGCCTATCCGCCGGCCGCCGCGTTCGGGCAACTGGCCGCGAGCGATCTCGGTCAGGCGGGCGACACGGTGCGGATCGGGCATGCCCTGCTGGGCCGCGATCTCGCAAGTCTCGGGATCGATGTGAACTGTGCGCCGGTGCTCGACCTGGCAATGGAAGAAGGCCATGCTGTCATCGGGGATCGCGCCTTTGCCGGCGATCCCGGCATCGTGGCGGCACTTGGTCGAGCGGCCATGGACGGGCTGGGGCGCGCGGGTGTGCTCCCAGTCGTCAAGCACATACCCGGCCATGGCCGCGCCAGGGCCGACAGCCACGAGCAGCTGCCAGTGGTCGAGACTCCGCGACAGGTTCTTGAGGCGACTGATTTCGTCCCGTTCCGCGTGCTTCGCGATGCGCCGGTCGCCATGACGGCGCACGTGGTCTATGCGGCGCTTGATGCCGATCTGCCCGTTACCGTTTCGCCCAAGGGAATCCGCGAATTCGTGCGCGGCCGCATCGGCTTTGAGGGTCTGTTGCTGTCGGACGATCTTTGCATGGGAGCGCTTGTCGGCGCGATGGAGCACCGAGCGTGTGCCGCGCTCGCGGCCGGCTGCGACGTCGTCCTGCACTGCAACGGGAATTTCAACGAAATGACCGCCGTCGCACGGGCGGTCCCTGCCATGACTGACGAGGCCTCGGCGCGCTGGCGCACGGCGCTGGCCTGGCTGGCGGCGCGCCGGGCGCCGGAACAGGTCCGCAGGCTCGAGTATCGCACCTTCCGCGAGCGTCTTCCGCATGGTTGATCAGGCCGGTGCCATCGCCTACACGCTCTCGGTATGGGCACTGCCGGCGCTGACGGCGATCACGCTCCACGAGGCGGCGCACGGCTACGTCGCGGAACAGTTCGGCGACGACACGGCGCGTCAGGCAGGCCGGGTGAGCCTCAATCCCCTGCGCCACGTCGATCCGGTAGGGACGGTCCTGCTGCCGCTCGTGCTCTTGTTGATCTCGCCGCTGGTGTTCGGTTACGCGAAGCCGGTACCGGTGCGTTTCTTCCGCCTGAACCCGAGGCGGATCGGGATCGCAGTGGTGGCGCTGGCGGGGCCGGGCATGAACCTCGCGCTCGCGTTGCTGGCGGCGCTTCTGCTGCACCTGGTTCCGAGCGTTCCGGTCGGTGGTGGCTGGGTTGCCGACAATCTGGTGAATGCGCTCTGGATCAACGTGCTCCTGGCGCTCCTCAATCTGCTCCCGGTGCTGCCGCTGGACGGTGGGCGCGTGCTGTACGCCGCGCTGCCGCCCGGGTGGGCGCGGCGCTGGTCCACGACCGAGCGCTACGGGTTCCCGGTGCTGCTCGCGGGGTTGGTGCTGGTGCCACTTGGGGCATCCGCACTGGGAGCCGAACTTCCCATATTTCGGTGGATTCTTGGCGAACCGGCCCAATATGTGGTATCTATCATCATTCGCATGGTGGGGCTTACGTGAACGCTCCCGTTCTCGAGTTTGAAGAGGATCCGCCGCAGCACCGGGCGGCTCCGGACGCATTCTTCCTGTCGTTGGACGCGTACGAGGGGCCGATCGACCTGCTGCTCACGCTCGCGCGCCGCCAGAAGGTGGATCTGGCCGAAATCTCAATTCTCGAGCTCGCGGAGCAGTATCTCGCCTTCGTCGAAGGGGCGCGCCGCCTCAATCTTGAAGTCGCTGCCGGTCATCTGGTGACGGCGGCGTGGTTGGCCTACATGAAATCGCGGTTGCTGCTTCCCGAATCGGAGGAAGAGGAACTGGCCGGAGAGGAGCTGGCGGAGGCGCTGCGGTTTCGCATCGTCCGTTTGGACGCCATGCGCCGGCACGGCGAGCTTCTGTTTCGACGGCCGCTTCTCGGACGGGAACGCCATGCCCGCGGTGAGACGCAGCCGCGCGCCGAGAAGGTAGAGACCGCGGTCGATGCGACGTTCCACGACCTGATCGTCGCCTATGCGGGCATCTGCCGCCGCCGCCAGCCGCCGGCACTCGCCGTTCGTCCCAAACGCCTCTATTCGGTCAAGACCGCGACCGGCTGGATTCGGAATCGCCTTGGCGGACTGCAGCAATGGGCGACGCTTGCCGGTTTCCTGCCGCGCGATGATCCGTCGCCGGTCCGCCGGTCGGCGTATGCCTCGGTGTTTGTGGCCAGCCTGGAACTCGTTCGAGGAGGCGAACTGGACATGCGGCAAACGCGGCCGTTCGGCCCTGTCCTGGTGCGCTCGCGAACCGGCCCCAATGGAGATCCGGCTCATGCCGCATGAATCCCTGGAAGTCTTGGCTCGGGGCGGTTCGACCGAGCCGCAATCCGGCGTCGAGGTGCCCGGGCCGGCGTCTCGCGTTATGCCGTGCCCTGCTGACGCTGCCCCGGCGGCGGATCCGTGCAGGGTCGATCCGGCGACGTTTGATGCGTGCCGCGTGACCGAGGCGCTGCTCTTCGCGAGCGCAGCCCCCGTCCGGACCAGTGAGATCGCCCGCGTGTTGCCCGAAGGCACGGTGGTCGTCGACGTTCTTACCGCCTTGCGGGAGCAGTACAAGGGGCGCGGCGTGGAACTCGCAAAGGTCGGAAACGCCTGGGCGTTCCGAACGGCGAGCGACATTGCCGACCGGCTGACCGTCGAAAAGGTCCGGCGGCGGAAACTGTCCCGCGCCGGACTGGAAACACTGGCGATCGTCGCCTATCACGCCCCGGTCACGCGGGCCGAAATCGAAGAGATTCGCGGCGTGTCGGTGAGCCCCGGGACCCTCGACATTCTGTTCGAGGAAGGCTGGATCGAACCGCGGGGGCGAAAGCAGGTGCCCGGTCGTCCAACGACATGGCAAACGACCCCGGCCTTCCTCGACCACTTCGGCCTCGAATCCCGGAACGACTTGCCGGGCCTTCGTGATCTCCAGAAGGCCGGCCTGCTTACCCCGACCCGGGGCTCGATCGTGGCGCCGGCCGACGACCATCACGACGCGGACACCGCGGCCTTGACGAACACGGCCTAGCCCTCGCTTCGGCCGGCGGCGGTGCCCGGCGGCGCGGGGCATGGGGGCGCGGTAGACCGGCTAACCGCCCAGCCGTCGGAGTTCCTCGAGACAGCGGTCCCGGCCACGCGTGAAGTCGCCGTCCGCCCACCATACTTCGACGGCGCGGAGCAGCGCCCGGCGCCTCGGGCCTGCGGGTACGCCGAGCCGGACAACGTCGTCGCCGCCCAGCGGGAAGACCGGCCGCTTCCACGTCTGCATCTCCCGGGCAAGGCGGCGGACGACGTTCGGCGCGGGCGCCCCGGTCCGTGCAGCGCCCAGCAGCAGGCGATCGAGAGCCCGAGGGCTGCCGCCCGCTTCCCAGACGTGCCGCCTGGCCTCGGGACAGGTTCTCGCCGGTGGCCCGGCAACTGCGCTGGCACGAAGGCGTCGGGACTCCGTCCTGGTGAGTCGAAGGCGGGCTTCGGCTGTCTTGGCCCCCGGCACCGTGTCGACGAGTGCGCAGATTCGCCGTCCCGGATCGTTGAGACCGAGCAGTCCTTCGAGATGCACCAACCGGCCCAGGGTCTGGAGCCGCCGCCTCGCGGTCCGGGACGCCGGATTGCTCCAGTTGCCCACCACCCGCTGGAGGGTGCCGGTCGCGGCCATCGCCTCCACGGCCGGAACCGGTTGCTCAGCGGCCAGCAGCCGCAGCAGCTCTGCCCTGAGCCGTTCGCCGGAAACGAGCCTGAGACCGGGAAGTGACTTGGCGATGGCATTGAGATTCACGCGATCGTGCACGCGCCCGCCGAACCACGCGAACATGCGAAAGTACCGAAGGATGCGGAGATAGTCCTCGTGAATTCGATGTGCCGCGGTACCGATAAAACGCACGTGGCCGCGAGCCAGATCCTGGAGCCCAAGATCGCTGACCCCGAACACCTGGAGATCGGCGCCCGCGTAC
This sequence comes from Alphaproteobacteria bacterium, assembly GCA_022825705.1. Classification (GTDB taxonomy): domain Bacteria; phylum Pseudomonadota; class Alphaproteobacteria; order TMED109; family TMED109; genus VXPW01. The sequence continues at coordinate 15,346 of JAJDWH010000043.1, forward strand.
AGCGCGTTGATCGTGAAATCGCGGCGCTCCGCATCGGCAATCCAGTCGTCCGAGAAGGCTACCTCGGCGGCCCGCCCGAAAGTCCGGACGTCGCGGCGCAAGGTCGTGACCTCCACTGAACCGGGTTCGTTGCGCGGCGGCAGCGCTGTGATGGTGCCGTGCGCGATCCCCGTGGCGACCGTCCGTATTCCCGCCTGGCGAAGGCGCCGCCGGACCTCGTGCGGAGGATGCACTGTGGCGACATCGACATCGAGGGTGTCACGCGGCGGCGTGAGCAAGGCGTCACGGACGCAACCCCCGACGAACAGCGCCCCCGGTCGGATCTCGGGCGTGTTGAGCAGCGCCATTACCTTCGCGACCAGGGGACGTTTCGGCCACGCGGGTGGGGTCGTGATCCGACCGATCACCTGCAGTGAGCGGACTGTCAAGGTTCGACGTGACCCGGAATGACGCGGCCGTCCTCGTATTTCGGCGGTACGTAGGTCCCGTCCGGCGAGGCGCCGGTCGAGAACCGGAAGAAGGCGAGGCCCAGAGCCAGTACCAGCAGACCGGAAAGCGCGATCCAGCCCCATGGGGCCTCGCGCCAGCTCGGCGCCTTCTCGCCTGCCTTGCCGGCTCGCCGGCGGGCGAGGAAGTACCAGACTGCGAACAGGATGATCGGTACCAGGAACGGAAGGATGCGAACTAGGAGGGTCCGGATCACGGGTGTTGCGTCCTCTCGAACAGGTTCACCACCATCCGCGCTGTCGCCCCCCAAATGCGGTGCTCCCGCCACCGAATGTCATAGAAGCGGAACGTGCCGTACGTGGTTTCGCGGGTGGCTTCGGTGTGGTTGTCCGGGTTCAGCATGTAGGCGAGGGGCACTTCGAATGCATCCGCCACCTCGCGCGTCGCGAGGGTCAGCGTGAAGCCCGGCGTGATTCGCCCCACCACGGGCATCACCGCGTAACCGGTGCCCGTGATGCACGTGTCCAGGTGCCCGATGATCTCGACATGCCGACGGAGGAGGCCGATCTCTTCCTCCGTTTCCCGAAGCGCGCAGGCTACGGCATCGGCGTCATCGGGTTCGACGACCCCACCCGAGAAGCTCACTTGGGACGGGTGTCTCGGCAGGTCGTCTGCGCGCCTGGTCAGCAGAATGGTCGGGCCCGCCGGCCGGTCCACCAGGCCTACCAGGACTGCCGCCGGAACAAGGTTCTCGAGCAGCGAATCAGGCAGCTGCACGTCACCGATGACCGCCGGGATGCTTCGTGCCGGCAACGCGCGTTGCAGGCGAGTCTCGATCTCGTCGATGGCGGTAGCCGGAGCAATGGAGGCATTCGGTCGCACGGTGTTTGCGTGGCAATGATGACCATGGGGCATGTCGCGTGGCAGATGATCATAGTGGGATCACGGGGATATCCGACCACATCGCCGCCGGAGAGCGTCGCACCGCCCGACTGAGTCCGGTAGATTCGCAGGCAAGGCAGTCGATCGGGCAGTTCCGTGTCGACGGGAGGCCCCGCCCATGAAACGCACGATCGGTCGGACCGCGTTGGTTCTGGGAGGCGCGGCCTTCGTCGCGGCCCTGCTGGGCCTTGGGCCCTCGATTGCCCGTATATGGTCGCAACTGCATGCAAACAGCCTGGTGGGGCTGCAGGGGTTTGTGGATCGAACGCTGGACCCCGACCCGGGGAACCCGACCGTCTGGTTCGATCAGGTTCTTCCCATCTTGGCGAGCAGCGTGTTCTACGGGGTCGCGGTCGTCCTCGTCGCAATCGGGTTGGGGATCTTGCTGACCGGCCGATCCTAGGCGCCCCACCTGTCGGCCGCCTTCACGCGTGCTCCGCTGCCCGACCTGGCGCCGGGCGACCTCCGCGATGCAGCCCGCCCGGCCGTCAACTTGCTTCGGCGTTGGAAACGTTCGGGCGCTGAGGGGTGGCCGCGGCCGATCGCCGACGGCTGCGGATTACACGTGTAGCGCCGTGGCGCCCGGTCCCGCCTCATGCGAACGGGCGTTGACATGCGTCGGCATGACGAACGGGTTGGCCCGTTCGTAGGCGCGACAGGTGCGGAGGATCCGTTCGTCGTCGAACTTCCGTGCCACGATCTGGACGGCAGCCGGCATGCCGTTTGACGCGAAACCACAGGGGAGCGCCGCGGCCGGCTGCTGAGTCAAGTTGAACGGGTACGTGAACGGCGACCACTCCCACCAGCGGGTCATCCCGCTGCCCAAGGGGACTTCGTGGCCCACTTCGAACGCTGTCAGCGGTAGCTGCGGCGTCATCAGCAGGTCGTAGCGTTCATGGAAGGCACGCATGTGCCGTCCCAGCGCGTCGCGACTTTGTTCTGCCCGACGATAAGCGAGCGCCGATACGGACTTGCCTCGTTCCGCCAGTTCGAGGATCGGAGGATCGACGAGTTCGCGCTGCGCCGGTGACAACCCGTCCGTCGCGAGGGCCAGGGCAACCGTCCACAGTGTCACCATCACGTCGATCGGGTCTTCGAAGCCCGGGTCCTCCTCGACGACAATTGCGCCTCTGTCGGCAAACCAGTGCACTGCCGCGTCCACCTGGGCGGTGACCTGCGGATCAACCCTGGCATAGCCGAGGGAACGGCTGTAGGCGACACGCAGACCCTCCAGGCTGGAGTCGTCAGAAGCGTTCGGGGCAACGGGACGAGCGAGCGGAACCGCCTGCCAGTCGCGGGCGTCCGGCTGCGAGATGATGTCCAGCATCAGGCACGCATCGTCCACGGTGCGCGCAATCGGGCCCTGATGCCACAGCGTCCCCGCTGGCGAGTGCGGATGAACGGGTACGGCACCGAACGTGGGCTTGTGGCCGAACAGGCCGCAGAATCCGGCGGGCATGCGGATGGAGCCGCCGCCGTCGGTCGCGAGGTGCAGCGTGCCCATGCCCAGAGCCGCGGCTGCAGCTGCCCCGCCGCTGGAGCCGCCCGGGGTACGGGCGGTGTCCCAGGGGTTGACGGTGGTTCCCGTGAGGGGACTGTCGGTCACCCCCTTCCAGCCGAATTCGGGTGTCGTGGTCTTGCCGATGAGCACGGCGCCGGCTTCACGGAGGCGGGCGACGGGAGGTCCGTCGACATCCCAGGGCTGGTCGGCATCGATGGTCCGCGATCCGCGGCGGGTCGGCCATCCCTTGACGAGAATGAGGTCCTTGACCGTGGTTGGCACGCCATCGATCGGGCTGAGCGGGCGCTCCTCATGCCATCGGCGTTCGGACTGCCGGGCGGCTTCCAGGGCGCTTTCCCCGTCGATCACGCAAAACGCGTTGTAGGTCTTGTCGAGTTCCCCGATCCGATCGAGGACCGCCTGCGTTACCTCAACCGGAGAGAATCGGCGCGTACCGAAACCACTGGCGAGGTCCCGGGCGGACATCATGTGGAGGGCGTTCGACATCGGGTGCTGCACCGAGAAAGACGTTCGCTGCGATCATGCAGTACTGGAGCTACGCGACCAACGTCGCGTAGCTCCAGCCCCAAGTCACGGGGTCAGGTCGCCTTGAGGGCAGCCTTCACCGCGTCTGCCGTAATCGGCATGTGCCGCATGCGCACTCCCACGGCGTTGAACACCGCGTTGGCCACGGCTGGCGCAACGACGGTCGACGAGGGTTCGCCCACGCCGCTTGGGTGGTGCCCGGATTCGACGATCTCAACGTCGATCTCGGGAACCTGGCTCAAGCGGATCGGCAGGTAGGTGTCGAAGTTGTGCTGCTCGAACGCGCCATCCTTGACAGTGAGTCGCTCGCTCAGCACCTGACTTGCTCCCCACAGCGCCGCACCCTTGATCTGGGCCACGGCATTGACGGGGTTGATCGCGATTCCCATGTCCATGGCAATCGTCAGTTTCTGCAAGTCAATTTCGCCACTCTCGGGGTCAACCGCGACCTCGGCGATACCGGCCACCCAGGTCGGACTTTGCCGTTCCTCCGCTGCCGATACGGCGATGCCCATGCCGTGGTTCTTCGGCATGCGCTTTCCGTATCCTGCCTTGCCGGCAGCGACCCGAAGGACGTTGGCCAGCCGCTTGGCGCCGCCGACCGTTGCCGACTCGTAGGGGATCCAGCTGTCCTCGCTTGGCCACGGCAGCGAAATCCAGAGGCGGTCCATGTAGTAGTCGGAACCGGTGCCGGGTTCGTAGCCGGCGTTCGGGATTCCGCGGCTGGTGCCTTCGCCGGTCAGCATCGAGAGACGGAACTCCAGCGGGTCCTTGCCAATTCGGTGGGCCACTTCGTCGAGGAAGGATTCAACGACGAAGTAGTTGTACGAATTGGAGACTGTCCGGAGAGCCGACGCCTGCACGGCCCAGGTGGTCTGGTCGTGATTGATGGCGCGCACGCGATGGTTGGCCAGCGTGTACCAGTGGTCGCTGCCGCCGATCGACCATTGGTCGATGTCGCGGCCCGAGCCGTCGTCTGCATCCAGCTGGAGCCAGTCGCTCCCGTATGCCTTGCCCACGGAGAACCGCGGACCCATGTAGCCGCACACGATGTCGTGCTGCATGGCGGTGAAGGCGCCGCCCTGGATGGAGCCGCGCAGCTTGTGCAGCGTCGGCGTCCGCGGGAAGCTGGTCGCGAAGGTCGTCTCGCGGGTCTGGAGCAGCTTGACCGGCCGTGCAACCTGGTGGGAGCAGTAGGCTGCGGCGAGAATCTCGTCGTAGTCCTGTTTCCCGCCGAAGCCGCCGCCCAGCACGCGCTGATGCACCACCACCTTGATCTCCTCCGCGGGCTTGCCGAGGAAGTGCGCAAGGTAGGCGGTAAGGGTCATCCGGGCGAATGACGTGCTCTGCGTACCGGTGTGCACGTGCCAGGTGTCCCCGACCTGATGCACGGTGGCGTTGAGAGGCTCCATGGTCGCGTGCACCACCATGTCGGTGGTGTATTCGGACTCGAGCACGTCATCGGCATTGGCCAGACTGCCGTCCACGTCTCCCTGGTCCACCCAGGGGGCGCCGACTTCAGGATCCGCTTGGAGCGCCCGGTATTCCTCGAGCAGCCCCTCCAGCGAGACATCGCCGTGGGGTCCCGGGTCCCATTCGACCTCAAGCGCCTTGGCGGCGTTCACAGCGGCCGGGAACGTCTCGGCAATCGCGACCACCCATCCGGTGCACTTGCCGAAACTGTCGTCCACGGTGACGGCCTGGATGTAGCCGGGAATGGACTGGGCATTGGTGTCGTCGACCGAGATCGCCTTGGCGCCGTAGCGTGCACGTGGCAGCACCAGCGCGCCGTACGCCATGTTCGGGATGAACACGTCGATGCCGTAGCGCGCGCTTCCGTTGGTCTTGGAGGGAATGTCGTGCGCGGGCATGGACTGCCCGATGATGTTGTAGTCCTCGGGGCTCTTCCGCGGGATGTCGCGGAAGTCGTCGGGATACGCGAAGCGCCGCTCGATGGTGGTCTGCGACAGGATTTCGCTGTACGAGATTGACCGGCCGGAGACAGAATCGGTGACCCGGCTGCTGGCGGCGACCGCGTCTTCGACATTCGTCCCGAGGAGCGCTGCGCCCGCTTCAACAAGCGCGATCCGGCCTGCGGCGCCGGAGCGCGACAGGCGGTCAAACTCGGTGGTGACGCTGCCGCTGTTCACCGTGTAGGCGAGGCCGTACACGGCGAAGTTCTCGGCGCTCCCTTCCGGGTAGTCGATTGAGACGTCCTGCCAGTCCACCTCGAGCTCGTCCGCGACGATCTGCGCGAGCGCGGTGCCGATGTGCTGGCCCATCTCGGCCTTCACCACATGGATCGTGGTGCGGCCGTTCGGCATCATCGTGAACCAGATCGACGGCGTGAACGCCTCTGCCGGTTCGATCGCGGCATGGGCGCCGGGAATCGTCCCGGTCGTAAAGCCGATGCCGAGTGCGACCCCTGATCCGGTTGCCATCGACCGGACCATGAAGTCCCGCCGTGACAGTTGTGTGTCTGTGGTACTCATGTCAGGCCTCGCTTCCAGCGATTTCGGCGGCGCGTGCGACCGCGCCCACGATGCTTGAATAGGTTGCGCACCGGCACAGGTTTCCGTCCATGGCCTCGACGATTTCGTCTCGGCTGGGCGAAGGGTTGGCCGAGAGCAGCGCGGCCGCCTGCATGATCTGCCCAGACTGGCAATAACCGCACTGTGGCACCTGCATTTCGATCCAGGCCTGCTGGACCGGATGGTTGTCGGCGTAGTGCAAGCCCTCGATGGTGGTAATCGACGTCCCCTCGACGTCTCCCGCTTGGACCATGCACGATCGCACTGCTTCGCCATTGACGTGGACGGTGCAAGAGCCGCACAGGCCAATGCCGCACCCGAATTTCGTTCCGGAGAGGCGCAATTCCTCCCGAATGATCCACAGGAGCGGTGTATCCGGCGGGGCGTCCACGAGGTAGCTGTATCCGTTGATGGTCAAGGCAACCATCGGCAAATCTCCTCCTCAGGGTTCATTTGGCGCGCCTGGCAACGCGCGTTGCGCACCAGTACGCGTGACATGCCCACCTTCAACCCAAGCCAACGCCCAAGCCGGACGCAATCCGGTTTGCGCCATCGATGTCCGAATTCCGCCAAACGGGGGACCGGGGCATAAATCCCCGGTGCTGCTTGTCGGTCCGGCGCGCGCTTCATATGCTGAACGGGGAAACCGCCATGGGTCCGACGACGACAGCTCTCCCGGTTCGACCGCTTTCGCGCTACCAGATCGCAGCGACTTCCCGCGCCGACGAAGCGGCGTCGTTCATTTCCAGTACCTATTGCGGGCACCAGATTCGCTTCCCGGATCGGGCTGCCAGTCTCCGCTTCCGGCTTTGCGAGGCGCCGTTGGCCCGCATCTCGGTGGGGGCGCTGTCCTTCGATGCCCAGATTGGGTACGACCTGGGCGAAACCGAGATCTTCTATCTCGTCCAGATCGCGGCTTCCGGCACCATCCGGTACATCAACGGTAACGAGCTGTGTGTCGTGACGCCTCGTCAGGGCATGGTCACGTCGCCCACGCGGCCGCTGTCGATCCACTACGGGCCCAGCTCCTGCGGGCTGATCGTGAAGATCCGTCGCCGTGCCCTCGAACGGCACCTGCATGTGCTGACCAGCGAACCGATTACGGCGCCGCTGACGTTTGATCCCCGGTTTCGCCCGCAGTTCGGAGATCGCTATCGAGGGCTGCTGCGATTTCTGATGGAAGACCTCGAAGCCGGCAACTCCATCGGTGATCACCCGGTCCTGGTGACCAACGTGGAAGATACGTTGATGACCGCCCTGCTGGTCGGCCAGCCGCACAACTACTCGCGGCAGTTCGAAGCGCAGCCGCCGGATGTCGCACCTCGCCAGGTGCGGGCGGTGGAGGAGTACATCCGGGCACATGCAGCGGAGCCGCTGTCGATCGACGACCTGGTTCGGTACTCCGGTATCAGCGGCCGTTCCCTCTTCCGTGCGTTCCGGAGCCGCGGCATCTCGCCGATGGCCTTTCTGCGCTCGGTGCGGCTGGATGACGCGCGGGCGCGGCTGCTGGCCGCCGCCCCGGGTGAATCCGTGACGGACATCGCGCTGGACTGCGGCTTCGAGCACCTGGGGCGCTTCAGCAAGGAATACGCGAGACGCTTCTCCGAATCCCCATCGCGGACGCTGCGACGCGTCCGACGGATGCGCCAAAGCTGACCGACTGCCGCATCGCCGGCCGCGATCCGGCTCGCCGACGGAACCGATCGAAAGCCTGTCCCGAGACCGACCGCATTCGGTGAGCGCGCTCGAGCACGCCGGCAGGAGGCTTGACACCTGTCACGCGGCACGCAATCCGCCGCGGCCGTCTATCGCCGGATCAGCATGTCCCCTATACGTAGGGGCTTCGCGAACCCGGGAGACGTTCCATGGAATTAGGACTGCAGGGCAAGTCGGTACTGGTGACCGGGGCGTCGAAGGGCATTGGGCTCGGCTGCGCCGAACTGTTTGCCGCTGAGGGGGCCAGCCTGCACCTGGCCGCGCGCGGTCAAGATCTGCTCGAGACGCGGCGGGAGGCGATCCGTTCGGCTCACCAGGTGGACGTGCAGGTGCACCCCATCGACCTCGCCGTCAGCGGATCGGCCGAAGAACTCGTGGAGCGCTGCGGCGATGTCGACATTCTGGTCAACAATGCGGGCGCCATTCCCGGCGGCACGGTCGACCAGGTCGACGAGGCCCGCTGGCGCGAGGCGTGGGACCTGAAGGTGTTCGGCTACATCAACATCACCCGGCAGTACTTCCGCCGCATGCGCGAGCGCGGCGGCGGCACGATCGTCAACGTCATCGGCATGGCCGGGGAGAGCTACGACGCGGCGTACATCGCCGGGACCGCCGGCAACGCTTCCCTGATGGCGTTCACCAGAGGCATCGGCAGCACCAGCATCGATCAGGGCGTCCGCATCGTCGGCGTCAACCCGGGCGCGGTCGAGACCGACCGCATTCGCGCTCTCCTTGCCGGCAAGGCGGAGACCGAACTCGGCGACCGCGAGCGATGGCGGGAATTCCTCTCGAATTTGCCGCTGGGACGGGCCGCGTCCGTCGCGGAAATCGCGAACGTGGTGGTGTTCCTCGCCTCGGAACGTGCGAGCTACCTGAGCGGGATCGTTGTTACGGTCGACGGCGGCCGTGCCGCGCGCGGAGGGACCTTCTGAGCCGAGACGCCGTCCGGTAGTTCGTCTCCTGCCGTTCGAGCCGGAAGCTCGGCGTCGCGATCTAGGCCGCCTACGATGCCTTCGCGTGCTGCCAGGCGTCCAGCTTGTCACGCGCGCCGTTTCGGTCGGGATCCAACATGTCATCGTGTCCCGTGCGCTTGGCGCAGAGTTCGATGACGTAGCCGTTCGGGTCACGGAAGTAGATCGATTCCACGATGCCGTGATCCGACGGCCCGCGGGTCTCGATCCCGGCCTTCCGGCCCTTGGCGAGCATCATCTGCAGATCTTCGGGCGAAACCTCCAGCGCGATGTGGAGGTCGAAGTCGCGCTGCTTCTTGAACTCGAACGGTTCCTCCGGCGCCTCGAAGAAGGCCAGGAATGAGCCGTCGTCGAGTCGATAGAAGGTGTGCAACACCTGGGCCTGCCGGCCCGTCTTGGTGGTCCCGATGGCCATCGCTTCCGCCAGTGGGAGGCCCAGGAAATCCTCGTAGAAGGCCCGGGTTTCCTCCGAATCGCGACAGCGGTACGCGTTGTGATGAAGTTGCCTGATCATGGTTCCATGCCGCTGGTTGGGTGCCGGGACAGCCATGTTGCAAGGCTGGCTCCCCTACAGTCAATCCCGTCGCGGCGGTCGAAACCCGCCGGCCGCGTAATCAGCGATGCGTGGGGATCACGAACTCGGGGCGGCTTTCACCGCTGGTCGGCCAGCGCGCCGTCACGGTCTTGATGCGGGTGTAGAACCGGATGCCTTCCATTCCGTGCGTGTTGGAGGCGCCGAAGAACGAGTTCTTCCAGCCACCGAACGTGTGGTAGGCCACCGGCACCGGGATCGGAATATTGATTCCGACCATGCCGATGTTGCTGCGCTCGGCGAAGTCCCTGGCTGCGGCCCCGTCCCTCGTGAATACCGAGACTCCGTTTCCGTACGGATTGTCGCGCACCAGCTGCAACGCGTCCGCGTACGACTCCGCCCGGACGGTCGACAGCACCGGGCCGAATATCTCTTCCCGGTAGATCGTCATGTCCGGCGTGACCCGGTCGAAGAGACAACCCCCCATGTAGAAGCCGTCCTCGTAGCCCTGGAGCTTCAGTCCGCGCCCGTCGACGACCAGTTCGGCCCCTTCCTCGACCCCCTTGGCCACGAGGCTCTCGATCCGCTTCAGCGAGTCACGCGTCACGATCGGACCCATTTCGGCTGCGGGGTCGTTGTACGGCCCGATCTTCAGGGTGCGTACCCGGTCCGCCAGCCGATCGCGTAGCGGGTCCGCCACGTCCCCCACCGGCACCGCCACCGAGACCGCCATGCACCGCTCGCCGGCCGAGCCGTATGCCGCACCCAGGAGCGCATCTGCCGCCTTGTCGAGGTCGGCGTCCGGCATGACCACCAGATGATTCTTCGCTCCGCCCAGCGCCTGTACGCGCTTGCCGTGTTCGGCCGCTCCCGCATAGACGGCCCGCGCCACCGGCGTCGAACCCACGAAGCTGACGGCCTCGATGTCGGGATGCGCGAGGATCGCCTGCACGGCTTCCTTGTCGCCGTTCACGACGTTGACGACCCCCGGCGGCCCGCCGGCTTCCTCGAACAGCTCCACAAGGCGCAACGGGCAGGACGGATCGCGCTCCGACGGCTTGAGCACGAACGTGTTGCCGCAGGTGACCGCCAGCGGGAACATCCAGAGCGGGATCATCGCCGGGAAATTGAACGGGGTGATACCGGCGCACACCCCGAGGGGCTGCATCAAGGACCAGGTGTCGATGCCGGTGCCGACGTCGCGGCTGTGCTCGCCCTTCAGGAGGTGCGGAATGCCGCAGGCGAATTCCACGACTTCCCACCCGCGGATCAGCGATCCACGCGCATCGTCCAGCGTCTTGCCGTGTTCTCGCGAGATCAGTTCCGCAATTTCGCCCGCGTGCTCTTCCAGCAGTGCGCGATACCGGAACATGATCCGCGCCCGTGCTGCGGGTGGCGTCGCCTGCCAGGCCGGCAGCGCCTCCTGGGCGGCCTGCACGGCTGCATTGACCTCGGCGGACCCGCCGAGACGGACATGCCGGGCGACTTCGCCGGTCGATGGATTGAAGACCTGGCCGACGCGCTCCGATTCACCCGGAACGCGGCGGCCGCCGATGTGATGGTCGAGGGTCTCCGGCATCAGTCGAGGTACCCCAGGTCGCGCCAGATCGCGAAGCGCTCCCGGAATTCGTTCAACGAGGCGAGCGCCCGGGCGAAGTCGGCATCCTTCTCGGATTCCTCGATTGCAACCTGCTGCCATGCTTCCTTGTACGCGTTCAGGAACTCGTCGTTCCAGCGCTTGAGCTGGACGCCCTGGCCCTCGAAGTACTCGAGCGCCGGCACCTGAAGCGCCTCGCCCTGCGCGAGACCTCGCTGCACCAGGTCGCCGCACGCCATCGTCAGCAACGTCTGCTGGCCGAGCGAGAGCTCGTTCCAGCCGTCCAGGTTGTAGATCACGTCGGCCCACGTCGATTGCTGATGCCAGCCCGGGAAGTAGTAGAACTTCGCGATCTGCTCGAACCCGAAGTTGCGGTCGATCGCCGGGCTGGAGAACTCGGTCGCATCGATGGTCCCGAGCTCGAGCGCCGGATAAATGTCCCCGCCGGCGAGCAGCTGGGTCGAAACGTCCAGTTTCTCCATCACCCTCGCGCCCAGCGCGAAAAACCGCATCTTCAGGCCGCGGAGGTCATCGAGCGTGCGGATCTCCTGGCGAAACCATCCGGAGGCTTCCGGCGGCAGGATCATGCAGAGCGTGCTCTTGATGTTGTGCTTCAGGTACAGCTCGTCGAGCAGCTCCTGGCCGCCGCCGACGTACATCCAGGCCATGTACTCGGGTGCCGCGGGGCCGAAGGGAATTGACGCGAACAGCTGCAGCGCCGGAACCTTGCCGGCCCAGAAGCCGGGAGTTGCCCAGCCGGCGTCAACACCGCCCGATGCGACGGCATCGAAAATTTCGAGCGGCGGCACGAGGGCGCCGGGTTCGAAGAAGCGGATGTCGAGGCTTCCGTCCGACGACGTCCGGATGCGCTCCAGCATCTCCTTCATCGACGGGCCAATGATCGGCGTTGTTCCGGCATACGCGCTCGCCATCTTCCAGCGGACCGACTTTGCAGCCTCCGGGGCATCCGAAGTGGTCGTGGGCGTGACGGCGGTCATCTCCGAATCGCCGAACAACGCTGGGCGCACCGCAAGTCCGATGACGATCCCGACTACCAATACGACCAGAACGGCCAGTTTTCCTCGATCCATCTCGCACTCCCCATGCGGCACGCCCGTAACGCAGCACGGCGTTCGATTGTATCAGTTGGTGCCGACGTACAACGCTCCGAGGTACAGCAGCTGTACCAGCACCAGGCCCGCACCGACGCCGCGGCTCAATGAACGGTGGAGCGTCAGGAAACCGGTCAGGAACAGCGCTGTCACGATCAGGACCGTCAGGTCCAGCGGCGTGAGCAGACCCCGCATGGACAGCGGGTGGGCGAGGGCGGCCGCACCCGTGACGCCCAGCAGATTGAACATGTTGCTGCCGAGGATGCCGCCCAGGGCGAGGCCGCCCTGTCGGCGCAGGGCCGCAAGTGCGGTCACCGTGACCTCGGGCAGCGAGGTCCCGATGGCCACGATCGACAGGCCGATGACCGTCTCCGGCACGCCGAACGCGCGGGCCAGGCCACTCGCACCGACCACCAACGCCTCCGCACCTCCCGCCACCATGGCGAGACTCACCACAATCACGGCGCCGCTCCCGGCGAGCGATTGCGTGACCGGCTCGCCTGCCGCCTGGGTCATGTCGGCGCCCGCGCGCCGGATGGAGTGCGTTGTCGAGACCGCCAGCGCGACGACGAGCGCCAGGCCGCCCAGCCGGGGAAGCACGTCGACCCAGAGCGTGAATCCGGCAAAGACCAGGGTGGCCATCAGCATGATGACGGCATCCAGCCGCAGGCCGGGCGTTCCGACGAGCGGTCGACAGGCGGCAGCGACTCCCACGGCCAGCAGCACGTTGGCGATGTTGGAGCCGGCGACGTTGCCCAGGATGAAGCCGGCATGGTCGCCGAGCGAGGCCCGCACCGCCACGACCAGTTCCGGGAACGAAGTGCCGAAAGCGACGACGCTCGCGCCGATCACGAACGGCGCGACCCGCAGGCGGGTGGCAGTGGCGACGGACGCGCGAACCAGCAGCTCGCCGCCCACGACCAGCAGGCCGATCCCGCCTGCCACGGCCGCCAGGTTGAATAGGAGCACCGGCGCGTTCAGCGCCGTTGCTGAATACGGCGCTTGATGTCGCTGATTGCACGGGCCGGATTGAGGCCCTTCGGGCAGGTCTTCGTGCAGTTCATGATCGTGTGGCAGCGGTACAGCCGGAACGGGTCTTCCAGCGCGTCAAGCCGCTCGCCCGTCGCCTCGTCACGACTGTCTTGGAGCCAGCGCGCCGCCTGCAGGAGGGTTGCCGGACCGAGGTAACGGTCCCCGTTCCACCAGTAGCTCGGGCAACTGGTGCTGCAACAGAAACACAGGATGCACTCGTACAATCCGTCAAGCTTGCGGCGATCTTCCTCTGACTGCAGACGTTCACGGGCCGGTGGCGGCGATTCCGTCTTGAGCCAGGGCTCGACCAGCGCGTACTGGGCGTACGCATCGGTGAGGTCGGGAATGAGGTCCTTGATCACCGGCATGTGCGGCAGGGGATAGACCTTCACCGGGCCCCGGACGTCGTCGATGGCCTTGGTGCAGGCCAGCGTATTGGTCCCGTCGATGTTCATGGCGCAGGAGCCGCAGACTCCCTCGCGACAGGACCGGCGAAAGGCAAGGGTCGAATCGGCGGAATTCTTGATCTCGATCAGGGCGTCGAGGACCATGGGTCCGCTCTTGTCCAGATCGACCTCGAACGTATCGACCCGGGGCGACTCGTCGTCATCCGGCGAATAGCGGTAGACCCGGAACTCGCGCACGCGGCTGGCGCCGTCCGGCGCCGGAATCCGGCGGCCCTGCCGTACTTCGGAGCCTCTTGGAAGTCTGAACGCCACCATCGCTGCATGTTCCTCGCTAGTAGACGCGCGCCTTGGGCGGAATGGTCTCGACGTCCGGCGCATCCGTCTCGAGATGCACCGGGCGCGCGGCGCATTCCGCGCGGCCGTCCCGGAACCAGGCCAGCGTGTGGGTCAGCCAGTTCTCGTCATCGCGGTCCGGATGGTCCTCGCGGGCATGCGCACCCCGGCTCTCGGTCCGGTGCAGGGCCGAGCCAATGGTAACTGCCGCCTGCTGCAGGAGGTTTTCGAGCTCGAGGGTTTCCACGAGATCGGTGTTCCAGATCAGCGACCGGTCGCTGACCCGGACGTCCGCAAGCTGTTGCCAGGCCTCGGCAACTCGGTCGACTCCCTCGGTGAGGCTGTCGCCGGTCCGGAACACGGCGCAATGGTCCTGCATCACGCGCTGCATTTGCAGCCGGAGCTTGGCCGTCGGCGTCCCTCCGTTGGCATGACGAAAGCCATCGAATCGGGCGAGAATGGCGTCTTCGGCGTCCTTCAAGGGAGCGCGGCGGGGAGCCTGGGGCCGCTGCGTGTCGGCAATCCGGTTCGCGCACGCGCGGCCGAAGATCACGAGGTCCAGCAGCGAATTCGATCCCAGCCGGTTGGCACCATGGACCGAGACGCAGGCTGCCTCGCCTGCGCTCATCAGTCCCGGGACGGCTGCATCCGGGCTGTCAGCCGACCCGGTCACGGCCTCTCCGGTATGCAGCACCGGGATGCCGCCCATGTTGTAGTGGCACGTCGGCAACACCGGGATCGGTTCGCGCGTGACATCGACGCCACCGAAGATGCGGGCCAATTCCGCGATCCCCGGAAGCCGTTCGGCGATGACGTCGGCGTCGAGGTGCTCCAGGTGCAGGTGCACATGATCTCCCAGCTCCCCGACGCCGCGGCCGGCCCGGAGCTCGAGCGTGATCGAGCGGCTTACCACGTCGCGTGACGCGAGATCCTTCGCGCTGGGCGCGTAGCGCTCCATGAAGCGCTCGCCTTCGGAATTGGTCAGATAACCGCCCTCACCGCGCACGCCTTCGCTGATGAGGCAACCAGCGCCGTAGATGCCGGTCGGGTGAAACTGCACGAACTCCATGTCCTGAAGCGGCAGCCCGGCCCGCAACACCATGGCGTTGCCATCACCGGTACAGATATGCGCTGACGTGCAGGAGAAGTAGACACGCCCGTAGCCGCCAGTGGCGAGGATCACGGTGTGGGCCCGAAACCGGTGCAGGGTGCCGTCGTCCAGTTTCCAGGCCAGGACGCCCTGGCAGGAGCCGTCCGCGTCCATCAGGAGATCCAGCACGAAGAATTCGATGAAGAACTCGGCGGCGTTGCGAAGGGACTGCTGGTACAGCGTGTGCAGGATCGCGTGACCGGTGCGGTCCGCCGCCGCGCAGGTGCGCTGCGCTGCCGGTCCTTCGCCGAATTCGGTCGTCATGCCGCCAAAGGCGCGCTGGTAAATCCGTCCGTCCGGAATCCGGGAGAAGGGGACGCCGTAGTGCTCGAGTTCGATGACGGCGTCCGTGGCCTCCCGGCACATGTACGCGATGGCGTCCTGATCGCCCAGCCAATCCGACCCCTTGACCGTGTCGTACATGTGCCAACGCCAGTCGTCGACACCCATGTTCCCGAGTGCAGCGCTGATCCCGCCTTGCGCCGCCACGGTGTGGCTTCGCGTCGGGAACACCTTGGTCAGGCAGGCCGTGCGAAATCCGCGCTCGGCAAGTCCGAGCGTGGCGCGCAGCCCCGCCCCGCCGGCGCCGACCACCACGACGTCGTAGGCGTGATCGACGATGTCGTAGCTCGCCGCCATCACGCCCCTCCCATTCCGGTCCGCAGGATCGCCAGCACGGCACCGGCTGCCGCCAGCCAGGCGATCCCGGCGCAAATGGCCAGCGTCGCCATCCGCGCGGCGGAGGCGTGAACGTAGTCCTCGACGACCACCCGGACGCCGAGCCAGCCGTGGTAGAAGCCGGCAATGACCAGCAGGACGAGCAGCAGGGAGTTGGCCGGCCGGGCCATCCAGGCGACGAACGCGCCGTGATCCGCGCCCACGAGGCACAGGACCGACCACGCGAACCAGGCGCCGAGCAGCACCAGTGCCACCGCCGTCACGCGCTGCATCCACCAGTGATGCGCGCCTTCGTGCGCGGATCCGTGGCCCCGTGCCCGCGCGAGGGGTGTGAGAAGGTTCACGCCGCTGCCACTCCAGACCAGAACAGCACCGTCAGAATGACCGTGAGGGCGACCACGAACCAGCCGGATCTTCGGACGTTGACCAGTTCAAATCCGAAGCCCGCGTCCCAGAAGAGATGCCGAACACCGTTTGCGAGGTGGTAGAAGAACGCGACCGACACGGCGACGAGGAACGCGCATCCGATGAGGCTATCGACTGCCGACGTGGCGAGCGCAAACGCTTCGGGCCCGGCTGCGGCGGCCACCAGGAACGCCGCGAGCGCCACCATGCCGAACCCCAGCAGCAGCCCGGAGAGCCGGTGCAGAATCGACAGGACGGACGTGATCTCCGGCCGGTAGACCGAGAGGTGGGGCGACAGCGGGCGGCCGATGGGGTCCGGCATGCGGAACTCCGTGCGGGATCCGGGGCGGTGCCGGAAAGGAACGGCGGGCACGATACCAGAGGCCGGCCGAAGAACGCAGGCCCGATTTAGCCCGAGGCTCTCTCCAGTTCCAGGATGGCCGCTGCCTTCGCCGTGATTCGCTCCGCGTTCACGACGGGCAGCTTCCCGACCAGCTTGCCGTCGAGCAGGACCACGCCTTTCCCCCCGGCCTCGGCCCCGCGATGGGCATCGATCACCCGTTCCGCATGCGCGACCTCCGCCGCAGTCGGACCGAACACCTCGCCGGCTGCAGCCGGTGTCGTCGGGTGGATCAATACCGTGCCATCAAACCCCAGGCCGGCGGCCCCGATCAGGGTGCGCGCGCCGCCGCAGTTGGTTACCTTGAGCCGGCAACCGGGTCCGGGCCGTTGGTTCCGGATGAAAGCCGGCCGCGCCGCCGCGATCCTATTGGAGTACCTCCCTTGTCATCTAATGGTGACCCCCTTCTTCATGCCATCCTGCCGGAAGCGTTTGCCGGCGATGCGCTGGTTCCCACGGCCGGCAATCTCGAAGCCGCCCTTGTTGCCGCCGTTGGGTATCACGTGGTTGATATCGAGACGGATGAGAACGGATACGACGGCGGCGGGCTGATCCGGGCGGTCAGCCTTGACCACGCGCTGTTGATCCTCGGCCTGCCCGCCCGCTGCTACCCGCTTGAGCAGCCTGCTCGCCTGAAGGCGTTCGTCGAGAAGCAGCAGATCTACGTCCACGAGCAGTTCGAGACCATGCTCGGCAACACGACCCTCGCGGCGTGGCGCACCGCAGTGGTCGACGGCAACCGATGGCACTTGCACTACACCGCGCGCGCGGCGGGCTCCTTCTCGTTTCACGCCCACCCGGCGTACTACCCCGCCGTCCTGCCGGCCAAGCCGGCGGCGATCCGCTACTTCCTGCGCCGACACGTCTTCCAGCTCGGACAGTGAAACCGGGTCCGTGACTGCTTCGACCACCGGGGACGATGCAACCACGGGCCGGCCTGTCGTCCCGAACCTCGAAGCCATCCTGGGGCGGGAGTATCCCGTGCTGGACCACGGGTTCATCCGGGTGGTCGACTACATGGGGGATGACGCGGCGGTCGTGCAGGCGGCCCGGGTTTCCTATGGCGCGGGCACCCGTCGCGTCCGCGAGGACCGCGGCCTGATTCGCTACCTGATGCGCCACCGGCACACCACGCCGTTCGAGATGTGCTCGATCAAGTTCCACGTGAAGCTGCCCATCTTCGTGGCTCGGCAGTGGATTCGCCACCGCACGGCATCGGTGAACGAGTACTCGGCCCGCTACTCGGTCCTTGACCGCGAGTTCTACCTACCGGCGCCCGAGGACCTGGCGGTGCAGTCGAAATCCAATGCGCAGGGGCGCGAGGAGAGCGTCTTGCCGGACGTCGCCGACGAGATCCGGCGTTTACTGGAGCAGGATGCGCGGCAGGCGTACAGCCGCTACGAATGGCTCCTCAACGAGCAGCCGGACGGATCTCCCGCCGACCCCGACCGGCCGGGGCTCGCCCGCGAACTCGCCCGGATCAATTTGCCCCTGTCCACGTACACGCAGTGGTACTGGAAGGTGAATCTTCACAACCTGCTGCATTTCCTGCAGCTGCGGGCGGACCCCCATGCCCAGACCGAGATCCGGGTCTATGCAGAGGCCATGCTGGGGATCGTGCGGCGCTGGGTGCCGGTGGTGGCGGAAGCGTTCGAGGACTATCGCCTGGGAGCGGCCGAGCTGTCCGGGCCCATGCAGGCAGTGGTCAGGGCGTGGCTGGCGGGCGAACCGGTGGACCGAGAGGCGAGCGGGCTCGGCATTCGGGAATGGCGCGAGCTGCACGCGCTCGTCGGACGCGAGCTGCCGGACACGTAGCCGCCGCCTTCACTCGAAGCTGATCTCCGGCATGGGCGCGGTCTCGGTTCGCCTCAACTCCGCGCCGAGCCGCTCAGCCACGGCAACGAACGCCTGCGCCTCGGCACTCTCGGGCAATGTCGCCACGACGGGCAGGCCCTGGTCAGACGTTTCCCGGATGGAGAGGTGGAGCGGAATACCGCCCAGGAACGGGACCTGCATGGCTGCCGCCGCCTGCTCGGCGCCGCCGTGGGCGAAGATCTCGGTGCGTTCGCCGCATTTCGGGCAGGCAAACCAGCTCATGTTCTCGATGAAACCGAGAACCGGCACGTCGACGCGACGAAACATGTTCAGTCCCTTGCGCGCATCGATGAGCGCGATGTCCTGAGGCGTGGACACGATGACCGCGCCACGGAGCGGCACGCGTTGCGACATGGTGAGCTGCACGTCCCCGGTGCCCGGCGGCATGTCGACCAGCAGCACGTCCAGTTCACCCCATTCCACGTCCCGGAGCAGCTGCTCCAGCGCGCCCTGGACCATGGGCCCGCGCCAGATCATCGGGCGCTCCTCGTCCACCATGAACCCGATGGACATGACCTTGATTCCGTAGCCGGCCATCGGTCGGATGCGCTTCCCGTCGATCGATTGCGGCCGGCCGGCGATCCCCATGAGGCGCGGTTGCGACGGGCCGTAGATGTCCGCGTCCAGGATGCCCACGCGAAGGCCCTGTCGGCTCAGGGCCAGGGCGAGGTTGGACGTGACCGTCGACTTGCCGACGCCGCCCTTGCCGCTGGCGACGGCGATGATCGACTGGACGCCGGGGAGCGAGATCGCCCGCGCGTTCGCCGCCGGTCCGGTGGGTGCCTGCGGCGGGCGTTCGGCGGTCAGCACTGCGCTCACCGATGCGACGCCGGGGAGCGACAGCACCGCCTGTTCGCAGGCGCGGCGAACGATCTCGAGGGCCTTGGCCCGGGCAGGATCGGCCTCCAGGGCGAAGGCGACGTTGCCGTCCCGGATGGCGATTTCCTGCACCATCCCGAGACTCACGACATCCTGGTTGCGGGCTGGATCCTTGACGCCGGCTAGGGCGGTGCGCACTTCGGCTTCGGTGATGGTTGACACGAGCACCTTCCGCATGGCCGCAGGGGAAACGCTGTTCGGGCGGCTTGGTGACCCGGACGCTGCCTGTGGCAAGTCTAATACATGTCCGTCTGCCGACCGCTAACAGCCGACGCGGCGCGCGGGTAAGCGAGTGAGGGGACGGAGGTTGGTGGCCTGGGGAGTCCGGCAAGGCCCAGCGAAGCCTCCGTCCGAACGGGCTGGCGCTTCAGGTGCCAGGGAACTCGCGGTAGCAGGCGCTGTGATCGCCGTCGTGGTTGGCAAATCCCGGACGCGTAAGGATGCCTTTGGGCGCGATGTAACTGCGGATTTCGCGCCGGGGGTGCCGGCTCCGCCACGCCAGGTTGAAGGCCGCGTTCTTCGGAAAGAAGCACATCTCCGAATACGGCAGCCGGTCGTGGATGAACCACGCCAGGGGACGCCAGTCGCGCGTCGCCCGGTACCGATCCGAGTCGATGAACCAGGGGATCACCACGCAAGCCGTGGCACCGATGCAACCGTCCGCGTCGCGATGATCCCAGATGTGCTTCGCGTGGGTCTTCGGGTTGCGAGAGCAGTTCAGCCGATGCCGGTTGCCGTACCGGTTGACCGAGGCGTTGCGAAAGGCCGACCGAACGGTGACATGACCGAAGATGTCGCGCAGCGGCTCCAGAAGATGCTCGCAGAGCCCTGTGCCTGCTGCGATCGCGAGGTCGGGTTCGTTCGGGACGTTGGGGATCCCGTGGACGGCCGAGATTTCGGAGTACAGGAAATCGCGCATGAAGAAGTGTTTCGACAGCCGGACGCGGCCAAAGTCCTCCAGTGCCCTGACGGCGCCGCCGTCGAGCGCCGGTGAGTCGAGTTCGGAGCGCCGGTCGGCGAAACGTTTCAGGGCACGGAAGCGGTTCCGCTTCATCTCTCCTCTCCTCTCCGGAGTGTCGCCAGTCGGCCTTCGCACCATCGGGCGCGCGGTGTCGCGTCCCGTGCTGCCGAGCTCCCCGGCACTGCGGGGCGGCCGTGCCTGCCCCGGGAAGGTCGGGGATGCGGGCCCGGGGAATGCAGGCTGGATGTACCGTCGATCCGGGCAGGCAATCGCCGGCAAACCTGCATGGGACGGAATCAAGGGTAGAGCTTGCGCCGTTGCTTCGCCGCCCGCGACGCGACCGATTTCCGCCTGTCGGCCGACAGGCGCTCCAGGTGCGGTTTCAGCCATCGCCTCAGGCCCTGGTCCGTCGTCGCCCAGTCCGACAGGGTCTCGATGGTTGCATTGAGCACGATCCAGTCGTCGTGCGACGACAGGTTTCGCTTCATGATCCTGAGGGCGCCCGCCCGCTGAACCTGGTCCATGTCGGCGACCAGCCGGCCGAAAAGCTGGGCGAGGGTCCATTGGGCGGAAGCTTGGTCGAGGCTGCCGACCTCCTCGGTCAGCCGGTCGATGTAAGGGACCAGGAGGTCCCGACGCTGCGCCGCGATGCGTTTGAGCGCGTTCGAAGTGCGGAGCCGGACCACCGGATCCTCGGACACGTAGCAGGCGAAGAGCTCGCCGAAGCGATCGGCGTCGGCGAGGACGGTCTCCACGACTTCCACGGTCCGCCCCAGCGAGTTCGGGTGGCCACCCGCCAGCATGTCTTCAAGACGCTCGGACATGGTACGAGCCCGGTGCGGCGGCAGGAGAGGAAGTCGTCGCGAAGCCGTGCGGGCCTGGGCCGCTACCGCTGACGCCGGCCGCGCGTGCCGGTCGGGTCATCCGGACGACAGGTCTGGTGCGCGCGCGGCGAAGCGGCACGACGCAGGTTCCGCCCGACGGGTGCCCCGGGGCCCGGGTCAACGATCGCTGAATGGAGGGCTAGCGTGCGGGCCGGGCGGCTCAAGGCCTACTGGCAGGCCAGGCATTCCTCGTAGTCCACCGGTTCTTCCGGCGCTGCCGGCGCCTCGACGATGGCGTCCCGGTCGGAGCGCTGGAGCGACATGGACCGGAGGTAGTAGAGGCTCTTCACGCCGCGTTTCCATGCCTGGAAGTGCAGGTGATGCAAGTCCCGCTTGTGGACGTTGGCGGGCAGAAACAGGTTCAGCGACTGGGACTGACAGATGTACGGCGCCCGGTCCGCGGCCAGTTCCACCACCCAGCGCTGGTCGATCTCAAAGGCGGTGCGGAACACGGCCTTTTCGTCGTCGTCAAGGAAATCCAGGTGCTGGACGGAACCTTGGCGGGTAGTGATCGACGACCACACCTCATCGGTGTCACGACCTTTCTTCTCCAGCAGTTTCTGGAGGTAGACATTCCGGACCGGAAACGCGCCCGAGAGGGTCTTGTGAAGGAAGGCATTCGCCGCAAAGGGCTCGATCCCGGGCGAGGTGCCGCCGCAGATAATCGAGATCGACGCGGTCGGAGCAATCGCGAGCTTGTTCGAGAAACGTTCCATCGCGCCGGCGTCTCTGGCGTCGGGGCAGGGGCCCTTTTCCATGGCGAGGACGCGTGATGCGGCATCAGCCCGCTCACGAAGATCCTTGAAAATCCTTCGGTTCCAGGCCTTGGCCGGGGCGGATTCGAGTGGCAGTCCGTGCGCCTGCAGGAACGAGTGGAACCCCATGACCCCGAGACCCACGCTGCGTTCCCGCTCCGATGCATACCGCGCGTTGGCCATGGAATCGGGCGCGTTCTGGATGAACCCTTCAAGCACATTGTCGAGGAACCGCATGACATCCTCGATGAAGAGGGTGTCGTCTTTCCACTCGTCGTAGCGCTCAAGGTTGACGGACGAGAGACAGCAGGTCGCGGTTCGTTCGCGATCGAGGTGATCCGGACCGGTCGGCAGCGTGATTTCCGAACAAAGGTTCGAGGTCCGGACATTGAGGCCCAGGAACCTGTGGTGTTCCGGGACGGACTGGTTCACGTGATCGATGAACAGCATGTACGGCTCACCCGTTTCCACGCGCGCGGTCAGGATCCGGATCCAGAGCGCCCGCGCCGCGACGGCCCGGCGTGACCTCTGGTCGCGCGGGCTGATCAGTTCCCATTCTTCGTCCGCTTCGACGGCCCGCATAAAGGCGTCAGGAATCACGACACCGTGATGCAAATTGGGTGCCTTGCGGTGCGGGTCGCCGCCGGTGGGACGTCGGATCTCGATGAACTCCTCAATCTCCGGATGGCTGACAGGCAGATAGACGGCAGCGCTGCCACGGCGCAGGCTTCCCTGGCTGATCGCCAGGGTCAGGGAGTCCATGACGCGAATAAAGGGGATGATTCCGGACGTCTGTCCGTTCTGGCCGACCTGCTCACCGATGGAACGCAAGTTCCCCCAGTAGCTGCCGATTCCGCCGCCGCGCGCGGCTAGCCAGACGTTTTCGTTCCAGAGATCAACAATTCCTTCAAGGCTGTCGCTCGCCTCGTTCAGGAAACAGGAGATCGGAAGTCCGCGCGACGTGCCTCCGTTGGACAGCACCGGCGTCGACGGCATGAACCAGAGATTGGAAATGTAGTCGTACAGGCGCTGCGCGTGCCCGTCGTCATCCGCGAACGTGCTGGCGACGCGGGCGAACATGGTCTGGATCGTTTCGTTGGGTAACGTGTAGCGATCTCGGAGAACGGATTTTCCGAATTCGGTGAGGTGCACATCCCGATCGTCGCACGGGGAGACGCGCCACCCTCCAGGGACCTGAATCGCATCCTGATCTCGACCGAAAAGCTTGTCGGGCAGCACGGCTGCAGGGGGAACTCGCTCTTCGATCATCCCATCCATGTTGCTGTTTTGCCCCAATAATTGCGGTTAGAAGGAGGAAACCCCGTACGACGAGGGGAGAATCAAGATATGGACCCCCTATCGTAGTGGAGTGGAACATGCGGTGCCAGTGACTCTCCCGATCACGAAATTCCTGATGCCTAACCTGATCGGCCAGCGTCCATTCATCTGAACAAATGGCCACGGCACCGTACCATAAACCGGCGCCCCTTGGAAGGTCCGCACGAACGGTCCCGCGGGCGAGCGGCAGCTACTTCAATTGGTGCCCGTCGCGCGTGCCCAATGGAGGCCCGGGTGCAACTGCTGTCTCCGTCCGCACCAGCGAACGCACCCAGTCCTTCTGGTGCTTTCTCCGTTACCCGGACCGCGGATGACCTTGAGGCCGACCGCGGGGCTCGGCTGGCCCCGAAACAGGTTGAGCGGGATTCATCTGGCCGACAACGACGTCGCGACCCATGCTCCCACGTACAACACAGGCGGATCGGTCACGCCGTCTCAGCGATGGTCATTGCACGTCTTCGGCACTAACTCACCAAGTGTGGCCGCGAGGTTCCCACGAACGGGGTTCCGGACGTGCCGGGCGCGTCACCCCTTTGCAAATCGGCAGGTCTCGGCTACAAACGAGCCCGGCCCACACGATCCGGCGTTGGCCTAGGACCCCTCTGCACCACATGTCGAATCCAGCTGCTCCAGCGGCGGCTTCAAGCCGCCGCGACTTCCTCAACGTTGCGTCCGGCGCCTTCGGCGCCGTAGCCGCAGGCTGCGCGACCTGGCCGCTCATCGATCAGATGAATCCGTCGGCCGATGTCCAGGCGCTGGCCACGGTGGACATCGATCTGACCGGCCTCGAACCGGGCAACAGCCGCACCGTGTTGTGGCGCGGAGCCCCGGTGTTCGTGCGTTATCGGACACCTGAAGAAATTGAGCAGGCCACTCAGGATGACACCGCTGATCTTCCCGATCCGGCGACGGACGCCAGCCGGGCGCAGGATCCCCGCTTCCTGGTGCTGGTCGGGGTGTGCACCCATCTCGGATGCATACCGATCGGTGACGGGCAAGGCGAATACCAGGGCTGGTTCTGCCCCTGCCACGGCTCGCATTACGACACGTCGGGCCGAATCCGGAAGGGCCCGGCTCCCAAGAATCTCGCCGTGCCGCCGTACCGTTTCGTAGACGACACGACGATCCGGGTGGGCTAAGCGCTATGCGGACTACCGGTCTCGTATCGCGGGTTGTGCGCTGGATCGACTACCGCCTGCCGGTGTTCTCGGCCGCGCGGCACTCGCTGATCGAGTACCGCACCCCTCGCAACCTGAACGCGTTCTGGAACTTCGGTTCCCTCGCCGGGTTCTTCCTCGTGGTGCAGATCATTACCGGCGTCGTGCTGGCCATGCACTACACGCCGCATGTCGACCATGCCTTTGACAGCGTGCAGCACATCATGCGGGACGTGAACTACGGCTGGTTGATCAGGTCCATACACGCCAACGGGGCCTCGTTTTTCTTCATTTGCGTCTACATTCACATCTTCCGGGGCCTCTACTACGGCTCGTACAAGGAACCCCGGGAACTGCTGTGGTGGCTCGGCATCATCATCCTGATCGTGATGATGATGAGCGCGTTCTTGGGGTACGTGCTGCCTTGGGGCCAGATGAGTTTCTGGGGCGCCACCGTCATTACCAATCTCTTCTCGGCGATACCGGGCATCGGTCCGGCCATCGTCGAATGGCTCTGGGGCGGATTCTCGGTCGACAATCCGACGCTGAACCGCTTCTTCTCGCTCCACTACCTCTTGCCGTTCGTCATCGTCGCGCTGGTCTTTCTCCACATCGTCGCCCTGCACCGGCACGGTTCGAACAATCCTCTCGGCGTCAATCCCGGCGCGCCGCGCGATACGATTCCGTTCCACCCGTACTACACGGTGAAGGACTTGGTCGGTCTGGGCATGGCGCTGGTCTTCTTCGCCGGCGTGGTGTTCTACGCTCCGGACAGCCTTGGCCATCCCGACAACTACATCCCGGCCGACCCGCTCCGGACGCCGCCGCACATCGTGCCCGAATGGTACTTCCTGCCGTTCTACGCCATTCTCCGAGCGGTCCCGCACAAGCTCGGCGGCGTCATCGCGATGTTCGGAGCGGTCATGATCCTGTTTGCGCTGCCGTGGCTGGATAGTTCAAGAGTCCGGAGTGCCGCGTTCCGGCCGGTTTACCGGTGGCTGTTCTGGCTGTTCGCGGGCAACACGTTGCTGCTCGGCTGGATCGGTGCCAATCCGCCGGAGGGTATCTACATCACGATCGGAAGAATCGCGACGATCTATTACTTCGCGCATTTCCTGGTGCTGATGCCGGTGATCGGCCGGGTCGAGCGTTCCCGACAGCTGCCCGAGAGCATCTACGGCCACAAGCACGGGAGCCAGGGCCCGTGAGGCGCCTGGGGGTACTGTTCGCCGCGGTACTGTTGGCGGCCTCGCCGACCGGGCAGGACGCCCGGGCCGCGACCGACGGTTTGGTGCCGCCAGCCGTCGAGTTTTCGTTTGACGGGCCGTTCGGCAGGCTCGACCGTGCCGCGGCGATCCGCGGCTTCGAGGTGTACCGGAACGTGTGCGCAACCTGCCACGGACTGCGGTTCATGGCGTGGCGCAACCTGGGTGACTTGGGCTTCACCGAGGACGACATTCGCCGCATGGCGTCGGAGACGCTGGTCACGGACGGGCCGGATGACATGGGCGAGATGTTTGAACGCCCCGGCCGTCCCTCCGACCCCCTGATCACCGAGCCGTTCGCGAACGCGAAAGCCGCGGCGGCGGCCAACAACGGCGTCGCACCGCCGGATCTCTCGCTCAAGGTGCTGGAACGCGGCGCGCCCTACGTCTACGCGATCCTCATCGGCTACGAGGATCCGCCGGACGGGGTCGACCCGGGGTCCTCGTACTACAACCCGTACTTTCCGGGATCCGTCATCGCGATGCCGAAGCCGCTCTGGGGCGATGACGTAACGTACGCAGACGGCACTGAGGCGACCATCGAGCAGGAAGCTCACGACGTGGCGACGTTCCTCGCCTGGGCGGCTGACCCGACTGCGGACGAGCGGAAGCGCATGGGGTTGCGGGTGCTGGTCTTCCTGGTGGTCATGACGGGTGTGTTCTACGCGACCTACCGGCGCACCTGGGTGCCGGTCAAACGCGGCGACGATGACCTTTGACGGCGAGGCCGGCTAGGCTTCCAGAGCCCGTCCGGCCACTGCACCCAGTTTCTTCGCGAGTGCCGGGTCGCGCGCCTCCGGCGGCGTGATGATGGCCGCGTCGAGCGCCCGGTAGGCAGGATCGGAATCATCCCAGTCCGTGGCCGCGGCGGCACTCGCGAAAGCCTCGACCAGAGTCCTCGCGCGGGCGGCGTTGTCCAGCAGGACGCCGACGACCTGCTCGACCGTCACGGCCTCGTGGTCCGGATGCCAGCAGTCGTAGTCGGTCATCATCGCCACGCTGGCGTAGGCGATTTCGGCCTCGCGGGCCAGCTTCGCCTCCGGCATGTTGGTCATGCCGATCACGTCGCAGCCCCAGGACCGGTAGAGCTCGGATTCGGCCCGAGTCGAGAACTGCGGCCCTTCCATGGCCAAGTACGTACCCCCGCTCACCGCATCGATGCCGGCAGTGCTCGACGCTTCGGCCAGCAGCCGCCGAAGGCGATCCGAGGTGGGATGCGCCATGGAGACGTGCGCCACGAGACCGGGTCCGAAGAAGCTCTTGACCCGCGCAAAGGTGCGGTCGATGAACTGATCGACTAGGACGAATGTACCGGGAGGCAAGTCCTCCCTGAGGCTGCCTGCGGCGGAAAGCGAGATGATGTCGGTTACGCCGGTGCGCTTCAGCGCGTCGATGTTCGCCCGGAAGTTGAGGCTGCTGGGAGGAATGCGATGGCCGCGGCCATGTCGCGGCAGGAAACGAAATTCCAGCCCTTTCAGCCGGCCGTGAAGAATCGCGTCTGACGGCGCGCCAAAGGGGGAGCTTACGGTCTTCCAACTCGGCGACTCAAGCGAGTCGAGCTCGTAGATGCCGCTCCCGCCCACAACCCCGAAGACCGGTTTCGTCATGGCTAGAAATCGGCCACCGAGAGCACTTCCACCTCGAAGATGAGCGTCGCATTCGGAGGGATCACTCCGCCCCCCGCGCCATGTTCTCCGTAGGCCATGTCCGGCGGGACGACGAGGCAGCGGTGCCCGCCGACCTGCATTCCGACAACACCGATGTCCCAACCGGGAATGACATAGCCCTCGCCAAGCGGGAAATTGAACGGCCGTTGACGGTTCCGGGAACTGTCGAACTGCTGGCCCCGCGCAAGGCAGGGGTCGTCGGTAGCCGCATCGGGATCGAACAGCCATCCCGTGTAGTGCACGCTCACGCCACAGCCTGCCTCGGCAACACGGCCATCACCGGCCTGCAGATCGACCATGACGAGCTCGGCGGGCGGTTCGATGGCCAGCGCGGACCAGGGCGCCAGGAGCGCCGCCACGGCGATGGCGACAGCCCGCGCCATCAGGCTTCTTCCTTGGCTACGTGCCTGGCAAAGAACGCGAGGGTGCGTTCATTGGCGGCCTCCGCCGAGGCCGGGTGATGGCTGCCGCGCGCGGTGCAGGCAAACCCGTGGTCGCCTTCGTAGACGTGAATGTCGGCGTCGGTGGCGAAGGCGCGGATCTTCTCGACATCTTCCGGCGGGATGGACGCATCGCGGTCGCCGAAGTGCATTTGCACGGGGACGTTCGCCGGTTTGTCGAGCAAGGCCGCGATCTGCCCGCCGTAGTAACAGACGGCTGCCTCCATGCCGTAGCCACGGCAGGCGCTGAGCCATGACAACGAGCCTCCGTAGCAGAAGCCGACCACGCCGACCCTGTGGTCGATCAACAGGGTCGCAATACAGGTCTGCACATCCATGACGGGCAGGTCCCAACCCGTCTGGGATTTGAGCTCCAGGCCGCGCTGGACGTCGGTTGCCTCGTAGCCGAGTTCGATCCCGGGCTCAATCCGGTGGTAGAGATCCGGCGCGTAACACACGTAACCGGTCTCGGCGAACTGGTCCGCCACGCTGCGGATGTACGGGTTGACACCAAAGATTTCCTGGATGACCACCAGCGAACCACGGCGGATTCCGGTGGGTTCGGCGAGATAGACGGGCAAACTGGTGTCATCAGCGGCGCGGACCGCGATCATTGATCCCATGAGGGCTACATCCGATTGGGGCGAAGTGGGTTGCTGGAGATCCCGCTTGGGCGAGCAGGGCGCTTTGTAGCCCGGGCAGGGCCGGGTTTCCAGAGCGGGGACGAAAGTGGTCGGTTGTGTGGTGGCGGGCGGGGAAACATCGGCACCGGTCAGGCAAAGTGCCTACTTTGTGAGCATCGTATGACCATCAATGGTCGTTATTCGTGCAGATATTTCGGGTCGGCTGCCTGCAGAGCCGGTTTCCAGGCAGGCTGCAAGCGTTCAGCCGCAAACTTGGCATGGAGTTTGCTTCTGTGAGGGCGTGGTGCAGTCCGCAAAGCGGCCCCGGACATCGGTGGGTGCGCACCAGACTTCACGGAGAAATTCTATGTTTCGAAACCAGCGTCATCTGGTCTTCGCAGGCATCTTGGCCGCGTCGACCGCACTGAGTGGAGCGGCGCAGGCCGAGACCATCAAGGTCGGTGTCCTGCATTCGCTCTCTGGCACGATGGCCATCAGCGAAACCACGTTGAAGGACACGATGCTGATGCTCATCGAAGAGCAGAACAGCAAGGGCGGCCTGCTCGGCAAGATGCTAGAGCCCGTCGTCGTTGATCCGGCCTCGAACTGGCCCCTCTTTGCCGAAAAGGCTCGCGAACTGATCGAGCAGCATGAGGTCGCCGTGATCTTCGGAAACTGGACGTCGGTATCCCGCAAGTCGGTGCTGCCGGTGATCGAGGAACTCAACGGACTGCTGTTCTACCCGGTTCAGTACGAGGGCGAAGAGAGCTCCCGGAACGTGTTCTACACCGGCGCAGCCCCTAATCAGCAGGCCATTCCCGCAGTTGACTATCTCCTCAGCGAGGACGGTGGTGGAGCCGAACGGATCGCGCTTCTGGGCACGGATTACGTGTACCCGCGGACAACCAACAAGATCCTCCGTGCGTACCTGAACGCGAAGGGGATTTCCGACGCGGACATCCTGGAGAACTACACGCCGTTCGGGCACGCCGACTGGCAGACGATCGTGGCGGATGTCAAGAAGTTCGCGTCCGAAGGCAAGAAGACGGCCGTGGTCTCGACGATCAACGGCGACGCCAACGTTCCGTTCTACAAGGAGCTGGCCAACCAGGGCATCAAGGCCGAGGACATCCCCGTGGTTGCCTTCTCGGTCGGCGAGGAGGAACTGGCCGGTCTCGACACCGAGCCGCTCGTAGGCCACCTCGCGGCGTGGAACTACTTCATGAGCGTGGAGACCGACGAGAACGAGGCGTTCATCGAGAAATGGCACGCGTTCATCGAGGACGAGGACCGTGTGACGAACGACCCCATGGAAGCCCATTACATCGGCTTCAACATGTGGGTGCAGGCGGTGCAGCAGGCCGGCACGGTGGAAGTCGATGCCGTACGCCAGGCCATGTACGGTCAGACCTTCAAGAACCTGACCGGCGGCATGGCCATGATGAACACCAACCATCACCTGTCGAAGCCGGTCCTCATTGGCGAGATCCAGGATGACGGGCAGTTCGAGACGGTCTGGGAAACCGACGGGGTGGTCAAGGGTGACGCCTGGTCGGACTTCATTCCCGAAAGCGCGAAGCTGATTGCCGACTGGACCTTCCCGTGGGTCTGCGGCAACTGCGAGGCCCCGAAGTACGGCGCTACCGCCGACATGTAGGCTGCGCATCCGGTCCGGGGCGGCGGGAGCAATCCCGCTGCCCCTGATCGGATCGAGCGTCGTTGCTCTACTGTTTCCCGCCGGCCTCTGGCCGGTTTCCAATGTCCGGACCCGCTGCCATGCCGACACGCGGTTTCGCCCTGCCGTCCTTGGCTGCGGTGTTCTCGTGCATCGCGATCGTGGCGATCGTCGCGGGCGGCGCTCCAGCCAGCCACGCAGCAACGCTGGACGAGGCGATCCAGGGACTGTCGGCAAAGAGCTACAAGGACCGCGCCGTCGGAGTCGAGGTCCTGGCAGCGACCGGGCACCCGAGGACCATCCCGATCCTCGAGGCCATGGCGAAGGGCCAGCTGTTCGTGCGCAAGGCGGACGGTGTGCTCGTGATCGGCCACAAGACCGGCAAGGTTTATTCGCTGACGAACGCCCTGGACGGCAGTGCGGTCGGCGACGCCAGGAAGAAAGAACTCAAGAAGGTCAAGGTCAACAACCGCCTGCGCGGGGTGATCAAGGCGGCGCTGGGGGGCCTGACCCTGCTGTCCGACGATCCCGATCAGCGCGAGGAGGCGGCGGCGGCGGTGTTCGCGGCGCGCGATGCCGGGGCGCTGGAGACCGTGGAACAGGCGATCGCCCGCGAGGAGGACCCGGGTCTCCTCGACCAGCTCACCTTGGCCAAGGCAGCCATCGAGACCAATCCGGACTTCCCGCTCGACGTTCGCCTGGCTGCGGTGGAACGCCTTTCCGAGTCGGCGCTTCCGGAAGTCCGGTCGCTGCTGGCCAGCCTCAGTCAGGAGAGCGAGCCGGATGCGGAGGTCCGGGCGAGCGCTGCGGAGGCGCTGGATGCCGTCGAGCGCGACCTCGCCTTCTGGAACCTCCTGGGCGCCATTTTCCAGGGTCTCAGCCTTGGTTCAGTGTTGCTCCTGGCGGCCGTGGGGCTGGCCATCACATTCGGAGTCATGGGCGTCATCAACATGGCCCATGGCGAACTGGTGATGCTCGGCGCCTACACGACCTACGTGGTCCAGCAGCTCTTCCGTGACTTCGCGCCGGGCGGCCTCGACTATTCCCTGGCCGTGGCCGTGCCGGCAGCCTTTCTCGTCGCCGGCGCCGCCGGCGTCGCGATCGAGCGCAGCGTCATTCGCTGGCTCTACGGGCGGCCGTTCGAGACCCTGTTGGCGACCTGGGGGCTGAGCCTCATCCTGCAGCAGCTGGTTCGGACGGTGTTCGGACCGACCAACCGCGAGGTGTCGAGCCCGTCGTGGCTGAGCGGGGCGTTCGAAACGGCGACGGGGCTGGTGCTCCCCTACAACCGGGTCGCCATCATCATCTTCAGCCTGCTGGTGGTTGCCGGCATCGCGCTGGTCCTTCGCCGCACCGCCCTGGGGTTGTACATGCGGGCGGTCACCCAGAACCGGTCCATGGCGTCATCCATGGGGATCCGGACCGGGTGGGTCGATGCCGCGACCTTCGGCCTGGGCGCGGGCATCGCGGGCGTGGCCGGGGTGGCCCTCAGCCAGATCGACAACGTGAGCCCCAATCTCGGGCAGGCTTACATCGTCGACAGCTTCATGGTCGTGGTGTTCGGCGGGGTCGGCAACCTCTGGGGAACCCTGGTCGGCGCCATGAGCCTCGGGGTTATCAACAAGTTCCTGGAGCCGTTCGCCGGCGCGGTTCTCGCGAAGATCCTCGTGCTGGTGGCCATCATCCTGTTCATCCAGAAGCGGCCGCGCGGCCTGTTCGCCCTCAAGGGCCGTGCGGCGGAAAGCTGAGTGATGGTGGTCCGGTCGGTGCTCGTCGATCTGCTTGCCGGCAATCGGGGCGGCCAGATCCTGCTGGCCGTGCTGCTGGCGGCCGTCGTGGTGGTGCCGATTTCGAACCTGCTGCTGCCCGAGGATTCGGTCCTGCACGTTCCCACCTACGTCGTCAGCCTGATGGGCAAGTACCTGACGTTCGCATTGCTGGCCCTGAGCGTCGACCTGATCTGGGGGTACGCGGGCGTGCTCAGTCTCGGCCACGGCGCGTTCTTTGCGCTCGGCGGCTATGCCATGGGCATGTACATGATGCGCCAGATCGGCGACCGGGGGGTCTACGGGCATCCCGAACTGCCGGATTTCATGGTTTTCCTCGACTGGAAGGAGCTGCCCTGGTACTGGCAGGGATTCGACTGGTTCCCGTTCGCCATAATCATGGCGCTGGTCGTGCCGGGAGCGCTGGCGTTGGTCTTCGGCTGGTTCGCGTTCCGCTCCCGGGTGACCGGCGTCTATCTCTCGATCATCACCCAAGCCATGACGTTTGCGCTCATGCTCGCGTTCTTCCGCAACGACATGGGCTTCGGCGGCAACAACGGGCTGACCGATTTCAAGGACCTGCTGGGGTTCAACCTGCAGGCGGACGGCACGCGGGTCGCGCTCTTCTGCGCCAGTGCGGCGGCCGTGGCGCTGGGCTACCTGCTCGGGCGCTTCATCGTCCGCAGCCGCGCCGGGAGAGTGCTGGTCGCCGTCCGGGATGCCGAGACCCGCGTCCGCTTCCTGGGTTATCGGGTCGAACACTACAAGCTCTTCGTCTTTGTCCTGTCGGCCATGCTGGCCGGCCTCGCCGGGGCCCTGTACGTCCCGCAGGTCGGCATCATCAACCCGTCCGAGTTCGCGCCGGCAGCGTCCATCGAGATCGTGGTCTGGGTGGCAGTGGGCGGCCGGGGATCCCTGTACGGCGCTGTGCTCGGGGCGATCCTCGTCAACTACGCGAAGACGGTGTTCACCGGGGTACTCCCGGACATGTGGCTGTTTGTGCTGGGGGGGCTGTTCATCGCCGTGACCCTGTTCCTGCCGAAGGGGCTCGTCGGGACCGTCCCGGTCTTCAAGCGCGCAGGCGCGCGCTGGCGGCGCAGGTCCGGCCGGGCAAGGTCCCCGGAGTCGGCACCGTGAGCGACGTCGCTGTCCAGGCGCGGCCGGAGCTGCACGACACCATCCTGTACCTGGACGGCGTATCGGTATCGTTCGACGGCTTCAAGGCCCTGAACGATCTCAGCTTCTATGTCGAGGTGGGCGAACTTCGCGCCGTGATCGGACCCAACGGTGCCGGCAAGACGACGATGATGGATGTGGTGACGGGCAAGACCCGGCCGGATCGCGGCCAGGTCGAGTTCAACGGCGGCATCGATCTCACGCAACTGGACGAAGCGGCGATTGCCAATCTGGGAATCGGCCGGAAGTTCCAGAAGCCCACCGTGTTCGAGGAACACACCGTCTTCGACAACCTGGAGCTCGCGCTCGCGGGCACCCGCGGGGTGTTCGGAAGCCTGTTCGCCCGCCTCGGCGCCGCTTCCCGCGAGCGGATCGACGGGGTGCTCGAGACGACCGCCCTGATCTCCCATCGTGACCGGCGGGCGGGCGACCTGTCCCACGGCCAGAAACAATGGCTCGAGATCGGGATGCTGCTGATGCAGGATCCCGAACTCCTGCTGGTCGACGAGCCGGCCGCCGGCATGACCGACGAGGAAACCGAACAGACGGCGGCGCTGCTCACCCGGATTGCCGGATCGCGTTCGGTCGTCGTGGTGGAGCACGACATGGCGTTCGTGCGGGGCCTGGGTTGCCGGGTCACCGTGCTGCATGAAGGCGCGGTGTTGGCCGAAGGAACCCTCGATGCCGTGCAAAACGACGCGCGGGTGGTCGAGGTGTACCTGGGGCGCTAGCCATGCTGCAGGTCGAGGCCATCGATTTCCACTACGGGGCCAGCCAGGCGCTGCGCCAGGTCAGCTTGAGCGCCGCGCCGGGCCGCGTGACCTGCGTGATGGGGCGCAACGGCGTGGGGAAGACCACGCTGCTTCGGGCCATCGTTGGCCAGCAGATGATCAGCGCCGGCCGGATCCTGTGGGAGGGCGCCGACATCTCGGCGCTCGCGGCGTACCAGCGCGCCGCCCGGGGCATCGCCTACGTGCCCCAGGGGCGCGAGATCTTCCCGCTTCTCAGTGTCCGCGAGAACCTCTACACCGGCTATGCCTCGCTGCCCCGGCCGACCCGTACGCTGCCGGAGGAGATCTTCCACCTGTTCCCCGTCCTGCGCGACATGCTCGGTCGCCGCGGCGGTGACCTGTCCGGCGGGCAGCAACAGCAACTGGCGATCGCCCGGGCACTGGTGATGCGGCCCCGGCTGCTGGTGCTCGACGAGCCGACGGAGGGCATCCAGCCGTCGATCATCAAGGACATCGAACGGGTGATCCGGACGTTGGCCGCCCGCGGGGACATGGCGATCCTCCTCGTGGAGCAGTACTTCGAGTTCGCGCGCGACCTCGCCGACGACTTCATCGTCATGGACCGTGGCGAAGTGGTGCTGTCGGGCAAGTCCGACGACATGGTTGAGGAAGATGTCCGCCGCCGCCTCACCGTCTGAAGCGCCGGTATCCGGACACCGCGTCCACGGCGTGGCCGAGGTCGGCTTCGCGGGCGCCGGCGCGGCCTCGCTGCGCCACCTGTACCAGCGCGACCCGATGCGCGTCCTGTTCCCGGCCCAGCCCGCCGCCGAACCGCCGCTGGCGGCGCTCGTGACGACGTCGGGCGGCCTCGTCGGCGGTGACCGGATCGACGTCACGGCGACCGCCGGGGACGGTGCTGCCGCGATCGTGGCCGCACAGGCGGCGGAAAAGGTGTACCGCTCGACCGGTGCGGATTGCCGGATCGATGTCCGCCTGGAGGCCGCGGAAGGCGCGTGGCTCGAGTGGCTGCCCCAGGAGACGATCCTGTTCGATCAGGCGCGGCTGCGGCGCCGGGTCTGCATCGACCGTGCGCCCGGAGGGCGGGTCCTGGCCGGCGAGTTTCTGGTGCTGGGGCGAATTGCGTCCGGCGAGCAGATGACGCGGGGGCTGGTCCGTGAGGCGTGGGAGGTGCGCAGGAACGGCGACCTCGTCTGGGCCGACGCGCTCCACGTCGAGGACGACCTGCCGGCTGTGCTCGACCACCCGGCCGGCTTCGGTGGCGCGCGGGCCGTGGCCTGCGCGGTCTATGCCGCGGACGACGCGCCCGCACGGCAGCAGGAGGCCCGGCGCCTGCTCGATGACCTGCCGGCCGGCGTGCGCGCCGGGGCCACGGTCGTCAACGGCGTGCTGGTCGTGCGGTGGCTCGCGGAACGCGGGGACCACGTCCGCTGCGCGTTTGCGACCTTCTGGGCAGGGTTTCGCGCCACCGCGGCGGGTCTCGCCGCCGGCCTGCCCCGGCTCTGGCACGTCTGATTCAGGAGGACATGCATGAATCTTTCGCCGCGGGAAAAGGACAAGCTGCTCGTCGCCGTGGCCGCCATCGTGGCGCGCCGCCGGTTCGAGCGTGGCGTCCCGCTGAACTATCCGGAAGCGGTCGCCCTCATCACGGACTACATCGTCGAGGGCGCGCGGGACGGTGCGTCCGTCGCGGACCTGATGCGCGACGGGACCAGCGTCCTGCGCCGCGATCAGGTCATGGAGGGCGTCGCCGACATGATCCCCGAAATCCAGGTCGAGGCCACGTTCCCCGACGGCACCAAGCTGGTCACCGTGCACCAGCCCATCCGCTGAAATCGGGAGATGACCGATGATTCCCGGTGAGATCATGACCGCGCCCGGCTCGCTGCTCCTCAACGCGGAGGCCGACGCCATCACGATCACGGTGGCCAACACCGGCGACCGGCCGATCCAGGTTGGCTCGCATTACCATTTCTTCGAGGTCAACACCGCGCTCGAGTTCGACCGCGATGCGGCGCGGGGCCGCCGCCTCGACATTCCCGCCGGGACCGCGATGCGGTTCGAGCCGGGCCAGCAGCGCGAGGCGCGGCTCATTCCTTACGCCGGTGCCCGGGTCGTCCGCGGGTTCAATGCCCGGGTTCAGGGTCCACTGGAGGACTAGGTCGTGCCATTTTCCATTGAGCGGGCGGCCTACGCCGCCATGTACGGGCCGACGGTCGGCGATCGGGTCAGGCTGGCCGACACCGACCTGTTCATCGAAGTGGAAGCCGACCGGACCGTGTACGGCGAAGAGGTCAAGTTCGGCGGCGGCAAGGTCATCCGCGACGGCATGGGCCAAGGATCTGCCGGCCGTGCGGACGGTGCGGTGGACACCGTGATCACGAACGCCCTGATCGTCGATCACTGGGGAGTGATCAAGGCGGACGTGGGCCTTCGCGATGGCCGGATCGCCGCGATCGGCAAGGCCGGCAACCCGGATACGCAGCCGAACGTGGACATCGTCGTCGGGCCGGGCACCGAGGCGATCGCCGGCGAGGGCCGCATCCTGACCGCCGGCGGCATCGATGCGCACATTCACTGGATCTGCCCGCAGCAGGTCGACGATGCCCTCTACTCGGGCGTCACCACGATGCTGGGCGGTGGCACGGGCCCTGCTGAGGGGACGAACGCGACGACGTGCACGCCGGGGCCCTGGCACCTGGCCCGCATGCTGGAGGCGGCGGAGGCGTTGCCGGTCAATCTCGGTTTCTACGGCAAGGGGAACGCCTCCGAGCCGACGGCGCTGGTCGAGCAGGTGCGCGCCGGGGCCTGCGGCCTGAAGCTGCACGAGGACTGGGGCACCACGCCCGCGGCCATCGACACGTGCCTGTCCGTCGCCGACGAGTGGGACGTCGGCGTCGCAATCCATACCGACACCCTGAACGAGTCGGGCTACCTCGAGACCACGACGGCCGCGTTCCGGAACCGCACGATTCATGCGTTCCACACCGAAGGGGCCGGCGGCGGCCACGCGCCGGACATCATCAGGCTCTGCGGCGAGCCCAACGTGCTGCCGTCCAGCACCAATCCCACCCGTCCGTTCACCGTGAACACCGTCGACGAGCACCTCGACATGCTCATGGTGTGTCATCACCTGGACCCGAACATCCCGGAGGACGTGGCATTTGCGGAGAGCCGCATTCGGCGCGAGACCATCGCGGCGGAGGACATCCTGCATGATCTCGGAGCGTTCTCGATGATCGCCTCCGACAGTCAGGCCATGGGTCGAGTCGGGGAAGTGATCGTCCGGACCTGGCAGACCGCCGACAAGATGAAGCAGCAGCGCGGCCGTCTCCCGGAGGAGCGCGGCGACAACGACAACTTCCGGGTGCGGCGGTACATCGCGAAATACACGATCAATCCAGCCCGGACGCACGGTATCGACGGCGAGGTCGGGTCGGTCGAGGTGGGCAAGCTGGCCGACCTGGTGCTGTGGAAGCCGATGTTCTTCGGCGTCAAGCCCGATCTCGTGCTCAAGGGAGGGGCGATCGCCGCCGCGGCGATGGGGGATCCGAACGCATCGATTCCGACGCCGCAGCCCGTGCACTACCGTCCGATGTTCGCGGCGCTGGGGCGTGCCCGGTCCTCGTCATCGGTGACATTCGTCTCGCAGGCGGGCCTGGAGGACGGACTGGGCGAACTGGGACTGACGAAACGGCTGGTGGCGGTGTCGGGTACCCGTGCGCTCGGCAAGAAGGACATGGTGCTGAACGACCTCTGCCCGGCGATCGACGTCGATCCCGAGACGTACGAGGTCCGCGCCGACGGAGCGCTGCTGACCTGTGAGCCGGCAACCCGGTTGCCGATGGCCCAGCGCTACTTTCTCTTCTGAGTGCGACGGCAATGCGGCGCGCGATTGCGGTGCTGCGCCACGGCGCCTGGACACCGCCGCCGGAGGGTCCGTCCGTGACCCTGGTGCATGACGACCGGCAGCGCCGCCGCGGGCGGCTGCGCAGCGATGACGGCGAGCCACTGCTCCTCGACCTGGAGACCGTGCCCCGATTGCAGGACGGTGACGGACTGACGCTTGCCGGCGGCGGCGCGGTGCTGGTTCGGGCGGCGCCCGAACCGGTCGTCGATATCCGCTGTGAATCTGCGGCGCACGCGGCCAAGGTGGCATGGCACATCGGCAATCGCCATGCCCCGCTGCAAGTGCTGGCGGATGGAGGCCTCAGGATTCAGGACGACCACGTATTGGCCGGGATGGCGGAGGGGTTGGGCGCGACCACGCAACGGCGGCAAGCCCCGTTCTCGCCGGAGCCCGGTGCATACGCCGTGTCCGATCCCGGGGAAGACCGCGGGTAGGTCCGGGCATGGAAGCCGATCGGCGCATCATCCGCCTGATGGCCTGGCTCGGACCGTCGTTTCCGGTCGGCGCCTACGCGTACTCGCACGGAATCGAGTATGCCGTCGAGGCCGGACTGGTCCGCGACCAGGACACGCTGGCGACGTGGGTACGCGGCATCCTCCGGTTTGGCGCCGCCCGCGTCGATGCCGACCTCTACCGTGAGACCTGGCACGCAGCCAGTTGCGGTGACGCCGAGCGTCTGGCCGTGGTGGGTGCGCTGGGCCGGGCCATGCGCGGCACGTTCGAGATCGCGACAGAGACCGCCGCGCAGGGAACCGCCTTCGAGGATACGGTTGCGGCGGCATGGGACGGCGCCCGCGCGGCGGACGGACGCGCGCCGCCGGTATATCCGGTCAGCGTCGCCGCCGCTGTCGCCCGGGAGGGCATCCCGCTTCGGGAAGGTCTGGCTGCCTACCTGCATGCCCTGGCCGCGAACCTGGTGTCCGCCGGGATTCGGCTCATCCCGCTCGGCCAGGTTGCCGGGCAGCGCATCCTGGCCGATCTTGAAGCGGACGTCCTCCGGGCCACCGGCGAGGCGCTCGGCCGGTCGCTGGACGACATCGGCTCCGCAGCAGTCGTCGTGGACTGGGCATCCATCCAGCACGAAACGCAATACACGAGGTTGTTCCGATCATGACCACACCGTTCCGCGTGGGCATCGGCGGGCCCGTCGGCTCCGGCAAGACGGCCTTGCTCGATGGCCTCTGCAAGTCGATGCGCGAGAGTTATGACATCGCCGCCATCACCAATGACATCTACACCCGCGAGGATGCCGAGTTCCTGACCCGCTCCGGCGCGCTCACCCCGGAACGGATTCAGGGGGTCGAGACCGGAGGATGTCCCCACACCGCGATTCGCGAGGACGCCTCGATGAACCTGGCGGCGATCGCACAACTGGAGGCCGCGTTCCCCGATCTCGACGTCGTGTTCGTGGAATCCGGTGGCGACAATCTCGCGGCGACGTTTTCGCCTGAACTCGCCGACCTGACCCTCTACGTGATCGATGTCTCGGCGGGCGACAAGATCCCACGCAAGGGCGGACCGGGAATCACCCGATCCGACTTGCTGATCATCAACAAGACGGATCTTGCACCGCTGGTCGGCGCGGACCTTGAAGTGATGGACCGTGATACGAAACGGATGCGCGGTTCACGCCCCTTCCTGTTTGCGCAGGTGAAGCACGGCAAGGGCGTGCACGCAGTGGCGGAATTCATCGTGGAGGCCGGGGGTCTCGCAACGGAGCGTTAGGCACGCCTCGTCACCAGGGCAACGAATCACCCTTCCAGTCGAGGTAGGTACCGTTCTGCGCGGGATCGGCGTCGGCGATCACCTGTGCAATGCCGCGGGCTGACGTTTCCGTGTCGATGTTCGCGGACGGACCGCCCATGTCGGTGCGCACCCAGCCGGGATGCACGGCCAGCACCGTCACGTCCTTCGGGCCCAGTTCCGCCGCCAGCGTCCGGGAGATGCTGTTGAGGGCTGCCTTGCTGGCCCGGTAGATCGCCATGCCGCCCGACGTGTTGGCCGCGTTCGACCCCATGATCGACGTCACGTTTACGACCAGGGCACCGGGCGGGAGCCGGTCCGCGAGGAGGCGCGTCAGCAGGAGCGGGGCGACCGCATTCACCCGGAACACGTCATCGGCCATCCGGAAGTCCGCTTCGGACAGGTTGTCCCGAAGCTTGCCGCCCGCGATCCCCGCGTTGTTGACGAGAATATCGATCGTGCCGTCGAGAGCGGTCGCAAATGAATGCATGGCGACCGGGCTGGCGACGTCGAGCCCCCGCACCGTGACGCCGTCGACATCGGCGAGCCCGGTGACTTCCACCGGTTTCCGGCAAAGGGCGAGGACGTCGTGCCCGCGCCCGGCAAGCTCGATGGCGAGGGCGTGCCCGATGCCGCGGCTTGCGCCGGTGATCACTGTGCGGGGCATGCGTGAATCTCCTGAAAGGGACCGTCGCGTCGTTGCGGGCGTTCGCCGCCCGGCCGGGTTCCTGCCTGCGGCGCCGGATGCGTTGCGGAGCGGCCCCACAAAGAATAGCGTTGACCCATGTCGCCGACACCGCCAGAGAAACCGGACCAGTCTCACCTTGCCGGCCAGCTGTTGGTGGCCATGCCGTCGCTGACGGATATGTTTTTCGAGCGGGCGGTCGTGTATCTCTGTTCGCATGCGGCCGAAGGCGCCGTCGGATTGGTCGTCAACCGCCCGGCCGATTCGCCGCGCTTCGACAAGATCTTGAACGATTTGAACATTGAAGGTACCGACGCGGCCGAGAAGGTGCCGATTCACATGGGCGGCCCGGTCGAGCTGAACCGCGGGTACGTCCTGCACACTGATGATCTGAAGTACGAGAACTCGCAGCGTGTGGGGAATTCCATTCTGCTGACGTCAAGCGTGGACGTGCTCCGGGAAATCGCCAGCGGCGGCGGACCCCGGCGGGCGCTGGTGCTGTTTGGTTATGCGGGTTGGGGGCCAGGTCAGCTGGATCACGAGATCATGCAGAACTCCTGGCTCAATGTGGCGGCCGACGAGGACCTGGTGTTTTCGGCGGATCATTCGGCGAAGTGGGAACGAGCGATCGGCGGCATCGGGGACACCGCGTCGGGTCAGCCGGTCGACCCGTATCGAATCTCGCCGACGGCCGGGAACGCCTGAGCGCGTCGCCTGCTGCGGCAGGTGAGCAGGTGGTGCCGTAGCCGCAACCATGCCGGCATCCGGGTTCCCGTCACCGCCGGGCTTCCGGTTGCCCCGCCGGCGGGCCGCCAACGAAAGCCACGGCGATTGCACCGTCGGCCTGACAGCGCCCCGTGAGCAGCCCAAGCCCGAGAAGTGACGGCTGTAACCAGCGGAATCTCTGTTCGGTATCGGGGTTCTGGAATATAAGATAAGTTAACTTTCCTTAATTGACACCCATGGCCGGCAAGCCTAACCTGACGGCATGCGTGAAATCTCCTCGGAGCAGCGGTGTCACCGCATCCGGGCGGAAAACCCATGGTGGGCGGACGGCACAATCCGTGCCGACTTCAGCGAACTGAGACCACGCGCGTACTTCGACCGTTTCCTGAGCTTGGTGGAAGAGCCCGGCGTCCGTCGTGCCGTGGTGCTGATGGGGCCACGGCGGGTCGGCAAGACGGTGCTGCTGCATCACGTCATCCGGCATCTCCTCGCCGGGGACGAATACCGGCCCGACGACCTTGGTTACCTGTCGCTCGACCAGCCGCTGTACACGCGGCTCTCGATCGAGGAGGCTGCCGACGAAATCCGCCAGGCGAACGGCAACCTAGAAGGCCTCCGGGTGCTGTTTCTGGACGAGATCCAGTACCTGGCCGACTGGGAGCGCCACCTGAAGGCGTTCGTGGACGCGCACCCGAACGTCAAGTGCGTCGTATCGGGCTCGGCAGCGGCTGCACTGCGGCTCAAGAGCATCGAATCGGGAGCCGGCCGCTTTACGGATTTCCTGCTGCCGCCGCTGACGTTCCACGAGTACCTTGATTTGCGAGGCATCCGCGGACTCGTCGAACACGATGCGGCAACGGGTCAGTACTCGACCCGCGACATCGAGCAGCTCAATCGGCATTTCGTCGACTACGTCAACTTTGGCGGCTACCCGGAAGCCGTTACCTCGCCGGCCGTGCGTTCGGACCCCGGCCGCTACATCGGTACCGATATCGTCGAGAAGGTCCTCTTGCGCGACCTCCCGAGCCTCTATGGCATCCAGGATGTGCAGGAACTCAACGCGCTGTTCACGACCTTGGCGTACAACACGGCTCAGGAAGTGTCGCTCGATACGTTGGCGCGCCGTTCCGGGGTGACCAAGCCGACGATCAGGCGTTATCTGGAGTACCTGTCAGCGGCCTTCCTGATCAAGGTCGTCCACCGCATTGACCACAATGCCCGCCGCTTCAAACGCGCCACGCACTTCAAGGTGTATGTCGCGACCCCGGCACTGCGGAGTGCGCTGTTCGGCCCGGTCACGGATGACGACGAAGAAATGGGGCCGCTCGCCGAGACGGCTGTCTTCGCCCAGTGGTTTCACTCAAATCTCGCTCTTCATTATGCGCGGTGGAGAAACGGTGAAGTGGATATCGTCCACCTCGACAGGCAGCAGCGGCCCTCGTGGTGCGTCGAGGTCAAATGGGCTGATCACCATGTCCGGAGCGCGAACGACCTGAAGAGCCTGAAGGCATTCACGACCTGGCACCCCGACGTGGTGCCGCTCGTGACCACCCGAACTCTGATGGAAGGTGACGTAGGGTGGCCGGGAAATGCGCGCCTGGATTTCGCACCGACCAGCCTCTACTGCTACATCGTCGGGCACCGCGCCGTGAGCGATCCGTCGGAGGGCGTGCCGTGGGTTGTCATTGACTGATGCGGAAGTGCGGAACCGGCGTCTGCGTCCCGCGGAATTGATAATCCATCGTATCCCGCGAGGCGGCGTGGGGTTGTCGCAGCGACTCTCGCGGGGTGCTGCCAGACCTTGGCGTTGCGAGACGTCCGGCGGGCTCGCCGTATTCCCTGGTGGTGCTACCTTGGGCTCTGACCTTCGTGCCGTGGTTCAAGACCAGTTGGCCGTGGCTGTCGGGAGCGGGGTCCCCTGATACGCCGAGCTCCTGACCGAACCGGCCGCGCAGGCGGTCCCCGGCACCGCCGGTGAACGCGCCCGCTGCCGTGCGCCGGCCACGCCTTACGTGGCGCGGGCCCGCCCTGTTCAGTGCCGGATTCCGCCCGTTCTTCTTGTTCGGTTCGCTGTACGCGGCGCTCATGATGGGCCTGTGGTTCCTCATGTACCGGGGTTTGCTGAGCGTTCCGATAGCTTTTCCGCCAGTCGCCTGGCACGCCCACGAACTCCTGTTCGGCTACGTGGCGGCGCCCATCACAGGTTTTCTGCTCACTGCCATCTCCGGCTGGACGCGTCGCCCACCCGTGGCGGGATGGCTCCTCTTCGCTCTTTTCGGGTTGTGGGTGGCGGGACGCCTCGCTGTCAATTTTTCATTCATCCCCGGCTACCCGCTCGCAACGGGGCTCTCCATTGCTTTTCCTGTGGCCGTGGTGATTGTCGTGGGGCGGGAAATCATCGCCGGGCGGAACTGGCGAAACCTGAAGGTTGTGGGCCTCCTGGCCGCATTCACTGTCTCGCACGCGGTCTATTCCTGGGAAGTCTGGTGCGGCGGCGATCCGGCAATCGGCAGCCGGATGGCCATCGCGTCGGTGCTCCTGCTGCTGACCCTGGTCGCGGGCCGGATCGTCCCGAGCTTTACGGCAAACTGGCTGGAGGCGCGCGGCGAGACGGTAATGCCGGCCGCGTACGCACGGTACGATTCCGTCGTGGTCGGGAGCGGCGCGCTGGGGCTCGTGCTGTGGGTTGTGGACGGCTGGATCGTCCCGGCCGGCATCGTCGGAACGATCCTGTTGGGGTCGGCCGGCCTGCACCTGGTCCGGCAATTGCGGTGGCGTCCACACCGGACCCTGGCCGACCCGTTGGTCGCGGTCCTGCACGGGGCATATCTGTTCGTGTCCGTCGGGTTCGCACTGGCCGGTCTCGCCGTGATCGCGGGGCTGGAGGACGTCCATCGCGCCGCGGTCCACGCCTGGACGGTGGGCGCCTTCGGCACCATGACCCTGGCGGTGATGACGCGGGCAAGCCTCGGGCACACCGGACGGCCCCTCCGAGCCTCGCCGGCCACGGTGATCATCTTCCTGTCGGTCCTGCTGGCGGCCGCGACACGGATCGCCGCCCCCCTGTTTCCCGCGTGGAGTCCGTTGCTGTCATCGGTGGCGGCTGTCGCATGGATTGCTGCCTTTCTGGGCTACGCCGTCGCGTACGGGCCGATGCTCCTGGCGCCGCGCCGGGCGGCGTAGCAGCTTTCCGGGTCCTCCCTCCGACGGAACCGCTGACCGTCCGCCGGGGCGCGCCGGGCGTCGGGGCGAGCAGTATCGGGCCGATCGCGTTCGTGCGACCGGCCGGCTCCTGCTCCCACTGTAGACTGGCCGTCCCTGCTGTTTCGGCCACATCATTGGGGAAATCAGGCTCATGCAAGCGAAGAACGCCGACTGGCTCGACCTGGTCCAGGAACAGGCACTGGAGCCTGAACTTCCGATCTGTGATCCCCATCATCACTTCTGGGACCGTCGCGATGTGATGGTCCAGCCCCGCTATCTGCTGGATGAGATCCTGACTGACCTTGGCGGTGGCCACCGGGTGGTCAGTACGGTCTACGTCGAGTGCGGGGCGATGTATCGGCGCGAAGGGACACCACCCACGCGGGTCGTAGGGGAGACAGAGTTCGTGAACGGCCTTGCGGCCATGGCGGCCTCCGGGCTCTACGGCGAAACTCAGATTGCCGCCGCCATCGTCGGGACAGCCCCTCTCGACGCGGGCGACGGGGCAGCGGCCACGTTGGATGCGCAGATTGCGGCCAGCCCGGCGCGCTTCCGC
Source organism: Alphaproteobacteria bacterium (assembly GCA_022825705.1). Classification (GTDB taxonomy): domain Bacteria; phylum Pseudomonadota; class Alphaproteobacteria; order TMED109; family TMED109; genus VXPW01. Next base: position 59,680 of record JAJDWH010000043.1, read on the forward strand.
GGCATCCGCCACGTGGTCGCCTGGGACGAGAGTCCCGAAACTCCGGTCGCCCGTGCGGCGCCCCCGCCCGGCCTGATGGCGAGCGACGCCTTTCGCGCCGGCTTCCGGCACCTGGCGCCCCGGGGACTGACCTTCGATCTGTGGTGCTACCACCCGCAGCTGTCCGAAGCCGTCGACCTGGTCCGTGCGTTCCCCGATCAGACGGTCATTCTCGATCACTTTGGCGGGCCGCTCGGCGTGGGGCCGTACGCGGACCGTGCCGACGAGGTATTCGACGACTGGCGGGAGCGAATGGTGGAGCTGGCCCAATGCCCAAACGTCGTGGCGAAGCTTGGGGGGATCAACATGGAGGTGAACGGCTTCGGCTGGCACAGTCGCAGCCGTCCGCCATACAGCTGGGAGTTGATGGAGGCGACCCGGCGGTACTACGAGACGATGATCGAGCTGTTCGGCGTCGACCGCTGCATGTTTGAATCGAACTTCCCGGTCGACAAGGTCAGCTGCAGCTACACGGTGCTGTGGAATTCCTTCAAGCGCTTGGTGGCACACTACTCGGAGGACGAGAAGCGGGCGCTGTTCCACGACACGGCGACCAGGATCTATCGGATCCAGCCTTCCGGCACCCCGTCGGATTGACGACCACCGGCTCCCCAACTGGACGCCGGCAATGCGGCAGGGAAATCCGCATGCACGCTGGAGAGGTCGCGGGTGCGCTCAGTGGCGCAGGGGCGGGCTTGAACCGGCGGCTCGGTGACTCGACCTCGCTACAGCGCAGGCTTTAAGCGCGCCTAGGAGTCAACGCGGCTTGCGCGCCTTGTGGAAATACATGGGCGTAAAGATCCCCAGCCGTCCTGCGGCCACGAGACTGTCAGCCGCCACGTTGAGAAGTCTCTGTATCTCGAACGAGCCCTGGGGTACTGCCCGCGCGCCTTCCAGCACGCGCAAGGCCGCCGAGGTGATCTTGCGGCCCAGACGGGTCCTCGGCAGACCCCGCAGTGTCAGGCCGCTTCCCTCCAGCGGTCGATACCACGGTGTGTGCGCATCGGCGTCCGGGGCGCGGTCGCGCGCCTCGATCAGCTCGAAACCCGCGGCCTGCAGACCATCGGTGACGACCGTGTACGAAGCAATTTCCGGAAGCGCATTGCTGTATTCGATCCGTTCCTTGAGTTCCCGGTGCTCCGGCTTGTCACCGTCGTACAGCGGCGTCACGCACCAGTCGTAACCGGCGAACACTGCCCCCGGGCGCAACACGCGGAACACCTCGGCGTAGGCGGCCGTCTTGTCCGGCGCGTGGGGAATAGCCTCGATATGGTAGGCCGCGTCAAAGGTCTCGGCTTCTGCAGGAATGGCCATGAAGTCGCCGTGCAAGGCGCTGCACAGGTGATCCAGCCCGGCCTCCCGGTTGTATCGGGCGCACTTCTCAATCTGATATGCGCTGAGGTTGAGGCCCGTGATCGAGGACCCGAATTGCCTGGCGATGGAGCGTTGCGGTCCGCCGACGCCGCAGCCGACATCCAGCACCTTCATACCGGGCTTCAGGCCAATGGCCTCGCCCAGAAAATGCTGATGGCTAGCGAGGCAATCATCGAAGGACGCACCGTTCTTCATCGGTGCGAAGTGAAACGACTGACCCCAGCCGTACTCGTAGAAGTCGGTAATGAGATCGTAAAAGGCCTTCACCATCAGGGCGTAGTCTGCCTTGCCCCGCTCCTGACTGAGACGGTACTTGGACAACGTGTCGGCCGTGTCTTCCGGACGAACAGCCTGGGAAATCGGATTGTGAAAGTCAGCCGCCATCATTGCGTACCGACAAGTTGGCGACGGGACCGTCAGGGTAGAACTGCCGGTACCACTGATGCATTTTGCGCCTGGGGTCCGCCTCTACGGCTCCCGGAGGACAGGGCCGGTAGACCTTGCTTTTCCAAATCGCCACGTCCTGTCTCCATTGCGAGATCCAGTTCCCGATCACATAGGACACCAGTGTGCGCGGCACCCGCCGGGCGGCGAACCAGCGGAAGCTCACCAGCTGCTTCAGCGGCTCCACGGGGGTGTGCAACTGGAACATGATGATCTTGCCGATTCTCGGAATCTGGAATTCGAATCTTACGATACTGCCTGGGCCAAGAAACGTGATTACCGCTTGAGATCTTGTTCTCTCGAATACCCGGCCCCCGATTTCCAGCGTTGCCTCGTCTTCGAAATAGGAAACGTGCCCAAGTTCGTCGTCCAGCGACCAAGACGGGCGGTGTCGGATTCGTATCCAGGGCAGTTTTATGCCGATCCACGGGATGCGCATGACACGGTGGACGTTCGAAAAGTGCTCGAAATCGACGCTGTTCTCGGCAAATTCGATGATGTGCATGTCGACTTCGCCGGCGTCGTGCTGGCCGCGATAGACGAGCTCCAGGCTGTCAATGTTCGGTTGACGGGGGAGCCGGTAGGGTGCCTCGGCGACGTCGCCAGATGACCGGTACATCATGACCATGCCGTAGTAGTCGATGGCCTCCCAGTACCGGTGAACGAGAGGTTCGTCTTCAGCGCGGGGATGGCTTCGGGCCCGTCCGTTGGCGTCCAGTTGCCAGCCGTGAAACGGGCATTGCAGACGGTCCCCCGTGACCTTGCCGTAGGCCAGGTTGGCGCCCTGATGCGGGCAGAAAGCATCAACCGCCCCGATCTGGCCGTCCGTCTTGCTGCGAAACAGGGCGATCTGTTCCCCCAGGCACTGAACGTGCCGCACGTCGCCGGGCCTGATCTCCTTCGACGCCGCTATCCGGTACCAGCCGTCCGGGTAAGGCGGCGGGTAGGTGAGCTCCCTGTCGCGCGTCGGGCTGAGGGTCATGAAACACCGGCCTGTTCCGGCACCGCGTGTGGCGGCGCGGACTATTCAAAGCGATCGGAGGGCTGTCAAATGACTTTGAAGACCACAGGTGCCGGGTCCCGGGTGCCGTGAGGGTGACCTCGTCGGCGGCCGCGCGACCGTCGTCATCGCCGCACACAGGACCAATGCGAACTGGCTCCACGGCCTCCGATCACGGATGCACGGAGCCTCCCGGTCTCCGGCTAGGCCGGTTCGTTGGGTCTCCCGAACGCGGCTTCCATCTCGCGGCGGGTTCGGACCGCTTCGTCCGTTTCCTGGACAGCAGCATCGGACCACCGGAGGAGCTCGCCTTCCGCGATGTCCCTGGTCAGCGGCACGCCGCTCGCCAAGCCAAGGGGCAGCCCGCCGAACTCCAGCGAATCGATCGCGGGGGACTGGCGGCCCCAGACCATGTAGCCGCCCTCGCCGTCCAGCACTTCGCCTTTCTTGAGCGGCCGCTTCGCACACGCAATGACGTCTGAACGGAAACCGGTCGGCGATCCGGTCGGCTCGCCACGGAGCGCTGCCGAGGCCACCGAGATGCCGAGCTCGAGACCGATCATGTGCGTGGGGCGGTAGAGCGCAGCGTAGTGGAACGTGCTGTCAGGCAGCATCCGATACTCCTCGAAGCAGTTCCGGACGTAGTCGCTCTCCCCCTCAATCACCACGTACGTGCCCACCATCAGGTCATCGCTGACCGGAGACATGTCCCGGTTGAGCGAGGACACGACTTCGGTGGTGCCGACATGCTGGGCAAGACCACCCGCGCTGGCGGGCTTCAGCAGTTCGGCGAGGTCGTAGCGCGAGCAGGGCGGAAAGGTGAGGCCACCAGACTGCGGCGTGAGCCCGGTGGCGTTGCAGACTGCCGTCATCTCGATTCCGGACTTGGTCCCGTCGATGAAGGAATTGAACATCTTGGGATTCATGCCGCCGCGTTCGGCCTCTTCCTGGCTCAGGTGGTAGTTGTCCCAGACGGTATCGGGCGTCGAACGGTGGAAGTCCGGGTGGTAGCGCGTCCCCTTCCCGGCGCAAACGACGCTGAACCCGCAGGCCCGCGCCCAGTCGACATGCTCGGCGATCAGCGCTGGCTGATCACCCCACGCCAGGCTGTACACCACGCCGGCTTCTTCGGCGCGCCTCGCGAGCAGCGGCCCCGCGAGGACGTCCGCCTCGACGTTGACCATGACGACATGCTTGCCATGGTCGATCGCCGCCAGGCAGTGGCGAATCCCCACCTTGGGGTCACCGGTCGCCTCGATCAGGACGTCCAGGGCCGGATGGGCAATCAGAGCTGGCGCATCGTCATCAATCCGTGTCGCGCCGGTCTTGACCGCCTGGTCGAGATCCGCCGCCCCGATCTGCTCGGCGCTCCAGCCGCCTCGCCGACAGTTCGCGTGCGCCTTGGCGACATCCAGATCGGCGATACCGATTACGTGGAGACCAGGCGTTCGATGGGCCTGCGCGAGGAACATGGTGCCGAACTTGCCAGCCCCGATGATGCCGACCCGGACAGGATTTCCGGCTTCGGCGCGGGCTTCCAGAAGACGGGACAAATTCATGGTGTCGCTCCGGAGTACGAGTGCGTGTGTGTGTCGTCGGGCGCAGGCGCCCGGACGTTGGCCGACGCCGATGGCCCCGGCAGGGGGTCTGTCGCGAGCAGAGCGTACAGGGCATGGTCCCGCCAGCGGCCGTCAATTTTCAGGTAGTCGCGGGCCATGCCTTCGCAGCGAAACCCCAGATTCTCGAGCAAGAGGCGACTCGGCCAATTCGAGGTGACCGCGGCGGCTTCCAGCCGGTGGAGCTTCATCTGTCGGAAGAGCATCGGAACCAGGATCGAGATGGCTTCGCGCATGTACCCCTGACGAGCATACGGAGCCCCGATCCAATAGCCGAGCGACGCGGAATGCGCGACTCCCCGCTGCACGTTTGCCACGGTCACCGCGCCCAACAGAGCCTTGTCAGCGTTGCGGAAGATGTGGAAGGCATACCCCCGGTCATCGCGGGCCGCGAACACTTGGCCGCGGTACTGGCGGAGATAGGACGACCGGGTGCAGTTCTCGGGCCGCCATGACGGTTCCCACGACTTGAGGAACGCGTAGCTCTCCTTGCGCAGGGAAACCCAGGCGTGCGCGTCGGATCGCCTCGGAGGCCGCAGGTACACGTTTGGCCCCTCGACGCTGCGGGATGCGAACAGTTCCCGAATGGCCGGGGGCAGCCGGATCACGCCGCTCCCGCAACCGGGGTCCCGAAGAGTGACCGAAGCGTGGCTTTGGTGGGGAGCCCGCCGAGGGGACCGATCGCAGCGAGAGTCGGCTCGCTCGCGAGGACGCGCCTGGCGACGCGGCTTACGGCGGCGCGGTCGACGTCGGCCAGCCGCCGCAGGTGCTCGTCGACGGGAATGGGCCGACCGTGGATCCGAAGCTGGTGGGCCAGCGCCTCGGCCTGCCCGGCGCAGCTTTCCAGCCCCATGAGCAGGCCGCTTCTTGCCTGTGCCATCGCCCGGTCGAGCTCGTCCGGCCGGACCCTGCCGGCCAATCCGTGGATCTCTTCGGCGGTGCGGCGAATCACTTCGCCGGAATCCTGTTCAGCGGTACCCGCGTAGACACCGAAGATGCCGCTGTCGTGGAACGAGCTTCCGAAGCTGTGAATGTCGTAGGCGAGGCCGCGTTTCTCGCGCACTTCTTGGAACAGCCGGGACGACAGGCCGCCGCCGAGGATGGCGGAGAACATGGTCATGGCGTAGAAGTCGGGATCGGCGTAGGCGACCCCCTCGAACCCGAGCACCAGGTGGGTCTGTTCCAGTTCGCGGGCTACCCCGCCCACCCCGCCGTGGTAGCGGGCCGGCGCCGGCGCGTCGGAGCGCGAGCTGCCGATGTCGTCGAATGCCGCGGCCGCGAGGCTCACCAGCGCCTCGTGATCGACGTCGCCCGCGGCCGCGAGGACCATGGCCTCGCCCCGGTAGTGCTGCCGCATGTAGGCGAGGAGGGTCTCCCGCTCGATTCCCGAGACGATCTCCGGGGTCCCGAGAATGGGCCGGCCAAGCGGCTGGTCGGGAAATGCGCACGTCTGGAAGCGGTCGAAGACGACGTCGGCGGGATTGTCCCGCGCCTCGCCGATCTCTTGGATGATCACCGATCGCTCGCGCGCCAATTCCTCGTCGGCGAAGGTCGGGTTCAGCAGGATGTCCGACAGGACTTCGACGGCCAGGGGGAACGCTCCCGGCAGGATGCGGAGATGGTAGGCGGTCTCCTCGCGCCCGGTATAGGCGTTCATGTAGGCGCCGGCGGACTCAACCTCTTCGGCGATCTGCCGGGCCGTGCGCGTGGTCGTTCCCTTGAACGCCATGTGCTCCAGCAGGTGGGAAATCCCGTTGCGGTCCTCCGGTTCGTTGCGGGCACCGGTGTGCACCCAGACCCCCACCGCGGCGGTGCGGGTGCCGGGGACGCTCTGGCTGGCGATCCGGAGACCGGATGGAAGCGTGGTCACTGCCGCTTCCGGCAAGGCCCCGTGACTGTTCATGGCGCGGGTGCCGCAGCGGCGGCGGCGCGGCGCAGATGGTCCGCGAGCCGCGCGTAGTCGGCCGGAAGAGTGGTCACACGTTCCGGCGCGTCCATGCAACGCGCCAGGGGTTCGGGCGTCTCAGGCTCTTCGCTCAAAGCCTGCCGGACGGCGTCCGGGAACTTCGCGGGGTGGGCGGTTGCGAGCGCGATCACGGGCGCTGCAGTGGCGCGGTAGTTCCGGTCGAGCGCGCCGGCCTGGCGGGCGGCCGCGATCCCGACGGCGGTGTGGGGGTCGATCTGCACGCCGCAGACGTCGCGGATGTCGAGCATCGTGTGAATGGTCTGGTCTTCGGTCACCATGCTTCCCTTGAAACGTTTCCCGGTTGCCGCCCGTTCCCGGGCGGTCACGCAAATTGCCTGGCCGCGGGCAAGGCCTGCCATGTCGCACTGCACTGCATCCGGATCCCGATCACGAATCTCGTACAGCAGCCGTTCGAAATTCGATGCCACCTGGATGTCCATTGCCGGCGAGAGCGTGCGGTGGACCGTACCGGGATGGTAGCGCCCGGTCTCGAAGAACCGGGCCAGGATGTCGTTGCGGTTCGTGCCGACAATCAGGCCGGCCACGCCCAGCCCCATGCAGGCGGCCACATGCCCGGCGTAGCAGTCGCCGAAGTTGCCGGACGGTACTGCAAACACCGGCGGTGGGCCACCGATTCGGTTGGCGGCGTGGACGTAGTAGGCTGCCTGTGCAGCAATCCTGCTCCAGTTGATCGAGTTCACGGCGAGGAGGCCGCATTCGCGGCGCAGCGCCTCATCGGCGAACGCTTGCTTGACCAGCGACTGGCAGGAATCGAACGTACCTTCGATGGCAACGTTGAACACGGCCGGGTCGTCGACGGTTGTCATGAGGCGTCGCTGCAGCGGGGCGATCCGGCCTTCGGGATGCAGGACGACGATCGCCATGGCCCGACGACCGCGGCAGGCCTCGATGGCGGCGGCGCCGGTGTCGCCCGAAGTCGCGCACAGGACCAGTGCCCGCCGGCCGTCGAGTTCCAGGAAGCGGTCAAAGAGACGGGCGAGGACCTGCAGCGCGAAGTCCTTGAAGGCGAGCGTGGGGCCATGGAAGAGCTCGAGCAGATGGAGCCCGTTCCGAAGCCTGCGCACCGGCGCCACCTCCGGGTGCGTGAACGTCTGGTACGCGTCCGCGGCGAGTTCGGAAGACACGCTGATAGGGAGCGAATCGCCGCCCAGCTCGGTGAGGACATGCGCTGCGGTCTCGACGTACCCGGCGCCGGCCGTGCGCTGGAACAGCGGCTCCGACTCCGGCCAGCGGTCAGGCATGAAAAGACCGCCGTCCGGCGCGAGGCCGGCCAACGTCGCGGTTCGGAAGTCCACCGGGTCCGACCCGCGGGTGCTGACATATCGAAGGGAAGAGAGGCCCTCAGTCATCGTTCACGGAACACGTACCAGCCGACCGCAGCGTAGGAGACAACCAGCAGCGCGCCGACCAGCTGGTGGGACAAAGCGATCCAGAGGCCGGGCTCGCTCATTGCCGTCATCAGGCCCAGCAGCGCCTGCAGCACGAAGACCACCGGGGTGGCTGCCGCCCAGCTGAAGGCCACGGGAGCCAGCCGTCGGGGCAGTCGCGCCAGGAGCACCAGGGCCGGGATGACGGTGGCGAGGGCGAGCAGCCGATGGACGATGTGGAGCAGCACGTCCGGGTTCGCGTAGTGGGCCTGGTTCCATGGGCTGCCACAGAGCAGCCAGTCGGGGCAGGCATGCGCAGCCCCCGACTTGGCGAGAAACGCACCGGCCCCCGCCGCCGCGATGGCCACGGCCGTGCCGAGCCAGGCGAGCTGCTTGCAGTCCGGAGGCAGGATCCGTGCGTGCACCCGGGCTCTCCGGGGTCCGGTGGACGAGCCCACCAGCGCTACGAGCAGGATCAGGGCGATCGCGAGATGGACGGTGACGGACCACGGGCTGTTCCGGTCGAAGACAGTGAAGGCGCCCAGGATCGCCTGGATCACGACTAGCACAACGGCGGCGGCGCCGAGGATCCGGTGCTTCGGGGTCTGCGCGGTCAGCAGGACCAGGAGCACGAGCGGAGCGACGAAGACGGCCGCATTGACGCGATGGATCCACTCGAGCCAGACCTGCCAGTGCTCGTAGGCGAGATCTGGAACGGTTGCGAGCGCCTCCGGGGTCGGCAGCCAGAAACCGTGGCACAACGGCCAGTCCGGGCAGCTCAGGCCGGAGCCCGTCAGACGTACGGCGCCGCCCAGCACGATCTGAACCAGGACGAAGACGATGGCTAGGTAGCCGGCCAGCCTCATGCGGGTGGATTCCTGCGCGCGTCCCGTGCCGCACTTCGATCGGCCGGCAACTGGCTGCCGACACCGCAAGCGAGGGCTGGCGCAACCTGCGTCACGTGACGTTGCCGGGACGTCGCGGTCGGGGATCGCCGGCGCGGCGGCCCAGCACGGAGACGCAAGCGGCGAGGACGCCCGCGAGGCCGTACCAGGTCAGTGCGTACTCGAGATGCGTATTGCGGATGGACACGTTGGTCTGCCCGCCCTCGGGCCACCCCCCGGGATTGCGCGCCGGGCCCGCGTCCAGGACGTAGCCGGCCAGTTCCAGGCCGGTTGCCGTGCCCATGGCCGCGAGATCGATCGCGTACCAGCTGCCGCCGGCAGGATCATTGTCCGGGACGAACGGGCCCGCCGGATGCTGCAGCCGGAGGAGGCCCTCCACCCGGACGGGGCCCGTCGGGTTCCCGTCGCGCCGGGTCGCCGCCGACTGAAACTCGACGGGCACGAAGCCCCGATTCACCAGAATTGCCGGAGCACCCGGACGCACCAGCGGCGTGAGCACGTGGGCGCCGGCGACGCCCGCCCGGGTCCGGGGAATGAGGAGGAGTTCAAGGTCATGCCGGAACACGCCATCCGCGAAGACGGGCGTGTACTCGGGAAGGCCGGGGGCGGTGTCCGGGGCAGCGACGGGCGGCGCTCCGGCCCGCGCGGTGATGTTGGCCAGAAGGGATTCCTTCCAGCGGAGCCGCTCCATTTGCCACGTGCCCAGGCCCAGCAGGATCAGGAAGGCCGATGCGATCGCGGTGCCCTGGAGAATCCGGTTGTCGCGCAGCCGCGCCGGCTCAGCCGACATCAGGCTTCCGATCATCGTTCAGCAGGTCGTGTCGGACGTGACTGGCAAGGAGCAGGGCCCGCACCGGACGCAGGAGGCCGATCGTTGCGCCGAGAATCACCGGGGTCCAGACCAGGGCGTGGGCCCAGACCGGCGGGCGCAGCCACGCGTCAAGCGCAAAGGCGCCGCCGGTAGCGAGCGCGCCGACGACGAGCATGATGAACCAGGAAGCCCCGTCGCCGACGTCAGCGCTCCCCAGGCGGATGCCGCAGCTGGGGCAGGCGTCCACGAACTCCGTGAGCCCCCGGAAGCAGCGTCCCTTGCCGCAGGCCGGGCACCATCCCCTGAGCGCTCGGCCTGCCGCCGTGCCGGCCGCCGTCCTAGGGCGGTGGCTGGAACCTCCGGACGTTAGTGGGTAACTCCCCCGGAGCCGCCCCACCAGTAAATGGCGAAGAAGAGGAACAGCCAGACCACGTCCACGAAGTGCCAGTACCAGGCGGCCGCCTCGAAGCCGAAGTGCTGTTCGGGCTTGAAATGCCCGACGACGGATCTGCCGAGGCACACGATCAGGAAGATGGACCCGATCAGGACGTGGGCCCCGTGGAAGCCCGTGGCCATGAAGAACGTGGAGCTGTAGATGCCGTCGGTGAAGGCGAACGGGGCATGCGCGTACTCGTAGGCCTGCACGGCGGTGAAGGCGATGCCCAGCGCGACGGTGACAGAGAGTCCCTGGATGAGCCCCGACCGTTTCCCCTCGCGCAACGCATGGTGAGCCCAGGTCACGGTTGCGCCCGAGGTCAGCAGGATGATCGTGTTGAGGAGCGGCAGGTGGAACGGGTCGAAGACCTCGACGCCGGTCGGTGGCCAGGTCCCGCCGGTGAACGTGACCCGGGCGACCTGCTGGGCCTCGTCGGCGAACAGGCTGGCGTCGAAGAATGCCCAGAACCACGCGAGGAAGAACATCACTTCGGAGGCGATGAACAGGACCATCCCGTACCGCAGCCCGAGCTGGACCGTGGGCGTGTGATGGCCCTCGTGCTCCGCTTCGCGCACCACGTCCCGCCACCAGACGAACATCGTGAACGCCACCAGCAGCGTCCCCACCGCCAGCACGGCGCTCCCGTAAGCGAGCTCGTGCATGTACATGAGGCCGCCCACCGCGAGCGTGAGGGCGCCGAGCGCACCCACCACCGGCCATGGGCTGGGGGAGACAAGGTGATAGGGATGGGCGTGCTGGCTCATGGATGGCTCCCGCGAAGTGATTCCTCAGGGCTGCTGGCGGCAGCCGCCGGCACCGGGGCTGCAAAAGCGACAGTTGGGTCCGGGTTCGCCTCGTCCGCGCCGAAAAACGTATAGGAGAGGGTGACGGCCGTCACCTCCCGCGTGGCGCGATCGGCGGCGATCGCCGGGTCGACGTAGAACGTGAGCGGCATATCGACCGTCTGGCCGGGATCGAGCCGCTGCTCCTCGAAGCAGAAGCAGTCGATCTTCTGCACGTATTGACCGGCCTTCAGGGGGGTGACGTTGAACGTGGCGGTGCCCGTCACCGGCTCGGCGCCGTCGTTCGTGGCCCGGTAGAAGGCGAGCACCGACGCGCCGGTCTCCACGGTCAACTGCCGCTCGACCGGTGCGAATCGCCACGGCAACCCGGGCGCCACGTCGGCGTTGAAGCGCACCGTGATCGCGTGGCCGGCACCGCCCGGCGCGCTGGCCGCAACGCCGGGGGTTCCGGCGAATCCCGTGACCCGGCAGAAGAGGTCGTACAAGGGGACGGCGGCGAAGCTGAGCCCGGCCATCACGACGACCGCCGCTACCACCATTCCGCCGACGACGTGGTTGCGGTTCATGTCCCCGCACCCATGCGGATCAGTGAGACGGCGTAGAACACCACGATCAGCATCACGATGAGGCCGGCCAGCGCCAGGTTCTTGCGGCGCGTCTTGGGATCCGGTCGGGGCACGTCAAGGGCCCACCAGCAGGCGGTCGAGCGGCATCAGCAGGAACAGCAGGAACAGGTAGGCAATCGAATACCAGAACATCCGCATTTCGCTGCCTGCCCGCCGTCGGCAGATCGTGAAGGCGTGCCACAACAATCCCGCGCCCAGCAGGCAGGCGCCGACACCGTAGACGGCGCCGAGTTCGCCGAGGACAAACGGCAGCGTCGTGACCGCCGCGGTGGCCGCGCTGTAGACCAGGATGCCCAGCCGCGTCGCGGCGGCGCCCCGGGTTACCGGCAGCATCGGTACGCCGGCGCGCGCGTAGTCGTCAGCGCGAACGAGTGCCAGCGCCCAGAAATGGGCCGGGGTCCAGAGGAAGATGATGGCAAACAGGATCACCGGCAGCGGCGCCAGCCCGCCGGTGGCGGCGACCCAGCCGATCACGGGCGGCAGCGCGCCCGCGGCACCGCCGATCACGATGTTCTGCGCGGTCGAGCGCTTGAGCCAGCAGGTGTACACGAAGACGTAGAAGAGGCTGCTGGCCAGCAGCAACGCCGCAGCGGCCCAGTTGGCCGCGAGGCCCATCAGCAGGACCCCGAATAGCGACAGCGTCACGCCGAAGGCCAGCGCCTCGGCGGCCGGGACCCGGCCCGCGGGTACCGGCCGCGTCTTCGTGCGCTCCATGACCGCGTCGATATCGCGGTCGAACCACATGTTGATGGCGCCGGCTCCACCCGCCCCGAGCGCCAGGGCAAGCAGCGCCGCGACCGCCAGAACCGGATGAAGCGTGGCCGGTGCCAGTGCCATCCCGACGATGCCGGTGAAGACCACCAGCGACATCACGCGCGGCTTGGCGAGCGCGAAGAAGTCGCTGAGGTCGCCGCCCGCCCGGTAGGCGACCGGGCGGGACATGTCCGGCACCGCGCGGAGTCCTAGCGGATGGTCGGCAGGGTTTCGTAGGTGTGGAACGGCGGCGGCGAAGCGGTCTTCCACTCCAACGTGTCCGCACCTTGACCCCAGGGATTCTCGGGACACTCCTGCCCCGCCTGGTAGGTCCGGACGATGGTCGCGATGAACCAGACGATCGATACCGCCGAGATCCATGCGCCGAGCGACGCCACCATGTTCCATCCTGCGAAGGCGTCGGGGTAGTCCGCGATCCGCCGCGGCATGCCCTGCAGGCCGAGGAAGTGCATCGGGAAGAACGTCAGGTTGACGCCGACGAACAGCAGCCAGAAGTGCACCTTCCCCATCCACTCGGGGTACTGCCGGCCCGACATCTTGCCGATCCAGTAGTAGAACCCGGCGAACAGCGCGAAGACGGCGCCCAGCGACAGCACGTAGTGGAAATGTCCAACCACGTAGTAGGTGTCGTGCAGCACCGTGTCGATGCCCGCGTTGGCGAGCACCACCCCGGTGACCCCGCCCACCGTGAACAGGAAGATGAAGCCGATCGCAAACAGCATGGGTGTTCGGAACTCGATGGAGCCGCCCCACATCGTGGCGATCCAGCTGAAGATCTTGATGCCGGTTGGTACCGCGATCACCATCGTGGCCGCGGTGAAGTAGGCCTTCGTGTTGACGTCGAGCCCCACCGTGTACATGTGGTGCGCCCACACCAGGAAGCCGATGAAGCCGATCGCGACCATCGCGTAGGCCATGCCGAGGTAGCCGAACACCGGCTTCCGCGAGAACGTGGCCACCACCTGGCTGACGATGCCGAAGCCCGGCAGGATGAGGATGTAGACCTCCGGGTGCCCGAAGAACCAGAACAGGTGCTGGAAGAGGATCGGGTCGCCGCCCGTGTCCGGCGTGAAGAACGCGGTGCCGAAGTTCCGGTCGGTCAGCAGCATCGTGATCGCACCGGCCAGCACCGGCAGTGCCAGCACCAGCAGGAACGTCGTGACCAGGATCGACCACACGAACAGCGGCATGCGGTGCAGCGTCATGCCCGGCGCGCGCATGTTGAAGATGGTCGTGATGAAGTTGATGGCCCCGAGAATCGAGGACGCGCCGGCAAGGTGCAGCGACAGGATCGCCATGTCGACGGCGGGACCCGAATGGGCGGGATTGCCCGACAATGGCGGATAGATGGTCCACCCGGTTCCGGCGCCGCCGCCCACGAACGGGCTGGCCATCAGGAGGATGAAGGACGGAACCAGCAGCCAGAAGCTGATGTTGTTCATGCGCGGGAACGCCATGTCGGGCGCCCCGATCATGATCGGCACGAACCAGTTCCCGAACCCGCCGATCATGGCCGGCATGATCATGAAGAAGATCATGATCAGCCCGTGGGCGGTGGTCAGGACGTTGTACAGCTTGTAGTCGCCACCGAGGATCCCGTCGCCCGGTGCGGCGAGTTCGCTGCGCATCAGCATCGACATCACGCCGCCGATCACGCCGGCGATGATCGCGAACACCAGGTACATGGTCCCGATGTCCTTGTGGTTGGTCGAATAGAGCCACCGGCGCCAGCCGGTCGGGTCGCTGTGGGCGTGTGCCTCTGCAGCCATCGTCATGCGGATTTCTCCCCGAACAGATCTGCGCGTCTAGTGGGCGGTCTGCGTAAGCAGCACGGGTTCGCCCGGAGGCGAATCGTGCGCGAACTCGACTTGCGCCTCGGCAACCCAGGCATCGAATGCCTCCTGCGAGACGACATGGACCTCGATGGGCATCCGGCCGTGGAAGTCCCCGCACAGTTCCGAGCACTGGCCGTAATAGATGCCTTCCCGCTCGGCGCGGAACCAAGTCTCGTTGAGGCGGCCGGGTACGCCGTCCACTTTCACACCCAACGCAGGAACTGTCCAGGCGTGCAGCACGTCGGCGGCGGTGACCAGGACCCGGACCGTCGTGTCGACCGGGACGACGACCGGGAGGTCGGTGGACAGCAGCCGCGCGAACGGCCGCGGCTCTTCGAACTCGTCAGCGCTGTCCACGACGAACGCATCGAAATAGAAGTCGCCGTGGTCGGGATACTCGTACCCCCAGTACCACTGATAGCCGGTCGCCTTGATGGTCATGTCCGCCGGCGGAATCACGTCGGCCGCATACAGGATCCGGAACGAGGGGACGGCGACGATGACCAGGATGATCGCCGGGATCGCCGTCCACAGGACTTCGAGCACCGTGTTGTGCGTCCGGGTGCCCGGCGTCGGGTTGGCCGACGCGTTGTAGCGGACCATCACCCAGACCAACAGGGCCAGCACGAACAGGGAAATCGCGAAAATCAGCCAGAGCAGCCAGTCGTGGAAGCGTCGCAGCTCGCTCATCATTTCCGAGCCGGCAGCCTGAAAATTGAGGCCCCAATCCACGGGCTGGCCTACGATCTCAGCTGCCATGGCGCCGGTCGCGACGCACGCGAGGGCGAGCACGGCTCCTGCCAGTTTGCCAATGTGCATCCGCAATCCCCTTCGGCCTTCCGGCCTGTCCCAGCACGGGTTGAAGCGGGAAGTCTAGCCGTCGTTGAACACGGCGCAACGCATGCGGCGCGGGCCGTGCCACGGGTCGCGGTACGGCGGCTTCGACCGGCGGGTCCGGCCGCCCGTCCGGCCCGGAATCAGCCTCGCCCGGGCAGGCAGCGTTACCGGCCGAGGCCCGGGCGGGTCGCCGCAAACGTGTGCGGGGCCAGCCCCTCGTCCGCCAGTTCCGTCGGCCAGGATGCGCCGGTGATCAGCGCGGCGCCGGCAGCCGCGGCCGCCGGCGACGTCATGATTCCGTACCCGCCCTGTCCGGCCAGCCAGTAGAACCCAGACTGCTCGGGGTCCTCGCCGATGACCAGCGTCCGGTCGGCCACGAAGCTCCGCAGTCCGGCCCATCGGTTCTGGATGCGATCGACCGTCAACGTGGTCGCCAGCTTGATCCGTTCGGCCACGATCGCGACATCCAGCTCCTCCGGCTGGGCATCGCAGGGTGGCGAGTCCGTCTCGTCGGCCGGGCTCGCCAGGATCCGTCCGGCGTCAGGCCGAAAATAGAACTGCTCTTCGACGTCCAGCGTCACGGGCCAGTCGCCGACCTCGACGCTCGACGGGGCGGCAAACACGATGGCAGTGCGCCGCTTGGGCATGAGCCCGATCGGCCGGCACCCCGCCATGTGTCCGATCACGTCGCACCAGGCGCCGGCCGCGTTGACCAGCACGGGCGCCCGAAAGCGTCCCTGCGGCGTGTCGACCTGCCAGAGGCCGTCGTGCCGCTCGATCGAGCGCACCTCGGCGTTGCAGATGGTTTCGCCGCCGTGGGCGCGCAGCGCCCGCAGCCAACCCTGGTGAATGCGGTCTACGTCCATTTCGCGGCCGGCGGGCTCGAAATAGGCGTGCGCCACGTAGCCGGGCCGGAGGACCGGCACCCGCTCGGCCGCCTCGTCCGGAGTCACCTTGATGATTGACGGGTCGAGTGAACTGGCGGTTTGGAATTCCCGGTCGAAGGCTTCCGCCTGGTCCGCCCTGGCAATGAACAGCGCGCCGCCCGAGCCGAACAGCAGCGGCGCCTCGAAATGCTCTTCGGGCTGTTCGAAGAATGTCCGGCTGGCGCGCGTGAGCGCCCGGATCGATGGGTTGCCGTAGCTCTCGGTCAGGAAGGCCGCGGACCGGCTGGTCGTGTGGTAGCCGGGCATGGGCTCGCGCTCCAGCACGGCCACCCGACCATGGGGGGCAAGGCGCGCGGCGACCGACGCGCCGGCGATGCCGGCCCCGATTACCAGTACATCCATCGACCGTGACATCCGATTTCTCCTGCCGTGTCTTGCTGCGGCGGCCTTATGGGTTTCCTGCTGCCGCCCGTACCCGATTTAGCGGCCAACGGGCCGTGACACCACCTGCTGATGGCAGCCATGCAGTTTGCGCGCCCCTGCACCATGGGGCAGTATCCGGGGGGGCGGTAAGCCGGGGAACGTCCACGGCAGGCCCGGGACCAGGGAAGCTCACGCCATGAATAAGATTCTGCTCGTGGTCGTACTCGTAATCGGCTTGGTTGTCGGATATTTAGGCGCAGGTGTCATGTCGCAGGACGGCACGCAGCAGGCCGGGGATGCGACCACCACGGCGGCAACGGACGCCGGTGACGCGACGGACCCGGGAGCGACCGGCGCCACCACGGTGCGGTGGAAGATGCCCAGCACCTTCCCTGGCAACCTCGTCATCCTCGGAAGCGGCGGCAAGGAGTTCGTCGAGCGCATGGAGGAAGTGTCAGGCGGCACCATCAACATCCAGTTCTTCGAGCCCGGCGCCCTCGTTCCGGCCCTCGAGATCTTCGACGCCGTATCCACCGGGGCGGTGGATGCCGGCTGGTCGACGCCGGGTTACTGGGCCGGCAAGATTCCGGCCCTGCAGTTCTTTACGGCGATTCCGTTCGGCCCGCTGCCGGGCGAGGCGATGGCCTGGCTGCGCTACGGCGGCGGCAACGAGTTGTTCACCGAGCTGTACGCCGGGCACAACATCCATCCCGTCCACTGCATGATGATCTCCCCCGAGGCATCCGGCTGGTTCCGGAACCCCATCGAGAGCGTGGACGATCTGCAGGGCCTGAAGATGCGCTTCTTCGGGCTGGGCGCCAAGGTGATGGAAAAGGTCGGCGTGTCGACCCAGCTGCTGGCCGGCGGCGACATCTATCCGGCGCTTGACCTCGGCACGATCGACGCCACCGAGTTCGCGCAGCCGGTCATCGACTTCGACCTCGGCTTCTACCAGGTCGCCAAGCACTACTACCTGCCCGGCTGGCACCAGCCGACGAGCTTCTCCGAATTCATCGTCAACATGGACCAGTGGCAGACCCTGAGCGTCGCGCAGCAGGCGCAGGTCGAGACGACTTGCGCGGAGAGCATCCTGAAGTCGTACGGACTGGCCGAGTCCCTGCAGCCGGACGCGCTGGTGCAGCTCGAGGAGCGCGGTGTGACCGTGCACCAGTGGGAGCCCGAGTTCCTCGCGGTCTTCGAGAACGCCTGGAACGAGGTGGTCGAGGAAGAGGCCGCCAAGGATGCGGACTTCGCGCGAGTATGGGCTTCGCTGTCCGAGTTCCGCGAGAAGTACAAGACGTGGGGTGATCGGGGCTACCTGCCCTAGCAGCGCGACGTTCGGCCGGCGATGAACCGCGCGCCGGGTCTGGGGCCGGCAACCGCGAACGTCGACCGGATATCGGAGCGCATCGAGGCCGGCCTTGACCAGATCGAGACCGGCCTCGACCGGGCGCGCGCCGCCGCCGAAGCCCGGACTGCCGCCGACGCGAGGCGCGAGCGCGGGCTGGCGCGCCTTGACGCGGCGCTTGACCAGCTGAACGAGCTGCTGGGTGGATCCGATGGCAAGGCTTGAGGTCACGGTCGGCAACCGCCCCTACCACATCTCGTGCGCGCCGGAGGAGATGGAGCGCGTGCGGGCGCTGGCCGCGGAAATCGATCGTCAGATCGCCGTGTTCCAGCAACAGAACCCGGGTGCCGGGCAGAGCCAGCTGATCCTGATGGCGGCGCTGACCGTGCTGGACGACGCCCGGACCGCCACGGAGACCGCGATGGCGCGGCTGGTCGCCTTCGAGGAACGCGTCGCCGCCCTCCAGGCCAAGGTCCTGCCCTGAGCCCGCGGCACGGCCCGACGGGCCCCGGAGGCCATGCGCTCCCACGTTTGCTAGATTCCCGGTCGGGATGGTTGCTGCCCGATTCGCGCTGCACGAACAACCCTTGGGCCTCAATTACCACTGGGGAGCTGTCCCTGTCCGGGCCGTGGTCCGGTTAAACGGCGCCCACCTGAGCATTTTGCGCCACAGTGGTTTCCGTTGCGAACGGTCGGCGCGGCGCCTCCCACCTAGCCTGAGCCGATGACCGGTGAACTGGCCGAGGCAAAGCGGACGCTCCGGCGGGAGTTCCGGGCCCGCCGGCGCCGAGAACAGGCGACGCAGCCCGACGGCGCGCATGCGCTGGCGCGGAGGGTCCTCCAGGAGGTTTCGGTTTCGCCCGGCAGCGTGGTGGCCGGATACTGGCCCGACGACGGCGAGATCGATCCCCGTCCGCTGATGGCGGCGCTCGCCGAACGCGGGGTGGGGCTGGCGCTCCCGGCCGTGGTCGAGCGTGCCGCTGCACCGGTGTACCGCGCCTGGCAGCCCGGCGAGCCGCTCCGGCCCGACCGGGTCGGTATCCTTGCGCCGGAGGCAACGGCCCCGACCGTCGTCCCCGACCTCGTGCTGTGCCCGCTGGTGGCGTTCGATGCGGGCGGCCGCCGGCTGGGTCGCGGCGGCGGGTACATCGACCGCGCGCTCGCGGCCCTCGGTACGGGAGTACGGGTGGTCGGCCTGGCCTGGGAGCAGCAACGCGCAAGCCGAGTCCCGACGGCGGCGCACGACCGGACCCTGGACATGGTAGTAACGGAGTGCCGGGCATACCGGCGGGACCACGCGGTGGACGTAGCAGGACCGTGAGATTCCTTTTCTGTGGCGACGTGGTGGGCGCGACCGGGATCCGGGCGCTCCGCCAGTACCTCCCGGACCTCAAGCGGGACCTGCAGCTCGATTTTACGGTCGCCAACGGCGAGAACGCGCTCGACGGCTACGGGCCCTCGCCGGACACCTGCGAGCAGCTCTTCAGCGCCGGGATCGACGTGGTCACGTCGGGCAATCACATCTGGGACAACGCCGGCATCATTCCGTTTGCAGCGCGCGAGCCCCGACTGCTTCGGCCGCACAACTACCCGGGCACGGTGCCCGGGACCGGCGTCGGCGTGTACGCCGCGGCCACCGGCGGACGCGTCTGCGTGATCAACCTCATGGCGCGCACCTTCATGGAGCCCCTCGACGATCCCTTCGCCATGGCCGATGCCCTGCTGCAGGAGCATCGCCTCGGGGAGACCGCGGACGCCCTGCTGATCGACCTCCACGGGGAAACCACGTCGGAGAAGATGGCGTTCGCGCAGGCCTTCGACGGCCTTGCCAGCCTGGTGGTCGGCACGCATACCCATGTGCCGACCGCGGACACGCGGATCCTTCCCGGCGGCACCGCGTTTCAGGCGGATGCCGGGATGTGCGGCGACTACGATTCGGTCATCGGCTACCAGGCCGAGCCCTGGATCGCCCGGTTCCGGACCAAGATGCGCACGGGCCGGATCCGGGCGGCCACCGGCGAGTCCTCGCTGTCCGGCGTGTTCGTGGAAACCGCCGACGGCACGGGGCTCGCCGTGCGGGCCGAACCGGTGCGGGTCGGCGGCCACCTGCCCGAGGCGCGGCCGCGGCTCTGACCGTCAGAGCCGGACGTGCGACGTCCGCGCGATCCGGCCGACCACCGGCATCACGAGCAGGGCCAATCCGAGCAGACAGGCATTGCCGATCAGCACGTCGTTGAAGGCCATGATGAGCGCTTCGCGCTGGGCGATCTGGGTCAGGTAACCCACCGCGTCGGCATGCACCTCGGGCGAGACGCTTCCGGCGAGCAGGCCTGACACCAGGCCCAGGATCTGCCACCCGCCGCCGGGCGGCAGCGCCATCGATTCGGCGATCCGCGCGTAATGCAGGTCCGCGCGCGCGACCAGCAGCGTGTTCGCGATGGCGAGGCCGACCGCCGCGCCGAGGCGCATGATGAGGTTGAAGAGCGCGCTTCCGTGCTTGACTTCCGAGACGGGCAGCGAGCTCATCGAGAGATCCAGCATCGTGAAGTAGGCCAGGGGAGCGCCCATCCCCCGCAGCACCTGCGGCAGCGCCCATTCGGCGAACCCGCTGTCGATCGTGAGACCGGCGTGCAGGATGGTGCCGGCCGCGAGCAGCCCGAAGCCCAGGGCGGCGGTCCAGCCGAGGCCGATGTAGCGGACCAGGTGCCCGGCGAACACGCCGGACAGCACCATCGAGACGCCGAGGACGGCCGTGATGCTGCCGATGGTGGCGGTGTCAAAGCCCCGGACCTGCCCGAGGTACAGCGGCAGCAGGTAGATCGGGACGTACAGTCCGCCCCCGAACACGCCGATGAGGAGCACGCCGACCAGGAAATGGGAGCGCCGGAACGTGCCGAAGCGGACCAGGGGCTCGCGCGCGGTGAACTCGCGGACAAGAAACGCCACCAGCGTGATCCCGGCCACCACCGTGCAGCCCAGGATCAGGGCGGATTCGAACCAGTCGCGGCGCTGGCCCTCCTGCAGCACGAAGAGGGTCGACCCGAGCAGGAGGAACGCGAGGACGATCCCGGCAAAATCGGTCTGCCTGATCAGGCGCACGTCCGGCCGATCGAAGTCCACCAGGAGCCCGACCACAACGACCACCACCACGCCGATGGGCACGTTGACGAGGAACAGCCATTCCCACGACAGGACCTCGGTGATCCAGCCGCCCACCACCGGCCCGATGGCGACCGCGCTGGTGCCGAGCATCCCGAAGATCATGGCGAACGTGACCTGCAGGCGGCGTGGGATGGCGGTGTAGAGGCTGGCCACCACCATCGGCATCATCCCGCCGCCGAAGAACCCCTGGGTCGCCCGAAAGGCGATCATCGACGGCACGTCCCAGGCCTGCGCGCAGCCCACGCTGGCCAGCGTGAACCCGCCGGCGCAGATCGTGAAGAAGATGCGGGTCGAACAGATCTGGCTGAAGCGTGCCGATAGCGGAATCATGATCACTTCGGCGATCAGGGCGGCGGTCAGCACCCAGCTCACTTCGTCCGGGGCGGCGCCCAGCGCCGCCTGGATCTCCTTGAACGACGAGCCGACGATCTGCACCGACAGCACCGCCATGAACATGCCTGCGATCATCGCGATGAACGCCACGAAGCGGCGTACGTTGATCGTCTCGGGCGGGCTGGCCGCCACCGTTACGTCAGCCATGCCGAATCTCGGACCGGGAGGGTGCCGCCCGCCCGCCAGTGGGCGAGGCCGGGCGGGCCGGGTGGCGGGTCAGATCGCGAATGCGCCGAGCCGCTCGCGGTCGAACACGACGCCGTGTCCGGGCCTGTCGGAGGCCACGGCCTTGCCGTCGCGCATCTCCAGCGGATGCGCGATGAACTGCTCCAGGCCGAAGCCGTGGATCTCGAGGTACGACGCGTTCGCCGCCGCGGCGAGCACGTGCACGTGCAGGTCGTGCACGCCGTGCGAGGTCACCGGCAGACCGTAGGCCTCTGCCAGGGCCGCCACCTTGCGCCAGACCGTGATGCCGCCGCACGTCGCGAGGTCCGGTTCCGGGAAGTCGGCGCCGCCCGCCGCAAGCAGCGCCTGGAACTCGGCCAGCGTATGGAGGTTCTCTCCCGCCGCGATCGGAATCCCGACGTCGCGCACGCGCCGGTGGGCGGGAAAGTCGTCGGGGGCCACGGGCTCCTCGAGCCACACCAGGTCGAACGGCCGGAGCAGCCGCGCCGCCTGGACGGCCTCACCGGCCCGCCAGCCCATGTTGGCGTCGACCATTAGCGGGAAGCCGTCGCCGAGCAGGTTCCGCATGGCGCCAACCCGCTCGACGTCCTCGTGCACGTTCGGTCGGCCCACCTTCATCTTGATGGCGCGGAACCCGTCCTCGATCCGCCGCTCGGTGCGCGCCAGGAGCTCCTCGATGGGATCCTGCAGGTCGATCCCGCCGGCGTAGCAGGCGACCTCGGGATCGTGGCCGCCCAGCAGGCGCCACAACGGCAGACCCGCGCGCCGGGCCTTCAGGTCCCACAGCGCCACGTCCACGGCCGCCTGCGCGAAGCTCACCGGGCCGCCGCGGCCCACGTAGTGCACCGCGTGCCAGAGGCGCTGCCACAGGGCCTCGATCCGCCCGGCGTCCGCGCCGATGAGCAGCGGCTTGAAGTCGTCCTCGATCAGGCTGCGTATCGCCCCGCCGGCGCGGCCGGCCGTGTACGTGTAGCCTGAGCCCATCGCGCCATCCTCGGTACGGATGTCGACGACGATCAACTCGAAGATGGTCATCGCGCCGTGGGTGGCATCCGTGAGCGGCGGGTCGAGCGGCAGGCGGTACTGGCTGACATCGAGTGCGGCGATCGTCATGAACTGGGTTCCTCGTGGTCCGGGCGGTGCTGGCCTGACCTCGACCGGAGGGCCCGGTCCAGGAGCGATACGGCGCCGTGTGCGAACGCCGCGCTGGCGGCAGTCCACAGCAGCAGGCTGGCCCAGCTGCGGACCGGTGCGCCGATGCCGCCGCGGCGTTGCAGCTCGAGCAGCACGCCGATCCCGAGCAGCCCCACCGCAACGCGGACCAGCAGGCCGCGAAGCTGCCGCCAGTCCGGCGCCTGCCAGCGCAGGGCGACGACAACGAGCACGGCAACCAGGGCGGCGCCCCACCAGCACCACGGGTCCAGAAACGGGATGAGCGAGGCCGGCACGAGCGGTCTCGGGATCATGGTTCGGCCCCCGGCGGATTGACAGCACAGCACATGATTCTGATAGTGCCCTGACTTCCCACCGCGTTCCGTTCAGCTGGCGAAGGTCGAGCCGTGAAGATTGTCAACTCGCTGAAGAGTACCAAAAAACGTGACCGCAACTGCCGGGTGATCCGGCGGAAGGGCCGCGTCTATGTGATCAACAAGAAGAATCCCCGCCTGAAAGCACGCCAGGGATGATCCGGTCTGCCGTGCAGCCGGACGGCGGGCGCATCCTGGCCTGAGGTCGCGGCATGCGGATGCCGGAACCGGATGCGGCGGTCATCGCAGCCCGCGCGGAGCTCGTGGCGGCGCTCCGCGCGATCGTGCCCGGCGAGGGCGTCATCGAGGAGGAACGGGAACTCCTCGCCTACGAAACCGACGGTCTGACGGCCTACCGGGAACTGCCGATGCTGGTGGTGCTGCCGGAAACGACCGAGCAGGTCGCCGCCGTGCTCAAGCTCTGCCACGGCCGCGGCGTGAAGATCGTGCCGCGCGGGGCCGGCACCGGGCTGTCCGGCGGCGCCCTGCCGCTTCGGGACGGGGTCACGCTGGGCCTCGGCCGCTTCAACCGCATTCTCGAGATCGACTACGACAACCTGTGCGTGGTGACGCAGCCGGGGGTCACCAACCTGGCGATCACGCGGGCGGTCGAGGACCAGGGTTTCTACTACGCGCCCGATCCGTCGAGCCAGATCGCGTGCTCGATCGGCGGCAACGTGGCCGAGAACTCGGGCGGCGTCCACTGTCTCAAGTACGGGGTGACGACGAACAACATCACCGGAGTCGAGGTGGTCACCATGGCGGGCGACGTGCTGCGGATCGGCGGCCGGCACGCGGACCCCGCAGGCTACGACCTGCTCGGCGTGATCACGGGTTCGGAGGGCCTGCTCGGCGTCATTACGGAGGTCACGGTGAAGATCCGGCCGAAGCCCGAGTGCACGCGGGCGGCGCTGGTGGGCTTCCCCACCATCCGCGCCGGGGCCACGTGCGTCAGCCGGGTGATCTCGGAAGGCATCATCCCGGCCGGCATGGAGATGATGGACAAGTTCGCGATCGAGGCCGCGGAGGCCTTTGCGCACGCCGGCTACCCGCTCGACGCCGAATCGCTCCTCATCGTCGAGCTCGACGGGACCGTGTCGGAGGTCGACGACGGCATGGCGCGGGTGATCGCGATCGCCCGCGAGTGCGACGCCACGCACGTTCGCGAGAACGCGGACGAGGCCGAGCGCGAGCGGTTCTGGTCGGGCCGCAAGTCGGCGTTTCCGGCGATGGGGCGCCTCTCGCCCGACTACATCTGCATGGACGGCACGATCCCGCGCGGCCGGCTTCCGGACGTGCTGGACGGAATCACCGCTCTTTCGCGGAAGCATGATCTCCGGGTCGCGAACGTGTTCCACGCCGGCGACGGGAACCTGCATCCGCTGATCCTGTACGACGCCAACGATTCCGACCAGCTGGCGCGGGCCGAGGCGTTCGGCGCCGACATCCTGAAACTGTGCGTGGCCGAGGGCGGCGTGCTCTCCGGGGAGCACGGCATCGGTGTCGAGAAGCGCGACCTGATGCCCACCATGTTCGACGACACTGACCTCAAGCACCAGCAGCGGCTGAAGTGCGCGTTCGACCCGGACGGCCTGCTCAATCCGGGCAAGATGTTTCCGGAGCTGCACCGCTGCGCCGAGCTAGGGAAGATGCACGTCCACCACGGCAAGCTTCCGTTTCCCCACCTTCCTCGTTTCTGAGACACCGCCGCCAGTGGACGTGCAGGTCCGGCCGGCGGACGAATCGGAACTCATCGACGCGATTCGGGGGCTGACAGCGGCGGGAACGCCTGCTCAGGTCAACGGCGCTGGCACCAAGCAGCGATTCGGGCGACCGGTCAATGCTGGCGTGACCCTGCAGCTGGACGGCCTCACCGGGATCCAGGCCTACGCTCCGGACGAGCTGACACTGACCTGTGGGGCCGGCACGTCGCTCGAGACGGTGGAATCGCTGCTCCGGGAACACGATCAGGAACTGGCGTTCGAGCCGCCCGACCTCGGCCCGCTCTACGGCGCACCCCCCGGCGGCGCCACCATCGGCGGCGTGCTCGGGTGCAATCTCGCCGGCTCCCGCCGGGTCCGCGCGGGCGGCGCGCGGGATCACTTCCTCGGGTTTCGGGCCGTGAGCGGCCGGGCCGAGGCGTTCAAGGCCGGCGGCCACGTGGTGAAGAACGTGACCGGGTACGACCTCTGCAAGCTCCTGGCGGGTTCGTTCGGGACGCTCGCCGCCCTGTCGGAGGTGACGGTCAAGGTGCTGCCGCGGGCGGGGCGGACCGGCACGCTGCTGCTGCCGGGCCGATCCGTCGCCGATGCCGTCGGCCTGCTGATCGCCGCTTGGCAGAGCCGCTTGGAGCCGAGCGGGCTCAGCTGCGTGCCGCCGGAAATCGTGCCGCTGCTGCCGCCGGGACTGCCGGCCGATGCCGGGTGCATCGCCGCCATCCGGTTCGAAGGGCCGGAGGGTTCGGTGCTCGACCGGCTCACGCGCATGCGCGACCAGCTGGGCGGCGCCTCGCTCCAGCTGGGAGATGAACAATCGCGCGCAGTGTGGAAGGCGCTCACGGACGCGGCGCCGTTCGCGGATGCGGCGTCCGTGCAGGCGGAGCGGCCGCTCTGGCGGCTGTCGCTGCCGCCCGCCTCGGCCGCCAGCGTGATCGACCGGCTGGTCGGGCGCCCGGGCGGGGCGTGGCTGCTGGACGGCGGCATGCTGTGGTTCGCGCCCGCGGGCGATGCCAGCGCCTCGACCGAGGTCCGCGCCGAAACGGAACGTGTGGGAGGGGCGGCGACGCTGCTCCGGGCGCCGCCCTCGGTGCGGGCTGCCGAGGGGGTGTTTCCGCGGCAGAGCGACGGCATCGAGCGGATTGCGGCGGCGATCCGTTCCGGTTTCGATCCCGCGGGCGTGCTCAATCCCGGCCGCATGGGAGCCTGAGGCGGTGCGCACCAATTTCACGGCGGCCCAGCTCGAGGACCCGGCCATTCGCACGGCGAACGGCATTCTCAGGGCCTGCGTGCACTGCGGGTTCTGCACGGCCACCTGCCCGACGTACGTGCTGCTCGGGGATGAGCTCGACAGCCCGCGGGGCCGGATCTACCTGATCAAGGACATGCTGGAGAACGACCGGGCGGCGGATCCCCGGACGGTGCTGCACGTGGACCGGTGTCTTTCGTGCCTCTCCTGCATGACGACGTGCCCCTCCGGCGTGCACTACATGCACTTGGTCGACCACGCGCGGGCCTGGATCGAAAAGACGTTTCGGCGCCCCTGGTTCGAGCAGCTGGTCCGGGGCCTGTTCGGACTCCTGCTGCCCTATCCCGCGCGCTTTCGGTGGGCGTTGCGCCTCGGACGGATCGCCCGCCCGTTCGGCCGGCTGCTGCCCGAGCCCGCCGGGACCATGCTGCGCATGATCCCGCGGCAGCCTGTCCCGGACAGCTTCGTCCGACCGGGCTCCGTCCACCCGGCCGCTGGCGTCCGCAAGCTCCGGGTGGCGCTTCTCGCCGGGTGCGTGCAGCAGGCCCTCGACCCCCGAATCAACGACGCGACGGTGCGACTGCTCACCCGGCTGGGTGCCGACGTGGTCGTGGCCGCCACGGCCGGCTGCTGCGGCGCATTGGTGCACCACATGGGCCGGGAGGACGCCGCCAAGCAGGCGGCCCGGCGGAACATCGCGGCGTGGCGTGCGCTGAACGCCCAGGATCCGTTCGACGCCATCGTCGTGAACGCGTCCGGATGCGGCACGATGCTCAAGGATTACGGCCACCTGCTGGGGACGGACCCGGACCGCGAGGACGCGGCCTGGGTCGCCGGACTGGCGGCCGACGTGACCGAAGTGGTAGAGCGCCTGACGCTGCCGGCCACGTCCGGACCGCACGCGGGCACGAGCGTCGCCTACCACTCGGCATGTTCCCTGCAACATGGCCAGCAGATTTCCCGCATGCCCGCATCGCTCCTGAGTGCAGCCGGGTTCGACGTGCGGCCGGTGGCCGAGGGACACCTCTGCTGCGGGTCGGCCGGCACCTACAACCTGCTGCAGCCCGAGATTGCGGAGCGGCTCCGCGAGCGAAAGGTCGGCAACCTGGAACGGACCGGCGCAACCGTTGTCGCCGCCGGCAACATCGGCTGCATGGTGCAGATCGCAGGAGGTTGCGACCTTCCGGTGGTGCATACGGTCGAGTTACTCGATTGGGCGACCGGGGGGCCTCGGCCAGCGGCCCTTCGCTGAGCGGGTCGGCTGGGCGGGGGCTGTGATCCCGCCGGCGTGCACCGGTGAATAGCTGCATGCGCCGCCGCGGGGACCCCAAGGATGGTGCTGGATGTCTCCGTGGGAGGCGAACCCGGCTGTGCTGGCCGAGGACCGCCTATTGGCGAGCTTTTTCGGACCGTGGCCGCTGATCGGCGTGTTAGGCTCCGCCGTGAGCAAGACCCGGCCGGTGGCCGGTCGCTGCCTGAGGAGGGGATCAATGAACAAGATGAGCCGTTCGGCGGCACGACGCCGCTTGTCGCGCCGCAGCATGCTGTCGGGACTGGGTGTCGCGGCCGCCTCCGTCGCAACTGCAGGGGTGGCCCGCGCCGCCTGCTCGGTGACCGCGTACCAGATCGACGGACCGTTTTTTCCGTACACCACCGGGGAACAGGATTGGGACATGACCCACATCGCCGGCGGGGCCGACCGGGCTGCCGGTGAGGTCATCGAGGTCGTCGGCAAGATCCAGGATGCCAACTGCAGGCCGGTCGGCGACTGCGTGCTCGAGATCTGGCAGGCGAACGTGCATGGCCGCTACGACCATCCGAAGGACGGCAACCCGGCGCCGCTCGACCCCAACTTCCAGGGTTATGCCCGAATCGTCACCGACAAGGACGGAAGCTACCGGTTCCGCACCATCCGCCCCGCCCCCTATGCGGCGATCGGCGACTGGTACCGCCCGGCGCACATCCACTTCAAGGTGCATCCGCCACTGAATCCGGGGGTCACGACGCAGATGTACTTCACAGGCGACCCGCTGCTCGAGAGCGACCTCCTGCTCAAGCCGTTGTCGGAGGAGGAGCGGGCGGGACTGATCGTCGCCTTCGATGCCGAGACCGCAGACGGAATCAAGCAGGGAACCTTCAACCTCCAGGTGCCGGAGGGCTGGATGCCGCCGCCGGAACTGATGGACATCATTCGCCAGCAGCAGGGTTGACGACCGTCTCGATCGCCCTGCCGGCTGCCGGGCCGGCGGGGCGTTGACGGAGCGCGGCGACCTGTCGGAAGGCCCGGGGGCCCGGGGCCGTAGCAACGGCGACTTCCAAGAGCGCGACGGCGACTATCGTCCGTTCAGCACCCCCCACACGGGTCGAGCACCTTTTCCATGTAGATGACGCCGTCAAGCGGGTTCTCGTAGTACGGGGCGATTTCGCGGAAACCCAGTGAACGGTAGAGTTCTGTGGCAGCAGAGAGCCTGGAGAAGGTATCGAGACGCATCAGGCCATAGCCGGCGGTGCGACCAGCATCGACGATGGCTTCGGCCAGCGTTCGCCCCAAGCCCGTACCGCGCCAGAACCGGCGCACGAACAGGCGTTTCATCTCGCAGATTCCAGCCGACAAGGGCTTCATCGCGACCCCGGCCACCGCCGTGCCGTCAACGTGACGCGCCAGCAACATGCGCCCCAGCGGCGGTGCGTAGTCGCCCGGGAGGGTTGCCAATTCGGCCGAAAAGCTCTGGAAGGTCAGATCTTGGCCAAGCCAGCGCTGATACTCGATAAACAGTCCGCGCATGTCGGCAATGTCCGAGACGGAGACCGCCTCCCGTATGCGCACGGCCTGGCCATTGATGTCCTGCATGCGCACATTCCCAGCATGGAACGTGCCCGCTACGTCCGACCGACGTGACCCCATGGCAAGGATTGGCTTGCCCTTGTTCGGATAGTAGATGGACCGGGGGTTCCCGTCCGAACACGCGTCCTTGTGCATTGCGGGGGAAGGATACGTCTGTAGACAAGTCCGGGCCTTCGGGGCCGGCATTCTACGGAAACCGGACGGCATCACGCGGGTATGCGCCGCATTCATCGTTTACGGAAGGGGTTCCGGTCTCGGGCAGCAGCAAGTCCGCTCGCAGTCCCATTGCCGGCCAAGGCATGGCCCAACCGCCTGACATGTGCCACACGATGCGTGACCAGACATCTGGAAGCGGTGCGCCAGCACTCGTGACCAAGCTTTGACCAAGCTAACGGTGGTCGGTAACAGTACGTTGGCCGGAACGCCATAGTCGGAGAGTTTCACTCGATGCCCCGAACGATCAATATTGGGAAGGCAAAGGCGCAGCTGTCGCATCTCATCGCTTGTGCAGAGGCCGGCGAGGACGTGATCATCGCGCGCAATGGCGTGCCGGCCGCCCGGATCGTGCCGCTGAGACGTCCGGTAGCAGATACGATCGCGCTGCTTCGTGACGAACGGACCCGGCGGCCGAGGGTAACGGCCGCGGAAATCCGCGCAGCCAGGGATCAGGGGCGCACCTGATGGCAATGGTCGTCGACGTGTCGATCGCCGCCGCGTGGTGCTTCCCTGATGAACATGCGGACGCTGCAGAGCAGGTGCTGGAGGATTTGCCCCGATTGGGCGGCGTGGTCCCCGGGCTGTTCCGGTACGAGGTCCGCAATGTTTTGATCGTCAACGAACGGCGGGCGCGTATTGATCCGACGGACAGCGCGCGGTTTCTGATGCGCCTGCGCAGCCTCGGTCTGCAGTGTGACGATGACCATGACGAGGATTCGATGATGGCGCTCGAGCGAAGCCATGCGCTCAGCGCCTACGATGCAGCGTACCTGGAGACCGCGCTGCGCCGAGGAGACCTTCTGGCGACGCTCGACCGGGACTTGGCGGGAGCCGCCGCCACCGCGGGCGTTTCCGTAATTCACTGACCAAGAGCCCCTGCAGTTTCCCCCATCTGTGATGCAGGAGTTGGCCGGTTCGGGGAGGGAACGAAGAACGATGGTCTGACGGCACCGCGCGCACCGCGTGTTTGCGCTGATCAGCGGCAGTTCGTCCGGCACGACCGTGGGACGACGTCAGCAGACGGTGCCGTCGCCGTCGAGCGACCCGGTGACTCGCTGACGGCCTGCTGGCAGCTTCGGTAGCGCCCCATCGTGGGTGCTTGGCTTGCTGCGAGAGAACCGGCGGCGGATCAAAGCGTGCGGACGTAGTAGATCAGGTCCAGTTCAGGCGGCGACGCTCCGGTTTGGCTCAGCATGTCGTGCACCTGGCCGCGATGGTGAGTCTGGTGATTGAAGAGATGCGTGAACACTAGGCGCATCGGCGTGCGGTACCGGGTGCCCGCTACGTTGCGGTAGACGAGATCGCCGGCCATGCGGGCTTCGTCCATGTGCGCGAGCACTCGGTCAACTCGCTCGTCTTCGGCCGTGCGGGCATCGCGCAGCGCGGCAAAATCGTCGAACAGCACGGTGTCGAGCGGGACTGCATCTGAATCAATTTCCTCGACGCGGTCGAGCCAGGCGCGATCACCGACGAGAATGTGGTTCAGCGTGTTGTGGATCGAGCCGAAGAACGCCCGGCGGTCGAGCTTGCGGGCTGCGTCGCTCAGGCCCGCACACGCGTCATAGAGGCGGGCATTGGCCCAACGGTTGTAGGCGGCCAACGTCGTGAAGTGGGACAGGAACATGCGTTATCTCCTGTGGCTGATCGTGCGCCGGACGACCGTGCCAGGAGGCTAGCGCCCGGTACCACGAGAGCGAGCCTTGTCCGGCTATCCCGCCGCTGACGTGCGGGTGTGTTGGAGAGGGCTGCCGCGCCATCTTCGTCAGCGGTCGCGTCGCGTTGACGAGCGTTGCCCGGGCCAGGTGCAGTTCGGGCTGGTTCAGCCGAGCATGGCATCGCCGGACGAGTCGGTTTCGTACCTGTCCGGCAACGGGGGCGGGCTGGCGCACGAGCGGGCTTCCCCGCCGTCTCAGGAAACGCCAATCGGTGCCGGTGGCCGCCTACGCCAGCGCTCCCGGGCGAGCGCCCCGGAAAGTTCCGCCACTGAGGCAACCGGTCCATCCAACGGCGACCTCCGCCTGACAGCGGATGAACGCGATTGATTGCCTGCTGAATTTCGACTGCTCGACGGCCGCTTCGCCGTACGGCCCGGAAAACCCGTTCGAGAACTTCTTGGCAATCGGTGGTCCGGGTTCGGTGGGAAACGTCACGATTTCATCACGGGCTTGATATAACATAACAAACACACTTTACTTTGGGGCTGAGCGACTCCGGGACTGAGCGCGAGGATCGCATGAAAAAGCGTGGCGAGATCATGCAGGCGGAGGTGCTTGCCATCTTGCGGCGTCGCGGTACTCCGATGTCCGCTTACGAGGTTCTAGGCCAATTGCGCGACAGTCACCCGCAGCTTGCACCACCAACCATTTATCGTGCCTTGGCAGCGTTGACGGAGCGCGGCGGCGTGCACCGTCTTGAATCCCTCAATGCCTTTATCGCCTGCAAGTCCGATTCCCATAAAGACGCGTCGATTCTCTCGATCTGTGATGATTGCGGGGAGGTCGAGGAATTCGTCTCGCCGGACCTCTTGAAGGCACTGTCCAGCATCGCGGGACAGTCGGGATTCGCGCCGACGCGCCATGTGATCGAGGTCCATGGCCAGTGTGCAAGCTGTGGATCAGCACAGGATCAGGCATGAGGGTCTGGCGCCGCGTGGCCGGTAGGGTCCTTCTCGTGGGAGTCGGTCCACGGCTCGCCGTGGCGGCACTGCTCATTATGGCGCTTTGGGCCGCGTTTTTCTGGGCGACGTCCACACCGGGGAGCCTATGACCTACGCCGTTGCGTTTCAGGAGCTGACCCTCGGATATGACCGCCATCCGGCGGTACGCCAGCTCGATGGCGAAGTTGCCGACGGCAGTCTGACCGCCGTCGTAGGGCCTAACGGTGCGGGCAAGTCGACACTGCTGAAAGGGATGACGGGCGCATTGCGTCCGCTCGCAGGGAGGGTCGACTTCGGAACCTGTACCCGGAGCGATATCGCCTACTTGCCGCAGCAATCGGACATCGATCAGTCGTTTCCGATCACGGTCGTCGATCTCGTGGCTGTGGGGCTCTGGAGTGAGATCGGCGGATTCTTCGGGCTGCGTGCCGCGCTTCGTGCCCGGGTCGACGATGCCATCTCGGCCGTCGGTCTCACCGGGTTCGAGTCCCGACCCGTCGGTTCACTGTCGGGCGGACAGCTGCAGCGGGCGCTGTTCGCTCGGCTCTTGCTTCAGGATGCGCGGCTCGTGCTGCTGGACGAACCGTTCACGGCCATCGATGCCAAGACGATGGTCGATCTCCTGGGTGTGGTGCAGCGCTGGCACGGCGAGGGGCGTACGGTGATCACCGTTCTGCACGATGCGGAGACAGTGCGGGAGCATTTTCCCGAGACGCTGATATTGGCGCGCGATCTCGTGGCGCACGGTCCCACGGCGGAAGTGCTGACGGCGGCGAACCAGTTCCGTGCCCGCCAGATGTGCGAGGCATGTGTCGGCCCGCCCCATGACTGCGGGAGGCACGCTTCGTAATGTGGGAAGCACTGGTTCAGCCGTTCGCCGAATTCGGCTTCATGCGCCGCGCGCTGCTGGGTTGCATCGCGATCTCGGTGGGCGCGACGCCGGTGGGCGTCTTTCTGCTGTTGCGCAGGATGAGCCTGACCGGCGATGCGATGGCGCATGCGATCCTGCCCGGCGCGGCGGTCGGTTATCTCGTAGCGGGGCTCTCGCTCGGGGCCATGACGATCGGCGGCCTGTTGGCCGGCATAGCCGTCGCGCTGCTTTCGGGCTTCGTCACCCGCGTCACGGCGTTGCGGGAAGACGCGAGCCTCGCCGCCTTCTACCTGATCTCGCTGGCGCTTGGCGTGCTGATCGTCTCCACCCGCGGTAGCAACGTCGACCTGATGCATGTGCTCTTTGGCACCGTGCTCGCGCTCAACAACTCGGCGTTGATCCTGTTGTGCAGCATCGCGAGCATCACGCTGTTGGCGCTCGCACTGCTGTTCCGCCCACTGGTCCTTGAATGCGCTGACCCGCAGTTCCTGCGGGCGGTGAGCAGGCTGAGTGCCGTGACTCATTTCACGTTTCTCGCGCTTGTCGTCCTGAACCTCGTCGGCGGCTTCCACGCGCTCGGCACCCTGATGGTCGTCGGCATCATGATTGTTCCGGCCGCCGCCGCGCGCTTTTGGGCTATCAGCATTGGCGGGCTCATCCTTGCCGCGGTCACGATCGCCGTGGCCGCGAGCGTCTGCGGTCTCCTGGTTTCCTACCATTTCGGGTTGCCGTCCGGGCCGGCAATCATCCTCGCAGCGGGTCTCGCGTACGGGCTGTCGCTTACCTTCGGACCGACGGGCAGCTTTGCCGCGCGGGTCCATCCGTATCGTCACGCTGACGCCTAGCTAGAGATTCCGATGCGCGACCGCAGAAAACTGCTGATAGCAGCGACGGCTCTTTTCGCCCTTGCGTTGACCGGTCCAACGCCGGGCTGGTCCGCCGGGCCCATCCCGGTGGTCGCCACCTTCTCGATTCTTGGAGACATGGTTGAGCGCATCGGCGGGGAGAAGGTGGCCGTCACCATGCTCGTGGGGCCCAATGGCGACGCCCATGTGTATCAGCCGATCCCGGAAGATGCGCGCGCCTTGAGCCAGGCCGAGATCCTCGTGGTCAATGGCCTCTCATTCGAAGGCTGGCTGGATCGACTCGTCGAGGCTTCGCACTTTGCTGGCGTCCGCGTGGTGGCAAGCGACGGAATTGAGCCGATCGCGTTTGCCAATCACGACCACCACGACGCCTTCGACCCGCATGCCTGGCAGAGCCTCGCGAACGCGTTGGTCTACGTCGACAACATCACGGAGGCGCTGGCTACCTCTGATCCGGGGAACGCGGACTTCTACTACCGGAACCGTGCTGCCTATGTGGCCGAAATCGAGGTGCTGGAGGCGGAAATCCGCAAGCTGTTCGCGGAGTTGCCCGCGGACCGGCGCACTGTCGTGACGTCCCACGACGCCTTCGGGTACTTTTCCGAAGCCTACGGCCTGCACTTCGTGGCACCCCATGGCGTCAGCACGGAAAGCGAGGCGTCTGCCACGGATGTCGCCGCTCTGATCCGGCAGATCCGTCAAGAGGGGATCGAGGCCGTCTTTCTCGAATCGATCACCGACTCGCGTCTCCTCGAGCAGATCACCAGAGAAACCGGGGCTTCCATCGGCGGGACGCTCTACTCCGACGCGCTGTCCGGACCTGACGGCCCTGCGTCCACCTATCTCGACATGATGCGTTACAACGCGACGACGCTTGCACGGGCCCTGTCGGCTTGACCGATGAGCAGATGAGCGCGCGCTTGCCGGCACCCCGCAAGGCTGGCCGTCAGGGGCATTCGCCCTTGCCGACCGGACCACAGCACCCCGCTAACAACCGGACGAGCGCGCTCGTCCTTGCACTGTTCAGGTGAACCGACCATGCTGAGATTTATCCCTGACTCTGCCCGAGCCAAGCTGCCGGCAATCGTGGTCTGCGGGGTCGATGCCCGCACGAGAACCGAAACCGTTGAGCACCTGCTGGAAACGGGCGGCGGTCGCTGGGCGGTGATCAGCAACGATGTCGACGGGCCGGAGTTCGCCGCGGCGTCGACCGACCGTGTTGCCGGGCAGATGGTGCCGCATGCCATCGGGTGTTTGTGCTGTATCACCCGCTCGGGCCTGGTCAGCAGCCTGCGCCGGCTCTTTGCCCAGCGGGCTCAGGGCGAAATCGAATTTGACCAGGTGTTGATCGAGACCTTGGCCGACGCCGATCCGGCGCCGATCATGCAAACACTGCTGAACAATGCGCTGGTCACGGAGTACTTTCGGCTCGACAGCGTGGTGACGGTCACGGGCGGCGGCGATCGGTTGAACGCGCTGGCGCGGTCACAATATGGCTTCAAGCAGCTTGCCGTCGCCGACCGCATCGTGCTCGACACCGCGTCACGGGACGACCCGGCAACACAAGCCCTGCTGCAGGGATTGAATCCCGGGGCTGTCCGCGTGCCGTCCGATCAGCCTTTCTTGGCCGAAGCGTTGCTCGGGGCAGGCCTGGAAACACGATTGCTGGACGGCGATTTGAGCAGCTGGCTGGCCTCGCCGCACTATGCCAACAGCGATCTGCTTGAGAACGGCTTGCATGGCTTCGCGATTGAGTTTTCGCACGCGCTCGAATGGGAGGCCCTGCACGGCTGGTTGAACGCCGGCACGCAGTCGAACGGCGACGTCATGTACCGAACGAAGGGTGCGATCAACATCAAGGGTATGGACGGGCCCGTAGTTATCAACGGCGTCCAGCACGTCTACCAGCCTCCACAATGGTTGCCCGAGGCTGCGGTTGATCGTTCCCGATTGCTGTTCATCACCTCCAATCTCGACCGCGCCGCAGTTGAAGACAGCCTGCGCCTGGACTTACCTCATTTTCAGCGCATGAGCGATGCACGCGCGGCCCGGGCCGCCCGCGCAGCGCGGGATCCGTCGCTACCGGCCTAGTGGAAGGGAATGTCTTGCTGCTGCCGCCAGGGATGCAAGCAACGGGCACCGCACGCCGCTGCGAAATCGTGCCTCTTTGCCTTGTCGCCCAGCGATCAAGTTCACAAAAAGGGATTGACATTTTTTCCTAATGCAATGTTATAATATATCTTGACAGGGCATTTTCAGCCGACACCACGTTGGGAGGAACCATGATGAGCGACGAACACCGTCCAATTAACTCCGAAGACCAGGAAACGGATGCACAGTCCGTTGAGGCCCAAGATGGTGACGGACTCGAATCCGAGTCCCGCCGCACGTTCATCAAGACCGCCACAATCGCCACAGGCGCGGCCGCAGTCGGCGCGTTCGGCGATGGCGTGATGCATGAACTGGACCTGGTGAAGCCCGCACATGCTGCCGAAGGCGGCATTGAAGGTACACCGATCGCCGGGAAATGGTGGCCGTCTCGCTGGGGCGAGGGCGACCAGACCGGCTCGACCAACCACATGACGCCCGAGGTGGCGCTGGACGCGGTAAGCCTGATCAAGAAGGGCAAGGTCTACAGCCTGGGCCGGGTCTACGAGTACGGCATGCCCTTGTTCGGCCAGCGCGTGTTTGCACTGCGGATCCCGGGTGCTCCGACCGGGGGCGCGTTCGGCAAGAACCAGATCATCTGGCACGACGAGATCCTGACCACCGAAATCGGTCAGGTCGGCACGCAGTTCGACGGACTCGCCCACATTGGCGCCCGCGTCGGTGAGGCGGGTGACCTGTCCCAAGAGGTGTTCTACAACGGTTACACCACGAAGGACCTGCACAACAACGACGCCGACATGGGGTCCACGGCCGGCGCCTACGGACTGCAGGCGCTCGGCATGGAACATGTCAAGCCGTTCTTCTGTCGTGGCATCCTGTTCGACGTCATGAGCCTCAAGGGGCGCATGCTGGACAAGGGTGAGGAGATCACCGTCGCCGACCTGCAGGCCTGCCTGGAACGTCAAGGCATGAGCGAAGCCGACATCACTGAAGGCAGCGCGTGCATGTGGCGCACCGGCTGGGGCGAAGAGTTGTGGATGAAGGACAACGCCCGGTTCAATTCTGGCGAGCCCGGAATTGGCGTGGGCGCGGCGGAGTGGCTCGCGGCCAAGGGGATTTCCGTGGGTGCGGCCGACGTCTGGGCGATCGAGTGCGTGCCCAACCCGGACCCGAACCTGGCCTTCCCCGTGCACCAGATTTTCCTGCCGAAGAACGGTATCCACATCCTGGAGAACGTGCGGCTCGACCATCTGGCCAATGACGGCGTCTACAAGTTCGCCTTCATCTTCTCGACGCTGCCGATCAAGGGTGCCACGGGTTCACCGGGCAACCCGATTGCGGTCGTCTAGCGAACGTCAATCTGTGCAGGCAAGGCGGGCGAGCGAATCGGTATCGAAACGATACGCGAACAATCGCCCGTCCTTGTCTCCGCCCAGCAAGTGGTCCCCGTTCGGGGACCACGCCAGGCCTGCGATCGGAGTGCTCGGCGCGCTGACCAGACTGCGCCGCTGCGGCTGAACCGCTAGGCTCACTAGTTCAAGTCCGCCATCGTTGTACCCGGCCGCCGCCAGGGCGAGGCTGGGATTGGCGCAAACATTGCCGATCAGGTGTTCGCTGTAGCGCCCCAGCATGTGCGGCGCTGCCGCCGGCAGGCGGTCGTTCGAGAATGACCAACCGCTTACGGTATCGGCCCCCGAGGCGAGCAGCCACGATCCGTCAGCGCTCCAGCTGAGTGCCTTGACCTTGTTGATGCACGGCCCGAGCGTGGCGTCCTGCCCGGCCACGAGATCCCACACGTGCAGTGTCTTTTCCTGCGTGGCCGTCACCAGAAACCGACCGTTCCTGCTCCAGGTGAGATCGAGGTGTGAGCCTCGATGACACAGGCGCTGCGGCGCACCACTTCGCCCGTCCAGCGTCCAAAGGCTGACCCCGTTGTAGTGCGAGACGGCCAGACGCCGGCCACGGTCGTCAAAGGCCAGGCCGGCGACGGTGCTTGGATGCTCGGCAAGTACGTTGACCAGCCGGCCCTTGGTGTCCAGAAGCCGGACTTCCGGGCCGTCGGAGACTGCTCGCAGGCCACACGGGTGCGCGACCAGTTGATCCGGCCAGGAACGTGTGAGCAGTGCCAGCTCTCGTGGTCCGTCCAAGGGGTGGACTTGGTACAGAGCGCTGTCGTCGGCCCCGCACAGGAAGCCGCGCTCCTGACAATCAGGGGCCAGTGCCAGCACTGCGCCTTCTGTCAGCGGCCATACCGAGAGGGAGGATTCCGGTTCCAAAAGGGAAACAGTGCGGACGCAGCCGTCCCCTCCCGCGAACGCTGCAAACTGCCCGCTACGATCGACACACACGCCGGTCAGCGGTGCGTTCACGATCCAACTATCGAGCCTATGGTCACTCACGGCCTTCGACCCGGTCGTCGGTTGAAGGAACATCGTCTGTCACACCGCATTGATCGCCTCGCAGACCGGCAACACGAGCCCTCGGGTCGCCGGGAAACAGGAACATGAGACTGCCGTCGGGCATTCACGGTTGTCGCCGAGCCCGCAACGGCCGTGGGGACAGGCTTTGCTCCCGCCGGGGCGTGGAACGTCTCACCGGCTGGCAACGCGCGGATTCGCCGCAGACTACTCCAAACGCCGGCCGTCGGTTTCGGCCGATTCGCCCCCGAACGCGATGGCGCCTGTTCTCATCGCGCCCGGCAATTGCGCAAACCCTGTTCCAGCTCCGTCTCATTCAGATTGCGGCCGATGAAGACCAGGCGGCTGGAGCGGGGCTGGTCGCCCCAGGCCTTGCCGGGCTGGCCGTCGAACAGCATGTGCACGCCCTGGAACACGAAGCGGCGCTCTTCGCCCGCGATCGCCAGAATGCCCTTCATCCGGAAGATATCGGGGCCTCGGGTCTGCAGCAGCTGGCCCATCCATGCGTTGAGCGCCGTGCCGTCGATCTCGCCATCGAGTTCCAGGGCGATCGAACCGACGGTGTCGTCGTGCGTGTGCTCCGGATTGAAGAAATGTTCCATGGCAACGTCGATGTCCGCCCCTGAGTCGCCGTAGAACCCGGCATTGAATTCCTCCGGCGTGTGCTCGGTAAACAGCGCGTACAAGCCCGGCTGATCGGCTTCGAGCGTGTACTCGTATTGATCGGCATCGGTGAGCGTCAGCGTCCAGAGGGTTTCGCCCGGGGAAATCGTGGCGCCCGGCTGCAGCACCTCGCCGGGTGCGGAGAACCGGGTGTAGACGCGTTCAGCGGTCTCCATCAGGGCCTCGGTCGTCGCCGCGCGGATGGGCTCCAGCACCGCGGACATGACTGGATCTGGCCCATTCTGAAGCCTGAAATTCGCCTTGCCGTCGAGGCGCAGGACACCGCCCCACTCGAATGCATACTCCGGTTCGAGGAAGCTTGGTTTGATTTCCAGTGCGCGGTCGAGATCGAAGCCGCCGACGTTCAGCACTTGCTCCATGGGTGCATCGGCCATTTCGACCTGTTCGATGCGGGCCATGAGATTCATCGATCTGAGTCGCCGTTTCAGCGCGTCAAGTGCGTCGGTGTCAACCAGATCAATCTTGTTGATGATGATGACGTCTGCGAAGGCGATCTGCGATGCGGCTTCCTCGCTGTTGTCGAGCTGCAACTCGGCATGTTTCGCATCGACCAGGGTCACGACGCCGTCCAGGTCAAATGACTCTCGGGTCTCGTCGTCGACGAAGAACGTCTGCGCCACCGGGCCCGGGTCTGCCAGTCCGGTGGTCTCGACCAGGATCCGGTCGAACTTGTCGCGCCGCTTGACCAGGTTTCCCAGGATGCGGATCAGGTCGCCTCGCACGGTGCAACAGATGCAGCCGTTGTTCATCTCG
Source organism: Alphaproteobacteria bacterium (assembly GCA_022825705.1). Classification (GTDB taxonomy): domain Bacteria; phylum Pseudomonadota; class Alphaproteobacteria; order TMED109; family TMED109; genus VXPW01. The sequence continues at coordinate 98,840 of JAJDWH010000043.1, forward strand.
AAGATTTCTTCGTCGGCATTGATCACCAGCTCCTGATCGACGCCGATCTCGCCAAACTCGTTCTCGATCACGGCTATGCGTTGACCGTGGTTCTCCGTGAGAATTCGGTTGAGCAGGGTGGTTTTGCCGCTGCCGAGAAATCCGGTCAGCACGGTTACGGGGACACGCTGGGTCATCTCGCAAACCTGTCTGTTACATAGTTACAGTTTCGACATTATGGATTGATCTGCCGTGACCTCAACGTCAGCGGCTTGCGTCGGGGTCGGGACGCCGACGCACAGCCCGTGCGGCCGGATGTACCGGATCAACGACATGTTCGAGAACGACCGGCCGGCGGACGCCAGGACGGTGCGGCACGTGGATCAGCGCCGCGCGTGCCCCTCCGGATTCTGCACCGCGACGTTGACAGAACGCGCCGCCATGCCAAGACTTGCATTCTGGTTGCAGATTGGAAGTCAGCCCATGCCGTCCATCACGATCAAGGGCATCTCCCCCGCACTCCATGAGCGGTTGAAGAGCATTGCGCGACGTCATCACCGAAGCCTGCAGAACGAGGTCATCGCCTGCCTCGAACGCTACGCGGAGCAACCGCCGCGATCCAAGGCGGAGCTGATGGCCGAAGCCGCCCGGCTCCGAGGCAAGCTGCCGCCCGTCGATCACGACCTCGTGGACCAGTACAAGCGCAGCGGCCGGCCGTGAACGTCGTGGTTGACACGAACATCATCGCGTACTACTGGCTGCCGGGGGCGCATACCGAGAGCGCTGTGTCCCTGCGGCGACATACCGACGAGTGGTTTGTGCCGACGCTGTGGCGATCGGAATTCCGCAACGTGTTGGCCCGCTATCTTCGCGCCGGCATGATCAGTCTCGCTCAGGCTGGCGCACTGATTCGGAGTGCGGAGGCCGAGTTGGTTGATGGCGAGCGCGACGTCGACTCCGCCGCCGTGATGGGCCTTGTCGCGAAGTCGGCCTGCTCGGCATACGACTGCGAGTTTGTCGCTTTGGCCAAGTCGATGGGTTATCCGCTGGTCACGGAAGACACCCGCATCGTGCGTACATTTCCCGAGACGGCAGTCACGATGGACGATCTGCTGGCCGGTCAATGACCGCTGGGCGATACGGCCATCCCGGTCCGGGCAAACTCCAGAAATAACGGGCTGACCGACCCGGGGGCACTGCGCGTCTCGTAGCGTGTCCCGTGCCAATCCTCGGGTGGTGCGAGAAAGTCGCCGGGACGGCGGGCGGTCCATTCGAACTGCGGATGATCGAGGACCTGCCGCAGGGTCCAGTGCTGGCACACCGGGTGGTCGCTCGCGAAGCGCAGCCGCGAACCTGGACGCATCACCCGGGCCAGCTGGTCGAGTGTGTGTGGCTGCACGAATCGCCGCTTCGCGTGCCGGCGCTTGGGCCAGGGGTCCGGGAACAGGAGGAACGCGCGGCCGATTGACGCGGGAGCCAGTGCGTCGAGGAGCAGTCGGGCGTCGTCCGCCAGGATCCGGGTCCGCGCGCGGTCCTCGATTGGCAAATGGGCAAGCAGTGCGGCGACGCCGCTGACGAAGGGCTCACACCCCAGAAACCCGGTGTCCGGGTTGGCACGAGCCTGGGCAACGAGGTGCTCGCCGCTCCCGAAACCGATTTCCAGCCAGGTCTCGGCCACGGGTCCGGAAAACAGGGAGGCGGGCTGCAGGGTGCCCGGGGGCATGTCTAGAGGGATCGAGAGTTCGGGCAGGACCTGCTCGATCAGGGCCTTCCGGCCGGGTCGCATGCGGCCGCGCTGCCGCCGTCCGTAACAGCGATAACGAGGCGGTTCAGCTGACCGCGGCACGAAGGGCGTCGACGCGGTCGGTTTGCTCCCAGCTGAAGCCGCCGTCCGCTTCAGGCGCCCGCCCGAAGTGCCCGTAAGCGGCCGTTCGGCGATAGATCGGACGGTGGAGCCCCAGCTGCTCGCGGATATCGCCGGGCCGCAGTGAAAATACGGCGCCTTCATCCAGCACCCGCGTTAGTGCTGCGTCGCGTTCCGGCCCCTGGTCGGTCTGCACGCGGATCGAGACGGGATCCGCCACGCCGATGGCATACGCCACCTGGATCGTGCAGGCGTCGGCCAGCCTGGCCGCGACGATATTCTTGGCTAGGTAGCGCGCGGCGTATGCCGCTGAGCGATCGACCTTGCTCGCGTCCTTGCCGGAGAACGCGCCGCCGCCATGCGGGCAGGCGCCGCCGTAGGTGTCGACGATGATCTTGCGACCGGTAAGCCCGGCATCCGCGTCGGGACCACCGATCACAAACTTGCCGGTCGGATTGACGAGAACCGAGGCGGCGGGCGGCATCCACCCCTGCGGCAGGACGGTCTCGATGGAGGGGACGATGCGGTCGCGGACGGCGGTCAGCGAGAGGTTCGCCGCGTGCTGGCTTGAGACCACGACCTTCTCGACCCCGACGGGGCGGCCGTCCTCGTAGCGGAGCGTGACCTGGGACTTCGCATCCGGGCCCAGGCCGTCCACCGTGCCCGCACGCCGCGCGTCGCGAAGGTGCAGGAGGATCTGGTTGCTGTAGTGCAGGGCGGCCGGCATGAGGGCGTCTTCGGTCTCCCGGCAGGCATGGCCGAACATCAGGCCCTGGTCGCCGGCACCCTCGTCCGCCTGCGCCGCGGCGTCCACTCCCTGGGCGATGTCCGAAGACTGGCCGTGGAGCCGGTAGTCGAACTCGAAGTGCTGCCAGTGGAACGATTCCTGCTCGTACCCGATGGTGCGAACGGTCTGTCGTACTGCCGCCTCGACTTCGGCCACCGGGAGGGTGAGGCCGCGGATTTCGCCGGCGACCAGCACGAGGTTCGTGGTAGTCACCGCTTCACAGGCCGCACGTGCGGCCCTCGGATCCTCGGCCCGCTCAAGGATCAGGTCGACAAGCGTGTCCGAAATCTGGTCGCAAATCTTGTCCGGATGGCCCTCGGACACGGATTCACTGGTAAAGAGATGGCTCGGCAAGGTATGACTCGTGACGGGACAATGGCGCTGCTGCAGGTTGCTGGTGCTGGGCGGATAGTCGCGTCGATGCAGCTTTCGAAACTAGCCGAGGCACGGGGACCTGTCCAACGGCCGATCGGCCGTGGTGACGGTCGTTCTGACCGGATCCCGCCGGCCAGCGGGGGTCCTGCGGAGCCGGCTGTCCACTACCAGATGCAGCCGCGCGCGACGACGGGCCAAAGGGCTTCCACGCGGTCATTCCGCACGCACACATACCAGTCGTGCAGATTCGCGGTGGGATCGCAGTGCGACGGAATCAACTTGACACCGTCGCCGACCGCGAGGCGGGCGTTCGAGTTCGACAGGTCGATCGTCGTGTGTTCATCGGAGACACCGGCGACGCGTGCCGACTCGATGTCGGCGATTTCCGGCGCGCCGGATTCCGCCGACAGAGCTTTCAGCCCGGCATCCACGACCGCGCGTTCGGGAACCGGGCTGCTGATCACGGTCGAATAGATGAAGAGCGCCTGCTCGAAACTGGCGACGGGCGCCCCCGTCGCATCCAGGTTCTGCGCGTAGTCCGCGTCCATGAAGACGTACGAGCCCGCCTGCAACTCGTTGTAGACACCGCTTGCCGCTTCAAATTCCCATGTGCCGGTGCCTGCGCCCGCCACGATCTCGCACGGGATACCTTGCCGGCCGAGCAGGTCGACGGTCGAGCGGGTCAGGTCGATGGCTGCGTCGGTGGCCGCGCGCCGCTCGGCGTGGCCGCGGATGTGCTGCGCGAGGCCGTGGTAGGCCTGGATACCCGCAAACCGAAGCCCATCGGTTGCGGCGACCTGCTGTGCCAGCGCCAGCGCCTCATCGCCCGGCGCCACGCCGCAGCGTGACATCCCGACGTCGATCTCCACCAATACGTCGATGCTGACGCCGGCGCCGACGGCCGCTGCGCCGATCTCTGCCACGTTATGCGCATCGTCCACGCAGACCCCGACCTTTGCCTCGCTGGCCATGGATGTCAGCCGGGCAATCTTCCGGCCGCCGACAACCTGGTTGCTCACGAGAACATCGGGTACCCCGGCCTGCACCAGCGCCCCCGCTTCGCTCACCTTCTGGCAGCACGCCCCCACGGCCCCCAGCGCCATCTGCCGTCGCACGATCGGCGCGCACTTGTGGGTTTTCGCATGCGGGCGGAGCTGGACACCCGCGGCTGCGATGCCGCGGGCCATGGTGTCGAGATTGCGCTCGAAAGCTTCCATCTCGATGAGGAGGGCCGGCGTGTCGACATCGGCGAGCGGCATGCCGGCCTGGGCGGGCGGGGGCGTGGTCATGGCGGCACCTTGCGGAGTGGTTGGCGACGGGAGTGTGCCGCTCGCCCGCGCCTTGCACAACGCCTGCCGCCGTGCCCCGCCGGGCGCGGCCGGCGGCGCGCTTGACGAAGAGCGCGCCTTCGTGCGCACTGAACCCGAACCATCGCACTTCTACGCCGCGCTGCGGAAGTGATCCGCGCAATATCGTGACCGGGCCCAGAAAATCGGCAGGCAGCCCGGATATTTTCAGTTCAGCGCGTGCTCCTTTCCCTCGTCGCTTCGGATGCCTGCCGCCCGCCGTCTCGTCCTGCTTCGGACATTCATCCATCCCGCTACCCGCTGTTTCTCCCACGGCAAGCGAGACGGGGTGGCTGCAGGCCGGATTACGTTTCAATATGGACACATTACGGGGAGGCGGAACGATGAAGACTATCGGCGCGGCGAAATTCAAGGAGCAATGCCTGGCCCTGCTGGACGACCTCGGCGGTGACGGCCTGGTCATCACCAAGCGCGGAAAGCCGGTCGCGCGCCTGCTTCCCTATGAGCGGCGGCATGCCGAACTCATCGGCAGCCTCGGCCACAAGGTGAAAGTCCGGGGCGATGTCTTCAGCACGGGCCTCGAACGGGAAGCCGGTGCTGAATCTTGATACCCACATCCTCGTTTTCGCGCTCTCCGGCTGGCTTCGGCCTACCGAGAGCGCCTTGCTGGAGCGGAACGGCTGGTCGATTTCGGTCATCGTGCTGTGGGAGCTTGCAAAGCTGGTCCAGCTCGGGCGGCTGGAGATGGCCCTCGACGACCGCGAGGTCGCGCGCGCACTCGCCTGACTGCACGTCTGGCCCATCGACATCGGCATCGCAAGGGCCTCGGTCCGCCTCGATTTCCGCGCCGACCCGGCCGACGGGATCATTGCGGCAACCAGCGCCGTGCATAACGTTCCCCTGCTTACCCGCGATCGGGTAATCGGACAGTCGAAGCTCGTTCCGCTGGCCCTCGCCACGGAGTGACATTCGCCCACTGCGTGCGGATGCCACCCTGTCGAACCGCGCGGCCTTGCGCGAGGGACACGGGGTACCGAGCGGCCGGGCGCACGGCTGCGGCGTGATATGGTCGACCCAACGCATCCCCAAGGGAGATCCCGTGCGATGAAGACGAGAGCAGCAGTAGCCGTCGAGGCCGGCAAACCGCTCGTGATCGAGGAAGTCGATCTCGAGGGACCGAAGGACAACGAGGTGCTCGTGGAGATCAAGGCGACCGGCGTCTGCCACACGGATGCGTTCACCCTCTCAGGCGACGATCCCGAAGGTTTATTCCCGGCCATTCTTGGACACGAGGGTGCGGGCGTCGTCGTCGACGTCGGCCGCGAGGTGACGTCGGTCAAGCCCGGCGACCACGTGATCCCCCTGTACACGCCCGAGTGCCGGCAATGCGAGTACTGCACGTCCGGCAAGACCAACCTCTGCCAGGCCATCCGCGAGACCCAGGGTCGTGGGGTGATGCCGGACGGGACCAGCCGGTTCTCGCTTGGTGGCGAGGCGGTGCTGCACTACATGGGCACGTCGACCTTCGCGAACCACACGGTCCTGCCGGAGATTGCGGTGGCGAAGGTGCGTGAAGACGCCCCCTTCGACAAGATTTGCTACATCGGCTGCGGCGTGACGACGGGGATCGGTGCGGTCATCAACACGGCCAAGGTCGAGCCCGGGTCGAACTGCGTCGTGTTCGGACTCGGCGGCATCGGGCTCAACGTCATCCAGGGGCTTCGCATGGTCGGCGCCAACATGATCGTGGGCGTCGACATCAATCCCGCACGCGAGGCGACGGCACGGAAGTTCGGCATGACGGATTTCGTCAATCCCCGCGACGCGGGAAACGACCTCGTCGGCCATCTCGTGGATCTGACGCGCGGCGGCGCGGACTACAGCTTCGAATGCATCGGCAACGTCACCACGATGCGCCAGGCCCTGGAATGCTGCCACAAGGGATGGGGCGAATCGGTGATCATCGGCGTGGCGCCGGCCGGTGCCGAGATCGCCACCCGCCCGTTCCAGCTGGTGACCGGCCGGGTGTGGCGCGGAACCGCGTTCGGTGGGGCCAAGGGCCGGACCCAGGTGCCGCAGATCGTCGACTGGTACATGGACGGCAAGATCGCCATCGACGACATGATCACGCACACGATGCCGCTGGCAGAGATCAACGACGCGTTTGATCTCATGCACCGCGGTGAATCCATCCGGAGCGTGGTGATCTACTGATCGCAGATCCGCGCTCGCCGACCGTCGATCGATGCCTTTACCGGCACCGGCCGACGGCCGGGACCGGATCCGGCGCCCCGGGAAGCCGATCGCCTCACGATGTCTCGTCGCCGGCCTCCACCACGCTCGCGCCAGCGGTCGCGCAGGACGGCCGCGCCGCGCATGCGCGGCCGTTCTGTCTCAGAGCAACGGTGGCTCCGCCGCCAGCAGACGGATCCCTTTGTCGCTGCGGCGGCGAAGGAGGGCTATCGATCCAGGTCGGCGTACAAGCTGGCGGCCATCGATGACCGTCACGACTTCCTTCGACGATCCCGCCGGATCGTCGATCTGGGAGCGGCTCCCGGCGGCTGGCTTCAGGTCACGGTGGCGCGCGCGCCGACGGCGCGGATCGTCGCACTTGATTTGCAGACCGTCGCGCCGGTCGGCGACGCGATCATTCTCGAGGGCGATGCCTTCGCCGCGGACGCCGCAGAGCGGCTCCGCTCGGCGCTCGGTGGTCGGGCCGACACCGTGCTTTCCGACATGGCGCCACCGGCCACCGGGCATCGGTCCACCGACCAGCTTCGCTCGCTGGCCCTCGCGGAGGCTGCCGTCGACTGCGCGGTCGCTCTCCTCGCACCGGGTGGCACCCTGCTCGTGAAGCTGATTCGGGGACAGGGGGAGGAGGAGCTGGTGCGGGCGCTGGGCGACACGTTTGCCAAGGTCCGGCGCGAGAAGCCTCCGGCGTCGCGAGCCGATTCGAGCGAAATGTTCCTCCTGGCGAGCGGGTTTCGGCCGCCGCCGGAAGCCACCGGCCGGTAGTTCGGCTTTCGCCGGCCACGCGCGCGGTCTATACCTATCCGATCAAGCGCCACGAACCAGAAACTGGGTCCATCACATGCGTGAAGCCTTCACGTTCGACGACGTCCTGATCCGACCGGCAGCTTCGGAAGTGCTGCCGGTAGACGTGGAAACGGCGACCCAGTTTGCCCGCGACTTCCCGCTCGCGATCCCGCTGGTGTCCTCGGCGATGGACACCGTCACCGAGGCGGACCTCGCGATTGCCATGGCGCAGGCGGGCGGAATCGGCGTGATCCACAAGAACCTGTCGATCGATGAGCAGGCCCGCGAGGTGATGCGGGTCAAGAAGTACGAATCCGGGATGGTCGTGGACCCCGTGACCGTCAGTCCCGACGCCACCCTGGGCGAGGTCCGCAGACTCAAGCGGCAGTACAGCATCTCCGGATTTCCGGTCGTCGACCGGGACGGCGTGGTCGTCGGCATCATCACGAACCGCGACGTGCGCTTCGCCCGCGACGAATCACAGCCGGTCAGGGATCTGATGACCTCCGACAACCTGGCCATTGCTGAGGAGGGGATCGGCTCGAAAGAGGCACAGGCGATCCTGCACGAGCGTCGGATCGAAAAGCTGCTGGTGGTCGATCGGGACCGGCGGTGCGTCGGCCTCATCACCCTGACGGACATCGAGAAATCGGAGCGTCATCCCAATGCCTCCAAGGACGCGCGCGGCCGCTTGCAGGTTGCCGCTGCCGTCGGCGTCGGCGCGACCGAGGTCGAGCGAGCCGAGGCCCTGGTCTCCACCGGGGTTGACGCCATCGTCGTCGATACCGCCCATGGTCACTCGCGCGGCGTCCTGGATGCGGTGTCGACGATTCGCACCATGTCCAACGAGGCGCGGGTTATCGGGGGCAACGTTGCGACGGCCGAAGGGGTGCAGGCGCTGGCCGAAGCCGGCGTCGACGCGGTCAAGGTCGGAATCGGCCCGGGATCGATCTGCACGACCCGGGTGGTCGCAGGCGTGGGGATGCCGCAGTTCAGCGCGATCCTCGAAGCGGCCGCCGCCGCGCGGGAAGCCGGAATACCCTGCATCGCCGACGGGGGGATCCGCTATTCGGGTGACCTCGCGAAGGCGATCGCGGCCGGCGCCGACTGCATCATGGTGGGGTCGCTGCTCGCCGGCACGTCGGAAACTCCGGGCGAGGTGTTCCTGTACGGCGGTCGCTCCTACAAGTCGTATCGTGGCATGGGATCGGTGGGCGCGCTCGCGCGCGGCTCGGCCGACCGGTACTTCCAGGAAGAACTCGGTGCCGGGATGGCGTTCGTCCCGGAGGGGGTCGAGGGGCGCGTGCCCTACAAGGGGCCCGCCGCCGCCGTGGTCCACCAGCTGGTCGGCGGGCTACGTGCCGCCATGGGATATACCGGGTGCCGCTCGATCGCGGCGATGCAGCGGGAATGCGAATTCGTCCGCGTCACCTCGGCCAGCATCAGCGAAGGCCATATCCACGACATTGCCGTGACGCGCGAGGCCCCTAACTATAGGACGGGAGTATGATCCCGGTTCTCCCGATCGCCTGCAATGATCGCCCCGGAGGAACATGATGACTAAGTGGGTTGGTCCGGCATGGCGGCATCGCCTTGCAGCGTCTGCAACCGTATTGCTGGTGGCGACCGCCGGCCCTGCCGCCCTCGCCATGGAAGAGCCCACCGACTCGTTCGGGATGGGCGGCGGGGACGAGACCGCGACGCTCCTCGCGGAAGCCAGCGAACTCATCGAGGGCGGCTACTACGAGAACGCCCGGCTGGCGCTCGGCGCCGTGCTGGCCGAAGCCCCGGAATCCGCCGAGGCGTGGAACCAGCTCGGATACTTGGAACGCCGCCTGCAGAACTTCGACAAGGCGCTCGAGCACTACGCGAAGGCACTGACCCTCGCCCCCGAGCACACCGGAGCGCTCCACTACCAGGCCGAGACTTTTCTCGCGCTGGGGCGCCTGGACGAGGCTGAGGCCAATTTGGCCAAGATCGAAGCCGTCTGCGACTTCCCGTGTCCCAGCGGCGATGACCTGGCGGAGCAGATCGCGCTGTACCGGAAGAATCTGGACGGGTGACCGAGCGTGTTCTCGTCGTCGACTTCGGGAGCCAGGTCACCCAGCTAATCGCGCGACGCGTGCGTGAGCACCGTGTCTACTGCGAGATCGTTCCTTGGCACCGCGCGGCCGATCATCTCGATCCCCCGCCCGGTGCCATCATCCTGTCGGGCGGCCCGGATTCGGTAGCCGCTGAGTCGGCACCGGCGATCGCACCGGAAATCTTCGGGAGTGGCGTGCCGGTCCTCGGGATCTGTTACGGACAGCAGGCGATGGTGGATGCCCTCGGCGGCCGGGTGGGCGCCGCTCGGACCCGGGAATTCGGACGCGCCGACATCGAGATCACGGCGCCGTCGGCGCTGTTCGACGGCCTCTGGAAACCCGGCGAGTGCCACCCCGTCTGGATGAGCCACGGTGACCGCGTCGACGCCATGCCGGAAGGCTTCAGGGCAGTGGCCCGTACCGAGGCCGCACCCTTCGCGGCCATTGCCGACGACCGCCGTCACTACTACGGCGTGCAGTTCCACCCGGAAGTGGTGCATACGCCGGACGGTTCAGCGCTCCTGCGCCGTTTCGTCCGGGACGTCGCCGGGCTGAGCGGCTCGTGGTCGATTGGGCGAATTCGTGCGGAGGCGGTAGCACGCATTCGCGACCAGGTGGGCGACGGACGGGTCATCTGCGGCCTGTCCGGCGGTGTCGACAGTTCCGTGGCGGCACGTCTGGTCCACGAGGCGGTCGGTGACCGCCTGACCTGCGTGTTCGTCGACCACGGCCTCCTGCGCGCGGGCGAGGCAGACGAAGTCGAGGCGACCTTCCGGGGGCGCTTCAACATCGAGCTTCGCACCGTAGATGCGGGCGATTCGTTCCTGGCGGCGCTCGACGGCGTCGAGGAACCGGAAGCGAAGCGGAAGACCATCGGCCGCGTGTTCGTGGAGGAGTTCGAGAAGGTCGCGCGCGACGTCGGAGCCGATTTCCTGGCGCAGGGGACCTTGTACCCGGACGTCATCGAGTCGGTCGCCCCCTCGGGCGGGCCGAGCGTCACCATCAAGTCGCACCACAACGTCGGCGGCCTGCCGGAGCGCATGCAGATGCAGGTGGTCGAGCCCCTTCGCGAGCTGTTCAAGGACGAGGTTCGGGAACTGGGCCGGGAACTGGGCCTGCCGGAAAGCCTGGTGGGCCGCCATCCGTTTCCGGGACCGGGCCTCGCGATCCGGATTCCCGGCGCGGTCAGCCGCGACAAGATCTCGCTGCTCCGGGAAGCCGACCGGATCTATCTGGATGCGATCCGCAAGGCCGGCCTCTACGACGACATCTGGCAGGCGTTCACCGTCCTGCTGCCGGTTCGCAGCGTCGGCGTGATGGGCGACCGGCGCTCGTACGACTACGCGCTGGCGCTACGGGCGGTGACGTCCGTGGACGGCATGACGGCCGGTGTCTATCCGTTTTCGGCGGACTTTCTCGCGGACGTGGCGACCACGATCGTCAACCGGCTTCCGGGCATCAACCGGGTGCTGTACGACGTCACGTCAAAGCCGCCCGGCACGATCGAGTGGGAGTGAGGCAGCGGGTGTAAGCGCCCGGTAGAACCGCAACATCATGTCCCGGACCGCTATTCGGATCCCGGGCTCCTGACTTTCACGAGGACCGCCGACGAGCAGGAGCCTGATCCGGTGCCGCCGGCAAAATCGGATAGCCGCGGGCACGGCGCGCGAAGAGCGCGGATCGAGCACGAGCCGGGGGCGGGACGCGCCGGCTGTCCGGGGCAGCACGACGCTGCCTCCGCGCAGCCGATGCCCGGCTAGGATCAGGACGCCGTCGGCCAGGCGCAGGTTCCGGCGCGTCCGCTGGATGGGGCGGCGCATGGGCGTAGGCGTCAACGGCCAACATCGGCTGAGCGGCCCGGCTTCCGTCCACCGACCCCCGGGGCACCAGCCGGTAATCGGAATGCCGCAGGCGCGGGCGGCCTCCAGGGCGCCCTGGTCGGCGCCGGTCTGTCCCCCCGATACCAGCACCATCGTGCGCCGGGAACCCGCGCCCGGCCGCGGCCGGGCGGACGCCCTCGGTTGCCATGGACGGGGCGGCGGAACCGCGCGGCCCGTCAAGGGTGGGCGGGTGCGGTCACATGCCGGGCGAGATGGCCACGCAGGTCGTCGGGAATCGGGGTCGAGCGCATCGTGCCCTGATCCGCGTGCACCCAGACGACACGGCCGCGGGACAGGACGTCGTCGCCGCCGGCCGGATGCAGGGTCGTGGCAAACGTGACGCTGGAGGTCCCTAGCCGGTCGACGGCGACCGCCACGTCCAGCTCATCGTCAAGCCGAACCGGCTGGGCGAAATCGATCTCCGCGTGGACCACGTTGAAGTCAAGACCCGACGCACGCGCGTAGTCGAACAAGTCGAACGGCAGCGAACGAAGGAACTCGGTGATGGCGTTGTCGTAATAGGTCAGATGCTGCGCAAAATACACCAGAGCCTGAGCGTCGACTTCGTTGTAACGGACCCGCATGCGCCAGCGGAACGGCTTCGGCACGCGGTTGGGTCAGCCCCGCCGCACGCGTCGGGCGCGCGCCTCAAGCCACGTGAGCAGCAGCGGCAGACTGGCCGAGTGCTTGAGGAATCTTCCCCGCTGAAAGACCTGCCACTCGGGCACCCGGCTGCCCTGGTTGCCGCGCACCAACTGGTATTCGGGCGCTTCGCGGGCGTATCGGTAGACGCAGAAGACGGCCAGCGTGTCCGAATGGTCGATCGAGTAGTCGTGCCAGAAACCGGCCTTCAGCATGCGCGAGAAGAGCCCGACCAACTGGCTGATTTCACCGTCCCGGAAGACGTTTTTCGGGCTTGATGCCCGCCGGCCCGGTCGTGAAACGACCCGGGCCGCCAATACACTGGGCGTCGTTTGTGCCTGCCCTTCCATAGTCCGGCAGTATGGTTGCGCCAGCAACCCAATGCAACCGATCCGGCGCCGGCGCCGGATCATCCGGTGGCTTCCGGACTTGCGAAGTCGGCGACAATGGAGTTGAGTCCCGGTAGGCGCTGCGCGCGGGTGTGGCGGAATTGGTAGACGCGCCGGATTCAAAATCCGGTTCTGGCAACAGAGTGTCGGTTCGAGTCCGACCACCCGCACCAGGAACTGACCGGGCCCGGCAATCGCGCGCCGACCGCGCCCGAGGTGCCCGAGAAAACCTGCCGGCGTTCCGACTGCCGAATGTTGTGGGTCGCGAGGGCACACCGCTTCCCTGGCAGCGTGGCCGCTTGCGCCGCCGGCCGGAGCCGCGGCCACCGCTCAGCGCGTCATACCGATCAGCGGGCCCGCCTCGGACTTGCGCACGGCACCGAAGGACCCTTCGACGTCGTGTCCCTTGCGGCTGTACTCGGACATACCCGCCGCGGCCTCGCCCTTGGGCCCGAAGGACGCTCCGATGACGGTGACGTGGGGCAGAAACCCGGCGAAGTGGCTGTACGTGGCCACGGCGAGGTGCTGGAACGAAGCGCCGGCTATCGCCTGCCAAGCTGCCGTCCGCGAGTTCCTGTGCCAGGCCCTACAGCCGAACGTCGACGGTGTAGGCGCCGGCCCCGTTGGCAGTGAATGCAACGGTGACGTTCCCGAGGACCCGGGGGGGTCCCGGTCGCGATGAAGTCGGTTGCCTACGCGGCTTACCCCGCCGGAGATGGAGGCCCACACGAACCCGTGGTAGGTGGCCTTGGCGCCGTCATGGCCGGGCGGGATATCCGAGCGGAGCGCCCTCCGCCCGAAACCGAGCACACGGAATTCTCCGTCGGCCTGGATGATGCCGTTCCGGCCGTCGTACACGAAGGTCGCAACGTCGAACCAGTTGCCCCAGCAGAATGTGGTGGTCACGTCGCACGCGCGCGCAGCGGAGGTCAGTGTAGGCGAGAAAGAAGGCCGGGATGGGGACTTTCGTGGTCGTAGTCCGTTGGTGTGTTCGGGCGTCCTCCTGCTTGAAAGAGGGCCTATATGCGAATGAGTCGCATTCGCATGTAATGTCGGCTACCGTCTGGTCACTGTGGTAATGCCGCAGGAGGGAGGGAACGTGTGATGCAACAACGTGTCGTTCGCTGCATCCGCTAACCCGAGGCGTCAGCAGGCAGGCCGACCGTCCGTTCACCTGTAACGGCCGGCACCTCCTCTCGGACCGGCTTGCTGGCGCCAAGCGCGAAGGGGCGCTTCGCCGATCCGCCAACATCCCCTTGCGGTCCGGTCGGTGGCGTCTCTTCGCGCGATCCTGCGCCCGTCGAGTTGGAGCTGGGTGCGCCATGGTCTGGTCTGCGTTCGGCCAGCTGGGGGGAGTGGAGTTCTTCGGGTCGCGCGACCAACGTACTCGCAGCACGCCATGCGACCTGACGGCCGTTCAGGAAAAGCTCCAAGCTGACGCTACGGACATCAACGCCATCGGGTTGATGAGCCGGTTTGCCGACGATCCTAACGCCACGTCCCAGCGCCTTGTTCTGGTCTCGGCTTTCCCAGTCGACAGCCGTTCCGATCCACCGAAAGGTGTCCGGTAACGCTCGCTGCGGCGGGTGCCCATCCGGATGTCCAGCCGTTTCCCCAATCCGTCCACAGGTTTTCCACCCGTCGCGGGTGCCGGCTGCCGGCTTTGCCTGGAGCAGACACGCGCAGCCGGGCAAAGCTGTGCGCAGTGTAATCCCATGCAAGGAAATGAAACGCGGAGACCCTTGATCCGACTGCCAAATGTTCACGAGCGTCGGGTCCAACTCGGTTGAACCCGCTTCGAGAAACTGTATGGTGTTCATGCGGACTTTCCGTGATCGTCTCCTTAGATGTGTGAAGTGTGGCGTCGCGAAGGTCGGCAGCCGCCATTTGTGCCTGCGCGCGCAATGGCCGGGGGACGACCCTCCCCTTCCGCGACATCATCGTGGATCCCGTAGGTCGTACTAATCCGGGCATGTCTCGCGCTTGGCTGTGCAAGCCGGGCTGGCGGGCTCGGCGCAAATTTGAAGGAAGCACCGGGTGAGCGCTTCCCGCAGGTGCGGGAACGGTCGGCCGGTAATGAGGCGCCTTGACGCAGAACGTGAACGCATTTCCTGAACTTGGGCGGCCGGAACTACTCGAGTTCGCCCAGTCCATCGCCAACGAGCGTTTGATTGATACCGACGTGGTGCTGGGCGCCATGGAAGAAGCCGTGCAGGTAGCGGCGCTGCGAAAGTACGGTCAGGACCTCGAGGTGAAGGCAAGCATCGACCGGAAATCCGGCGAGATCACACTCCAGCGGGTGCTGGAGGTGGCCGATCCGGTCGACGACTGGCATCGACAGATCAGCCTTGAGGACGGGAAAGCGCGCGATCCGGACGCAAAGATTGGTGATCGGCTCCACGAGCCGCTGCCGCCGATCGACCTGGGGCGCCTGTCCGCGCAGACGGCCAAGCAGGTGGTGTACCGCCTCGTCCGCGAGGCCGAACGCAAGCGCCAGTACGAGGAATTCAAGGGCCGTGTCGGCGAGATCATCAACGGCATCGTCAAACGTTTCGAGTACGGCAACGTGATCGTGGATCTGGGCCGCGCGGAAGGGTTCATGCGCCGCGACCAGACCCTGGCCAAGGAGGCGTACCGGACCGGCGACCGGATCCGCGCGTACATCATGGAGGTGCGTGAGGAGACCCGGGGCCCGCAGATCCTGCTGTCACGAGCGTGCAACGAATTTCTCGTAAAGCTGTTTGCCCAGGAAGTTCCGGAGATCTACGACGGGATCGTGGAGATCGTTGCCGCCGCCCGCGACCCAGGGAGTCGCGCCAAGATCGCGGTGATTTCGAATGATCCGGGGATCGACCCCGTGGGTGCCTGCGTCGGGATGCGGGGCAGCCGGGTTCAGGCCGTCGTGGGCGAGCTGCAGGGTGAGCGCGTCGACATCATCCAGTGGTCCCCCGACACTGCCACGTTCATCGTCAACGCGCTGGTTCCGGCCGAGGTGACAAAGGTCATTCTCGATGATGAAGCGACGCGGGTGGAAGTGGTGGTGCCCGAGAACCAGCAGAGCTACGCCATCGGCCGGCGCGGCCAGAACGTGCGCCTCGCAACGAAACTGACCGGTTGGGAGATCAAGATCCTTACCGAGAAGATGGAATCCGACCGGCGGCAGGACGAGCTGCGGCAGCTCATCAAGATGTTCGTCAAGACCCTCGACGTCGACGAAGTGGTCGCGCACCTGCTGGTGACGGAAGGCTTCGACTCGCTGGAGGCCATCGCGTTCGTCCCATTCGAGGAACTTGCGGAAATCGAAGGCCTTCGGGAGGAAGTTGCCGAGGAGCTCCGCGAGCGCGCCACGAAGGTGATCCTTGAGCGCAACGAGGAGCTGCTGAAAGTCCGGACCAAGCTGGGCGTGACCGACGAGGTTGCTGCCATCGAGCAGCTCAGCCCGTCCATGCTGGTGGTGCTGGGTCTCAACAGCGTGCGGACGCTCGACCAACTCGCGGATCTTTCGAACGACGAACTGACCGAGTTGCTGGCCGACAAGGTGGCCGTGGAAAAGCTCCGCGTGTTCTACCAGGCCAACGACGAGGAGATGGGGCCCGGCATCCAGCTGCCCGACGTGGAGCTCGAACAGGACGAGGCAAACCAGGTGATCATGGCGGCCCGGGCGCACTGGTTCGCCGATGACGATGCCGGTTCGGACGCCGCCAGAGCAGACGCGCCCCCGACGGCGGAAACGACTGCATGATGGCCGCGCGGACCACCGAAGACGCCGGCACCCGCCGCTGCATCGTGGCGCGGACGGTGGAAGCGCGAACCGGCCTCGTGCGGTTCGTCGCAAATGGCGCGCACGTCGTCCCGGATCTCGCGGAACGCCTGCCTGGCCGGGGGGCATGGGTCGGAGCCCGGCGGAGCCGGATCGACGAGGCGGTTCGGCGCAACCTGTTTTCCCGGGCCTTCCAGCGCCGGGTCGATGTACCTCCGGACCTTGCCGGACAGGTGGAGGGGCTGGTCGCCAGACGGGTGATTGACCTGGTGGGGCTCGCCCGCCGGGCAGGTCATGCAGTGTACGGACGGGACCGGTGCCTCGAGGCCATCAACTCGGGCGCCGTCGGGCTGCTGATCGTGGCGGATGACGCCGGAACGGAGTCGCGTCGGATGTTGCGCACGGCCGACGCGTGCAGCGTCGCCACTGGCACGGGCCCGTCCAAGGCCAAGCTCGGAACTCCTTTCGGCGTTGACAGCGCCGCCTACGTCGCGGTTTGGGCCGGATCACTCTGTGACCGGATCAAGCGCGATCTGCAACGCCTGGCCGGCCTGCGTCCGGCCGAACACGGAAATCAGGCATGACCGATAAACCCCTTGGCCTAGATCCCGACGCCAAAGGCGGAAGTCCCGAGAGCCTCCAGCTCAGCCGCACGGTGAGCGGGGGCACGGTGCGCCAGAACTTCTCACGCGGTCGGAGCAAGCCGGTCGAGGTCGAGCGTCGCAAGAAGCGGGTCTTCAAGAAGGGCGCCGGCGGGCGCATGGAGGAGGACAAGGCCAAGGCGACGTCGTCCACGCTGACCCCGCGGCCGACCATCGCGCCATCGACCGGTCGGACCGACACCGTATCGCCTCCGCCCCCGACACCTCAGCGCAAAAGCGCTCCCAGCGGTCTGTCGGAAGGAGAGCGCCGGGCGCGGCTCCGGGCCCTTGAAGAACGGGCCCGACGGCTTGCCGAGCCTCTGCCCGAGATGACCGAGCAGGTGACGATCGTGCCGCCCCCCGAGCAGGAGCTCGAAGCGCCGCCCGAGGCGCGCCGACGCCCGCCCGAACGACCGGCACCGACCCAGGATCCGTTGGACGCCGGGCCGCCGCCGATGGAAGAGGGCGACCCGGGCGTCATCGAAGACCCCTCCCGTTCACTTGGACCGGACGTCCGCGTGGTCGCCAGAGCGCCCCGGCCTTCCGGCCGCGATGAAGCCGATCCGGACGCCCCGCCGCCCGCGATGCGCGGGCCGCGACCGCACCGCGACCGACCCGCCGGACCGAGGGCTCCGGGAGCCGGTCCAGCCGGTCCAAGGTCCGGCGCCCCGCGCTCGAGCGAGGCCCGAACCGGAGGTCCGGGGCATCCGGGTTCCCGGCCGGGCGGTCCTCGCCCTGCAGGCTCTCGCCCGTCCGGGCCGCGACCGGCCGGGCAGCGTCCCCAGGGCTCTCGCCCCGCCGCCCCGCGGCCGACGGTACCCCGGCCGCCGGAGACGACCGAGCGTTCACGCAAGCCCCGCAACCGGCCGCGCCGGGAGGCCCGCAAGCAGGCGAACCGGGCCGACCAGACCGAACGTCGGCGTTCGGGAAAGATCACGGTCCAGCAGGCGCTGGACGACACCGAGCGCCAGCGCTCGCTGGCCTCTGTCCGCCGCGCGCGTGAGCGCGAGCGGCAAGCGCAGCGCCGGGCGCAGGGCAGTACCGCCCAGAAGGTCGTACGCGAGGTCGTCGTCCCCGAGGCGATCACGGTGCAGGAACTGGCCAACCGGATGGCCGTGCGGAGCGCCGAAGTGGTCAAGACCCTGATGGGCCTTGGCGTCATGGCGACCGTGACCCAGACCATCGACGCGGACACCGCGGAACTCGTGGTCGAGGAACTCGGCCACCGTGTGAAACGGGTGTCGGCCGCGGACGTCGAGATCGGTCTCAAGGCGGCCGAGGACAGCCCCGAGGACCTGGTCCAGCGCAGCCCGGTCGTGACCGTGATGGGGCACGTCGATCACGGCAAGACGTCGATCCTCGATGCACTCCGTTCGACGGACGTGGCGGCCAAGGAGGCCGGCGGCATCACGCAGCACGTGGGGGCGTATCAGGTCACCACCGAGGGTGGCCAGAAGATCACGTTCATCGACACGCCCGGGCACGCGGCGTTCACCGCGATGCGGGCCCGCGGGGCGGACGTCACGGACATCGTGGTGCTGGTCGTGGCCGCCGACGACGGGGTCATGGCCCAGACGATCGAGGCCGCGCAGCACGCCCGGGCCGCCAACAAGCAGATCGTGCTCGCGATCAACAAGATCGATACGCCGGGGGCGGATCCCGAGCGGGTAAAGAATCAGCTGCTGCAGCACGAGATCATCACCGAGGACCATGGCGGTGACGTGATCCCGGTCGAGGTGTCGGCGACCAAGAAGACCAACCTGGACGGCCTGATCAACGCGATTCTGCTGCAGGCCGAGATGGCGGACCTGAAGGCCAACCCGAAACGGTCTGCGGAGGGCGTCGTCATCGAGGCGCGCCTGGACCGGGGCCGTGGCGTGGTTGCGACCCTGCTGGTGCAGCGTGGCTCGCTCCGGGTGGGGGACATCGTGGTCGCAGGGTCCAAGTGGGGCCGAGTGCGGGCACTGACCGACGAGCGCGGCGCGAAGGTGCAGGGGGCGGCGCCATCAGTGCCGGTCGAGATGCTCGGCCTGAGCGAGGTTCCCGAGGCGGGTGACGAGTTCGTCGTGGTCAAGAGCGACGCGCGGGCACGCGAAGTCAGCGAGTACCGCGAGCGCATGGAGAAGCAGAAGCGGGTGGCGGCACTGGCGAAGGGCACCAACGTCGAGGAGATGCTCCTGAGCATGGGCACCGCCCAGCGCCAGACGGTCGCCGTCATCATCAAGGCGGATGCGCACGGGTCGCTGCAGGCGATCGCCCAGGCGTTGACGGCGCTGACGACCGAAGAGGTGGGCTGCCAGATCCTGTACCAGGGTGTCGGCGCCATCACCGAGTCGGATGTGACCCTGGCGGCGGCGACGCCGGCGCTGGTGATCGGCTTCAACGTCCGTGCCGATGCGGTGTCCAGGCAGCTGGCGCGTCGACAGGGCGTGGACATCCGCTACTTCGGGCTCATCCACGAGCTGATCGACGACGTCCGGTCGATGCTCTCCGATCTACTCGCGCCCGAGATTCGCGAGGACTTCCTCGGCTACGCCCGCATCAAGCAGGTGTTCCAGGTCAGCAAGATCGGCAACGTGGCCGGCTGCGAGGTCACCGAAGGCGTGGTCCGCCGCGGCGCCAAGGTGCGCCTGCTTCGCGACAACGTCGTCATCCATACGGGCACGCTGGCCACGCTCAAGCGGTTCAAGGATGACGTCGACGAAGTGCGCTCCGGCACCGAATGCGGGATGTCGTTCGAGAACTACGAGGACATCCGGGCCGAGGACGTCATCGAGTGCTTCGTTGCGCGTGAGGAACGGCGCACGCTGGGAGACTAGGTGCCGTGGCTGCAGGCCGATGGGAGAGCGCCCGGAAGTACCGGGTCGGGCGCGCGGTCCAGGAAGCGCTGGCCCACGTACTTGCCGGTGATTCGCTCCGGGACCCGGTGCTTCGTGATGCCAACGTCACGGTCCTCGAGGTGCGGATGAGTCCGGACCTCCGGCGCGCCGACGTCTTCATTCTGCCGTTCGGCATGGACCGGGCGGATGCACCGGCCGAACTGCTGGAGCGCCTTGTCCGGGCGGCGCCGTACCTCGCCGGAGCCGTGGCCCGCCAGGCGCGTCTCCGGTACGCACCGAAACTTCATTTCCGGCTGGACCAGCAGCTGGACCGGGCAGCGGATGTCGACCGCCTCCTCGACGCCCCGTCGCCGGTTGATGCAGCCTGAGCCCACCGGCTGGCTTGTTCTGGACAAGCCCGCCGGAATGTCGTCGGCGCGCGCTGTCGCACAGGTGAAACGGCTGCTCGGCGCCTCGAAGGCGGGTCACGCGGGCACGCTGGATCCGCTCGCCACGGGTGTCCTGCCGATAGCCGTCGGGGAGGCCACCAAGACGATGCAATGGGCGATGGAGGGCATCAAGGCCTATCGCTTCCGGGTCCGCTGGGGCGAAGCCCGCGACACCCTCGATGCCGGCGGCAAGGTCACGGGATGCAGCTCGACCCGACCGTCTTCCGGGGCGATCCGCAGGGCCTTGCCGGCGTTCACGGGGACGATCACGCAGATTCCGCCCGCGTACTCCGCCGTCCATGTCCAGGGCAGGCGCGCCTACGCGTTGGCGCGGGCCGGGACCGCGGTCGAGCCGGCGCCACGCCGGGTGCAGGTGCACGAGCTCGAGCTCGTTGACGTGCCGGATGCGGATCACGCGGACTTCCACATGGCCTGCGGCAAGGGGACCTATGTCCGGAGCCTGGCGCGGGACCTGGCCAAGGCCCTCGCCACCGAGGGGCACGTGGTCACGCTGCGGCGGACCCGGGCCGGCCGGTTCGCCGAGGATGACGCGGTGACGGTTGCAGAACTTGCTGCAATCGCGGATAAAGGGGGGGTTGGTGCGGAACTTCTGCCCCTCGACGCAGCACTGGCCGGCATCCCGGTGCTGGAACTGACAGAGAGGGAAGCGGCACGCGCCCGGCAGGGTCGTCGTGTCTGTCCGGAGCAAGTCCCCTGCATGTTCATCGGGGAAGGGGCTGTTGTCGCCTCTTGCGACGGCCGGGCAGTGGCGGTCGGCCAGTGGAGCAACCGGGAGTTTTCTCCCCGGCGGGTCTTCCGGAACGATCCGGGGATGCGCAACCGGTCCGAAGGGAACAGTTGATGTCGATTACAGCCGAGCGCAAGACGGCGCTCAT
Organism: Alphaproteobacteria bacterium; assembly: GCA_022825705.1. Lineage (GTDB taxonomy): Bacteria > Pseudomonadota > Alphaproteobacteria > TMED109 > TMED109 > VXPW01. The sequence goes on from JAJDWH010000043.1 coordinate 119,748, forward strand.
TTCCGAATACTCGCGGGACGGGTCCGATACGGGCTCCCCCGAGGTCCAGATCGCGATCCTGACGGAACGGATCAACAATCTCACCGAACACTGCAAGGCGAACCACAAGGACGCGGACTCACGGCGGGGGCTGGTTGGAATGGTCAACTCACGCCGCAGGCTTCTCGATTACCTTCAGAGATCCAATGAGGCCAAGTACCAGGACATCCTTCGTCGTCTCAATCTAAGGAAGTAGTTGTCCGTGAACGACCGGGCCGGCCCAAGCCGGCGGGCGGCGCTCCGGATGCCGGTGGACTGTGCGCCGGTGTCCGGTTTTGCCGCGAGCGGGTCTGGAGTCCGCTCGCGGACAAGACGCCCGCGAACCGGACGCGGCTGGTCTGGACCAGAAATGTGAAGAGGAGCGTTTAATTCCATGTTCAATATCGAACGCCAGCAAATCGATTGGGGCGGACGCCCCCTAGCCATCGAGACCGGGCTGATGGCCCGGCAGGCTGACGGCGCGGTCTTGGTCACGTACGGGGAGACCCAGGTCCTTTGCACCGCGGTGGCGCGGAAGGAAGTTCGCGAAGGCGCAGACTTTTTCCCGCTGACCGTCAACTATCAGGAAAAGATGTCGGCAGCCGGCCGCATCCCCGGCGGCTTTTTCAAGCGTGAAGGCCGGCCGTCGGAGAAGGAAACCCTGACGTCGCGGCTGATCGACCGGCCGATTCGCCCCTTGTTTCCGGCCGGGTTCCGCAACGAGCTCCAGATCATCTGCACGGTGCTGAGCGCCGATCTCGAGAACGATCCCGACATCCCGGCAATGGTTGGCGCGTCTGCCGCCCTGGCGCTGTCGGGCGCGCCGTTCATGGGTCCGATCGCGGGGGCGCGGGTTGGCTTTGCGGACGGTGCCTACGTTCTCAACCCGCGCATTCCGGAGCTTGCCGACAGTCATCTTGATCTGGTCGTGGCCGGCACGCGGGATGGCGTGCTGATGGTGGAATCGGAAGCCAACGAGCTGTCCGAGGAGACCATGCTGGGGGCAGTGATGTTCGGCCACGAGCACATGCAGCCCGTCATCAGTGCCATCGCCGACCTGGCTGCGGCCGCCGCCCGGGAACCCTGGGCGACCGAAGAGGCCGAAGATCACAGCGCCGTGCAGGCGTTCGTCGCCGAGGCCGGTGGCGACGGCCTTCGCGCGGCCTACCAGGTGCAGGAAAAGCAGCAGCGGGTGGAGCAGGTGGCCGCGGTGCGCGCCGACGTCGGCGAGCGGGCGGGCGAAGAGCACGACGCGACGGCAGTGGGCGACGCGCTCAAGAAGCTCGAGAAGGACATCGTCCGGTCCGCCATCCTGGAGACCGGCACCCGGATCGACGGGCGCGACGTGCAGACCGTCCGGCCGATTGAGTGCCGCGCCGGACTGCTTACGCGCACGCACGGGTCCGCGCTGTTCACGCGCGGTGAGACGCAGGCGCTGGTCAGCGTGACCCTTGGCACCACCCCCGACGAGCAGGTGGTGGAATCGCTGGACGGAGTTGCCCGCGAGCGCTTCATGCTGCACTACAACTTCCCGCCGTATTCGGTCGGTGAAACCGGCCGGATGTTCGGGCCCGGTCGCCGTGAAATCGGTCACGGCAAGCTGGCCTGGCGCGCCCTGCGCCCGCTTCTTCCCGATGCGGAAGCCTTTCCCTACACGATCCGGGTCATCTCGGAAATCACGGAATCGAACGGATCGTCGTCGATGGCGACCGTCTGCGGGTCGTCGCTGGCCATGATGGACGCGGGCGTCCCGGTTGCGCGCCCGGTGGCAGGCATTGCCATGGGGCTCATCAAGGAGGGCGACCAGTTCGCCGTCCTCTCGGACATTCTCGGCGACGAGGATCACCTCGGGGACATGGACTTCAAGGTGGCCGGGACCCGGGACGGGATCACGTCGCTGCAGATGGACATCAAGATCACCGGAATCACCGAGGAGATCATGCAGACGGCCCTGAACCAGGCGCGCGACGGACGCTTCCACATCCTCGACGCGATGGAAGGGGCCCTGAGCAGCGCTCGCTCGCAGATGAGCGCGCACGCGCCGAAGATCGTCGGCATCAAGATTCCGGTGGACCGTATCCGGGAAATCATCGGCCCGGGCGGCAAGATCATCCGCGAAATCTGTGCGACGTCGGGCGCCACCGTCGACGTGAACGACGATGGCTCGGTGCAGATCGCCTCCAGCAGCCAGGAGTCCATCGATCTCGCGCTCAAGGAAATCAACAGCATCGTGGCTGAGCCCGAAATCGGCGGCATCTATGACGGAACCGTCGTGAAGGTCGTGGATTTCGGTGCGTTCGTGAACTTCTTCGGCAAGCGTGACGGCCTTGTCCACATCAGCGAACTCGTTCCGCGCCGCGTCCGCTCGGTCCAGGACGTCGTGCAGGAGGGGGACGAGGTCAAGGTCAAGGTGATCGAAGTCGACGACCGTGGCCGGGTCCGCCTGTCGATGAAGGCGGTGGATCAGGCGTCCGGCGAGGACCTTGCCAATCGCGCCAAGCCGGCGCCGGAGCCCGCCCGGCGCATGCGCCCGCCGGCTTGGGAGTAAACTGGCGGCCGCGCGCCAGAGAGGTCCACGCATGAAGACCCTGAACGCGATCCGCATGGCTGGCCGGGAGATCCTGCCCCTCATCGAGGGCGGGAAGGGGATCTCGGTGACCAACGGCCGGAGCGCGGGAGCGTGGGCGTTCGCCGGCGGCGTGGGCACCTTCTCCGGCGTGAACGCGGACTCGCTGGATGCCAAGGGGCGCGTGATTCCCCAGATCTACTCTGGCAGGACGCGCGTCGAACGGCACGAGGAGCTGGTCCGGTACTCGATCGCCGGCGGCGTCACCCAGGCGCAAATCGCCCATGAGGAGCGTCGCGGCGAAGGCCGACTGCACGTCAACATCCTGTGGGAAATGGGCGGGGCCCGCCGGGTGCTCGAGGGCATTCTGGCGCGTGCGAAGGGACTGATTCATGGCGTTACCTGCGGCGCCGGCATGCCGTACAAGCTCAGTGAAATCGCGGCCCGATTCGGGGTGTACTACTACCCCATCGTGAGTTCGGCGCGGGCATTCCGCGTGCTGTTCCGGCGCTCCTACCACCGCAATCCGGAATGGCTGGGCGGCGTCGTCTACGAGGATCCGTGGCTGGCCGGCGGTCACAACGGACTGTCGAACGCGGAAGATCCGAAACAGCCTGAACCGCCGTATCCGCGCGTGACCGCGCTCCGCAGGGAAATGTCGGCGGTCGGCCTCGCCGACACGCCCATCATCATCGCGGGCGGGGTGTGGTATCTCCGCGACTGGGCGGACTGGATCGACAACCCCGAGCTGGGGCCCGTCGCGTTCCAGTTCGGTACGCGTCCGCTGCTGACCGCAGAGAGCCCGATTTCGCCGCAGTGGAAGAAACGCCTGCTCACGCTCAAGCACGGGGATGTCAGCCTGCACCGGCACAGCCCGACGGGCTTCTACTCGTCGGCGGTACGGAACAAGTTCCTCGAGGAGCTCGATGAGCGGAGCCTCCGCCAGGTGCCGTATGCGCTGGCAGCGGAGGAAGACCGGACGGAGGCGGTCGAGGTGGGGGCCAGGAAGCGCCGGGTGTGGATGACCCCGGCCGACGCATCGTGTGCCCGCGAATGGATGGCGGCCGGGCACACGGAAGGCCTCCGGACCCCGGCGCAGACGATGCTGTTCGTCTCGCCGGATCGGGCACGGTCGATTCGCCGGGACCAGACCGAGTGCATGGGCTGCCTGTCCCAGTGCCTGTTCTCCAACTGGGCTGACAACGAGGACCACCGCACGGGCCGGAAGGCCGATCCGCGGAGCTTCTGTATCCAGAAGACCTTGCAGGACATTGCCCACAACGCCGACGTCGACACGCAGCTCATGTTCGCGGGCCACAACGCTTGGCGGTTTGCCGAGGACCCGTTCTACGAGGGCGGTTTCATTCCGACCGTCCGCCAGCTGGTCGCCCGCTTGCAGACGGGGGACTAGGGACGCACGCGGCCGCCCGAAACGCCCCTATAGTGTCTCGGGCCGAAATCGCCGACGTGCCCCGCGAGTCGGTCGGACTGTTCGGGTGCAGCTAGGAGACGGATGATGCCGGACGACGCAGCCAGCCCGTTCCTTTCGAATCCGGACGCCGACTTCGACGCAGTCATTGTCGGGGCCGGGGTCGCGGGGCTGTACGCCATTTACCGCTTGCGGAAGCTCGGCCTCAGGGTGCGGGCCTACGAGACGGGGGACGGTGTCGGCGGAACCTGGTTCTGGAACCGATATCCCGGTTGCCGCTGCGACGTCGAGAGCCTCGAGTACTCCTTCTCCTTCGACGAGGATCTGCAGCAGGAATGGGAGTGGCCGGAACGGTACGGCACCCAGCCTGAGATCCTGAAGTACATCGACCACGTGGTCGAGCGGTTCGACCTGATGCGGGACGTCCAGCTGAACACGCGGATCACGGCGGCAGCGTTCGACGAGGACACGCTGCTGTGGACGCTGACGACGGAGGCGGGGGAGCAGGTGACCGCGCCGGTCTGCATCATGGCTGCCGGCAATCTCTCCACGCCGCGCCGCCCGGCCTACCCGGGCCTCGATGCATTCGAAGGCAAGTCGTACCACACGGGGCTCTGGCCGAAGGGCGGCGTCGACTTCACCGGCCTGAGGGTGGGCGTCGTCGGCACGGGTTCGTCCGGCGTGCAGTCGATCCCGCATATCGCGGCGCAGGCAGCGCAGCTGACCGTGTTCCAGCGTACCGCCAATTTCATTCTGCCGGCGCGCAACCGCCCGCACGAACCCGAGACCGTGCGCGAGCACAAGGCGAGGTATGCCGAGCGCCGGCTCGCCGCGTTTGACACGCCGTTCGGAATCGCGGGCTATCCGCCGCCGACCAAGAAGGCGCTGGAGGCCGCGTCGGAAGAACGCCGCGCCCAGTACGAGGCCAAGTGGCAGGAGGGTGGCAGCATCAGCTTCCTGTTCTCGTACACCGATCTGCTTCAGGACATCGACGCCAACGAGACCGCGGCGGAATTCGTGCGCGACAAGATTCGTCAGACGGTGAAGGATCCGGTGACCGCAGAACGCCTGTGTCCGGACAATCACCCGATCGGCACGAAACGCCTGATCCTCGATACCAACTATTTCGAGACCTACAACGAACCGCACGTGTCGCTCGTGGACCTCCGGGAGACCCCGATCGAGACGATCACGCGCAGCGGAATCCGGACGGCGGATGCGGAGTTCGATCTGGATGCGATCGTGTTTGCGACCGGCTTCGACGCCATGACCGGCGCGATGCTCGCGATCGACATCCGGGTGAAGGACGGGATTACCCTTGAGGAGCAGTGGACCGGAGGGCCGCGCACCTACCTCGGCTTGATGGTGGCGGGGCTCCCCAACCTGTTCATGGTCACCGGTCCGCAGAGCCCTGGCGTGAAGAGCCAGATGATCCTGTCGATCGAGATGCACGTCGACTGGATCGCCGAGTGCCTCGAGCGGATGCGGCGCAACGGTCAGCGGCGGATCGTCGCGACCGCGAAGGCGCAGGAGGAATGGGTGAACCACGTCCGCGAGGTGGCGGAAGCGACGCTCTATCCCCAGGCCAACTCCTGGTACATGGGCGCCAACATCCCGGGCAAGCCCCGCGTCTTCATGCCCTACGTGGGCGGAGTGCACACGTACAAGAAGGTCTGCGACGAGGTCGTCGCCAAGGGGTACGAGGGCTTCGTGCTAAGCGGAGAGAAGGTCGGGGCATAGACGCCCGCCGGGCCCGCGCGGTCGGTGACCCTCAGGAGCCGCGGTACGGGGCGCGGTTGATCGGTTCCTCGCCCCGCGAGACGCGGACCACGTTGCCGAGGGCGACCTCGAAATTCCGCCGCTTTGACTGGAAGGTCTGGCCGCCGACATGCGGCGTGACGAGCAGGCGCTTCCGCGCCGGACCGGACAGCCTGAGAAACGGATGATCGGGGGGCAGCGGTTCCGCTTCGAACACGTCGAAGCCGGCTGCCCCGAGCCGACCGGACTCAAGGGCGTCGGCGATGGCGCCGTCGTCGACGACTCCGCCCCGGCCCACGTGAATGAGCATCGCGCCGGGCTTCAGGAGACCGACACGCCGGCGGTCGAGCACGTGGCGGGTATCACTGCGACCAGGCAGCGCCACCGCGACGATGTCGCAGTTCGCGAGCAGTTCGTCGATCGGCACCGCCGGCACCGCCGGGTCCTGCTGGTTCCGGTGCGCAGCCCGCACCACGTCGAGCCCGAGCCCCCGGAACATTCGCGCAATCTGCTTGCCGATGTGACCGTAGCCGACGACCCCGACGCGGCCCGAAAGCTCCTGCGCCACGTCCGCGTGCGCCTTGCGCGCAGCGAGCCACTCCGCTTCGCCACCCGTCTCCAACATGGTGAGCGGCCGGGTCAGCCGAAACGCGAGCTGGACCGCCAGCTGCGCGACGGAGGGTGCGTTGAGACCGGGAACGTGGCAGACGGGAATCCCGCGCCGCGCACACTCGGCATGATCGACGTTGTCGTAACCGGCCCCGGTCAGCTGCACGAGGCGGACATCCGGCGCCAGGTCGAGTAGCGCCTTGTCCACGCGTCCGAAGCCGGACCCGATCAGGATGTAGTCGGCGCCGTCAGCGCCGGCTTCCACCTCGGCGCGAACGGTCGCCCGCCCGAACCGGATGGCGAAGCCGTCGGGCACCGCGAGGCCCGTCGCCCGGAAATCGGCTTCCGGCCAGAGGAAGGCGATCAGGGGCTCAGGCATCGGCGGTCGCGCGGTATCCGGGGAGAGGGGTGGCGGTCATCGCTCGGTTCTCGCAGTGGTGTCAGCGGACAGGCCGTCGGGACTTCTACCAGATCGGGGCGCGCTCAACGGGCGGCCTGCTCCGTTCTGATCGAGCGGGACGGCCGCCTTCGGACGCCTGTGGCGGAGTCACCCGGGACCGGACCGGCTTGGCCGGTCGCGGGGCGTGGGCGGCGTCGGTCAGGCCGGCGGTCCTTCGACTACCGTGACCTGGGAAATCCAGCGTTCCTGGCGCCGGCCGAGCCGGACGTCGATGCCCTCGGCCTCGTAGTCGGCTACCGGAACGGAACCCCTGTCGACGGTCAGCGGGGGCGTCAGCACGTTGGCGTTGAGGACGGCATAGAGCTGTCCCTCAAGCTCACAGGTCGCGGCCGCAAGCACGCCGCATCGCTGACACAGGAGGAACGTGGCCGTCTCGTGCCCGAACCGGTATCGGCTGACGTGATCAGGTTCGGTCAGGGTCACCGTGAGCCGGCCTGACGGGACCGAGACATAGAGTGCGCCGTGCCGCTGGCAGAAGTCGCACCCGCAATGGCGCGGTGACAGGGAGGCGCTCTCGTCCATCGTCAGCGCGACCCGGATGGCGCCGCAATGGCAGTTGCCGTTCAGCCGTTTCTGCATGCATTCGGTTCCTTCAAGAGTATCGTCCACCCGGGGGCCGGAGCCCGTGTCGGGCGGCGGTCGGGACAGCGATCAGCGCTCGACGGCCGTGAACTTGATCCCGCCGAAGGCCTGTTCGGTGGGCACGATCTCGATGGTTGAGACGTTCACCCTCCAGGGTGCACTGACGGCGTAGAGGATCGCCTCGGCGATGTCCTCCGGCTGCAATTCGTCGAACGACCCATAGGTCTTGCGAGCCGCTTCCTCGCCAGCGGCGCCCGCCACGAACTCGGTGACGACGCGGCCCGGGCAGATCTCGGTGACGCGGATTCCGGTCCCCGCCAGATCGAGCCGCAGGTTCTGCGAGGCAAGGCGGACGGCCCCTTTCGAGCCACCGTAAATCGGCGACTGGAGCGGGTACAAGCCGGCCACCGAACCGATCCCGACCACATGGCCGCGCTTGCGCTCGCGCATCCCCGGGAGGACAGCGCGAAGCGTGTGCAGGAACGCGGTCACGTTGGTGTCGATCGTCAGGTCGATGTCCCCGCGGTCGGCATCGACAAAGCTCGCCATGCCACGCCCAAGGCCGGCATTGTTGACCAGGACGTCGACCTCGAGGGGTGCGAGCGCGTCATACAGCGCATCGGTATCGCAAAGATCGAGCACCAAGGGAGTCGCGCCCGTTTCGTCGGCCAGTGCTTCAAGCCTGTCGGCACGGCGTGCTACCGCGATAACGGAAAGGCCGGCATCGTGCAGGGCACGTACGGCCGCCCTGCCGATTCCCGCGGACGCTCCGGTCACCAAGGCCGTCTTGTAATCATGTATTGGCATCAAGTGTCTCCGTCGCCGCTGCCCGACCGCGGGCGCATCATAACGGCCTCCGTCGCCGCGGCGGCAGCACGACCGCCAGCCGGCTGAACAGGGCTGCTGCGAGCTCTCCTACCACGACAGGCAAATTGAAGTAGCATGCTTTCTTTTGGTTGCTTCAATTAAGACCAGTCGCGTATCCAAGTACAGTTGGGTAAAACAACTGCAATATCTCGTCAGAAATTGTACATGAACAGCCGTTGATGCTTGGCGGCCCAGCAAACTCGAAATCTCGGGGATCGCCTGGAACACGAGATTGAAGAGAAGCGACTGTCCCTGATAAAAGAATGCCCTCAATGTCTGGATTCTTCTTCAATCAATTGACGGTAGGATAACAAGTCAAGCAAGCCAGTGATGTTGGGATGATAAACAAGTTCTATACATTTCCTTTCGATACTGCAAAACACGCGAACGTATAATACAGATTTTCTGGTTTCCTGATGTTTGTTTGTAATCCCGAACTGAGCTGATTAAGCTGATCGTTCTTATGACAGTTCGCTGTCAATGAAGAGGGAGGAAAGCCAAATGAAACGATTGATTTTGGCGTTGGTCATCGCGTGGGTCGGATCCGCCGAAGCTGCGGAAAAGCGCTGCCCCTGGCAGCAGGATGATCCTGAGGACCAGATTGGTGCCACCCGCACGCAAACACCTGAAAACGTGCTTGAATCGATAAAGCTGGTGCGAACCGGCGAGATCATCCGACTTGGTCATGTGTACGACGAGGTCACGCTTGGCACGCCGCCGTTTGGCCGCGTGTTCGACGTGACGATTGCTCCGTTCAGTTTCCCGGATGAGGAGGAGAACTCACAGTCGTTCTACTCCGGTGGGGTGGTAGCGTCGATCGGCCAGATCGCGACCCAGTTCGACGGACTCGCCCATGCCGGGCACGACATGGGTTACTACAACTGTTTCACGCATGAAGAAATCGGCCCGGACGAGCTTGGGCGCACCACAGCATTAGGGGTCGAGCTTGTGAAGCCGTTCTTCACGCGCGCGATCCTGCTCGATTTCGTGAACAATTCGGACGTGCCGAAAGTCGACTTCAACGGCCAGCAGATCGTCGAGGATTCCTACACGATCACGGTTGCAGACGTGGAGGCGGTACTGGCGAACCAGGGAGTTGAAGGTCCAGGCGTTGGGGACGTGGTGCTGATCCACACCGGATGGGACGCCCTGTTCGGGATCGACAACGAACGGCACTTCAATTCCCCGGGCATTGGCAGCGAGGTTGCCTGGTGGCTGGCCGAGCGGGGCATCGCCATGCTCGGCACCGACACACAGCATTCAGAAGCGGCGGTCGGGGGCCGGAGCACCGAGTTGCTCGAAGACCCGTACCTCCTGGGCGAGGAATACGGATTCATCTTCAACTCCGCGCACTTCATCCTGATCACCCAGCACGGCATTCACTTGCTGGAATGGATGCGTCTCGGGGAGCTGGCTGCCGCGGTCAAGGCTGATGTCGGCGGGGACGCAAACCCCCACGAATTCCTGTTCGTGTTCTCACCGTTGCCGATCAAGGGCCTGGGTGGCGCCCCAGGCAGCACGGCCATGGCGGTCCGGTAGGCGCAAAGACTGTCGGCCGGTCTGCGAGGGCCGGCCGGCGGTTTCCGTCCCGCGCAAGTCGGACAGGTCGCCGCCGACACGCAGGTTCGAAGGGCGGTCTGGACCAGGAACCCGAGCTACAGAAGAGCCCGGAAGGGGTAGACGTGTACGTACCCCCGTACCACGACGGCACGTTGAGAGGCTGGTCGCTCCGCGAGCGAACCCCGGCCTGAGGTGCAGCTATTCCGCGAGAGCCGTGTCGCGCACGCGGTGGAAGTTCTGCAGGCCGATCTCGTTCCGACCAAACATGACTTCGCGCTGCAGCCCCGTTGCGAGGTTGGACTGCACGCTCTCCATCATGGCGAAGTCCTCGCGATCGAGCACGCCAAGCGCGAGTTGCAGCGCTTCGTCCCAATCGCGATCGCACCCTTCGTCGCCCGGCGACGAGAGGGTCATGCGGCATTCCGTCGTGCCAGGTTGCTCGGGGTCGGGAAAGAAGCGGTACAGCTCCATGTGAGGGCCCTGGCTGATCAGGATCACGTTGGGAAAGAGGCGATAGATGATGGTGGCGTGCGGGACCAGTCGCCAGTCCGCCGGGTCATTTCCGCGCTGTCCCTCGATGCTGCGGCGAGGCGCCACGAGGCGCGCATGCCGCCCAAACGGTTCGTACAGGAACGCGCTCTTCAGCACCGTCTTGGCGATCGTCTTCCGGTGGAGCACGGCCACGTGGTGCAGTTCCAGGAACGTGTCGACGCCAAGCTTCCAGTTCATTCGCTTGGTCCAGGCGTGGCTCCCCCGGTGGGTATGGCCTGACAGTCGATAGCTGCCGAGTTCCGGTCCGAGGGCGCCGAGGCCTAGGTCGGGCACCTGTGACGCCGAAGGGTCGAGCAGCATCCAGACCAGTCCGTCTTGCTCCTCGGTCGGAAACTGCATGAGGCGCGTGTCATCGACATCCACTTCGGGGAAGTGCTCGCTACCCGGAAGGGCGCGCAGGACACCGCAGCGGTCGTAGGCCCAGCCGTGGTAGGGGCACGCGAAGGCCTTGCCCACCTTGCCTTCACCGGAAAGCAGTCGCGCGCCTCGGTGGCGGCACGTGTTCAGGAGCCCGCGCACCGCCCCCTCGTCATCACGCACGAGCAGCACCGGCACCCCAGCGATGTCGAAGGTCAGATAGTTGCCCGGTTGGGGCAACTCGCATCCCAGGGCCACGAGCAGCGGATGCCCACGGAACAGCGCCGCATTCTCGGCTGCGAGCGCCGCGGCGGCGGTGTATCGGGCGCCATCGATCACCATCGTGCTGTCCGCCTGCGGTACTGCGCGCCGTTCGATCCGGTCCAGCGCCTCCGCGGCCAGTCGTTGTTCGGTTTCTCGCTGCATCAACGGTCGTTCCCGGTTGGGCCTCTGGGCATATTACTTGGTGTTCTGCCGCCGGGGATCAGCGGTCGCTCACCGCCGAGGTCGCCTGAAATCGCGCAAGGGGCGCTTGGCAAACAAGAACCCAGCTTCGCGAACCGGGTGCATTCCCACCGGGTCGGAGGCACGGACCTAATGGCGATTGAAATCCGTGTTAGGCCTTGCGCGCGGATCCACTTTCGCATAGATTTCTTGCAGGCGGTCAAATGCAAGCATTTTGGACGGGAGTAATGAATTTGGCAATCGGGATGCGAATCAGTGCGTTGCGGCGAGAGCACGGGCTCTCTCAAGATGAATTGGCGGGCCTGTTCGGTTTCAGGGATCGGCAAACCGTATCAGCAATTGAGACGGGAGTACGGCGCGTTACCGCGTCCGAGTTGTTGCTCGTCGCAGAGAAGTTCAACGTTCCGCTCGAATACTTCACGGACCCCTTTCGGCTGGATGGCGAGGTGGCGTTTTCCTGGCGGCAGAGGGACGTCGGTCAGTCGGTGCTAAGTGAGTACGAGCAAATGGCTGGCCGCTGGATTGGCGCCTACCGGAGGCTGGCGACGTTGACGGGCCGGCGGGCGCCCCTGATGCGTCAGGCGCTTGGTCTGACGAGACATTCCAGAGTCGAAGACGCGATGGAGGCCGGCGAGCGCTTTGTTGCGGAGTTCGACCTCGGTGGCGCGCCGGCGCAACGCCTTGCCGAAGTGATGCAGAACCGCCTCGGGATCCTCGTGCTGATGGTCGACTCGTACCAAGGCATTTCCGGGGCAGCTTGCCGGCTGCCCGAGTTCGACACGGTGTTGATCGCGCGCAGGGACACAGCAGCGCGTCGCAATTTCGACTTAGCGCACGAACTTTTTCACATTCTGACCTGGGAGGCAATGCCGCCCGGGCACGTGGAGGACGCCGGCGACATAGGGCGCACTCACGTGGAGAAGCTGGCCAATCACTTTGCGGGCGCTGTGTTGATGCCGGCCGCAGCACTCAGGGAATTCGACGATTGCGGCCAGTGGAGCATGGATCACTTAATTGCTCGACTGAACGCTGCGGCGGACGAACTGCAAGTGACATCGTCGGCCCTGCGGTGGCGCTTAGTGGCTCTCCGAAAATTAAAGCGCGTAGTAGCGCGTGCAGTTCCTGACACCGTTCTGCGAAACAACGGTGGCCGCAATCGTGCAACACTGCCACTGTTGTTCTCACGACCATTCGTAGAAGTGGTCGCGCTCGCCATTGATGAAGGGCATGTGTCAGTGCGCCGAGCGGCGCAGCTGATGGGTCTACCTATCGACGCGTTGGAGGAACTCTTCGCCGACCACGGAGTCGATTGCCAGATTGACTTGTGAGTGGGGTGACCGGTCGGCGAGCGGTGCTCGTGGACACGAACGTGATCATCGAGGCACATCGGACCCGTACCTGGCGGGCGCTGGCTGGCGGCTGCAGGGTGGAGACCGTCGAAGACTGCGTGACCGAGACGCAGACCGGCTTCCAGATGCGACGGCCGGAGCAGTTGATCGCGATCAGTGAGCTCCGGGCTTCGCTGGCGGCAGTCCATGGGGTCAGCAACAGGCAGCGCGCTGAGCTCGCAGTGCGGGCACTAGGCGTGGCGTTGGACAGGGGCGAAGAATCGCTGTGGGCCCACGCACTGGGGCGAGCCGATGACTGGTTTCTGTGCGGTCCGGATAGGGCCAGTCTCCGCTGCGGTGTGATACTCGGTTTCCGTGATCGTATGGTGGCGCTCGAAACGTTACTCGACAATGTGGGTTGTCGGCTTCGGATTCCGCTCAAGCGTCACTACACCAGGAAATGGCTGGAGGCGGTGCTCGGCCAAATCATCATTGCCGAGAAGTAAGGTTGCGCAGGTGGTACCGCTGGCGCGCGGTGACCCATCGGCGAATCAGTGAAGCGGTCTGCGACCAATCCTACGCAGATTGAGCTCCCGCACTGTCCGACTGCAGGCAATCGGGTGGATCGACGCGAAGTGTGCTGGGAAACCAAATGGGAGAATTCTGTGGAAGATTTGTTGAACGCACTGCGCCGGTTTGACGCGCTCAGGGATGGAGATGCTGGTGGTGACTTGGTCAGTCGCCGTGTGTTGGAGTCGATCACGCCGACCTATGCAGAAGATTCCCTTGTACCCAGCTTGGGGAATCGCCTGCGCTCGGCGTTGGCTGCGGGACGGATCGACCGCTTGTACCAGCACCAGTGCGACGCGATCGCTCGGGCGCTGGAAGGAGCAAATGTTGTCCTTCAGGCGCCCACTGCGAGCGGCAAGACGCTGGCTTTTCAGGTTCCCATGCTGGAATCTTTGTGCGAGCCAGGTGCGCACGCACTGATGCTCTATCCCACCAAGGCGCTCGCACTGGACCAGCGCGATCAGCTGATGCGCTTGACGAGTGCCATGCCGGGATCACCGATTGAATCTTGGTGGTACGACGGGGACACGGACCATGAGGACCGGAAGCTATTGCGGAAGAGTCCGCCGAAGATCCTCATCACGAATCCAGACATGCTGCACAACAGCTTTCTGGGTCACTCGGAGCAATGGTCCAAGTTCTATAGGGGCTTGAAGTGGGTGATTGTCGACGAGATCCACGAGTATCGTGGTTACTTTGGCTCGAACGTCGCCATGATCCTTAGGCGCTTTTCGCATCATCTGGCCTCCCATGGGGTTCAGCCACAGTTTTTTCTCTGTTCAGCCACGTGCGCCAACGCGAAAGAGCACGCAGAAAACCTGACCGGCTTGGACTTCTTGGAGGTGAACGCCGATGGCGGACTGCGACCCCGGCGGGAATTCGTGTTCGTCCAGCCGGATATCCCCGACTACCAATATTGGGACGTCCTGCAACTTCGCACTGTGATGGCAGGCCTGGCTTGCGTGGCGGAGGGCAAGTCGGTACTGGCTTTCTGCCCGACACGGAAGTTCGCGGAGGCGTGCTATCCGATTGCAATGCGCGAAATCGAGAAGCGTCGGGCCGCGGGTGAGAGCGGCCTGGACCCCGATGTGGTACGGGTGTTCCGCGCTGGCCTGGCGACCGATGAGCGGCACGAGGTCCAGGAAGGCCTGAAGCGTGGCGATGTACGCCTCGTGTTCACGACCAACGCTCTGGAAATGGGGATAGACATTGGCGGTCTAGATGGAATCATCATGGCCGGTTTTCCAGATAGCATGATGTCCGCGTGGCAGCGCATCGGGCGAGCAGGACGAAGCTGGGATGCCGAGGCGTTCGTCCTTTACTTCGCGCGTAACAACCCGCTGGATCGGTTCTACGCCGCCAATCTGGACACCTGCCTCGACAAACCACTCGACGACCTCGTTGTAAATTCACAAAACGAGGATCTCGTCGAAAAGCACTTGGGGTCTCTCCTGTTCGAGACACCTGGCCTGAGCGGGAACGCTGCGATTCTCGGGCCGACCATGGAGCGTGAGGCACGAAAGCGCATCGAAGCGGGAGCAACACCAGTGAAGTCTGGGAACTGGAGGCCTCACCCTCGCCTGAACATCCGGGGCGGTGGTGCCGGTATGTTCGTTCTCAAGGAGGGCAACCGGGAGATCGGCACGCTGTCGGCGCAACAGCAGTTCCGAGAGGCCTATCTGCGGGCAATTTATATGCACGCAGGACGCAGCTACCGGGTGATCGAAGTGGCGCTGACCGGTAGCGGTGGCGAGATCGTCCTGGAAACCGCGGATGCGATGCTGCGGACTCGAGCGTCCACGTTCACGACTGTATCGGAACAGGACATCTTTGCTGGATGGCGGTGGGTGGCAGACCACATCGAGGTGAACGCGTTCTACGGCAAGGTGCTGATAACCGAGTCGATCAACTCCGTCCAAGAGGTTAACGAGCGCACCGGCGATGTGCTTGACCAGTGGACCCCGCAGAGCAACTCCGCCCAATTCAAAAACGCCCACGCATTCTGGATCCAGCAGCACCGGCCAGCTGGCGTATCCCCAGCAGCGATCAACGCATTCCAGCAATTGCTCCGGGTTGGCGCGTTGTTCTCAATTCCACTGGATGCGCACGACATCTTTCCGCACGCCGTCGCCAATCAGCAAAAGGCCTATGTCGTGGAGAGCTACCCAGGTGGAATCGGAATTGTCAAAAAGATTCTGGAGCGATGGCGTTCCGTCCTGAAGGTAGGCGTCGATATTGCATCGGCATGCAAGTGCAAACTTGGATGCCCCAACTGCATCGTACCTCCCCGTGCGACCGAGGACATGGACAAGTTGGGGGCTATCGAATTCGCGGAAGCGCTGTTGGATGCGACACGCAGCAACGCAACCGGCAAGTTCGACGGCGGGCTTTGGGTCGTGCCGCCATCAGCATAGCCACGCAAATTGAGAGTTCGTTGCAGAAGCTTCGTTCGACCCGCAGGCACAAGCGGAGAGGAAGTCGTCGGTCGACTTGGCTCACTTACAGGTGACGTGGTCTACGTTACGCTGGTAGACGGAAACCCGGATATCGGCCTCAAAAATCTGTACCCGCGCGGGCATCGCTCGTATTTCGTCGGGCCGAGCATGATCGGTCACAACGGCCAGAAACCCGCTGACCTACACCTGCAAACCACAACTGTTCGCCAAGGTGGGACCCCGTGTGGGGGAACACTCAACACTTGTCGTTTCCTCTGTTGACATCAGCCCCTTGGCGAACGCAGCGAAGTCCACTTGAGAAACTTTGCGCCGGCGACGCGTTCGACGATCGGGGGAAGCTGACGACAGGCGGATGGCAGCCCTTCAGGGAGCGTAATGCGGGACGACGTACGGCCCCTCCGGCACGAACGCCACCCGCGGATCCCCGTGCTCGGCAATGCTTCGGGTGATCGCATCCTCCACCGATTCAATCATCCTGACGCCGGTCAGGGCGCGCTCCTCTTCATCGAGGCCGGTCGTGTAGAGCGAGACAGTTCCCGCGCGCATGGGTGCAAGCTGCTTCTCGGCCTGCCACTCGTCGACATCGGCATGCCGTTTCTCGAGAAGGCTTGCCAGGAATCGGTCTGGTCCCAGGGCAATGAGACGCCGCTGCGCTTCTACGTAGTCCGGCGATCCCATGCCTTCCGAGCAGGCCGAGACGACGATCAAGTTGCCGTTCGGCGCCATGATGTCGAGAGGGCCGACCATCCCCTTGACTGTCTGGTAATAGGTCTTGTCCAGTGGGTAACCGGCGCTTGACGTGACGATCGTCGGATAGCGCTCAGATACCGGGAGCTCCGTATACGCGCGGGTAAACGCCACGGCCTGCAGGTGACTCTCGATAATCTCGCCGTAGTTGACGAAGGACATCCGTCGCTCGTCGTCGATCACCGTGTTGATCGCGTACGCGCCGCCGATCATTCGGACCACCTCGAGCTGGTCTTCGTGCAGCGGATTGCCCTGGAGCACGCAGTTGGCCGCGTTCGGGTCTTCCATGTAACGGGCGCTGTGGAACGTGGTGATCGTGTCGGCGTGCGCGACACCGGGAGCGATGATCTTTCGTCCGCCCGAGTAGCCCGCCATGAAATGCGGCTCCACGAGGCCGATGGCCAGGCGCAGATCCGCCTCGACGAACCGCCGGTCCAGCTTGATGACGTTGCCGCGCCTGGTGGTGCCGACCTCCACGTGGTCTTCGTCGCGGCGGGCAAAATGGTTCGCCACTTGGACCGTGTCGAGGACCCACCCGTCGCCGACCAGCTCCAGGAGTTCCTCGCCTTCGTTGGGCCGATGCAGCCCCGTCGCCACGAGGACGGTGATCGCTTCGGCCGGCATTCCGCCCGCCAGCAGCGTGCGCAGGACAACCGGCAGGATGTCGCCGTTGGGCACGGGACGCGTGATGTCGCAGATCAGGACGCAGGCCGACTTGGATGCGGCGGCGGCCTCGCGGAGACCTCGTGCGTTGACCGGGGCGTCCAGCGCCTCGCCGACAGCCCCGGACGGATCGGCAAGCACCGGCATGGCCGGTTTCCGCAGGACGGTCGCCCGCCAGTCCGGTGCCACGTTGACGGCCAGGGATCCGCGGTCGTAGCTCATGTCAACGTGCATGGTCGACTCCGACAGGATCGGCCCGGTTCGCCCGCGCGTGCCCAATCGCGCGCAAGGCAGCGCAGGCCGCCCCGAAGCCGTTGTCGATGTTCACAACCGCGACGCCGGGACTGCAGCTGGTCAGCGAACTATACAGCGCGGTTTCACCGTTCCTGGCGGCGCCGTACCCGGTCGAGACGGGTACGGCGATCACCAGTCCCGGGACGAGACCGCCGATCACGCTGACCATGGCGGCATCCATCCCGGCGACCGCAATGATCACGTCCATCTCGGCGAGCCGGTCGACCTGGTCGAGCAGGCGCCACAATCCCGCCACACCGACATCGCACACGAGTTCGCTGGGAACTCCGGCGTAGGTCAGCGTCCGGGCGGCTTCGTGGGCGACGGCCGCATCGGATGATCCGGCCGCCACGATCGCGATGCGGGCCGGGCCTTCCGGCGGCGGGACGGCACCGAGGATGGCGGTTCGCGAGAGCGCGTGGTAGTCGAGGGCAGCGGCAGTTTCTTCCGACAACGCCTGGACCTGCTGATCCGACAAGCGGGTCAGGAACAAACTGCGGTCGGCGGCCGCGGCCTCATCGAGGATGTGCGAGAGCTGTGCGAGGGTCTTCGTTTCGCACAGGATCGCCTCGTCCAGGCCGATGCGGGCCCGCCGTTCGGTATCCAGCAGGACCTCGCGGCTGACGTCACTCACCCGGCTGCCTTCGGATCACTGCGCTCCCGCGCCGGTACGGTGCAAATCCCACGGTCCCGTGGCGATCGGTACCGGCAAACAATGCGCGCACGCGTTCGCCAAGGTCGCGCCGCTCGTCCTCATCCAGCAGTTCCAGCGTCGGCCCGTCGAGTTCCACCGTGACGGCGTCCGCGCGCACACGGCAGCGGACCGTGGCAGGGGTCAGCTCCCGACGCAGCATCTGTTCGGCCGTATCGATGGCGTCGAGGACATCGTCGGCAATGGAGATGCCGGTCTCGACGCGGCTCGACAGGCAGGGGGAGGCCGGAAGTCCCGCGAACTGCTCGAGACCGTGGGAGGCCGCCAAGCGGCGGATCGCGGCCTTGTCGATGCGGGCCTCGATCCAGGGATGGCGCACGGCGTGGTCCTTGGCCGCCCGGAGCCCGGGGCGGAAGTCGTCGAGGTCGTCCAGATTGGCCCCGGAGAGCACGGTGGACGTCGTGTGCTGGCGGATCGTCCGATAGAGGTTGTGCTTGCAGTAGAAGCAGCGGTTGACCGGATTGCGGAGGTAGTTCGGGTCCGAGAACTCGCCGGCGTCGATAATGCTGAGCGGCCAGCCGGCCGGTTCAGCCAGGGCCCGCAACCGTTCGGTGGCCGCGGCGGGAACAGCTGGCGAGACCGCATGGAACAGCCGTGTCTCGGATGGTTTTCGCGCGAGCGCAAGCGCGGCAAGCGTGGTGCTGTCGACGCCGCCGCTGACGGCGACGGCGACGGGCCCCATCGCGTCCAGCACGGCGTGCAGGGAAGCCAGCAAGTCAGTCGTTGCGGTCGGCACGCTCGTTTCCATCGTGGGTTCCATCGGCTCGGGCAAGCGCCTGCTGTTCGACCCTGGCGCGCAACTCGACCCGTCCGGCGCGGTCGGAATCGGCGGCGCTGACGTCGATCATCTCCGCTTTCGCGGAGCGGCGGCCGGCGGGGCGCCCGGCAACCTTAACGCGGATGGATCGCTCCGTGTCATCGACGGTCACCATGGTCCGGGGAAGAAGCAGGCGATCCGTCAGGGTCCAGCGCAGCCCCAGCGTCGTGGTCTCGAGAAAGCAGCGCTCGGCCACCGCGCGGACCTGCTGGGGGCGGGCGAGCACCTGGACCCGGACCGCCATCCGGTTGTGCTTGCCGGTGACGGCCTGCTGCGTCACGTCGAGCACGCCGTCGCCGGCGCGCACCCGCTCAAGCCCGGCCGCAAGATCTTCCGGCGACTGGTCGTCCACCTCGAAGGTCAGCACGGCGATCTGATCGCCCTGCAGCTCATCAGCCACCGGATCGTAGAACTGGGCCCTGAGGACGTTGCTCCGGCCCTCGAACGTGCTGCTTCCGAACCCATGCCCGGTCGCGAGCAGTCGCCGCGGCACGAAGTCCGCCGCCTGCTCCGGTGCGAGATGGCGCAGGATGGCGGCGCCGGTCGGCGTGATGCGTTCGCCGTCGATCCCGTCGTCGACCATCACCATGCCGGCCAGCAGTAGGGAAGTGGCCGGCGCGGGAACCGGGAGCAGCCCGTGCTCCGTCTTGACCATTCCCCGACCCCGTGGGAGCGCACCGCACGACCAGGTGGGCGATTCGGCGGCCTCGATCAACGCTGCCGCCGCGACCAGGTCCACAGGCGTGTCTAGGCCACCTAGTTCGTGAAACGCTACTTCGGCCACGGGAATCCCGTGGACCTCGGCTTCCGCATTGGCGAGCAGATCGAGAATGTCGAGCGCCCGCTCCCGCACCGCGCTCCCGAGTGATGCCTGCGCGATCCACTCGCGTACCGTGTCCGCCGGTGTCGCGTGGGGAGGGGTCGGGCAGGCCACCCGGAAACGGCTTCCGCTCAGGATGCCGTCGCTGTGCGCTTCGAATGCGATGGATACCCGGTCGCTGAGCTGCAGCGCCTGGACCGCCGCCTCCACCGCCTCGCCGTAGTCGGGACGGGCGTCGACCATTGCCGCCGCGAACATGTCGCCGGCAGCACCTCCTACGGCATCGAGATGAACGTGCATCGGCGGCTTCTCGGAGGCCCGGTCAGGTGGGCGTCGTGGGGTCGGGACAGCAGCGCCGCGGCGGTCACGTCGCTGCGCAACGCCGCTGCGCTGGATGCCGGCGCGGAATCCGGTCGAGCGGATGCGTCCGTCGCCGCGTGCTGTAAGGTGCGGCCCGCGAGTGTACCACCTGCATCAGGCAGGGAATGACGACCCGAACCGCCGGGATGCCTTGCCGGCGCCGCTTCTACGGGTTGTCGCAGTTTTGTCCAGCCGTCAATCGCCCGGGAGTTCCAGTTCCATGCAATCAGTTTGTCTTGTGATCGGCGCCGGCGCCGGTATCGGGAGCAACGTTGCCAGACGCTTTGCCAGCGAGGGCTACCACGCGGTCTTGTGCCGCCGTACGGACGAAGAGGGTCTGAAGAAGTCGGTCGCCAGCATCGAGCGCGAAGGGGGCAGCGCTTCGGGGTTCCTGCTGAACGCCGTCGAACCCGACGGCATCGAGGACCGGATCACGGACGTGGAAGCGAACATCGGCCCCATCGAGGTCGTGGTCTACAACCTTGGAGCCCAGATCGGCAACCGCGCCCTCACGGATACGACCTACAAGGCGTTTGAACGCGGGTGGCGCATGGCCACGTTCGGCCTGTTCCGCGTGGCCACCAGTGTGTGTCCGCTCATGGTGAAGCGGGGCAAGGGGACGATCCTGGTGACCTCGGCCACCGCGGCGATGCGCGGAAACAAGGAGCAGCACTCCCACGCGGCGGCCATGGGAGGGCGGCGCATGCTATGCCAGTCCCTCAATGCGGAATTCAGCTCGAAGGGCATTCACGTCGTCCACGTCCTCATCGACGGCGCGGTGGATGCGCCGGACACCCTAGGCAAGATGCTCGGGCCCGAGGCCTTCAAGAAACTCCGCGAGGAGCGAGGACTGGAGCACGACGGGCTGCTGCTTCCCGCGAAGATCGCCGAGACGTACTTCCATCTCGCGCAGCAGCATCGCTCGGCCTGGACGCACGAGCTGGATCTGCGGGCGTTCTCCGACCTCCCCTGGTGGAACCACTGATCGCGGGCTCGCAAGGTCAGCGAGCCTGCGCCAGCCACAAGATGGACCGACGCACCGGCGCCGGTTCTTCGGTCGGGACGGGGACGCCACCGCTCGCGAGTGAGTCCAACGCACCCATTTGCCCGAGCTTGGGGCAGCCGCGGCTGCCCGGGACCCGGCGGGTGCCGGTGGGAGTCTTTGCTGCTTGGCCAGTCCCCTGCCAAGGCAGTACCATCTTGTCCAGGGAGAAGAGACCGGTCAGGTAGGAGCGGACCGCGATCTGACCGTTCGCGTTGTCCACGACCTCGGACGTGGTCCGTCCGCGCCCTGGCGCCGTGCCGAAGAGGTATCCGGCCTGCCGGTCCGCACGGTGCCACCGAGCGGCGTCCGTGCGAGCCGATGCGAGTGGAGGACAAACATGTGCGACGAGAGCACGCAGCGTGACGCGGACGACTACCTGCGCCGCTCCGGGAACCTGACCCGGCGCCGGTTCGGGGCGCTGTCCCTCGGGACGGGAGCGGCCTCGCTCCTCCCCCCGACTGCAGCCGCGCATGCGGTGACGGCCACGGATATCGACGTACCGACGCCCGACGGCATGGCGGACTGCCACTTCGTGCATCCCTCGAGCGGCGCCCATGCGGGCGTATTGGTCTGGCCCGATGCACTCGGATTGCGGCCGGCGTTCAAGGAGATGGGTCGGCGACTGGCCGAATCAGGCTACGCGGTCCTGGTCGTCAACCCCTACTATCGTGCCGTGAAGGCGCCCGTGGCACCCGAGGGTGCCTCGTTTCGCGACGAGTCGACGCGCGCAACGATCATCCCCCTGATGCGCGCCCTGACCCCAAGGCACACGGTGACCGACGCTCGGGCCTTCGTTGCCTTCCTGGACAGCCAGAATGCAGTGGCCGGCGACCGCAAGATGGGAACGACGGGGTACTGCATGGGCGGCGCCATGACCATGCGCACCGCGGCCGAGTTCCCCGACCGGATAGGCGCCGGCGCATCGTTCCATGGCGGCAGGCTCGTGACCGACGCGCCCGACAGCCCGCACCTGCTCGTCGGCCAGATGCGCGCGCACTATCTGGTGGCGATCGCCGAAAACGATGACGCGAAGGAACCGGAGGCCAAGACCGCGCTCCGTGGAGCATTTGCCGCCGCCGGACTGCCGGCGGAGATCGAGGTGTACGCCGGCACGCTCCACGGCTGGTGCTCGCTGGACTCGGCCGTGTACCACGAGGCGCAGGCGGAGCGAGCCTGGGGCCGGCTGCTGGCCCTGTTCGACAGAGCCCTGGCCTGAGGGGATCGACCGCTCCCGAGTGAGGGTGCGTCCCGCCTGGGGAGGTGTCGCGGACGGCTAGACGAGGTCGTCCAGATGCCTCGCGCCGCCGTGTGACGACCGCGTCCGGTGGGCGAGCGACGTGCTAACAGGGATCCCTGGCATCCATCCAGTTTGCCACGGGGTAGTTGATCGTCTCGCATTTCGACCAGTGGTCGACGGTCCATTCGCCGTTGCGGCCCCCGTGCACATAGTGTCCTTCCTCGCGGGTGCTGCCACGGGCAGTGGTTCTGGTCTCGACCCACCGGCCGTGCTTCTTCCCCTTCGAGAGGGTGCCTTCGTGGGCAACCCGCCATCTGAAGTCCCGGTTGGACGCCCCCGACAGTACGCCCTCCCCGTCAGCCACGCCGCCTCGGCACGTTCCCGACCAATTGGCACTTTCGTGGGTTGGGAAGCCGATCCAGCGAGTCTGATCTAGATACCAGAAGTAGCACCCGGGCTGATTCGCCAGTTCGGTCCAGCAATTGAACCACACCGGCTGGCCGAAGGGATTCCGCCCCGGGCAGATCACGTCCAGCACCATGGCGGGCCCGTCTTCGCCTGCGGGCTTCGCCAGGACGACCGGCTGCTCGATGCGACCGGAACCGCCCGCCTGCTGCAGCTGCGAGCAGCGTGCGACCTCGAGCTGGCACCGGGCGCTGTCGGCCCGGCACTCCGCGAGCGCCTCCTGCGCAGCCGCTACCCGCAGCACGCCCCATCCCGTTCCGTAGCCGCCGTCGTTGCCGATCGCGAGCGCTCCGCAGGCCTTGCGGGACTGGCCGACCACCTCGCAGTCGCGGCCGCCATGCGTCTGGCACAGGACGAGCGACTCGGCTTCCGCCTCCGGAGCGTTGTCAGGGTTCCAGGCGATACCCCAGGCGAAGCTGCCGATGGAATCCTGTGACAGGGCGATCGAGCCGTAGGGCTCTTCGGCGTGCAGCGGGGCAGAGCCCCCGATGACCACCGCGGCTAGCGCACAAATTCGCAACGTCTTCATGAGCCCATCCACCTCTCGGATCTTCGGGGCGGACGAAGAACGAACGCCCGAAGGCTGCAGGATAGCCAGCGGGCGAACGTGTCGCAGGTCCGCAAGTGCACCGGTGGTCGAGACCGACCTTCCCGGGCGAATAACGACTTGTTCCGGCGGCTCGCCCGGGTAGCCCACTCCGGGCGCTTCTCGACCTGGGCCGGGGATGGAGGGGTGGGGTTCGCGCCCGCAGCCGGTGTTGCGGGGCCCCCGCGCGCAACCGCTCGACTGACGAACGGCGCGTCTTCGAGCAAACCGCTCCTGGAGGCGACGGGACCGCTTGGTTCCGGCAGCCAGTGCCGTGCGGCCGGTTGGCGACGACCCGCGGTTCGGGCAGCTACCAGATGATCTTGCCGGGATCGCCCTTGTACAGCGATCGAATGTAGGCGATGACTTGCCAGATCTGCTCGTCAGTCAGGCTGCTCGACCAGCCGACCATGTTGGTTCCCTTCCGACCCTTGGCAATGGCCTTGAAGATCGTCGCATCGGTCGGCCGATACACCCACTGGTCGTCCGTGAGGTCGGGACCGACCGCGCCGCCGGCCTCCTTGCCGTGACAGGCATAGCAGCCGGTGTGGGCCCACAGCCGTTTGCCTTCGGCGATGGCATCGGGGTCGCCCGTGAAGGGATTCGCGTCGTCTGCGGCACGCGCCGCCGATGCGCTCGCGACGGTCACCGCCAGCGCGGCGCCGAGCGCGGCATTGAGAACGGGCTTGAAACGCATGCTGCCGGGTTCCCCGCGAACGTTTGCGGATAGAGACCCCGGGAAGAGCGTGTGCTCTCCCCGGGGTCCTGCGGTGACGGCGCGTCAGCCCGGGCTGACGCTGCGTCGGATCATCTGCCGAAGAGACCGAACACCATCAGGTAGCCGCCCTTGCGGCTGTCCTTGAGCTGCGGTGCTCCACCTTTCCCGAAGATGGCCCAGCCCGTCCAGCCGCCAAACCCGGCCGGGACGGCGACGTACTGCTTGCCGTCAATGGCGTAGGTCATCGGGCTGCCGAAGATGCCGGTGCCGACGTTGTAGGAAAAGAGCTCTTCGCCGGTTTCCTGCCGGTAGGCCTTGAAGTAACCCTCAGGCGTTCCCGCGAACACCAGGCCGCCGCCCGTGGTGAGCAGGCCGCTGGTGTAGGGAGACGGCGCCTTGACGGTCCAGGTCTTCTCACCGGTCCGTGCGTCGAACGCTACCAGCTGCCCGTAGCCCGGGTTCCAGCCGATCGTGCCGATTCCCCAGTAGGGCTTGCCGACCGTCCGCACCGGCGGGTTGAGTCCCTCGCCGAGCGGGGCGCTCTTGATGTCCACACAGATCTCGCGGCTCGGCACGAAGATCATCTTCGTGTGCGGATTGACCGACATCGGGTTCCACCATTTGCCGCCTTCGGACGCCGGACAGATGTCCTTCGCCTCGTAGTCGTAGGTTGGCACCTTTTCCGGATTGACGATGGGCCGCCCCTCCGGGGTGAACCCGGTCATCCAGTTCACCTTGGAGATCGGAACTCCCCAGACGAAGCTGCTGTCCGTCCGGTCGATCGCGTACAGGAGCCCGTTGCGGTCGCCGTGGAAGTAGAGCTGCCGCCCGTCCACGTCCATCAGGACCGGCTCGTTGTTGCCGTCGTAGTCCCACACGTCGTGTGGGGTGTACTGGTACCAGTGCTTGATCTCTCCGGTAGAGGGATCAAGGGCCAGGGTGGTGTTGGAGTAGAGGTTGTCACCCGGGCGGTCGACGCCGTCCCAGTCGGGGTTCGGGTTGCCGACGCCCCAGTAGAGGGTGTCGAGTTCCGGATCGTACGCACCGGTGATCCATGCCGAGGCCCCACCGTACGCGGCGGCTTCCGCACTGCCCCAGCTGTCGTGGTTCGGCTCACCCGGCGCGGGGATGGTGTAGCGTCGCCAGACCTGTTCACCGGTTTCCGAGTCGAGGGCTTCGATGTAGAGCCGGGTCGGGTATTCCGCTCCGGACATCCCCACGATCACGTTGCCCTTTACGACGAGCGGGGCGACGGTCATCGTGTAGGCCTCTTCCCAGTTTCCGATGTTCCGGTGCCAGACGACTTCCCCGGTCTTGGCGTCGAGGGCCACCACGTCCGAGTCCGGCGTCGCGACGAAGACCTTGTCGCCGTACAGCGCGACCCCGCGGTTGCCGATGTCGCAGCACATGTTGCCGGCGACTCCCTCCGGGATCTCGTCATAGTACCTCCAGATCTCGTCGCCGGTGCGGGCGTTGATCGCGAAGGTCCGGCCGTGTGAAGCGGTCGCGTACATCACCCCGTTGTTCACGAGCGGCGTGGTGTTCTGCGCGTCGAGAACACCGAACGAGAACGTCCACTTGGGTACCAGGCGCTTGATCGACTTGGTGTTGATCTGGGACAGCGGGCTGTAGCGGGTACCCGAGTAGTCCCGTGGCGCCATGAGCCAGTTGTTGGGATCCTGGGCTGCCTCAAGCAGCATCTCATCGGTTACGTAGTCCTGCGCCGAAGCCGTGCTCGTAACCAGTGCTACCGCACCGGCGACGACTGCTCCCAAGATGAGGGAACCGGTCGTCCGAACGGTTTGAGTGGTCATTGCAGTTTCCTCCCATCGAGGATGAGCATCCATCCTCTGCGGGCAGAGCATAAGGGCTGAGAACTCGACGCCAAAAAAGGCCGACGGCATCCGCCCGCCTCCGAACTGGTCCCGCGCCGTTTCCCGGGGCTCAAGCAGGCGCATCCGTGGGAACGCCAGCCAGCTAACGTATTGAGAACAGCGACAGTATCAATTTGCTTATCTTATACTGAGCCCCGAGCTTAGGACGCCTGTAGCTGCGCGTCTGAAAAATTTTGTGAACGGCGACCGCGGCTGGGAGGGAACCTGCCTGCGGTGAACAGCACGGACCCAACGGCGGCTTACGCGGACATCCTGGCGAGAAAGGGGTTGCGAACCGTCACTGCGCCGTACATCCGCCCGTGCTGAAAGTCTTCGGAGAGCAGTTCTTCGATACCGTGCACTTCCGCATAAGCCCACATGGGCGCATCGAACCATGACAGGTCATACGCGGCAGCCCCGCGCAACGCCGTCCGCAGCACGTCGTCGTTGGGATAAAGGATCGGGAACTGCGCCATCAGTTCTTCCGCCTCGCGGCGGGCGTTGGCGGCATCGAGCAGTTGATCGACAGGTCTGCCGCGTGTGGTTGCGGCGACGAACTAGACGATCGACTGGTGGGAAATTCTGGCGTGACCGCTTGCGATGCCCTCACGCAGGACTTCCACCGCGATCGACTGCTTGTGCGGGAAGCGGCCACCGTAGCGGTAGACCAGGGTATTGATGTCAGTTGGCGCCCGGGCGACCGCGCTCGTAGAGCTCCTCCCTCGTCCAGCCACGCGTGTCACCGCAACGGTCCTGCCGCGCCGCATCGCGTGCCCGCTGCCGCGCAGTCGCTGCGTCAAACAGCCGGAGACGGGCGTCGATGTCGAGGCCCTCCTTTTCAGCCCGCATCTTTGTTGGCACTTGTCGTCAACTTAGGGATATACGCCCCCTCGCGTTTGCACGGGCCCGTCAGGCTGCGCGTGGCACCGTGACGCCGATGAGAGCGTCCCGCGTGACCAGGCCGGCCAAGTCTTCTTCGCTCATGCCGTTCGTGCCGGCCGGGCGCATCGGAAGGATCAGGTACCGCATGTCGGCGGTACTGTCGTGCACCCGGATGCTGACGTCAGGGCCGAGATCGGTGCCGAACTCCGCCAGGACGCGACGCGGCTCGCGCACCGCCCGGCGGCGGTAGTTCCGCGACTTGTACCAGTCCGGCGGAATGCCCAGCAGGAACTTCGGGTAGCACGAGCACAGCGTGCACACCACCAGATTGTGGGTCCGGGGTGTGTTCGCCATCACCAGGATCGTTATGGGCCCGATATCGATGCCGAGTTCCGCCGCGGCCGCTCCGGAATCGGCCAGCAGACGCTTGCGAAAGGCGTCGTCGACCCAAGCCCTGGCCACGAGGCGCGCACCGGTGCTCGGGTTGAGGGCGTCCATCCGCTCAACCTGTCCCCGCATGTCGTCCGCGCTGAAAATCCCCTTCTCGACAAGCAGCGAGGTCACCGCCATCTGCATCACCTGGTGCCGGACGAGAGGCGTGTCCTCCAGATCCGGTTGCGGGGGGTGGCGGTGCGTGGGATCCACATCGTAGCCGTCGTGGTCGTGACCGTGCGTGTTCCCGGCGGCGGGCTCAGTCATTCTGCATCTCCCGACACTGGCTCGAGCCAATGCTCGTAGATTTCGATTTCGACGCGATCACGCTCGCTTCCCCGGTAGTCGGGCCATAGTGACCCGCTGGGGAAACCGACCCGGTAGAGCGTCCCCAGAGCGGCCTCCCGGTTGCCGTAGGCGAGCTGCTCCGGATTGCGGAAGCGTCCGCAGATCCGTTCCACCCGGCCGATCCTGCCGCGGCAGTACCAAGGCGTGCGAACGTGCCCCGGAGGGAACCGCTCGGAGACCCGGACGCGGTCGCCACGCGCATATCTTGGCCCCGGGCCGCTCACGGAAGCACCTCGTGGCGACCCGACTCAATCTCCGCCATGCGCTCGCCCAATTCGTCGACCTCGATGATTCCCTTTTCGAGCAGGACATTCGTCATGGAGGCCATCCAGCGCTCGTAATAGCTGTAGCGGTCGTAGGCGTCGGCGCCGAGCTCCTCGATCCCGCGGCGAAGCTCGTCCACCGTGAGGAATCCCTGTCGGCTCAGGAGCACCATGAGCGCGTCGACCCGCTTTTCCCACGGCGCAGGAGCGCGTTCCGTGCGGTCGATGGACCCGGCCTCAAGCCCTCCCATGTCGTGGTGGCGGCGTGCTCGGTCCATCGCTTGCTCCTCCACGGCCCTGGCCCCGGGCCAATGCACCTTGGCCGTCGCGGCGCGCGGGTGTTCGCAGACCACCCGCCGCGCGCCCTGTCGTGCTTGTTCGGTCCCGGAAATGCCGGGCCATCCGGATGGAAACGTGGTTGTCCCGCATGCTACCCCGTTGCGCGGCATCGGGAACGGATCGGTACCGCGAAGACGCACGGGCGCACGAGGGGTCATCGAAGCCCGCCGCCGGGGATCAGGCGGCCCGCCAAGACCCCGGCAGTTGGCGGAACCGCCGCTCCGACTGGGACGGTACTTCGGATTGGCGCTGCCCGGCGAACCTCAGAAGCTGGCTGGCGGGCCTGGGCCGCGCGTCTTCGACGCGCTGCGGCGTTTCGACCGCAGTGCCCCGGCCAGGTTATTGGGAGTAGGGGCCGGTGCTGTCGATGGCGGCCGCGTACTGCGGAACACAGGTCCCGAGGTACCCCTCGGCGGCTCGCAGGAGTTCGTCAAGGGATTCCAGCCCTGCCAGAACCTGCTCGGGTTCGCGCAACAGGGCATCGACACCACCGCCGGGTCCCTGGGCGAGCTCCCGCATCCACTGCCGGCACTGCCCGCCGACTTCGGATTTCAGGATCTGGTCGATCACCGGTACGCAGGAGTGGAGGTACTCCTCGGCCATCCGAACCGGTCCACCTCGGCCGGCGAGAACCGCGATGAAGCCGCGCGCGACCGCCTCGTCCGGACTGTGCAGACGAGACGTCCCCCACGGCTGGAGTTCCGCCCACAGCGTACCGCACCGATCATTCCAGGCAGCCACGCGTTCCCGCGCAGCATCGCTCTCCGTCGCTTGGGCGTGAGCGGGGCTCGGTTCGGCGAGCGCGATGGACAGCACCGCGATGGCGCAATATGCGAGTGGTCTGGTCACCAGGGCCTCCCCGGGTTCGTATCAACCTGCGGGGCGACCTGGCCGGCCCACGGCAATCGAGCGAGCATACGCTGCCCGACGACGCATGGCGGACCTTTCTCGGCACTGTCGTGGCGGGTTGGCCCCGGAGACACCGGAGGACTACAAGCGGACCGGCAGACGGGGTACGTCCACGCGACCCGGAAGCAGCGAGTCGCATGCGTGTCGGCGCCGGTCTCCCGATGCGCCGGTCGCGTGAGACCTGGCGGAGGTCGCGGGAGGCAAAGGAGTACCATCCAGTGATCGGGCTCTGCAGGCCCGATCGTCAGGGTTTGAGGAGCAGGTAGCCGGAATTCTCTATGGCGGTCAGTGGCGAGATGGCAGCAGACAGCACGACCGCCAAGGCCGTGTTCACGGTCGGCCACTCCAACCACCCGTTGGAAGGCTTCGTGGCACTTCTGCTGCAGCACGGTGTCACCGCGCTCGCCGACGTGCGCTCGGTGCCCCATAGCCGGCGCTACCCCCACTTCAATCGTGCGGCACTGGCCGCGGCGCTCGAGACGCGCGGCATCGGCTACGTGTTCCTTGGTCGAGAGCTGGGCGGGCGGACCAGGGATCCTGCTCTCTACGAGCATGGGTGTGTCAGCTATGAACGGATCCTGCGCACCGAGCAGTTCCGGGCGGGGATCGGCCGCGTCCTGCGGGGAGCGGCGAGGCATACGATCGTGCTCATGTGCGCGGAGAGGGAGCCGCTGGACTGCCACCGAACACTGCTCGTCGCCAGGGCATTGGATCTGCGGGGCCTGGAGATCCTGCACATCCACGCGGACGGGAGGCTCGAACGCCATGCCGACGCGATGGACCGCCTGGTCGAGAAGTTCGACCTGCACGCGGAAGGGGACCTGTTCCGAGGACCAAGTTCGCGCGCGGAGCTCGTCGCGGAGGCGATGGCGCGTCAGGCTCGCAGGGTCGCGTACTCCGATCGCAGCATGGACGCCGGCCAGCGGCGGCAGGACGCGGGCGATGCTTGACGACCGGGTCCGACGGCAAGGCGGCGGGTTCCCCCTTCATCCACCTGCTGCAGTCAGTGGTCCCGCGTCTTCGCTACCTGTCGTGCGCACGCGCCAAAGCCGTTCGGGTTGATTCGCCGAGGATGCCCGACGTAGGGCAGTCGGCTGGTTCGATCCGCGGTTAACGGGGTCACCGTCCGGAGAGGCGCCCCTCGTCGTCGACCAATGTCAGCCTTGCCGGTCGGCTGGCACTCCATTTCCACGTGACCAGATTGATGTCGTCGAGACTGCTGCCAATGGCGAAGCTTCGGACCCGCATACCCACATACCCAGCTTCGATCAGTCGGTTTGCCAGAGCTTGTGAGGCGGGGACCGAGCCGGCCAGCATTTCCGCTTCCCAGCTGTGACATGCAAGGTCGGCTTCCTCAATATCGAATGCGAGACACTGCTCTTCGTCCAACGCGTCGAAGACGGGCTCGGCGTCAACCTCGTACGCACACAGTGTGAGTGGTTGGATGGGCCGACCCAAAGGCTGGGCCTCTCGGATGGCGGTCAATACTGTGAGCGAGGTGTAGAGTGCTGAAATACCGCGCTGGTTGAAGCGTCCGCCGTGGCGGCGCGCGCCTTCGCCGGACAGAGGAGTCCATGACCACTGCGGATTGTGTGCGCGGTACACCAGCCCTCTGAAGCGCATGAGTTGGCAACAAACTTACGCGTAGCCGCCGGCCATGACACGGTCGAGATACGCATGGACGTGATCGGCTCTGCCACCGCGCACCAGCTGGTCTGGTGTCATGCCTCCGAAGCCGGACAATGGCTCTGCCCGGAACCAAGCATAGGCTCCGATCGGTGATCCGGTTTCGGCTTCAACCCGGTTGAGGATCTCTAACATCTCGCGCAAACGGGTTTGGGTCTTCCGCGCTCGGATTCGCGTCTTGCGCGAGAACGCATCCTTCCCGAGCCCGAGTGTTCCCGCAATTTCGGACTTCGTGGTCCGTAGTGCATTGGCAATGAGAGTTGGCGAGAAGACTTGGTCCTCGACGAATTTTCGGAATTGCATGGCAGACCCTCATAGTTTGTCACGCAATTTAGCGTCATAAACTATGTCAGTCGAGCGCGGTCTTGACCGCACCCAGGGTGATTACCCGCGCGGCCTAATTCCCTTTGACGAACCCACAGGACGGCTGGCGTCGCCGTTCGAGAGGAGGAGGAGGCCCTCGGGCCGTGATGGACCTTGTTGGCGGTTAGATGAAGCGTCTGCTCGTCGCGCCACCGCAATCTCGGGTCGCTTTCACCGGGGTTCTGCCCCGTCGGTGTTGAAGCCAGGGCGAAGAGGCAACTTGGGCGTCCCCGCAACCGCCGAGACCGGCAATTCCGGCATGCGAGCGCCAGCATGGCGCCGCATTTCCCGGCACCGGTCCATTCGAGGATCGTACGCAGGTAGCCCAGGAAGACAGCGAACAAATCGCCAGTTCACGCCTTGCAAGCTGCCACCGACGCAAGTAGCGATATTGCGTTTACCAGATAAAGGCCGAGCCCATGCGAATCGTCTCCCTCATGACCGTCAGTCAGGAATTCTCGAAGCTGATCCGGGAGGTGGAGCGAGGTGAAGAGTTGGTTATCACCCGGCGCGGTGTGCCCATCGCGAGGCTCCTCCCCCATCAGGGTGATCGGACGGTGGACCCGGCGTGGACGGCAGCGTACCAGCGCATGATGGCACGGCTGGAAAAGGGTGCCTCACTGGGCGGCCTGAGAGTCCGGCGCGACGAGCTCTTTGACCGTTAGGCGCCGATCCTCTCTCGACAGGGACATTTTCGTCTACGCAGTCGACTGCGATGCCGGAGTACGCTACGGACTGTCCCGGGTGCTCGTGGGCTGGGCCGCGCGGAGCCACTGCGTGCTCGCCGCGCAGGCATATGCCGAGTTCTTTCACGCAACCACACGAAAGGGCCTTCTCGCGCCCGCGGCTGCAAGCGCTCTCGTGCGCGACTGGCTCGACGTCATTCGCGTGACTTCGGCGAACACGGCGGCCCAGGTCGATGCGATGAATGCAGTCGGGGAGCATCGGCTGTCGTTCTGGGACGCGATGCTTTGGGCCACGGCCCGGCAGAGCGGTTGCTCGGCGATCCTCAGTGAGGACATGCAGGACGGCAGGCGCCTGGGGGGCGTTGAGTTCGTCAACCCCTTCACGGCAGGCGCTTCCAACCGCCTTGCGCCGCTGCTGGCGCCATAGCGCCCCAGAGACTGCCTGATCCGCCTCCGGGTCGATGGCGCGAACGACGGCTGAGCAGCACCCGGACCCTGGCGAACCCACAGGACGGTTTGCGTCGACGTTCGAGAGAAGGGGCCAATGCCGTGCTGGACCATGCCGGCGGTTGGACGAGGCGTTCGTCCACTGCGCCGCTGTGGTTTTGGTTCCTGTTTACTGCCAATTCCGTCCGACTGGTGTCCCGGCCTGGAAGTCAACTGGAGGTCCACGGGCAGCGCATTCGGATCAGTCCGCGGCGTCCGGGAACAGTCCCGGCAGCCAGCATGAAGCCAGCCGCGCCGGGAATGCGAGCCGAAGGGGAGCGCGCGACGAATCGGACTGCAGCGCCCCATGTTTCAGCAGCGCTGAGGTCACCCGGCGGGCTTGCCGCTCCCTGGTTCCCAGCAGGTTCGGGAGATCGCCACGCGGCAGTTCGCCTCGGAACAACACCGCCTCCAGCACGGCGCCTGACTTGGGAGGCAGAGTGCCCGCGCGCGCTTCTTCTTCCGCCCAGACCACGATCCTGCCGTGCAGGCGGGTGGGGGCGACCAGACTTTCCATGAATCGCACCTGGTCGATACACAAGCGGAGAAAGAACTGCGTGAATTCCGCCAGCGCCTCTTCGCTCAGGTTTCCCCGCCCGTCGAGATCGTTCCGGCGGGACAGGTCGCAAGCTGCCAGCTGCGCCTTGTAGTTGTCGGCTTGGCGTCCAAGCCCCCTAGCGATCGACCAGACGCCACCGGTGTCGAGTGCGTCCCGGAGCATGGCGTACGACATCAGGCGCGCGACTCGTCCGTTGCCATCCAGGAACGGATGAATCCATAGAAGGCGGTGATGGGCGGCGGCGGAAGCCAGGATCGTGTCCATCGTGCCGAGGCGGCTGTAGACGGCCTCGAACCGGTCGAGGAAACGTGGCACAGCACCGGGGCTGACAGGGGAATGCCGGCCCACTCGCACGTGGCGTTCGCGCAAGGCGCCCGGGATGACGGCAACCCGCTCCTTCGTGTCGGGCTCTTCGATCCAGCGCAGAGCGTCAGGGAGCAGCCGGCAAAATCGCCGATGGATTTCCGTGAGGCCTGCGACCGTCACCGCGCGGCCCTTCAGGCCGCCGCTGTCGATCCATTCCTGGACCTTGATGTGGGCCTTCGCCTCAAGCTGGAGGTCGCGTTGTTCGGGCTCCGCGCTGTAGTCGCCCTGGAGCGCGCGTTCGATGTCGACCGGGTGGGTGCTGTGCCCCTCGATCAAGTTGCTGTAGTAGCAGTCCAATGCGCGGACGAGCGTGACGAGCCCCGCCAGCACACCGTCCGGCAGGCTGCGCCGGAGTCCGGTCGACCGGATTGCCAGTTCGACGACCAGGTCGGTGAGTTCCGCCCGGTGCCTGGAGCCCTCGGCGATGAGCAGCGGGCCCATCAGTGCGGTGCGTTCGCCGCGACCCTCTATTTCTGCTGAGACCGCAGATATGACCGGTTTCATGGCCGCTTCTTGATCTATCCAGAAGTTTCTATTAACACACGATTAGGAGGATAGAAGATCCGATAAAGGCCGGAATGAAGACCTCTTCAATGGCCGGTATTGCCCGCATCTGACCGGCACCCAGTTCAAGGAGTTACCGGCGACGGAAGTACCGCCCGGTAGGAAGGGAACGTCGTCTTGATGTGGCCGGTACCAGCACCCACGGCACCTCTCCCCCCGGGATGGCAGCGTTTGCATGTTGTCAACCGGTCCTACAAGTGTCGCCGGAGGCCGTAACTGCTGCGCTGCTGCAGTACGGTCGGATGACCCGGTTCGCCGAACAGCTCAATGTCGGCGCTCGGGTGCTGCCGCGGTTGCCGATGACTTGCCTACAAGGTCCCGTCCGTACCCAGGATCAGCGTGACCTGGCTGGAAAACAGGCCGCCGTTGCCGTGCGCGAGGGCGATCTCCGGGTTTGCCTGCTGGCGCTCGCCGCAGTCACCGCGCAACTGCCGCACCGCCTCGATGAGCGGAAAGATTCCGTACATGCCGGGGTGGCAGCACGAGAGGCCGCCGCCGTTGGTGTTGACCACCAGCCTGCCGCCGGGGGCGATCGCGCCGTCCTCGACGAAGGCGCCGCCTTCGCCCTTGGCGCAGAAGCCGAGGTCCTCGAGGAACATGATCGTGTTGATGGTGAACGCGTCGTACACTTGCACGAGATCGGTGTCGTCCACCGACACGCCCGCCATCGCGTAGGCGCGCGGGCCCGAGTCGCTCGCGGCCGTCACCGTCAGATCCGGCATGTTGGTGATGGCCCTGTGCCAGTGGGCCATCGCGCCGCCGAGCACCGGGACCGGGGGGCGTTCGAGATCGCGGGCGCGCTCGGGCGAGGTGAGGATCACCGCGCCGCCGCCGTCCGTGACCAGGCAGCAGTCGCGCACCGTGAAGGGATCGCTGATCGGCCGCGAATTGAGGACATCCTCGATCGAGAGTGGCTCGCGGAGAAAGGCGTCGGGGTTCATGGCCGCCCAGGCGCGCGCCGCCGTCGCCACCTCCGCCAGCTGCTCGCGCGTGGTGCCGTATTCGTGCATGTGGCGCGAGGCGGCGAGCGCGTAGGAGGTGATCGGCTGGCGCGGCCCGTAGGGGCTCTCGAACGGATCGGGCCGCGAGGTGGACACCAGGCGGCCGGACATGGACCGCTGGTTGCTGCCATAGGCGACGAGGGCGACGTCGCACTGCCCCGTCGCGATCGCCATCATCGCGGTCAGTAGATGCGCCAGGTTCGACGAGCCGCCGATCATCGACGAATCCGAGAACTTCGGCGCGATCCCCAGGTACTCGCACAGCGTGAGCGAGCCCATGTTGTAGGTCATCGAGGCGCAGAACACCCCGTCGACGTCGGCCGCCTTGAGGCCCGCGTCTTCGAGCGCGGCCTTCACGGCGCCGGCGGTGATCTCGAGCTCGCTCTGCCCCGGGGCTTCACCGAGGCCGTACGTTCCCGCGCCGGCGATCGACGCCGCTCCCCGGAGCCCGCTCACGCGCCGCCTCCCGCCGGGCGGAACACGACCACGGGATCGTCGCCGGAACGGTCGATCACGGCAGTGACGGCCATGCCGATCCGCACCGCCTCGGGCGCGATGGTCTCGACCCGGCTCATCATGCGCGGCCCTTCCTCGAGGTCGATCAGCACCACGTTGTAGGGCGGTCCCTGTTCGGGGCGGCGACGCACCACGCTGGTCGCATGGACGGTGCCGCGCCCGGACGCCTCCCGCCAGACGAGTGCGTCCGCGCCGCAGTGGGGGCAGAGGGCGCGCGGGTAGAAGACGTTCTCCCCACAGGCGTTGCAGTGCTGCAGCATGAAGCGCCCGTCGGCCAGGGCGTCGAAATAGGCCTGCTCAGGGCCCGGTGCGGCGGTGTCGGCTGGCATGCGCATGCCCTCTTCTGGTTGGCGCTGACGCGGCGCGGTGGCCGACCAATGTAGCGGGCTCAGGTCAGCTCGTCGTCGGCGTGCGGCATGGCCGTGAACTGGCCGCCCTGGTACTTGACCAGCGGGTCGTCCGGGCTCACTAGCGGGGTCGAGGCCTCGATGTCCGCGCGGTACGCCTCGGCGTTGTCCCTGGGCCTGAAGCCGAGCGCGGAGGCCGTGCGGTTGTCCCAGAACGACTCGTGGTTGGCCGACACCCCGAAGACCACCGTGTGTCCGACCGCCGGTGCAATGAGGGAGCGTTCCACGAGGTGCACCAGGTCCGGGTACGAGAGCCACGTCGCGAGCATCCGTCGGTCGACGGGCTCCGGGAAACACGAGCCAATCCGGAGCGAGACTGCCGCGATTCCGTACTTGTCGTTGTAGTACTGCGCGAGCTCCTCGCCGAACGCCTTGGTGAGCCCGTAGTTGGTGTCGGGACGCTGCGGCACGGTCGCGTCGATGGTCCGGCTGCGGGGATAGAAGCCGATCGCGTGGTTGGAACTGGCCCACACGACGCGCCCGACCCCGTTCTTCCGGCAGCCCTCGAACAGGTGGTACATCCCGAGGATGTTGCCGTGGTGGAGGTCGGCGAACGGGGCTTCGCCGGAGACCCCGCCCATGTGGACGACGGCGTCGACGTCGCGGGTGAGCGCCTGCATCCCGGCCGCGTCGCCGAGATCGCAGGGGACCACCTCCTCGTGCTCCCGCGCCGGGCCGAGCGGTGCGCGGTCCGACACCCGGAGGACGTCAGCGAGGGCCGGGAGGTGTTCGCGGAGCACCGTGCCCAGGGTGCCGGCGGCACCGGTCAGCAGGAGGCGCCGGAAGCGCCTCGGCTCAGCTGGGCTCACTGGTGAGCGCCTGGTACCCAGAGGACGTCACCGCCGGCCCGTGCCGCCTCGGTGCGCGCGAGGACGAAGAGATGGTCCGAGAGGCGGTTGACGTAGGCCAGCAACTCGTTCCGCACCACGGCGCGGGCGGCGAGCGCGCTCAGTTCGACTTCGGCCCGGCGGACGATGGCCCGGGCGACATGGAGATGGGCCGAAGCGCTGGTGCCGCCCGGCAGGATGAACGAGGTCAGCGGCGCCAAGCGGGCGTTGAGCTCGTCGATCTCGTTCTCGAGGCGCTGCACCTGGACGGCGGAGATCCGGAGATTCCCGGGCCGCCGGCCGCGCCGAGCGGGCGTCGTGAGGTCGGCGCCAGCATCGAAGAGGTCGTTCTGGATGCGGGCCAGCCTGGCGTCGGTGGCCTGCGAGACGTGCAGCCGGGCGATGCCGATGTAGGCGTTCGCTTCGTCGATCGCGCCGCCCGCACGGATCCGGAGAGCATGTTTCAGCACCCGTTGCCCGTTGCCGAGCGACGTCCGGCCCTGGTCGCCACCGCGCGTGTAGATGCGGTCGAGCCGGACTACGGTTGACGGGTCGCGCGCCATCCGGCCTCCGTCGCGGCGAGGGTCGCGGGTCGGTCAGCTTACACGGTACGAGTGGGGGAAACCGGACAAGCATGGTCAGGTATGTTCAACGGCTTCCGGGTGGCAGTCGCCGTGCTCCGGTATGGTACCTTGGAGCCAAACAGGAGGTCCCATGCCGGTCATTAATCGTATAGCGGGCGGAAGCGACGCCATGATCGAGTGGCGCCGGGATTTTCACCGCCATCCCGAACTCGCCTACAAGGAACACCGGACCGCGAAGCGGGTCGCCGAGCTGCTCCGCTCCTTCGGCGTGGACGAGGTCGTCGAGGGGGTCGGCGGCACCGGCGTGGTCGGCCGTATCCGGAACGGCAGCGGCCCCTCCGTGGGGCTCCGTGCCGACATGGATGCGCTCCCGATCCACGAGCAGAACACCTGCGA
This sequence comes from Alphaproteobacteria bacterium, assembly GCA_022825705.1. GTDB lineage: Bacteria > Pseudomonadota > Alphaproteobacteria > TMED109 > TMED109 > VXPW01. Next base: position 157,277 of record JAJDWH010000043.1, read on the forward strand.
GCACGCCTCCTCGGCGGACGGTGTGATGCACGCCTGCGGCCACGACGGGCACACGACCATGCTGCTGGGCGCCGCCCAGTACCTGTCGGAGACGCGGAACTTCGAGGGCGACGTCGTGCTGGTGTTCCAGCCGGCGGAGGAAGGCTTCGCGGGTGCCAAGGCGATGCTCGACGACGGCCTCTTCGAGCGGTTCCCCGTGCGCAACATCTTCGGCATGCACAACATGCCGGGGCTTGAGCAGGGGAAGCTCCGGGTGGCGCCCGGGCCGATCATGGCCGCGGCCGACAACTTCAAGGTCACGGTGCAGGGCAAGGGCGCGCACGGCGCGATGCCCCACCAGTCGGTCGATCCGATCATCGCCGGAGCGGCGATCGTGCAGGCGGTGCAGACGCTGGTGTCGCGGACGAGCGATCCCAAGCACACGCTCGTGATCTCGGTGACCCAGTTTCACGCGGGCGATGCGTACAACGTGATCCCCGACAGCGCCGAGCTCGGCGGGACGATCCGCTACTTCTCGCCCGAGACCGGCGAGATGGTCCGGAAGCGCTTCCCGGAGGTGTGCGAGACCGTGGCCCGCGGACTGGGCGCCACGGCCGACGTCGACTACCAGCGGGGCTACCCGCCGACGGTGAACCACGCCGAGGAGACGGCCTTTGCCGGTCGGATCGCCTCCGAGGTCACCGGCGAGGCCGTGACGACCGAGCAGATGCAGGTGATGGGCTCGGAGGACTTCTCGTTCTTCCTCCTGGAGCGCCCGGGAGCCTACGCCTGGATCGGGAATGGCGATTCGGCCTCCCTCCACAACCCGAGCTACGACTTCGACGACGACAACCTTGCGATTGGCGCGAGCTTCCTTGCCCGGATTGCCGAGGATGCGCTGCGTGTCACGGACTAGCGCCGCCCTCGCGCTCGCGGCCTCGATCGCGCTGGCCCTCCCGGCCAGTGCGGAGACCGTGCTCCGGGCCGTGGTGCACGCGGATCTCAAGAACATCGATCCGATCTGGACCACGGCCTACATCACCCGCAACCACGGGTACATGGTCTACGACACGCTGTTCGCGGTCGATGCCGAGTTCAACGTGCAGCCGCAGATGGTCGACGCCTGGGAGGTGTCCGACGACGGGCTGACCTGGACCTTCCAGCTGCGGGACGGGTTGGCCTGGCACGACGGGGTGCCGGTCACGGCGGCCGACTGCGTCGCCTCGATCCGCCGCTGGGGTGCGCGCGACGGCATGGGCCAGAAGCTGATGGACGTCACGGCGGCGCTCGAGGCGGTGGACGACGCGACGTTCCGCCTGACCCTCTCGCAGCCGTACGGGCTGGTGCTGGAGTCGCTCTCCAAGGCGAGCTCGAACGTGCTCTTCATCATGCCGGAGCGGCACGCGCTGACCGATCCCTTCGAGCAGGTCCCCGAGGTGATCGGGTCCGGGCCGTTCGTGTTCGTGGCCGACGAGTGGGTCCCTGGCGCCAGGGTCGTCTATGTCCGGAACGAGGCCTACGTGCCGCGGAGCGAGCCGCCGAGCTGGGGTGCCGGCGGCAAGATCGCGAAGGTCGACCGGGTGGAGTGGCTCTACGTCCCCGACACCGCGACGGCCATGAACGCGCTCCTCGCCGGGGAAATCGACTACTTCGAGCTCCCGCCGCACGACCTCCTCCCGATCATGGAGGCGTCGCCCGACGTCACGGTGAAGCGCCTGGACCCGGTCGGCGTGCAGGGGCACATCCGCCTCAATCACCTGTACCCGCCGTTCGACCACCCGAAGGCCCGCGAGGCGATGCTGTGGCTGGTGGAGCAGCCCAGGTTCCTCCGCGCCGTGGTGGGGAACGAGGAGCACTGGCGCTCGTGCCCGGCGTACTTCGGCTGCGGCAGCCCCTACGAGACCGATGCCGGGGCGGAAGCGCTGATGGGATTCGACCTCGAGCGGGCGCAGTCGCTCCTCGAGGAGGCGGGCTACGACGGTCGGCCCGTCGTCCTGATGCAGCCGACCGACGTCGCGATCCTGAGCGGCGCGGCGCTGATGCTGGCGGGCGTCCTCCGGGACGCCGGGGTGAACGTGGAGCTCCAGGCGATGGACTGGAGCACGCTCACCAGCCGGCGGGCACTCGACGCGCCGCCGGAGGAGAACGGCTGGAACATCTTCCCCACGTGGTTCATCGGCATGGACGTCGTCCATCCGCTCGCGAGCGTGGTGACGAGCGGCGGGTGCCGGGAGCGGGCGTGGTTCGGCTGGCCGTGCGATCCGGAGATGGAGGAGCTCCGCGAGGCGTTCGCGTTCGAGAACGACCCGGGGCAGCGCTTCGCGCGCGCCGAAGCGGTGCAGCAGCAGGCGTTTGCGCTGGTGCCGTACGTGAACTTCGGGGAATGGTTCAACCCTGTGGCGTTCCGGTCCGACCTCGAGGGCATCCTCGAATCGCCGATCCCGCTCTTCTGGAACATCGCGAAGCGTTGAGCGGACGCCCGATCCGGTGACCGGCTTCCTGCTGCAGCGGCTGCTGGCCACCATCCCGGTGATGGCGGTGGTGGCCGTCGTCGTCTTCCTGCTGCTGCACCTGGGACCGGGTGACCCGGCGGCGGTGATCGCGGGCGACTACGCGACGCCCGAGGACATCCAGCGCATCCGCGACCGGCTCGGGCTCAACGAGCCGCTCCACGTGCAGTTCCTGACCTGGCTCGGCCAGGTGCTGACGGGCGATCTCGGAATCTCGATCTTCTCGAACCTGCCGGTGGCGCAGCTGATTGCACAGCGCGTCGAGCCGACGCTCGCGCTCTCGATCGGGACCCTGATCCTGACGGTCGTGGTCGCCGTGCCGCTGGGCGTGGCCGCGGCCTGGCGGGCGGGCGGCTGGCTCGACCGCTGCCTGATGGGCGGCGCGGCGCTCGCCTTCGCCGTGCCGGTCTTCGTGATCGGCTACATCCTGATCTACGTCTTCGCGATCAAGCTCTCGTTGCTGCCCGTCCAGGGGTACCGGCCCCTGGCGGACGGCGCCGTCCCCTTCCTCCGCCACCTGACGCTGCCGGTGGTGGCGCTCTCGTTCGTGTTCATCGCACTGATCGCCCGGGTCACCCGTGCGAGCGTGCTCGAAGTGCTGGGCGAGGACTACATCCGGACCGCGCGGGCGAAGGGGGTGACCACGTTCCGGCTGCTCCGCCGGCACGCACTCCGCCCGGCGCTGGTGCCCGTGGTGACGGTGATCGGGATCGCTTTCGCGCTGCTGGTGGGCGGGGTGGTGGTGACGGAGAGCGTCTTCAACATCCCGGGGCTCGGCCGACTCACGGTCGATTCGGTGCTCCGGCGCGACTACCCGGTGATTCAGGGGCTGATCCTCGTGTTCAGCGCCGCGTACGTCATCACCAACCTGATCGTGGACCTTCTCTACAGCGTCCTTGACCCGAGGATCCGCGAATGAACGCGATCCGCCGGAACCGCTCGGTCCAGATCGGGATGGCGCTCCTCGCGCTGGTGGTGGTGACCGCGGTGCTGGCGCCGCCGATCGCCGGCATGGACCCGCTCCGGATGACGCCGGAGGACCGGCTGACCAGCCCCGTCGCGGCGCATCCCTTCGGGACCGACATGTTCGGGCGCGACATCCTGGCGCGGACGCTCCACGGCGGGCGCATCTCGCTGAGCGTCGGGCTCATGGTGGCCGCGGTGGCGCTCGCGGCCGGCCTCGGGATCGGCCTGGTCGCCGGCTACGTCCGGTCGGTCGACCGGATCGTGATGCGGGTCATGGACGGGATCATGGCGATCCCCGGGATCCTGCTCGCGATCGCGCTGATCGCGCTCTCGGGCGCTACGCTTACGACGGTGGTGGTTGCGATCGCGGTGCCGGAGGTGCCGCGCGTGGTGCGCCTCGTGCGGAGCGTCGTGCTGGCGGTCCGGGAGGAACCCTACGTCGAGGCGGCCGTCGCGGCGGGCGCCCGGCTGCCGCGGCTCCTGGTCCGGCACGTGCTCCCCAACACGCTCGCCCCCCTGATCGTGCAGGGCAGCTACGTCTGCGCCTCGGCGATGATCGTCGAATCGATCCTCGGGTTTCTCGGTGCGGGGATGCCGCCCGAGGTGCCGAGCTGGGGGAACGTGATGGCCGAGGGGCGGACCTTCTTCCAGATCGCGCCCTGGATCCTGTTCTTTCCCGGCGCCTTCCTCGCGGTGACCGTGCTCTCGGTCAACCTGCTGGGCGACGGGCTCCGGGACACGCTCGACCCGCGCCTCCGGGGGCGGTTCCAGTGACGGACACGGCGACGCGCACGGTCCTCTCGATCCAGGGCCTCACCGTGGAACTCCCGGTGGACGCGGAGCGCGCCCACGCCGTCGAGGACGTGTCGTTCGACGTGCAGGCGGGCGAGATCGTGTGCCTCGTGGGCGAATCGGGATCCGGGAAATCGGTGACCGCGCAGGCGGTGCTGGGCCTCCTGCCGCCGGGCCAGCTCCGGGTTACGGGCGGCGCGATCGAGCTCGAGGGCGAGGACCTGCGGACGGCGCCGCCGGCGCGGCTCCGCTCGCTCCGCGGGCGCGCCATGGCGATGATCTTCCAGGAGCCGATGACCGCCCTCAATCCCGTCCTCACCGTGGGCGAGCAGGTCCGCGAGGTGTTCGAGACGCACGGCGTCCTGAACCCGTCCGAGCGTCGCGAGCGGGTGATCGAGCTGTTCCGCTCGGTGCAGCTCCCGGACCCCGAGCGCCTGGTGAACACGTACCCGCACCAGCTCTCGGGCGGGCAGCGCCAGCGCGTGATGATCGCGATGGCGTTCGCGCTGGAGCCGGCGCTGCTGGTCGCGGATGAGCCCACGACCGCGCTCGACGTGACGACGCAGGCGCGGATCCTCGAGATCATGCGGACCATCCAGCGTGCGCGCGGCAGCGCCGTGCTCTTCATCACGCACGACTTCGGGGTGGTGGCGGACATCGCCGACCGGGTGGTCGTCATGCGGACGGGGCGCGTGGTGGAGCAGGGGCCCCGCGACCAGATTCTGCGCTCGCCGTCGCACCCGTACACGCGGATGCTGCTGGAAGCGGTGCCGGGCCTCGAACCGGAGGCGCGGGACGGCCGGGCCGAAAGCGCCGCGCTCGAGGTGCGGAACCTCTCGAAGACGTTCGCCGGGGGCGGCTGGTTCCAGCGCGGCCGGACGGTGGAGGCGGTGCGCGACGTCTCGCTCGTGGTGCGGAAGGGCGAGACCCTGGCGGTCGTGGGCGAGTCGGGCTCAGGGAAGTCGACGCTTGCGCGCTGCACCGTGCGCCTCACGCGGGCGAGCAGCGGCGAGGTGCTGCTGGCCGGCGAGGACATCGCACAGCTCGAGCCCCGAGCGCTCCGGCCGTTCCGCCGGCGCATCCAGATGGTCTTCCAGGACCCCTTCCGCTCGCTCAACCCGCGCCGGAACGTGGCGGCCGCGCTGATCGAGGGGCCGGTCAACTACGGGGTGTCGAGGGAGGAGGCGCTGGAGCGCGCGAAGCGGCTGCTGGGTCTCGTGGGCCTAGGGGACGATGCGCTCGGGCGCTACCCGCACCAGTTCTCGGGCGGCCAGCGCCAGCGCATCTGCATCGCCCGCGCGCTCGCCCTCGAGCCCGACGTGCTGATCGCGGACGAGCCGGTGTCGGCTCTCGATGTCTCGGTGCAGGCGCAGGTGCTCGACCTGCTGGCGGACGTGCGCGAGCGGTTCCAGCTCGCGATGCTCTTCATCACGCACGACTTGCGCGTGGCGGCGCAGGTGGCCGACCGGGTGGCGGTGATGTCGAAGGGCGAGATCGTCGAGACCGGGCCCGTCGCGGACGTGTTCGGCAATCCCCGGCATCCGTACTCCCGGGCGCTGCTCGCCGCGGCGCCGGGGCGCGGGCGGCTCTGACGATGGTGGACCGCCTCACCGCCGCCCTGGGGCGTCTCTACGCCTGGGTGCTGAGGCTCGCGGGGCACCGCCACGCGGAGCCGGCGCTGGCCGCGGTGGCGTTCACGGAGAGCTCGTTCTTCCCTGTCCCGCCCGACGCCATGATCGTGCCCATGGTGCTGGCCCGCCGCGAGCGCTGGATCCGGATCGCGCTGATCGCGCTGGTGGGTTCGGTGGCCGGCGGCTTTCTCGGCTACGCGATCGGCTACCTGCTCTGGGATGTGATCGGTGCGGCGATCCTCGCGTTCTACCGGATGGGTGATGCGTTCGCGAAGTTCCAGGCCTGGTATGCCGACGGGGGCGCGCTGATCGTGTTCCTCGCCGCCTTCACGCCACTCCCCTACAAGGCGGTGACGATCGCGAGCGGTGTCGTGGGCATGGATCTCCTGGCGTTCGGGCTGGCGTCGGCGGCAGGGCGCGGGCTCCGGTTCTTCGTCGTGGCGGCGCTGCCGGCCTTCCTCGGGGAGCGGGCCGAGACCCTGATCCGCCGGCACGCGCGTGTGGCGACCTGGGCGGGCCTGGCACTTGCAGCTGCCGTCGTCGCCGTAGCAGCACTGGCCTAGGAGCGGGACGTGCGGGCGGATGCCGTGGTGTCGGTCGTGCGATGGGTGACGGGCACCCTGCGGGGCTATCTCGCGCTGGCCGCGGTCGCCTCGGTCGTGGCTTTGGCGTCGGCACTGGTGATGCAGTACGGCTTCGGGCTACCGCCGTGCGATCTCTGCATCGAGCAGCGCTGGGGGTTTGCCGGCGCCGGCGCGCTCGCGGCGGTCGGCCTGCTCGTGCACCGAATCGGAATTTCGCTTCGGGTGATGGTGGCCGCGGTCGGCGCGGCGTTCCTGGTGACCGCGGGACTGGGTTTCCGGCACGTCGGCGTGGAGCAGCAGTGGTGGCCGGGGCCCGATACCTGCACGGCGACCGGTGCGGACGCCCAAACGACGGATGAACTGCTGGACGCCATCATGAACGCCCCCCTGGTCCGGTGCGACGAGATCCCGGCAAGCCTGCTCGGCCTGTCGATCGCGGGCTGGGTGGTGGTGAGCGCGCTGGCGATGGCAGGGCTTGCTGCCCTGATGCTCGCCCGGAGCCGGAAGGTTGTGCGGTGACGGGGCGGCGGCCACGGCGAAAGCAGGCGCCGCGCCTTCCCGGCGATCCGACGCCGGAACAGCGGGTCGCGCGCATCCTCCGGGTGGACCATGCGGGCGAGTACGGGGCGAAGCGCATCTACGAGGGCCAGCTCGCCGTCCTCGGCGAGACGTCCGCGGGACCCGTCATCCGGGAGATGGCGGAGGGCGAAGAGCGGCATCTCGCCGCCTTCGCGGAGGACCTCGCGCACCGCGAGGTCCGGCCGACGGCGCTCCTGCCGCTCTGGCACGTGGCCGGGTACGCGCTGGGTGCGGCGACCGCGCTGCTGGGGCGGGAGGGGGCCATGGCGTGCACGGAGGCCGTCGAGGAGGTGATCGACGGGCACTACGCACGGCAGGAGCGGGCGCTCGGCGAGTCCGAGCCGGAGCTACGCGACAAAATCCGTGAATTCCGGGCGGATGAACTCGGGCACCGGGACACCGCGCGCGCGGAAGGGGCTGCGGCCGCGCCGGGATACCGGGTGCTCAGGCGATCGGTGCGCGCGTCGACGCGCCTGGCGATCTGGATTTCCGAGCGGGTGTGAGCTCCCGATCGGGGAGTATCTGATTTGTAGAAGTCAGGACTTGATCAGACTGTGCTGCCGTGCCGGCCGGCCGGCCGGGCGCCGGTGAGAATGCCGCCGGCGATCCCGTTGCGGGAGTCGACGGCGATGTCTCCGACGGTCTGGCCGGTCGTCTGGACCGAGAACCCGCTGTGGTCCATCCAGGCCCCGAACGCGGTCACGTCCCGGCCCATGTGCCCGCTCGCCGTCATCCCCAGCGTGACCCCGTGCCCGGTGCCGAGGGCTCGGGCGCCGCCGCTCACCAGCTCGATGTCGGAGATCCGCACCGCCTGGCTCCGGCCGGTGGCCGGGTCGGTCACCGCGCACCGCGCGCCGCCGCATTCCGACAGGTAGCGGAACGGAGGAACCTCGGGAGAGTCGGTCTCCGAGTAGTAGGTCGAAAGGATCAGGGAGTCGGAGCGCGCCAGGAGGCCGGACGCGCGCTCGAGCTGGGCCTCCGCCGTCTCGGCCGGCGAGCGCCTGCACGCTTCGCGGGGTGACGGACTGGGAGGATCCGCCGGCGCAGGCGGCGAGCAGCAGCGGCAGCAGCAGCGGAAGGGCGGCCCGGAGGCGTCGCCGCGCCCTGCGGGTACTCCCGTCGGTCCGGATGGCGGGCATCATGGGGCGGCCCCCTGGAGATTCGGGGAACGGCCCGGCGCGGTCCCGGCCGGATCCCGTCGAAGGGCCGGGGCGAGGCGCCGTTCGGCGCACGTGCCGGTCATGGTCGCGCCGCGGCCGGAAAGCGGGGCCGGCATGCGCGGCGCCGCTACTGCTTCCCGGCCCCGAAGGCGCCGATCACGCCGACGAAGCCGGCATCGTCCGACGCCGCCATCGCCGGCGTGCCGCGATGCGCCTGGAACGCCCCGCCCACCGCGGTGGGATGCGCCGTCTGCGGATCGGCGGCCGAGCGGCGGAAGAACTGGGCGACCCATCCGCCGCTCCAGCCGCGCCCGTCGGCGGCGCCGGCGAGATTGCCACTGACCGCGAAGCCGCCGCCGTTGAAGCCGCCCCCGGTCAGGCCGCCGCTGTCGTTGGCGAGCCTCGCCGTCCAGTCGCCGAGCGGGGCGCCGGAGGCGTCGCGGAAGTTGTCGATGCGGCCCGACAGGCGGACATACCTCGCGTCGAAATCCGCCGTCAGCGCGGCGTCCGCCGTGAACGCGCCGGAGGCGCCGTCGCGCGCCCCCGCCGCGCGCTCCGAGTACAGGCCGGCGGCGGCCCCGGCGTAGGTCGCGGCGCCGGCGAGGGCGTCGAGCTGCGACCAGCCGCCGGGCCAGTAATGGTGCCGGCCCGCGGCGAAGACGTTGGCGCCGCGCGGCCACGCGGCGTTGAGCGACAGGGGATTCCTCTTCGTCTTGTGGATGCTGTGGTGCGTCGGGTCGTTGCCGAACGTCCCGATGCCGGCGGCGCCGGAGCCGGGAACCCGCGCCCAGTACCCGAAGGCGAGATACGACTCCCCGGAGTCCGCCTTCGCGTAGAGGGTGACGGTGTCGACGGTCGTGCCGCCGGCCCCGTCCGCGCGGCTCCACGCCCGGGCGCTGCCGGACCATCCGGAGATCGCCGGAGGGGCGTCGGCCGCGGCGAAGCCGGTGGGGGTGGACGGGTCGTCGTCGTTGTCGAGCTCGCCGCCGAGGATGCCCTTGCTCAGCTTGTGCAGCGAGAGCGGCAGCACGTGGTACGGGACCCCGAGCGTGAGCGGACGGTCCGAGACAGGCCAGCTGACGAAGGGATCCGTGAGCGCGTCGTCTCCGAGGCTGACGATGGCGCTGGCGATGCCGTGCGCCGTGGCGCCCGCCGCCGTCGAGGGCGCCGTCTGCGCCGAAGGCGCGGGCGGCGGCGTGCCGGCCAGCCTGGCGGCAGCCGCCGGCAGGGGTCCCGCCGTGGCCGCGCCGCCGGTCGAGGAGACGGCCACCGCCCCGTCCTCGCTCGTCACGGTCAGCGTGCAGTCGCCGCCGTCCGCGGGGCAGGAAAAGCGCAAGCCGCCCGCGTCGCGGTGTTCGCCCGCCGGCACCGTCAGGCTCCCGTCCGGATTGTGCGTGAGCCAGCTGTCCAGGGTATGGCGGTCGGGCAGCGCCACGGCGTGGAGCGTATCGAGCGCGGCGTCGCCGAGGAACACGAAGTCCCCAACCGCCAGCGGTGCGTTCGTCTCCACCGTCAGGCCGGGACGCAGGGTGTAGGTGTAGCGGCCGTCCTGAACCGCCGCGCCGGCCACGATCTCGGCAACTGCGGGCCAGGAGCCGCCCTCGGGGTCCGCGCCGAGCGCGATCGTGTCGCCCGCCCCGAAGTCGGCGATGACCTTGCGGCCCCGGGCCCCGAGCGCGAAGGCGAAGCGGTCGCCGCCCCTGCCGCCGTGCAGGACGTCGTCGCCGATGCCGCCGCGGAGCACGTCGTTGCCCCGCCCGCCATGCAGCACGTCGTCGCCCGCCCCTCCCCTCAACAGGTCGTTGCCGCGCCCCCCGCGCAACTCGTCGTCGCCGCCCTTGCCGCGCAACTCGTCGTTGCCCCGCCGGCCGACGAGCCGGTCGGCGCCGGCGCCGCCCCGCAGGTCGTCGGCGCGGTTCGTGCCGATCTGTTCGCGCGGCTCGTCCACCTGCTCGTCCGCCATCGCGGCGGGCGGTGCGGCGAGCATGCAGAACGCGGCCAGCAGCAGGGCGGTGAGCAGGCGTGGCCGGGCACAGGTCATGCCGCTGGCTTCATTGTACACGGGCGAAGCCAGTGCCGGTGTCAAGCGAATGTTCATGAGCCGGGACAGCACGCCGGCAGCGGGGGCGAGGACGCCTCGCCGGTCACTCCAGAATCGCCGTCCGCGACAGCGGACGACAGTCTGTTCGACCCTTCAAGCATGGCATTCCCCCCTTGACGGCCCGGGGCCCGACTCGGACATTCGCGTGTTCCTGACCGCGTTCTCTAGCCGGATGCGCCCGTGTCGGGGTGTGTCCCGGTGTATATGTATTTTACGGTGTGTACTCTGGTTTATCGAATCGTTGTTAAATAAAGATTAGAAAATTATCATAAATAATCGGGAGGACTGCGCGTCGATGGCAACGGCAGGGTGCCGGCGGCATGCATGCCGCCGGGATCTGCGAAGCACCCGACCTAGAGTTCCGCCTCGGCCCGATCCGCGACCCGGCGCCGGGGCCGGGACGGGCCTGGGCTCGGCCACGTCTAGAAGAACCTGCTGGGCCCGTAAGCGCCATCGCCCGACTGGCGGCAACCCGTGTCCGCCCCGCCTTGAGGACGATACGCTCGCCGCCCTGGTGGCTGCGCCCGAAGCACCGCCCGAATGCGTCCGGTCGACGTCACGGAGCTTGCCGCAGCGGCAGGCGGCGGTGACGTCGATGGCGAGCCCGTGCAAGTGCCCGCGTGGTCTGCGCGCGAGCGGCTCGACCGGCACGGGTCGGACCCGGCGCGACACGCGATCATCCGGGTGCCGGGAAAGCAATGGAGCCGACCTCGCCCGACGGGTGCTCGATCGTGTTTGGCCGGGAGCGGCGGGCGCGAGATCTATGTCGCGCGTACGGACGGCGGGCTCATCGTGAGGCGGCCGCCGTGAGGGTGAGCGGTGGAGGCGGCGAGCGACAGCCCGGACGTGACGCCGGAACCGTGGTCGGCCGACACGGATGTAGTCGGCGGGGTGGTCTAGGTGGCGCAGATGTTGGCCGAGCCGGCACTCAGGGAGAAAATCCGTGAACTCCGTGCGGACGAGCTCGGGCACCGGGACGCAGCGCGCGCGGAAGGGCGGCGGCCGCGCCCGGATACCGGGTGCTCAGACACTCCCGAACATGGTGCGGCTTTCATCTCGACGTCGTGCTGTCGATCTCAGTCCTTGAAGCATCGACCGTACTTCGCCTCCGCTTCATCCGCACGGTTTCTCCCTCCCGCGCTCGCACGTGGATGGAACCGCGGGACTCGATCATGCGTGCAGCGCGCCCCCCCGGCGTTCGGCGGCAGTCTGCTTCCGGCGCGCTTGCGCCAGCTCGTAGCTCGCCTGCAGCCGCATCCAGAAGCTTGCGTTGCTCCAGCCAATCCGCTCCAACGCCAGTGCCATCGCCGGTGAAATCCCGGCCTTCCCGTTCAACAGCCGGGACAGCGCCTGCCGGGTGCATCCCAGCCGCGACGCCCCCTCCGTCACCGACAGCCCGGCGGCCTCCAGATTGTCGCGCAGTATCTCGCCCGGATGGCACGGATTCAGCATCGCCATGATCGCCGTTCCCCTTCGTTCAATGGTAGTCCACCAGGTCCACGTCCACGGCCTCGTTGTCCTCGAACCGGAAGACGACGCGCCAGTTCCCCGACACGCGGATGCTCCACCGACCGGCCATGTCGCCCTTCAGCGGATGCAGACGGTAACCGGGCTGGGCAGCGAGATCGCCAGGGTCGCGCGCTTCGTCCAACAAGGTCAGGATGCGCCTCAGCTTCGGCACCAGGTCGCCCGGCAGTTGCCGGCGGCGGTCCTGCTCGGCAAGCGCGCGAAGTCCCTTGTGCCTGACCCGCATGGCGCAATTGTCGCGTGTAACGTTCCGCGTTGCAATAGCCCATCTCTGCCCGGCATGCCAACTGGGCCGGGACCATGTATCGGCGCGGCAGCCGTATGATTGCCCGGTCGACCGACTGGTCGCCGAATGGCACTTCCGGAACCTCCAAGAACCTCTCGTCGGTCCGGCCACGTACGGCCCTTCCGCCAGAACACGAACCGGACCAAGTAACAGTCTGATCGGGCCAGTAATAGAAATCCCATGTGTGACAGCCTGCCATGTTGGCAATTTCCTTCCAGCACCCAGCGCCTTCCGCTGCCTCTACACACTTCGGGGCGAGGGAGGACGCAGGTCGCGCCTCAGGGACCGGCCCCGCCAGCAGCTCCGTGACCTCGTCGTCCGTCAGCTCCCCGGTTGCCCGGAACCCCGACGCTTCCTGCCAGGCCGCGATCGCGGAGTGCGTACTGGCGCCCATCACGCCGTCGGCCGGGCCCGGGTCGTAGCCCCTGGCCGCAAGCGCCGACTGGACCTGCCAGACAAGCCCCGCCTCGAGCTCGGCTGTGCCCGTTTGGCCGCCGCAGGCCCGGCCGTAGCCATCGGCATTGGCGAGCATGGCGTGGACCCTGCCGCCCTCGCGGGCGGCGATGCAGGGATCGGCGCCCGCGACGAGCGGCCCCCCCACGACCTCAGGGTTCTCCGTGCTGCCGCCGCCGCGGATCGCCGCGTGCGGCTGAACTCGGGCACCGGGACACTGCGCGCGCGGAAGAGGCGGCGGCCGCGCCGGGCTATCGGGTGCTCAGGCGATCGGTGCGCGCGTCGACCCGCCTGGCGATCTGGCTTTCCGAGCGAGTGTGAGTTCCCACGTGCCAGAGCCCGGCGTCAGTGATATTCAGGCCAGTTTCCTGCAGGCCGCGGACGCAAATCCTGCCCCCGCTGCCACCGAGACCGACATTCCGTTCTGCGGGACGTCGGTCGCTCTGTTCCCGCTCCGGCTCCCGGCCCGTTCGAGGGTGGTGCCGCGGTCGCCGTGGAACGCGGCGTGCATCTCGCCGCGCTTCTCACCGGGGGTGAGGCGGCCCTGGCCGCGCATCGAGTATGCGCTCGCAACGGGACGAACAAGGGCTAACGGACGTTCTCACCCTCCTGACGCGGCATGACGCCGGGAGTCGCGGTTTCGCCGATGCGGAAACCCGATGGACCCTTGCCTGTGGCACGACAGAATGATAGCAATTTGCTATCCGATGCGTGGAGGCGAGCCCATGGTGACGATCAATGTCCGTCGGCTTGACGAGGACGTGGTGAACCGCCTCAAGCGGCGCGCCTCGCTCAACAACCGCTCCCTGGAGGGCGAGGTGCGCCACATCCTTGAGTGCGCCGCCGACGACAACATGGCGGCGAAGCGCGCCGCCTTCCTGGAGGCGTCGGATCGGCTGCGGGAGAAGACGAGGGGCCGCAAGCAGACCCCGGCAGAAGTGCTGATCCGCGAGGACCGCGACCGCGGTCATCGCGACGACTTCTGATGCGCTTCGTGGTCGATGCGAGCGTGGCGGTTAAGTTGCTGGTCGACGAGCCCGGTTCGGATGCCGCGCGCGAACTGACGGCGGGCGGCGAGGAGTTGCATGCGCCGCGCCTGATGGCTTCCGAGGTCGCCAACGCGCTTTGGCGCAAGGCGCGCGCGGGCCAGATCGAGCGCGCCGATGCCGGCACCGCCCTAGCCTTGCTGCCCGACATGCCGCTGCTCTGGAACGATGACGAGACCGTCGGCGCGGACGCGGTTCGGCTGGCGCTGGCCCTGGACCACCCGGTATACGACTGCGTCTATCTCGCGCTCGCGCACCGCATCGGCGCGGTCGTGCTCACGGCGGACCGTCGATTCGTGACGGCGATTGCCTCGACCGAGCATGGCGAGTCCGTCCTGACGCTGGCCGACTATGCCGGGACGCCGTGACGAAATCTTTTCATCGTGCTCCATTCGGCCCATGCGGCGCTTGGAGGTGCCTGCAGGATGCAAGAGGTTGATTCCACGCATGAGTTCACCATGTCTGGCGGTTTGACAATGCCGAATCGCAGGGACAAATCGGCTCTCGGAGGCACAGTTGTGGAGGAGAGCGGCAGGCATGGAGACAGGCAGCGACGACGGCGCGCGGGGGCTATCGCCGCGCTGCCGCGAACTCAACCTGGCCAATCAGCGCGCGTTCTACGTCGCGGTCAGCCGCGTGCGGCGTCGGGCGCTAGGCCCTCGCCGATGCTCCCGGTGATCCGCGTTTCGCCGGGTGCGGGATCGATGAAGAGCGTCACCGACCGCCGGTACCCGGCCTGCGCGCTGGCCTTGCAGTGAACCGGGACATACTCCTCGAGAAACCGCCTGCCGAGTTCGGCCATGACCGGCTCGGCCTTTCGTTTGGCGTCGGCTTCGCGGGGATCGATACCCTTCTTCGTGAGGGCCAGGCTCTCTAGCGCGGCGGCCCTCGCCTCGTCCGCGGTGATGCGGCCATGCTGTCCGATGGTGAACCAGCGCAGCTTGCCGCGGACGCGGGTCGCGATGTCCTCTGCGCCTTCGGCGAGCTCGACGCGGGCGATGTCTTGGCTGCCACCGTCAATGCCTATGGGTTGCTGAGTCCTGTCGGCAAGCGCCTGTGTCGCTCTCTGAACTGGCTCCACTTTTCTGACGTGGCCATGGCGCTGCTCTGCTCGACCGTCCGGCCGGTCATCCCGTGCTTTACCTGGACCGGTGATGATGATAGAAAACCTCGGATAATGTATCCAACGTTTCATGGTTACATATCAATGACGAAAGCAAGTACGCAGCGCGACCAGGCCATCGATCTCCTTCGGGTGAAGGGGATTGCGCGCCTGTCCGAATTCAGCGATGCCGGCATCACCGCTGCCACGGTGGGCAGAATGGTTCGCGCCGGTGAGGTGAACCGCCTCGCGCGCGGCCTCTACCAGCTGCCCGACGCGCCGCTCGACGCCAATCACAGCCTGGCGGAGGCCGCCAAACGCGTGCCCAGGGGCGTCGTCTGCCTGGTGTCCGCGCTGGCCTACCACGAACTGACCGACCAGCTTCCGCCTGCGGTCTGGATGGCAATCGGCACCAGGGACTGGATGCCGAAGGAGGGCAGGCCGGAGATGCGGATCGTGCGGTTCACGGACGTGCTGCTTTCTGACGACGTCATGACTGTGCCCATCGAGAATGTTCCCGTGAAGGTCTTCGGGGTCGCCAAGACGATCGCCGACTGTTTCCGGCATCGCCGGAAGGTCGGGCAGGTGGTCGCGCTGGAAGGCCTGCAAGAGGTGCTCCGGCAGCGGAAGGCAAGCCCCGCCGAGATAGCCCGGCATGCGGAGCGTGGCGGCGTCGCCACGGTGGTCCGCCCGTATCTCGAGGCGCTCACCGCCAATGCCTGAGGGAGCCAAGAACATCGGCGCCTCGGTCCGTGCCCGTCTCCTCAGGATCAGCAAGAAGAAGGGCCAGAATTTCGATCTGGTCCTCACGCACTATGCGATCGAACGCCTGCTCTATCGCCTCGCGCAATCCGGACACGCCGACCGTTTCGTTCTCAAGGGCGCCATGCTGCTGATGACGTGGTTCGATGAGCCGTTTCGCGGCACGCGCGATCTCGATCTCCTGGGTTACGGCGATCCGGCGCCGGACGCTGTCCTGGACGTCTTCAGGGAGGTGCTCAGTCAGGAACAGCCGGACGGAGTCGTGTTCGATGCCGGCACAGCGCGAATCGACCGTATTCGCGAGGAGAACGAGTATAGGGGACTCCGCATGCGGGCGGCCGCAGACATCGCGGGCGCTTGCATCACCGTCAATGTCGATGTCGGTTTCGGCGACGCGACCGAACCCCCGGCCGAGTGGCTCGACTATCCGGTCCTGCTCGACATGCCGGCGCCGCGGCTGCGCGGCTACGCCCGAGAGACCGTGGTTGCCGAGAAATTCCAGGCCATGGTGGATCTGGGCATGGCGAACAGCCGGATGAAGGACTACTACGATCTTTGGATCATCAGTCAGGCCTTCGAGATGGATCGGTCGCGTCTTGCAGGGGCGATATGCGCGACGTTTGCACGGCGGGGCACGGCGATCCCGGACGGGGTTCCGGACGGGCTGTCGTCGGCATTCGTGGAAGATGCCGTCAAGCGCCAGCAATGGGAGAGTTTCAAACGGGATCTCAGTGTCGACCCCGGGCCGCTTGACGGTGTTGTCAGTGCGCTCGAGGCCTTTCTGATGCCGGCTGCGACGGCCGCTTGCGACGGGGGTGGGTCAGATCGCGATCGACAATGAGGACGACGTGACCGTGACGGCGGAACGCACCGAACTCGGGCGGGAGGTCGAAACGGTGCTGGGCGAGGTTCTCGCGCATGTCCGCGGCGAGACGGAGTTGCCGTGCCGGATCGTCGCTCTGCGCAAGCGGTTCCGGCGGAGTCGTTATAAATTCGCTGACCGCTTCGGTTTCGATGCCCGCGCGCTTCAGGAGTGGGAGCAAGGACGCCGGGTTCCCGATAGGGCGGCCCGCGTTCTGCTGACCGTCATAGACCGGAACCCCGAGGCCGTGGTCAAGGCGCTCGGCGAGGATGGCGACGGCGGACGGAGAGATCATTCCCTGGCGTCGTGAGAGGCGCACGTTTCATCAGGCGACAGGATCCCGCCGCTGCCCCCGGCGATCCGACGCCGAACTAGCGAGCCAGGATGAACTCGTTGTCGGGAAGCAGCCCCCAAAGCCAGGGTTCGATCCTCGCGTGCTCATGCTCTGCGACCACGAGCGGCATGGAGAGGGAAAGCGGATAGGCCGCATCCAGGGATCGCCAGCGATCGTCGTAGAGAAACGTGAGGCGGCCGCGGCGATCACGCCGGATTTCGCCCATGATTGTGCGGTCGGCGATCGCGACCAGGCGTTCGGTCATTCCCGAGCTTTCCTGGCAGCGTCAACTACCGCGTGGATGTCGACGGGGATTGGGCCGTCGCTTGGTTCTGGCGGGAGATCGTCCGGACGGATCGTCAACGAGAGATCCAGCGCAGATAGAGCGCGGAGGACCAAACCGACTTCGGCCCGCGATTTGCCCCGTTCGAAGGCCACGAGCCACTGCCGTCCTGCCCCGATCTTGCGGGCGAGCTCGGCTTGGGTCAGCCCGAGTTTTCGGCGTCTGTCCCGGATGGTCAGGCCGAGTTCCAGGGGGGTTCGGATTTGCATGATGATTCAAATGTCGGCGTTCGCTGACAATATAGTCATGTAGGCGTACGACGACAAAACTTTATTGTCGTCGACCGGAGACTTTTTCATCGCATGGCGGTCGGTCTGATTGGTCTCGGGCCGGTCCGCCGGAGCGCGCTTGGTTTTCTGATGAGAGTTGCTTCAGGGGACCGTGAAAGGTCGGATGGATGATTGATGTTTATCGAAATTACCACATATTATATTATATCGATAAATCATGGTAAGTTAGCTTGAAATGGACCCCAGACTGAATCCCTTTGCGCCTGGTGCCGGCACGCCCCCGCCGGAACTTGCCGGGCGCGACGATTTGCTCGAACGCGCGGCAGTGGCGCTGGACCGCATTCGTGCGGGCCGGTCGGCCCGGAGCTTCATCCTCTACGGGTTGCGGGGCGTCGGAAAGACTGTCCTGCTCAATCGCATGCGTCTGGACGCCGAGGCGCGTGGCATCGCGAGCGTCAGCACGGAAGTCCCGGAAGGGCGGTCACTGCCGGCGCTGCTGATCCCGGCGCTGCGCGCGGCGCTCTTGCGCCTGAGCCGCGGCGAGGCGCTCAGGGACACGCTGTTGCAAGGCATGCGGGCACTGGCGGGTTTCGCCAATGCGCTCAAGGTGAAATATCAGGACATCGAAGTCAGCATCGACGTTGAGCCTGAGACCGGACTTGCCGACAGTAGCGACCTCGACACGGATCTCACGGATCTTCTTGTGACCGTCGGCAAGGCCGCCCGTGAGCGCTCCACCGCAATCGTGCTTTTCATCGACGAGCTGCAATACGTACCGGACAAGGAACTGGCTGCGTTGATTGCCGCGCTCCATAGCGCCAGTCAGGAGCAGTTGCCGATCACCATGGTGGCGGCGGGACTGCCCCAGCTGGTGGGGCGATCCGGTGACGCCAGGTCTTACGCCGAGCGACTTTTCGAATTTGTTCCGGTAGACCGCCTCGGCGACGACGACGCCCGTAATGCCTTGATCGTGCCGGCCTGCAAGGAGGGTGTCGCCTTCGATCCCGACGCGACCTCCGAGATCCTGCGGCAGACGAACGGATATCCCTACTTCCTCCAGGAATGGGGCAAACACAGCTGGGACGTCGCAGATGCTTCCCCGATTGCACTCGGCGATGCACAGCGCGCGACGGCCGCCGCGCTGGCCGAACTCGACGCGAGCTTTTTCCGGGTGCGCTTTGATCGACTGACGCCGGCCCAGAAAAGCTACATGCGTGCGATGGCCGAACTGGGGCCGGGGCCTCACCGATCGGGTGATGTCGCCCACGTCCTCAAGCGGACAGTCAGCATGGTGGCGCCACTGCGCAGCTTGCTGATCGCCAAGGGAATGATCTTCAGCCCCGCGCATGGAGAAACAGCGTTCACCGTGCCGCTCTTCGACGCCTTCATGAAGCGGATCATGCCGCAGCTGTGAGGGGAGGAAGCACCCCGCCTTCTCGAAATCCGAGAGCGTCGGGCCGGATGCGAGGCGTCAGTCTTTGCCGCTGCCCGCCGCGTCGTCGATCGCCGTCGCCCTGCGATACGCCTCTCGCCCCTCGAGCCGGGACCGGTACGCCTCGAAGGCCGGCCGCTTCTCTATCAGGTCGAAATTGAGCCCCCAGAGGACGTGCGAGCCGACGTACACATCGGCGGCCGTGAAGGTCTCGCCCGCCACGTAACCGCCGCCGCCGAGGGCTGTCTCCAGCGTATCCATCGTTAGGCCGAAATTGCCGTAGCCCACCATCCCTTCCTTGTCCGCCGGCGGGGCGAGGCCGAAATTGCGGTTGGTGACCGCGGCTTCGAGCGGCCCGGCGGCGAAGAACAGCCAGCGGTAATAGGCGCCGCGCTGGCCTGCCGGCGGCGCCAGCCCGGCCTCCGGGAAGGCATCGGCGAGATAGGCGCAGATCGCCGGCGCCTCGGTGACGATCGTCGGGCCGTGGCGGATCGCCGGCACCTTGCCCATCGGGTTGACCGCGAGGTATTCCGCTGACTTCATTGGCGGCCCGTATTCCACGATCTCAGTGCGGTACGGCACCGCCAGCTCCTCCAGCATCCAGCGGACGATGCGCCCGCGCGACCTCGGGTTGGTGAAAAAGACGATCTCGGCTGTCATGGCGGCTCTCTCCCGCAATCGCGGCGCTGTTCCCGGAGCGGGGCGCCTTCATCAGTCGGCGCGAATATGCCGCTCGCCGCTCCATTCCGGCACTTGCTGGTCATGCTTCAATCGAATCCGCTGAAAACACACGGCGTCGAAGACGTCGTTCAGCTGTTGCTTGTCGGCGCTCACGGTCGGAAGACTCGAGGTCGCCTCGAGCCAGAATCTTTCCGAGACCATCGGCTGGTCCCTTACGTAGGCCGATTCCCACCAGCCAAGAACCCTGTCCCGGGCGGATTGAAGAAGTTGATTCGTTGGCAGGAGCGCTCGTTTTTCGCGCTGGTTTACCGTTCGATGTGCCGGCATCAAGTTCCAGAGATCGCCGCAGTTCCATGCTGTCCAGGGGAAACAGTGATCAATATCCAGGGATCGTCGATCTAGGCTTCGGCCGCTCCAAACGCAATGCAAGTCACCATTGGCCAACATGTTGAGCGCCCGCTCTCTCGCCAGGCCCACATCGCGCGTGGGTTTGTCCCACGTCATCGAAGCCGCAATGGTTGCATCATCTACTCGGACACGTCGGCGTGCAGCGTAGGACTTGATGAGACGGCTCCACTCGGCGACGAGGGCCGGTTCGACCCATGCGCCGAATCGCTGCAACGCCCCCCATAGATGTCTCGGGACTAGCATTTCGCCGAACTGAAACAGGTACGCCTGGTCCAATGTGATCAGTGAGGGGCGACGCACCCTCCCGAATTTCTGGATCGGAAATACCGGTCCTCCGTTCGGATAGGTGATGTAGGTCGCGGGCATCCGCGTAATGGTGTTTGCGGCGTCTTTCAGCGCCTGATGAAGGGCCGGGCCGGGTTCGCCCGAGAACCTGACGCCAACGCGCAACTCAAGATGCGAGACGTCGGCAAGCCTTCGATAAGCGTCCCTGACGAACCCGAGACGTCGCAGGCCGACGTTGGAAGGACTTTGCGGAAGACTTGCGGATAGCAGGGGTTTGAACAGCCGAATCCACGTCAGAGCGACCAATCCCAACGGCACGGCCACGAATTCGTCGTCATGATCACGGGCAACACCTGCAGCACCGTCAGCCAACCGGCAAAGCGTGCGGAGAAGTGCCAACTTGTACGTAGAACTCTTGTCGTCATTCAGAATGACATGCCGCAGCAGCGGAAGTGCCCCGGTTCCGTCGTCGGGCAGTCGGACCGCCATCTGGATCCAGCGGATGCCTGGACGCCCCAGGTGATCCTCCGCCTCGGAATGCCTCTCGACAAAGGCACCGTGATCACGAGCCAGCCCTTCAATCTCTTCCGGCAGGACTGGGTGGATACCTCTTGTTTGGTCGGCGGGTCCGTCGCGCAGGGCGATCGCCAGCAGGCCGCCCGGCTTGAGCAGGTTGATGATCTTGCGAAATGCTCGTGGCCGATCGCCCGGAGGCAGATGCATCCAGACGGCGCTCAGTAGGATCAGATCAAACGACAGACCGGATTTGGAAACGGTGGCGAGTGCCGGCAGACGGTCATCGATCCATCGGATGGGAGCCTGCGCATGTATGGCCGCTCCGGTGGCCCGCATGGATGCGGAAGGCTCGACCGCCACGACGTCGTAGCCCTTGGCTGATAGCCAGGCAGCATCACGGCCACTGCCGGCACCGATGTCCAAGACCGTCGCCGTGGCCTTGGGGAGCAAGTCAAGAAGCCAGCCGTGGACCGTATCGGAAGCCAGCCCCTCGTATTGCGCTACGGCTGTTTCAGCGTTCGCATCGTACCAAGCGACCGGATCCGCCATTCCCATCGAACTCGATAAATTTTGTCCTCATTGTATTGCATGGCAGGTTTGCACCCAACCGGCCAAGAAACCGACCGGCTCCCTGTCCTATTCATAAGGTAGTGGTGACGAAGGAGCGAAGTCACGCTGCCGGCCACCACGAATGCCGGCACCATGTTCACCAGTCGGGATGAAATGACCCTGCAAGACTCCTCGCGAATCTTCGTCCGTCCGGGCAAACGTAGTCGGTAGCGTCGCCGCGGGTATCGAGAGCAAAACGATCATTTCAAGCGTCAGTGCGGTTGGCGATTTGGATTTCCGAAAGGGGTAACCTTCTAATCCGTGTAGTCCATGAGCTTATTGATGCCAGTAAGGCTTCGTTAGGCTGAAATACAATCATGATCGATTGCCAGCTCTTGATTCAATTTACCTTACGGACCCCTAACGTTACTTCCTCTTATACCACAAGCGAATTGCGTGCAAAGTAGGCGGAAACCAGGTGCGCACGAAGCGTTAAGGACACTCAAGTGGGTGAAGCTACATCAGGCATACTCCCAATGTGGCCTGCCATTGATCGGTTGTCAAAGATCCTATGTCACGTTTACACTACGTCACTCAGTTCGGGACAGGACCATATGCTCGTAGCGAGTCGAAACAGTGGCTGGTATGGTTTTTGGCTCTTCACCTAGGAATGGTAGCCGACGTCCTAATTTTGCGACTCGAGCGAGTGCTGGGTTCGGTTATGGCGATCCAAATTCAATTGATTGCATTGGGATACGCAGGTATCGGACAATTTTGGGCAGCTTCTTAGGTTAAGGTTATGTTGGTCTGCTGCGAATCTGGATAGACAAATGCTGAAAGCGAATGTTCCCACTGCTTTAGCTCAGACTCAAGCTATTGTTGCGAATAGCAGTTCAATGGCGAACAAGAAGGCTCCAACGGCGGCATGCTTGTTCAGTGGTATGGGAGGCTTTGCTACCGGGTTGGCACATGCTGGATTTGAGATCAGTTGGGCAAGCGACAACGATGAGTCTGCATGTGCTGCGTTTCGGCACCGTTTCCCGCGAGTGCGGTTGGTCGAAAAAGATGTGCGGCAGCTATCCGTCCGGGTGAATAGTCTTGGAGGTGTAGATGTACTCGCAGCTGGCTTTCCTTGTCAGAGCTTTTCTCAGGCTGGAAATCGACATGGTTTCGAGGATTCCCGCGGAAGTCTATTTTTTGAAATTCCTCGACTGATTGAAGAATTTCAGGCAGAGGAACGGCCTTCGCTAATTGTCTTGGAAAACGTTCCGCATCTTTTGTACGGTGCCAACGGCGAATGGTTTGATCGCGTCCGGCGCGCTATGCGACGAATCGGTTATTGGTTCAGAGAGGAGGCATGCTGGGTCGTGAATGTCAAGGATGCGACGGAGCTACCGCAGGACCGCGAACGCCTGTTCATGGTCGCGGCGTTACGGGAACGATTTTCACGGAACCCGTTTTGTCCGCCTTCCTTAGGAAATGGATCCGGGCCAGAAAGACGCCCTCTTGCAGACTTCGTTGACCGCACGCAGCGTGGTCGTGAGGACGCTTATCTTTCTCCCGATAACCGCTACTACAAGATGATTAGCCGCGCAATTTGCACGGGTGAGTCAGATGCAAACGTCTACCAGCTGCGTCGCTCCTACGTGCGCGAAAAGAAGCAAGGGCTATGTCCCACCCTTACGGCCAACATGGGCATTGGTGGGCACAACGTCCCGTTCGTTCGCGACCATTGGGGAATCCGGCGCTTAAGTGTCAGTGAGGTGGCCCGTCTCCAAGGCTTCGATGACACCGGCGGTCTCTTTCCGAAGATACCAGAGACGGAACAATATCGGCTACTTGGGAACTCTGTCTGCGTTGGACTGGCCCACTTGGTCGGGAAGATCTGTGCCAGAATACTCGACGATAGAGGCATTAGCAGCAAATGAATCGGAAAATCGGTTGGCTCTTTCCGCCGACGAATGGGGGAATCAGTACTGGGATCAATGATCCCGGAATGGCGCATTTCACTGGGCAGCCGTTGGCCAGCCTTGCACGAGAGACAATACAGAATTCTCTTGACGCTTGCTTAGACCAGGAACAGCCCGTGCATGTTGTTTTCGAATTACTCAATTGTGACTTGGACCAGATTGGTCGTCACGAACTAGCGACAGCGATCGAATCTTGCAGAAGCACGATAACCGAAGACCAACATGCCATGGAAGCGGCAGCCTTACGTGAAGCGGCTGAGTTTGTAGAAGCCAAACAGGTGCCATGTTTGCGCATTTCTGATCGGAATACGACCGGTCTCTTTGGGGAAAACTGGCGGGCATTAGTAAAGATGCAGGGATTTAGCCATAAGCCCGATATGGAGGGAGCTGGAGGTTCTCACGGTATTGGGAAATACGCGCCGTTCGCAGTATCCAACCTGCGAACGGTCTTCTATTGGACATGTTTCGTCGAGGACGGACAGGAACGCGAAAAGTTTCAAGGGAAGTCAGTGCTGATATCGCATTCGGATGCTAATGGCAACGAAACACAGGGGACTGGCTTCTTCGGGCTAAAGGCTGGTTGTCTGGAATTGACTGATGGAATACCGAGTGAATTTCGAGTGATTGACAAGAACTTACAGCCGGCGAGAGGCACCAGTGTTACCGTCATGGGTTTTCAAGAGACTGGAGATTGGCGCCGTCGGATCGCCGAAAGCGTCATAGAGAACTTTTTCTACGCGATCGGCACCGAGCGCCTGAACGTAATCGTAGAACCAGACGATACCGACCTGATGGAAATGGACCGTGCTTCGATCGACATGTGGTTTGATTACTTACGAGGCTCCGACAACTCCGAAAACCCGCCGGGCTCTTCCAGCAATTCAGTAAATGATGCCCAGATTTTTTGGGAGCTATCGAAAGAAGAGCCTGCAGCAGAAAAACAAGATGTTGACTTGGGGCACTGTAGGCTTTGGATCCATACTGCCGAGGGCTTGCCAAGAAAGGTGGCCTTCGTGCGTCGCACGGGAATGCTTGTGACGACCCAACAGGCTGGTTTGATCCGTTTTCACGGTTTTCGCGACTTTGCTGCGCTCTGCGTATTTGAAGATCCCGTGGGCAATGAGCTTCTGCGCCGAATGGAAAATCCAAGACATGATCAATTCGAACCTAATCGATTGCCCAGGGATGATCGTGACCGTGGTCGTAGGGCGCTTAAGCGTATCACGGACTGGGTGAGAGGCGAAATACGTAAACAAGCTGGGCCACCGGAAGGAGGGAAGAAGACGATTCTCTCTGAATTGGCGGTGTATCTTCCAGATTATCAACCCGAAGAGCCTTTTGAGGATTCTGGCGATCACCAAGACGAAGGTGATAGTGAACCGGGCTTTGGCACCAAAGTGAAAATTTCGCTTAAACCAGTCCGTAAACAGGGAACGCCTAAATTACCGGAGGAAAATGACACCGATTCTGAAGGCGATGGGGAAGATGCTGGCGCAGAGGGCGGCGCCGGAGCCGGCGAAGGCGGTGGTGGCGGGGGAAGTGGCGGCTCGGGAGAGGGTCGCGGCCAAGGTGGTAGTGGATCAGGTGGGGGAAATAATGCTCGCAGCAAAATTCCTGTTTCAGCAGTTCGAATCTTGCCGATTGTCGATCAAAATAACTGCTATCGGCTCAGCTTCTTGGCGGAGTCCGATGGGATCACAAGTCTATCTCTTGAAGAGGCAGGCGACTCGTCAGCTATCGCACGTAACGACGTTCGGGCTGTTGATAAGGGGGTGTCGCTTGATCGTGTGCGCGTGACCAGAGGTCAACGAACTAGCATTGACATAACGGCTGACGGTCCTATCGAAGGTAGAGCTTGGCGCCTGTCCGTTATAGCGTCTGACGAGGTAAATTCGTCGTGAAATTCGACCCTGGCAAAGCTTGGCCTCATCCTGTCCTTCGACCGCCAAATTACGGTGACGATTATCCACACGCCGAGTTTGAAGTCGAAATTGAGGTCGAGCGCACGAAGAAGAGCACGGCAGTAGAAGTGTCCGCACGGTTCGAACTCAGCGAACCAAGCCTCCTTCGAATCCTGGAGCAAGGCAAGGCACAGTTTGCGTTATTGATCAGGTCTCCACAGACCCATTACCGGGAATTGCTCAAGTCCCGTCAGCGCGACATTAGACGTTCTTTCGCGGCCGGAGCGCTATCGGGTCGGGTGGAGTTGGCGCCGTTCCTAATTTGCGAACAGCCTCTTCGAGGTTTTCGAGCGGAAGGCTGGCACTCGGATTTCTTAGGGAGAACATTCGACATCGATCCGGGCTCCGTGCTGGCCGAAGATGTTTCGAAGGACTATTGGATCGATACAACGGACGAAGCACCACTCGGTTCTATCTTTGGACACAAGTACCACCCGAATCTCCCAAATGGACGTTGGAATTATGAACTCGCCGAAGATCGGGTTTGGATAGTAATGTCGAATTCGGATACCCAGCAATATAGAGCCGCGCGGGAGCAAGCGGATAGTCAGCCTGACGGGCAGTACCTTATGAATGGCCTCTACCTACCAGCGCTGATAGCGGTACTGAATGATGTTGACCAAAACACAGAAGAGTACGAGGACTATCGGTGGTTTTCTTCTCTCGGTCAGCGCCTTGAAGCATTAGGATGTCCACATCTCGGAAGAGAAAATGCAAATCGGGCGGTCGACGCACAAAAGCTGCTCGATTCACCATTTCTGAAAATGCCGTTGATTGCTCGCGCTAGCCTGGACGGCTCCTGATGCGCCTTCGCTATTGTACCGTTGATTCGCTGGAAAATCTTAGGCGAACTGTCCCAGAACGGCTCGATTGGTACTTCGCTCCGCAAGCTTCTTCGCTTCCGATGTCACTTGGCGGCTTCAGGGAAGCGTCGCTGCGAGCCCCGGAGCTGGCTAGCAAGCTTACGTTAACCGCCAAACAGCCTTCGAAGACAGATGCTGCGAATGCCCTCGCTGTATTTGGCTCATTGCGAGATTTGACCCCGCATCAAGCTTCAATTGAGCGACTGTGGGTTTACCTGTGCCATTTCGATTGTCCTCAATATGTTTCGACCCGATGGTTGACGAGTGGACTGGACGATGATGAGCTTGCCACGCGGGAAGTTCGAAATCACTTTTTTGCGACTGGAAATCGAGGGGTGATGCGGGACAACGGCATTTCGCGCTTGTGGTGGTTGGGAAAGGTCGCGCACGAGGTTGATCCCGATAATCCGGGAGAATTCCTGGAATTGCTGCTGCATCGCCAAGATGTTCGATCGGCACTGATAGAGCGGCCGTCTGTTTCAATGAATCGTCGCGTGTTGCGCGCGATCTATAACGTCATGCGAGAGCACTGGAACAATGGGGGCACGCTATTCGAACGTAAGAACTTTCGAAACTGGATGATTGCCCTCAACCGCAAGGGTGGAGTCATATTGTTGGATGCGCTGCCCGATTCAGCTCTGGACCGGCTGCTACGGGGCGAAGCGGAGCTTGCTGTCGATCAGGCTGGAGGGAAGTGATCTGCAGTGGTGGACAACCTAAGTCCTGAGGCTCGATCGCGTTGTATGTCGAGGATACGGTCCCGGGATATGAAACCAGAATTGGCTGTCCGCTCAATGGTGCACTCCCTTGGGTTTCGATTTCGATTACATCGTAAGGGAATGCCTGGCCGGCCTGATCTGGTCTTGCCACGGCATCGCAAAGTAATCTTTGTTCATGGTTGCTTTTGGCATTGGCATTCAGATCCAAATTGTCCAATTGCTGGACTACCAAAGTCAAATCTCTCGTACTGGAGACCCAAGTTCGTGCGTACGCGAGTTCGGGATCAACAAAACGTCACCGCCCTAGAATCCAATGGGTGGCAGGTGTTGATTGTGTGGGAGTGCCAATTGAAACGACCTGGTGCCGTGCTATTTGAACTTTGTCGATTCCTTGACGAAGGACGACAATGAATACTGACATGAATTGCGAAAAGAAGATGTTTAGTCTCTTTAGGCGCTGGAACAGATCCTTGGTAGACACGGCTCCTCTCAAGTTGGCCAGGCTTAGTTATTGGATGGCCACGACTTTGTCGCATTAGTGTTTGTCGGCGATGTTTTCCCAATTTTGCAGCTCGTCGTCGCATGTGCAGACGCCAGCTCTGGTTGTCGTGTGGTTCGGTGATGCCGTGTCTGGTCCAGGCGCAACACGGAGTGCTTCCCTCGTTTGACCACCTGCTCCAATACACTCGCGACTGCCACTCGGTTACCGACGGCAGGGATCGAACCACGATCGACTAGCCGCCGGCTGACCTAGAGCGTATCTGTCATTGAG
The DNA here is from genome assembly GCA_022825705.1 of Alphaproteobacteria bacterium. Lineage (GTDB taxonomy): Bacteria > Pseudomonadota > Alphaproteobacteria > TMED109 > TMED109 > VXPW01. The sequence continues at coordinate 184,680 of JAJDWH010000043.1, forward strand.
GGAATCTCAGGGGGGATTTCATTTTTGGTAAGGATGTGACTCAAATGGGTTTTGCAGGCGCCGGAGGCCGGACCCATGACCCGACCCTATTCGAACGACCTTCGTGAGCGCGTGGTACGCGCCCATCTCGACGGCGAGCCGATCCGCTCGGTGGCGGCACGGTTCGGGGTCAGCGTGTCCTCGGTGCCGAAGTGGGTGGCACGCTATCGCGCGACCGGCAGCGTCGCACCGGGTCGCGTCGGCGGCCACCGTCCGTGGCTCCTGGAGCCGCATCGCAAGCGGGTGCACGCGTTGGTGGCGGCGACGCCGCACCTGACCCTCGACCGGCTGCTCCACCACGCTGTCGTCATTCAGATCGAAGGCAACACAGCTACCGGTTGCGGAGCCACGCCGACCTGGTCCCGAGGCACGTGCGCGCCAACGCACTCTCCGCACCGCCACCGCCGCCCAAGCGACGCGACCGGCCACCTAAACCACGGAGGAACGACGACGAAACTGGCTCGTCACCAACCCCCACGATTGAGGAGAATTACGTCGGCTCTTCTGGGCAAACTTACTTCGCTATTTGCAGCGAGGACTAGGTATGCTGGCAGTCGTGGAGGCGGAGCACGGAGAGCATGCACTCCAGGCAGACGCCGTGCCCTGTGCAGCCATCTGGCTGCGAAACGGTGCGCGACCAATGTGCAGGGAGTGCATTGACGCAAATCCTCCCAAGAACCCCAGGATGACGGTACCGGAAGTGTGAAGGGGAAGCCGAACGCGGATTCCGGGAGGATTCCAACTGAAAATGTGTACTTTCCCTGTCAGTATTCGACGCTTCTTCCTTGAGCGTTCCTCGCGCCACACCAAGGGTCGGAGAACCAAACAATGCCCGTAATCTCATCCGTACACATTACCGGCTTTTGGGGCGATCGAGACGTCACCTTCGATCTCAATGACAAAGTCAATTTTTTGATCGGGCAGAATGGCTCCGGCAAAACTACAGCAATTAACCTCATTGCCGCAGCAATGACTGGTGACACCGAAAGTCTCAATCGCCTACCATTCGAAAATATCTCCATCTCTCTTTATGACAACGAAACTCGTCGCAGGCCGTCCATCAGCGTTTCTAAGACACGGGTTGACGATTTTGTCTATCCTGAAATCACTTATAAAATAAAGGAAACCTCCAGCGGACCAGTGCAACAATATCCCTTCGTTCATTATCCTGACGAACGGCGCCCGCGCAGCGAACCTCCCTTTCGCATGCGTTCTGGTACGCGCACAAGGCGCGAGTATCGAATGGATTTCATTCGTGTACTCACGAATCTGGCGCAGGTGAGCTGGCTTTCAGTTCACAGAACTACCGTATCTCGTCATCCCGGCGAAAGACCATATCGGGATCATGCAGTTGATCAAAAACTTCAAGAAATCTCGGACCGTCTGGTACGTTATTTTTCAGAGCTCTCTGTACACGCAAGTACGGAAACACGAAACTTCCAAAGAAAATTTTTTCTCTCACTGATTGAAGATAATCAGGACAATCCTAGCCTGTCATTCCTGCTCAAACAAGATCTTGCAGACGACCGTGAAGCCCTGACCGACATCTATCGTCGCTTTGAAGTGCCCGAAAGCCAGTATATGGAACGGACCACAAATTTCTTCAGCACACTCAAACGTCTGAAGACTAGAGATCTCGGGGATGGATTCTCGCTTCAAGAACTCATACTACTGATAAATAGCTGGCGCGTTCATTCACTTGTCGAAGAGTGGGTAGATACAGTTGAGAAAGAAAAAGAAGCCCTAATGCCAAGGGAGTCGTTTCTCGAAATACTGAACCGAATGTTCCACAGGAAGAACGCTCGAGTTCTTGACAATAATGAGATTGCATTCGTTACCACGTCTGAAAAAACTCTCACAGCATATGATCTGTCATCTGGTGAAAAGCAACTATATATAATACTTGCTGAGGCATTGCTCCAGCGAGGCAATTCATGTATTTACATTGCTGATGAGCCGGAACTATCCCTGCATATCAATTGGCAAGAAATACTCGTTGACAGCCTTAAGGAGTTAAACCCCCGCAGTCAGATCGTATTTGCGACGCACTCCCCAGATATCGTTAGCCATTACTCCGATAGAGTAATCAATATGGAAGAGATCGTGTCGTGATTTTCACTCGAACGAATCAAGGTTTATCCAACCTCAAGTTATTTAAGGGCGTTGATATAGTTATCTTTTGCGAGGGGGGTGGTCCGTTGTCGGTGTCATCGGAAGATGCACTATCTGGCAAGCACTTCAAATTCTCGGATGATATAAGGTTTTGGAGGCCATTGTTTGCTCGATTAAGGCCAGGTTTGGGAGTAAGTTTCCGGGCCGTTGGGACGAAGGACACGCTCAAAGCAATCGCTCGTAGACTGACTTGCGGTACTATTTCCGGTGTTTGCGTTGTAATGGACAGAGATTTCGATGAATTATTTGAAGGCCTCATCCTCCATCATCGTGTCCTTTATACGCACAAGTATAGCTGGGAAAGCGATTTGCTGGAGACTCGCGTAATTTTGCACGCATTTCAGAGAATTGCAATTTCTGAAGTTTCAAATAGGACTTTGGAACGCCAGATTCGACCAGTCATTTCCAAGTTGTTTGCCGAACTTCGGCATTTCGTTCGCGCCGATGTAATTCTGAGCGCCGCCGGTAGGCCATTATTTCCTCGGAAAAACCCAGTGTCGGTTCTAGGAAGGCGACACCGTCTTCAGCCGCCAGCACTTGACATTCCGGACGTCAAGAATCGGTTGGCCAAACACCACGCTAAAATTAAGGGCTTTTTTCTTATTCGTCCGTTAGCATCAGTGAGCGAGCGTAAGCATTGTTTTGGTAAACTGTGTCTTGCTGCGGCCATACAAATATTGCATTATCTCAATGACCGGCAAAAACAGCCTAGTTTAGCAAACGTATATTGCAAGAAATTTCTCGTCCAAGGATGTCACACCTGGATTGAGGAAAAGCCGGGGAGTGCTACTGCGAGATATTATTCGCGCATTGTTGCGGCTGTTTGAGTGGCCGCGACGGCAAGTTGCGTATGTTCGATCAGACTTCTGTGGTTGTACACGGCGCCCGATGTTTGTCTTGTTTGGGTTACTGAGCATCCGTTAGCCGTCGAGAGGGAGGACTAGGAAATTTGTCGGTAGTGAAATTGGAGCCAGATCGAAAGCGTGGCCGTTCGGGCGTCGTCTCTTCTCTATTCCGATGGTGACGAAGCGTATCGGAGCTGTCTAGCGTGCAATCGCATGTCGCGGCGTTCAGGGTGCGGCAGGGCGACGTGCGCAAGCGTCGTTCGGCCGCTTGCGAGGCCGGATCGAAACCGCGTCATTTCGGGCAGCTCATCATACGCAAGGTAAACAAGCGCGGTCTTGAGTCGCATCGGCCGCGACGGGCTCGACTGCACGGCAGCGCCCATGCCTGCGGCTTGGATGTTGGTGAGCTGTCTTGCCTTTTAACGGGTTGACGTCGAAGTCCGGCGGACTCGCGTGCGCAGCCATGATCATGCCGCGATTGACGGGCACGCCAGGTTTGACGAACAGCACCCCCGCGGCTCCAAGTTCCAGGGGGCGTACGCGACTGCCTTCCCGTTGGCACTCGAGACCAGCACGTCGTTCCGCCGTCCCGCGATCAAGCCCGTGAACGGAGCATAGCCGTAAAAGATCCAGTGCATGATCGCCGTGCCCCGGGTCAGCGGCTCGCCGTTGAAGCCGATCAAGGCGCGGGACGGGCCGTGAAACCGTGCACGGCTCTTGTCGCGCCCCGAGGTCCGCAGCTCGATCAGCTCCGCGCTCCGCCCGGCGAGTGCGTTCACCACGGCACCCCTGAGAGGCTCCAGGGCCATCTTCGGTTGTAGATCGTCGCGCTTAGTCTATGGCAAGTGGGCGCGTGATCTCGACGCAGAACGTCGTCGCTTCGGGTCATTTCGCCCCCTGGGCCGATCAGCAACAAGCCGAGCAGGATTTCATCATCGGCCATGCTCTTGTGGAGATCTGTCACGACAGGGCACGGTCGGCGGCATTCGCATGCGAATGGTCCAGTTGATCCAGCAGGTTCAGCCCGCGCACCGGATCGCCCCGGGTTGCACGCGTCCGGAACCGCATTACGGTGTCGTATTCGGTCAACGCCCGCACGGATAACTCTTCCATCAGCTTTTTCAGGCTCAGACCCCTGCGCGCAGCCACCAATGCCAATCAGTCGCAGTGGGCGTTGGGGAGCCGGATCATCACAGTCGCCATGTCAGTTGTCGTTCAACCACTCGCCCGGTGAGACGAGGCGGAGATCGTCACGAACGAACCTTCAATGTACGGAATCTCTGGTGTGGTTGGCGATGATCCTTTCTGCCTTATCTGCAACCGTTAACTCAATCAGACAGTTGCCGCACTCATCCGGCAGGTTCGAACGCCATTGATCCACCGGCAGACGGCGAGAACTACATCGACCAGTGCTGCTCCGTTATCTGGGCTAATCAGTGCCGTGGCGACCACCTCTTCTCCGGCGAAGAATCGTTCGACGGTCGTGCCGATGGTGTGAATCGCCACTCTGATCTCGCGTGTGTGCTCCTTGCGGTGTACTTCGAGAATGCGCTAGATGGTACGGTCGCCAAGCGTGAACCTTGCGGAATCATCGGTTCCCGGAGTGTGGGCGCGCACGAAGGCGGCGATGCCGGGCTGGGACTGGCGGGTGGACCGCGTGTCGACAGCAGTCGACGCGGGTAGCAGAAGGACAGCCGCTGTCAGGACAGTGGCTGGAAGCAGGCGTGTCATCAGAAGCGGTGAGAAGAAAAGGACTCGCGGAGAAACGGAAGGAGATGGGTTCAGTGGAAGCGAGCCTCGAAGCTTGTCGCTATGAGGGATACGTGTGCGTCGAGCGGCGGGCGCAATTCGAAGGCCCTGGGTTCCCGGGCGAAATCCCATAGGCGCAGGAGGCACCACTCAGTGGGCCGGTCATCCGCGACGGCGAGCTCGTTCCGGGTGATGTAGAAGGGCGTCCGCTCCCAGCCGTTGGTCGTCTTCACCTCGATCAGTCGGGTATGACCCTCAGGGGAGTAACTCTTGATGTCGTATCCCGCGCCGTCGCCGTCTTGATCTGACACCCATCTCACGCGCCGCGCTAGGTCGGCGCGGCCCGCACCGGCAAGGACGGTCCGTTCATGGGCGAGAACGCGCTCTTCGCCGGCGCGTCCGAGCACTCGATTGCGCTCGGCTCGTGCGGCCACGTCGAATTTGCGCGCGATCGCTTGCATTTGTTCGAGTCCGTCAGGTGGAGGGTAGTTCCTGAGGGTAGGTGGCAACTCGATGACGAGTTGGGTCGCCTGCGGCGTGTCTGCAGGCTGATCCTGTAAGTGTGTGGGAGCCTGGAACTCAGGGTGTCGATGCAGCCACCGCGCGACGGCATCGGCGAGGGACATCTGGACATTGAATGCGGGCAGGTATCCGGTGAGCCAGGTTTCGCCGAGCCCCTTCAAGACGGCGCTGATGTTCCGGTGCTTGAATTCGATTGAAGGGCGGCTTCGGTCGATCCGGGTCCGCAGTCGCCGGTTGTGTTCGGCCTTGACATAGGGACGTCCGGCAAGGTCGGCCGCAAGCATCGCGAAGTAATCCGCGACGATGAGGTCGTTCTCGTCATCGGTCCAGGGGCCGGTCGCCATGTGGGCCAGGCTAACACCGGTCAGGTTGACGGTCATCCGTCGCAGCAGTCCTCGGCCATACGCCGCCAGAACGCGGCCGCGGTGTTGGCAAGCAGGAATCCAGCAAGGGCAGAGACGTTCGCATCGGCGGTGGCGCGCTCACGCAACCACCGGAGTAACAGACCAAATTGATCTTTTCAGGCGCGGCTTCGGCACTACATTGGCGAGCGTGGAAGAAGGAGTGGGGTTGACGTCGAGATCCTGCGGGCGCGTGTGCTCGCCTACGATCACGGCTTGACGAACAGCGTCCCTCACGGCTTCAGGCTCCAGAGCGCGTACGCGGCCGCGTTCTTGTCGATACTCGCGACCAACACACGGTTCCGCCGTCCCGCGATTGGGCCTGAGCCGGCGCGCTGCATCGAGTGGCGATGCGTGTGCCGACGGTTCACGTGCGGGAGAGGCTTCGTGATCAGTCGCCGCTCGCACCGCTCATACGCAGGGAAGCGAGGACCGGGTGGTGGTCGGTGTGGCGGAAACCGAGATCGGTGGTCTCTACCCGTTCGATCATCACGTTCGGGGAGACGAGAAATCCGTCGACAATGGTCACGTAGTTGACGCCCGCTTCATAGGGCCGATGCAGCGTGCGCACGCTGGGGACGGACGGATCAAGGCCGAAGGCCCAGCTCTCGGGAACGGTCTCGCGGGGGAAATCGTGGATCCACGAGAGATACTTCGTCTCGGTTTCGTGCGGGAACGAGGTGGCGGTGAGCCGCATGTTCCAGTCACCGCCCACCACCACGTGCGCGCCCCGTTGGTATTCGGCCTGCGCCAGCTTCAGCACTGCCGCCACCTGTCGCGCCCTGATCGCTCCGCCATCGTCGAACGCGGAGAGGTGGATGTTCATGATCGTCCACTCGCGGCCGTCCGTGAGCGGAATCCGGGTGACGAGGGCACCGTAGTGCTTCTTGAGCATGCCGAGGCGAAAACCCGACTCCTGCGGCAGGGGGTGCGCCGTGCACTCCGGGGCGGCAACGCGTGCGAGAGTCATCATCCCGTGCGAAATCCTGAGCGGCGGGGGCAGCAGCGTCGTCGCGAAATCTTCCCAGGAGGCGGTGCGGTAGCCGTTCAGCGGTCGCAGCACACCCGCGGTGACGTCGACACCCCGGGTGGCAAAGCTCGCGCCTGCCATCTCCTGCAGGAGGACCAGATCGGCATCCAGGTGCGCCAGGGTCTTGCCGACTGCGTGGGTCGCGGTGACGATGCTCCGGCGATCCAGAGCCCGGATGCTGGTTCCGCCGTCCGCGACAAAGTCCGCGCCGGCCCCGAGCGATCCGTAGCCGACATTCCACGTGACGACTTGCAAGGAGTCGCCAGCCGCATGCGGCTCGGCTGTCCCGATTAACGCGATGCTGCCGAAGCGCGGCGACTTCCGCCGATTCGCCATAAAGACGATGACGGCCGCGACGACCAGCGGGAGCAGCAGGACCGCCACGGCTTCCGTCATGAAGGGGTTCGTCCCGCGAGGTTGCGGATGCCTGTTGCCGCTTGCTGCACGACGCCGACGATGATGACGAGGAAGACCGCTTCGGAGAGCAGCACCCTGATGAATCCAGTGACCGAGCCCGCCGCCTTCACGTCCTGGTAGATCTCCGAGTACCGCATGTAATGCCGTTGGTCCGTGGCGGACCACGACTCCATGTCCGACAGCGAGTCCGCGAGTACGCGCGAGACCGTAATGGCGTGAATGAAGTAGCTGGCGAGCGATATGGCCAGAAGACTCACGACCATGAAGAGTGAAGCAGCCGACCCCAACTGGCGGGCACCGACACGAAACGCTGCCGAGAGCGGCGTCAGCGAGATCAGCAGCGTCATCATCATGACGTAGAGAAAGATGAAGGCGATGGGCTCGACCTGGACCAGCACGTCGCTCAGCAGTTGCCGGAACGTCAGGTAGGCCCTTTCCACTTCAACAATGGCATCGAGGTCGAACACGGCGGGCTGGATCGTGAGCAGCGCTTCCGCCCTGGTGACCAGCTGCTGGGCGGCCGACGCATTTGCCTGCCAGTCGTGACGAAATTGCAGCGCGACCTTCGCAAGCGCGAGTCCGCCCAACCCAAAGAGCACGCAGGTGTAGAGGTTGTAGATGCGGTACCCACGTTGGAGGTGGGTGGCGACATCATGAGCATCCGACTGGCCGCGGCCCCCGGCGTCGGTGGTCTCGTCCTCGGGCTGGCTGCCGTCCCTGGCAGCGGCGCCTTGGTCCTCCCTTGCGGCCGCCTTGACCGCCCGCCGCGAGTAGAACTCCGTAGCACCGAAGACACAGGCAAACCAGAAGAGCACGTAGGCGAACTCGGGCTCGCCCGCGTAGTACAGGCCGACGTCCGGGCAGGTGACCATCACGATCCCTACGCCGATCAGCATCATCGCGAACACGGCGAACTCGCCGAACCTGCCGTCGAGGCGCAGGTTCGACGACGCTCCATTGATCGGGATGGAGTGGCGCTGGCGCCATACTTCCGTGCCGCGCCAGTAGCCGCCGACCAGAGCGAGGGCGCCGATGCCGATCAGCACGAGCGTGGGAAGGCCTTCATCCCCAGTCGCAACAGAGAACATGCAGTGAAACGCAGTCGAGTTCAGGCAGGTGCTCGCGCCGGACACCGGTCGCGTGGTTCATCAAGGATGCTAGTTGAGCCGTGTAGGCAGCGCTATTGGGGGCTCATGGCCGTGGTCTGGCCGGGACCTCGCCATGCCGTGCGGCGATTCCGGGCGGTGCTGGCAGGGAAAGCCCGCCAGCCTTCCCATCTTTGCCGCTACCCGCTGACGACTAGCGGATAGTCGAAGGCATCTCCAGTTTCCTTCAGTGCCGGCCGCCCCTGGCGCTCCGCCTGGGCGGCCAGTAATTTCCTGGCTACGTCGCGGGCGATCTCAAGCGTCTCGGTCACCGTTCGGCCTTGGGCCACCAAGCCAGAAATCTCATCCGAGGTTGCCAGGTACACGCCCTCGGGCAGCTTCTCAATGTGCACGTTGAGGATCTGTTCCATGCCCCATCATAGCGCGGCGCGCGAAATCCGCCGTCTGGAAGCGAAACTGAAGGCACTCGACGCATCGGCCCGGGACCATTCGCGCGAGCTGCCGGCGCCGAAGGTGGGGTTCCGTCGACCGTGGCGGAAAAGGTGGCCGTATTCCGGTCGCTGTTCCGCGGCCGCTCCTGGACTCCGCCATAGCGGTCCGAGTGGTTGACATGATCGACTATCGAATCAACAGAGTAAGCGTAGATGGAAGCAAGGCTGCGGCAAGACCTCGGCAGCGTTGGCGCTGCCTTCAGCGTGATCTAAGTGCTGCTCTCATTCAGGGTAATCCGCTATGGCCAAGATTCGATCAGAATCGAAGAACGCACCAGCGCTGGACATTTCCAATGTCGTCGCTGCATTTTCTGAAGCACAGGTCGAACGTTTTACCAAGCTCAGCCAACGCAGGCTCCGATACTGGGCGAAGACGGGTTTTTTCGGTCCCAGCTTCGTTGAGGAACGACCTCGCTTGCCCTACAGCCGCTTTTATTCGTTTCACGACGTCGTGGCTTTGCGCACGCTGGAAATGCTGCGCGTACAGAACAACGTTCCGCTCCAACATCTCAGAACGGTTGCAAAGGAACTGACCCACCTGAAAGACGAGCTGCGGACCAGTACCAAATTATATGTCGCCGGCCGTCGGGTAGTTCTTGTCAGTCCAGAAAGTGGGGGCCTTCAAGAAGTTGTTTCCAAACAGTACGTACTGGCGATTTCACTCAAGGAAGTTATTGAGCACACTGAACGCGACGTGGCGCGGTTGCGTGAGCGCTCGCCGGACATAATCGGAAAGATCCAGAGGCACCGTTCCATTGCACGTAATGCGTGGACGATAGCGGGTACGCGAATTGCCGTCGGGTCCATCAGAAGACTTTCCGAGGATGGTTACTCGACCAGTCAGATCATTGACGAGTATCCAGACCTCACGGAAAGGGACGTTGAAGCCGCCCTCGCACATGATGCGACACAGGCTGCCTAGAGTCAGTTTCGCGCACGCGGTTTTTTGTCGACCAATGCGTGCCGGAATCTGCCGCGAGGTCCTTCGAACAACGCGGTCATGATGTGATCCGTTTGCGGGAGCGGATCGCACCCGATTCACCGGACTATCTCGTTGCAGCCATATCGCAATCAAATGACGCGATATTGGTCACGATGAAGTTCTACGCGGCACGAATCGAGGTTGCGCCTCGGCACACGGACGGGCTGAGTTGCACGCTTAGCCTGCTCGCGCCGGACGGGGAGAGGCCAGTCGATTTCGACAACGCCCAACTGGTAAGGGAGCGACGGGGTCCGGGAGCGCGATGGTGCCGCGAAAGCGATCACCGCCACCGGCGTCGATCCATTGAACCGCACGATTATCGGGGTCGGCCGCCGCCGCTCCAGGACCTCAGGAATGAAGTCGACGCCGTTCTGAGGAAAAGGGGATCGGTCCCATGAAGACGCTCAGGATCGGTATTGCGAGCTACGACCGAATGAAGCAGCGCACGATGGCGATCGCGCGGGGAGAGCACAAGCCTGCCAAGGGCGAGCCCACGGTCTGGTTCACCTCCATTGAGAGCTTTGCGAAGGTGCTCTCGGGGCGTAATCGTGAGCTTCTGGCGACGATTGCCCGGGAAAAACCGGACTCGCTCACGGAGCTCGCGACGCTGGCCGGACGCAACAAGTCGAACTTGTCGCGGACGCTGAAGACAATGTCGCGCTACGGACTGGTAGAGCTGACGGAGGGACAGCGCGGCACGCTCGTGCCGCGGGTTCCTTACGATCAGGTGAGGCTCGACGTCGCACTGACCCCCACCTCTCCCAGCCCGGCGTGATCGGCCGGGCCGGTCGGCATACGATGCCGGTCACGTCCGGCGCGCGCGGGGGAGCGAGGGGGGATGCCCATGGCCGGGCCTACAGCACAAGGTGTCGCTGCATTCGGTCTGCGTCGAGAAAGGCCCGCGCACCATCTGGTGGGTGATCAGCGTGCCGCGGATTTCGCGCGGGCGGCACGGCGGCGCGCAGACGGGTCGAGCAGCCGCTTGCGAAGCCGGATCGACGTGGGGGTCACTTCCAGAAGCTCATCATCCGCAAGGTAGGCGAGTGCGATCTCGAGCGGCATCGGCCGCGGCGGGCTCAACCGTACGGCATCGTCCTTGCCCGCGGCCCGGATGTTGGTCAGCTGCTTGCTCCGCAGCGGGTTGACGTCGAGATCCTGCGGGCGCGAATGCTCGCCCACGATCATGCCGCCGTAGACGGGCATGCCCGGCTTGACGAACAGCGTCCCTCGCGACTCGAGGTTCCAGAGCGCGTACGGGACCGCCTTCCCGTCGGCGCTTGAGACCAGCACCCCGTTCCGCCGTCCCGCGATCGGGCCCCTGAACGGCGCGTAGCCGTGAAAGATCCGGTGCATGATCGCGGTGCCCCGGGTCACGGCGAGCAGCTCGCCGTTGAAGCCGATCAGGCCGCGCGACGGGCCGTGAAACCGCGCGCGGCTCTTGTCGCGCCCGGAGGGCCGGAGGTCGATCAGTTCCGCGCGCCGCTCGGCGAGCGCGTTGACCACCTCGCCCACGAACGCGTCGTCCACGTCGATCTGGATTTCCTCGATGGGCTCGAACGGCGCACCGCCGTCCGGGTCGTCGCGCATGAGCACCCGCGGCCGGCTGATCGAGAGTTCGAAGCCCTCGCGGCGCATCGTCTCGATCAGCACGGCGAGCTGCAGCTCGCCGCGGCCGGCCACCTCGAAGGCGTGCTCCTCGCCGGTCTCGGTCACCTGGATCGCGACGTTGCCCTCGCTCTCGCGTGCAAGTCGGGCGCCGATCATGCGCGAGGTGAGCTGCGTCCCCTCGCGCCCCGCGAGCGGTGAGGTGTTGATCGAGAACACCATCGAGATCGTGGGCGGATCGATCGGCTCGGCCGGTATCGGCTCGCAATGCTCGGAGCTGGCGATGGTGTCCCCCACGGAAGCCGTCTTGAGGCCGGCCAGCGTCACGATCTCGCCGGCTTCGGCCCGCTCGACCGCTATTCGTTCCAAGCCGCGCGCGCGGAGCAGCTTGGTGAGACGCGTGACCTCGACGACGGCGCCGTCCACCCCGAGCGCCGTCACGGTCTGGCCGGTCTCGACCCCGCCGGAGAGCACGCGGCCGCTCACCAGCCGACCGAGGAAGGGGTCGGACTCCAGGAGGCTGATCAGCATGCGGAAGGGCCCGTCCCGGTCCGTCGCTGGCGGCGGGACGTGCGCCAGCACGGTCTCGATCAGCGGGTCCATGCCGGTCCCGGCGCCAGCCGGGTCGTGTGAGGCCCAGCCCGCGCGCGCCGAGGTGTAGACGGTCGGGAAGTCCAGCTGCGCGTCGGTGGCTCCAAGGGCGTCGAACAGGTCGAAGACCGCTTCGTGCACGGCCTCGGGCCGGGCGTCGGCGCGATCCATCTTGCTGATCGCAACGATCGGCCGCAGGCCGAGCCGGAGTGCCTTGTCCACGACGAACTTGGTTTGCGGCATCGGGCCTTCGGCAGCGTCCACCAGGACGAGCACGCCGTCGACCATGCCGAGCACCCGTTCCACCTCGCCGCCAAAGTCCGCATGGCCGGGCGTATCGACGATGTTGATGCGCACGCCGCGCCAGTCGATCGCCGTGCACTTGGCCAGGATCGTGATGCCGCGCTCGCGCTCGATCTCGCCGCTGTCGAGCGCGCGTTCCTGCATGGGCTGATTCGCCCGCACGGTGCCGCTCTGGCGCAGCAGACCGTCGACCAGGGTCGTCTTGCCGTGGTCGACGTGCGCGATGATGGCGATGTTGCGGAGGTTCACGGCGGCGGGGCACCCCTCCGCCGCCGTCCGGGCGGAGCAGATGTGGGGCGTCTCTGTATCCACGACGGTCACCTGGTCAGATGCTCCCGGTGAAGCCTTCGGTGAAATGGGGTAGTCGCATCGTTCTGGCTGCCTCTCCGGGTCTCGTGGGCCGGGGGCACCTGATGCCATCGGCCTCTCGGGCGGAGGTCGATGGCGCCAACCGGCAATTCTTGGTGTTCATCTTCGGGATGACCAAGACCGGACAGGACATCCGCGGGCTCGACGAAGACAGCCCATCATACGATCCTGTTCCGGTCGGCATCCATCCACAGGTGATTTGGCGGAGAACTGTTACGACACGGCAAGGTCGGCAGCCTTCGTATGCGAATGGTCCAGTCGATCGAGCAGTTCCAGCCAGCGTGCCGGATCGCCCCGGACTGCACGCATTCGAAAACGCATTTCGGTGTCGTGTTCGGTCAACGCCCGCACGGATAACTCTTCCATCAGTTGGTTCAGGCTGTGGCCACGGCACGCAGCCGTTGCCGCCGATCGGTCGCGGTGGGCATCGGGGAGCAGGATCCGCGAGTCCGCGAAGAACAGGAAAGAGATCCAGCTTGCCCTGCGCTTAGTCGATCACGACCATGCCGGTCAAGCCCTCAAGGCCGGTTTGCCGCGCGTTCTGCCGCGCGAAGCTCCGCGGATCCTCAAGATCGAAGAAATGCCCGGTCTGCAGCGATCGAGCCGACGTGGTCTTGCCGCATTGGCTGGGACCGAAGAGTGCCGTGATGGGGACGTGGCGGAGCGCAGACCCAACAGCGTCCAGTTCTCGCGGACGAGGCACGTTGACCATGAGAGAACAGCTGCGCTGGAAACCTGAAAATTCGAGTACTGAATTCGAATTTTCATCATTTGCGGTGGCAGAACCGGTCAACAGGGTTTCCGCAAAGCTAACGGCGACTGCGTGATGCGAGAGCAAGGGTCTCCTGCAGCTTTGCGGCGACCGTCATCCGGGGTGTCTCGTGCGGCCCATCGCGTCGGGGATGTCAGGGCTCCATTGGCGTTGGTCGGTAGGCGGCTAGCCGACGATGCGAGTCTCCGTCATCGTCCACCTGCGAAGCGTTCACGGAATGGCCGCAACACGGCCGAAACGCAGTTTGCTTGCGATGTTTGGGAATATTTGGAGGGTGGCTCAGGTGCACCCTTGGCTGGTGACGCGGACTTGCAAGGACGCCGCTGCCCGCGACTGATCTTCCGGGCTGCAGTCGCGCGGAACAAGGGTGCGGTTGGCGACCGCGTCTCTCGCGCCAGCAGTCGGCCCCGACGGTTGCTTTTCCAAGGCGCAGGGGCGCATCGGGCCCGAGCGTTGTAATTCTGGGCACGAGGTGTACACCCCGGCCATGCTGCGGATCGACAACCTGAAGTACCGGATCGGCGACCGGGTGCTGTTCGACGGGGCGAGCGCGGTGGTCAACGCCGGCCACCGCGTGGGATTCGTCGGCCGCAACGGGACCGGCAAGACAACGCTTCTCCGCTTGATCACCGGCGCCCTGGAGCCGGAGAAGGGAACGGTCAGCGTGTCCGGGCGCTGGCGGATCGGCATGACGAGCCAGGAGGCACCCTCGGGGTCGCAAAAACCGGTCGAGGCCGTGCTCGCAGCCGACCACGAGCTCACCGCCCTGCAGCGCGAGGCCGCCACCGCGACGGATCACGCGCGGATCGTCGAGATTCACGAACGCCTGCAGGACAAGGAGGCGCACAGCGCGCCTGCCCGGGCGGCCCGCATCCTGGACGGGCTCGGGTTCGATCACGCGGCCCAGCAGCGCCCGCTCGACACATTCTCGGGTGGCTGGCGCATGCGGGTCATGCTGGCGGCTCTCCTGTTTACCCGCCCCGATCTGTTGCTGCTCGACGAGCCGACTAACCACCTCGATCTCGAGGCCACCCTGTGGCTGGAGGAGTACCTACGGCGCTACAGCGGCACTGTGCTCGTCGTCAGTCACGAGCGCGATCTCCTGAACAGCGTCGCCCAGAAGATCCTGCATCTCGAGCACGCGCAGCTGAAGCTTTACCAGGGCGGATATGACCGCTTCGAACGGACCCGGCGCATGCAGCTCGCGCGGGACGCGAAACTGCGCACGCGCCAGGAGGCGCAGCGTGCCCACATCGAGAAGTTCGTGGCGCGGTTCCGGTACAAGGCCACCAAGGCGCGACAGGCGCAGTCGCGGCTGAAGATGCTGGAACGGATGGAACCGATACCCGAGCATCGGGACGAAGCCAGCGTCATCTTTCGGTTCCCTGATCCCGAGCCCGCTGCGCCGCCGCTGTTCAGCGCGCGGGACGTGTCGGTCGGCTACGATGGCACGCCGGTGCTGGAGCGACTCTCGCTGTACCTGGACGACGACGACCGGATCGCGCTGCTGGGCGCGAACGGCAACGGCAAGTCGACCCTGATCCGGCTGCTTGCGGGACGCCTGTCGCCGATGGGGGGTACGGTTGCTGCCGCGCCGAAGTTGCGGGTTGGCTACTTCGCGCAGCACCAGGCCGACGAGCTCGACCTGGAAGGGACGCCGGTGAGCGAGCTGGGACGCAGACGGCCCGGCGATTCACCCGAGCAGATCCGCACTCAGCTTGCCCGGTTCGGCTTCTCGCAGGACCGTGCCCTGACCACCGTCGCCAGCCTGTCCGGAGGCGAGAAGGCACGTCTCCTGTTTGCCCTGATGACTGCCGACCGGCCCCATATCCTCCTGCTCGACGAGCCGACGAACCATCTGGACGTCGATTCGCGCCAGGCGCTGATTCAGGCGATCAACGCTTTCGACGGTGCCGTCGTCATCGTCAGCCATGATCCCCACGTCATCAATCTGACGGCCAACCGTTTCTGGTTGGTCTCGGACGGGACCGTGGCGCCATTCGATGGCGACCTGGAAGACTATCGGGACCTCCTGCTGACGGGTTCCGGCAACGGGAAGCGTGACGACACTGCGGCCGGGGCGACACCGTCACTCCAGCCGAAAAACAAGCGGGACCAGCGGCGTCGTGCGGCAGCACAGCGCAAGGCCCTGGCACCGCTTCGCCGCGATCTCGAGCAGGCCGAGCGGAGAGTCGAGCGACTGACGGCGAGGAAGGCGGAACTCGACGCGGCAATGGTCGCCCCCGACCTGTACGACGACGGGGGCGAGAAGGCAGTTGCGTGGCGGCGGGAACTCCGGGACGTCGCCCGTGATCTAGCGGAAGCCGAGGCACGGTGGCTGCAATTGCAGGAGCAGTGGGAGATCGCTCAGGCTGCATGACGCGATGGACGTGCCTCGAACAACGGATCTCTTGCAGCCCAGCCATCTCGAAGATCAGACGAGGTGACGGTCCGATGCCTGCCAGTCGAGGTGGCGCAGCTCCCGCCAGGGGACCTAGGTCGTCACGGCGAAGCGCGTAGCAAGGAACCGCGCCGCGTTCAGCGTGATCGTCCGTTATTTCCGCAAGGGAGAGGCGAGAATGCAGGCGTGGGGACCGACCTAGGCCGCGCCAATGACGGCTACCATGGAGAAAGTCCGGTAGCGATGCGGGGACTTCGCCCTGGCTGCCGAGTGTTACTTTCGAGGGTTACGGGATCAGGTCTCGAAAGCTGTCGAGCTTGAGCCGATAACGGTGTCTACTGGCCCACTCCTGCTTGATTCGGTCGGCCTCTGCGACGCCGAGCAAGCCCTCGTGAATCATGGAGACGACAAGGTCTTGCGTCGCGAGGATGCGAAGGGTGGCCTTGGCGCGGCGACCATGTATGGCCGCACGGCGATCATCCATGGCGAGGATGTAGCCGCGGTTGACCGCGAGGGCGATGGCGGAACACTCGCCCGCGCCAAGGCGTCCGGCGGCGAACAGGGACGCGAAGAGTTGAATTTCCGCGGGCGTGATGACGCGAGTTTCCGAAATGGCGCCGGCTGCAAGGGCCGCGGTGAAGCGCTGTTGCTGGTCGGGATAGCGATCCGTGATTTCCGCGGTGACATGGTCGGTGGCAATGAATGTGTGGGAGTGGCCGGCGAACAGGTCCGTTCGGTCGATACGCAGGAAATTAATCAGGACGGACGCATCGGTGACAATGATCGCCGGCCGGTGCTCTCCCACGAGCTGTGTCATTCGCCGCGCGCTGCTTCGGCAAGGTTGAGCAGGGTATCGCCGGCGATGCGGAGGGTCGCGCTCAGTTCGAGTACCCGACCACGGGAAATCTCCTCGCGGCGGTAGGCCTCGATGGCGAGATGGGCGATTTCGTTACGGAGTTCCCGATCCCAGTACCTTTGCTTTTCTTGCTCGCCGACATCGGCGAACATGCTGAGCGCTTTGAGATACTTGCGACCGAAGCGCTCCCGCTCGAGTAGGTCCCCGGATTCGCGGCCGGAGATGTAACGCAGGCTCTTCAATCTGTAGACAGCCGCTTGGTAGCTCACACCGAAGTGATGCGCGAGCAGGGCGTTGTCCTTGTAAGTGATGCGTTGCGATCGGGCCGATGCACGCTGTGCCGCTTCGATATGGCCGCCACTGGCCGCATCGAAGACGGCGTGGTCTTGGCGGCTCGGCAGGCCTTTATCGAGGTTCCGGAGGGAGGCACGGATTCCGCCCCTCGGCATGAGGAACGCGGCTGCGAAAGCATTCGCGCGCTTTTCGACCATCTCGGACGAATTGTCGGTGCTGGAGATCGTGACATCGCCGTTTCGGTCCAGCAGAGCGTGTGCGTATTCGTGGGCGTAGGAAAAGCGCTTTCGTCCTTTCGCATGGGACGAATTCACGAGAATTGCCAGCCCGATGCTGGGGTGTCGCAAGAAGAGGCCAGACATGCCATCAGGAAGGGTGACACCGGACGCCCAGATGCCCTGAGAGGCGATGAGTTCGGATACGTCCGCGATTGGTGCATTGCCAAGACCAAGTCTGCGGCGTTCCTGTTCGGCCGCCTCTTCTCCTTGTGCCACGGCGTCTCCGGGCGAGCGGGGAAGGCGTATGTCGTAGCTAGGGGGACCGGCCCGGGATTCCGTGCCCAACAGGCGCGCGAGTGCAACGCCCTCGCGACAAAGTTGGACACACCGGGCGACCTGCTCGCGGGTGGCCGGATCATCCTCCAGGCCAGGGGCCGCGCGGTGAAGGGCCATCAGGACGTCCCTGTCCTCGTCCGTGGGCCCTTCCTGCAGGAGGTCGGTAACGGAACGCAGGTAGAGTTCGGAGAGTCGGGTCAGCTCAAGGGTCGATACGGATCGGCTGCCGGCTTCGAGTTGAGTGATCGCGGTGCGAGGAAGGCCTATCGCCTGGGCCGCGGCCTGCTGGCTGAGGCCACGGGACTCTCGCGCCGAACGCAATCGTGATCCCAAATCTTTCGCGTCCATGGCCTGTCTCCTCCCGTTTGAATCGCCGAAGTAGCGGCATCGGACTAGTTTTCAATATCGAACATAGACTGTCAAATTCTTTCATCACAAGATGGAAAATCACACATTCGTATATTCGATGCCGGACCAAACGGATTTGGTGCCGGATTCTGGTTTGGGGCTCGAGAACCAGATGATGTCGATGGAATTACGCGCCAACAGGCGTCGAATTTCTGGGGGAGGGGGATCAAATATCCATGTTGATAAGTCCGCACTTTTAGCGGAAAGTGAGACATGCTTTACGATCGGCGATCCGCACTGGCAGCTTATGTAAGCGGCTTACTGTCCGCTGGCCGCGTGGCGTTCACTGCAGACGAGGCCGAGCACACGCTCGGCATTGGGCACGGCGCGTTCCTGGATGCAGCAGAGCGCCTGCAACAACGCAAGGCGTTGGTCAATCCACGGCAGGGCTTCTATGTGATCGTTCCGCCGCAACATGCGTCCTGGGGAGCGCCGCCGCCGGCTTGGTACATCAACGCGCTCATGCGCCGCGAAGGTCAGGCTTACTACGTCGGACTGCTCAAGGCGGCGGAGTTGCATGGCGCGACGCACCAGGCGGTCATGGAGTTTCAGGTCGTCGCGGCGAAGCGCCTGCCCAGGATCCGGGCCGGTCGCAGCATGATCGCCTTCTACTTCCGCAGGGACCTGCGGGCCGTGGCGGCGGGGATGGAGGACCGCAAGACCGATACCGGCACGATGAAGATTTCATCGGCTGCGCTGACCACGCTTGATCTGCTCCGCTATCCGCAGGCGTCGGGTGGCATGGACAGTATTGCCACGGTCGTCTCCGAACTTGGACGGAAGATCGATCCGGAGCAGCTCGCCGCGTTGTCGGCGGTCGTGGGTCGGCCGGTCGTGCAACGCCTCGGATATCTTCTGGACCATCTCGGCCATGACCGGTCGACGGGGCCGATGCTGAAGGCGTTGCGGGCACGTGGGTCACTTCCCTGGACCGAGCTCGACCGGCGGGAGGCGCTGGATCCGGATTTCGCGCCGGAGCCCCGCCAGCGCGATCTCCGGTGGCGGATCATTGTGCGCCGTCTGCCCCAGGTCGACGCATGATCCCGGTGCTCAACTAGCTGCACTTTCCAAAACCGATGCGTTACTCCGCGGATATCGACTTGGTCCGGACGTTCGGGGCTTGCAATGTCGCGTACGGATGGTCGGGGAACATGGCACGGCATAAGGCTGTCTTGCGGTTCTGCTGGGGACCCGGCTTGCGTGATGGAAGGCCCGGCTCCTGCCGCTTCCGTCAGCTTCGGCGCGAGACCGCGTTTGATCATGGTGGCCAGCGCCGCGGAAAAAATAGGCTAATTCAAAGTGTGATTTTGAATTAGCCTAATCCGGACATGATTTCCGCGAACCGACGCGATATCCGATTGCCCTGACCGTCACTGGTTGGCGCCCGCCGGCTGGGCCAGCGGCGCCCGCGTCACGTCGCGAAGGTTCGACCGTGCCGGGCGCGGCGCCCAGGTCGGGTCGGGATCGCCGTCCTCCACCACCGTGACCCGGACGTCGAGTTGGGAATCGCCGCCACCGACCACGACGCCCCTGGTGGGCGCCGCGTCGGCATAGTCCCGGCCCACGGCGATGCGGACGTGGCGATGGTCGGCGAGCGTGTCGTTGGTCGGGTCGAAACCGATCCATCCCAGTTCCGGCAGCAGGAACTCCGCCCAGGCGTGGCTGGTGCCAGCGGGGGTCTGCTCGCCCGGTTTCCCTTCGAGGTGCAGGTAGCCCGACACGTAGCGGCTCGGGATGCCCCACGACCGCGCGATGGTGATCATCACGTGGGTGTAGTCCTGGCAGACGCCGCGGCCGGTTTCCAGGATGTCCTCGATGGGCGAGTCGACCGACGTGCTGGCCGGCTCGTAGTGGAACGTCCGGTGCAGCTCGGCGGCCAGCTCCAGGAGGGACGCGAGCGGATCACTCCCGCGGCGGATCGCCTTCGCCTCGGTAAACGCGGCGAGCGCCGGGCTCGGCCGCGCGAACCGGCTGGGCCCCATGAACTCCCAGTTGTCCACGGGGGAGGCGGCCTCCCGGAGCGCCTCCCAGGCATCCGGCTCCACGCGGTTCGGCAGCGGTGCCGGGTCCACGGTGGTGACCTCCGAGCGCGAACGGACGAGGGTGTGGCGATGCGCCCGGTGGATGTTGAAGAGGTGGCAGCCGTTGCCGAAGGCGTCCGCGAAGGCGATCGGCGCGGCGGCCGGATCGATGTCGAGCGCGAAGGTGTGCAGCGCCTGACCGTTGTCCTCGCGCGGGCGCAGGCGGAGCACCACCAGGCTGCCCTGGGCGATCTCCCCGTACTGGAAGTCGGAGACGTGCTCGACCGTGAAGCGACGCCGCGTTCGCCCGGTCATGGCGCGTCCGCGATCTCGTAGCGGAAGTAGGTGGCCGCGATGTCCTCGTGCAGGAGGAGGCACGAGTTGCGGACGCCCTGGAGCGCCGCCCGCGTGGCGGCATCGTCGGCGGGGTCGCGGTTCGGCCAGTCATGGTCGATGGCGGCGGCCATCCGGCCCGCGCGCCGCCCGGCCTCAACCGCGAGCGCCCGGCCGGCGGAGATGGCGTCGAGCGCCTCCGTGACCCGTGCCAGCGCATGGCGGACCGAATGCGCGAGCAGGGGGTCCGCCACCAGGAAATCGAGCATGCGGCCGGGCCGATGGCTGTGAGAGTGCAGGTGGCGGTAGGCGACGTGCGCCTCGCAGATCCTGAGCAGGGCGCGCCAGTCCGATTCGCTGTGCTGGGCGGCGGTGGGGTACTGCGCGAGATGGGCGTCGACGAGCCCGGCGAGGAGCTGCGTCCGCTCGACGAACCAGCCGAGCCACAGGAAGTGCCACCCGTCGTCGCGGTACATGCTGCTGACGGCGATGCCGCTGAAGGTCCGGATGGCGTCCTCGGTGCGGCCGTAGAAGGCGTCCGGCTGGTCGTTCCAGATGGTCTCGATGCCGACATCGCGGACGTCCAGGTACGCCAGGTTGAGGCAGGACCACATCCGGACACCGAGGATGTTGCGGACCTGCCGGGCATTCTCGCGCGCGGCCGCGAGGCAGTTTCGGATCGAATCAGGATTGTCGGGCTCGAAGGTCAGGTCGTCGGCCATCGTGTAGGCATCGGCCAGCATGAAGTCCTCGTCCTCCCCGCCGGATGCCAGGAATCCGCCGAGGGGCGTCCGATGCACGGCCCGGTAGAGACGCCGCCAGCCCTGGTCGATCTCCTCGACCGGCCGGTCCTCCATGGTCGCGAGCTGGTCCGAGAGGAGGCGGCAGCCGTGCCGCGCCCGCTCCAGGTAGCGGCCGATCCAGTAAAGTCCCTCGGCGTTGCGCGACAGCATGCCGTCAGGAGGACAGGACCCAGAGGTCCTTGCCGCCGCCGCCCTGGCTCGAATTGACGACGAGCGAGCCCTCGACGAGGGCGACGCGGCAGAAGGCGCCCGGGACCAGCCGGGTTTCGCTGCCGTGCAGGACGAAGGGGCGAAGGTCGACATGGCGGGGAGCGGCACCGTTCGCCGCGAGGCAGGGCGAGACGGAGAGGTCGAGCACGGGCTGCGAGATGTAGTTGGCCGGGTCCTTGCGGATCTGCTCGGCGTAGGCCGCGCGCTCGGCCGGCGTCGCGTGGGGGCCGACCAGCATGCCGTAGCCGCCGGATTCGCCCACCATCTTCACGATGAGGGTCTCCAGGTTGTCGAGGGTGAACGCCAGTTCCTCCGGCTCGCGGCAGAGATGGGTCTCGACGTTGGCGAGCACCGGCTCCTCGCTCAGGTAGTAGCGGATCATGTCGGGGACAAAGGCGTAGACAGCCTTGTCGTCGGCGACGCCCGTGCCCGGCGCGTTGGCGATCGTCACGTTGCCGAGCCGGTAGGCGTAGAAGAGCCCGGGGGTGCCGAGCTGCGACTCCGCACGGAATGCCAGCGGGTCGATGAAGTCGTCGTCGACGCGGCGATAGATCACGTCCACCCGCCGGAGCCCGGCGGTCGTCCGCATGTAGACGAACCCGTTGTGGACGAGCAGGTCGCTGCCCTGCACCAGCTCGACCCCCATCTCGCGCGCCAGGAACATGTGCTCGTAGAAGGCCGAGTTGTAGACGCCGGGGGTCAGCAGGACGATGCAGGGGTCGGAGACGCCCGGCGGCGCCAGTTCGGCCAGAGTCTGGCGGAGCAACTGGCCGTAATGCTCGATGCCGCGGACGTGGTGCCGCCTGAACAGGTTGCGGAGGCTCGTCTTCAGCGCCCGGCGGTTGGCCAGCATGTACGAGACCCCCGAGGGCACGCGCAGGTTGTCCTCCAGCACCATGAAGCCGTCGTTGGTGCGCACGATGTCCGTCCCGCAGAGCGCGACGTGGACGCCGTGCGGCACCTCGAGCCCGCGCATCGCGACCCGGTATTGCGGGCAGCCTCGCACCAGATCGACCGGTATGACGCCATCGGCGATGATCCGCCCCGGCCCGTAGACGTCGGCGAGGAAGAGGTTGAGCGCGTTGAGCCGCTGGCGCAGCCCTCGCTCCACCACGTCCCAATCGGCCGCGTTGAGCAGCCTCGGCAGAAAGTCGATCGGGATGATCCGCTCCTGCGCGCCCTCTTCCCCGTACACCGCGAAGGTGATTCCCTGGTGCAGGAAGGAGCGCTCGGCGAGCGCCTGCATGGCGGCAATCTCGTCGGGCTGCATCCCGTCGAGCGCCTCACAGAGTTCCAGGCAGTGAGCGCGCGGCACGCCGGTGGCGGTGAACATCTCGTCGTAGTACGCAGGGCGGGTCTCGTAGTCGGCGAAGAGGCGCTTCGCCGCCGAGGGGCCGCTGCCGTCGGCCACCGATTGCCTGCCGGCCGGTTCGCGTTTCATGGGGCTACGCTCGTAGTCCGCCGGACCATCGCCCGATTGTGGTTTGGAAGACCGGGACATGGCAAGCCGTGGTCACCGACCGAGGTCGGCTCGGTGCCCCTGACCGCGGTGAGACATGGGTTCCGTCATTGCGGAGTCGAGCGACAATGGCGGCTAGGCTCCGGGACCTGCTTGCCTTCGGGTGCGGACATAGTGTCCTACCCGTGCAGGGCAGGTCCGTCGAACTGCTCTTCTGCGATACCGAACTGCGCGTCCTCGCAACTATCGCGCGGTCACGCAGGATGGACCCGCCGCCGACTCTCGAACGATGCATCCGTTCGGACGCGGATTCATTACATGTGGGGCGTTGCCTCTCTATAAAATGTCAGTGGCGGAGCAGCACCTCAGATGATCGGGTACGCCTTGATCACGCCGCTTCCGTACATGCCTCCCACGAATGGCGAGGGTGTTGTGGTCGCGAAGCGGACAATCCGGCGCCTGCCCTTCACGAGCAACGCGGCGATGTCCGCTCCGGTCGCGTTCTTCGCCCGAAGCACGATGATCTGCGCCGAATGTTTCCTGATTGCCTCGAGTTCGGCTACTCGATAACGGATGTTCTTGTCTTTCGTGATTGCCACCCATTGGTTACGCCCGACGAGTGCGATCCAATCCTCATCCGGCGCATCCGATGCAAGATGGTCGTCATGCACCTCGACTTTCATGCCTTCTGAGCGAAGCCGGTCCGCAATGATATGCCTTCCGAGGTTGCGATCGAGAAAGATTGTCGGCTCAGGCTGCGGCTTGGAGTTCGCACCGAATAGCTTCTTCGATTTCCTCATTTCCACGCTCGTAGTCGTACGCTAGGTCATTGATCGATTCACCTGCCTTGTAGCGCTCAGCGATGAGTTGGGTTGCGAGGCCGGTGCCGCTGATAACGGGACGGCCTGCCGAGAGCCTCGGGTCAATAACCACGATCGAGGGTGTGGCGGCGACAGAGGCCCGGGTAAACGGATAGAGCTTGATCGGAATCCCATCGGGATCACGGTCAATGCGGCGGAGCGCTGCGCTGATGATCTCTCGCATGGCCGTTTGTCCGGCTCGGCTGATATTGATCAGTTGTCCGTATTGCTCGATGAACAGGTCAAGCCCGTCCGTTTCCAGTGCGCGACTGATCAGCGGATGGTGCTGGTCCATTGCATGTCTGGCGTTTGCTGCCAGGTACTCGATCGCCCGTCGAATGCTCGGCATCTTTACTTCGTGCTTGCGCCGAATTGCAGCGAGAACGTGGAGTTCCGTGAGATTGATGAAGGACAGTAACGCCGGCGTGCGCTCAGGTACCTTGATGAGTGGTGCGTAGGGGTGACGACCCACCGACCAATAGCGGATCGTTGCCGCCGGGACGGTGAGGTAGTGGGCCGCCTCCGAGATCGTGTAGGCGGGGAGTTCCCGCGGATCGTTGGCCCGCGTCCGAAATTTATCCGTCAGAGTTCCTCCAGAATTCAAGCGATCATCTTTTGAGTCAAAAATAGGATACGTTATTGCCCGCCGACAGTCCATGTCAGTCAGCCCGCTCATGACCGCGGCTGGAGACGCTCGAAGCTAGTACGCGGTCGAGCCTCCGTCGAACGCCTGATCAGTGGTGGTGTGGAACCTCCGCTTCCGCCGCGGCGTCCGCCTCCAGGTCCACCGGCAATTCCGGCATCGGCTCCCCGGCCAGGGCGATCTCGACGCCCTGGTGCACGGGCACCGGCAATTCGACCGGCTCGTCCGCTTCGGCGTAGTCCGCGAACGCGTGCGACAGGATCCAGGCGTGCGCGTCCGGGAAGTCGGTGCGCACACAGAGGACATGGTCGCCGAACCGGGCGATTGCCCGAAGGTCGGGTACCGCGAACGCAAACGGGGCATCGCCCTGCATCAGCGCTGCGGCATCGCCGAGCGACAGCAGGAGAACGCGGAGCTGGTCGGTGGCGATCAGGTCGGCCAGGCGCTGCAGCGTCCGCGCCCGTGCCACCCTTGTGCTGGCCTCCGGCAGGTGTTCCTCAAGGAACGCCTGGATGCGCTTGGCCTTGGGATAGCTCTCGGCGTCCGCCCGCGACGCCCCGATCACGAGGTGGCGCTGGCGGTAGACCTGCCACTGCCGGTAGGGAGTGTGGGCCCTCGCCGGGACGGCCCCGAGGACGCCGGCGAGAAAGGCTCCGAGGAGCGCCCGCCGGGTGGCGCGCGCTCCTCGGGAGCAAAGGGTCTCAGTTCCTGTACTTGTCGAAGACGTCAAGGTTCAGGACCGCGGTGACCACGTAGTTCGGCACGTCGACGACCTGCCCGACCCGGAGGTCGACCGCGACGCTTGCCAGGATGTAGGCCTGTTCGCGCGTCATCCCGTGCTCGGCCTGGATGTAGTCGATCATCTGGATCAGCGCGTGCCGCGCGGCGAGGGTGAGGTCCTCGCTCAGGTTCTCGAGCGCCCCAATCTTCTCCGATTCGAGGTAGGTCACGTAGATCGGGACCTCGCCGGCCGTCTTGAGCGGCAGGCCGATCGTCTGGTGGAACCGGGTCGGCTCGATGTCGCGGATCTCGTCGTTGCCGGAGACCTGCGGTGCCACCATGCCGGCGGCGCCACCCTCGATGATGCTCGTCCGCACCGTCACCACGGCGCCGATCTCGATCGCCGTGCCGGAGACCTCGCCGTCGCCCTGGGCATAGTGCACGTCACCGATGAACAGGCCGCAGCCGTCCACGTAGCACGGGAAGATCATCGTCGTGCCGACCTGGGTCTGCTGGACGTCCATGTTGCCGCCGTTCTCGCGGGGCGGGATGGTCCGGAGACAGTCGGCGCTGTGGCTTCCCTCAGGTCCGCACACCGCGGCCGGCAGGCCGCCGATGGGCTGGGGTGCGAGCGCGATGCCGCCGGCCTCGGCGAGTGCGGCCTCGCGGGCCTTCCAGGCCTGGACCTCGGGCTCGCCCGGCAGCACGCCGATCGATCCGGGGAACGCCTCGTAGGGCACCGTGATGCCCGGCATCTGGTCGGACACCGCGCCCCGCGCGGTGAGCTTCCAGTTCACGATGTAGGACTCGGTGTAGAGGTCGCGCAGGAACCCGAAACCGGGGACGATCAGCGTGTAGCCATACTGGTCGGGGTCGATCGCGAGCAGTTCGACCGCGAGGGCGTCGCCCCGCTTGGCCCCGTTGATGTGCACGGGTCCGGTCATCGGATGCACGAGGTTGAGGTCGAGCGCCGCCATGTCGTCGGCGATCGAATCCAGGGTCAGGTCGGAATCGAGCGCATCACGCGTGCCCATCGTGATGATGTCGCCCGGGTTCGCATGGGCCACCGGCGGGATCGCCGGGTGCAGGCGATTCATGCAGCTCGGATCGTCGGCGCAGTGGTCGCCCTGCTTGGCGATCACGACCTCCGTCGCCCATTGGGAATCAGTGGTATCGGCTCGGGCCGTGAAGGCGGCAGCGAGCGCGGCGGTAAGGATGAACGGGAGCAAGGCCCGGAATATCGTTGGCAATTCAGCCTCCTCGACGCCGCCGCAAGGGCAGCGCAGTCAGGGTCCCGCAACGCTCGCGGCGTGAGGGTGGCCGAACTTTCGCACCCGCATCACGCGGGCCAGACATGCACCCGCCGGGCGCCCAGCGACGGGCCCGGCATACTCGCACCCGACCGTTGCAATGACAGACATTAGCACAGCCGAACATGCAATAGTTGACTCAATTGGTCTTGAATACTAAGTGTTGCATGTCGACCTACCGGACGGGGAGGAGGATCCCATGCTCCGTGTCAGTCGGCTCGCGGACTACGCCGTTCTGCTAGCAGGGCGTATGGCCCGCGAGCCTGCACGCACATTCACCGCAGCAGCGCTGGCCCGGGACATGCACCTCCCGGCGCCCACCGTCACCAAGGTACTGGCGGCGCTCACGCGCGCGGGCCTGGTGGAATCGCAGCGCGGCCCGCGCGGCGGCTACCGCAGTGCGCACGCCGCGACCGACATCTCGGTCGGCGCCGTGATCGCCGCGATCGACGGCCCCGTAGCGCTCACCATCTGCGCGGAGGGAGGCGATGCCTGCGACCTCATGGAGATCTGCCCGTCCGCGGCCAACTGGCAGCGTATCAACGAGGCGGTCCGTTCCACCCTTGAAGGCATATCGCTGGAGGAACTGACCGGCGGCGGTGCGCGCTTCCCGCTGCCCGCCCCCCCTGTTGCCGCTGTGCCGGAGATGGCCTCGTGACCCCGCTCAGGGAAACCGTCGAGACGGTCGAGCGCGCATCCGGCGAATACCGCTACGGCTTCGTCACCGACATCGAGACTGAACGGGCGCCGACGGGTCTCAACGAGGAGATCGTCCGTTTCATCTCGGCCAAGAAGGAAGAGCCGGAGTGGCTCCTTGAGTGGCGCCTCAAGGCGTTCCGCATGTGGCTTGGCCTCGAGGACCGCGAACCCCGATGGGCCAACGTCCACTTCCCCAAGATCGACTTCCAGGAGGCCTGCTACTACGCCGCGCCGAAGCAGGAGGGCGACGGTCCCGCCAGTCTCGACGAGGTCGATCCCGAACTCCTCCGCACCTACGAGAAGCTCGGCATCCCGCTCCGGGAGCAGGAGGTCCTGGCGGGCGTCGCCGGCGCCGGGAACGTCGCGGTCGACGCCGTGTTCGACAGTGTCTCGGTGGCGACCACCTTCAAGGACAAGCTTGCCGAGATGGGGGTCATCTTCTGCCCGATCTCGGAGGCCGTCCGCGACCATCCGGAGCTGGTCAGGAAATACCTCGGGAGCGTGGTGCCGCAGGGCGACAACTTCTACGCAGCGCTCAACTCCGCCGTCTTCAGCGACGGCTCATTCGTCTACGTTCCGAAGGGCGTGCAGTGCCCGATGGAGCTCAGCACCTACTTCCGAATCAACGCGCAAGGCACTGGCCAGTTCGAGCGCACGCTGATCATTGCGGACGAGGGGAGCCGGGTCTCCTACCTCGAGGGGTGCACAGCGCCGCAGCGCGACGAGAACCAGTTGCACGCGGCCGTCGTCGAGCTCGTGGCGCTGAAGGACGCCGAGATCAAGTACTCGACGGTCCAGAACTGGTACCCGGGCGACGCCGAGGGCAAGGGCGGCATCTACAACTTCGTGACCAAGCGGGGCGCCTGCCGCGGCGCCGATTCGAAGATCTCCTGGACCCAGGTCGAGACCGGCTCGGCGATCACCTGGAAGTACCCGAGCGTGCTCCTGCAGGGCGACCGATCCATCGGCGAGTTCTACTCGGTGGCGATCTCGAACCTCCGCCAACAGGCCGACACCGGCACCAAGATGATCCACCTCGGGCGCGACACCCGGAGCACGATCATCTCGAAGGGAATTTCGGCCGGCCGCGGGCAGCAGACCTACCGGGGCTTGGTGCGGGTCCAGCCGAAGGCCGGCGGCGCCCGCAACTTCACGCAGTGCGACTCGCTCCTGATCGGCGATACCTGCGGCGGCCACACCGTGCCCTACATCGACGTGCGGCACCCCGGCGCCGAGGTCGCGCACGAGGCCACGACGTCGCGGATCAGCGACGCGCAGCTCTTCTACTGCCGCCAGCGCGGGCTCGACCCCGAGGAGGCGGTGTCCATGATCGTGAACGGCTTCTGCCGCGACGTGCTCCAGCAACTGCCCATGGAGTTTGCGGTGGAGGCGCAGAAACTGCTCGGCATCAGCCTGGAGGGCGCCGTCGGATGAGCGAACCACTTCTCACGATCCGCAACCTTCGGGCCAGCGTCGACGACAAGGAGGTGCTGAAGGGCATCGACCTGAGCGTCGCGGCCGGCGAGGTCGCCGCCATCATGGGGCCGAACGGGTCGGGCAAGTCGACCCTGTCGAACGTGCTCGCGGGCCGGGACGGCTACGAGGTCACCGACGGCGAGGTTCGCTACGACGGGCAGGACCTCCTCGCGATGGAGCCCGAGGAGCGCGCGGCCACCGGGGTCTTCATGGCGTTCCAGTACCCGGTCGAGATTCCGGGCGTCGTCAACGCCACCTTCACCCGCACCGCCCTCAACGCCCAGCGCAAGGCGCGGGACGAGTCCGCGATCGATGCGATCGATTTCCTGAAGCGCGCCCGCGCGACCCTGGCCCGGCTCGAGATGGACGAGGACTTTCTCCGGCGCGACGTCAACGCCGGCTTCTCGGGCGGGGAGAAGAAGCGGAACGAGATTTTCCAGATGGCCATGCTGGAGCCCCGGCTCGCGATCCTCGACGAGACGGATTCCGGCCTCGACATCGACGCCCTCCGGATCGTGGCGACGGGGGTCAACGCCATGCGCAACCCCGAGCGCGCCCTGGTCGTCATCACGCACTACCAGCGGCTGCTCGAGTATGTCGTGCCGGATTCGGTGCACGTCCTGGCTGACGGGCGGATCGCCCGCTCGGGCGACCGCGAACTCGCATTGGAACTGGAACGGGCCGGCTACGCGGCCTTCCAGCCGGCCTGACCCCATGACCGACGCATGGCTGGCAGGACAGCGAACGGCGTTTGCCGCCTGCCGTGACACGCTCCCCGGCTCGGGCACGCCCTGGGTCGACGCACTTCGTGCAGAGGCCTTCCGCCAGTTCGAGGAAGACGGCCCGCCGACGGCGAGGATCGAGGAATGGCGGTCCGGGCCGACCGCGGCCCTCACCGGCCAGGTCTTTGCGCCCGCGGCGCCGGACGGCGCGCGAGCGGCAGCGGTGCCGGCTCCGTACCTCGAGGGACCGCGCCATCGGCTCGTGTTCGTGGACGGCCGGTTCAGCCGCGGTCATTCCGACGCCGGCGAGCCGCCGAAAGGGGTTCGTCTCACCACGCTCGGCGCACTGCTGGCGGAGAATCCGCAGGCGGCACGCGACCTCATCGGCGACCCCGACGCGTTTGCCGAGGAGCGGCTGTCGCGCGTCACCGACCGCCGCCCCCAGGCGCTGGTGGCGCTGAATACGGCGCTTGCGTCCGACGGAGCCGTCCTGCTGATCGAGGACGGTGTCGCGCTTGCCCATCCGCTCGAGGTCGTGCACGTCACCCGCGAGACGGAGGAACCGCGAGCCCATCACCTCCGCACCCTGATCGCGCTCGGCGCCGGTGCCCGGGCGCACGTGGTCGAGATTCATGCGGGCGGCAGCGCCGGCGTCTGGACCAACCACGTCACCGACATCGCGGTCGGCGCCGGGGCGCGCCTCGAGCACGTCCGGGCCGACGCGGGATCCGCGACCGCCGTGCACGTCAACGTTGCCCACGCCCGCCTTCGGGCTGGCGCCGCCTATGCCGGGTTCGTGCTGGCCGCGACCAGTGGCGCCGTCCGGGCCGAGACGCGTCTTGCGCTTGAGGAGCCGGGCGCCGACGGGGAGGTCAACGGCGTCTGCCTGGCAAAGGGGACAGGCCACATCGACGCGCTGACCCGTCTCGATCACCACGCCCGCGAGGGGACGAGCCGGCAGCTCTGGCGGGGCATCTTCGCCGACACGGCGCGCGGCGCCTTCCAGGGACGGATCCGGGTGCTCCCGGATGCCTCGGGCACCAACGCGGCGCTCGACAACCGCAACCTGCTCCTGAACGCCGGCGCCCGGGCCGAAAGCAAGCCGGAACTCGAGATCCTCACCGACGACGTGGCGTGCAGCCACGCCTCCGCGACCGGCGAACTCGACGCCGACGCGCTGTTCTACCTCCGCTCCCGCGGCCTGTCCGAGCGGCTGGCGCGGGCCCTGTTGATGGAGGCCTTCACCGGCGCCGTGGCTGACCGCATCGCCCACGAGGGCGTGCGCGACTTCATCCGGCGCTTGGTCGACGAGCGACTGCACGCACTGGGGAGTGCCACATCATGAACGCGCCCGCGGGCCAGAACCCCGAAATCCTCGCCGCACGGGACGATTTCCCGCTGCTGGCGCGCCCGATGAACGGTCGTCCGCTCGCGTTCCTCGACAGCGCCGCGAGCGCCCAGAAGCCCCGCGCGGTGCTGGACGGACTCCGGGACTTCTACGAGTCGGAATACGCCAACGTGCACCGGGGGGTCTACCTGCTCTCGGCGCAGGCCACCGACCGGTACGAGGCCGCGCGCGAGACCGTGCGCCGCTTCCTCAACGCCGGCCGGCCCGAGGAGATCGTGTTTACCCGGGGCGCGACCGAGGCGATCAACCTGGTGGCCGAGACGCTCGGCCGGAGCGGCCGCCTCGAGCCGGACGACGAGATCGTGCTCACGGTGCTCGAACACCACTCCAACATCGTGCCGTGGCAACTGATGCGCGATGCGACCGGCGTGCGCATTCGCGCAGCTGCCGCCGACCAGGACGGGAATGTCGACGTCGAGGCGGTCTTTCGGGAGGTGACCGACCGGACCAAGCTCATCGCGTTCTCGCACGTCTCCAACACCACCGGCACCGTGCTCCCGGCCCGCGAGATCTGTCACCGGGCCCGTGAACGGGGAATCCTCACGCTGGTTGACGGCTGCCAGGCCGTCCCGCACGCGGCCGTCGACGTGGCAGACCTCGCCTGCGACTTCTACACGTTCTCGGGCCACAAGCTCTACGGGCCTTCGGGGATCGGCGCGCTCTACGGACGGCTTGACCTGCTGACGTCTCTCCCGCCCTGGCAGGGCGGCGGTTCCATGATCGAGGAAGTGACGTTCGAGCGGACGACGTATGCACCGCCGCCGGCGCGCTACGAGGCCGGCACCCCGAACATCGCGGGTGCGGTCGGGCTGGCCGCCGCCATCGACTACGTGCAGCGTTTCGGGAGCGAGAACATCCAGCGCCACGAGAGCGTCGTGCTGAAGTACGGGGTCGACCGCCTGCAGGCAGTCGACGGCGTGCGCCTGATTGGCACGCCCCGCCATCGAGCCGGCTCGATCTCGTTCGTGATGGACGACGTGCACCCCCACGACGTGGGGACCGTGCTCGACCGGGAAGGGGTTGCCGTCCGGGTCGGGCATCACTGCGCACAGCCCGCGATGCGCCACTTCGACGTGCCCGCGACCATTCGCGCTTCGCTCGGCATCTACACGCACGCTTCGGACTTCGACGCCCTGGTCGAAGGTCTCGGCAAGGTAAAGGGGCTGTTCCAGTTGTGATCGACCTTCGCGACCTCTACCAGGAAGTCATCCTCGACCACAGCCGAAACCCGCGGAACGCCGGGCGGCTGACGGAGCCGAGCGGCACGGCCAAGGGACACAATCCCCTCTGCGGCGACTTGATCACGCTTGATGTCCTGGTTGAGGACGGAGTGATCCGCGACGTATCGTTCGACGCCCGGGGCTGCGCGATCTCCGTGGCCACGGCCTCCATCATGTCCGACATGCTGAAAGGCAAGACCCTCGAGGAGGCACACGACCTCTTCCGGCGGTTCCAGAAGATGCTGACGGGTCCGGACGCCGAGGCCGAGGGTCTCGACAAGCTGGAGGTGCTGGCCGGCGTGCGCGAGTTCCCCATGCGGGTGAAGTGCGCCACGCTGCCGTTCCATACGCTGCGTGCCGCGCTTGACAACGAGCCGGGAACGGTCCAGACGGAATAGCCATGGCCCATTACGACACACCGCCCCAGCCCGGCACTGTCACCCCTGACGAGCACGCCGAAGCGCTTCGACCGGCTGTCGTGGCCGCCATAGGTACGGTCTACGACCCGGAGATCCCGGTCAGCATCTGGGAACTCGGGCTCGTGTACGACATCGCCATCCGGAACGGCCGCGACGTGGACGTCACGATGACGCTGACGACGCCGCACTGTCCGGAAGCCCAGTACATCCCGGGGCGCGTCGAGGAGGCCGTTCGGGAAGTCTCGGGCGTGGGTGACGTGAGGGTCGATATCGTCTGGGAACCGCCGTGGACGCCCGACCGGATGAGCGAGGCCGCGCGCCTTGAGCTAGGCTATTTCTAGAGGGACCGTGATGACCGACGCGCCGAAGCTCCTGACACTGACCGATGTCGCCGCCGAGCGGGCCCGGGCCATGATTGCCGCCCGGGGAGAGGACACGCAGGGGCTCCGCATCGCCCTCAAGACCGGCGGCTGCTCCGGCATGGCCTACGACGTCGAGTACGCGGACGAGGCGCGGCCGACCGACGAGGTGATCGAGGACCGCGGGGTCAAGGTGTTCATCGATCCTGCGGCGGTGCTGTTTCTGGCCGGCAGCCGGATCGGTTGGGAGGAGAGCATCCTGCAGTCCCGGTTCACGTTCGAGAACCCGAACGAGGTCGCCCGGTGCGGGTGCGGGGAGTCGGTTTCGTTCGGCGGCACAGGGACTGACCAACGCGGCTGAGACCGCGGACCCCACCTCGGGTTTACCCCAACGCCCCACGATCCGGGTGTTTGCCCGGTTTGTCAGTGGGCAGCGCGTTCTCGAACGACGCGCCGTACCGTTCTCTCTTGGCACGGTCTGCGGAGTCTGGCTTCAGGGGTAGTCTGCGAACACCGGATGAAGGGCTCGTGAGCCGGTCAAACTAACTTCAACATGCTCAATTTGCAGTTGCTAGTTGACTATATATCAGTTATTATCTGATATTACATCAATTGCAAGCCTGAAATGATCATGCTGTTTACGTATCGTGCGCTGGATGACGAGGAAACACGGGTAGAAGAGGCTACGGCTCGCATCCGCGACAATCTACGTCGCTACGTTGCCACGCAGCCACGTCGCTGGACCGGCCTGCTGGCCCGCATGACCCGGGCTCGCGCCTTGGCCGGGTCGAACAGCGTGGAAGGCATCAATGTGTCCGAGGAAGATGCCATTGCTGCCATTGACCGCGAAGATCCCTCGACCACCGACCGGGACACTTGGCTGGCCGTCGTCGGCTACCGCGAAGCGATGGACTACATCCTCCAGCGTCGCCAAAGCGGGTCCTTCAGGATCACGGAAGATGTTCTCTTGGCCGTCCATTTCATGATCTGCCGATCCGAACTGGCGGCAAATCCAGGCCAGTACCGACCAGGTTGGGTAGGTGTGCGAAACTCGAGGACCGGCGAGCTGGTCCACGAGGGGGTTGATCGCGACCGACTCGAAGCTCTCGTTCACGAAGTGCTGGATTACGTGAACAACGCTTCGGTCGAGTCGGTCTTCCTACGGGCTGCCATGACGCACCTGAACCTAGCGATGCTGCACCCGTTCACGGACGGCAACGGTCGCACTGCCAGGTGCATCCACACGGCGGTGCTGGCAAGCGATGGCATTGTTGCACCGGAATTCTCGTCGATCGAGGAGTACATCGGCCGCAACCAGCAAGCGTATTACGACGTGTTGGCAGAAGTCGGCGGCGGTTCGTGGGATCCTTTGCGGAATGCCAAGCCGTGGGTTCGCTTCTGCCTGAGTGGCCATTACCTGCAGGCTGCGACAATTCTCCGGCGGATGCGGGAGGTGGAACGAATCTACGGGGAGCTATCGGAACTGGTAGAAGCCAACGGATTTCCTGACCGCACCGCGATGGCGCTGCTTCAGGCCGCCTTGGGGAGCAAGGTGCGAAACTCGTCCTACCGTGTAAGCGCAGACGTGTCCAAGAATCTCGCCAGTCGGGACCTGAAAATGCTTGTGGACGCGGAACTCCTCGTTCCGGAGGGTGAGAAGCGGGGCCGAGCGTACGGACCAGCGCCTGTTGTGGCGGCTATTCGTCAGCGATTGCGCCTTTCCAAGAGAATTGAAAACCCGTTTGCGGAAGGCGGGGCGGCGCAGCCCCGCCAGGAAAGCCTGTTTCCAGAGACGGCGTAACCGCGACGTCTCCGGGAAGGTCCTCACTCTCGTAGCTTGGGCCAAGCGGACAAGAAGGGCTACGTCTGACCAGCCGGCACAAGTGAGCCATAGTACGGGCCGACTTCTCGTCGACTTGATATGGGTGTGGTGTAGACCGGCGTGGGAGTCGCGCGTTCATGCGGACCCGGAGGTCCGCCTCTTGCCGGTACCCTGCGGTGCCAACCGCCGTTCGATGGCCTCGGAAGGCATCGATAAGGACTGTGGCGTCCAGCAGAAGCCGGGCCATGGCTAGCAGGAACGGAGCAGGTCGCCACGGCGCTGCTCGCGCACCCAGGCCGCGGGGTCGTCGTCCCACTCATGGCCGGTATCCGGCAGGCTGCCGAGCGCCGCCTCGATGTCGGCCCATCGGCGTTCATCCTCGAGACCACGTCGGATCAGTTCAACGAAGAAGGCATTTCGCCGTCGCGCACCAGCTCTCCGGTCCAGTTCGGCCAGCAGAGCGTCATCTACCGTCAGGTGAATACGCATGGACTCAGTTTGGCACTTTGGTCGGCATACGGAAACAGACCAGCGCCTTTGTGATTTGGTCAAGTGCGCGGTGCAGAAAATGCCGCCGACCGATCGCGGCAACCGCCGAGTTCGGGCAAGAGGCTGGATCACCTGGTGAGTTCGGTCGTCTCCGGCGGGCGATACAGGAAGAAATACGGTGCCGGCATACGCCCGCGGCGTTGCTCTTGACCGGCTTGCGGACACTCACTGCTTAGGTTCCGGGAATAGGATTACTTCGACCTCTCCCCATATTCGAAGCCAAATTGGGGGACGGCTATCATCAGGCATCGACCTGGAATCGGGGATGGCGAACGTGGTCAAGCCGCTCCAACATCTGATCGCGCCGTTGCTCTTCGGGCTCGTCTTGCTGCCGGCCGCCGTGTCTGCGCAGGGGGGCGAGAGCGGGGACGGGGATCCGCTTAGCCGGGACCTGATGCCGGCGCCCGTGCTGTCCCCGGAAGATGTGGTCCGCATTCAGCTCGAAGCGCTGCGCCACAACGACGAGCGCAATCGCGGCATCGAGGTCGCTTTCCGCTTCGCCTCTCCCGCCAACCGCGTCCACACCGGTCCGCTGCCGCGCTTCATCGGGATGATCCGCAACGGCCCCTATGCCCTCATGCTGGACTTTCGGGCGGTGAGTTACGGCCCGGTGGAGTCGAACGGCACGCAGGCGCGGCAGCGCGTGATTCTCACGGACGCGACAACGAGCGTCGCCTATTGGTTCTACCTCTCCCGCCAGTCCAAGGACCCCTACGTGGACTGCTGGATGACCGACGCGGTGTTCATTGAACCGGCGGAGGGGCGGTCGGCATAAGCACGATCACCGCCTGCAGGTCCCGGCCCGTCGGGGTCCGGCAAGCAGACCGGCAGGCTGCGGGGGTCGACCGGAAAGCGTGGATCCGTCGAGGCGCTACAGGCGAAGGCGGAAGTCGTTCTCGCCGGACTCGTCGATACCGCGGACGAGGAATACCGTGCGATTCGTGTGGTCGGACACGCCCTTCTCCTCGGTAAGGCGGCGCGCGAAGTCCCGATCGAAGACCGTGCTCGTCGGCATGTAGCGGAGCGTCATGCCTCGGCGCGGCCGCTCTGACCGGTTGGCGAGGGAGCCGTGCGTCAGGTAGACGTCATGCAGCGAGATCTGACCGGCCTCGAGCTCCAGGCCCACGGCTTCCGACAGGTCAATCTCGTCGTCGTCGATCTCCTGGTGCAAGGTCAGCTCAGGGTCGGCATTCGTGTGGTGGGAGCGGAGCCGCCCCGCCTTGTGGCTGCCCCGGATCACTTGCAGGCAGCCGTTTTCGGAACTTGCAGCGTCCACGGCGATCCATACCGTGCACGTCGCCATCGGTCGGAGCGGCCAGTACTCGCCGTCCTGGTGCCACGGCGTCTCGTAGCCGTCCCGCGCCGGCTTGGCAAAGAAGCTCGAGTTCCAGAGCGCGATGTTCGGGCCCAGCACCTGTTCGACCATGTCGAGGATGTCAGGATTTCTCGCGTAATTCAGGAAGGCGAGATCGTAGGCCAGCAACGTCGGGCAGTAGTTTCGGAACTCCGGGTGGCGGGCAACCAAACGTTCGTGGTGACTGCGGATGTCGGCAAGATCCGATTCGGGCAATCGGTAGTCGGGAATCACGTAGCCATTTTCGTGGTATTGCCCGATTTGCTCGGCAGTCAGCATCGCAGTCCTCGTCCAGGGCCCCCGGGAAGTGACCGAAAATAGTCTCATTTGCCGGGCTCCGATGCAATTTTGCCCGAAGCCCGTGCGGCGCACCGATGAAATGCCGGTGGGTGGCGCAGTCCCGTGCGCGGGAAGCACCCAGACGCTTCTCTCGGAACGTTGCGAACGGAATGCTTCTGCTTGCAGCACGCTGTATCGCATAGGACAATGCCGCCCACTCGGGGATTCCGCTCGGATCCGGCGGCACTGGCAACTCGGTCGCGCCCGGTTTGGCAGCGATGTGCCGCCGGTGTGTTGGCCGCGCCGTTGGCCCACTGCTCTCGACGCCGGATCGCATTTTTCCCTCGCCACGTCGGCTCACGGCCGTTTCAGTTAGATTGGCACTCCCGGGATACCGCGGGCGCCCATCGGGAAAGCAGTCATGCAACTAAAGCGATACAGCGACTATTCGTTGAGGGCCCTGATCTACCTCGGACTCAACCCTCACCGGCGCTGCACGATTCACGAGATTGCCACTGCCTACGGTATTTCCGTGAATCACCTCACGAAGCTGACGCACCGGCTGGGGCAGCATGGCTTCATTGCGACGTCGCGCGGCAGAAAGGGCGGCTTGAAGCTCGCCATGCCGGCCAGCGAGATCAGCCTCGGCGACGTGTTCAGGGTGACCGAGGGAGACGTTCACCTTGTCGAGTGCTTCCGCGGCGAAGAGAACAACACGTGTCCGATCGCGGGGCCGTGCGTGCTGACCAACGTGCTGGAGTCGGCCCTTGCGGCCTTCATCAACGTGTTGGACCGGCACACGCTGGCGGACCTGCTGGCCCCGTCACAGGCATTGCAGGCCATCTTCGCCGCAAGGAAGGACGAGGGCGCGGTTCGGCCGCTGGCCGCGGGCAGCAGCGCTACCGCCTAGCAGGATGGGTGCCGGGGCTCCCGGCCGCCTTTGGGAATCAGGAACGCCGGGACCTACGATTCCAGCAGCACGCGGAAACCGAAGTTTCCCGGCATGGGTTTCACCGAGCAGCCGCCGGAGCCGATTTCCCGAAGAAACGTTTGCATGAAGCTCCGGTGTTCTCCCTGCAGAATCCGGATCCCGCAGTTTTCCCTGAACACGCTCCCTCCTTCCTGCGCGTAGGTCCGGTGCCAGCAGGAGTCGGTCCATTCCCACACGTTGCCCCTGGTGCCGAAGACACCGAAGGCATTGCCGTCGTCGGACCCGACTGGACTGGTCTTGCGAGTCGGCCTGGGGACGAGCGCGTAGTCTGAGGCCCAGGCCAGCCGCTTGTCCGTGAACAGCTGCGGTTGCTCGAACGGTTCATCGGATCCGGCGCGGGCCGCGTACTCCCACTCGTACTCCGTTGGCAACCGGTAGCGGTTGCCCGTGGCTTCGGAAAGCCACCGAACGTACTGCGCGATGTCGTCCCAGCTCACGTTGATCACCGGCCGGTCCCCGCGCCCCCAGCCGTTGTCGTCCGGACGATGGGCGCAGGCGCCGGCCAAGTGGCAGTAGTCCCATTGGGCAAACGTCACTTCGAACTTCCCGATGTAGAACGGGCGCTCGAA
Organism: Alphaproteobacteria bacterium; assembly: GCA_022825705.1. Lineage (GTDB taxonomy): Bacteria > Pseudomonadota > Alphaproteobacteria > TMED109 > TMED109 > VXPW01. The sequence goes on from JAJDWH010000043.1 coordinate 222,813, forward strand.
GACGACGCGTGACGGGTCGCCGCCTTCCGCGGCAACCGGAGCGTCGTCGCCATTCGCCATTGCCATCTGGCCGGCCGGGACCCTGACCAGCTCGGGCAGGAACGCGTCGGGAATCGACGGGGCCGGCGAACGGAGGGCGGCGAACACGCCCGCGGACACCGCCACCAGGACCACGGGCACCGCCACGACGCCGAGGCCCAGCCAGCCGACGCGAAGTTTGGAAATCCTGCGATTCATGGGGACCTGCTGCTGGGCACCTCCCGGAACAACGGGCTGGCGGTCGGCCGCTCCCGGGAACACCGGGAGCGGCACAAGCGCCGTGAAGGCCTACGCGGCGATCGGGCCCGGGGCCTGGACCTGCGTCATGAGGTCGTCGTTCCACTCGCCCTCGACGACCACGGTCGCCAGGGCCCCCAGCTCAACTGCCTCGATCAGGTTGCGGGAGAGGTAGACGTACACGCCCGGCTGCAGGAACTTGTAGAGCGCCGCGCCGGCCGAGCCGCCCCGGATGAACCAGGTCTCGAGACCTTCTGCCGGCGGGTCGGCGAACGAACCCTGCTCCCAGACGTAGTCGCCGTGGCCGCCGATCAGGTGCGGCCGGGAATCCCGGTTGGCCTGCGAGTGGATGAAGAGCACGGACTCACCGACGTTGGCCGTCATGGTGTTGTCGCCGGTCAGCCCGCCGACGCGGCCGTTCATCACGACGTGGGTCGGGGTCAGCGTCCGCATGACCTCGAGAGTCTCGGCCATCGCGTCGGCGTGCGACTCGAACGACTTGAAGTTGCCGTCGGCGTCGCGCGGGACGTAGAAGTCCTGTTCGCCGACGTAGTAGGCCTTGTCGTAGTGCAGCGAATTGCCGTGCCGGTCCTTGAGACCGTCTCTCGGCAGCACCATGACCGCGCCGTTAATGCCGGACACCACGTGGTACGGGATCATCTGCCCGCCCGGCGCGCAGTGGTAGATGTACGTCCCCGCCTTGGTCGCCTTCCAGCGGAGCACGACCTGCTCGCCCGGTTGCACGAGCGTGAGGCCGCCGCCGCCCAGCGCACCCGTCGACGCATGGAAATCGATGTTGTGGGCGAAGATGTTTCCTTCGGGATTCTTCAGCGTGAGTTCGATGTAGTCGCCCTCGTGGCAGACCATCAGGGGGCCCGGAATGGAACCGTTGAACGAGAGCGCGTTGATGACGGTGCCGTTGTCGTCGATCTCCCGCTGGTCCTCGACGGCCGTGAGTTCGACCTCGATGACCTTCGGGCCGCCGGATGCCACGATCTCGTGGGCGGGCGCATGCGGCGGGGCGAGGAGCTCCTGTTTTACCCGCGGCAGGTCGTCCATTTCGGCGGCGGCGGCGGTGTTGGTTGCCACGGGCACCACCATCGCGTTGACGCCGGACGCGGCGCCAAGTGCACCCCCGCCAGCCCAGAGTAGCTGACGTCTGTTCATGTCGAGCATGGCTGAATCCTCCTTTTGTCTGTTGCCTCATCGCCAGGATTCGACGCGGCCCAAACGCGGATCAGCTATGTCACTAGTGGCTTCGACTCCTCGCAGAGACAATCAGCAGCAAACACATTAAGTTGTATTTTAGATGCATCTTTAAGGACATCAAGCACATTCGGGACCAGCGCCCCGGATGGCGGCCGGCCTTGCCACACGCGATGAATCGGCCGGGAGCCTCGGCGCCGTCATCGGCGGCGGATCATCCGGGCGCTGTTGCGTCCGGCAGTTCCTCGCTTGTGCTCATTCCCGCGCAGGCGGTCGGCTCGGTCAGGCGAGGCCCGTGCAGGGTGGGTTCGCGAGCACGGGGTCCCGTGTCTGGGTGGTGCTCAGCGCTGCCCTGCCGTGAACGCGCGCAGTGTCCCCCGGCTTTCCGATGACGTGGCCACCGGGGCGTGGAGCACCCCCGATCGGACCGGGGCAGTGACGGCGAGCGCTGCGGCTCCGGGCGGTCGCGTCAGGGTGACGGGATTGCCAGCGACGGGGTCAGGCGTCCCAGCACCGCACGCGCGTCGTAAGCGTCGGGGTCGCCCGCCGGCTTGGCGCCCCTTTGCATGACGATGTTGGCATAGGCCGCATACCGGTCGGATGGCCGGGCCCGGGCCGTGGCGAAGCCGCCAAAGGGATCGCCGTAGGAGTCGTACCAGCCGAACCCCACGTAGCCGGTCAGGGGGACCGTCGAAAAGTAGGTGGTCTTGCGTTCCGTGTCCCAATGCGCGACCACGAAATGGTCGAAGCCGCGCGTCACGGTGATCTCGGCAGCGCGGTAGAGCAGGTAGTTCTCGACCGTCTCACGCGATGTCAGGCGGTTGCCGCTGAAGGAGACGCGGAAACGATTCTCCTCGAGCGCCTGCTCGGCGTAGCCGTAGCCATCCGCGGCCGGCTGGTACGGCGTCGGTGCACCGCAGGCGCCGAGTCCGAGTGTCGCCACGATGACCGTTGCCGTCATCACGCGTTGGATCGGACCGTTCATCACTACCAATTGCTCGCGGCTGCAGTCTGTCATATGGGGCTCCGGCAATGGCGCGGCAACGTCGGGCGGTACGTGATTGTCAAGGCTGCGCGCGGGGACGCAGGAAGTGGCTCAGGTACGATCAGATAGACTCATGCGTCGGGATGGGCTTCATTGGGGGACACGATGGACCGCTTCAACGCAATCATCGATTCGGTCAATGCATTCGCCTGGGGACCGCCCATGCTGGGCATCCTCGGCGTCACCGGCGTCCTGCTGACGCTGGGCCTGGTGTTCATGCCGTGGCGAAAGGTGGGCTACGGCTTCAGGCTTCTGTTTGACAGGAGCTCCGCCGTCGGCGAAGGCGAGGTCAAGCCGTTCAACGCGCTGATGACGGCGCTGTCGGCAACGGTCGGGACCGGAAATATCGCCGGCGTCGCAACCGCCATCGCGCTCGGTGGACCGGGCGCCATCTTCTACATGTGGCTCATCGCTCTGTTCGGGATGGCAACCAAGTACGCGGAAGCGGTGTGCGCGGTTACCTACCGCGAGGTGGACAAGTCCGGGAAGTACGTCGGCGGACCGATGTACTACCTGCGGAACGGTGTCGGCGAGTTCGCCCCTGAGCTCGGCAAGTGGCTGGGGCTGGCGTTCGCGATCTTCGGTGCCGTGGCGGCGTTCGGCATCGGTAACGCGGTTCAGGTCAACTCCATGGCCGTGGCCCTGGTCAACAGCTTCGGCGTTCCCACCTGGCTGACCGGCGTCATCGTCGCGGCCCTCGTAGGCGTGGTCGTGATCGGCGGTATCCGCCGGATCGGGGAGGTCGCCGGCAAGCTGGTGCCGACCATGATCGTGCTCTACCTCGGCGCCGCGGTGCTGATCATTGCCATCAACATCACCAGCGTGCCAGACGCCATCGGCCTGATCTTTACCCACGCCTTCACGCCGGCGGCGGCGACCGGCGGATTTGCCGGAGCGGCGGTGGCCGCGGCGGTCCGTTTCGGGGTGGCCCGCGGCGTGTTCTCCAACGAATCCGGGCTGGGATCGGCGGCCATTGCGCACGCAGCCGCCCAAACCAACAGCCCAGTGCGTCAGGGAATCATCGCCATGCTCGGGACGTTCATCGACACCCTCGTCGTGTGCACCCTGACAGCCTTGGTGATCCTCACGTCCGGCGCATGGACCATGACGGGGGCGGACGGCGGCGGGCTGACCGGCGCGGTGCTCACGTCGACGGGCTTCCAGACTTCGATTGCGGGCGGCCAGTACATCGTCACCATTGCCCTGGCGGTGTTCGCCTTCACGACCATTCTCGGGTGGTCGTACTACGGCGAGCGGTGTTGGCAATACATGTTCAGGGAGAAGAGCCTGGTGATCTACCGGGCCCTATGGGTGCTGGCCGCGCTGACCTTCGCCAACGTCAAGGTCGACCTAGTCTGGAACCTGTCCGACACCCTCAACGGCCTGATGGCGATCCCGAACCTCATTGGACTGCTGCTGCTCGCGCCCATGGTGTTCAAGGTGACCCGCGAGTACTTCGAGTCGATCGGACGGCCACTCGCCTGATCGCGGTCGGCAAGCCAGGCAGGCGCGGAGGCCGAGGGGGCCCGCGCCTGCCGATATCGAGCGAACGGCCTGACGCCGGGCCCTCCGGGGTCAGGCCGGGAGGATCATGGCGGAGGCGCGACGCGGAGCGTGAACGTCACGGGGCCGTCGTTGGTCAGAGAGACCTGCATGTGGGCGCCGAACCGTCCGGTCTCGACCAGCGGATGCAGCGCCCGCGCCCGGCGCACGACATGCTCGAACAGGCGCTCTCCCTCGTCCGGCGGCGCGGCGCCCGAAAGGCTGGGACGCGCGCCCTTCCGCGTGTCGGCGGGGAGCGTGAACTGGGGCACGAGCAGGAGCCCGGCGCCGACGTCGGCGACGCTGAGATTCATCTTGCCGTGTTCGTCGGGAAACACGCGGTACCCGACCAGCCGTTCCACGAGTCGGTCGCCTGTCTGCTCGGTGTCTCCGCGCTCCACGCCAATCAGGACCATCAGCCCGGCGCCGATGGCGCCGATGGTGTCCGGCCCGATGTCGACCCTTGCGCTGGAGACGCGCTGGAGCAGCCCGATCATGGGTGCCAGGCGTGGGCGTTACCGTCGCTTCTGCGGCGAGCCGCCGCCGCCAGGCCCGCGCGGCCCGGTACCGCGGATATCGCGGGCAGGTGAAGAGTGCGACGCGCGGTTTCGACCCAGGCCACGGCCAGGGGGCCTAGGCGGCAGCCTGGCCCGGAGCCTCCACGACGCGGGTCCCGAAGTCGGCCGGCGAGACCACCTCCAGCACTTCGTAGTCGTCGGAGCACGCGATCTCGCGGTGCTTGATTCTCGGCGGTTGGAGGATGCTGTCCCCCTTCTCGAGCCGGCGCACACCCAGTCCCTCGTACTCGAACTCGGCCCAGCCGTTCAGCACCAGCACGAACTGGAAGTCGCAGTCGTGAACGTGCCACTCCCGGACTTCATCCTCCATCCGCTTGCCATTGGCCTTGATGATGTGCGCGATGTAGTCGCCCTTGGTCCCGTCCTTGATGCCGAGATCGCGGTAGTCGAAGATTTCGCGCAGACCGGGGGTCCAGGCGGCATCGCCCGCCTTGGCATGGACGAATTCCCATTGCTTAGCCATGTCCTGCCCTCACTTTCGCTGGATCATTGGAGCGCGGGGCGCCGATGATGGCACGAAGCGCGGGCGCCTGCGACTGGTGCGGCCCGTGGACTGCGGCCCGCACGGAAGCCCGAGCGGCACCTGCCCGGGAAACATGACGGACGGGTGACCGATACTGGTTGACGACTCGCGGCGTGGCACGCATGTTGCAGCCTGCCGGTGTCTGCCGGTTCCCCTTTCTGACGACCTGACTGCGCCCCCCGGAATCCGGCTTGTCCGAGACGTTTTCTCCTGCGACGTACCGCAGCATGGCCAACGCGGTGCGTGCCCTCGCCATGGACGCGGTCGAACGCGCCGCCTCCGGGCATCCGGGTATGCCCATGGGCATGGCCGATGTCGCCACGGTGCTGTTCGCCCGGCACCTCAAGTTCGATTCCGAGCATCCGGAATGGCCGGACCGCGACCGGTTCGTCCTGTCGGCCGGTCACGGTTCGATGCTGCTCTATGCGCTGCTGCACCTCACGGGGTATGCCGACTTCCCCATTGAGCAGCTCAAGCGCTTCCGCCAGCTCGGCAGCCGCACGGCCGGCCATCCGGAGTACGGCCACGGCAAGGGCATCGAGACCACGACGGGCCCGCTCGGTCAGGGACTGGCCAACGCGGTCGGCATGGCGCTCGCCGAGCGGATGCTGAACGCGCGCTTTGGCGACGACCTGGTCAATCATCGCACCTGGGTGATTGCCGGTGACGGCTGCATGATGGAGGGGATCAGCCATGAGGCGGCCAGCCTCGCCGGCCATCTGCGGCTCGGTCAGCTCACGGTCCTGCTCGACGACAACGGCATCTCGATCGACGGGCCGACCAGTCTGGCGATGTCCGACGACTACACGGCCCGGTTTGCCGCGCTCGGCTGGCACACCCAGTCGGTCGACGGGCACGATGTCGAGGCGGTCGACCGCGCACTGACAGCGGTCGCCGAGGACCCGCGCCCCTCGCTGATCTGCTGTCGGACGACCATCGGGCTGGGCGCCCCGACCAAGGCGGGGACCGCGAGCGCGCACGGGGCTCCGCTCGGCGCGGAAGAAATCTCTGGCGCCCGCGCCGCCCTCGATTGGCCGCACGATCCGTTCGAGATCCCCGACGACACCGCCATGCACTGGCGATCCACCGGCCGGCGCGGACGGGAGGAGCGCTCGGCGTGGGAGGCCCGGCACGCCGCCGGCGGGGCTCCGGCGGCAGCGCTGAGCAGTGCGCTCGCGGGCAAACTCCCGGAGGCACTGGGGACGGCAGCGGCCGGACTGGTCCGCACGTTTTCGGAGACCGCGCCGAAGTGGGCGACCCGGAAGGCCAGCCAGGAGGTGCTGAACGAGCTTGCGCAGGTGGTGCCCGACTTGGTGGGCGGTTCGGCCGATCTCACCGGGTCCAACAACACTCGGGCATCCACGCAGGAGCCGGTCACGCCGGGAGACTATGCCGGCCGGTACCTCTACTGGGGGGTGCGCGAACTGGGGATGGCGGCCGCCATGAACGGTATCGCCCTGCACGGCGGCCTGATCCCGTACGGCGGCACCTTCCTTGTGTTTTCCGATTACGCGCGCTCGGCGATCCGCTTGGCCGCCCTCATGGGAATCCGGGTGATCCACGTCGCGACACACGATTCGATCGGCCTCGGCGAGGACGGCCCCACCCACCAGCCGGTGGAGCACTTGGCCTCGCTCCGGGCGATTCCGAACCTCTTGGTCCTGCGGCCGGCCGACGCCGTGGAGACGGCCGAGTGCTGGCAGCTGGCCCTCGAGCACACGACCGGCCCGTCGATCATCGCGCTGACCCGGCAGGGGGTGCCGACGGTGCGGACGACCACCGGTCCGGACTGCACGGCGCGCCGCGGCGGCTACGTGCTGCGCGACGCGCAGGGTGCCGACGCGACACTGATCGCGTCAGGCTCGGAAGTCGCCGTCGCCATGGCGGCGGCGGACCTACTTGCCGGGGACGGGATCTCCACGCGGGTGGTGTCACTACCCTGCTGGCAGCTGTTTGCCGCTCAGGACGAGGCGTATCGCGAGCAGGTCCTCGGGGGTGATACGTTGCGGGTCGGCATCGAGGCGGCCACACGGTTCGGTTGGACCCGGTGGCTTGGCCATGACGGCGAATTCGTCGGGATGACCGGTTTCGGGGCGTCCGCGCCGGCCTCCGACTTATTCCCGCATTTCGGCATCACGGGAGAGGCGGTCGCCGAGCGGGTGCGCGCGCGGCTCAGCCGCGGCTGAGGAGACAGAGTTCCATGGCAGCACGACTGGCCATCAACGGCTTTGGCCGGATCGGCCGGCTGGTGTTCCGGGCCGTCCACGAATCGGGCCGGGACGATGTGGAGGTGGTCGCCGTGAACGACCTCGCCCCACCCGAGACGTCCGCCCACCTGTTGCAGTTCGATTCGGTCCACGGCCGTTTTCCGGGCACGGTCTCCCTCGACGGCGAGCGGCTCGCAGCCGGTGATTCGAGTGTCGCCGTGCTGGCCGAGCCCGATCCGCAGAAGCTCCCGTGGGGAGACCTGAACGTCGACGTGGTGCTCGAATGCACGGGCCGGCTTGCGGACCGCGATGGCGCGGCCCAGCATCTCGAGGCAGGGGCCGCCCGCGTGCTGGTGTCGGCCCCGGCCAAGGATGTCGACCGGACGGTGGTGGTGGGCGTCAACGATTCGATGCTGCAGCCGAGCGACCGCGTGGTTTCGAACGCGTCGTGCACCACCAACTGTCTCGCGCCGGTGGCCAAGGTGCTCCACCAGCTGGTCGGTCTTGACCGCGGCTACATGACGACCGTGCACGCCTACACGGCGGACCAGCGCCTGCAGGACACGATGCACGGCGACCTCCGCCGCGCCCGGGGGGCGGCCATGTCGCTGATCCCGACCTCGACGGGGGCGGCCCGAGCGATCGGACTGGTCCTGCCCGAACTCGCCGGACGGCTCGACGGCTGCGCCATCCGGGTACCGACCGCGAACGTGTCGCTCGTGGACCTGGTGTTCGACGCCGGTCGTGCGACCAGTGCAGACGAGATTAATGCCGCGATGGCCGAGGCGGCGGACGGCGCGTTGCGGGGGGTCCTCGCGTACACCGAGGCGCCGCTGGTGTCGTGCGACTTCAATCACGTCCCCGCCAGCGCCACGTTCGATGCCACCCAGACCCAGGTGGTGGACGGGCGACTGGTGCGCGTGCTGGCGTGGTACGACAACGAGTGGGGCTTTTCCAACCGGATGGCGGACACAGCCGCCCGCATGGCCGCGTTCGGCGGGCAGGTCGGGTGAAGCTCCGGACCCTCGATTCGATTTCGTGGGAAGGGCGGCGGGCGCTCGTTCGCTGCGATCTCAACATCGCCTTCCACCCGGACGGCACGCCCTCGGACGTGTCCCGGATGGAGCGCCTCAGACCCACGATCGCCGAGCTCGTCGGACGGGGTGCCAAGGTGGTGCTGGCTTCGCACCTCGGCCGGCCCGGCGGCACGGTGGACCCGGATCTCTCGCTGACGCAGCTGGTGGAGCCGCTGGGTGAGACGCTCGGGGTGGAGGAAATCGCGCTCCTCGGCGACTGCGCCGGCGGCACGATCGAGGCGATTACCCGGGACCTGCAGCCGGGCGGGATCGCCCTCCTCGAAAACCTCCGGTTCCATCCGGGCGAGGAAGCCAACGATCCGGAGTTTGCCGCGGCCCTCGCGCGGCTGGGGGATGCCTACGTCAACGATGCGTTCTCCGTGGCCCACCGCGAGCATGCCTCCGTCGTCGGGGTTCCCCGGCATCTCGCCTCGGTTGCGGGTAGGGCGTTCGAGACCGAGGTGGACATGCTCGGGCGGGCGCTCGATGCGGGTGACGGCAGCGTGATGGCGATCGTGGGCGGCTCCAAGGTGTCTTCCAAGATCGTCGCCCTGCGCAATCTCGTGGGCCGGGTCGACGCCCTCGCCGTGGGCGGCGCCATGGCCAACACGTTCCTCGCGGCGCAGGGTCTGGACCTCGGCAAGTCGCTGGTGGAGCCCGAGATGTTTGATGAGGCCCGGGCGATCATCGAGGCCGCGTCGCGATCGGGCTGCGAGCTGATGCTGCCCGTCGACGTGGTGGTGTCCGATGATGCCGCCGCGGAGCCGCGGGTCGTGCCCGTGGAGCAGGTGCCGTCGGGGCAGCTGGTCTACGACATCGGTCCCGAGACCTGCGACGCCTACGGCAACCGACTCACGACCGTGCAAACCCTGCTTTGGAGCGGCCCGCTCGGGCTGTACGAGGTGGCGCCGTTCGACCAGGGCACGGCGGTGGTCGGACGCACCGCGGCCATGCTGACCCGCGGCGGCGTTCTTACGTCCGTCGCCGGTGGCGGGGACACTGCGGCGGCACTCAGCCGACTGTCGCTGGGCGGTGGCTTCAGCTACGTCTCCGTGGCCGGCAGCGCGTTCCTCCGATGGGTCGAGGGCCGGAGCCTGCCCGGGCTTCTGCCGCTGGCTGCCTGACCTCGTCTCCTCCAGAAGGATTCTTGAGCATGCATGCAACGCCTGAAGTCGAACGCATCCTCAGCCACTACGAGGGGGAATCGCCGGCGCTGCTCGCGAACCTGGGCCGGATCCTCATGCACGGTGCGCTCGGCGGCACCGGCCGGGTCCTGATCCTGCCGGTCGACCAGGGTTTCGAGCACGGTCCCGGCCGGTCGTTCGCGCCCAATCCGGACGGGTACGATCCGCACTACCACTACCAGCTGGCGCTCGACGCCGACCTGAGCGCGTTCGCGGCGCCGCCCGGCCTCCTCCAGGCCGGTGTCGACACGTTCGCCGGACGCGTGCCCCTGATCCTGAAGCTGAACAGCGGCATGAGCTGGTCGACCGTCAAGGATCAGGCCGTGACCGCGTCGGTGGGCGACGCGGTGCGGCTCGGGTGCGCGGCGGTCGGGTTCACGATGTACCCCGGTGCCGAGACCCAGTACGGAATGATGGAAGAGCTGCGCGAGATCATCCGCGAGGCGCGGGCGGTCGGGCTTCCGGCCGTCGTCTGGTCGTACCCGCGCGGCGGTGCGCTCGCCAGGGAGGACGAGACGGCGCTCGACGTGACCGCCTACGCTGCACATCTCGCGGCGCTGATCGGTGCGCACGTGATCAAGGTCAAGCCGCCGACGGCGCATCTGGCGCAGAAGGAGGCCGCGGCGGTCTACGCCAAGCAAGGTGTGCCGGCCGGGACCCTGTCCGAGCGGGTCCGTCACGTGATGCAGGCCGCCTTCAACGGCCGGCGGATCGTCGTCTTTTCCGGGGGCTCGGCCAAGGGACTGGATGCCATCCTGGCGGAAGTGGGGGAGATCGCCCGCGGCGGCGGCCACGGCTCGATCATGGGCCGGAACAGCTTTCAACGGAAGAAGCCGGACGCCCTCGCACTGCTGAACGCCATCGTTGACATCTACCGGAGTGCATGCTGACGCAATCCGGGCCGGGCGGCGCGGGGCAGCGCTGCCGGCTGTACCTGATCACGCCGTCGGTCTTTGATCTCGAGGCGTTCGTTCCACGGTTCGAGGAAGCGCTCGCCGGCGGCCCGGTGGGCTGCGTGCAGCTGCGCATGAAGGAGGCGGGCGACGCCGCGGTCGTGGCGGCGATGGCCGAACTCCTGCCCCGATGCCGCGAGCGCGGCGTGCCGCTGGTGTTGAACGACCGGGCCCACCTCGTGGAGATGACCGACGCCGACGGGTTGCACGTGGGCGCAGAGGATCTGCCCGCCGTGGCGGCGCGCGAACGGATCGGGCCCGATCGGGTCCTCGGGGTCAGCTGCTACGACTCCAAGCATGCCGCGATGGAGGCGGCCGCCAGGGCCGATGCGGACTACGTGGCGTTCGGCGCGTTCTTCCCGACGGCGACCAAGACGCCGCGGGCCCGGCCCAACGTCTCGCTGCTTAGGGACTGGGACACCGCCACCGTCGTGCCGGCGGTGGCGATCGGCGGCATCACGCCGACGAATTGCGGGCCTCTGGCCGAGGCCGGGGCGGCCTTCGTGGCCGTGGTCTCGGCGGTCTGGGAACACCCGGACGGACCGGGCGCGGCCGTGGCTGCGTTCAACCGCGCGCTAGACGAGGCGGCGAGTCGGTCGGCTGTCGATCAGCGGTAGCGACGGGGAAGCCCAGCCATTCCCCAAGGGCACAAGGGAAACGGTCAGGCTTCGCGCGCTGCGCGCTTGCGCTGCAGCTTCCGCCAGCGGCGCACGGCTTCCGACTTTTCGCGGGCCCTTCGCTCGGAGGGCTTCTCGTAGGCCCTCCGCTTTTTCATTTCCCGGTACAGACCTTCGCGCTGGAGCTTTTTCTTCAGCGCCTTCAGGGCCTGATCGACATTGTTATCTCGTACGACGACCTGCAATGGATGCTCTCTCTCGTGGACGAAATTGCTCAAATTCCCGTCAGGGCGGTCGCTTTCTATAGCACAGGCGCGGATACGATGGGAAGGCGCCGGGCGCGACACAGGACCGTTTCACGCTGCCGGAACGCTGGCGTTGCAGTCATGTACGACCCTTGGCGTAACTTGCTGCCCATCGATTCAAAGGAAGATATCCAGATCGGAAATCTCGGGAATAGGTTCTTATTGTTTCCCAGCGACGGCGCGGCCAGCGGCCGTGTTGAGTGGCGGCGGATCGCAATCTGCGCGCCGGCGCGGATCGGTCCATGGCGCCGGGCAGGGCCGGGCCATCCAGCCGTGGCGGTGGGGGCTGCTGCCGAACGGATCAGATGACAGTGAGGGATTCGGCGGTCGCCCGCCGGACAGCGCCCAGGGGTACGGACTTCTCGAGTGTGACGAAGCGGGCACCGTGCGAGACGGCCAGGGCCAGCAGGTAGACGTCCGTCAGTTGGCGCGGGACCAGCAGTTGATGGCGGTCGACGGCGTGATCGTCGAGCAGGCTGACGTCATCCGCGAGGAATCGGTGCCACGGGGTGGATACGGCGATTCGGAGCCGCATGACCGCCTCGGCCGACCCCAGCACGTTGGGGTAACGCGGCTGAGAGAGGATCCGCACACAGCCATTCTGCGTGAGCGGGCACGAGGCCCATCCGTGTTTGATATGCGTCTCCAACCACTCCGAGACCGTCTGGTGCTGGGCGTGGTTTTCGTCAAGCAGAGCTATCAGGACGTTGACGTCGAGCAGGGCCCGCATGGATCAGACTCCCTGCTCATCCCGCAGTTCGTTGACGAGCTCGTTGGTGACGACCTCGCCCCCGGACGGAATGGGCTTGAAGCCGTAGACGTCTCGACGCGAATGCCTGGGGCCTGCGGAACCGGCCCGGGCCCGCAAGGCCTCGCGGAGCAGGCCAGAGACGAATTCGCCGGTGGTCGTCTGCTCGCGTTTGGCCAGTTCCTTGACGGCGTACAGGACATCGCCGTCGATGTTCAATGTGGTTCGCATGCCAGGGTTCTCGTGGCCATCCGGCACGACATGGTAGTGCGACGGTCAACAGCATCCAACATCAAGCATCGACCATCACCGGCGCCAATGCCCGAGGATGCGCTTCGTGGCTGGCGGGACGGCGCCGCGCGTTTTGTCCCGCCTCGGTGGGCCCGGCGGCCGCAGAGGCAGGATGCCACTGTTGCGGCGATTCGTCCGGATGGCGCTGAAATCACGTGACCGTTTCTGGCTCGCCCCTATGGCTTGACATATACTTGACATCCTGATGCACAGCTTAGCTTGCACATGGTAACGCCGCTCCCCGCGCTCGGTCCCGCGCGCAGCCGTTGCCGATTTCCCGCAGTTGATACACCGGAGCGTCACGCACGCGTGACGACGCCGGTTGGAGCACGACCTGGCGCGCTATAGGCGAGTTGTCCGCACGGTTCCGCTCGTCGTGGCGGGTTCCTGCATCTTCGCGTGGGCCGTCGGACTACAGGGATTCATCCGGTCGCTGCCGACGGATCCCGCGATCGATTCCGACATCGAAGCCGTCATCGTGCTTACCGGAGGACAGGGTCGACTTGCCGCCGGGTTTCAGCTGCTGGAAGTCAATCCCGGCGCGCGCCTGCTCATATCCGGGGTCGGAGCGGGCGTACGCGCCGCCGACCTGGTTGTGCCGCAGGGCATCGAGTCCCGGGTGGATCTCGGCCGGACAGCCACCAATACGGTGGGCAACGCCGTGGAAAGCCGGCAGTGGGCGAAGGAGCGGGGAATCGCTCGGGCCGTCCTCGTCACCAGCGATGTGCACCTGCCGCGCAGCCTGCTGCTGTTTCGCTATCTGGCACCTGATATCGAGGTCGTTCCGTACCCGGTTACGGGCCCGGGCGACAATCCTCACGACCGGTCGCTCGCGTGGTACGCCGCCGCCGCGGTCGAGTATTCCAAGTCGATCGTCATGCGGATCATCCTGATGATCGGCGGGCTCGACTACATCGCGGGCAGACCATGATGGCGCCGGCGACAGGATGCCCGCGGTGGAACCGCGCCAAACAAACGCTATATGCTTGTGTTCATACACTTCCTGGGCGTGTGCACATCTCTTGCCGGGAACGTGGAGGTTCGCGGGCTGAGCACGTTCGGATCCTTCGCCCGACGATGCCGTCAGCAGTTGCAACATCATGACCGAGCCCACTGGCATCGAAGCTGAACCGAAGCGCGCCGAGGACGGAGCGGCCCTTGCCGATCCGACGGTGCGCCGCTTCCGATTCTTCCGCGGATTCCGGCGCATTTGGCATGGCCTGCATTTTGTCGGCGTGCTGGCTGCCGGGATCGCCGTCTTCATGGCTCTGGTCCGCGCCAAGGCACCGCCGGAAATCCTGGACATGACCCTGCCGCCGCTGCCGGTCGCGGCGGCAACGGCCCAGGAGGGAGATCATCCGTCGACGATCATCGCCTACGGCGAGGTGGTCGCGCGGCGTTCAGCCGATGTCCGCGCCATCGTCGGGGGGCCCATTCTGCGGGTGTCGGACCAGTTCGCGAACGGGGCGCCGGTGGTGGCGGGAGAGGTCTTGATCGAACTGGACCCGTTCGAGTACGAGCGTCGGGTCGAGGAGACCGCCGCCGCGGTGCGGGAAGCAGAAGCACGGCTGCACGAAAACCGGGAGACCAGCCGCCATCAATCGGACCTCGTGACCCTTGCGGAAGAACGACGGGACCTGACGCAGACGGAGTACGAGCGGCAGGTGGATCTTGCCGAACAGAACGTGAGCGCGAGGCGCACGCTGGAGGCGGCGCAGTCCAGGCTGGCGGCGGCCGAGGCGGAACTGACGCAGCGGCGGCAGCAGGCGACGGCCGGTGCGGCCAAGATCGCCCAGCAGGAAGCGGTGCTCGAACGCTTGCGCGCCGCCGAGGCGCGGAGTCGTCGGGCCTTGAGCGACACCCAGATCCGCGCTGCTTTCGATGGCTATCTCGCTCAGGTGTCGGGTGACCTGGGCCAGCAGGTCAAGGCAGGAGAGCGCATCGCCCGGCTGATCGACACCGCCGTGCTTGAAGTCCGGTTCTTCATTCCCGAGCGGCAACTTGCCCGGCTGGTCGAGATCGCCGACCGCGGCATTGGCGCCATCTGCGTGGTGTCGTGGCGGACGGAGGCGGGCGTTCGGACGTATTCGGCCCGCGTGACCCGCATCGAGGGCGAAATCCAGTCCAACAGGGCCGGCGTCAACGTGTATGCCCGCATTTCCGATGCCGACCTGGACGCGGATCCGATCCGGCCGGGGGCCTTCGTTGAAGTCGAACTCTTCGAGGAGACCCACGTGCGAACATTCCGGGTCCCGTCGGAGGCACTGCATCCGGGTCCCAGCCTGCTGGTCGCGGAGGACGGGATCGCGGTTTCCCGGGCGGTCACGGTGGTGGCCCGGGCGGGGAACACGGTGCTGTTGCGCGGCGATCTGCTCCCGGGCGAGGCCGTGATCGTGACCCGCTCCGGCGAACTTCATCCCGGGGATGCGATCGCGATCGTCGCGGACGAGACGCTACGTGGACAATAGATCGAGGCTGGTCCCGCGCCGGGGCCTGATTGCCGCGTTCGCCCGTCACCCCACTGCGCCCAACATCCTGATGCTGATCCTGCTGGCGCTGGGTATTGCGTCGCTGGATCGCCTCAATCGTCAGTTCTTCCCCGACTATTCGATCGACTACGTGAACGTTGAGGTGGTCTGGCGGGGCGCCAGCGCCGATGAGGTCGAGCATTCGGTGGTGGCCGCGATCGAACCGGAGGTGCGTTTCCTCGATTCGGTGAAACGTGTCACCTCCACCGCCCAGGAAGGCTACGGCGGGGTGCTTGTCGAGTTCCTGGAAGGGACCGACATGCAGAAGGCACTGGCTGACGTGGAGACGGCCGTGGCCAGGGTTACGACGCTGCCAGAGACGACCGAGCGCCCGACCATCACGCGAATCGTTCCGTTTGAACAGGTGGCGAGGATTCGCGTTGCCGGGCCGTACGACGAGGCCCAGTTGCGGAGCTACGCGAAGGTCCTTCGCGACGGCCTGCTCGCGGCCGGTGCCGACAAGGTCACCATCTCGGACTTTCGTTCACCGGAACTGGTGGTCGATGTGGAACCGGCCGCGCTCCTCGCGCTCGACCTCAGTCTGAACGATGTCGCCGGCCGCATCGCCGCCCACTCGCGCGACATGCCGGGCGGCGACACGAGCGGTGCGGCCGAGCTGCAGGTGCGCATGCTCGGCGAGCGCGCCACCGCGCGGGAGCTGGCGGCGCTCGAAATCGTGTCCGATTCGTCCGGACGCACGTTCCGGGTCGACGACCTGGGGACGGTTTCCGACACATTCGCGGAAGGCATGGCGAGCGGCCGGGCGGGGGGCCGCCTGGCGCTGTCTCTCCACGTGAGCCGTTCGGAGACCAGCGACATCCTGGATATCTGGGGGGACATCCAGACGTATCTCAATGGCGACCCGGAAGGGCTGCCCGACAACCTCGAGCTGACGCTCTACCGGATTGAGGCCGACGGCGTGATGAGCCGGCTCAACATGCTGGTCCGGAACGGGCTGAGTGGCCTCGCGCTGGTCCTGCTCATCCTGTTTGTCTTCCTGAGTCCCCGGACCGCGTTCTGGGTCGCCGTAGGAATCCCCACCGCCTTCGCAGCGACGCTGTTCGTGATGTACATCACCGGGCAATCCATCAACATGATCAGCATGTTCGCCATGATCATGATGCTGGGGATCGTGGTCGACGACGCGATCGTGGTCGCGGAGCACGGACAGATGCAGTGGGAGAGCGGCGTGCCGCCCCTCAACGCGTCGGTCATGGGTGCAAGCGCCATGCTCTGGCCGGTGGTGGCGGCGTCGGCCACCACTGTGTGCGCCTTCATGCCCATATTCTTCACGACCGGCATCGTCGGCCAGATCGTCGGCGCGATCCCCTTTGTGGTGATCGCGGTCCTCGCGGCCAGCCTGTTCGAGTGCTTCCTGGTGTTGCCGGGCCACCTGCGCCACGCCTTCACCCAAAAGTCAGGCCGCCCCCGCGAGGCCAGGGGGTTCCGGCGGTGGTTCGATAGGGGCTTCGCGGCGTTGCGCGACGGGGTCTACCGACGATTCGTCGCCTGGGCCCTGACGCGCCGCTACCTCATGGTGGCGGTCGTGGTGGCCTCGTTCCTCGCGGTCGGGGGACTGCTGGCAGGTGGAAAGGTGAAGTTCGTCTTCTTCCCCCAGTTGGAGGCCAACGTCGCGGAAGTCACATTCTGGTTCCCGGCCGGTACGCCGAGGAGCACCACGGAAGCCATGGTCGACGAGCTGGAACGCGCTGCCCGCGTCATCGACGATGCCGGGTTCGTCGAGACCATCTACGGCCACGTCGGGCGGACGCCAACGCCTCGGTCCGGACTCGCCGGAGACCATGTCGGCGGGATGACCCTGCAGCTGATGCCGATCGAGGATCGGAACATTCAGCTGCAGCAGGTCATGGACGCCTGGCGGGCCGAGATCCGCCCCCTGCCGGGGCTCGAGAACCTGGTGATTGCCCCGCCGCCACGCGGCCCGCCCGGCAAGGAGATCGACATCCGCATCTCCGGCGCCGAACCGGAGGCGCTGAAGGCGGCTGCGCTCGAGGTCCGGTCGGTGCTCGCGGGTTACGTCGGCGTCAACGACATTCGCGACAACCTCCCGTACGGCAAACGCGAACTCGCGCTCACCCTGACCCAGCGCGGCCGCGCGCTCGGGTTCACCACGGCCAGTGTCGCCCGCGAAGTACGGGGGGCGTTCGAGGGCATCATCGCGCAGCGGCTGGCGGCAGCGGACGAAGAACTGGTGGTCCGGGTTCGGATGCGCCCGGACGCCATGGAGGCGCACGCGCTCGGGACCCTGTTCGTGCGAAGCCCGGCCGGGCTTCAGGTGCCGCTATCCGAGGTCGTGGACATCACGGAACAGCAGGGTTTCTCTGTATTCCGGCGCGAAAACGGCGTGCGCGAGGTCGCCGTCACGGCCACCGTGGATTCGAGCCGCGCCAACGCGAACGAGGTGCTGATCCGACTCGCGGACGGTCCTCTCGCTGAGGCGGTCGAGCCGCACGGCGCGCGCTGGCGGCTGGCGGGCCGGAGCGAGGAGCAGCAGGAAACCCTCCGCGAGATGCGGCTGGGGGCCGCCCTGGGCCTGCTCGCGATCTACCTGACGATCGCACTCGTGTTCGGGTCGTACACCCGTCCCATCATCGTCATGGTGGTGATCCCGTTCGCCACCGTGGGAGCGATTCTCGGGCATTTGGTGATGGGCTACGACCTCACGATCATCTCCCTGCTCGGCCTGCTCGGCCTCTCCGGCATCGTGGTCAACGGGTCGATCATCGTCGTGAACACGATCGACCGGCACGTGGGCGCGGGTGAAGACCTGCTGGAGGCTGTGGTCAACGGGAGCTGCGAGCGGTTCCGTGCGGTCATCCTGACGACGGCCTCCACGATCGGCGGTCTGGCGCCGCTGCTCCTGGAGACGAGCTTCCAGGCGCAGTTCATTCAACCCATGGTGGTGACGATCATCTTCGGGCTCCTGGCGACGACGCCGTTGGTTCTGGTCATCGTGCCGAGCCTGTTCCTGGTCCAGAACGACGCCGGGAGGCTGATCCGTTGGCTGCTCAGCGCCGCCAGAATCCGGGAGCGAACATCACCAGCGCCGTGAGAAACTCGAGCCGGCCGAGGAGCATGCCGACCGACAGCGCCCACTTGGCGGCTTCCGGCAGGGGGGCGTAGGACCCGGCGGGACCCACGATCGGCCCGAGCCCGGGGCCCACGATGGCGACTGCCGAGGCCGCGGCCGACAGTGCCGTGAGACGGTCCAGGCCGAGGACCGAAAGGAACCCGGCCAGCACCGTGACGGTGATCAGGAACAGCGCGGCAATGCTCAGGACCGGGCGAAGGTAGTCCTCGCTGATCGGCTTGCCGGCCAGCCGGGGCGTACTCACCAGGCGCGGCTGCGACACCTTCCGCAACTGCGCCGCGACCAGCGCCAGCATGACCTGGATCCGGAAGATCCGCAGGCCGCCAGTGGTGCTCCCGCTGCACCCGCCGACGAACATGAGAAGGAACAGCAGGGCGGTCGTGCCGCCCCCCCATCCGGAGAAGTCCTCCGTCGCGTACCCCGTTCCGGTCAGGACCGAGATCACGTTGAAGGCCGAGCGGCGCAGAGCGTCGAACGGCCCGGTCCCGGTGCCCAGCCACAGCCAAAGCATGACGACGCCGACCGCGGCACCGACGACGGCGAAGAAGACCCCGACCTCCGGATTGCCGGCAAGGTGGCGCCAGTTGCCCTGCGCAATCTGGCGATAGCCGATGAACGGCAGCGACGCCGCCAGCATGCCCAGGATGACGACGGTCTCGATCGCGGGACTGTGCCAGGCGCCCACGGATCCGTCCCGCGTGGAATAGCCGCCGGTCGCAATGGTCGTCATGGCATGGCAGAGCGCGTCAAACCAGTCCATGCCGGCGATGCGGAGCAGCACCACCCAGACCGCCGTGAGAATCAGGTAGATCCTGACCAGCATCAGCGCCAGCCGCGCGTCGCTCAGTTTCCGGCCGCCGCTCAGGTTGTACTGGTCGATGCGGATGACCTCCATGCCGCCGATCTCCCGGAACGGCAGCATGACCAGCGCCATCACCACGATGCCGAGGCCGCCGAACCATTGCAGCATGGCCCGCCAGAGGAGGACGCCCGGCGGCCGGTCCTCGAGACCGGTGAACACCGAGGCACCGGTGGTGGTGAGCCCCGATGCGGCCTCGAAGAACGCGTCCGTGTAGTTGATGCGCTGGTCGGCAAAGTAGAGCGGCAGCGCTGCCAGCACGATGGCGAGCAGCCACCAGAGCGTGATCAGTGCCAGGACCTGCCGCGGGTCATGGTTGCGGCCGAAGTCGCTGGCCAGCGTGCCGCTCCGGCAGGCCAGAGCCAGGGCCACGCCGACGAACGCGGTCGCGGCGCCGGTGCCGGCGAAGGCCAGGGACGACGGTTCGCCGGCCAGCAGGTCGGCCGCCATGGGGATCAGCATCGCTGCCCCCACCGGGAGCATCAGGATCCCGGTGAGGTACAGAACCGGCCGGATTCGGAGCATTCGCTGTCCGGGGTCCTAGCGGGGTCCCCGATCGATCAGGTACAGGAATTCGCGACGCGTGGACGGATCGTCGCGGAAGGTTCCCGTCATGCGGCTGGTCACCATGACGGCGTTGCGTTTTTGGACGCCGCGCGTGGCGACGCAGAAGTGCTCTGCCTCGATCACCACGCCGACACCGCGCGGACGCAGTTCCTCGGTGATCGTATCGGCGATCTGGGCCGTCATCTTTTCCTGGAGCTGCAGCCGCTTCGCGAACACGTCCACGAGGCGGGCGAGCTTGCTCAGCCCGACCACCCGGCGGTCCGGCAGGTAGCCGACATGCGCATTGCCGATGATCGGGGTGAGGTGGTGTTCGCAGTGCGACGAGAAGGGAATCGACCGCAGGGCGACGATTTCGTCGTAACCCTCGGTTTCCTCGAAGGTTCGCCGCAGGACGGCGCCTGGATCCTTCGCATACCCGGCGAAGTGCTCGTCGTACGCGCGGATGACCCGGCCTGGCGTGGCGGCGAGGCCCTCGCGATCCGGGTCTTCGCCGATCCAGCGGATCAGGGTGCGTACCGCCGCCTCGGCCTCCGCCCGCGAGGGGCGTTCAGTGTCCATTAGTGGAGCGTGCGCTGGGACCAGGGGCTCTCGAGCGGGAACGCCGGAATCTCGACTTCAAACGTCTGGCCGTCCTCGCCCTGCATCGAATAGGTGCCGCTCATGATGCCCGAGGGCTCGGACAACGGCGTCCCGGACGCGTATTCGAACGTCTCGCCGGGAGCCAGTACCGGCTGTTCGCCGACGACGCCCTCGCCCTTCACCTCGATCGCCTGGCCGCGACCGTCGACGATCCGCCAGTGGCGCGTCATGAGCTGGACTTTGCCGGCGCCGCGGTTCTCGATGCGGACCTGGTACGCCCACAGATAGCGCTCTTCGTGCGGCACGGACTGCTCTTCGAGATAGAACGGGCGGACCCGGACCGTGATGCCACAGCTTTCCTTCTGGTACCAGTGTCCCTCGTCTTCGTCTTCTTCAGGCTCGGCCACGTCAAACGGGTCTTCATTCATGATCAGCTCGCCGAACAGTTGGCGCCGCCAAGGACGCAGAACTGCGCACAAAAGGGGTGGTTGAGCGCCACGCTCTGGTGGGCGTCGGAGAGTTTGGTGCCCAACTCCAGTGCCTCGTCGTAGGGTAGCAATGTGCACGGGACGACCGCAGGGGCGGGTGCCCCCTTTCGCCGCACGACCATGCGGGACGAGGCGCACATCATGGTATCGGGGTCCACATCGAGAATCTGCCAGCAGGACTGCGTGATCTCCGGCACATCGCGGCGGCGGTCCATCACCGGAAACAGCACGAGGCGAGCCGGGTCGAAGGCATCGACGCTGAGATCGAGTTCCCGGAACAGTCTGGCGAAGCCGGCGCGCATGGAAGTTTCGGATTCATCCTCCAGGAGTCGGCACGCGATGTCGGTGTGGAAGCCAAGGTCGCGCAGCCAGCCGAGACCCCGCATGGCCGGAGCCCACGACCGCGCCCCGCGGATGGCTTCGTGCCGTTCCGCGCGGTAATGGTCGAGGGAGACGCGAATGATCAGGCCGTCGCGCCCGGCCAGGGCGGCCAGGGCATCGGCCTGCTTCTCCATGGGGCGCATCGCGTTGGTCAGCAGCAGCACCTGAAACCCGCGATCGAGGCAGCTTCCCAGCATGCCGACCAGCTCCGGATTCATGAACGGCTCGCCGCCCGTGAAACCGATCTGCCGGGTCGCCAAGCCGGTGGTCCGGATCTCGTCCAGATAGCCTTCGACTTCCTTCAGCGATAGATACTGCAGCCGGTCGTTGGTCGGGCTCGATTCGATGTAACAGCCCTGGCATGCAAGGTTGCAGAGTGTCCCCGTGTTGAACCACAGCGTATCCAGCCGGCGCAGCTTGACCCATGCGCGCGGGCTTCCGTCGAGCGTGAAATCGGGGTCGACGTACTTGGCCGACTTCGCGTCGATCATCTGCAGATCGGTTGGGGCGCAGTCGTCCATGGGCAGTTCCGAGCATGGATTGCCCCGGGAACGGGCACCAGATCAAGATAGCGTAGGGGACTCGGGCATTCCATACCGGGAACCGGTTTTCGCCTGTTCGCTGAGGGTGTTGCGGGCGCGTCCCGAGGGGCCTGCGGCGCGGGTCTTTGACCGTCGGCAGGGCTGCGGATACCTTCAACGCCAGCGTCGGATGGATGCTGTTGTTCGCGCGGGCGTAGTTCAGTGGTAGAACGTCAGCTTCCCAAGCTGAATGTCGCCGGTTCGATCCCGGCCGTCCGCTCCAGTGCCGTCTGACGGCTTGGCACCCTTTCGGGTGACCGTATCGGGCCTGCGCACGGTCCAGCGGTCCCGCTTCGGCCGTCCTGGCCACGTGGTGTCCATTCTCGATCCTGGCAACCTGACCCCGGCGCCGCTCCGGCGCGGCAACGGCGGGCGCGTGACCCGCATGGCGTTCCACGACGCGGTGCGGCCGACCCGGGGCAAGCGGCTGCCGTCGGCCACACACGTCCGCCGACTGGTCCGACTTGGCCGGCGGCTGGCGGTCGCAGGCTGCCGGCACGTCCACGTGCATTGCTATCAGGGTGTCTCCCGATCCACGGCGGCTGCCTTGATCGTGATGGCGGCGGGCAGCGGCAGGGGGCCTGCCGACGGTCTGCTGGAGGAACTGGACCGGATCCGCCCGAAGAACTGGCCGAACAGCCGGATGGTCGCGCTCGCCGACCGGCAGATGGGTTATCGTGGGCGGCTGACGGCAGCCCTGCGGGCACATCAGCGGCGCAAGGCGTACCGGGATCCGACGCTGGCGCGTTTGATCCGGTCGCATTCGTTCGGACACCGCCGCCACGAGGTCCCGGAAGGCGTGTAAGGCCGGCCGGCGAGCCGGTGCGGCGGGCCCGATGGGCGTGGCGAAGAAGGCGCAATGCAGAAAGCGACACAGGACGGGACCATCAGCCCGTTGAGCGAACTCGACGAGCGCTCGCAGGAGATCTTCCGGCAGGTCGTCGAATCGTACCTCGAGGGCGGCGCTCCGGTGGGGTCGCAGACGGTGGCCAAGGAGCTGAACGGTACCCTGTCGCCTGCGTCGATCCGCGCGGTCATGGCGGAACTGGAGGGCCTGGGGTTGCTGTACGCGCCGCATGTCTCGGCGGGGCGGCTCCCGACCGAGCGCGGACTCCGGCTGTTCATTGACGGGTTTCTCAAGATCGGCGAACTGCCGGTGTCCGACAGCAGCCGCATCGAGGCGCTCTGCGCCGGGGCCGGGCGCAACCTGCGGGAAGTGCTGCGCGAGGTCGGTGAAGGACTGTCGGGCCTGTCGCAGTGCGCGTCCCTGGTGATTACCCCTACTCAGGAACAGCGCGCGATCAAGCACATCGAATTCGTGCGGCTGGATCCCGGACGGGCACTGGTGGTCATTGTTGACACCCACGATCTCGTGGAGAACCGCCTGATCGATCTGCCCCCCGGACTGCCGGCGCATGCGCTGATCGAGGCCTCGAACTGCCTCAATGACCGCTTCGCGGGACGCTCGCTCGAGGAAGCCAGCCGCGCGATCGAGGCGGACATGACCGTTGACCAGGCGGACCTTGACGCGGAGACCCAGAGGGTGATCGAGGCAGGGCTCGCGGTCCGTACCGCGGCCGACGGCGATCCGTCGCTGATCCTGACGGGTCGGGCCCGCACGCTGGAGGGGGTACAGGAACGGGCCGCCATGGAGCGGGTGCGGCTGCTGTTCGAGGCGATCGAGCGTGGCCGTACGCTCCGCCGCCTGCTGGAATCGACCCTGGACGGATCCGGCGTGCACGTGTTTATCGGGGCCGAGACCGAACTCTTTGCCCTGTCGGGATGTTCGATGATCGTCGCGCCGATCATGCAGCACGACAGCGGCACCGGAACCCTGGGCGCCATCGGCGTCATCGGGCCCACCAGGCTCAACTATGCCCGCATCATCCCCATGGTGGATTACACGGCGCGCGCCGTCGGCCGCCTGCTCGCCTGAACGATGAAGAACGGGACAGCGACGGGCCCGGGCGCCGATTCAACCGCCCTCCTCCGGAGCGAACTGGACTCGGCCCGGCGCATCCTGATCTTCACCGGCGCCGGGATCAGCACCGAGTCGGGCATCCCGGACTTCCGCAGCCCGGGCGGCGTGTGGGACCGCAATCAACCCATTCTGTTCGACGACTTCCTGCGTTCCGAGGCGATGCGGCGGGAAAGCTGGCGTCGGAAGCGCGAGACCGACCGGTCGATCGGGCAGGCCGCCCCCAACCGCGGGCACCGGGCGATCGCGGAACTGATGCGGCGGGATTCGGCGTCCATCGTCGTCACCCAGAACGTCGATGGCCTGCATCAGGCGTCCGGGGTGTCGAAGGAGCAGCTCGTGGAGCTGCACGGCAATGCCACTTACGCCGCCTGCTGCGACTGCGGGCTGCGGCACGAACTGGAAGACATCTTTCGCGAGTTCGACCGCGACGAGACGTTGCCGACCTGCCGGGGCTGCGACAGCCCGTACGTCAAGAGCGCGACCATTTCGTTCGGCCAACCCATGCCCGTCGAGGCAATGCGCCGGGCCGAGGCGGCGGCCCGAGCGTGCGATCTCGCAATCGCGATCGGGTCGTCGCTGGTCGTGTACCCGGCGGCTGACGTTCCCCTGATGGCGAAGCAGAACGGTTCGCGCTACACGATCCTCAACCGCGAGCCCACCCCGCAGGACGGCTACGCCGACCTGGTGGTCCACGGCGAAATCGGTGCCGTGCTCGGGGACGCCGTCGGCATCGACTGACTGAGACCGGTCGCTGAGCCCCGAGACGTCGCGGTCGCGGCCGGGAACGAAGACGCTTCGCAGATTTCTGAACGGGATTCAGCCGCCGAGTGGGATGCCGTGCTCGGCAAGGAATGCGTGACGTGTTCGCGCGACGCGACCGCGAACAAGACGTGGGAAGTACCCGGATAACTCCCCGCCCGGCCCGCCGGAATGTTCACGTCCGGTGGGTGTCGGCCGGCCCCCGAGGGTTGAGCTGACACCGGAGGGAGGGCGCGTGATGCGCGGGTGGTGCCGCGGGAAGCCGGTGTCGGGAGGGTCCGGAAATCCGGCCGTTCCTGAAACGCGACGAACCCCTGTTGGCCACCCCGATGGCGATCCGGTCCACCGCCACGCTGTCGAGCACGCCGGCGAAGCACGCCCATCGTACCGGACGGTTCGACCGACGGGGAGGATTCCCGGCATTGCGGTGGCAAGATCGGCAGCAGAGGGCACCGCCCGAAGAGAAGGGAAAGGGGGCGTCGCATGGCGTTTCTTGCACAGGTCGTGATTTTCCTCGCCGCCGCCGTGGTCGTCGTCCCGCTGGTGCGGCGGGCCGGGCTGGGCGCGGTCCTTGGGTATCTGCTGGCTGGCGTCATCGTCGGGCCATGGGTGCTGGACGTGGTCCTGGACGAACAGGAGGTCCTTCACTTCGCGGAGTTCGGCGTCGTTCTTCTGCTCTTCGTCATCGGCCTCGAACTTCAGCCGCGCCGCCTCTGGGCGATGCGCCGGGCGGTGTTCGGGCTGGGCGGCGGACAGTTCGTGCTGACCGCAGCGGCACTCGGCGGCCTCGCCCTCGCGTTCGGCCTGCCGCCCGAGAGCGCCGTGGCCGCGGGACTCGCGCTGGCGCTCTCGTCGACGGCCTTCGCCTTGCAAGCACTCGCGGAGCGCAACGAGCTCACGACCCGCCACGGCCGGCTGTCGTTCTCGATCCTGCTACTGCAGGACCTCGCAGTGATCCCGATCCTGGCCTTCCTGCCCCTGCTGGCGCCGGCGTCCGGCAGCGCCGAGGGCGAGCTCCTCTGGCTCGCCGTCGCCAAGGCGGTCGGGATGATTGCGCTCGTCGCTTTCGGCGGCCGTTACCTCCTGCGCTACGTCCTGCGCCTTGTGGCGCGGTTTGGCACGCATGAAGTGTTCACGGCCACGGCGCTCCTCACGGTCGTGGGCGTGGCCCTGCTGATGGAGCTCGTCGGCCTGTCGATGGCGCTCGGCGCGTTCCTGGCCGGCGTGCTGCTGGCCGACTCCCAGTATCGGCACCAGCTCGAAGCCGATATCGAACCCTTCAAAGGGTTGTTTCTCGGCCTGTTTTTCATGGCCGTCGGCATGAGCGTCAACATCGGGCTGGTGATCGAGACGCCGCTCATGGTGCTCGGTCTCACGCTCGGTCTGATCCTCGTGAAGATGCTGTGCCTGGTCGTCGTCGCGCGCGCCGGCACGCCGAACTGGCGGACGGTCCGCGGAACGGCCGTGGCGCTCTCGCAAGGCGGCGAGTTCGCCTTCGTCATTCTCGCGCTCGCCGTGTCGTCGTCGCTGATGGATGAGCGCACGGCCGACCTGCTGATCGTCGCGGTGACGCTCTCGATGGCGGCGACGCCGCTCGCGCTCATGGCGGGCGACTGGATCAACGCGCGTCTCGAGCAGGAGCCGGAACCGGAGTACGAACGGCACTTCGAAGAGGAGAACCAGGTGATCATCGCCGGGTTCGGCCGGGTCGGCCAAATCGTGGGCCGGATCCTGCGGCTGCGGCGCATCGGCTTCACCGCCCTAGAGACCAGTGCCGAGCAGGTCGATTTCGTGCGCCGATTCGGCAACAAGATCCACTACGGCGACGCGAGCCGGGTGGAGCTGCTGCGCGCCGCGAAGGCCGACAAGGCCGTACTCTTCGTCCTGGCGATCGAGGATGTCGAGCGCTCGCTCGCGACGGCGCGGGCGGTGCGCCGGCACTTCCCCCAGCTCACGGTCTTCGCCCGCGCGCGCAACCGCCAGCACGCCTACGCGTTGATGGACCTCGGCGTCCACCGCATCGTTCGCGACACCTTCCATTCGAGCCTCGTGCTCGCCCGCGGCGCCCTGATGGAGCTGGGCCTCGGCGACTTCGAAAGCCGGCACACCGTCGAGACCTTCCGCGACCACGACACGGCGCGGCTGATTCACCAGCACCAGATCGCGCACGACACCGACCGCCTGATTGAAGAGGCGAAGCACTGGGCCCGCGAGCTGGAAGAGATGTTCGCCGAGGACGAACGCGAGGCCGTGGGGGAACGGCCCTAGACCGCATGGATCGACCTGCTCTCTCCTTGGGGCCGTGGGCTATCTCCGCGGTCGGGACCGGGTCGGCGGTACCGCCTTAGGGAAGGCAGGCCATGGGCAAGGGGGGCTTGCGGGAAATGCCTGGCTGACGGTCACGCGACGCCGCCCGGACGGCGCAGCAGGCTCGCAAACATCTGGAATTCCTTCGCCCTCAACGACGTCCGGCGCCATGCGAGTCCGATCTGTCGCGACGCGGGCGCGGCCAGCCGGGAGAGGGAGATGTCCGCTCCCAGCGCGATCCGGGCGTCGACCGCGAGCCGGGGCACCAGGGTGACGCCGATGCCCGCCGCCACCATCTGAACCAGCGTGTGCAGGCTGCTCGCTTCGAACTGCGCCCGCGCCCTCCGGTCGCCGAGCCGGCAGGCATCGAGCGCGTGGCCGCGCAGACAGTGGCCCTCCTCCAGCAGCAGGAGCCGTTCGCCGGCAAGCGCGTCGAGCGACACCTCGCGCGCGTCGGCAAGCCCGTGGGCGCGGTCACAGGCGAACAGGAACTCGTCCTCGAGGATGACCTCGGTAGTGAGGTCGCCGACGTCGTAGGGCAATGCGATCAATGCCACGTCCAGCTCCCCGTCCTCCAACCGGGCGAGCAGCGGGGCGGTCTGCTCCTCTCTCAGGTAGAGGGTCAGCTCCGGGAATCGCTCGCGCAGCGCCGGCAGGACGCGCGGCAGGTAGAACGGGCCGATCGTCGGAATCACTCCGAGGCGCATTTCCCCCGTCATCGGCGAGTGACCGGCTCTCGCCACCTCCATGACCTCTTCGGCGTCGCGCAACAGCACCTTTGCCCTCTCGGCAATTTGCATGCCGACACGCGTGATCAGCACACGCCGGTTCGAGCGCTCCGCGACGGCCGTGCCCAGCACCGATTCGAGGTCCCGAATGCCCGCGCTGAGCGTCGATTGGGTGACGTGACAGCGCTCGGACGCGCGGCCGAAATGTCGGGTTTCCGCCAGTGCCGCGAGGTATTCAAGCTGCTTCATCGTGGGCAGGCGTTTCACCGGGCGCCCCCGGGATAAAGTATTCGTAACATACGATCATTGTAACAAGTATTCATCGTTATGAACGAAGTCAGGTAGCTGCTAGGCTCACCCCTGCCGTCGTACCGGATGCCGTCAGACGGAGTGCCTTGGCCGTGAACCAACGCATCGCAGTCCGAATCGGTGAGAAGGTCCGCCACGCGGTTGCAGCTTCGTTCCCACACCTGTCGGCCCATGGCTGATAGGGCCGACGGTGGACACGAGGCGCACCATGGTTGAGCGGCGGCACGCGGAACGCGCCAAGGCCGTTGACGATGTCGCGGTGCGCGATCGTTCCCGAAGCGTCGCCGCGCGAGGCCCGAATCGGCCGGCCCCGAATCGTGGTCTCCGCAGACGTTTCAACACGCTGAACATGTAGAGGAGAGAAGCATGAGCGAAGGCAAGTGCCCGGTCATTCACGGGGCTCGCAAAAACGCCGCCGGGAGCGGCACGTCGAACCGGGACTGGTGGCCGAACCAGCTGCGGCTCGACGTCTTGCACCAGCAATCCGCCCTGTCCAATCCGATGGGCGAGGCTTTCGATTACGCCGAGGCGTTCAACAGCCTCGACCTCGACGCGGTCAAGAAAGACATCTGCGACTTGATGACCACGTCGCAGGACTGGTGGCCGGCGGACTACGGCCACTACGGGCCACTCTTCATCCGGATGGCGTGGCACAGCGCCGGCACCTACCGCATCGGCGACGGTCGCGGCGGTGCGCGCACCGGCACGCAGCGCTTCGCGCCGCTGAACAGCTGGCCCGACAACGGCAACCTCGACAAGGCGCGCATCCTGCTCTGGCCTGTCAAGCAGAAGTACGGGCGGAAGCTCTCGTGGGCCGACCTCATGATCCTGGCCGGCAACTGCGCCCTGGAATCCATGGGGTTCAAGACATTCGGGTTCGCCGGTGGGCGCGAGGATATCTGGGAGCCGGAAGAGGACATCGACTGGGGTTCGGAGGGCGTGTGGCTCGGGGATGAGCGCTATACCGGCGACCGGGAGCTCGACACGCCACTTGGCGCCGTCCAGATGGGCCTGATCTACGTGAATCCGGAAGGACCGAACGGCAATCCTGACCCGGTCGCCTCGGGTCGGGACATCCGCGAGACCTTCGCTCGGATGGCGATGAACGACGAGGAGACCGTCGCACTCACCGCCGGCGGCCACACTTTCGGCAAGGCCCACGGGGCCGGCGACACGGCCCATGTCGGGCCCGAACCCGAGGGCGCTCCCATCGAGCAGCTGGGCCTCGGTTGGAAGAGCAGCTTCGGGAGCGGCAAGGGTGGCGACGCCATCACCAGCGGCATCGAAGGCGCGTGGACTCCGACGCCGGTCAAGTGGGACAACAGCTACTTCGACACCCTGTTCGGCTACGAGTGGGAAGCGACCAAGAGCCCCGCGGGCGCGTGGCAGTGGCGACCCAAGAACGGCGCCGGCGCGGATGCCGTGCCGGATGCCCACGATCCGTCCAAACGGCACGCGCCCATGATGACCACGGCGGACATGGCCATGCGGATGGATCCCATCTACGAGCCGATTTCAAGGCACTTCCACGCGAACCCGGACGCATTCGCCGACGCCTTCGCCCGGGCCTGGTTCAAGCTGACCCACCGCGACATGGGGCCGCGCTCGCGCTATCTCGGCTCGGAAGTCCCCGACGAGGAGCTGATCTGGCAGGATCCCATTCCAGCCGTCACGCACGAGCTGATCGATGAGCGGGACATTGCCTCGTTGAAGGCCGAAATCCTCGCTTCAGGGCTCTCCGTCTCTGAACTGGTCTCGACCGCCTGGGCATCGGCGTCGACATTCCGTGGCTCCGACCTCCGCGGTGGGGCGAACGGCGCGCGCATCCGTCTCGCGCCGCAGAAGGGATGGGAGGTCAACGAGCCCGCCAGCCTGGCGTCCGTGCTCGACACGCTCGCTGGCATCCAGCGAGCGTTCAACGACGCGCATGCCAACGGAAAAGGTGTGTCGCTGGCGGACATCATCGTCCTCGGCGGATGCGCGGCCATCGAGCAAGCGGCGAAGGATGCCGGGCATGACGTGACGGTTCCGTTCGCGCCAGGCCGGACCGACGCGTCACAGGAGCAGACCGACGTCGAGTCCTTCGCGGTGCTGGAACCGACTGCCGATGGATTCCGCAACTACCTCAACGGCCGGTACGCCGTACCAGCGGAACAGCTGCTGGTCGACCGGGCGCAGCTGCTGGAGCTGGCGGCACCCGAGATGACGGCGCTCGTCGGCGGCCTGCGTGTCCTGGGCGCGAATGTCGGACAGTCCCGCCACGGGGTGTTCACCGAGCGGCCGGGAGTGCTCACCAACGACTTCTTCGTGAACCTGCTCGACATGGGCACGACGTGGGAAGCGGCCTCCGAGTCGGAGGACGTGTTCGAGGGGCGGGACCGCGCGACCGGCGATCTCAAGTGGACCGGCACGCGTGTGGATCTGGTCTTCGGGTCGAACTCCCAGCTCCGGGCGATCGCGGAGGTCTACGGGTCCGAGGACTCCGGGCAGAGGTTCGTGAACGACTTCGTCGCCGCCTGGAACAAGGTGATGAACCTCGACCGCTTCGATCTCGCGTGATCGCTGGAACAGGTCCACGGCATGCCGTGCCGTGGACCTGTTCCACCCCGCCGCAGCGGTCGCCGCACATGTTCCCGCAGCGCGGGATCGGGCCGTGCACACGTTACCGCTCTGCAGCGTCGCCACCCGTCGCGACTGCACGACAGGCGATTGCGGCGTGTAACGTGACGCGCCACGGTGAAGCATGAGAAGCAGGCACAAGGCATTGTGGACGCTGCACGCACGCGACGACGTGGCGCGCCTGCCCGGCGGTCTCGTGCCACGGCTTCGGCGTATCCTATTCCGGCTGCAAGAGGCAACGCATCCAGGAAGCGCCGACGCGCCGGGCTTCTGACTGCATCCCCTGAAGGGCGACCGCGCGGGCCAGTGGAGCGTTCGCGTCTCCGGCAACTGGCGCATGGTGTTCCGCTTCGAGGACGGTGAAGCTGTGGACGTGGACCCCATCGACTACCACTGGCCAAAGGGGAGCACTGACCATGAACGACATTGCGAGTGATGGCGTCGGCCCGACGCAGAACCCGCCGCATCTCGGCGCACTCATCCGCGAGAGCATGGACGATGTGGGCTGGAACGTGTCCGATACGGCGGCGCGTCTCGGGTGCGAGCGCGGAACACTGTCCCGCCTGCTGAACGGCAAGGCGGGCGTGTCGGCGATCATGGCGCTGACCCTGGCGGATATCGGATGGGGTACCGCCGAACACTGGATGCGGATGCAGGCGAGCTACGAGCTTGCGCAGGCACGTCGGCAGCGGGCTGCCGACGCGCGCCGCGCCGCGGGATTGCACCCTTGATCCGATCTCTTGCTCGCTTGCGGGCCCTTGCATCGGAACTCAGGTACCCCCATCTGCACCACCTGCCTGCAGGGGGGGACCGGCCTTGACCGACCAGGACGACGCTAAACCGACCGCGACTGACACACCGCCAGATTCCGACGTGACGGCCAAATCCCCGGCCGAGGGTGTGCCCGAGCAGGAATCCGAAGGGGCGCCGCCGCCCGAGGCGGAATCTGAGACCGCCGACCTCGAGGCCAGGGTCGCCGCGCTCGAGGAAGAGGTGGCTGCCGAACGGGACCGCGTGCTTCGTGCACGCGCCGACGCCGAGAACACGTCGAAACGCTCGGCCCGCGAACGTGCAGAGGCCGTCAAGTACGGGGCGTCGGGCTTGGCCCGCGACCTGCTGGAGATCGTCGACAATCTGGAGCGCGCCCTCGCGAGCATCCCCGAAGACCGGCCGGCGAAGGCGAAGGACGTGGGGACGCTGCGGGAGGGTGTCAAGCTGACGCTGCAGGAGCTCAACGCAAAGTTCCGTCGCCACGACATCCAGCGCATCGCCCCAGCTCCAGGGGATCCGTTCGATCCCAACTACCACCAGGCCGTAACCCAGTTGGCGCGGCCCGATTTGCCGGGCGGGGCGGTGGCCGAACTCCTGCAACCCGGATACCGGCACCATGATCGCCTGCTGCGCGCGGCGGTCGTGGCGACCGTCCTGAAGGAGGCCGCCGCGGCGGCGCCTGAAGCCTCGTCCAACGGTGTCGACGACGCAGGGCCTGGGGAGCCGGGTGACGGGGACCAACCGGCCGAGCCGGACCCGGACGGCACCGACGCGACGGCCGACACGGCACGAGCCGACGCATGACAGACGGGCAGTCCCTGACGCTCGGCGATGGGGCGGCCCAACTGACGCTGCCGGCGGACTGGCGACTCCGCGAGGTCGAACGGGACCGGGCCAAGGCGACCTTTCCGTTCGGCGACTATCCCGTACTCGGAATCAGCGTGGTGTCGGTGGACGACCCTGACGCGGTGGCCCGGGGCGAGCCCGGCGAATACCTGCACGGCGGCGATGCCGGTCTGATCGCCGCCGGCAACCCTGCCGCCGGCTGGAGTCTGGGTTATCGGGCGGTTCTCGACGACACCGAAGAGGTTCGGATCTGGCGCCGGGCAGCAGTCTTCGGGACGCGCCATTTCCGGATCGTCACACTGGCGCTCGCCCATCCGGCCACCGACGAGGCCCGGGCCGTCGTGGACGGGGTGGTTGATGACATCGAAGCGGTCGCCGACGGCGTCTCCTTCGGTGCCGCCGAGACGGCGCTCGACCGGGAAGCGCGGGCCGAACGCCGGGCCAGCGCGGTTGTGCTGGACCGTACGACGCCCTGGCCGGGCGTCGCCATCAGCCTCCCGGCCGCTTGGACGAAGCATCCGGAAACAGGCGAGCGGGTGCTGGTGCTGGAAGCGCCGGACCTCCCGGGCACCTGCTTCGTGCTCGAGGGCGACCAGCGGAGTCTCTCCCAGACCCCCCCGGACGCCGAGGCGATGGTGCAGCTCATGCACTCGATCGCGGAGTCGAAGCAGGCGGGCGACATTCTGATCCGGAGCGGCCGCGAGGGTGAGTACATGCTGTCGTGCAACCGGATCAACGAGGATCACCCGGAAGCCGGTCCTCTTCGCGAACGCTTCTGGCACCGCTTCCTGTTCACGCCGGGGCGGCTCACGACGCTCAACGCGACGTTCGTCTACCCGGAAGCCACCGACGAGCCGGAATACCACGCTGCCCTGGCCCGGGTCCTGTCGCGCGCCATGACCGAAGCCGAGGTCGGGACCCCGGTTTCGGACTGAACTTCGCGGCCGGCGCCTTCTTGCAGGGGACGCGCCTCGTTCCCATATACCGTTCCTTGCCCAATACGAATGTCCGCCGCCGCTGAGGGCCGCGGGTGCCCGAGGAGAATGCAATGGCCAAGGTGATCGGGATCGATCTCGGCACCACGAACTCCTGTATCGCTGTCATGGACGGCAGCAGTGCGCGTGTGATCGAGAATGCTGAAGGTAGCCGGACGACCCCCTCGGTGGTCGCTTTTGCCGACGACGGCCAGACCCTGGTCGGCCAGACCGCGAAGCGGCAGGCGGTCACCAATCCCGAGAACACGTTCTTCGCGATCAAGCGCCTCATCGGCCGAAACTTCAGCGACGAGAAGGTCACCAAGGACCGGGAAATGGTGCCCTACGAGATCGTCAAGACCGACAACGGCGACGCCTGGGTGCGGGCAAGCGGCAAGAGCTACGCCCCGAGCCAGATCAGCGCGTATGTGCTCCAGAAGATGAAGGAGACGGCCGAATCGCATTTTGGCGGCGAGATCAACCAGGCGGTCATCACGGTGCCCGCCTACTTCAATGACTCCCAGCGCCAGGCGACCAAGGATGCCGGCCAAATCGCGGGACTCGAGGTCCTGCGGATCATCAACGAGCCGACGGCGGCGGCGCTGGCCTACGGGCTCGACAAGCGCGAAAGCGGCCTGGTGGCGGTGTACGATCTCGGCGGCGGCACCTTCGACGTATCGATTCTCGAGATCGGCGATGGTGTGTTCGAGGTCAAATCCACCAACGGCGACACCTTCCTCGGGGGCGAGGACTTCGACATGCGCGTGGTCGAGTACCTCGCCGACGAGTTCCAGAAGGACAACGGCATCGACCTCAGGGAGGACAAGCTCGCCCTGCAACGCCTCAAGGAGGCGGCCGAAAAGGCCAAGATCGAGCTATCCAGCACCGGCCAGACCGAGGTCAATCTGCCGTTTGTCACGGCGGACGCGAGCGGGCCGAAGCACCTCAACATGAAGATCACCCGGTCCCAGCTGGAGAAGCTGGTCGACGACCTGATCCAGAGCACCGTGGTGCCGTGCCGCAAGGCGCTCGAGGACGCCGGGGTCAGCGCCGGCGAGATCGAGGAAGTGGTCCTGGTCGGCGGCATGACGCGGATGCCGAGGGTGATCGAGACCGTCAAGAACTTCTTCGGACGCGATCCGCACAAGGGCGTGAATCCCGACGAGGTGGTCGCCATCGGCGCCGCCATCCAGGGGGCGGTCCTGGCCGGTGACGTCAAGGACGTGCTGCTGCTCGACGTGACCCCGCTGTCGCTCGGCATCGAGACCCTGGGCGGCGTATTCACGCGCCTGATCGACCGCAACACCACTATTCCCACCCGCAAGAGCCAGACGTTCTCGACCGCCGAGGACAATCAGACGGCTGTGACGATTCGCGTGTTCCAGGGCGAGCGTGAGATGGCTTCCGACAACAAAGCGCTTGGCCAGTTCGATCTCGTCGGCATTCCGCCGGCGCCGCGCGGCATGCCCCAGATCGAGGTCGGATTCGACATCGACGCCAACGGCATCGTCAACGTGTCGGCCAAGGACAAGGCCACGGGCAAGGAGCAGCAGATCCAGATCAAGGCATCCGGCGGGCTGAGCGAGGATGACATCAACCGGATGGTCAATGAAGCCGACCAGCATGCTGCGGAGGACAAGGCACGCCGGGAGGCGGTGGAAGCCCGGAACCAGGCTGACAGCCTCATCTACGCGACGGAGAAGAGCCTCGACGAGCACGGCGACAAGCTGGGCGAAGACGACCGGACGGCGATCGACACGGCGCTTGCCGACCTCAAGACCGAGGTCGAGAAGGACGACGCGGATGCCACTGCGATTGCCGCCAAGACCGAAGCGCTCAACAAGGCCTCGATGAAGCTCGGCGAGGTGATGTATGCCCAAGCCACGGCCGAGGCGGCGGAAGCCGGGGCCGAGGGCGCTGCAGCCTCCAACGGAACGGCAGCAGAAGATGCTGACGACGGCACCGTCTACGATGCCGATTTCGAGGAGGTGCAGGAGGACGACAGCAAGGACCGGCCTCGATCCTGAGGGAAGGCGCCGGCAGGCCGCGGTGCCGTCTGTGTTCGCTCCGCCGCTAGCCGGCAGGGGTTCGCATGCCTGACTTCTATGAAGTCCTGGGCGTCGAGCGCAACGCCGACGCACAGGCCATCAAGAGTGCGTACCGACGCCTGGCCAAGGAGCACCACCCCGACCGCAATCCGGGAAACAGCAAGGCCGAGCAGACGTTCAAGGATGTCAACCGTGCCTACGAGGTCCTGAAAGACCCGGAACGGCGCAGCGCCTATGACCAGATGGGGCACACGGCCTTCGAGGAGGGGCTCCAGGCCGGCTCGGCCGGCGCTGGCGGGTTCGGCGGCTTTGGCGACATCTTCGACAGCATCTTTCGCGATTTCATGGGTGGCGGCCGACGTACCTCGCGTTCGGCCCGCGGCGCCGACCTCCAGTACGCCTTGGCCGTGACCCTCGAAGAGGCCTATCACGGCGCGAACAAGACGATTCGTTTCTCGGCCGAGGAAACCTGCGAACGCTGCGGCGGCTCGGGGGCGGAGGGCAACCGCCTGGCGACCTGCAGTACGTGTAACGGCACCGGCGAGATGTCGGCGCGGCGGGGCATGATGATTTTTCAGCAGACCTGCCCGACATGCCGCGGCCGGGGCCAGGTCATCGAAGTCCCCTGCAGTGCCTGCCATGGAGGCGGGCGGATTCGCCGCTCCCGGTCTGTCGACGTCAAGATCCCGCCGGGCGTCGACGACGGCACCCGCCTCCGGCTCACCGGAAAGGGCGAGGCAGGTGCCCCGGGAGGCCGAGCGGGCGACCTCTACGTGTTCATGGAGATCGAGCCGCATCCACTCTTCGAGCGCGACCGGGAACACCTCCAGATGGTCGTTCCGATTTCATTCGAAACGGCGGTGCTGGGCGACGAAGTTGTCGTGCCTTCGCTTGACGGAGGGCGCGTGAAACTGGCGATTCCGTCCGGCGCGCAGAATGGCCAGAAGTTCCGGCTCCGTGGCAAGGGCATGCCCCGTCTGCAGCGTTCCGGGCACGGCGACCTCTACGTGCAGATCAGCGTCGAGGTACCTTTGAAACTCTCGCGTAAGCAGAAGCAGGCGCTGGAGGCGTTCGCCAGAGACATGACGGACAGCAACTACCCCACGATTGCCAAGTTCCGGGCTGCCGTCCGTCGCAGCGCGGCCTCATGACCGCCCCCGTCCGTATCGGCGTCGTCGGCGCGGCCGGCCGCATGGGCCAGGCCCTGGTGCGCGAGGTGACCGCAGGGAACGGCGTGCTCACTGGTGCGCTCGAACATCCGGGCCATGCGTCGCTCGGGGCGGACGCCGGCTGCGTTGCCGGCTTGGACGACGTGGGAGTCGAGATCACCGACATGGCCGACGTGTTCTTTGCACAGGTCGACGTTGCCATCGAATTCACAATTCCCGAAGCCACCATTCAACATGCGTCGGCCGCCGCCGAAGCTGGCACCGGCATGGTGATCGGGACGACGGGTCTGGATCACACACAGATGGAGGCGTTGCGCCGCGCGGGCGCGCGCGTGCCGGTGGTGTGGTCCGCCAACATGAGCCTTGGCGTTAACTTGCTGTCCCATTTGGTGGAGACGGC
This sequence comes from Alphaproteobacteria bacterium, assembly GCA_022825705.1. Taxonomy (GTDB): domain Bacteria; phylum Pseudomonadota; class Alphaproteobacteria; order TMED109; family TMED109; genus VXPW01. Next base: position 259,370 of record JAJDWH010000043.1, read on the forward strand.
CGCGGCGGCGCTCGGACCCGAATGGGATATCGAGATCATGGAAATGCACCATGGTGCCAAGCGCGATGCGCCATCGGGGACGGCGTTGGCCCTTGGCCAGGCTGCTGCTGCTGGCCGGGGAGTCGATCCTGAGGCATCCGCGGTACGTGGACGGGACGGCGATACCGGCCCGCGCGAACGCGGCACGATCGGTTACGGCGTGCTCCGCGGCGGCGACGTCGTCGGTGACCATACGGTGGTATTTGCTGGCGCCGGCGAACGGCTGGAGCTCGGGCACCGGGCGCATGAGCGCACCATTTTCGCGCGCGGTGCGGTGCATGCCGCCGTGTGGGCGGTGCGCCAGCCGCCCGGCTTCTACGGTATGCGGGACGTCCTGGACTTGCCTAAGTGAGCATGGACGGGTCACCCGTCCATGTTGCATTCAACGGGGTCATGGGCGAGGGCTATGCGGAGTTGCTGCATGCGAGCCTGACGCTTCCGCACGTGCTGCAGTGTGCGGGTTCCGACCCGGATGCCTGGGCAGATGCGCTCGCCACCGCTGAAGTCGTCGTCACCATGGATTGGCCAGCGACCAGCCCCCCGGCGCCGAAGCTGCGCTTGCTGCACCTGCCGGGCGCCGGCACCGATTCCGTCGACGTGTCTGCGCTTCCGGCGGGTTGCGCCGCCTGCAACGTGTTTGAACACGAAGTTCCGATTGCCGAATATTGCATGCGGGCGATGCTCGAGCATGCAATCGGCGTGACGGCAACCGACCGGCGCTTCCGATCCGGTGACTGGTCCGACAGCTTGGTCGCCGGCGGGCCGACGCACGGGGAATTGCAAGGCCAAGTGCTCGGAATTCTCGGCTACGGTCGGATCGGGAGGGCCTTGGCGAAGCGCGCCGACACCTTCGGCATGGAAGTCCGGACGGTGACGGCGCATCCGGTTCTCGAGCCTCCGCTCACCCAAGCTGTTACGCCGGACGCCTTGGCCGAGGCCGCCTCCCGGTTCGACTACTTGGTGGTTGCCTGCCCACTGACCGCGGCGACGCACGGGATGGTGGATGACCGGGTCTTCGCGGCGATGAAAGCAGAAGCCGTGCTGATCAATGTCGGGCGAGGACTGGTGGTCGACGAGGAAGCGCTGTTCCGGGCCCTGGAAAGCGGAGCCATCGGCGGAGCGGTGATCGACGTCTGGTACCAGTATCCCGGTCCGGATGGACGCTCGGATGTACGGCCTTCGCGATTCAACTTCGAGGGCCTCCCCAACGTCTGGATGACTCCGCATACATCGGCCTGGAGCACCCCGATGCTGGAGCGACGGTTCGCCATCATTGCGGACAACATTGTCCGGATGCGTGAAGGTCGGCCTCTCCTGAACCGTTTCGCCTGAGGGCTGCTCAAGGATCGCCGCGGCGGTTCACGGACGGTCCGGGACCGGCTGCGAGTCGGGGGTTGCCCGACCATCGACTCTCTCCCCGAAGAAGCCCGAAAAATGAAAGCCGCTGGTCCAGCCGCCGGCCGCTGAACTCCCGTACCACACCCGTCGCTCGAAGGAGGTGGATCCGTCGGCGCGGGAATCGATGCCGCGGTTGTTGACGGGTCGAGCCTGGCCCCGTTCGAGGCAATCAAGGTCTCGAGCGGCCGGCCCGCGTTTCCTGATGCCGCCATTTGAATTGCCAATCGAGCTCATTTGCCGCCGCCTCGATTCGTGCAGGGCCCTCGTAGGCCCATAAATATAAGAATATCTGATGAAATATATTACTAATCGGTATTGGTCTTTATCGATAAATAATGCCAATATTGTTGTCAGCACCGAATAGGCAGGTGTTCTGAAGTCAGCCGGCTTCAGGCTGTCGGAACGGGAGACGATCATGAACGATCAAGCAATGACAGCAGCCGACGACAGCGTGCCTTCCATGGATCAGGCGGGCGGGCTGGAAGAAGGGCTTTGTGGCGGTTTGCAGGAGCGACGCCGCCACGATGGGAAAGGATGAGGACGTGAAGGTAACGTTACGCCAGTTGCGGTATTTCCGGGCGCTTGTCGAGCATGGCTCGTTTAGTCGCGCGGCCGAAAACGTGTTTGTTTCGCAGCCAGCGCTGTCACTGCAGATTCAGGAACTGGAAGGAATTCTCGGCGGCCCGCTGGTCGAGCGGGACCGCCGCGGCATCATTCTCACGCAGCTGGGCCGCGACGTGCATCAGCAGGCGTTGAGAGTCCTGGACGAGACGTTGTTGCTGGAAACCTTGGGAAAGCGGTTCGCGGAAACTTCGCTCAGGGTCGCTGTCGGCATGGTTTCGACGTTGGCGCCCTACCTGCTGCCGGGAGTCCTTGAGCGTCTCCAGTCCGCGTCGCCGCGGATCGAGCTTGACCTCAGGGAGGCTTCGGGTCAGTCCCTGGTGTCCGACCTTCTTGCCGGCCGCCTCGACGCCGCTGTCGTGTCACTGCCGCTGGGGGTACTCGAGCTGCCGGAACGGGAGCTGTTCGAGGATCGATTCCTGCTGGCCGGTCGCCCCGAGCGACTGGCTGCCGTCACCCACGCGTTCGAAGGCGAGCCTCGCCCGCCGGACCTGTCTCGGGCCGATCTCGGGCCATTGCTCACCCTTGACGAGGGGCACTGTCTGGGCGAGCAGATCCGAGGGGTCTGTGCCACGTGGCGGCTGCAGGAGGTGCGCCGCGGCGCCGGATCGCTGGCCACACTGAGCAGACTCGTGGCAAGCGGAGCCGGACTGACGCTGCTTCCGGAGACGGCGATCCTCACCGAGCGCAAGAATTCTCCCGAACTGGGCCTCTTCCGTTTCGCCGCTCCGGAGCCCTCGCGGCGTATTGGCCTGGTACACCGCGTGGCATCGCACGGTCAGCACTGGATCGACGTGCTGGGAGACGCGGTGGCTGACGCCGGCCAGGCGCTTGTCAAGGATACCCGCGCGATGATCCAAGCCGGTACCGCAGCCAAGGCCGCGTGAAGCAGTTGGTCCGGACCGGGCAGTTGCTGGCCGGTCCGGAAGGGGCGGTACGCCGCGCAGTCCGGAAAGACGGTGGCGGGAGACGAGGCTTGCAAGTCCGCATCGGAGCCGTGCGTCGTCGCGGCGGCGCGCCGGGTTCACTCAGGCGGAGCTGGCCGCCCGGATGAAGACCACGCAATCGGCGGTGGCGCGGCTGGAGAGCGGCCGGGTGCCGCCATCCACGCGCACGCTGGAGAAGGTCGCGAGAGCGACGGGGACCCGGCTGCGGATCCGATTCGAGCCCGCGTAGATCCGCTGTCCGACACGCACAGGCGGGAGCCGTCGTGCGCTTTGGTGGGACACCACTGACGACCATGCGCCGACCGGCGAGAGACAGGAGATCCAAGCCCACGACCGTCCCGACCGTTGCCCTTCGCCGTGCGTTCTACGCCCGCTATTCGTCCGACCAGCAGCGGGCCGTCTCCGTCAACGACCAGTTCCGGGTTTGCCGCATGCATGCGGAGCGGGAGGGTCGGCAGATCGCGGATGCTTAACGGGACAAGTCGGTGTCGGACGCGAACTGAATGCCAGCCCCCGCCCCCGCGAGGCGGAATGTCGGTCCCAATGATAGCGGGGGCGCGACAGCAAGAAGCGCCGGACCCGCCAGGCGCAGACCGCGCTGGTTGCGGCCGACGACAGTGGTAGCGTATTTGGGAGAGTTCCGCGCGAGAGACAGCCGGTAGGCGTCCGGACGGCGGTCCGCCTTGAGGCGCTTCTGCACCGGGTCTCCGACGGCCAAGGGGGATGCGATGATCGACGGTGTCACGCCGGCACGGAAGGATGTGTGCGTATGCGGATCGTGAGCTGGAATGTGAACGGGATTCGCGCGTGCGTTCGGCGTGGCTTCATGGATTTCCTGGCGAGATCGGATGCCGCCATCGTGGGGATCCAGGAAGTCCGGGCGCTACCTGAACAGGTCCCGGAGGCTGCCCGGTCGCCCGCCGGTTGGCACGCCATGTTCGTACCGGCGGAGCGCCGGGGCTACAGCGGCGTCGGGATGTATTCCCGCTTCGAGCCGGATCGCGTGGACACCTCGCTCGGCGAACCGCGCTTTGACATCGAAGGCCGATACATGGCGGCCCACTTCCGCAGTCAGGGCAGCAGGTTTGCCGTAGTCAACGCCTACTTCCCGAAAGGGAGTGGGAAGGATCGCGACAACAGCCGGGTTCCCTACAAACTTGACTTCTACGAGGCGGTGTTCGAGCGCATCCAGCGCATGCGGCGCCGGGGCCCTGTGTTCGTGGTCGGTGATTACAACACGGCCCACTGCGAAATCGACCTGGCCCGCCCGAAGACCAACGTGAACAGCAGCGGCTTCCTGCCCGAGGAACGGGAAGAAATCGACCGCTGGGTGGAAGCCGGTTGGGTGGATACCTTTCGCGCGCTGCATTCCGGCCTCCCGGGACATTACACCTGGTGGCGCCAATGGGGCGGCGCGCGCGAGCGAAATGTCGGCTGGAGAATCGACTATGTGCTGGCGTCGCCAACGGCGATGAAGCGGGTTCGCAAAGCATTCATCTGGCCCGACGAGCATGGCTCCGACCATTGCCCGGTCGGCGTGGATGTCGACATCTAGCCTGTGGTCAGGACGGTGCTCAGAAGGAGGACCCTTCGGTCTTGAGGAAGGCGATCTCCTCCGGCGTGGAGGGACGTGAAAGCACCGCGTTTCGATGTGGATAACGCCCGAAACGATCGATAATCGCCTTGTGCTGAAATTCGTAGTCCAGGCTGTTCGCGTCTCCAAGCGCTTCGAATAGCGGTACGGCAGTCTCGTGGACGCGTGCCGATTCGCTGTGCTGGTAGGGCATGTAGAAGAACCCCCGCCGGTCCAGCGGGACCTGTTGGTCAGCGCCAGCGCGCACCGCCTCCTGCGCCAGCACCAGCGCCATTCCGTCGTACGCGAAGGCACGCGCATCGTCGCGATGGAGATTGCGAGAGAACTGGTCCAGCAAGATGATTTCGGCGAGACGGCCCTCGGGCGTGGCACGCCAATGGTCGAGTTCAGCGCGTGTGGCGCGCGCGTGGAGCGCACCAAACTTCGTGCGGATCGTTTCGTCGAAAGCGGCATCCTTGGCCCACCACTGGTCAGGGCCGTGGAGTTCGAACCAGAAATCGAGTACCTGCTTGATCATCCGTTGCTCCGCACGTGCCGTTGACACCACCATAGGGTCGCCGCAGACGTCCCGGCCGATCCTATGGGATGGCGCTGTCGTACGGCTGCCATTGTCGCGAACCGGTGTCTCGTTCTGTCCACGACCGTTGTACGCTTGTCCGGGGCCTGAGCGGTATTCGGCCTCAAGTGGTGCCGTCGCGAGGCCCCATCAGTGCTCGCTTGCGCGGGAGCCGGAGCCGGCAATGCGAAACGTGGTGATCTTCGTGACCTTGGTGGCGCTTGCGGGTTCCGTCGGTGCCGCCCAAGCCCGCTCGGTTACCGATTCCGCTGGCCGGACGGTGACGATCCCGGATACGGTCCAGAGGGTCTACGCGGCCGGGCCGCCAGCGGCCGTTCTGCTGTACGTCCTCGCGCCGGACCGGCTCATCGGCTGGCCGAGGGCGCCTTCGCCGGAAGACGAGCGCTACCTGCCGGAAGCGTACCGGGGATTGCCCGAGACCGGCCGTCTCACGGGCCGTGGCAATACTGCGAATCTCGAAGTCGTGCTGCGTACCAAGCCCGATCTGATCTTTGACTTCGGGTCGGTACGGCGCGCGCACGTTTCGCTGGCCGATCGCCTGCAGGCGCAGACCGGCATTCCGTACCTGCTGATCGACGGACGGTTCGAACACACGGCATCCGCCTTGCGGTTGATGGGCAACGTGCTCGGGGTCCCGGAGCGGGCCGAGGAGCTGGCGGCGCATGTGGAAACGCTGCTTGCCGACCTGGAAGCTGTGCTGGCGGATATACCGGAGAGCGGCCGCCCGCGGGTCTATCTTGCCCGGACGCCCTCAGGGCTCGAGACCGGCCTGCAGGGATCGATCAACACGGAAATCATCGAGCGGGCGGGTGGGCGGAACGTGGCCGGCGTCAACCCCGACGCGACGAGCCGGCGCGGACTCACGCAGATGTCCGTTGAGCAGCTGATTCTGGCCAATCCCGACACGATCATCACGTGGGACCGGACGTTCTACGCCGAGGTATGGTCGAGTCGGGTCTGGGAACCCATCGAGGCGGTGCGGCAGGGTCGCGTGTTCCTGGCGCCGACGTCGCCGTTCGGCTGGATCGACCGGCCGCCGTCCGTCAACCGCATCATCGGCCTGCGATGGCTGGGCGGCCTATTTTATCCCGATCGGATGCGATCCGACTGGCAGGAGGAAGCCCGGTTGTTCTATAGCCTGTTCTATCATGTCGATCTGACGGATGAGCTGTTAAGCCGACTGACCGATTGAACCCGCCCGGCAATCCGGAACGACCGCGCGCGCGAGCCGCTGGTCCGATCGTTGGCGGCATGGCCGCCGGTCTGCTGCTGCTCGCCCTCCTTGCCATCACAATCGGGCCGTATCCCGTCTCGGTCGTCCAGGTTCTCGACGCGTTGCTGGAGTACGCCGGAGGATCGGCGGGCGAGACGGATGCCCAGCTCGAGACCGTACTGTTCTCGGTGCGCATCCCGCGCGTGCTGGCGGCGTTGCTGGTAGGCGCCGCCCTGGCGGCTGCGGGCACGGTCTATCAGGGCCTGTTCCGGAATCCGTTGGTGTCGCCGGACATCCTCGGCGTGTCTACCGGGGCCGGGCTGGGTGCCGCTGTGGGGATCCTGATGTCGATGCCCGTGGTCGTGACGCAGGGCTTCGCTTTCGCGGGGGGGCTGGGGACGGTCGCGCTGGTGTACGCCGTCGCGACGGCGGTCCGCGGGCACGATCCGATGCTGGTCCTGGTGCTCGCGGGCGTTGTGCTTGGAGCACTGGCTGGTGCGTGCATCTCGCTAGTGAAGATCTTGGCCGATCCGTACGATCAGCTTCCCGCGATCACGTTTTGGCTGCTGGGCTCGCTGGCCGGCACGCAACCGGGTGACGTCTGGTCGGTATTGCCGTTCGTGGCGATTGGCCTGGTGCCGCTGGTCCTGCTGCGCTGGCAGATGAACCTGATGACGCTGGGCGATGAGGAAGCAACCGCGCTCGGCACCGACCCGCGCCGGCTTCGCGTACTGCTGGTTGCGGCTGCGACATTGATGACCGCAAGCGTGGTGGCGATCTCAGGCGTGGTCGGGTGGGTGGGTCTGGTGATGCCCCACATTGCCCGCCTGGTGGTCGGGCCGAACTTCGATCGCCTGCTTCCGGCCGCGATGATCATGGGGGCAGGTTTCCTCCTGATCGTGGACACGATCGCCCGCACCATGGCGACGACCGAAACGCCGCTGGGGATTCTGACTGCGTTCGTGGGAGCCCCAGTGTTTCTCTGGTTGCTCGCGACCGGACGGCGCAGCTGGTGAGCGTGTTGCGGGCCGAGGGACTGGGGTTCGGCTATCCCCGGTTCCCGGTCGGGCGCGCGGTCGACCTGACGCTGCAGGCAGGCGAAATCATGTGTCTGCTCGGACCGAACGGCTGCGGCAAGACCACGCTGTTCAAGACCCTGCTCGGGCTGATCCCGCGCCAGGCGGGACGGGTCCTGGTCGATGATCGTGACATTCTGTCACTTGACCGTCGGCACATCGCCCGAGTGATGGCATACGTTCCGCAAGCCCATTCGACGGTCTTCCCGTACGCCGTGGGCGACATGGTCCTGATGGGACGGACCGCCCACCGCGGCACGTTCTCCAGTCCGACCCGGGAGGACAGGGATCGCGCGATTGCCGCACTCGCGCAGTTGGGAATCGATGAGTTGTCCGAACGGGACTACACGCAGATTTCCGGGGGCCAGCGGCAGTTGGTCTTGATCGCCAGGGCGCTCGCCCAGGACGCTCAGCTGATCGTCATGGATGAGCCGACCGCCAGCCTCGATTTCGGCAATCAGATTCTGGTGTTGAACGAGGTACGGAAGCTGGCGGCGGCTGGTCTGGGCGTCGTGCTGTCGACCCACAATCCCGATCACGCGTTCACATACGCGACCAGCGTCCACCTGCTAGGCGACGGCACCACCCAGGCCGCGGGCTGCCCCATCGAGGTGCTGACGCCCGGGGTCCTGTCCAGGGTCTATGGTGCGCCGATTGCCGTCGAGCGTCTGCCGAGCGGCTACCACGTCTGCGTTCCGACCGGCCTGTCATCCGTACGCGAACGCTAGCTGACGAAGACAGGACCACGGACCGCCTGCGCCGGGTTGAACGGCGACTGCCGCCCTCATTCCCCGCCGGGCCGGAGGCCTCGCGCGGCGACCGAACCGCGCGTGAGGACGGGTTCAGTGGCTTCGTCGGGCGGCCACGGCCTCCACTTCGATCAGCAGTTCCTTCCGGACCAGCCCGTCGATGATCAGCAGTGTGTTGGGGGGGTAGTCGGGCCCACTGAACAGACTCGGAAAGAGCTTCGCGCGGACCTCCATGAAGGTCGGCAGCAGGCTCGCGTCGACCAGATAGGTCCGCATGGAAACGATGCTGTCGCAGTTCTCGCCGATCCCATTCAGTACCGATGCCAGGTTTTCGTAGACTTGGCGGACCTGGGCAGCGAAGTCGTCGCTACCGACGATGGCTCCGTCGCTATTGACGGCGACCTGACCGGCGATGTGGTAGGTGCCGAGCCCGGCCGGCATGAACGCGGCCTGGGAATAGAGGCCCTGCGCCGGAGCGGCTGCGGGCGGGTTAAGAAGTTCGATTTGGTCGGCCACGGTTGCCTCCTGTGCAGGGCGGGATTGTGGAGGATCCCGAGAGTAGATGAGAGTTCATGGCTTTCCGAGTTGCCGAATCTTGGAGATGTCTTCCCATATTCCCTAGTATGGCTAATATGGGTCTTATGAAGACGACCCTCGATATTCACGATGAGCTTCTCTCCCGCGCCAAGCGCCACGCCCGGGACACCGGTTCCACGCTGCGTGCCGTGGTCGAGGACGGGCTCCGGCAGGTGCTGGACAGGGCGGATCCGACTCGGAAGCACGTACTTCCCGACCTGCGGGTGGGCGATCCCGCCGCGGACGACCCGCTGGAACAGTACTCCTGGCCGGAACTGCGTGAGTTGATCTACGGTGACCCGGGTACCCGATGATCGCGGTGGACACGAATCTCCTGGTGTACGCGCACCGTCGCGAGGTGGTACTTGGCGACGCGGCCTTTGCGCTGATGCGGAATCTCGCGGAGGGCGACCGCGCCTGGGCCATTCCGTGGCCCTGCTGTTACGAGTTCCTCAGCGTCGTGACGAATCGCCGGATTTGGAAGGACCGGGCAACGTCTTCGCGAAACGCATGGCAGCAGATGGCGGCCTGGATGGCCTCGCCGTTTCACCGCATGATCGGTGAAACGGCCGATTTCACTGACATTCTCAGCAGTTTCGTGCAGCGGCCACATGTCGTAGGCGGGGTGGTGCACGATGCGCGGATTGCCGCGATTTGCGTCGCGCACGGGGTCGACGAGCTGCTCACCCGAGACCGCGATTTCTCTCTGTTCCCTGAGCTCCCGACACGCGACCCGTTCGGCACGCGGTCCACCCGGCACTGACGGATGGTTGCCCGCTATCGCCCGGACCATTGCTGGCCGTGTCTCAGTTCACTGGAGTCGGGCGATTTCCTTTCACTGTCCGCCTTCGATCACCGAGAGGATGACCTCGTCCGAGCCCTGATGGTCGTCGGCCGAATAGTCGACGTGGCTGTCGAGCAACGGGTCGTAGTAGTCGATGCTCTCGAGCGCCGCGAGGAAGCTGTCGACAGTGAGATCGCGCCCCGCCTTCTCGAGCGCCTAGGTCAGGCTAATCGCGGCCGATTAGCCGAGAAGCGCGCCGGTGCCCGGGAATTCGCCGTGGGCTTCGGTATAGGCCGCGATGAAGGCCGCCGATTCCGGCTGGTCGGCGCGCAGCCAGATCGGCCCAGCCGGCGGCGGCGTACATGCCCTCGGTCAGACCGCCGGGCACCTTGGCAAGCAGGGTGTGAACCCAACTTCCGCAAGGAAGTCAGAATGACCTTGTGCCCCGCACTCCGCTGACGGTTTGGTGATTGCTGCCGACAGGGGCCGGAGCCCGAGTGGCGCTTGAGCGACCGCGTCCGTCTGGGCATGGCGCGACCGTATTACGTTGCGCCGGTGAAGGGGAGCATCGCCATCACTTGGGCCGGGGACAAACCCTCGCGGCGGGACTCGCCGGGAGCGCTCATGCGACGACTGAGCGGGGCGGCCTTGCCGCGGTTGCGGCGCGAGCTCTCCGGCGTCCGTCGCTCCGCGGGAAGGCGGCCGGGGCGACGGCGTGCGCTGCCGGTGACGGATCATTCGGCCTGGAGGCCGGCGATGGGGTTGAGCCGGGCGGTCTGGCGGGCGGGCTGGAAGCCGAAGAATAGGCCGGCGGCGGCGGCGGTGCCGATCCCACTTACCACCGACATCCCGGAGATCAGGAACTCCCAGCCGGTGAAGCGGCAGATCGCCCAGGTCGCCGCCAGGCCGAGCAGGATACCGAGCAGGCCGCCGGCCAGGGTCAGAATCACCGATTCGATCAGGAACTGGCTCTGGATATCGCGGCGGCGCGCACCCAGCGCCCGGCGGATGGCGATCTCGCGGCGCCGTTCGGCGACCGAGACCAGCATGATGTTCATGATGCCGATGCCGCCGACGACCAGCGAGATGCTGCCGACTGATCCCAGCAGCAGGGCAAAGGTTTGCATCTGCGCCTCCATCTGGGTGATCAGCTCCTTGGCGGTGATGATGTCCAGCTGGAGGTCGGGCGCGCGCGCCCGGAACCAGGACCTGATGTCGGCCACCGCGGCGCGGTAGTCGACGCCGGCGCTCGACCGGGCGACGGCGAGTTCGATCGCCGGGTTGTCGGCGACCCGCCCGGCCGCGCCGATCGGCACGAAGACGGACTGGTCAGCCTCCACCTGGACGGGCAGCGCGTAGTTCTCCGGCCTCGGGTCGAGGACGCCCACGACGGTGAAGAGGATGTCGCCGACCTCCAGGGTCTCGCCCACGATCCGCCGCGCCCCGCCCTGGCGCATCGCGTCCGCGACCGCGGCGCCGACCACGCAGAAATGCCGGTCGGCGTCGAGCAGCGAGACGAACCGGCCCGCCTGCAGGGACATCCTGTTGATGCTCGCGAAGGCGGCCGTGACGCCCTGGACGCGCCCTTGTCCGACCTTCCGGCCGGCGTGGCGGAACTCGCCGTGCCCGAGGATCCTGGGCGCCGCCTCGGCGACGGCTTCCGCAAGTCCGATCGCGTCGGCGAGGCTGATCGCCTGCGATCCTGCCATAGTGGTCAACGTGCGGACCAGCAGGACATCGGTGCCGAGGGCCTCGAATTGCCGGCGCGCCTGCTCCCTGGCGATCTCGCCCAGCGAGACCATCGCGATCACCGAGGAGATGCCGATCATGATCCCGACCAGGCCGAGGGCGGTGCGCAGCCGCGCCCGGGCGAGGCTGTCGACCGCCTGGCGCGCGTTGGCGCCGAGGATCGGCAGGATGCCC
>JAJDWH010000039.1 GCA_022825705.1 Alphaproteobacteria bacterium
CGAACCGTTCCGACGGCGGATCGTCTCGGAGATCGATGCTAACTACTGGTGATCGCCAGGCTGCCGGCTTCTCTCACCTCACGGGAACGCTGACGAGCGAACCCTACGACGCCAACTCCGCGTAGCGGCTTCGTTCAACCGACAATCAGGCTGCTACAGCGAAACCATAATCACGCGCCTAAATCTGCAAATACGCGCGGGTTTAGACAGCCACCAACAGTCGGATAGTGCTCTGGAGTTTCCGGACGGCTTCAGCCGTTTTCCCGCGGCCGCCGCCGGGGCTCCCCCGCGCTTTCACGCCGCCCCGGACGACAGGGCGAACGCCGTTTTCCCGATTACGTGAGAGGGCTCAGCGCCACGGACGATCGATTGCGCCGGACGGCAAAGAGTCAGCAGCCCGGCCTGGAGCCCGGCCGCTTTCGTCCGACCGTTTACTGTCCGCCCGGTTCAAAGAGTCTGGCCGCCGCCTCTTCGGTCCGGGCCAGATGCTGGTCCAGGAGTGCGGTCGCGGCGGAAACGTCGCGGGCGATGACCGCCTGCATGATCTCCTCGTGCTCGCGGTCGATGTCGCGGTCCGCCGGCGGCCCGGCGCCGGAGCGAAGCAGCCGCAGCTTGCGATAGCGTTCCGAATGGTCAGCCAGCGTCGTCCAGAACCGCAGGAGCCAGGGAGAACCGCAGGCGGCGATCAGCGCGTAGTGGAACTCGCGGTGGAAGCGTTCCCAGGTGCCCGGCGTTTCCGCGATATCGGACGAGCCCGGAAACGGCGTCCGCTTCAGCAGGTGGAACGATCGCACGATCTCCGCCTCCCAGGCCGCGTCGCCCAGCTCGATGGCCTGCGTCAGGCACAGCCGCCCGATTTGCCGGCGGGTTCGCACCATGTCGCGGAGCTCGTCGATGTCGATCCCGGCCACGGTCGCACCGCGATAGCTCTGCCATGAGACGAGGCCCTCGCTCGCCAGACGCATGAGCGCCTCGCGGATCGGCGTCAGTCCCAGCCGGTGGCGCTGATTGAGGTCCGCTATCCGCAGCCGGTCGCCCGGCATCAGCGTGCCGTGCAGGATTTCATGACGAAGCACCTGATAGGCGTCTGTGCTCATGTGCTTCTCCCCGAACCTCACGGACATGTGATATGTGGTTCTCTATATTTTATAAAATACGCCCTTGTCTATGCCATAAGTGGTGTAATGTATGACGAATGTCAATACCGCAACATGCCCGTGAAGACCGGGTTCCCTCCTCACCGGCGGTTTCGGGGCCGGTCCCCGTCTCCGCCCTGCGCCCTTCGCGCGCAACGCTTCGGGTGCAACCGCCGGGCAATGCGGTGCCCGGACACCGTCAACCGCAGACCGCTTCCCGCACGGGACTTGTCGCCACAGCGCAGGCCATGGGTGAGCCTAGCCATTCAACACGAGGTGACCGGATATGTTGATCCATTTGGATTCATCGCAGCGCACGCCGTTGACCGAGCAAATCGTCAGGGGCCTGGCTCGCATGGTGGAAGAGCGGGTGCTTCGTCCCGGTACCCGCTTGCCCTCCATCCGCCAATTCGCCGCCTCCCACAAAGTGGGCAAGTTCACGGTCGTGAACGCCTACGACCAACTTGTCGCAGCGGGCTATGTCCAGTCGCGACCGGGCGCCGGCTTCTTCGTCAACAGGCCCTGTGCGCTCGAAGACCCGGCCGAAACGGAACCGCAGACGGCTCAAGCCAACGACGTGCTCTGGCTCTTGCGGAAGCAGACCAACCAGAACTGCTTCAGGCACCGGCCCGGCAGCGGGTGGCTGCCGCAGTCGTGGTACGAGGAAAACGGGCTCGACAGGGCCATGCGCGAACTGGCGCGCCGCGGATGCGACGGCATGGACAGCGGCTATGGCGACCCGCTGGGCTACGCCCCGTTGCGCACGCATGTCTGCCGTCTGCTTGCCGAACACGGGATCGAGGCGTGTCCGAAGCAGATACTGTTGACCAACGGCGTCACCGGCGGCGTCGACCTGGTGGCCCGCCTCATGGTCCGGCCCGACGACGGGGTCCTCGTCGACGATCCCGGGCTCTACCAGTGGTTCGGGCACATGCGCGCCCTCGGCGCCAACGTCTACGGGGTGCCGTGGACCGATGAAGGGCCCGATCTGGAACGGCTGGAGGACCTCGCGAAAGCGCACCGTCCGCGCCTCTTCATCACGACCCCGATCGTTCAGAATCCGACCGGCTGCAGCATCACCCAGGGAACCATGTTCAAGCTTCTGAAACTGGCCGAGCGATACGACTTCCATATCGTCGAGGACGCCCTCTCCGCCTTGTGCCATCCGGACGCCCCGCCGCGCCTTGCCGGCCTCGACCAGTTGGATCGGGTGATCTTTACGACCAGCTTCTCCAAGATCCTGTCACCGCGACTGCGGGTCGGATTTCTGGCCGGCCACAAGGACCTCGTGGGCGATGTGGTCGATCTGAAGCTTCTGACCCAGTCGGCGAGCTCGGAATATGCCGAGCGGCTGGTCTGCGAGGTCATCGACCAGGGAAATTACAGGAAGTTCCGCAGCAGGCTCTTCGCCAAGATCCAGAAAGCCCGCATCGCCGCAGTTCGCCGTCTCGAGAGCCTCGGCCTCGGTCCGGTCGATGACAGGACCCACGGGCTGTTTGCCTGGCTGGACATTCCGGGCATCGCCGATACCACGCCCCTGGCCGAGGCCGCAGTGGAGCGCAGCATGCTGCTGGCACCCGGTGCCCTGTTCCGGCCCAACATGGAGCCGTCGACAAAGATGCGTTTCAACGTGGCCTTCTGTCAGGACGACGGGATGTGCCGGGAGCTCGAGGCATTGATCAATGCCGCCGCCGCTCCAGGCTGCCGGTAATCGCGCACGACGCGCGCGGCCCGTCGTCGAAACCGGCGGCCCCTCTCGGGAACCTGCAGGCGTCTACAGGCTCCTGTAAACCGCCGTTTCGAATTCGAGGTAGAGCGGCAGGGACTTCTCGTCCGCGAAGGGCAGGATCTGGGTCAGGTAGGCACCGCCGATGCCCTGCGCGGGGTCGATCCAGAAGTAGGAGTTGGCGAGGCCGGCCCAGCCGAGGCTGCCTGTCGTGCGGCCGGTCGGTGCGGCCTCGTTGTTGATCATGAAGGTGAGCCCCCAGGTCTTCTCCATGCCCGGGAAGAACTCGGCATCGTTGGAGTAGGGCGGCATGGCCGTCGAAAGCTTCACGACGCAGTTGTTGCCGATGCTGTTGGCGGACATGGCCTCGACGGTCTCCGGCTTGAGCACCCGGTGGCCGTTCGCCGCGCCCCTGTTCAGGATCATGCGGATGAACTTGAGGTAGTCGGCGACCGTGGAGTAGAGGCCGGCCCCGCCCATCTCGAACTCGGGGTCCTGCTCGATGGTGAACTCCAGCGGTATCCAGCCGCCGTCCTCGCCGCGCGCATGCACGGTCGCGATCCGCTCCTGCATGGCCGGCGTGATCCGGAAGGCGGTATCGCCCATGCCGAGCGGGTCGAAGATGTTCTCCTTCATATACTGGCCCAGCTTCTGACCGCTCACCGCTTCGACCATCTTGCCGGCCCAGTCGATACCGATGCCGTAGTCCCAGCGCTCGCCCGGATCGAACAGCAGCGGCGTCGTCAGCGCGGCATTCTCGCAGCTCGTGATCTGCGGCACGCCCCTTGCCTCCTGATAGGCCAGGATGTCCCCGCTCCAGATTTCATAGGCAAAGCCGGAGGTGTGCGTCAGCAGATGGCGCAGCGTCATGGGCTGCTTCGGCGGGCGCGTCTTCGGCTGGCCCTCGCCGTCGAAGCCTTCCAGCACCCCGACTTCACCCAGATACGGTATGACCGCGCTGGCCGGTCCATCCAGTTCCAGCTTGCCCTGCTCGACCAGCTGCATGGCGGCCGTGCCCGTGATGGCCTTGGTCATGGATGCGATCCAGCCGACCGTATCCGGCCCCATGGCGGCACCGCCGCCGACCGTGCGTTCGCCGAACCCGCCCTCGTAGATGGTCCCTTCCGCCGCCGTCGCCGCTGCCGCGACACCCGGCACATCGCCTGTCGAAACAGCCGCCTCCAGGAGTCCGTCCACACTGTCCCTCAGCACCATTGGGTACCTCCCGCTCAACCGGCACATTCTCGATGGATGGTGGGCGCACAAGGACGTGAACCCATAACGCGCTTAGCCGGGACATGATACGTGGGTCGACGCGGAGCGAGCGCCCCCCAAATGGGGGAGGAGAAGTCCCGAATCTCGCAGGCCGACGCACCAGGAGGAATGCCGGGATTTGACGGGCGGCAATCGGTCCGGACTATGGGAGTCAATGGGGGAGAGAGAGAAGGGTGTACGTCGAGATTGTGAGATTTGAACGAAGTGTGTGGTCTGCGGTCGTTTTCGGGTATTGTTCTGACAGTGTATTCGGCTGTCAGAACGGAGGCCCCGATGACACCGCTCCCCGAGTTGTCCGAACTCGGCCTCAG
>JAJDWH010000008.1 GCA_022825705.1 Alphaproteobacteria bacterium
GGGACGTGGGCGCTACGACACGCATATGAAGCGGGCCAAGCCCAGGAAGGACATCTGGCTCAGGCCTCTCAGGCGGGATTGGAAGCGAGCGCTCAATCGTTGAATCCATCGCACCCATCACCAGACAACCGAAGGCTTACCGCTATGGTTCCCTTATGGTGCCACCTAAAGGGCTGGCCCTGAACGATTTTCTCGCATCCTGTAGTCCCTGTCCTACGCCTTGAGGCGTTTTGAGCTCTCACACCTGACGCACCCCTAGGTGCAGAACGAATTCGTGCCGTCAGGAGTACTCACAGCTACGCTGGAGACCTCAGGACTACGACAATTGCGGCAATTGAGGTGCCGGGAAAGTGTAACGCTTAAGCAATGCGCCCACTAAACCTTTGAAACTAAAGAGTCGACGGAATCTCGCATCTCAACTGCAATCTGTAGCGAATTCCCTACCTCTAAATCGGGCCGGCGCCGGCGTCTCTCTGCTTGTCTCACCATGGCAGCCTCACCATCTCTACAATTGGAACGCCATGGCAACATTCTGGGCGGCCCGGCAACTGCAGGAGCGAGACCATGACCGAGAATTCCGACATCAGCACCAGCGATCACCACGTTGGGCGCCGCAAGGGTCCGGTCGCCCGCAAGTCCCACAGCATCAGGTTCTCCGACGCCGAGTGGGAGACCATCCAGGCGCAGGCCGAGGAACGGGAGATGATGCCTGGCGAGTACGTTCGCCATGCTGCCCTGAGCCTGGGTGCCGGTGCGGCTGGCACGGTCCATGCGGATCTCTCTCCTGCCCTCGTCAGGCTGATCGAGACCACCTACCGCGCCGCCTACTTCGTCTCCACCGTCAGGCACAACGAAATGCTCCGCGATGGAAGGGGCGAGGAGGTCGACAGCGTGATCAAGCAAGGCAGGCTCGCCCAGGCCCACATACTGCGCGGCGAGTGAGCGGCCGGAAACCTTACGGCGAGGCCGGTCAGGTGCGCTTGAGATCGAGCTGGGCATGACGAAGACGGGTGCGGCGCGTTGCTGTTCAGAACTGCCGTACGAAGCGAAGCTCGCCCCGCGTCCGCTCGTAGTCGTAGAGCTGCGCGTTGGTCTCTCGCTCCTCGTTCACGACGACCAGCTCGGGGCTGAAGCCCATCAGTGTGAAAGCGCGGTTGTGAACGGAGAGCCGCAAGCTCCGTGTGCGGTCCGACCGATCCTCGCCGGTCGGCGTGTGCGGGAACCACTCGTCCTCGAAGTCCGTCCAGCGCACCTCGCCGCCGCCGCCAACCGTGAAGCCCAGCGGCAGGATCACGGTGATCCCCGCCCCGATCCACCGGCTGCTGTTGCGCTCGCGCTCGCTATCGGGCCTCTCCTGGCCGTAGCCGCCGGAAAGGTCCGCGCGCACCGTCGGCGTCACCACCCAGGATCCCCTGACCGATGCGTCCATGATCGGCCCGTCCAGCCAGGGGCGGTTACGGTAGCGCCGATCATGCCACGAGGTCTGGGTGAACGCCGTCACCCGCGGGCTGACGCGATGGGCCACCTCAAGGCGCGCGCCGAGTTCGCGGTTGTCCGGCGCGGTGCTTGCCCAGCGCTGCCGCGCGCTCGCCAGCAGGCTTCCTTCCGTACGTTCGTCCACCAGCCAGCGCGGGCCGAGATGGGTGGAGAGGAACAGTTGATCGAACTCCGAGCCCCCGTACTCGCGGCGCGCTGCTTCGCCGCCGGCACGGAGCCGCCAGCGTTCCGCCAGCGGCACCTGGTACTCCGCACCGCCCCAGACGGAGACGCCGACACCTGAGGTCGTCAGCTCTTCCGCGTCGCGCTCAAACGGCAGGCCGAAGATGTAGATAGTCCGCTCCTCGGAGCCAGCGCCGATATTGGTGTCCGGCGCCAAGGCCACGCCTGCGCTGAAGCTCCAGCGCCCGCGCGACCTGATCTCATTGAGGAAGAGGTTGACGTTGGCGGCCACTTCGTCGGGCACGCCGCCGGCCAGCACAGCCTCGAAGTGACGCACGGCGAGATCGTCCTCGCCCTTGAGATAGAACGCGCGGGCCAGCTCCAGCCGTACCCGCACCAGACCCGGCGCCTCGACCAGCATGGCGTGGAACGCGGCGATCGCCTCGTTCAGCAGAAGCTCCCGCTCGTCGTCGGGGCGGCCCGGCCGCTGGGATGCTTCAACCGAAGCCAGGCCGTAGAGGAAGAGCCCCTCGGCCTTGAGCCGCCCCTGCCCGAGCAGGGAGCGCAACACGACGATCGCCTCCTCGAAGCGGCCGGCATCCATCAGCGCCTGCGCCTGATCGACGCTGATGGAGCCCGGCTCCCTCGTCGCCTCCGTGGATGACGGGGATGGGGGCGAGGACGGCGCCAGGGGAGCCTCTGCCTCCGCGCCCCAGGCCGGCAACGCCAGAAGAACGCAAACGGCAGCCGCCAGAACATGGCAATACGGGAAGGGCCTCACCGAAATCTCCAACGCGAGCTTGAGGGGTGGATGTCAGGTGCCGGCGCACAGCGGCCATAGGCGCCGGAGCGGATACTGCAATTCCCAGCCCGCCCAGGCAGCAATCTCAATGCTGGACCCTGTAAGCTCCCCCTGGTCGCATCGCAGCAGGCCATGGAAGTGGATGATGTGCTCGTTGGAGCCTGGAAAGGCGGCGATGGCCTCGGCCGGCTTCGCCTCGCGCACTTCGCCCCCAGCATGGTCATGGCCTGGCCGTCGGCTTCCAGGCACAGGCGGAAGCGCGTGTCCGTGTCGCGCGCCTGCCTGCAGGCGATGCCGACGACGACAGGCAGCAGCGCGCCCGCGATGGGGAGGCCGTAAGGGTGGCGGGTCATAGCGGAGATTGCCCGCAGGGAATTGTGCTCATGTCAGGCATTCGTCGGGTTGAAGTCTCCCAAAGTCAGGATGAAAAAACCGGGTGCAGCGCAGTGCGCTGCACCCGGCTTGAATTGGAAAGGCAGCCGAAAGAGCCGAGCGGCTGCCCTTCCCTCGTCGAGGATCAGTTGTCGTCGCGCTCGACCCCGAAGGCGCCGGTCATCCTGCCGACGTCCCCGTGCTCCGCCCAGAAGACGCCCGTGGCAGCCGCCGGGGCCGGGTTGTTCGCGGCCGTGGCGTCAACGGTGCCATCATTCGCCGCCCAGAAGTCTCCATACCAGGAGCCCGTCTTTTCACCGTCCATGTCGCCCATCGTCCAGACCGTTCCGTTCTCGGCGTTGGCGAACCCGTGACCGGAACCGTCGAGCTGGAACCCGCTAGTATCGCCGGCCCTCCCCCTTGAGGCGGGATCTGGTGCTGGATCAGCAGCGTTGATCTTGGCTTCCAGCAGTTCGACCTTCCAGTCCATGGCTTGCCCTTCTGCCATGAAGCCGGTCAGTTCGCCGCTGACCATCTGCTCGTCGAAGTCCGCCGTCAGCATGGCGTTCGCCGTCCAATGCCCCGAACTCGAACCAGCGGCCACGGGATGGTAGATGGCATACATTCCGGCTGCGCCGCCGCTGTAGCTGGCGCTTCCCTTGATCGCCTGCGCGACTCCGTTGGCGTGGGGAACGGCGTTAGTACGGAGTTCGGAAAACGGCCTGACATCTGTCCAGCCGTCGTCCCCGGAAAGCTCCCGCATCCAGTAGCCGTAGGTAACGAACATCGCCGCCGCTGTGGGATCACCGAGTGTGGTCATCGCGTTCGGATCGTCCGGGGTGAAGGTCCAGCCGGCCAACCCGCCTCCGCCCAGACGGACGTAGGCAACGCCGTCCTCCGGTGTGGAGGCTTCGCTGTCGCCCACCAGCCGGCTCGATACACAGACATCCGCCCCGGTCCCCGCGCATGTGTAGGTCCCGGACACGCCGTCGAAGGTGCCCATGACGCTGACCATGCTTTCATCCATATCCTTGGTGTCAGGATCATCCTCCATGGTATGCGTCTTCCTGCCGGCGGTGGAGAACTCGGGCGATGCAATGAGCACCCAGTTGGCCACCACATCCGCAGCGGTCAGGCCGGCGGTGGTGATGTGCGCCTTGGCTGTCGGGCTTTCCGGCATATACCAGGCATTGTCGCGAGTGCCGTCATTGTTGCTGTCGGCGCCGTACCGCTCGGCAAACGTCTCGCTTTCGGCGTCCTTGGCGTCGGCCTGATTGGTGTAGATAACCAGATGGTCCGTGATGCCCTTCATGCACCCTTCAGCGTATTCGCACGTCAAAGGGTCATCGGGGTGTTCGGACACGTACCTGTTGCCCTTCCAGCCAGCCAGATCAGGCAACATCTCTGTCACAGGTATTCCACCAACCGTCGGCAGATAGGTGTTGCTGTTGCTCTCTACGCCCTTGTCATTTTCGGTAGCCGTCGCCGAAATTTGGTTACTAGCGTCAGGGTCTATCCCTTGTGTAAGGGCCAAAGAAAGCGGGTTTACGATAAGACCTGAAGCCGGGCCCTTTACGTTTCTCGTCAGCCGCAAATGGGTGGCTTTGCCGCCCGTGTTGTCGAACTCCCTGTCTCTTTCGATTGCGTTGAACACCTTCCGGGCGTCGGCCCTGGCCTGCTTTTTGGCCTCGGTCTCGGCAGCATCCTCCGCATTGTCGATGACGGCTTGCGCCATGTCGATCGGCCCTGCCGCATTGCCCGCCTCGCGCTGATACGGAGCCTTCTCGTCGTCGGTCAGGTCCGCGCCGGCCATAATCGCCGTGTTCAGGGCGCCGAGCGCCTCGTTGGCGGCGTCGAGTTGCGCCTGCGTGGGGGTTGAGCCGGAAAACGCCGCGAGGGCAGCCTGCAAGTCGTCTGAAGCATCCGACAGCGCCGTCATCTGGTTCATCCGGCGCGTCGCGGTGTCGATCCCGCCCTGTGCCATGTCCACAGCCATCACGGCACCATCCAGCATCGACACGTACATCGCCTTGTCGGCTTCGCTCACGTCGGCGGCTGCGGCCAGCGCCCCCCGCAGGGTTGCGATGGCGGTCCGGGCGGCGTCAACCCCCTCTTGAGTCGACAGCGCCTCGTCGGACGTGTCGATCATGCCGGCGGCGGTCATCAGCGCCATTTTCTGCGCTGCCTCACGGGCCATCGTCGCGAGCGTCATCAGTTGGCTGGCGAGCGCTGCCTGAAGGCTCGCGGCTTCCTGGCCGCTGATTGCGGTCTGGTCCACCGCGTCGTAGGCCGCCTGGGCAGCTTCCGCCGTGGTGGCTGCCATGATTGCCGCCTTCCCCGCCTCGTACGCTGTCGGCGGCTCGGGCTCAACCACTGGCGGTGTATCGTCGCCATCGCCGTCGTGGACGCAGCCGTACATGACGGCCGAGAGGGCGACGATCGAGACCGCCGCCAGCAAACTGCGAGTCAGCTTCGTCTTCTTCATGGCTTCGAGGCTCTCCTTTTCCACAGGTTCGTGTAGCGTTTGTTCTAATTCTGACGTCAGAGCTACGCTATACTACGATTCTGTACGTTGTTTCCGTTAGCTAGGTAGAACCTCCGCTCTTGACGAGACGACAATCCTACGATCCAATACGCTGGAGTTTGATGTCGCGGGCGTCCGCAGTGATGACGGTAATTTTGGCCATTCCGACCGATCCCGAATTTTCCCGCCGCGAGGCGGCGGAATCCCGGAATCCGAATTCATTCGGTCGTCGGGTGACGGTGAGAGGCGGCTGCGGAATCAGCGCCCCACCGATGATCCCGGCCGGCAGGGCGGCGCGTACCAGGGAGATACCCGATGCCCAGGCGAAGTGAACTCTCGATCTCGAAGCGCACCGTCGACATGCTCGCCGTCGAGAGCAAGGACACCACCTTCTGGGACAGGGAGCTGCCCGGCTTCGGTGTCAGGGTCTATCCCTCGGGCAGCAAGATCTACATCGTGCAGTCGCGCGGGCCGGTGGGCATCAAGCGCGTCTCGCTCGGTCGCCACGGCGACGTCACGCCCGAGCAGGCGCGCAAGAAGGCTTCTGCGGCCATCACCCGCATCAAGAAGGGCGAGGACCCGGTGGCGAGGCCCCTCCCTGCGCTC
>JAJDWH010000017.1 GCA_022825705.1 Alphaproteobacteria bacterium
CGCGCCGCGCAGAACAACCGCTCGCTGGAGGGCGAGGCGCGCCACATCCTGCAATGCGCCGCCGATGACGACATGGCGGCGAAGCGCGCCAGGTTCCTGGAGGCCTCGCGCCGACTGCGGGAGAAGACCAAGGGCCGCAACCACACCCCGGCGGAAGTGCTGATCCGCGAGGACCGCGACCACGGCCATCGCGACGACTTCTGATGCGCTTCGTCGTCGATGCGAGCGTGGCGGTCAAATGGCTGGTCGCCGAAGAAGAGGCGGATACTGCGGACCGACTGGCGGCGAGCGGCGAGGAGTTGCACGCGCCGCGCCTGATGGCCTCCGAGGCTGCCAATGCGCTGTGGCGCAAGGCGCGGGTGGGTCAGATCGAGCACGCCGAAGCTGGCGCCGGCATGGCCTTGCTTACCGACATGCCGGTACGCTGGAACGACGACGAGACCGTCGGCGCGGACGCGCTCCGTCTGGCGCTGGCCCTCGACCACGCGGTTTACGACTGCGTATATCTGGCGCTGGCACATCGTATCGGCGCGACTGTGGTGACGGCGGACCGCCGATTTGTGACGGCCGTTGCACCGACCGAGCATGGCGAGTCCGTGATGACGCTGGCCGACTACGTGGCAACGCGATGATCGCGAAAATTTTTCGATCATGGTTCTGTCCGCTGGGGGCGACCGCTACTCTCGGAAGGAGCGGACTGAAATCAAACTTCTTCCTATGAAAGGAGAAAAACCATGAAAAAGATCATCGCGGCACTGGCGATTCTCGTCATGTCTGCTCTCATTGTGCCGGCGTGGGCAGATTCAGAAACTCCGCAAGGGGGGAGTTCTGACGAACAACTCATCAAATCAATTATCGAACTTAAGCGAAGCGTAGACCTTTTACACATGTAGACCTTTTACACATAAGGACACTATCCGGTGCCTCAACGGGGAGTGTCTGTTCCACATCGTGTTCAGGCTCAAAGCCTGACGGAACCGTGTGGACGAGTTCTTGCTCGGTGCCCAATTGTACTAATGGCTGCATTACGCCGTCCTGTGGCGAGAACCATTGCGCCGCTGGTTGTAAACCTTGAATTAGACATTCCCTAATCCTCAAGGCCCACCAATGCTGGTGCCCATCGCCGCGCCTGCCCATGATTTCACCCTGCGGGACCTTTCGGAGTCGTGGATCGTGCGACCGGCTTTGCCCGGCCCGTCCCACGGCGCATCACAGTATCACTTGATGGCCATGGTCCATTGGCCTATATGATCGGGATGGAATTCGAATGGGACGATGCCAAGAACAACGCCTGTTTCGTGCGTCGCGGCTTCGACTTCGCATACGCCTTCCGCGCGTTCTTGGATCCGCAGCGGATCGTCGCCCAGGACACGCGGCAGGACCATGGCGAGGATCGCTACCGGCTGCTCGGCATGATCGACGGGCGGGCCTATGTCGTCGTTTACACGGTGCGGGGTTCGGCCATCCGCATCATTTCGGCCAGCAAGGCCAACCCGAAGGAGGTCGCGGACTATGAGCACAACGCGCATCAGGATTGACCCCGACGACCCGTCCACATTTCCCGAAGGGAGGATCGACGCCGCGAGGGTGGACGCGACCACCGAGGCGGAGATTGCGGCGCAGGAGCGGGAAGACGAGGCCGAGGCGTTGCAGGACATGGCGCGCTATACGCGCCGGGTCCGGCGGCGGATGGGCCTCAGCCAGACCGAACTCGCGCGGCGCATTGACGTGTCGCCCGAGACGATCCGCAATTGGGAGCAGGGGAAGCGCTGCCCGACCGGCGCGGCGCGCGCCTTGTTGCGGGTGCTCGACAGGGCTCCCGAGACCGCGCTTCGCGTCCTTCCCTGAAACGATGGCGACGATGCCCCGGATCGCGAAATTTTTTCGATCATCCTCCTGTCGACGCATGCCGGGCCAGCCGGTGACAGGATTGGCCATGTGGGGACAAAACGTTGATTCAACGCAGGAAACCACCTTGTTCCAAAGCTTGACATCGCTTGTTCGCAGGTTCAAATCTCCCTTCCAGGGTCACCGAATCCGGGAAGGCGGGAGCGATACAGCGAGGCGGAAACGGCCGCGAGCGGGTGCCAATTCCCCGCATTGGCGCGAACGACAACACCGGCTCAGAGGCCGGGGCAGGCGGCGGGCCGGAAGCACGGATCGACGCCGCCGTGATGCGCCTCGCCCGTCTGTTGGGACGCCAGATCGCGCGCGACCAGTTCCGGCAGTCGCAAGCCGCCAACGACAACGCGCCGGCGGATAGGAGGCCCGAGACCGTGACCCTGCGCGCCGCGCTCCCTGCCCGCTACAGCTTGAGTTGTTCGTACGTCCGAAGCGGCAGGTACAGGCGGAGCGGCTGCGACGGGAACGGCACGAAGCCGTACCGCTCATAGAAGGCGCTGGCGCGGTCGTGCAGCGCATCGACCACGACGGCATAGACGCCGATCGTGTCGCCCGCGCGGACGACTCGATGGATCGCATCGAGCAGCAGGATCTCGCCGAGCCCACTTCTCTGACTGCGAACATCGACGGCCAGCCGCCCGATGACGGCCGCCGGCACGGGATAGTGCGGCAGCCGCCTAACGAGGTCCGCCGGCAGGTTGTCCTTCTCGAAGCTCGCCGCGCTCAGCGTGTGGTAGCCGGCGATCCGTTCGGGCGGGTCGCCCGACGCGACGAAGACCCGCACGACGCGCCGCCGGGCGTCCTGCGAAGCCTGCCGGCGGACGTAGCGGTCCAGCGACGGCACCCCGCAGGAGAAGGACGCGCGGTCGTGATGCGGGCCGAGCGGCTCGACCGTCAGCGGCGATTCATCCACCGATGCGCTCGCGGTAACGGCGCGCGGCCCGCTTCAGAGCCGCGTTCGGCGCGGGCGGGTTGAGCAGCGCGTCGTGGAAGGCATCCCAGTCCGTCGCCGGGAGAACGATCCGCTCGCGCGCCTCGATCACCCGCTCGGCCTCGGCCACGGCGCTGTGCAGCACGAATCGGCTGACCGTGGTTTCCTCGTAGGCCGCCGCGCGTTCGAGCTTGCGCTTGCTCCGGGCGTCGAGGCGCAGGTGGACCCGCTCGTGCTTCGTCTCGGCTGTTTCGGCCATTACGATGTCTCCCGCGTGATTGACGATAGCCAAATGCACCAGATTGGCGTACAATGCAAGCACATCGGCGGAAGCCGCCGGCGAGAGATAGGAGACCGGAAGACATGACGCTTCGCTGTGCGCTTTATGCCCGCTTAGGGGCGGTAACGATCATCGGTGAAGGTCTCTTGGTAGCTTGATAGGTTCCTGCGCAGGGCTGATCACTGGCGAATGCCGGTGACCACTGCGCTCGCTGACTTGCCGTTGAAAGAGCGAATTTTCGATCTCCGAGCGGGAGTCGCTCGTGGTAATTGGTGAGCTTCAGGCCGGAAAGAACCGGGAACAAGAAGCATCATCGTTCTGTATCAATGCGTTATGGAAGACATTGGCTCATATGAGCGTCACAATACGTGAGGGACCGCTCCCTGGAATTGGGCCTCCCTCACACAAATCCAGTGCTTGGGGTATCGCGACGCCTCCAACGTCGTCAGCGCCATGCCCCTCTCCGCGAGAGACAGCACCCACATTTGGGTTTCTGCGTCGCCGTCCGGGAGCTTCGGAAGAGCCACCTACGCTCACAATGGTCGGGGGAGGGGAGGCTGCTTACATCGGCAAATGTGAGCGGATTGGACCAAGAACCCGTCGATTATCGTGCGCACTCTCAGCCGCCCCACTTACGATGCATTTTCTCGCGGGGGCATCAACCCCATCTCAAGTTGTTCCACCATCTCAACACTTGCGCGAATGCGTTGGCGGGTCCGGCTGTCGTCATCCATTCGCCAAACAGTGCACCAGCAACCAGCAAGAGCCCGAACGCAACCCCATAAACGATGTGGCGTCGCTTCGCCCACAACAGTGCCGGCGTCAGGACCAATACAGCCCACCACTCAAGCTCCAACGGCGAAACTCCGCAATCTCAAATTGGGCAGATCGGATACCGGATAGGAGGAGAAGTCCGGCTCCGCCGCCGTGCCTGCCGGCCGGCATGTCTTCCCACGCGGGGGTTCGTTCGATTATGGAAGCGTAGACGTGCTCGCCCGTGGCTAGGCTACCCCCTCACGGTTTGCAGCAACACCTTCCGGGAAACTGACAGGCCCATTCACCGGAACGCCATGGCCAGCACTGCGGCGAGCGTTGCCAAGCTGATGGCGACATTAATGCCGACGACCCATCGCAGCCCGATAATGTCGCTGCGCACCGCCGCTAGGTCAGCCTTGGTCGCAAGCTCGCCTTGGCCGGCACGGATCGCTTCGGCGACGGCCTCGGCCGCCGGGCGGTCCAGCCCCGCATTCTCCATGTCGCGGGCAGCCGCCAGCGTGTCAAACGCGGCACTCAAGGCGCGGCCTTCAAGGCATTGAGCGCTTCCTGCATTCTGGCAACTATATCATTGATGCTGGCGGCACGTTCACATATCGCGCCTACGATGTGAATTGCGCCTTGATCCGGCATAGGTCGGGGAAGCGCCGGTTCCGCGACCGCTTCATCCCCTGCCCAGCTCCCGATGCCCAAGGGCCCTGAGTGAAAATTATGGGCGTAGATTGCGGCGGGCTCGGCCGGCGCGCTACCTGCAGCTTGGCGACAGTCGCCACGTCCACACTGTTCATAGTGGCGGTCGAGGCTGTTCCGGAGGTCAAGGGCAGTAAGCAGAACTTGATCGTACCCTGCTCCGAATGACGCCCATGGCGGACTGTCCGGCCAGCAGCTTGGCGGAAGCACGTATACCGAGCCCGGACCGGAAGGGCCGCGTCCGCGGGCGCGGCCCGTCGGGGTACCTCCAGCAACTCGTTCTATTCGTCGCCGCGAGCCGCCCCGAATACCCCCAGTGTCGTCGTTCCGGGCATTGAGACGCCGTCATCTGCAAAGAGGCCTCCGACTTCTTCCGCGTCGGGTCCGAAGAACTGTCCCTGGACATGTCTGCTGTCTTCCTCGTCGTTATAGAACAAGGGTTCGCCCACTTCGAATGAGCCACCTGACACCGGAACCCGCATCCACGGGTCGATCGTGTAGCGGGAACCGTCGGGATCCGTGACATTCGAGAACATCACATCGAGAACGGTCTCGTTGCCAAAAGTCACGGTAACCTCAACATCGCCGAATATATCGCTGTCGTCTTCGTCATCGTAAGCAAACCCTACCAACGCACCCGACCAGGATGCGGAACCAACGGCAGGGTTGCTGGCCGTCGAAATGCCCCACAGGGTGAAGCCGAACCACTCCTGACCGCCTTCATACTCCAACCAACCGCCCGAACCCGCGAGATGGTCCAGCACGAGATTGGTGGTATCGGAATCAAATTCTCCGAGGGCTCGTCCTGCCGAATGATCCCCTTCTCCTTGCCCGACGTTGAATTCGGTACCATGACGCCGCATCACGGGAAAGAAGACAACATCCTCCTTTGGACCGATGAGAGTTCCCGTGGTGGTGTAGTCCCCTGAGTCCGCACTGCCGTTCGTGCACACGGTGCCGAAGCAATCGGGATCGTATTGTGCGAAGTTGCTGTCAGCCTCGCTCCAGAACGCGAGGCTTGTGATCGTGTCGGCGTTGGCCGTTATTCCGCGAAGCTTGGCGTCATGGTCGGCAGATGAGAGCGTGGGCGGACTTCCGCCCGCGGCCATTCGCACAGCGTCTGCGTACTCGGAAAGCTCTGCGTGCCATTCTGCATCCTGGGTAATCCGCGGATCAATAAAGGGCTCGTCCGGGCGGTCGGGCTCCATAGTGCCCGTGGAAGAAGAGCCATCGATGTCCGCGGAAGGAGAGCCATTCATATCGACCGAAGGAGAGTCGCCGCTACTTCCTCCACATCCATACAAAGACATGATTGCCACGAATAACGGATAGCGAATGAGATTGTTCACTGGGTCAGCTCCCTTGCAGATGTAAAGGCAGATCGCGCGCGGGCCGCCTCATGCCTGCTGTTTGTGTCACGGCCCGGGGAAACGAATGGCTGGAAGTAGTCGGCGACCGATCCGTGCCGCGCCAGCACATACGCTGCCACGCGTAACAGAGATTGGTCGCGATGAAGGGGGAGGTTGGTCGCTGCGCCCGGAACTGGGCGGCTCGTCGGTCGGTTTCAGGATCCGCCGGATTGCGGCAGGGGCGACTCAGTCGTGGCTTGCTGATGCCATCAAATAGCTGGGCGCTGGGCGCTGGGCGCTGGGCGCTGGATCATTTTAACGGCACTGCCAGTATCAACCATTCCATCGAATTATCGTCGCACTAAAGCAAGGCATGGTCAACAGTCCCAAAACAGCGCACTGGAGCAACCCCGCTTGGACGGGAAATACGCACGAGTGCCGGGCCATCCGGCAGCCGGATGTCTGCATCAGCAACCCGCATGGGCTGAGGCGTCTCTACGTCGGTCAGAGTTCGCCCGTCGGCGCCGGCGGTTCCCAGCGGGTGCGCGAGTCCCGCCCAATCCATGACCCTTACGGCGCGCAAACACGAGATACTCTGGAACGGGAGATCGGTGAGGACGGAACGCTCCGTCTCGCCGACCACGCGAACCCGCCATCCTCGCTGAAGCATGACAACAGAGCGGACCGCCGGCTTGCCGGTCAGCCGCCGACGATCACCATCAAAGGGCGGCGCAGGGAATTTTCCTGAAAGTTGCCATTCGCAGCCTTGACGCCTCATTACATCGACAGAGATCGACCAAGATCGCCCAAGCATGACTAACCAATTGATAATGCAAACGAACCGACCTGACATACTGATTTTCCTGGCGCACACCGTATACCGTGACGGACCCTTTCGCGGGAAGGAGCAGGATGCGCAACGGAACCAAGCCAGGAAGACCGGCGGCCAGCATCGCCGCCAACGACAACGGGTCGGCGGAGGCCCGCGTGCAGTCGGCCGTCCTGACCCTCGACCGGCTGCTGGGCCGCCAGATCGCGCGCGAGCAGTTCGAGCGCCGGGATTGCGCCAACGACAACGAGCCGGCACAGGAGACCCGGAGCCTGAAGGAGACCTGACATGACCCGTGCCGCCCTGTACGCCCGCTACTCCTCCGATCAGCAGCGCGCTGCCTCGATCGACGACCAGTTTCGGGTCTGCCGCGAGCACGCGGAGCGGTCGGGCTGGACGGTCGCGGGCGGCTACCGGGACGCCGCGACCTCGGGCGCCAGCGTGATCCTCCGCCCGGGCATCCAGGCATTGCTCGAGGACGCGCGCCGGGGCGCGATCAGAACCCGACATAGGGAACCTCGATCGCATCGAACGTGCCGAAGCGGATCCACAGGATCGTCACCAGACCGTAAATCACGAGGTAGCAGACGCGTCGCAAGAGCCGGTGCCTCATCGCCAGACTCCATGGGCGACGCTCGAGAGCGCGATCACGTAGACCAAGGACAGGACCCGCAGGACCAGCGCAGGCACGCCGAGCCTTCGTGCCGATGGCAACACGATCGCGAGCCCGATTCCGTGGCCGAGCCCCCAGATCATGAAACCGGCCGTGAATTCATGCCACATCCCCATGAACACGAAAGCCGCGATCAGGGCGAGTTTGGGACGCGAGGTGGACACCAGAAGCGGCAGGTAGACGTACTGCCTCACGAAGTCGGCCATCG
Organism: Alphaproteobacteria bacterium; assembly: GCA_022825705.1. Classification (GTDB taxonomy): domain Bacteria; phylum Pseudomonadota; class Alphaproteobacteria; order TMED109; family TMED109; genus VXPW01. The sequence continues at coordinate 7,637 of JAJDWH010000017.1, forward strand.
AACGGTGCCATCGCTTCCAGAAGTCGGCGAGATCCCTGGCGAGGTGCGGCTTGTCGAAGTTCTGGGGCACTTCACAGCCAAAAAGCAACGCCGTGCCCTCTGCCATGCGGGAGTAGCCGTAGAACGTCGCAAACAGGAACCCGAACCCGAGCAGGGGTTCAACGAGAAGGCGGAGCGCCAAAATCGCTGCCAAGTTTCCGCTGCGGGGGAACGTCGAGCCCGCGTATTCCATGGCGACATCGACGACTCCTGCGATGGCGAACACGTAGACGAATCCTTCGAGTAATCGGGTCAGACCGTCCGGGTAGTCGGGGCCGCGACCGGCCTTCAACTGATCCCAGACGCGCAGACCGTTGAAGACGGGACCGGATGGCAACGCGGCAACAAAGAACGTCGCGAGGAGCAGCGCGGGAGCGACTTCCGAGGTCAAGTCCCGGCGCTCCTTGAGCGCGGCCGCGACCGTCATCATCTGGCGGATAACGAAGAACGCGCTCCCCAGCCAGAGGATCGGGCTCGCAGTGAAGACACCGGCTGCATCGGGCGCGAACAGCAGGAGCAGGATCGCGTACGGCAGCCTCGCCTTGATGCGCGCACTGTCGACGTGTCGGCCCGCGAGATACACGCCGCCGCCGATGACGAGGGAGGCAAGCGCGAACAGTAGCGCCAGTGGATGCACCGCGAACAGCAGGGCCACGCCCGGCATGCAGCTCCAGAAGAGTCGGTTTCGGGGGTCATACGCGTACGTCAGGTGCGACAGGCCCACTGCAAGCAGGATCAGGAGCAGGAAGGAAACCGGGTCAACCATCGGGTTTCGGGAGGCGCGGCGACAGTGCGGGCGAGCGCAGCAGGTGGCGCGCCATCAGGGCCGTGGTCAATTTCCCCACCGGCGTGAACTCCACGTGGGCGTCGTCGTACCACAGCGAATCGAAATCGCTTCGGACTTCCCCGTAGAGGTCGAAGAGGCGAACCGTCTGCCCGTAGCGTGCTTCGAAGTCCTGCAATTCCACGCGATCGAGCGCATGCCCATAGAGCGGCAAGGGCAGCACGACGATTTCCGCACCCCGTTCCAGGATGCGCTCGATCATCAGGTGCAGGAGCCTGACCTCGCCCTGCCGGTAGGCGGAGTCGAAGTCGTACGGGTAGCGGATGCCGCGCGGGGTGTTCGCCTGCCAGGGCGACAGTTCGTGCAGCCGGGCTTCCCGGGCGACGTCGGTCTCCAGTGCCGCGATGAGGGCATCCAGCCCGGCCGGGGGTTCGAACTCCCCGTAGCTGAATGCGAAATCGGATGGCCAGTCGGCTTCGTATTTCCAGTCCTCGCGCCCGCAAGCGGAAAGCGCCCACGCCCGTTCAGGTTCGCGCAAGGCCTGGTACACCAGGGCCCCGGCCCTGAGGAGGACGCCGCGCAGGCGATGGCTCCACAGGTTGAACGCGTTCTCGCCCGTCGTGAACGGCATGGCGACCGCGGGCTGGGTGAGAAGTTGTCCGAAATCGAGCAGATTGACATCGCGCCGGTAGATGTACTGCTCCGGCGCAAGTGCGAGCCCGCGCCGGGCGAGACGGGCGACGCTGCGTTCGGTCATGAACATGAGTTCGAGGACCACGATCCTCGGTGCGCCGCGGGCCTCCAGGTAGTTTTCGAGCAGTCCGCCCATCGCCCGCATCGGGTTGTGTCCCATGGACAGGCGGTCCACGCTGACCGGGCGTTCGAGTTCGGCGGTCAGGATCCGCTGCATGGCTACGGGATCGAGGGCCACCCCCGATCGGGAGCTGCCGACGACGAGGATCTCGGCTGCCGGCTCGCTTGCCCGCGTGAGCAGCAGGTTGCATCGGGCCATGGCGCTGGCCGGTCCGCCGCGGTTAGCGTCGAGCCAGAGGAGTCCGAGAATCAGCGCGACGGTGCCGGTCAGTGCGACCGCGCGGGCGGCGCGGCGGCCCATCAAGGGTCCGCTGCGATCCGTTCGTGCAGCCCGTCCCGGTCGAGCTTCCCGTGCGTCGTGACCGGGAGCGAATCGACCACGATGCACCGGCGCGGCACCATGTAGTTCGGGAGCCCGAGCGCCTCGCCCGTGAGCCTGGGTGCCTTGTGCCGACCGGTGAGGAACAGCACCAGCTGGGTCGGGTGCCGGCGAGGATGGGCGATGACGGCCAGCGCGTCGGTACCCAGCCGCTCTCGCAGCCGATGCTCGATCTCCAGAAGCTCGATGCGATGCCCGCCGATCTTGACCTGGAGGTCGAGCCGCTCGAGGTAGAAGAGCCGGCCGCCTCTCGCCAGAACCCGGTCCCCCGTCCGATAGTACGTCTGTCCATCGTGCTTCGTGACGAGCGGCGGGGGCAGGTGCGGATCGAGATAGCCGTCGAAGCGCTGCGGCGTCGCCAGCAGCAACTCGCCGGCCAGTCCGCTCCGTTCCGGGGACAGTGGGACGATGTCTCCGTCCACGAGCAGCGCCGCCGTGCAATCGGGAAAGGCCGTACCGAGCGAGACCACCCCCGCCTCGGTGAGGTCGGGATCGTTCCGCCAGCGTTGTGCCGTGACGGCAACGGTGCATTCGGTTGGGCCGTAGGTATTCCAGATCTCGCTGTTCCGCGCCGCCGCCTGCCATGCGCCGGCGAGCCGGTCGGGCAGCGCTTCGCCATTGAACATGCTGAGCCGGAGCGTGCGCAGGGCTTCCCCGAGCGCCTGGCCGTTGTGGAGCGCGACCCGCGCCAGGGACGGGACCGAAACCCAGACGGTGATTCCGTTCCCGGCGACATAGCGGGCGGGGTTGAAGAGATCGATAACCCGGGCGGGGCACAACGTGCAGCCGTTCAGCAGGGCGAGGTAGATCTCGTGGACGCTGAGATCGAAGGAAAGCTCGCACACCTGCGAGCAGACGTCTTCCGGTGCGTACGCGATCGTCGAATCCAGGTTCCCGATGAACCTGTGAAGATTGTCATAGGAGATCGGCACACCCTTCGGCTCGCCGGTCGAACCTGACGTGAAGAGAATGTAGGCACTCCCCTCGTCGCGCTCGGACTGACTCCATTCGAGCGGCGTAACGCCGGTCCCGCCGGCGGGAACTCGCGTATCCGCCACGATGGCGTTCCCGGGCGCGATGCCAAGGCAGGCCAGCATCTTCCGTCCCGGTTCGGTGCAGACGGCGACCTTAGCACCCGCCTGCCTGACGATACTTTGCAGCCGCGTCAGCGGGTACCTGGGGTTGAGCGGAACGTAGGGCCGGCCGACGGCGATGGCAGCCCACATGGCGGCATAGGCCGTCACCGAGCGATCGAGCAGCAACCCGACGGGGCCATGCCGGGCCCGTCCGGGGCGTCGGAACTCGCGGCAGAACCATCCGATCAGCCGGCCGAAGTCGCCGTAGGTCACGCTGCCGCAGGAAGCGCGGACCGCGGTCCGTCCGGCATGCGCGGCGACCTGCGCGCGCATTCGCTCCAGGAGCACCCGGCGGGCGGCGAGGCAAGGCATCAGCCGATCACCGTTCCGAGATAGTCGCGAAGCGACGCAACCGCCGTGTAGTGGACCGCATCGTCGAAATCGGGATCGATGCCGAAGGCCTGATTGACGGCGGTAAAGACACCCATGAAGGCGAGGGAGTCCCATTCGGCGACCGTTTCCATCGAGTCGTCGGCGCCGACAGTGAGCGCGTCATTGCCGCTTTGCCCGCGCAACTCGATCTCGATGATCCCGATGAGCCGCGCCTCCAGGTCTTCAGCCATAAAGTGTCGCCTCCAAAGGACGCGCGCGTTCCCTGAAAAAGGCCTGTTCCGCCGCCGTCCAGCAGTCGGCGCCACCGATCTGGTACGACGGCCGCTGATTGACCTTCGACCTCGAGAACCGGACGCACGCGGCGAGCGTCGCGGGCGAGAGTATCCCCAGACCCTGCAGGGCAACAGCCCAGAACGTCTCCGGCCGCGCCACCAGATCCTCGAAGAACAGCCGCTGGCAATCGGGGTTGGCGCGGGCGAAGCGGAGCAGGTGCGTATTCACGGTCGTCCAGAGCCAGATATTGCGCTGGACCGCAGACCAGTCGTCCCATGCCGGACGGTCGAGGTGGTCCGGTGCCGGTTTCAGCCGGCCGAGCGAGATGAACTGCTCGCGGTCCGTCAATCGCTTGGACCGGTCCGGCCAGCCGGCCGGGTAGCGGTCTTCGCCGCGGACGATCGTGGCCGAGCGAACGAATCCCTCGCAGCGGCGGAAGATCACCATCAACGCGGCTTCGGGATAGCGTCGGGCGATCGCCGGCAGCAGGGGCGCATTGTAGAAGGCCGCATCGACAGCGAGGCCGGCCTGCCCGGCAGCCGCCGCGAGGATCTCCGGGCTCCGCTTCTCGGCGACGAGCCGGGCCGGATAGCCGGGTTCGTGCCAAGCCCGGCGATTGTGGACATTGATCAGCGGCAGGCGCGGCTGTGGCGGCTCGCCCGGCAGGTGGCCTTCGTGCAGCCCGACTACGTCATCCAGCCGGTTGAGACAGGTCGCGAGGAACATGGTCGCGGTGCGACCGGTGCTGGCAACCCAGGCCCATCGCGTGGTCACAGCGCCAGGCACCCCGCGCGGTCCTCTTGATGTCCCGGTGTGATCAGCCACTCTCGGCCCGTTGCTCATCCCCTTCGGTCGGTCATATGGCGCCAGCACCGTTCGCTGCCTTGATGGTCCTGCATGCCAGCATCTCACGCCATGCCAAAGCTGTCCCCAGTGGCCACTGCCGTCCGGTCAGCCTGAACGTGCTGGCACCCCGTAGGCCCCGCGACGGCGCGCCTTCCAGATCAGGGCGTCCACGACGTAGTGGTGGAAATTGACGATCTGGTACAGGACGATCGTCGCGGACAGGCCCGCGAAGAACAGCCAGTCGATTGCCCGCAGCACCCCCCAGTACATGACCCCCGTGATCGCGATGCAGGTCAGCATGTAGAGCCAGATCCGCCTCGACTGGCTGATGTAGGAGAGAAAGCGTGCCTCGGGATCGGGTCCGTGCCTGAACCGCTTGTTGTTGAACATCCAGACGAACAGGATGTACTGGAAATTGTGCCAGATATTGATCATCAGCCAGCCGAGCGTGATGTCCGCCGTGAGCACGTAGCCGACCCAGAAGATCGCGAAATGAGTCAGCATGTAGAGGGTGTGGACAGTCGCCAGACGACCGTGCAGCAGGTCGAGAACCCGGCGCGCCGACCAGAAGAGCACGAGCGCAACAGCGGCGTATCCGGTCACGGCTGCGACGGGGTCGGCGACCGGCAGCGTCCAGAGTTCAAGGCCGATGAAACGCGTGTGTCCCTCGCTTGACCGGAGTAGGATCCCGTAGATCGGCACCGCCCAGAAGATCGCCTGTTCCAGCCAGCCGTCCTCGTACGAAGCATCCAGGTCCGCCCGTCGGTAGGCCCGCGATATCCCCCAGCTCTGCCGAGTATAGTGGTACCACTGCCAGTAGAAGTAGACGGTGACCACGGCCCAGATCCCCAGCAGCCAGGCCAGCAAAATCGTGGCCGAGGCCACCGCCGGGATGAGGTACACGATCATCCAACGGCGCTCCGCGTAGCTCGCCCGATCGAAGCAAAGCCGGGTGAACGTCGCGATGACGTGGTGATAGCCGAGCACCCATAGATCGATGACGAGGATCGGATAGAACCAGGCCGGCTCGTAAATGATCGCCGCGCCGGAGAGGAAAGCGACAGCCGGCACCCCCAGCACGAGCATGCTGTCGAACCTGGCGCCGCGCAGCCATGCCGCCCGGCGCGTCGTCACACCGCGTACTGCTTCCATTCCCCGGCTCCGCGCCAATCATCGGCTCGCCCGCAGGAACCCGCGAGCGCCGGCCGCGCCCAACACCATACGGCCCCGATGGCATGCGACCAAGGGCATGGCCGGGAAGTGTGCCACGTCACCTTCAGCAGGAGCCGCGCCGAACCCGCCTTCTCCCTGCCGCTGCTTGGTTTCCGCAAGGCAATGGCACCCGCTTCCTGTCCGGCAATTGCTGCCACGCCTCCGGTCCAATGCACCCCGTCGCCAGCAACAAGCCCCCGGCCCCTGTTCCAACCCCCCAGCGCCTACAACGCTGCACGCCTGGGCTCGCGCCTCCGCCGGAGCGCGCACCGGCACCGTATCTTGGATCTTCTCCGGTACCTCCATCGGCGGCTGAGCCCGCCTGAACCGGCGACCTCACATACGTACCCTTCACCACATTCGCTTCACAATTCGCGTGCCTAAAAGCCCGACCGCAGCCGTGCAGATCGCCGTCGTCGCGATGTCGGCATGGCCGAGCACCGCTGTAGTCGTCGGCAGCAGCACCCCGATCGTAACGGCCGCAACCGCAGGGCCGTGCCGCTGTGCTTTCGGGCAGGCCTGCGGTCCGGAGATCCCCGCGGCCCTCATGACCGCAACGGCCTCCAGTGCGCCGTCGCCCGTGACAGTCGCAAGGGCGGCGTCCGTGCGCGCCTGCGCGGTGCCTCGCGCAGGCAATGGGACGCCTCAAGCTCCCGCGCCAGCTCCAGCAGTACCGACACGTCGCGCCAGTGCGCGCTCCGCCGCTTCAATTCGCACTGCAATCCCGTCGAGGTCGACGGCTGCAGCTCGGATCGCCGCGGCCTTGCTCACGCCGGCTCGGTTCGGGCGATCTTGAGCACAAACGCCTGGCCAGCCGGCTTCTTCACGTGCGCGGCCACAGCGATGAGGTGGCGGCGCTCGTTGGCCGTCAGGTACGTGCAGACGCGGCCGTAGAAGCCCTGCAGGGCCCCATTTACCACCAACCTTCCGACATGGAGTAGAATTGTGCCATGGCCACGACCAATGTCCAAGGCACCGCCCACGAACTCGAAGCTGCAGGCGCCGACCCGAAGCTCGCGACGGCGATCGCGCAGGCCATCCGCGCGGCCAGCCAGCCCGTCGTGCAGCCGCCAACGTGGCCCGTGCCCGTGATCGCCGCTGTCCTGATCGCCGCGATCGGAATCGTCGGTGCGGGCGTGTACAAGAATGGTGACCGGATTGACGCCAGCCGAGACCGGATCGACGCCCTCACCGAACGCGTATCCAGGCTGGAAGTCAGCATGTCCGAACGCTTTACGCGGATCGAAACCCTGCTTGAGGAACGCCTGCCCGATAGGCGTTAGATGGAGCCATAAAATCCGGGTTCGCCGGGCTCCGGGCCGGGGTCCGTGCAGATCTCGCACAGTCCTAACGGCACCTGACCTTCCGAATCCTGACAATCTCGGCCATCGCCAACGGCATCCTGTTTGCCGCAATCCGCTATCTGCCGCCGGCGGGCTGAGCGGCGGATCGGCGGGTGGCGCTATGGGACTTCTCCTTGAAGAATTCTCGGTGCTGTCGGGCGCCGCCAGAAACTTCGCTCGCAGTCATCCTCGCGAGGAGCGCGCGGCCGTTGCGGCCGCGCTGGAAGCGGTCGCTTCCCAGCGGGAAGTCGAGGACTTTGCGGACGTGCGCGGCCGCGGCGATGAGGTGGCGGCGCTCGTCGGCCGTTCGTGGTCCGGCGGAGCGCCGATGAGGGAATTCTTGGCGTGACCGAGGTCGCGGCGCGGCCCAAAGTGTCCCGCACGACGGCCCATGAGTGGGCGAGGACGGCGGGGCTGATTGCGTGGAAGACCACGAAGCGCGGCTTGCGCATTCCGGCGGGGCAGATTCTCGGTGCCGGGCGGGTTGTTCCTGGTCTCAAGGATGTTGTGGACGCAGTCGGAGATCCCGAACTGGCTTGGACGTTCCTGACCCAGGAATGGGCGTTCGAGGAGACGGTCGCGCTACCACTCGATTTGCTCAAGGACGGCCGTATCGACGAAGTGCTGGACGCGGCGCCCGGATTTGGCGCCACGTTCACATGAGCGGCAGTCCCTATCGCAGGAGCCGGATCGCACCTGTCCTGGTATCGGCACCCATGGCCTTGCAGCTGCCGGATCATGGCGAACCGCCATCGGTCGGACCCGCTCGGGACGACCTCGGCCGATTCGCGGTTCTGCACCCGCAACGGCGGTTTCTCGGTACTCTACGCGGCACCGGAATTCGCCACGGCGTTCGTCGAGACGGTGGTGAGTGACAGGTTCACAGGACGCCAAAACTGCGAGGTCGCGGCGAGGGAAATCACGGCGCGGGGCTGGGCGCGGATTTTCGTGCAAGCGGGAGCGACCTTGACGCTGCCGGATCAGATAGCAGCGGCTGGTAGTAAGTCACTCAGGACACCTTGGCTGGGAGGTCATCGACGACAGCGAGCTTGACGAGCTTGAGGCTGGTCTGCGCGACGTGTTCGAGCGTTTTCCCACCAATGGTACGCCGAACGAGAGCCAGGTCGAGGACAATCTGATCTGGCCCGTTTTCGCTGGTCTCGGCCGGACGGCGATTATCGCAGATCCGTTCCCGCCGTCCCCGATCGTAACAGTCTCGGGAGAGGATTCTTTCGGAGAGAGCGCACCGACCAGCTGTGAAGCGGGAGGATTGCGATGCAGGCAGGGGTAACGCCGTGTCTACTGCGTCGATTCCGGTACCCCCACGGACCGGTCTGGAATACTGAGTGCAGCTCTGCTGAGGACATCAAGGTTTTCTATGACGAGCAGCATCTTGGCGAATACCTCCTCCAGGTTCGTGTTTGTGGGCTCCAGGCGCGGCAACCGCGGCAGGCTGATGTCCAGATGGGTCTTGATCCGTGCGACTTCGGCCAAAATGATGCTGGTGCTCTCGAACACCTCTGATGGCGTTACGCGGACCAGCGTCAGGTTCGGTATGCTCGATGCATTCATGCCGAGCCTGGCTTGAAGACCAATCACCTTGTAGGTGGCCCGTAATGCCTGCTGCGCCACCTCCTTGGTGCTTTTCCTGCCGTCTACCGCGAGTGGGTCCAACACGAGGTTGGCCCTGAGCTTGGCAGCGATCAACTCCAGTTCGTCCTGAATCTCCAACACGTTTGCGAAGACATCGCTGGGTGTGATGGGATCACGGGCCAGGCCGTCCAACAGGAACGATGCATCTCCGAGGGCCTTGTACGCCATAGAGAATGTCGCTCCGCCCTCGAACGGAGCCGGCTGGATCTCGCCCGCGACCGCAAGTTGCGTCTTCACCCTTCGAAGCGTGTCGATGATCTGCCGCACATGGCCCAAGACATCCTTCGGGAGGACGGGTCTGACAGGTAACCCTTCGAGCGGGGTCGGGGCCATTCCCAGCCGACGTTGCAGCCGGGAAACCTTTTTCATCACTTCCAAGGACTTCACATAGGCGTGGATCGGTAACCGGTCCTCCTGACGTTCCGCTTCCGGGGGATAGTCAGCAACGCCTTCAGCCGCTCGCAAGAGCTCGATCTCCGCGATCATGTCCAGGACCGCTTGGTGCACCTGGCCCGGTGTGACCTCGTTCCCGACCGGCAGCTCAAGCTGCTGCGCCAAGGCCTCCCGGACCGGCGAGAAGCCCTGGAGCAGCCCGGTCAGCCCCGCGAGAAGACCTTCTCCGGAGTATTCAGCGATGCCGGTCGGGGTGACCATGGCGTCCGCCGCGCCGTTTTCAGTTGGCGCTGTTGCAGGGATACCCGGAAGGAGCCCCAAACAGCAGAACACTGCAGCCCGCGCAATTCGTTTCGGCATGCTGTTTTCCCTCAACCTGACGGCACAGCGTGCAGCCATCAGGGCGGCCCGCCTGTCGTTGAACCATGCCTCTGTCACAGCGGATCAGTCGGCTGGTGCATCGTCGCGTACCGACCGCGTTCCCGCTGCCAAGCCCCACCCGAGCGAACGAGACGTAGAGGGCAGGGGAAGAGAGGATTCAACGCAAACGGCGGAACGCGTGAACGTGCCCGATAAAGTGGGAACCGCAAGGAACCTGCACGCGTCGATCGGACAGACAGAAAGCCGGCTCATGCTGGGATCCGATGAGGCCCTGAAGGCCGCATCCTCCTGTTCCCCGCCCCTTGCCAACCGGAACCAGATCCAGCGGCGAGCGACACCGTGCGATCTCCGGGCCCCTGGTCCTGGTGCTTCGTGGAAAGCCCCGTACCCGGTTACGGGTTTCCACGGGGAAGGGAAGGCGGAACGCGACCGGCTCGCGTTGCGCCGCAGCGCGAAGCCGGGAGCAATTGGGGGCGTCACCTGGCACCAGCGGGAGCGGTTCCGATTGCCCGCGGCAGGCTGACGCCGGGTGCATGATCGGTCGTTGCCAGCATGCTGTCGCCGACGACCCCGGTGCCGGATTGAAAGGTCCGAGGGTTCGGGCAACGAGTACCTCGGCACGACGGGATCGCACCGGTCTGCGGCACACCGAATCTGATGGACGTGCGGACCGTACGGATGCAGATCGAAGGCAATGGACATGGTATCCGACAGCCGCCTCATCCCGTTGACCCTCACACGGTGACGTCCTGTACCCCCCTACTCTCGCGGTTCGGGCTTCTCCGCGGCAAGCGCGGCTCTGAGGTCGTCCGGGCTCAAGACCGACTCGCTCTCTTGACGTGTCTCGCCCGTCACCGGTTGCCCGGTGGTCGCCGCCGGGAGGCCGGCCATGCTGGTGGACGGGTCCATGAACGGTTCGCTGACTCGCTGCGCTCCGCCGGTCGCCGGTTGCCTGCGGCTCTCCGGAGAAAGTGCGTCCCTGAGTTCATCGGGAGTCAGGAATGGCTCACCCTCGCGCTGCTCGACGCCCGCCGCCGGTTGTTCGGGGCTCTCCGCAGCGAACGTTCCCTTGCTGTCGGGGGGCACCGGCGACGGGCTATCCAGTACGTACCCCCATTCGTCATGGACGGCTGCGTCCAGTCCCTCGGCTAACGTTGTCTCGGAGACCCGCTGACGGACCATGGCGTTGACGATGGCCAAAATCACCCAACTGACCGCCATGGTGTAAATGACGGTTACCACCACGCCGATCAACTGGACGGGTATCTGCCGCAGTATCGAAAAACTCTCTTGTCCGCCAAACAGCCCCAAGGCACTGTTGGCCAGCACGCTGGTAAGCAGGGTGCCGAGCGCGCCTCCAGCCAGGTGAACGCCGATCACGTCGAGGGAATCGTCCCACTTGAGTACGTTCCTGAGCATCGTGACGGCGCCGAGACACACGGAACCGGCCGATATCCCGATCAGCAGCGCCGCCCCTGGCCCGACGAAGCCGGCGGCTGGCGTGATCGTAGCGAGGCCCGCGACCGCACCGGTTATGGTACCGAGAGCGCTCGGCCGGCCACGGCGCAGCCATTCGAGCATCATCCAGGTGAAGGCGCCGGCGGCCGCCGAAATGTGGGTCACGGCCATCGCGAGACCGGCGTTTCCGTCAGCAGCGATCGCACTCCCGCCATTGAAGCCCATCCAGCCGACCCACAACATCCCCGCTCCCGCAATCGAGAGCGGGAGGTTGTGCGGCCGCGGAACGCGCGCGGGAAAGCCGGGTCGGGGCCCCAGGACGAGAATGGCGACCAACGCCGTGGCCCCGGCAGTCACATGCACCACGATACCGCCCGCAAAGTCCAGCACCCCGATCGTGCCCAGCCAGCCGCCGCCCCAAACCCAATGGGTGACGGGGGCATAGACCAGCAACGTCCAGAACGCCGTGAACAGCAGCACTGCCGAAAAGCGGAGCCGCTCCACGAATGTGCCGACCAGAAGCGCCGAGGTGATGATGGCGAAGGTGAGCTGGAACATGGCGAAAGTGGGTTCAGGGATGGAGCCCCACAACACGTCTTCGCCCAGACCGCTATAGAGAATCCTGTTCAGGGTTCCGACGATCCCTAGGCTGTCGCCGAAAGCAAGGCTGTACCCTGCGATGAACCACAAGATGGATACGACGCAAGTGATGGCAAAACACTGCAACATCACCGACACCACGCTGCCGGCACGCACCATGCCGCCATAGAACAACGCGAGGCCCGGAATGGTCATGAAGAGCACCAGCACGGTTGCGGTGGCCAACCAGGCGGTGTCACCGCTATCAAGCGACTGGGCAGACACGTCCACCGGCGTGATCAAGAGCGCAGTTGCCAGGATCGCTCCTACAATCGTTTTGGTTGGCATGCGGATTGGTCCTTGGGTTGCTTGTGGGTTGAGGGAACGGCGCGAATGCCGATGCCGGCCTAGTTGCCGACTGCCGCAGCTATCGTGTCGATGTTCCCGGCGATCAGCGCGACCAGCGCGAAGACATCCTCCGATTGCTGGTCCCTGGGCAGATTCGGCCGGTCGGCACGCGTGAGCGTGACGCCAAGGTGCACCTTGATGCGCGCTATCTCGGCCAGCAGCAAGTTGGCCGCATCGTAGTTCTCGGACGACGACACCCGCACGAGTGTCATCGTGGGTACCTGCGACGATTCCATTTGCAGCCGTGTCTGCAGATTGATCGCCTTGTAGGTCGCCCGAAGAATCTGAGCGGCAACATCGGCGGGAGTGATCTCCTGCTCGATCGGAGAGAGCGTGAAGCTGACTGACACCCCGAACATCGCAGCAATGAGTTCCAGCTCGTCAAGAATGAACAGGGCGTTCCGGTAGACATCGGCAGGAGTCAGCGTCTTGCCAATCAGCCCGTCGAGCATCAGGGAGGCGTCTGCCAGGTTCCGGTAGTTCATGGACGAAGTTCGCCCGGATCTCAGCGGCGCGGACTCGATCGGGCTGTCGATCACTACCTGCGTCTTGATGCTCCGCACCTCGCGAAGGATGTACTCGACGTGATCAAGGACATCGGCAGTCTCGATGGTCTTCACCGGCAGAAACCCCCTTCTCGCCGGGGGTAGCCCCATACGAAGCTGCAGTTGGATCACCTTTCCGAGAACCTCCTGCGACTTGACATAGACGTGGACGGGGGCGCGGCCTTCGATGAGTTCCGCTCGGGGCGGAAAATGGGATACGGCTAATTCCGTTCGGAGGACTTCGATCTCGGCGATAAGGTCCTCAGTCGCCCGAAATACGTGACCCGGGCTCGCGTCCTCAGCACGTTCAACCGGACGGGCTGCCTGGCCCGGCACCGTCGGTGCCGGTACCGACGCGGGCGGCTGTCCCTCCGGGACGGAGACGGCTCGCGGCGCGGGAACCGGAGCCGGCAGGTCGGGGGCGTCGACCGTCGTGGCCGGGGCGGGCGGGGGGCGCTCCGGGACGGAAACGGCGGCCGGCGGGGGAGCGGTGGCCGGATCGGGTGGCCGGCGCTTCGGGACGGTGACGGTTTCCCGCGGCGGCCCTGCGGCCGGAGGCGGTGGGTCGGGGGCGTCGACCGTCGCGCCCGGATTGCCGGTCGGTGCAGATGAATCCGGAGCCTGCCTGCGGCGCTTGGGAACATTGATCGTTCCGTTGTCGGGTTCCGAGAACAGATCTGAAATAGCGTCGAACATGCCGGCCTCATCCTCCTGGGCCATGGCCGGTCCCGGCGGCACGACGACCGAGAGCAGCAGGGTCGCGGCAACAGCAGCCACCATGGACCTGAGCCGCGCTGGCGAGGGACCGCGGCCTCCTGACAGGGCATCCGCGTTGACGCTCCGTGGCCGGACACCGGAATGCCGCACCTGGCGCACGCTCAACCGCTGTGGGCGTGACTGCAACTCGCCCTCCCGGAGATGGTAATGCCGACCGGGCCCCAACCGGGGGACGTGACCCAGGGGTCCACGGCAAGGGCAGGCCCGTCCATGATGTCCGGGCTACAGGGCGACCAATGCTGCCAGGCAGCCGACGAGGACCAGGCAGCCAAACTGCAGCACAATGACGACCCGCAGCATGCCGAGGTGGCGCGGTCTCAATGTGTCGTACGCCTTTTGCAGCGCGTCCTGGTGGGTCTGCTCAAGGGCGGTCACGAAGTTGGTCGTCGCCTGCACGAACTCGGCCAGTTCCGGCCCGGCTTGCGGCGCCTCGCCGGACGCCCGCCTCTCGGTCTCCAGTGTCTGCCGCAGCTCGGCGACATGGCCCGCGAGTGCGTCCAGACGGCCCTCGATACCGGCGAGATCTTCCGTCCCGGTCTCGCTGCGCGCGGGCCCCGCCGGGACGTCAGCCGGCCGGTCGGCAGTGCGGGCTTCCTGGTCCGGTGCCGGATCGGACTCCGCAAGCAGCACCTGTAACGGCGCGATGGCCGCCCCGTCGGCGAACTCCTTGCGCCGGTAGACGATGAACTCGGTTCCGGGATTCTCGCGGATGGCCGCCAGGGCGGCCTCTCCGCTCCCGGTGCCTCCGCTCTCCGCGGAAACGATGCCCCCCGCCCTGAGTTGTACCCGGTGCAGGACCTTGCCGCCGCCACGCAACTCCAGCTCGATCGGTTGCCGGCAGAGATGAAGGGAGGCGACCAGGCGGTCAAACGGGAAATCCGCCAGCCGTCCCGCCATGAACAGTGACCGTTCGCTCTGTGGCACAGCCGGCCTGACGGACGGCGCCGTACCCGCTTCTCGCGCCTCGACCAGCAGTTCGGAGAGACTGCCGAGAGCATCTGCCGGCCCCGCCCCCTCCGCGATCCGCACCTCGAACGTCTCGCCAGGGTCGGCGTGGAGGCGCGTGAAGGCCGCTCGCCCATGCATCGTTCCGGCAACCGTCCGGATCACCCGCCGGGACATGAGATCGAGCGTCCCAACCACATCCCCGTTCCGCCTGAACGAGATGTGCAGGGGCTCCGGGCTCGGCTGCAGCATCTCAAGCAATTCCTCGAAGCGGATCGCCTCCAGCGTACCGCGCAGGATCACCCCGTCCACGGCGGGTGTGCCCCGCGCGCTGGCCGGTGCTGCTGCAGGTGCGGGCGCCGTTTCCGCACGCGGGGTTCGCGCTTCGGAAACGGCGGCGCGCGGGCTGTCGTCGGCCGGTCGCTGGGCGGTACGCTCTGGCGGCGATGACGGTCCCGTATGCCCGTCGGCGTCCGCCGCAGGTTCACCCCCGGCCCTGCCGCTCGGCGCGGGCGACCCCGACGCCTGACGCGGGCGATCGGTTGCAGCGTCCGCCTCCGGGCGTCCGGGGTCCGGTGCTGGCGCCGGAGCACTTCGGGCATGCCCGTTGCCCGTCTCCGGGAACAGATCGGCAAGCGTTCCGACAACTGCCACATTGCGCATCTCGCCTTGATCAACGGGGAGCGTGGTGACCGAGAACGTCGTACCAGGATCCCGGATCAGGGTCTGCAGCGCGGTGGCGCCGCGCGCACGGGTGCGGAAGTCCTCGGCCCCGAGCACATGACCTGCCTTGACCGTGATGGCACCGACTTCCTGTTCCGCATCGGCGAGGCGGATGTCGACGAGCTGGCGGCTGAGCGCCAGCGCAGCGAACACGTGTTCGAGCGGGAATGTCTCGAAGGAGCCCCACAGAAAGGGGACGGCGGGCGGATGCGCGCTCGCGTTCACTCGACGTAGCCGAATTCCGCCTTGATGCGCGAGGATTTCGCCCCGAGCTGCATGCTCGTTGCGAGCACGTTGTAGAGCTTGTCCCAGGCTCGACGGAAGTCCTTGGTGAAGGCCTCACCCAAACCCTGCTCAAGGGCCCAGAGCAGCGATGCGCGGACCGTGTCGTAGGAGTCGTCCGGAATCTTGTAGAGGACGTGGTGCCGGCGTCCAAGCGCCAGGACCACAAGGAAGAGATCCTCGTCCGGCCGGACGTCCTGCCTCCACTGCCCCTCGGCCCAGTCCAGGCATTTGGCGATGAATGCCAGCATGGCCATCAGCTTCCGCTTCTGCTTGCCCATGTCGTCCGGGAACAGCGTGCGGTACTGGGGCTGCGTCTCGAACAACCGCCTGTAGAACAGGTCGCCCACCGTCTCCGAGATCGGCGCAATCAGGCGATAGCTGCGCACGATCATCTGCTTTTCCTCGGCGGTCAGCAGCGCCCGTTCAGACATGATTGCGCCTACCGCACACGCTCCTCTCCGTGCCATGGTTCACGTCGAGGGTCATCAGCGAATCCTCGGCACCGCGTTGGCAGAAGGAAGGTTTCGACGTCCAAGTCAGGAGTAGGCCGGACAGCGGCGCGAAAACAAGCCGATCATTCACCGCACAAACCGATCACCAGTACTCACTTTGCCACAGAATTGTATAGATTTACGGTGCTCTTGCAAAATTCCGCACCGTTTCGACCGTTTCGTCGACGGCGGGTCCGGCGGCGCAGCCCGAGGCCGTCCACGCCCGCGTCGCACCGGATGCAGCGCGAGCGAGCGGGCGGTCATCCGGGACGCAGATCGAGGTTTCGATTGAGGGCTTCCGCCAACTGGCGAGCCGTGTCCCTGGTGCTCTCGGGAATGGTCGAGCGGTCCCTGTTCCAGCCGTCCGTGAGGGCCAGCGCCACCTTTGCCTGCTCGGCCTTGTCGAACTCAACGCCCTCCGTGCGGCGGAAGAGCTGCGAGACTGCCTCGACGTTGGTGGCCGCGGCCTGCTCTTCCTCGCTCAACGGTCCGCCCAGGTGCCCCCGTCCCTGCCGGGCAGCTTCGGCGTAGATCTCCCGCGGGATGACATCCTCGATCATGGCGCCCGGGCGACCGAGAAGGTCGCCGACCGTGAGCAGCGGCACATTCTCGCCGAACACCTCCCGCAGCCGCGTTGCCTCGTCCAGCCCCTCCCGGCTGCTGTTGAGCAGCACCAGCGCCTGCCGCTGGCCCGGTGCCGCGAGAACGACGAACGCCAGCGGGATCAGGCGGAAGCGCCCGCCGGCCGGGATGAGAACGGCATCGCGGTGCAGCAGCGGCACGCCGTCCTCGGCCTGGAGACAGTCGTTCAGCGCCTGCAGGATCCAGAAATCGGCAACGCCTTCCACGATCACCGGACGCTTCCCGAGCAACAGGGTCTGCACCGCCGATGGACCGAGCGCGCACTGCAGCGGCGACAGCGTATCGCGGTGGTCCGTCGGGCGGACCTCGTTGGAGACGCGGGTCGTGCGGGGCTCGGCGCCGGTCAGGTGGACGGTCCGGATGCGCTCCATCCGGTTCGTGTCGATGAGAAACGGAAGATGCGTGCTGTAGAGGATCTGGTTGTGGTCGGCGATCTGCTCGAACAGGCCGATCAACTCGCTCTGCAGGTGGGGGTGGAGGTGCAGCCCGGGCTCATCCAGTAGCAGGACCGCGCCGCCGTGCGCGTGCCGGGATTCGGCAAGGAAGACGAGGTAGAAGGAGAAGAACCACTGGAACCCCTTGCTGCGCTCCTCGAACGGCACGGGAAACCTGTCGTGCAGGTCCGAGACCTTGAGGACCAGGTCCTCGCCTTCCATGGAGAAATGCACGCGGTGCTGCTTCTCGCGCCACCACGCCGCCCAGTCACCGCTCAGCGTGAACGCGGCGGTGTCGAGCAGGGCGTCACGGACTTCCCGGCGCCGGGCCGCCTCCTCGTCCGTTTCGCCCTCGTCCCGGCCGCGACCGAGTGCGAGGATCTCCTCGGGGTCCAGGCCGCTCCACTGGAACAGCACCGACTGGGTCCGCACGCCCGGATCGGCGTTGCGCCTGCGGCTCAGGTACGAGGGCAGGTGGATGCGCCCTTCCAGGCGATCATAGTCGCTGAAGTAGATGAATTTCGGGAGCGCCGCCATCGCCCAGGCTTGCGCCTCCTCTTCCAGGCCGGCCTGCGCTCCGTGCGCCAGGAAATCGACCAGTGCGGTGCGCGGCTCCCTGACCATGTCGGCCAGTGCGGGCTGGGTCTCCAGCCAGCGATCGACCGCCCCGAGAAAGGCCCGGAACTTGTCATCGTCCGCGGCATCGGGGGGTTCCCGGCCAGCCGCATCCCGGACGGCCACCAGTGCGTCCTGCACCTCGGCGGGGGGGGGCCGCTCCGCCGCCGCGATGGCCTGGGCCGCCTGCAGCGCGCCGGCGACGGTGACACCGGACGCCGGCGCGGAGAGCTTCGGGCTGAATGCGAGCTCCGTCCGGGTTCCGTGTTCGCCGGCGTACGCGGTGGTCAGGGTCAGGCGCCGTGGGGGCGTGGCCGGACGCCGGGACAGGGATGCCAGCAGACTCTCGACCTCAGCGTCCGACAGCTCGAATTCCATCACGGTCACGTCCCGGTCCCGGGACCGGTCGTGCGTGTAGAGGCTGCGGGGATAGTCGTACAAGCGGTCGAACGTCACGTCCGCGACGTTGAGGCTCTTCCAGAGCGCGGTGAAGATCGACGTCTTGCCGCTCTCGTTCTTGCCGACGAAGGTCGTGACCCGGGGGTCCAGCTTCACGTATCCGGTGTCGTGAATGACCTTGTAGTGCTTGATCCGGAATCCTACGAACTGCATCCCGTCATTCCCGCGTATCAGAGGACAAGGGCGGCCGGCGGTGGCCGTGTCGCCGGGCGCGGCGCCGCGGTCTAGCCGCCACCGGCCGAAGCGACGCCGGCCGGCAGGGTGATCCGGAAGACGGTCCCCTCGCCGGGCAGCGAATTCGCCGACACGGTGCCCCGGTACTTCCCGGCCAGGTAGACCGCTGAGGGCAGCCCGATCCCGAGCGCGCCCTCGCGGGTCGTGTAGAACGGCTCGAAGATGCTGCCCTTCTGGTCGGCCTCGAACCCATCGCCGTTGTCCACCACCGTGATCAGGATGTCCTCGTTGCGGTGGGCCACGTCGATCTTGATCAGGCCGTCCCGGCCGCTGAGTTGCCGGACTGACTGCACGGCGTTTTCCAGGATGTACTCGATCAGCAGGAGGATGTCGTGCTGTGAGGCGAAGAAGTCCGGGACCGGTCCGATCGTCCGGGTCACGGTGGCGTGCTGGTCCGCCTGCACGGCCACACAGGCGAGGTCGACGCAGTGCTCGATGTTGACCAGCTCGTAGCTGATGTCGCCGTCGCGCTGCTTCGAGAACAGCGCGAGGCGCTGGGCGAGTTCGTCGATGTCGTCGATCTGGCCGCGGATGCTGGTCAGGACGGCGGCCGACGTCTCGAACTCCTCGTCAAAGTCCAGGCCGGCCCCGAGCACGCCCGAGCCGCCCCCCACCGCATTCCGGATCCGGTCCTGCGACTGCTGGAGGTGGTCGATCCGGGTCAGGACCTGGCGCACCGAGCCCGACAGCCGCCCGGAGAGGAAGCCGGACACGATGCGATGGAGAGCGCGTGCCTCGGGCGTCATGCGGCCCGGAGGCGGGGGCTGCGGGGCATGCGCCTCCGGGGCGGTTACCGGCCGGTCCGCAGCCTCGGGTGCGGCCGGGGCGGGAACGGGCGCGGCGGGCGGCGTGATCGCCGCCGGAGGCGCGGGAGCCGCCTCGACCACCGCCGGCACGGCCGGGGCCGCCCGTACGGTCTCCGGGGGGGCGGGATCGTCCGCGACCCGTGTGCGCGCGCTCTCGCCCGCGTCGCCCGGTGCAGGTGCGGGCACGGCGGCGGCCATGTCGGCGCGGGCTCGGGCGCGGGCACCGATAGGCGCCTCGACCACCCGGAACACGGCCACCAGGCCCCACAGGATCACCAGGGCCACGAGGGTTCCGACCACGCCCAGTTCGTAGAAGCGCGCCTGTTGCTCCGCCCGTCCGGCATGGAACTCCATGTCCGCGACCAGACGGTCGGTCTGCTCCGTGATGTCCGTATCGGTCGCCTCCGCGAAGATCGCGTCGGTGGCGAGCTTCCGGGCGACCAGCACGTCGGCGTGGGCGATGAAGTTCGCCAGCGCGTTGGCAATCTGGGGCCGGGTCGCCACGCTCCGCTCGCGCAGGGTGGCGAGCTCGCCGGCCAGGCGCTCCTGCTCGGGCTCGGAGGGTGTGACCAGATAGGTATTGACGTCCTGGGTCAGCCGCGAGACGTCCGCGGCCAGGCGTTGGTCGGTGCCCTGGTCGGCCAGCCGGAGGAGGTTGGTGGCGGCGAGCGGCAGGTACCGCACGCTGTTGCGCACGACCGCATAGCTGGTCTTGAAGCGCTCGACGCGCTCCTCCTTGGCGTCCACCGCGCTCAGGTACGAGCTGATCTCATTGGAGAGATCGACGGGCAACTCCGGGATCGGCCGGATGGCGGCGGTGAGCTCGTCGGTGAGGCGGTTCATCTGCGGGATGAAGGCTGCCAGCGAATCGAAGTCGGCGAGCGGGTCGGATTCGACCCGGGCCGTCTCCATGCTCCAGCTCACGTCCAGTTGCTGGATCTGGCGGACGATCGAGACGGCATCCTGGTAGCTGCGCTCAATCGTGTCGCTGCGGGAGGCGTAGAGGTAGAGGACGACCGCCCCCACGATCAGCAGGGCGGAAACGGCGAGGCTGGCGACAAACTTCATGGCGACAACTCCTCGGATTCGCCGGCAAGCGTCTTGATGAATTCCACGATCAGATCCTTGTCCCGGTCGGGCGCCTCGCGCCCGAGCTGGAACTCGAACATGGCGTCCACGGCGTCGCGCAACGTCGCCGCGCTGCCGTCATGGAGGTACGGGGCCGTGTGGGCCGCCATGCGCAGGCTCGGCACCTTGAACGCGTGGCGGTCCTCGGGGTTGCCGGTGACGTTGAACCGGCCGAGGTCGGCCTCGGTGATGTTGCCGCGCCGCTTGAAGAACTCGTTGATCACGCCGAACACCTGGAACATGTTGCCGCCGACGTTCGCACCCTGGTGGCACGAGACGCAGCCGTAGTCCTTGAACAGCCGGTAGCCCTCGAGCTCTGCGGCCGTGAGCGCGTTGGCGTCACCCCGCAGCCACTGGTCGAATCGGCTGTTGGGCGTGTTCAGCGAGCGCATGAACTCGGCGAGGGCGAGCTTGATGTTCACTCTCGTGATGCCGTCGGCGTACAGGGCGCCGAAGGCGTCCGGATAGTAGTCGTCCTGGTAGAGGGTGGCGACGACGTCGGGCCAGAGGCTCCCCATCTCGAACGACGTCTGCACGGGCCCGTCGATCTGGTCCTCGAGCGTGTCGGCCCGGCCGTCCCAGAACTGCTTGAAGTTGAACGCCGTGTTGTAGACCGTCGGCGAATTGACGACTCCCTGGCGCCCCTCCACCCCGGTCGAGACCCGCTTGCCGTCGTCCCCGCCGGTGGCGAGGTCGTGGCACGAGGCGCACGACGTGCTGCCGTCGCTCGAGAGGCGCGGGTCGTGAAACAGCAGCCGGCCGAGCGCCGCGACGTTGGGGTCCGCGCCGGTCTCCAGCGGGATCGGCTTGATCGGCTCGTTGGCGATGGCCGCGGTCGCGCCGGCCAGGAGGGCCGGCGCGATGCACGTCCCGCCGATCAGGAGACGGAGAAACTTGCTCTGCATGGGTCCTTTCAACCTGAACCTGTCATTGACATGGCCTCGAGCGCCTGAACGAAAGCCGGCCCGCCCATCAGCACGATGGTGCCGGGGAGCACCAGCAGCAGCATCGGCAGGGTCATGAGCACCGGGAGCCGCTGGATCCGCTCCTCGATCCGGGCGGCCCGCTGGACCCGCTCGGTCTCGGCGATGTTCCGCATGGCCTGGGCTAGCGGCGTGCCGTAGCGCTCGCTCTGGAGCAGCGTGGTCGCCATGTCCTCCAGGCCCGGCACGGGGGTGCGCTCCCGGAAGTCCTCGAGGACGGTGCGCCGGTCGCCCCCGACGCGGAGCTCGGCCTCCAGCACGCGGAGTTCGCCCGCGAGGTTCGCCTCGATCGGCTCAAGCTCCTCCGCGGTGGAGAGTAGCGCCCGCTCGAACGTGAGCCCCGCGTCGAGGCTCATCACCAGGAGATCGAGCGCGCTCGGCAGGACCCCGCTCATCTTCTGGCTGCGCCCGGCGCTCCGGTTGCGGATCACCGCCTCGGGCAGCACGCCGCCGGCGACGGCGCCGGCGAGGAACAGGAAGCCCGCCACGACCGGGTGCTGCCCGGCCCACTCGATGCGGAGGGCGGCGACAGCCGCGGCAGCGCCCATGAGCAGGGCCACGGCCAGCTTGACGGAGAGGTAGATCGCCACCGCCTCCTGATGCCGGAAGCCGGCGGTCCGGAGCATCCGCGCCAGTTTGTCGCGCTCGGCGGCCCCGAACGGGGCCAGCGGGGAGACCGCCCGCACGGCGGCGAGCCCGAGTTCCTGGAGCAGCCGGCTCGATTCCCCGCGGCCTGCCGCGCCGGCCGCCGGGTCCGGGAACCGGCGGAGCAACTCGGTCCGCGACAGCCCGAGCCGCTGGTCGAAGGCGTAGAGCCGGCGGGTTTCGCGCACCAGAAACACGGCCAGTAGCCCGCCGGTGCCGGCCATGATGGCGGCCACGAGGAGAATGACGTAGAACAATATCCGGCCCGTTCTAGCGCGCCGCGTTGGCGGCGACCGTGCGTGCGATAAAAATCCCGCTTGCGATCAGCGCGAACCCCCACCGCAGGAGCTGCGCGCCGGTGTCCGTGTGGAACAGCATATCGATGGCGGCCGGCGACATAAAGCTCTGCAAGCCCATCAGCACGAACGGCATGGCGGTCAGGATGAGCAGGGTGAAGCGGGTCTGCGCGGTCGAGGCCTTCGCCTTGAGCCCCGCCTGCCGGCGCTCGCGGAGGGCCCGCGACAGGTTGGCAAAGGCGCCCGTGAGCCCGGCTCCCGATCGCCGCTGCAGGCGGATCACGGCGAGGAACATGGTGAGCTCGGCAACGCGGTAGCGCTTCGACACCTCCCCGGCCGCGTCCTCGGGATCGAGGCCGGCGGCCAGGTAGTCGCTGAACATGGCGAGGATGGGCTTCACCGGGTGCGGGGCGTGCTCGGTAACCGACGCGATCGCTTCGGTCGACGGCACGCCGGTCGCCGACAGGCGGACGATCTGGTCCACAGTGTCGGGGAACTTCGCGACGAATTCGGTCTCGGCCCGCCGCTGGATCCAGGCGAGGGACATCCAGGCCGACGCGCAGCCCGCGGCGCCCAGCATGGCCGGGGTCCACCAGCCGAACGGAAACCGGAGGAACCAGGCGGCCGCCACGACGGCGACGCCGCCCATCAGGCCGAGGCCCAGGGCCTTCAGCAGCGCGGAGGGTGCGTGGATCAGCGGGTAGCGTGCCTCGATCGCGGCCCAGAGGCGCGCCCGGTCGTCCGGGGAGCGGAGGATCGCGATCTCCTCCTCGTCCGGCGAGTCCTCCTCCGTGACCTCGTCGCGCGGCAGGATCGCGACCGCGCGCCGGACCCGGCGCTCCAGGGCGGCCTGCCGGCGGTGCCCGGCTACGATGACCACCGTGGCGCCGATCGCCCCCGTGACCAGGATCACGTCGATCGCCGCGGCGGCCATCACGGCCGGGCTCAAGCCGGTGTCTCCCCGATCCGGGGATCCTCCTGCACGGCCTCCATGAGCGCCTCGTAGAGGCCGAGCGGCCGCACCGTATCGGTCCAGGACGGCCGCCGGCCGGCGCTTTCGAAAACGTGCGCCTCCGAATCGGGGCGCCGCCGCCACAGCTCCTCGGCGGTGATGATGTCGTTCTCGATGCCGACCACGCTGGTGATGCTGGTCACGCACCGGTGGCCGGTGCGCAGCCGCTCCAGCTGGACCACGAGGTCGACGCTGGAGGCGATCTGGCGCCGGAGCGCCGACAGGGGGATGTCGGCGCTCCCCATCATCAGCATGTTCTCAAGGCGGGTCAGCGCATCGCGGGGATTGTTCGCGTGCAGCGTGCACATCGACCCCGGATGGCCGGTGTTCATCGCCTGCAGCATCTCGTTGGCCTCCTCGCCCCGGACCTCGCCGACGATGATCCGGTCCGGGCGCATCCGCAGCGAATTGATCAGCAGCGCGCGCATGCTGACCCCGCCGGTGCCCTCCGAGCTCGTGGCCCGCGTCTCGAGCCGGACGATGTGCGGCTGCTGCAGCTGCAGCTCCGCGGCATCCTCGATCGTGACCAGACGCTCGGTGTGATCGATCTCGCGCGAGAGGGCGTTCATGAACGTGGTCTTGCCGGCGCCGGTGCCGCCGCTGATCAGCACGTTGCAGCGCGCCTTGACCGCGATGCGGAGGAACTTCGCCATGGCCGGTGAACAGGCATCGCCTGCGGCCATCTGCTCCAGATCGGCGTTCCGCACCACGAACCGCCGGATCGAGATCGCGGCACCGTCCAGGGCAAGCGGCGGAATGACGATGTTGACCCGCGAGCCGTCGGCAAGGCGGGCATCGACCATCGGGCTGACCTCGTCGATCCGGCGCCCGACCCGCCCGGCGATGCGCTGCGCGATGTGAAACAGGTGCTGCTCGTCGCGGAACCGCAGCTCGACGGGCTCAAGCCGGCCGTTTCGCTCGACGTAGGCGGACTTGAGCCCGTTGATCAGGATGTCGGAGACGCTCGCGTCCACGAGCAGCGGCTCGATCGGGCCGAGGCCGTTGATGTCGTGCACCAGCCGGGTAACCACCTGCTGGCGGTCGTGCGGACTGAGCTCCGCCATGTCCGCCTGCTCGGTGTCGAGAAACGCGTGCAGCTGCCGTGCCAGGGCCTTGTTGTCGAGGTTGGCGACCCGGGCCATGTCCATCGACCGGACGATGACGGGGTGCAGCCGCGCCACGATGTCAGCGATGGACGCACCGCTTTCCGCCACGCGGCGGCGCGGAACCGGCGCATCTGCGGGCGGCGATGCGGCGGGCGTGGCACCATGGTCTGACTGGGCGCGGCGGTCTGGCTGCGCACGGCGACCGAAGGAACGGGCGGGCACCGGCACCGGCCCGTTCAGGCCGCGGCCGGGCTGGCCAGAAGCCCGTCACCGGGCACATCCAAGCCGGGCGCGTCCAGCCGGTCAACCAAGCGGTCGAGAGGCTTCCGAAGCCGCCTCGGGAGCCGGCGGGGGAGGCGTTTGGCGAGGTGCCCCCAGTCGGAGAGCTCGGGCAGCAGGTCCGCGAACGGAAATTCGACATCGGGCTTGCGTTCGGCACCGGAGGCGCGGAGGGCGTTCCGGACCCCGGCGCGCCCCAGCGCGCGCGTCCGGTTGCGCACGTTGATGATGGAGGCCCCGGAACCGAACGGCGCAGAGACCCGGGCTGACCGCAAGGCGCCGATACGGGTGGGTTCGCTCACCAGCACCTGCACGTCGCAGTCCCGGAGCACGGCGATGCGCCCGTGCGCCTCGGGATCGACGAGCACTAGGTGGAACCGCGTGCAGAGTTCCGCCACGAGCTGCCCAACGGCCCGGAAGGAGGGGGCGAGCGGCAACGGGGGATTCCAGCGGTAGCCGAACACGGCGAGCCGGTCTGACCGCGCCACCTGCGCGGCAGCCACCAACTCCGGGTCCGGAGCGCCGGCCGCCGCGGATTCGAGCAGCTCGTCGAGGCCGGGCGCGGGCTGGACGTCCAGCAGGAACGGCAGCGCGGAGAACGCCCGGTTGAGGTCGAGGACCGCAACGTAGCGCCCCCGGGCAGCGGCGGTGATGGCCGTCGCGGCGAGAAGGGTGGTCGCACCGCTACCGCCGGTCCCGATGAACCCGGCGCTCCGGCCGCGCCGGCGCTGGTCGCCACCACCCGCGAAGGCGCGGGCCACCACCTCCCGGACGCGCGCGACCGCGACCGGCTTAATGAGGTAGTCGGCGACGCCGGTGTTCAGAATGGCGCGGCTGTAGCGCGCATCGTCCCGCGATCCAATTGCCACGACGGTGGCCCCGACCTCGCAGACGGATGCGAGTTCGTGGATGCTGCCGACGGGGTATGGGACGCCGTCGAGATCGATCAGGATCAGGGCTGGCGAGGCGTTGCCTTGCAGCGCGCCGATCGCGGTCCGGATGTTGCCGTCGTCCGCCTCCAACTCCCATTCCGGGAGGGCGGCCAAGAGCGCGAACCGCGTCTCCGGGTCCGTGACGAACGCCCGGGCCTGCCGGAGGGCGGCGGGGTCCGGTGCGTGCCCGGGTGCGGGGGGACGTGGCTCTGGATCCATGCAGTGGCCCGACGGGGGATGATGTGCTGTTGGACGGGTTGGCGAGTCATGCGATCGGTATCCCGGGCCGGTCAGGACTCGGGGTCACCAGCGCAACGGCCGGTGAGCCCCGACATGCAACCGGGGCCAGGGCCCAAGGGATGCCTGCTTGAGCGTGAGCCAAGTCAAGGCTACGGAGGCGAGAGATCACCGGCATCTAACGAGGAGGCAGTGTTCTCGATCGTAGTACCAAGGGTCGTTAGGGAAGTCGCGATGTCACCGGTAAACGCGACGATTGCGGCACCGACGCCCGCGATCACGACCCCGGCCAGAACCGCGTACTCCAGCGCGGAGACGGCCCGCTCTGAGCGGAGAAAGCGGCCACTACGCCGCAGCAATGAAATCAGCATGCGCTGACCTCCTGTAAATGGTTT
>JAJDWH010000012.1 GCA_022825705.1 Alphaproteobacteria bacterium
GTCAGAACGGTGCCCGTTCAGAGACAGGATCCCGCCACCAGCAACCGTTGGAAACCTAACCGACCCCAGCCAGCGCAAGCCTTGCTGCGCGTGATCTCAGGCCACAAGACACATAGTCAAAAAAGGGCCTGAGCAGTTACCATCATTGCAAGAAGTCTGGCGACCTCACCAACAGAAGCGTTGACCTTTGGAAGACGTTGAGGGTCTGGGCCGAAGCCGCAAAGGCCGATCCCTCGATTCTGAGCCGCACGCGCTTTGTTCTGGTCACAACGGCACGGGCACCTAGCGGATCGGCGGCTTCGTATCTCCGCTCCTCCGACACGGACACCCGCAATCCCGCCAGAGCACAAGAAATCTTGGTGAGTGCAGGTGGCGCTTCACAAAACATGGCCCTGTCCAAATCGATTGAAGCCTTCAATGCACTGACACAGGAGATGCGGACCGCCCTTGTCGCCGCCATCGAGATTATTGATGGTGCACCGCTTGTCGCCGATCTGGAATCGCTGATCGAAGAACGGCTTCGCATGATCGCGCCGCGCGGGAAAGCGGTGCTCGCTCGGGAGCAGCTCGAAGGTTGGTGGTGGCCGCGTATATGCAAGGCACTGCAGGCCGAAACGCCCAACACGATCCCTGTGTCCGAGCTTGAATTGAAGCTTGACGATATCCGCGAAACTCTCAAGCGTGACGCCTTGCCCCTAGACATGGAGAATGTCGATCCTTCCCAAGAAGAACTCGACTCCCTCGAGGAGATGCGCTTTGTGCGCCAGCTTCATGCTATCGGCCTCAGTGCGATCCGCCTGCAATTCGCAAAGCGCGACTTCTACCGTGCTTCGGCCCAGCGCTCGCAGTGGGCGCGCAATAGACTACTTTTCGCCGGTGAGGTAGGGCGGTTTGACAGTACTCTGATCGAAGAGTGGGAGCCGCGCTTCTTGCAAATGCGCGACGGACTCCCCCAAGGGTGCCCGGAAGTGGCTTTACGTGATGCCGGGCGCGACCTCTACGGTTGGGTCGAGAACGACGCCCGCTTTGAGCTACGCACGATTGTCAGCCGGTTCCTCAATGTGGGCTCCTACCATATCTTGGCCGACGATCTTCGGGTAGGTTGGCATCCTGAGTACTACTCCATCTGTGAAGACCAAGAGGATGAGAGTTCCGATGTCGGATGAGTCGCGGTGGAACATTCCCTGGGCACAGCGCCCGGTTGAGGAGGCTCGGATCTTTAATCCCGCGTTTTGTGGCGAGCTGATCAGTCGTACCGCGGGTGAGTACCATCGAACACGCGGGACGGCACTCGGCGTGGCGGTCGCATTTGTCGTTCTTCCCCTCACGCTGCACAGCTCGACCCGCGACGCGCTGCCAAAGAATGCCAGCACGGCCTTCGCCGGCTGGGTTGCCGAACATGGCGCACTGGTCGCGGGACTGCCCGAGCGCTGCAGACTCCTGCGGCCCGTCAGTAGGGAAGCGCTGATTTTCGCTGTTCGTCACCGTCTCCTTGCCCTTAATGGCGACGGGCTTCTGCCGGGGGCAAGACCCGTGCGCCACGGGGTTCGATTTGCTGCCAGCACAGATGAAGTGGATGCGACCCGCCGCTCCGCAGCCTTGCTTGGCCGCTGGTTTTCCAGGCAGGGCTCGCAAATTTCGATTCTGCGAGGAATCGGGGTTGCGCCATGACGCTTCAGATACGCTCGATTTCCATCTACTCCCACGATGGCGAACAAATGACACTAACCTTCAGGTTGGGTGCGCTCAACATTGTCACTGGTGCTTCCAAGACCGGAAAATCCGCTCTTCTGGATATCGTGGACTATTGTTGGGGCCGAGGTGAATTCACCGTTCCTGAAGGCGAGATCCGCAAGGCCGTGTCATGGTTCGCAGTGCATTTTGACAACAACGGAGAGGGTATCCTTATTGCCCGCAAGAATCCCGGACCAGCAAGTCCAGCGAGCGATGAGATTTACTTCGCACGTGGAGTTGACAAACTTCCTGCGGATCCTAGCGTCTTTCACAAGAACATCACGAGAGATGGTCTCAAGAGGCAACTATCTGCGACTCTTGGCATATCTGAAAACATCCAAAAGCTCAACTCCGGATCCTCAGACGAGCCGCTCGAGGCCAATTCGCGGCACGCCATCCTCTTCTGTCTTCAAGCTCAGGACGAGATCGCCAGCCGCCGACTCCTGTTTCACAGGCAGGGGGAGCAATTCTTGCCCAAGGCAATCCGATACGCCCTACCGTACCTGCTCGGCGCTGTCCATGCCGAACACTTCCTCGCGCAGAAGCGTTACGAGGACGCCAGAAAGCGGTTGCGCCGTCTTGAGCGCGAATACGCTGATGCTCAAGCAGTCGCGCGAGATGCGTCGACCGCTGCAATTGCCCTGCTGCAAGACGCTCGGCGGGTCGGCCTAGTTGCACCGAATAAGCAGGCGGAAGACGCGAGCGGTGTACGTACTCTTCTGACGGAGGCGATCGTCCCGCAACCGATGGTTTTTCAGCCTCTTGATGACCCCGAGGCCGATCTCACGGAGCTCGATAAGGGTCGCCGTTCCCTCTTAGGTCAGCTTCAAGATCTGCGTGAGGAAATCGCCGATGTGGAGCGGATACGTCGCGAAGCCTCGGAATTCGAGGTCGAGGCCCGCGAACAAGAGGCGCGCCTTGTTTCGGTCGAATTGATCTCTGATCCGGATGCCGACGCGGGCGAGACCTGTCCAATTTGCGAGAGCCACCTTTCTGTCCCCGTGCCGACCGTCTCGGAAATCCGCGCTTCCCTCTCCAACGTCCAAACACAACTTCGTTCAGTTCGCCGCGACACGCCACGTCTTCAAGAGCGGCTATCTGAACTTGGATCGCGGCGGCGAGACGTAATTGAACAGCTTCGGGAGACCCAGGCTGAAATCGCGAAGCGCATTAGCGACAGTGAGCAGCTACGCCTCGAACGGCAGCACTTCGCGGAGCAGGCACGGATCATCGGCAGGGTCGAATATTATCTGGAAAACACGGCAGCAGTTGCGGAAGACGAACAGCTACCTCAGTTAATTGAGCAGCTTCGTGCCGAGATCGAGGAACTGGAAGCCGTGCTAGACGACGACTCTGCGCAGGAGCGGCAGACAACGGTCCTTAATCTCCTCGGTCGCGAACTGACAGAGATTGCCAAGCAGCTAAAACTGGAGCACGGGGAGAATCCGCTTCGGCTCGACCTCAAGCGCCTCACGCTGGTTGCGGACACCGAAGATGGTCCGTTGCCGCTGTCGCAGATGGGCAGCGGCGAAAACTGGGTCGGTTATCATGTCGCGATGCATCTGAGCCTTCACAGACTTTTTCGTCGTCGCCGCTGTCCGGTGCCTAGCCTACTGATGCTCGACCAACCCTCGCAGGCGCACTATCCTCCGGAGCACGATAATGATGGCCGGATCGACGGCCTTACTGATGAGGACCAAGCTGCAGTGCGTGAGCTATTCAGTTTGCTTCATAGCTATTGCACCGAGATGGCACCTAACATGCAGGTAATCGTCGCCGATCACGTCGAGTTGCTCGACGACTGGTTTAAGGCCTCGATAGTTGATCGCTGGCGTGGCGGAAGTGCTCTCGTTCCTCAGTCGTGGCTGCGAAGTTGAGGCAGCCTAGCCGAGAGTCAGGAATACTTGCCCATTCTGGGAACGTGATTCAGCTGTGATGCATGAACTCCCGTCTCCCTTACGTGAAGATCGTCAGTCTGGTCTGCCGCTGTCCACCACGTTCCTGCCCCGGCGAGCCTCCCGCGACGACTCGCGCCTCTGACTCGTTCAAGCTCCAAGGCAGCCTGGCGAGCGGACTAGCATCCATTCATCGAAGGAAGTCGGCTCGTTCACCACCCAAGCTCAACTCCACTGGAACGATCAACCGCTGCTACCTCCTCAATTCTCAGGACTTGACCCTTATTGGTAGCGACTGGGGAGGTGTTGGCGTGGCTGGACACGAAGGAATCGGCCTGCACAGCGGTCCGCGTGACTCGCTGAGATGATGGCATCGGCGACCTCAACCGGTATGACGCTCATGATTGTGACCGCGCGCCGAGCATTCATCGCATGCCTCAACCCAGGTCGAGAAACACGTCTTGGGGCGGCGCTCCACCAGAGTTGCCGCTACTCGACGCTCCGCCCATTACCGTTTCGGTAGGCGGGCACCGCTGGGAACTCCGGCGAGTGATGCTGCCGGGCTCAGCCCATGTATCTCCGGCCTAGCTTCACAGCCAGCGCATCTCCGTGCTGGTCGCCCCACTTGGCGAGCCTCCCCGCAAGTTCCATTACGACGTCCTGCCGCTCTGAGAAAAGGTTGTTCGTCTCGCCGGGATCGTTCTCCATGTCGTACAACTCGTCAACACGCTTGTCAGGCCTCGGCGCAAAGTCGCGCAGGATCAGTTTCCAGCGCTCGCTGCGCAGGGCCCGTTCTTCGAACAGGATCCCGTCGATGCCTCGTTGCGCTATGTTCTGGATGACGATCTCCCGTTTCCATTCGTCTTGTCCGCTGAGCAGATCGGGGATCAGGCTGCGGTCCTCGTATTCCTCGTCGAGCCTGCCGTAGAGGCCGGCTGCATGCATGATTGTCGGCATGAGGTCCACGGAACTGACGCCGGACTGCCAGACGAGCCCGGCGGGCAGGACCCTGGGGTAGTGCATGATCAGCGGCAGGCGGGCGGCTTCGTCGTATGAAATGCTCATCCCGGCTACCGTGCCAAGGCGATCGATCCACGTCCTGCCGTGCTCGGTGGTGAGGATGATGAACGTGTTGTCGAGGACGTCGTTGCGGCGCAGCGCATCGATCATTCGCCCGATCTCTTCGTCGAGCGCCGTGACCGAAGCGTAGTACTCCTCGTGCTCGACGTTCTTGCCCTCGTAAGGTTCATGGAACCTTTTCGGGGGGTTGTTTGGCTCGTGCGGCGAGTAGTAGGACTGGTACAGGAAAAAGGGCCGATCAGCGTTCTCGTCGATAAACTCAATGGCATGGTCGGTCTGGATGGTGGGCCTGTAGGGTGACTTGAAGGGCTCGCCGAGCCAGTGGTGGATCTGCGAGTTGAAGCTCTTCCAGACATCGAAGAACCCCGGGTTCCTTTCTCCTAGGTGCCACTTGCCAATGTGCGCCGTGCGGTAGCCGGCGTTATTGAGGAAGTGCGGAAAGTTGTCCCACATGGCGAATCGCGGATCGCCGAATGGATCGGGAATGGGCTCCTGGTAGACGTTGTTCGACCCGTTCGGCACGTAGGGATAGGTGTTCTTCCGCATGCCGTGCTCGTGCGGGTACTTGCCCGTGAGGATCGAGGCGCGGCAGGGGCCGCACAACGGTTGCGGGGCGTAGCAGTTGTCGAACCGGACGCCGTCTGCGGCCAGCCGGTCGATGTTCGGCGTGTGGACGTCCGAGCGGCCGTATGCGCCGATCGCGTCCCGGCGGCACTTGTCCAGCAGGATGAACAGGAAGTTCGGAGGGTTTTGGCCGCTGCCCGGCTCGGCAGCCGATCCGGCCTGCGCCAAGGCCCGCTGGGCCACCGATGCACTCCCGAGTATTCCCAGGCTTCCGAGTGCGCCGAGAATCGAGCGGTGCCTAACTGATCGAGGCATGATCTTCTCCCGTTATCCCCACTGCCAGCGCAACTCGAACTTCGGATTCGTCTTCCACTTGCCCTTGGTGAAATCCGGCATCTCCAGCGACTTGGACTTGCCGGCGATCGATTGCTCGCTCAGGGGACCGATTGCGCTCCAGGTCACAGCGTCAACGATCGACACCGGAGGCGGGGTCCCTTCCCGCAGGCTCTCGGTCCAGCCGCGCAGTTCCATCCAGTCGGCGCCGTGGTGCCCGAACTGGAGCGCCCGCTCGCCGTACATCTTCCATATGGGATGGTCGAACTCGTCCAGGAACGGGTTCAGAGAATGCCACCCACGGGCATCCACTGCCTTGCCGTCCCAGTGCCGCTCCTGCAGCCAGA
Organism: Alphaproteobacteria bacterium; assembly: GCA_022825705.1. GTDB lineage: Bacteria > Pseudomonadota > Alphaproteobacteria > TMED109 > TMED109 > VXPW01. Next base: position 5,954 of record JAJDWH010000012.1, read on the forward strand.
TCGAGCCTTCACCGGGAAACGGCCAGCGAACCATGCCTTTGGTGCCTTGGTACTTGTGCGCGTCATCGCGAGGATGCCAGCTTTGGACGTCGTGGAAGTTCAATGCCGTGCGGCCGTCCTGCAGTTGCGACAGGACGGTCGTGCGATCGGAGTTGACGAAGGCGCGTTTCGCGTTCGGGTGATCGGGCCCCCAGCGGTCCGCGGCGTACTGGTTCATTCCCCGCGAGACGCCGCCCATCGCGAGCACCGACTCGATGCGCGTGCCGCGGTTGATGTCCATCAACATCGCGACCGGGGCGAACTGGTGCGTGGGGTACAGGTTTCCGTTGCGGGTCACCGAGTGCTCACCGCGCCACTTCAGGTCGCCCTTGTCCGCGAACCGCGTGTCGAACATGGCAGCCCGCACGTCGTGGCCGTACCCGGATTCGCAATAGATGATCTCTCCCAGCAGGCCGGCGCGCATGATGTTCAGCACCGCCAGGGGCTCGCGGCGGTACACCCAGTTCTCGAGCATCGTGGCGGACACGCCCGTCCGCTCGGCCGTCTCAACAAGCTGCCAGCACTCGTCGATCGTGATAGCGGCCGGGACTTCGATGGCTGCGGCCGTTCCTGCTTCGAGTGCGGCGACAGCCATGGTCGCGTGCCACTGCCAAGGAGTCGCGACAATCACGCCGTCCAGGTCTTCGCTGTCGAGGAGGCGAAGGTAATCCTCCGGGCCGCGCGCGTAGATCGCAGGCGGCGGTTTCCCGGCGTCCTGGCAGAGCTTGCGAGCTCTCGCCGTCGCATTGTCGTCGGGATCGCAGATCGCCGGGACTTCGACTCCCGGAAGATCGAGCAGCGGCCGCAGCAGGGATGTCCCGCGCGAGCCCGCGCCCAGGATTCCCACGCGGACAGGCGCCTCGGCGGCCCGCGCCTCGGCGGCGGCAAGGGCGGCGGCCACGCCCACGAATGTGCGTCGGTCGATTGTGTTTTCCATGGGTTGAATTGATGGCTTCGTCAGTGGCGAGCCGAGTCCGGCTCCATGGTACAGCGCATATTGCCCGGTTCTGGATCCGAATTGCGCCAAGACCACCTCGCGGGCACGTCAGCTTGCAGCGCTTAGCTGCCGGCCAGTGCGCGCTGCAGAGGCGGCGCCCGCTACGCCGTGATCACCACCATCGACGACACCGGCCGGCTCGAGGACGCCGTCATGGACGGCTTCACGCCGGAGGAGACTCGGCAGATCTCGGAGTGGACGGACAACATCCAGGTCTTCGAGGCGCTGAGGGACCTGCCCTCGCCCGTGCGGGTGGCGGACATGCCCGCCTATGTCGGCGGGCTCGGCTATTCCACGGACGGGGTGATCATCAAGACCTTCCTGGGGACGCCGATGCGCCACCGCGGCGAGCAGGTGGGCAACTTCTTCCTGGGCGAGAAGCAGACCGGGCCGGAGTTCACCGCCGAGGATCAGGAGGTGTTGGAGCTGTTCGCCTCCCAGGCGGCGGCCGCGATCGCCAACGCGCGCACCCACCGCGACGAGCGGCGCGCCCGGGCGGACCTGGCAGCCCTGGTCGAGACCTCCCCGGTGGGCGTGGCGGTCTTCGACGGCCGGACCGGCAGGCCCGTGTTGTTCAACCAGGAGTCGCGGCGGATCGTCGAGACCCTGCGCACGGCGGGCCATTCCCCGGAGCAGATGCTGGAGGTGATGACGTACCAGCGTGCCGACGGGCGGGAGATCTCCCTGGCGGAGTTCCCGCTGGCGCAGCAGCTGAGCGACCCCGAGACGGTGCGCGCCGAGGAGGTCACGCTCTCGGTTCCGGACGGGCGCAGCGTGACCACGCTCCTAAACGCGACCCCCATCCGCGCCGAGAACGACGAGGTCGTCTCGCTGGTCGTGACGCTGCAGGACCTGGCGCCGCTGCAGGACCTGGAGCGCATGCGGGCCGAATTCCTGGGCATGGTGAGCCACGAGCTGCGCGCGCCGCTGACCTCGATCCTGGGCTCGACCGGCACGCTGCTGGAGGAGCCGGATCGGCTCGACGCGGCCGAGCGGCGCGAGTTCCACCGCATCATCGACGAGCAGGCCCGCCACATGCGCGGCCTGATCGGGGATCTGCTCGATGCGGGGCGCATCCGAGCGGGCACGCTCTCGGTCGCGCCCGAGCCCTCCGAGGTGGCCGCGCTGGTGGAGCAGGCGCGGACCACGTTCCTGTCCGGGGGGCGGAGGCACAGCGTGCTGATCGACCTGCCGTCGGGCCTGCCCCGGGTGCTGGCCGACCCCCAGCGCATCGTACAGGTACTGAACAACCTGCTGGCCAACGCCGCCCGCCACTCGCCGGAGTCGTCCCCCATCGAGGTCTCGGCCGCGCGCGACGGCGTGCACGTAGCCATCTCGGTGACCGACCACGGGCAGGGCGTGTCCCCCGAGCGGCTGCCGAACCTGTTCCGCAGCTACGCCGGCACGGTCGGCGGCGAACGGCCGACCGCGGGCCCGGGCCTCGGGCTGGTGATCTGCAAGGGGCTGGTGGAGGCGCACGGGGGCCGCATCCAGGCCGAGAGCGGCGGGATCGGCGAGGGCGCGCGGTTCACGTTCACGGTCCCGGTGGCCGAGGATGCCGGGCAGGCCGGGTCCGCCGGCCAGTTCCCGCCGGGCCCGGCGCAGAGCGCGCCCGCCCGCGTCCTGGTCGTCGACGACGATCCGCAGATGCTGCGCTACGTGCGCGAAGCGCTCACCGAGGCGGGCTACTCCGCGCTGGTGACAGGCGACGCCGCAGAGCTGTCCCAGATCATCCGCAGCGAGAGACCGGACTTGGTCCTGCTCGACCTCGTGCTGCCCGGCACGGACGGGATCGCGCTGCTGGGCAGTGTCCCGGAACTCGCCGACCTGCCGGTGGTCTTCATCTCCGGCTACGGCCGCGACGAGACCATCGCGGAGGCCCTCAAGGCGGGCGCGGCCGACTACCTCGTCAAGCCCTTCTCGCCGACGGAGCTGACCGCCCGGGTAGGGGCGGCGCTGCGCCGCGTCGCCCGGCCCGAGCCCTTCGTCCTCGGCGAGTTGGCGATCCACTACGAGGAGCGCCTGGTGACGGTGGCCGGGCGACAGGTCGAGCTGACGACCAAGGAGTACGAGCATCTGCGCATCCTCTCGCTCAAGGCGGGACGGGTAGTCACCTACCAAGCCCTGCTGCGCCAGGTCTGGAGCGGGCACGAGGAGGGCGACGCCACGCTGGTGCGCAACTTCGTCAAGAAGCTCCGCGCGAAGCTCGGCGATGACGCGCGGAGCCCGACCTGGATCTTCAGCGTGCGCGGGGTCGGTTACCGTATGCCCGGACCCGCCGGCCCGTAAGCCCTCCCCGGCAGCGGGACGAGGGCCCGCCGCAAACGGCGCCTTTGTCGAGCCGCTGGCATGTGTCCGCTTCGAGCCCGGAGCCTGGACCGGACGGCTGGGCTATATCCACTTGATCGTCGATCGGGGTGCCTCCGGCCTCCCGCGCAGCCGATGCTTCGACGTCGATCCTCTCACCATCCCCTATCGCTGCGACGAACCGTGGTCCAGCAATAGTTCGTCTCCAAGCACACGCAGCCGCCGCGAGGAGGGCCTCCTCGGCTTCCTTGCCCCTGACGCCGAATGAAGGGTCTTCTGCAATACCATCCATGAGAATTTGGTGGCGAGTGCATTCACACGCCCAGAGATTCGGTGTCCATCGGTCCACAGACGAGGCACTCACCGATCTAGAGAGCCGTTGTTGGCATACGGGGCACTTGGTATCCCGAGGTGAAACCGTCCTATCGCGATGCCCTGTCCATCATGGCGGCAATAACACTGTCGCTGACTCCCGCCTTGGCCAGGCCTGCCAGTCCTTGGATCGATAGATCGAATTCGCACTCCGATGTCGTTTCGATCTTCTTGATTACGATTACTTCCGAGAGGTTTGCCTTCAACAGGTCGACGATGCCTGCGTTAGTCAGGAGGTCCTCCACTTGCTCGTCTTCCGCTTCGCGCGCCAGGTCGAATGCCATCATCGCCTGCTCTTCAATCTGCTGCATCGCTGCCCGCGCCTCCCGGGCTTCGTTGCTTTCGCCAATCGCTTGGGCGATGATGGTCCGCTTCGGGTAGAGTTGCGCCGCCTGCCGGAAACTCTCCACTGCAAGATCGAAGTCGCCACGCACCCTGTGCAGAAGGCCGAGATTGTAGTGTGCGTTCGACTGGAATTTCCTCCTCGGGGAGTTCCGGCAGGCTTCGACATTTGCCAAGGAGAGCTCGAAAGCCCGATCGAGGTCGGAATCCCTGAACGCCTGGAACGCCGTCTTCAGGTCGCAATGCTTCGACTTGGTATTAAAGAACACGAACTCTCTCGTCTCGGTCCACGGGAAGAACCACCGGTGGATGTCCCGGACGGTGCGCGCAATGGCGATGTCCCTGAGCCTGTTCTCCGACGGGTGTTCCGGATAGTCGTCCTCCGACTCGAAGGTTTCTCCCGGAGAGTGCACTACGGTCTTTGCCGTGAAGATACGGCCGCTTGCAAGGTCGATCGTCTGGACCGAGAGACGCAGGAAGACCCGCGTGCGGCTGAAGAAGACTGGGACCCTGTAATACTCCTCCTCCTCGCTGTCGTAGCGTCTCGTGCTCCGCGTGAACTCCTCCTGCTCGGTGTCACAGCGCGTTGCTTTCACGACCAGCATCACGCTCGGGCCCACTATCTCGCCCATGCGGAGGGCCGTGCTGCGGTCAAGGAAGCCGCTCAGTGCCAGCTTGTGCTCGATCAAAGTCAGGGCAAGGCTCTCCCTGTCGATGACCTCCACATCGTTGGCGACGAAATCCGCGATCAATGCCTGGACAATCTCGTCGCCGCACGTCCCTGTGGCAGGCGCGAAAACGACTCTCTCGGCGTTCACGTCGAGTTCCGGTGGGTGTTCGAGATCAACCGGAACACACGGGTTGAACATGCCGGCAACCGACTCGTTGCACTCCGCGGCCGCCACGGAGCTGGCGGCGAGGGCGAGGCAGATTCGGGAGAGTTGGCCTAGACGTGCGAGGGAGCAGTGGCTGCTCCACCAGCTGCGGGAGGCAGCCCGCTCTTGTGAATGAGTCTCTCCTTGGTTCACGATTCTCGCTCCCTTGGTTTTGGCTGGGCGGAACAGCACTGGCACCTGCTCGCTAATGTGAGCCTGCCCACTACGTCGAACTGGCGCGCGCGGCGGCTGGACACAGCCGCGACCTACAGGTTGCCAACCAGGTCCGCCTTGCCTGGCTTGCGGCAATCCGGGGTCACTCGGACCGGACAACGGCCCATCGGCGCGGGCAACTGCCGACAGCGTGCCGACTGGATCGCGCGAGGAAGTAGTCGAGCAATGCGTCACGGCGCGACCCTCACGAGGCGGAAACCAGTGTGGCCCGTGCGGGAGCGGCTATGGGCGCCGACGCGGGTCGACACGCGGCAGGCTATGGGGTAATCGTGCCAGCTGCCGCCCCGATGCACGCGAACGCGGTCGAGAGTTGAGGCCGGCCCGGTCGGGTCGGTCTCGGCACGCTCCGGATACGGGCCGTGCCAATCCGCCACCCATTCGCTCACGTTGCCGATCATGTCGTGCGGCCCGTACGCGTTCGCAACTTTCCTCCGCACCTGCTGCGGCCCGCTACGGTCCGACGGATACTGCTTCCCCCGCCAGTCCGAGCAGTCGCGACCTCCCGAGTAATTCTCCGCACTGTTCCCTCCATACCACCCGATCAGGTCCGGCACCTGCGCGTTTAATGCCGCGCGGATTTCTAGGTCTCCCGCGTAGGTGTCCGTCTCCGTTCCGCCCCGGGCTGCGTGCTCCCACTCTGCTTCCGTTGGTAATCGGTAGGTGCGAGTCCTCTCCTGCGCGTTCAGCCACCGAATGAACTCGTGTGTGTTCTCCCACATCACGTTCTCCACCGGGCAGTCCGTGCCGCACTCAGGGGCTTCCGACGGGTTCGATCCCACTACCGCTTCCCACCGCGCCTGCGTCACCGCGTTCCGTCCCATGTAGAACGGCCGGCTGATCGCTGCCTCGCGCACTGGACGCTCGGAACGACTAGCCAAATGTCCCACCGACCCCACCCGAAACGTCCCTGCCGGCACTAACACGAATTCCATGCCTATCGAGTTCTCTCGACCGGTGCCGCAGCGGGACCGCCGGTGGCGGCCGCCCCAATCCCGGTCACCTTGTAAACCCGATGCACGTTCTCGGCCGCGACGTACAGGTTGCCTGCCGCATCCACCGCCACTCCGTCAGCGTGGTTAAAGTGTTCCGGAACTGTTGTGATCACCCCAGTCTGGTCTACCTTCCTCACCGCGTGGCTAAATCTCGCAGCAATGTACAGGTTGCCTGCCGCGTCTACTGCCACGGCTGCAGGCCACGCGATTTCTGCGTCGACTGCCGGCCCACCGTCCCCGCTATTGCCTCGCTCACCCGTCCCCGCCACCGTTGTGATCACGCCCGAGGTGTCCACTTTGCGTACACGCTCATTGAAGGAGTCAGCGATGTACAGGTTGCCAGCCGCGTCCACCGCCACGCCCCTGGGTCGGTTGAGTTGGGCGGCGGAAGCCAGGCCGCCGTCACCGCCGTAGCCCTGCGTGCCGGTGCCCGCCACTGTCGTGATCACTCCTGACGAGCCCACTTTGCGCACACGGTGATTCGCGGTGTCGGCAATATACAGGTTGCCGGCCGCGTCCACCGCCAGTTCCTGAATATTGTTGAGTGTCGCTTCCAAGGCCGGGCCGCCGTCCCCGCCATAGCCTATTCGGCCATTTCCGGCCACTGTGCTGATCCTTCCCGACGTGTCCACTTTTCGCACGCGCCCATTGTGCGAGTCGGCGATGTACAGGTTGCCCGCTGCATCTAACGCCACCCCCCTGGGGGCACTGAGCCTAGCATTGACAGCCTGTGCGCCATCCCCTCCGTAACCTCTCGTTCCGCTGCCCGCCACTGTCGTGACGACTCCCGAGGGGTCCACCCTGCGCACGCGCTCATTGCCGGAGTCGGCAATGTACAGGTTGCCCGACGCGTCCACTGCCAGCGCTTCCGGGAAACTAAGCTGAGCGTCGGCGGCAGACCCGCCATCCCCGCTATATCCCCGTGTGCCGGTGCCCGCCACTGTCGTAGTCGTGCCGGGCTCCACTTCGACTGGCGCTGCGATGGCCGCCTCCCCATGCTCCTCGATCACATAGCTGCCGGTTTCGGACCTGCTGTAGGCCCGGACCCGTACGTAGTACACCCCTGCTGGCACCTCGGCCTCGAGCGCGAAGTTGTTGCCGCTCCCTCCGTCGTCGTCGGTCGCGATCTGCTGGTTCGATGAGTCGAACAGGGTCCCGACCGTGTCCAGGCTTCCCGTCGTGCGGACCTTGAGCTGCCTCGGCTCGCTCGCCTCCAGGCGGAACCAGTCCTCGTCGCCATCGGTCTCGATTGCGCCGTTCAGCGACGAGTTCAGGCCCAGGCGGGTGGCGCCTGACGGATCGTCGGCGTGGTCGTCCGCTGGCGGAAGAGACGGAACGACCCCTACGGTCGCAAGGGTCACCTTCCTCACACGGTGGTTCTCTGTGTCGGCGATGTAGAGATTGCCTGCCGGGTCTACCGCGAGTCGCAAGATTCCCTCGGACCCTCCAAGCCGCGCCGAAGTGGCCGGTCCGCCGTCCCCGCTGTAGCCCCGCGTTCCCGTGCCTGCCACGGTTGCAATCACGCCCGACGGATCGACCCTGCGCACACGATAGTTTTCGGTGTCCACGATATACAGGTTGCCTGCGGAATCGACTGCCACGTCGGTAGGCGAATGTATCCGCGCTGAAGTGGCCGGTCCGCCGTCCCCGCTGTAACCCCGCGTTCCCGTACCTGCTACCGTGGTGACTCGTCCAGATGGATCGACTCTGTGTACGACATGACTCTCGACGTTTGGGACGTACAGAGTCCCCGCTTCGTCCACTGCTATGCCGTATGCGGATGGCACGCCTGCGACCGTCTCGATCCGTCCCGATCGATCCACTCTGCGGATTCCTTGGTTGTCCAAGGATGCGATGTACAGGTTCCCTGCACCGTCCGCCGCGACTTCCAAAGGCTCTCCTATCTGCGCGCTGACGGCTGGCCCGCCGTCTCCGCTATCGCCTTGCGTCCCGTTGCCCGCCACCGTCGTGATGCGTCCGGTGGGATCGACTCTGCGGATCACATAGTTGCCGGTGTCTGCGACGTAGAGGTTACCGGCCGCATCGGTCGCAACTCCGAATGGCTGCGCTAGCTGCGCGTCGACCGCTGGCCCGCCGTCTCCACTGTAGCCTGGCGCCCCCGTCCCCGCTACCGTGACGACGGTGCCGGACGGATCGACCATCCGAACACGGTGATTCTCCGTGTCGGCCATGTATAGGTTGCCTTGGGAGTCCACCGCAACTCCCAGTGGCACAGCGACCTGCGCGTCGACGGCTAAACCCCCGTCACCGCTGTAGCCCGCTGTGCCCGTGCCGGCCACGGTCACGATCGTGCCGGGCTCCACTTCGACCGGCGCTACGATGGACGCCTCCCCATGCTCCTCGATCGTGTAGCTCCCTGTCTGGGAACTGCTGTAGGCCCGGACCCGCACGTAGTAGACGCCCGCAGGGACCTCCGCCTCGAGCGCGAAGTTGTTGCCGCTCCCTCCGTCGTCATCGGTCGCGATCTGCTGGTTCGATGAGTCGAACAGGGTCCCGACCGTGTCCAGGCTTCCCGTCGTGCGGACTTTGAGCTGCCTCGGCTCGCTCGTCTCCAGGCGGAACCAGTCGATGTCCCCCGGCTGCTCGATAGCTCCGCCCACGGACGAGTTCAGGGCCAGGCGCGTCGCGCCGGACGGGTCATTCCCATGGTCGTCCGGCAGACCAAGCCCGGGCGCCCCACCTGAGCCCCCTTCGATCACCTTGCGCACACGGCGGTTCCACGAGTCAGCAATGTAGAGGTTCCCGTTGGCGTCTACCGCAAGGCCACTCGGACTATTGAGTCTCGCTGCGTTCGCTGGGCCTCCGTCGCCGCCGTAACCGCCGACGTCTCTGCCCGTCGGTCCGCTGCCCGCCACCGTCATGATCGTGCCGCTGGAATCGACCGCGCGTATGCGGTGATTGAATCCGTCCGAGATGAACAGGACGCCCGTCCTGTCTACCGCCACGGCGTCCACATAGCTGAGGTTTGCGTTCGCCGCAGGCCCGCCGTCGCCCTCGTAGCCATACATGCCAGTGCCCGCCACGGTGGTGATCGTGCCGGCCGTGTCCACCCTGCGTGCCCGGGAATTGAAACTGTCTGCGATGTACAGGTTGCCGGCGGCGTCCACCGCAACGCTTGTGGGGTTGTTGAGTTGTGCGCTGGTTGCTGGGCTGCCGTCCCCACCGGCGCCCCGCACGCCAGTACCCGCCACGGTGGTGATCGTGCCGGCCGCGTCTACCCTGCGTACCCGCTGGTTATTGCGATCCGCAATGTACAGGTTCCCGGCCCCGTCCACCGCCACCCCCCAAGGGAAGGCGAGCTGGGCTATCGTCGCCGGGCCGCCGTCGCCACTGAAGCCCTCGATGCCAATACCCGCCACGGTGGTGATCGTGCCGGCCGCGTCCACCCTTCGCACGCTATGGTTGTGACTGTCCGCGATGTACAGGTTCCCCGCTGCGTCCAGCGCCATTCCAGCGGGTCCGCGAAGCTGCGCACTCGTGGCTGGGCCGCCGTCGCCACTGTAGCCCTCGAAGCCAGTGCCCGCCACGGTAGTGATCCTGCCCGCCGTGTCCACCCTATGCACGACATGGAGGTATGTGTCCGCGATGTACAGGTTCCGCGTCGCGTCGACCGCCACTCCTTGCATATGCCACAGGCTGGCGCTGATAGCTGGCTCCCCGTTGAATTGCGATGACGGGGAGCGTTCCTCGCCCGTACCCGCCACCGTCGTAATCGTGCCGGACGGTAACGCAAAGGCCGCCTCCCCATGCTCCTCGACCGTGTAGCTCCCTGTCTGGGAACCGCTGTAGGCGCGGACCCGCACGTAATACACGCCCGCCGAAACCTCGGCCTCGAGGGCGAAATTGGCACCGCCCCCGCTGTCGTCGTCCTCCGCGAGCGGCCGGTTCGATGAGTCGAACAGGGTCCCGACCGTGTCTAGGCTGCCCGTAGTGCGGACCTTGAGGTGTCTCGGCCCGCTCGTCTCCAGGCGGAACCAGTCGATGTCCCCCGGCTGCTCGATAGCTCCGCCCACGGACGAGTTCAGCGCGACGCGCGTGGCGCTGGACGGGTCATTGGCGTGATCGTCCCCCGGCTGGGAAGGTAGCTGGCCACCGGTCATTCGACCCGCCAAGGCCACCCTGCGGATCCGATGGTTGCGGGAGTCTGCGATAAGGAGGTTGCCGTCCCGATCGAGCGTGAGGCCCCGCGGGAATCCGAGCCGCGCGGCGGTGGACGGTCCGCCGTCGCCCGAATAGCCAGGTCTGCCGGTCCCGGCGACCGTGGTGATCGTGCCGGCCGGGTCGACCCGGCGCACGCGGTGGTTGTTCCGGTCCGCGATGTAGAGGTTGCCGGCGGCATCCACTGCCACGCCGTAGGGGCCGATGAGTTGCGCGTTAGGAGCCGGTCCGCCGTCGCCGGAATCGCCCTGAGTTCCGTTGCCGGCGACCGTGGTGATCTCCCCGGTCGTGTCCACCCGGCGTACCCGGCGGTTGCTATGATCCGCAATATACAGGTTGCCGGCAGCGTCCATCGCCAAGCCTGACGGAGGCCCGAGTTGCGCGGCAGTAGCTGGGCCACCGTCGCCGCCGTAGCCACGGTCACCGGTGCCAGCGACGGTCGTGATCCTGCCGGCCAGATCCACTCGACGTACCCGGTGGTTGCCGTAATCCGCAATATACAGGTTGCCGGCAGCGTCCATCGCCAAGCCTGACGGAAGCCCGAGTTGCGCGGCAGTAGCTGGGCCACCGTCGCCGCCGTAGCCACGGTCACCGGTGCCAGCGACGGTCGTGATCCTGCCGGCCAGGTCCACTCGACGTACCCGGTGGTTGCCATAATCCGCGATATACAGGTTGCCGGCAGCGTCCATCGCCAAGCCAAGCGGAAGCCCGAGCTGCGCGGCGGTGGCCGGGCCGCCGTCGCCGGAATCGCCCCGAGTTCCGTTGCCAGCGACCGTGGTGATCGTCCCCGTGGTGTCCACGCGGCGCACACGATAGTTGAGAGCATCTGCAATATAGAGATTTCCGGTCGCATCCAGCAGGACGGCTGCTGGAGTTTGGAACCTCGCTAGCGAGGCCGGTCCTCCGTCGCCGCCATAGCGCCCGCTGCCGTCCCCGACGACTGTGGCGATCCGGCCCGACAGGTCGACCCGGCGCACGCGCTCGTTGGAGGAGTCCACAATCCAAAGAAGTCCCACCGAGTCCACCGCGATGTCGCGAGGCGAGGCGAGTTGCGCATCCGCAGCCGGCCCTCCATCGCCGGATAACCCCAGGGAACCATTGCCGGCGACGGTGGTGATCGTGCCGGCGGCATCTACCCGGCGCACGCGGTGGTTGCCGGAGTCTGCAATCAGCAGGTTGCCGTCCGGGTCGACCGCCAGGCCGGACGGCCTGTCAAGTGTGGCCGCGGTGGCCGGTCCGCCGTCACCTGAATAGCCCGCGGTTCCGTTGCCGGCGACCGTGATGATCGTGCCCGTGGTGTCCACGCGGCGCACGCGGTCGTTGACCCAATCCGCGACAAACAGGTTGCCGTCCCGATCGACCGCCAGGCCGTTCAGAAAGGAAAGTTGGGCGGAAGTGGCCGGTCCGCCGTCACCCGAATAGCCTGCAGTTCCGTTGCCTGCGACCGTGGTGATGGTGCCGGTGGTGTCCACGCGGCGCACGCGGTAGTTGCGCTCGTCCACGACATAGAGGTTGCCGTCCGCGTCCACCGAAACGCGGCGAGGATAGGCGAGTTGCGCGGCAGTAGCTGGGCCACCGTCCCCGCCGTAGCCACGGTCACCGGTGCCAGCGACGGTCGTGATCCTGCCTGCCAGGTCCACTCGGCGTACCCGGTGGTTGAAACGATCCGCGATATACAGATTACCGTCCCTGTCCACTGCGACGTCATTCGGACCGAAGACTTCGGCGGCGGTAGCCGGGCCGCCGTCGCCACCGGCGCCAGCGGTACCTGTGCCTGCGACAGTGGTAATCGTGCCGGTGGTGTCCACCCGGCGCACGCGGTGGCTTTCAGGGTCCGCGATGTAGAGGTTGCCGGCGCCGTCCACCGCTGCACCTTGGGGCCACTCCAGTCCCGCTTTGAGAGCCGGCCCATCATCTCCCGGAACGAACTCTCCCGTGCCGGCCACGGTGGAGATGAATCCGGGCTGGCCGCCTCCGGTTGTGGCTGCGGACTGCGCCGCGGCCCCCAAGGGGAAGAGGAGCGGGACCAGCAACGCTATTGCGCGGACCCTGTGGGCCGATATAGCCCTCAGGTCTGCGTGCCCGAATCCGTCACGTTCCATCGAAAGAAGTCCGATTTCTCCTAAGTGCGAGATCAAACCACATGAGGATAATCAATAGCAGAAATCTTATATCGTGTTCGTATCAATCCTCCTTGAATGGGTACTATTTTCGTATCATTTAGGAGTATCTGTCGGCCCGCGGCAATATTGACGGCTCGGGCGCGTCGGAAAGTTGTGCGGCGCGCCTTTCCGGCGCGTCGCGGCGCAATCGAAGGCCGCATGGGGCCGGGTCTGGAGCCCGGTCCGGGGGGAGGACCCATTGCGCAGGAGCAGCGACACGAGATCGAGGCGCTGCGCGAGCGCGTTCCAGCGGGAGGCCACGGTGCCGAGCCCTTAGGGGGAGCGCAGAAACAGTATAGCAGAATATGATACTCGTGATTGAGCAATAACTGGAATTGCGGCAAAATCAGCGCTTGCTCCGTGCAGAGGTTTGACCTAAGTTGTTGAAATAAATAGGGCTATCAATCCGTGCT
>JAJDWH010000052.1 GCA_022825705.1 Alphaproteobacteria bacterium
GCCGACGGGCCGAAGCCGAGCCCGGCAACGGGTGAAGCTCGGCCAGCACGGCGGCGCAATGCGGGCGGCAACCACCCAAGGAGGCCCCTTCCGGAAAACACCAAGGAAAACGTTGACAAGATGGAAACTCGCTCCGGGGAGCCTTCAGCTTGCCCATGGGTTGTCCGCTCGACATCAGCGAAAAGCCAAAGTGAGAATTTCTGGATGCCAAGTGGGGATACGATGCGGTTTATGCGTCTCATGCGATGCACGTTCCCGCAGCCACGGGACCTTCTCGACAGCCAGCCAAGGAGCCAGCGAAGCATGCAAAGCAGGGAACACGTCAAACTGCTTCCGTTCCTGTCGGCCTTTTGCTGGATGCTGGCGGGTTGCGAACCCACCGCCAACCGGGTCGATTCGCCGTCCAGCAGTTCCGCCGTTACCGCCATCGTCGGCGCCACCCTGATCGACGGCACCGGCGCAGCGCCCCTCAACGACGCCGTGGTAATCGTCGACGGAACGGAAATCGTCGCCGCCGGCATCCGCGGCAACGTCCCCATCCCCGAGGGCGCCAACACCGTCGAGGTCGGCGGCAAGTGGCTGGTGCCGGGGCTGATCGATGCCCACGTCCATTTCATGGAGTCCGGCCGCATCTACACCAAGCCGGGGCAGATCGACCTGACCCACCTCGTGCCTTACGATGCGGAAGTGGCTTGGATGCAGCAGCGCGTGCCGGTCACGCTGAGGTCGTACCTTTGCGCCGGCGTCACCGGCGCCGTGTCGGTCGGCGGCCCCCGCTTCGAATACGAGGTGCGCGAGCAGGCGCGGGCGCTTGCCGATGCGCCGGATGTCTATGTCGCCCACGGCCCGGTCACCCTGGTGCCCGCGGAAATGCTCTTCCCACCCTTCGACGGCGACACGTCCGTGCGCTCGGTCACGGACCCGGCAAGCGCCGCCGAGACCATCCGCCAGGGCGCCGAGTGGCAGGCCGACCTGATCAAGACCGGCTATCTCGGCGGCCCCTTCACCGACTACGAAGAAGACTACGCCGCCGTACACGAGGCGATCATCGCCGAGTCCGCGGCCCACGGGTTGAAGGTCACCACCCATGTCACCGCGCTGGAGCAGGCGCACACCCTGATCGAGCTGGGCGTCGACAGCCTGCAGCACCTGCCGCTCAACGCGCCGCTCGATGCCGCCTTTCTGGAGCTGGCGAAATCGAGCGGGATCGTCGCGGTGCCGACGCTGGCGGTATGGCAGCGAAATTTCATCGACATCTACAAGCCGGACATCGAACTGCTGGACATCGAACGGGAATGCGGCGACCCGCAGGTGATCAATTCCTGGCACGAAGCGGGCGAACTGCCCATGCCGCCCGAGGTGGTCTTGGATATGTACGGGGCAGGGGCAGCAATGGCCGCCGCAAACACAAGATTGCTGCTCGAGGCCGGCGTTCCGCTGGCAGCCGGCTCCGACACCGGCAACCTGGGCCTGCTGCACGGCCCATCCCTGCACTACGAACTGCAGCTCATGGGCGAAGCCGGGGTGCCCCCGGCCGACCTGATCGTCGCCGCCACCCTGAACGCCGCCCGAGTCGCCGGCCAGGAACACCGCGTTGGCTCCATCGAGCCCGGCAAGCAGGCCGACCTGCTGGTGCTCGATGCCGATCCGCTGGCCGACATCGGCAACCTTCAGGCCATCGAGGCGGTGGTCAAGAGCGGGGTTTTCTTCGATCAGGAGGCGCTGTTACCTCCGGCTGAGTAGCGGTCATGACAGCGGCGCCCGCCGACTTGCGGTTGTCGGGTCCGCATTGGGGGCGAGCCCGGCCCGCTGCGTCCTTGGCAAGCGGGCCGCCAATCCCGGTGGCGATTTGACAACAATTGGAAAACCACCATGCAACGCAGACATTTTCTTTCCGGGGCCGCAACGCTGGCCGCGGCCACCTCCATTCCCGCTGGTTCGGACGCACGGGCCGCCCAAAGTGCCACCGCGTCGAACGCGCCTTGGCCGCTGCGGGGATCGGAGAGCTTTGTCATCGACTCCGAGTCGGTCGGCGACCGCCTGGCGGTCGGCGTCTGGAAACCAGGGGCGGAGTTTCTGGCGTTAACGGGCCAAGCAGACGACCTGCCTCCGCTGGACATCGTTTACGTGCTGGACGGCTCCTGGGCGCTGGCCATGGCGGCGACCATCTGCCAGCTGCAGCTCGTGGACCTGGTCAAGCCCGGCTTCCCGCCGCTGCTGCTGGTGGGCGTCGACTACCCGGAAGGCCAGCCCAACGCCCGCACTCGGGACTACACGCACACCGATCTGGCGACCCCCCTGCAGGAGGGGGAGCTGCCTCCGGAGCAGACCATCGGCAGCGCGGACAACTTCCTGCGCTTCCTGGAGGAAGAGCTGGATCCGCTCATTCGCGCACGCTACGACGTGAGCGACCGGCCCGCCGGGATCCTCGGCGACTCCTACGGCGGCACGTTCACTTTTCATGCGTTCCGCCGCCAGTCGAAGCTGTTCGACAAGTACTTCCTGGGCAGTCCGGGGCTGTTCACCACCGGCGTCGACTACATCGGGGAGGTGCGGAAGCTGCTCGAGGGCGAACTCGTGCACGACACGAAGATGTACCTCTCGTTCGGCGCCATGGAGGCCAACGGCGGCGTACCGTTCTACGAGGACATGGGGCGCAACTACAACAGCCTCGTCAGCGTGCTCAACTCGACGCCGAACGACGGGCTCACGTTCGCATCGAAGATGTACCCGGGCCACACGCATACGACGATTCTCGCCCCGGCGATCAACGACGCGCTGCTCTATCTCTACGGGCCGCACCTGCCGCGGGGCTGACCAGATAACCGGGAAGCGGGAGGGTCCATGAACCGAAGGCAGCTCGTCCTGACCGCGGCGGGCCTGGCGCTGCTGCCCCAGGCGGTGCCGGTACGGGCCGCCGCGTCAGCCCCCGCATTGTCGGCGCGAACGCTGAGGCTGCTCGCCGAGAGCCCGATCGTGGACCTGACGGGCGCGAACTCGCCCATTCACGCGATCTCGATGCAGCCCGTCGGCTACGACCCCTGGATCGCGAAGTACAAGAAGGCGAACGTCACCTGGCTGTCCATGACGGCCGGGTCCGACTTCACCAAGACCACCGGCCAGATGCTGCACGTGCTTGCGGCCAACCGGCGCTACCTCCTGGAACGGCCGGACGAGTACGTCTTCGTGCGGAACGTCGCGGACGTGGCCCGCGCCAAGGCCGAGGGCAAGCTCGGGGTCAACTTCAACTTCCAGGGATCGACGCCCCTCGAAGGGGACATCAACCTGGTGGAGGTGCTGTTCGGGCTCGGCGTCGGGCACATGCTGCTCGCCTACAACGACAAGAACCTCGCCTCCGGAGGCAGTCACGACCACGACAACCCGGGCCTGTCGAACTTCGGCCGCGCCCTCGTCGCCGAGATGAACCGGGTCGGCATGGTCTGCGACGGCAGCCACATGTCGGAACGCTCGACCCTCGAGATGTGCGAGCACTCGACGGCGCCGGTGATCTTCTCCCACTCCTCCGCCCGGGCGCTGCGCGATCACGAGCGCAACATCAGCGACGGCCAGATCCGGGCGGCGGCCGGCACCGGGGGCGTGATCGGCATCAACGGCGTCTCGCTGTTCCTCTCGGAGGCGCTGTACGATCCTTCCGCGGAACAGATGTTCCGGCATGTCGACTACGTCGCGGAACTGGTCGGCGACCGGCACGTCGGGCTCGGCCTCGACCACGTACCCCTCATGGACGAACCGCTGCCGGTCGAGAACGTGGTCCCGCAGTACACGGAACTCTACGGCGAGGAACAGTATCCGCCGATGAACCGCCTGGCCATCGCCGGCCCGTCCGTGATCGCGCCGCTGACCGAACTGATGGTCGGTCACGGCTACACGGACGATCAGGTACGCGGCATCCTGGGCGGGAACTTCCTGCGCGTCTTCGGGCAGGTGTGGGGCAGCCAATCGTAGGGGGGAGCGCGCGAACGTGATCGTGACAGGGATCTCGGTCGCTACCGACGATGGTCGGCGGAGAGAGGGGTCAACGGTTCATTCGCCGAGGACATCGAGGGCCCCCACCAGGGGCAGCAACTTGAGCAACGTGGCCCGGAACTCCTCTGGCGTGGCGGCGACGATCTTCTTCGCCTTCCGCTCCCGCCACGCCAGTGTCTGAACCAGATTCGCGGCGACGACGGACGGTCGCTCGAGGTTGCCTATCGGCACCTCGGTTGAGCCGCCCCGAATGCTCGTGCTGATCGGACAGCAGATCAACAGGCCTGTCCGGCGGTTGTAGTCCCGGCTGCTCAGGACGAGTGCCGGGCGGTACTTGCCGATCTCCTTGCCCCGGGTCGGCTCGAAATCGAGCCAGACCACGTCCCCGCGGTCCGGGACATAGTCGTCGCCGGCCAACCTAGCCCGGATTTCTCACCACCGGCCGAAATGGGTCGGGAACGGGAGGTTCCGTTGGCTGCCATGAGTTGCGGTGGGGATTGAAACGGGTCGGAGGGCGAGGCTTGGCGGCTGGGGGCGCGAATCGGCCGCGGAAGTTA
>JAJDWH010000007.1 GCA_022825705.1 Alphaproteobacteria bacterium
CTCGGCGAGGGCCAGCTCGGCGGCGCGCGTGTCGAGCCGGGCGAGGACCTGGCCGCTGGTGACGCGGTCGCCCTCGCCGACCAGGCGCTCGAGGAGGATGCCCTCGGCGGTGCTGCTGACGGCGAGGATGTCGGCCTTCACGCGGGCGTCGGCCTCGTGCACGTAGAGGACGGAGGTGCGGATCCACTGCGCCGCCCAGGCGGCCATGGTGGCCAGCAGGACCAGCAGGAGCAGGATCCGCCCGGCGAGGAACAGCAGCCGGCGCCAGCGCGCCGGTGCGGGGGCGTCGGCGGGGGGCTCGGGCTCGGGTGCCGGCGGCGGGGCGGTCTGGTCGGAGGCGACGGCCGGGCGGAACCGGCGCTCGGCGCCGAGGTCGAGAGTGCGTCCGGTTTCAAGTTGCCTGGGCAACGCAAGGTTTCTTCTGGCTATTGAAAGAGCCGCAAGTATACGTTATCGGCGTTTTTTGCTGAGATTCTTCCCTTAGCCGGTAGAGACAGTCCCGGATTTGTCACATGAAATCATCGCGGTACGTGAGGGCAGCGCCTGCTCCCAAACGGTTGCACCCACCCGCGCGGCCCGCGTGTCGCTGGCTCCAGTGCCTTCCATTTGACCCGCCAATCCGTAGGGCAGGTAGTTCTACCTAGCCTGTCTCAGGGTTCCCCACGGTTGAATGGCAGGGGGCGCTGCGATGTCTGGATCACGCCAGCCATCAGGTGTTTCGGCCTCACGCGGAGACGCCGCGCATACTTCTCCAATACAGCCTATGAGGTAGCGCCGTTACCAATCCGCGTGGTCGCCGAAGCACCGGCGGAAACCGGGGAGGTCCTGCGCTCCATCGATGGCCCACAGAGCTTGGTGTCAGCCGCCTTCTAGCTCGGCGGTTGGACCGAAGAGTTTCTGAACGCGTGCGATCCGGATCCGCAAAGTTCCAAATCGCGGTCGTACGACTTCCAATCGCCAGTGGGCTGACTCCCAATGGTCAAGCACTAGAGTTCCAATCGCCGCAGATCGGGAAAGAGCGTAGACCTTGCAAGATCGGTTCGCGGAACGGCTCCCGAACGAAGCGCTCTCCAACACACCGGTGGTTTAGATCATCGGACCGCGACGGGTGGGCAAGACCACGCTGGCCAGGGAGATGGAGGAAGCCGGCTGCGTCTTTCTCACGCTCAACGATCAGGAGGACCTCGACGCCGCACAATCGGATGCAGGCGGTTTCATTCGCGGACTGGACCGCGCAAACATTGACGAAATCCGGCGAGCGCCGGAACTGCTGCTGGCGATCAAGAAGACGGTAGACGAAGACTACTGTTCAGGCCGATTCCTGCTGATCGGCTCCGCCAACGTCATGCCCCTGCCGCGGGTTGCAGGCAGATTGACCCAAATTCGGCCTGTCACAAGTGCGTTATGGGGATATCAGGGAAGGATCGGAAGAGTGAGTTGGCTCCGCGGGCAGGACTCGAACCTGCGACCAATCGGTTAACAGCCGATTGCTCTACCAACTGAGCTACCGCGGAACAATCTCCCAACATAAAGGGACGCACCGCTCGGCGCGAGCCCTTGGATCCTCGCGAGCGCTTCCCCGTGTCCCCCGCCGGCCGCCGTGCGTCAGGCGACTCGCCGCAGGTCCGAGTCGGCGCGGTCCCTGCCCAGGAGCTCGGCGACCTGGAATGCCACCTCCAGGCCCTGTGTGGCGTTCAGGCGCGGGTCGCAGTGCGTGTGGTAGCGGAGGCCCAGGTTTTCCTCGGAGATTCGCTGAACGCCGCCCACGCACTCGGTCACGTCGCGCCCCGTCATCTCCAGGTGAATGCCGCCTGGGTGGGTGCCTTCGGCGCGGTGCGCGTCGAAGAACCCGCGGATCTCTGCACAGATCCGTTCAAGCCGCCGGGTCTTGTAGCCGGTCGTGGACTTGAAGGTGTTCCCGTGCATGGGATCGCAGATCCAGAGCACGCATCGACCCTCGTCCCGCGTCTTGCGAAGCAAGGGCGGCAGGCGTTCGCCGACCTGATCCGCGCCCATGCGCGAAATGAAGGTCAGCCGTCCGGGCTCATTATCCGGATTCAGCATGTCAGCCAGTTCGATCAGGACGTCGGGTTCGGTCCGGGGTCCGATCTTGACGGCTAGTGGATTGTTGATCCCGCGGGCGAACTCGAGGTGCGCCTCGCCCGGGTTTCGCGTGCGCTCGCCGACCCATAGGAGGTGCGCCGAGCATCCGAACCACTGGCCCGTGAGGCTGTCGACTCGCGTCAACGCCTGCTCGTAGGGGAGCAGCAGGGCCTCGTGGCTCGTGAAGAAATCGACGGTCCGGG
The DNA here is from genome assembly GCA_022825705.1 of Alphaproteobacteria bacterium. Lineage (GTDB taxonomy): Bacteria > Pseudomonadota > Alphaproteobacteria > TMED109 > TMED109 > VXPW01. The sequence continues at coordinate 2,307 of JAJDWH010000007.1, forward strand.
TGACCGGCGCGGTCTCCGGGGTGATGCCGACGGCAGCCATGAACGCCATCGCGTCCGCAATCCTATCGGCGTAGTTCTGGTAGAGCTCCGCCTGCTCGCTGCCGCGGACGAAATCAAGGGTCCACTGGTGAACTTTCTGGAGATCCGCATAGCCGCCCTGCGCGAAGGCGCGCAGCAGGTTCAGCGACGCTGCTGCCTGCGAGTAGGCCTTCAGCATGCGGGACGGGTCGGGTGCGCGGCCGTCTTCCGAGAACGCGATGTCGTTGATGATGTCGCCCCGGTAGATCGGGAGCGTCACTCCGTTCTGTGTCTCCGTGGGCTCCGAGCGCGGCTTGGCGAACTGCCCGGCAATCCGGCCGAGCTTCACCACGGGCATACGCGAGCTGTACGTGAGCACAACGGCCATCTGAAGAAGGACCCGAAACGTGTCACGCAGGTTGTCGGCGCTGAACTCCGCGAAACTTTCCGCGCAGTCGCCGCCCTGGAGCACGAACGCGCGGCCTTCCGCCGCGTTCGCCAGCTGCGATTTCAAACTGCGGATCTCGCCGCCGAACACGAGCGGGGGATGCGCCGCGAGTTCGCGTTCGACGTGCGACAGCGCGTCGCGATCGCTGTAGTCCGGCATCTGGCGGGCCGGGAGGGCGCGCCAGCTGTCCGGCGACCATTGAGAGGTCATCGGTTGCATTCCTGAAATGGATATCGGAGGTATTGCCCAAGTATTGCCAATTTACCCGGCAAATGCACCCTCTTTCTCCACCACCGGAGTCCGCAGCGTCACGAATTCCTCGGCCGTCGTCGGGTGAATCCCGATCGTGGCGTCGAAGTCGGCCTTGGTGGCCCCGGCGCGGATGGCGACACCCACCATCTGCATGATCTCCGGCGCGTCGTCGCCCACCATGTGAGCGCCAAGGATGCGGCCGTCTTCACGGTCGACGACCAGCTTCATCATGACCTTGCTGTCGCGCCCCGTAAGCGTGTGAAGCAGCGCCCGAAACGAGGTGCGGTACATGTCGATAGGTCGGCCTGAAGCTCTGGCCTTCTCCTCGGTCCAGCCGACCGTGGCGATCGGCGGTTGCGAGAAGACAGCGGACGGTACCGCACTCAGGTCCACGGACCGAGCCGAGCCGCCGAAGAGCGTATCCGCCAGCGCGTGTCCCTGGGCCGTGGCGACCGGCGTGAGGTTGAGGAGGTTGGTCACGTCACCGATCGCATAGATGTGGGGTACCGACGTGGCCAGCTGGTCGTCGACGATGACCGATCCGTCCTGCGCGAGTTCGACACCCGCCTCCTCAAGTCCGAGGTCGGCGGTATTGGGGGCGCGGCCGGTTGCGACCAGGACCTGGTCGCTGAGGAAGGTCGAATCGTCACCCATGGTGGTTTGCAGGCCGTCGCCGGTGCGTCGGATGCGCTCGGGCGCAAGGCCCACCTGCACGTCAATGCCGTGGGCTCGCAGTTCCTCCGTGATGGCGGCGCGGACGTCACCGTCGAAGCCGCGGAGGATCTGCTCGCGCCGGTAGGCGAGGACAACCTCCGAGCCGACCCCGTTGAAAATGCCGGCAAACTCGACGGCGATGTAGCCGCCGCCAATGATCAGGACGCGGTCCGGTCGCTCGGCAAGCGACAGGGCTTCGTTGGAGGTGATGGCAAGGTCGTTGCCGGGGAACGGAGGGACGCTCGGCCATCCGCCGACCGCGACGATGATCCGGTCCGCGCGGAGCAGGCGTCCGCCGACCTGAACCGTATGGGGGTCCAGTAGGACGGCGCGGCCCATGACCGTGACGACACCGGCGTCGTCCAGCAGCCGGCAATAGATGCCGTGCAGTCGGTCGAGTTCCGCATCCTTGGCGCGGATCAGTGCGCCCCAATCGTGTCGGGCGGCGTCTATCGTCCAGCCGTACGCGGCGGCGTCGGTGAAGCTTTCCCGATAGTGCGCGGCGTAGACCAGAAACTTCTTCGGGATGCATCCGCGCAGGACGCAGGTCCCGCCGACCCGGTCGCTCTCGCAGATCGCGACCTTCGCGCCGTGCCCCGCGGCGATCCGCGCCGCGCGCACGCCGCCGGATCCGGCCCCAAGGACGACCAGGTCATAGGATTCTGGTGTGCGCATGCGGTCAGCTAAGCGGATCGCGTTGGATCGTCACATGCCGGCCAGACACAGGTACTTGGTCTCCAGGTATTCCTCGAGACCTTCCTGCGCGCCTTCGCGGCCCAGCCCGGACTCCTTCACGCCGCCAAACGGGGCGACTTCGGTGGAGAGGATGCCGGCGTTGACCGCGACCATGCCGTACTCGAGCGCTTCCGCCACCCTCCAGATGCGGCCGATGTCCCGGCTGTAGAAGTAGCCGGCCAGGCCGAAGCAGGTGTCGTTGGCCATCTCGATCACTTCGGCCTCCGACGAGAACCGGATGAGCGGCGCCACCGGCCCGAACGTCTCTTCGTGGAAGATGCGCATCGTCCGGCCGACGCCGGTCAGGACCGTCGGCTGGTAGAAGTTGCCGCCGAGATCGTGGCGTTGGCCGCCGGCCGCGACCACCGCGCCCCCGGTCACGGCATCGCTGACATGACTCTCGACCTTCTCGACCGCATTCTGGTCGATCAGTGGACCGATCTCGGTCCCTTCCGCGAGCCCGTTGCCCACCGCGAGGCCGCGGACCTGGGCGGCGAACTTCTCGGCAAACGTTTCGTAGATGCCGTCCTGCACGAAGATGCGGTTGGCGCAGACGCATGTCTGGCCGCCGTTTCGGTACTTGCAGGCCATGGCGCCTTCGACTGCGGCGTCGAGATCGGCGTCATCGAAGATGATGAGCGGCGCGTTTCCGCCCAGCTCCATGGATACGTTCTTGATCGTACTGGCGGCCTTCTGGATCAGGATCCGCCCGACTTCCGTCGAGCCGGTGAACGAGATCTTCCGGACCTTCTCGCTCGTGCACAGCGTATCGCCGATCGGGCCGGACGGGCCGGAAACGATGTTCATGACCCCGGGCGGCACCCCGGCGCGAAGGGCCAGCTCGACGAGCGCGGTCGCCGTGAACGGCGTGGCCGAGGCCGGCTTGATGACCATCGTGCACCCGGCAGCGAGTGCCGGAGCTCCCTTGCGCGTGATCATCGCCGCCGGGAAGTTCCATGGGGTGATGAGGCCGCAGACGCCGACCGGCTGCTTGATCGTGAGGATGCGTCGATCACCCATGGTGCTCGGGATGGTGTGGCCGTACGCGCGCTTGCCTTCCTCGGCGAACCAGTCGACGAACCAGGACGAGTAGGCGATTTCCCCCTTGGATTCGGCCAGTGGCTTCCCGTTCTCGAGGGTCATGATCAGGGCAAGGTCGTCGCCGTTCTCCAGGATCAGGTCGTGCCAGCGCCGGATGATCTGGCTGCGTTCCTTGGCGGTGCGGGCCCGCCAGTCGGGCCACGCCGCCTCGGCTGCCTCGATGGCGCGGGTGGTCTCCGCAGCGCCCATCTTCGGCATGGTTCCGACCGGGCGACCGTCTGCCGGATTGTGGACCGCGATCGTTTCTCCCGAGTCGGCGTCCTGCCATTCACCGCCAATGCAGCCCTGCTGAAGGAAAAGCGCGGGATCGCGAAGCGCCATGAGTGGCTGGCTGAGATCGATATCCATGCTGGCGTGCTCCCGCGAACGGTGCCGGCGGCCGTCCGCCTGGCGTGAGTATAGGTGGCCTCTAGGGGTTGATTTAGGACACGGTCACCGTCTTCGCCAAGTTGCGCGGATTGTCGACATCCGTGCCCTTCAGCACGGCCGCGTGGTAGGCCAGGAGCTGGAGGGGGACCGCGTACAGCAGAGGGGCCACGAACGGATCGGAGTGGGGCACCTTGATCGTGTGCCGGGCGGTCTCGCCGAGTTCGCTGATGCCGTTGTCGTCGCTCACCAGGATGATGGGTCCGTTTCGGGCATTCACCTCCGCGAGATTGGATGCGTTCTTGGTGAAGAGAGGGTCCGACGGCACGATTCCGACCGTCGGGACATGTTCGTCGATCAACGCCAGCGGGCCGTGCTTGAGCTCGCCCATCGGGTACGCTTCCGCGTGGATGTACGAAATTTCCTTCATCTTCAGTGCGCCTTCGCGCGCCACTGACGCAGCCGGCCCCCGTCCCAGGTACAGGACGCTGGGGGCGCGGATAAGTTCGGAAGCGACGTCCTGAAGCCGGTTCTGGACCGCGAGGATGTCCGCCATCTTGGCCGGTACGGCGGTCAGCTCCGCGGCCAGTCGTGATTCGTGTTCGGAGTCCAGCTTGCCCCTGGCCCGACCGGCGGCCAAGGCCAGACAGGCCAGGGTGGCGAGTTGCGCGGTAAACGCCTTGGTGGACGCCACGCTGATTTCACTGCCGGCATGAATGGCGACGACCGCGTCCGCCTCGTTGGCCATGGTGCTGGAGGTCATGTTCACCAGTGCGACGGTGGGCACCCGCTGCGCCCGAAGCTGACGCAACGCGGCCAGTGTGTCGGCGGTTTCGCCGGATTGGGAAATGAGGATGGCGGCGCTCCGCCCTGCAGGACCGAACAGCAGGGCCCGGTCCTGGAACTCGGACGAGATGTCCACGTCGACGGGCAGTTGCGCCAGCTCCTCGAACCAGTGGCGCGCGACTCCCGCGGCGTAATGCGAGGTGCCGCAACCCACCAGGACCAGGCGATCAATGTCGGCAAACCCGAACGGTAGGTCAGGCGCTTCCGCCCGCATGGCACGGGTGTCGAGGAGGGCACGCAGGGCGTCGCCGATCACGATCGGCTGCTCGTGGATCTCCTTCTGCATGTAGTGCCGATAGCCGCCTTTCCCGAAGGCGGTCGGAACGATGCTCGACGTCACCGTCGGTCGTTCGACCGGCTGGCCGTCAACGGCGCGGACCGAGACTCCGGCTGCGGTGACGGTGGCCCGGTCACCTTCGTCGAGATGGATGATTCGATCTGTGAACGGCGCGAGTGCGAGGGCATCCGACCCGACCCAGGTTTGGTGCTCGCCGATCCCGATGGTTAGCGGGCAGCCGTGTCGCACCACGAAAATGCGTCCCGGTGCCCGCGCGACGATCGCAGCTACCGCAAATGCGCCCTTCAGGCGGGCAAAGGCCGCGTCGGCCGCGGCTTCCGGCGTAAGCCCGCGACGGAGATGAAAGACGATGAGATGGGCAATCGCTTCGGAATCGGTATCAGTCTCGAACTCGTGGCCCGCATCGGTGAGTTCCGCACGGAGCGACGAGAAGTTTTCGACGATCCCGTTGTGGACAATGGCGACCTCGGCATTGCCGTGCGGATGGGCGTTGGTCTCGTTGGGGACGCCGTGCGTGGCCCAGCGGGTGTGGGCGATCCCGGTGTCTCCCGCCATCGGCGCATCCTTGAGTACCGCCTGAAGATTCGCGACCCGTCCTGCGGCCCGGCGGCGTTCCACCCGACCGTTCGCGAGGGTGGCGATGCCGCAGGAGTCGTAACCGCGGTAGGTGAGGTACTCGAGACCGTCGAGGAGAGGCGGCGCGGCACCATGCTCCGAAGCGCCCGCCACGCCGATGATTCCGCACATCGGCCGGAGCTAGCCGGTGCGGTGCGGGGGGCGCTGGCGTCCCCTGGAGGGCCTGACGCGTGTGGCGGCGCGTTCGACGGCGAGCGTGGAGTCCGGCACATCGCGGGTAATCGTGCTGCCGGCGCCGACAATGGCGTGGCGACCGACGCGCACCGGAGCCACCAGGGCCGAATTCGATCCGATGAACGCGCCCGCGTCCACGACGGTGTGGTGCTTCCGGGTGCCGTCGAAATTGCAGAAAATGGTCCCGGCGCCGATGTTTGCTTCGGCACCCACGGTTCCATCGCCGATGTAGGCGAGGTGGTTGGCCTTGGCGCCAGGGCCGATGACCGCGTTCTTGACCTCGACGAAATTCCCGACCCGCGCTCCGTCTTCCAGTCGCGTGCCGGGACGCAAACGGGCAAAGGGCCCGACACGGCACCCCTTGCCGATGACCGCTCCTTCAAGATGGGAGAAGGCCAGGATCTCGGTGTCGGCGTCGACCGTGACGCCCGGGCCGAAGAACACCTGGGGCTCCACCCGGACATCCGCGGCGAGCACCGTATCCCACGCGAACCATGTCGTGGCAGGGTCGAGCAGGCTGGCTCCCGCCTCCAGCGCCCGGCGGCGGAGGCGCGCTTGGAGCGCAGCCTCGCAGGCGGCGAGGTCGGCGCGGGTGTTGATGCCCAGCAGGTCGTCGGCCGGCCCTTCGATCCACGCAACGCGCCGGCCGGCGGCGTTGGCGCTGGCGACAACGTCGGTCAGCTGGTGTTCGCCGGCCGCATTGGCAGTGTCGAGTTGTGCGAGCAACGGTCCCAGGACAGCGGCGTCGGCGGCGAGGACTCCCGCATTGCAAAGGTTCGATGCCCGCACGTCGCTGGTCGCATCTCGCTCCTCGACAATCGACTTCAGGTACCCGTCTTCGTGGACTTGGAGGCGGCCGTAGCCCGACGGTTCATCGGGCCGAAATCCGAGCACTGCCAGGGCCGGCCGATCGGACTCGTTCAGGCGGTCGCGCAGCGCGGCCAGCGTGTCCGGCGCGAGGAGCGGCACGTCGGCGCAGAGAATGATGACGTCGCCCTCGAAGTCGCCGAGCGCCCGCAAGGCGATTCTGGCGGCGTCACCCGTGCCGAGCGGTTCCGGCTGCAAGGCAAACTGCGCATCCGCACAGTCGATCCGAACCGCCGCCACCAGTGCGTCGGCACCGGGCCCGTGGACGACCACGGTGGCGGCCGGCGCCAGTTCGGCGGCGGCGGCCAGGACATGGAGAATGGCCGGTCGTGCAGCGACGGGCTGCAGTGGCTTGAGCACACGCGAGCGCATGCGGCGGCCTGCGCCGCCAGCAAGTATCGCAGTTGCGAGTGGGCGAGCGACCATTGCGGGTACCTTTGGAGCAGCGCTAGACGGCCGCGCGGGCGATGGGGAACGCGCAAAGTGTGTACAACGCACTCAGTGTACCTGCGCTGGAGCGATTCTGTCCATGAAACCACAGCATGTGCCGTGCACCGTGGTGTTCGATCTCGATGGAACCCTGATCGATAGCGCGCCGGATCTGGCCGGCGCGCTCAACGATCTGCTGGTCCAGTACGAGCGTCCGCAGGTCAGGCTCCCGGACGTCCGTACGATGGTCGGCGACGGGGCGGTGTCGCTCATCCAGCGCGGGTTCGGCCGATCGGGAGGGCTCGACGGGATCCCGATCGAGCAGCTGCGAAACCGATTTCTCACGCTCTACGTGGATCGGATGACGCTTGAGACCAGTCTTTTTCCCGGTGCCGAAGCGACGCTGCATTCGCTGCACGAGCAGGGCTGCCGTGTCGCCCTGTGCACCAACAAACCGGTCGGGATGGCCGAAGACATCCTTCGGTACTTCGCCATACGTGACCGGTTTCACGCGGTCCTGGGTGGAGACTCCCTGGCGGTTCGCAAGCCCGACCCGCTGCACCTGTCGGTGGCCATCGAGCATGCCGGCGGACAGGTGGGACGGGCGGTCATGGTGGGGGACAGCGATGCCGACGTGACGGCGGCTCGACGCGCAGGGGTGCCGTCGATCGCGGTAAGCTACGGGTATTCTTCCAAACCTGTGGACAGCCTGGGAGCCGACCTCGTGGCTGATCGGCTCGACCAGATTCCCGGTTTCCTTGTTCGATTGGAGCTCCTCGGGTAAAACCGACTCCCATTGTCCGACACGGGCTCGACTGGCGCCCCCGGGGCGGTTAGCTCAGCGGGAGAGCACTCGCTTCACACGCGAGGGGTCACTGGTTCAAATCCAGTACCGCCCACCATCCCCACTGCAACCGGGGTAGCCAGCAATCTGCAGCGGGATCTTGGGCGGTTAGCTCAGCGGAAGAGCACTCGCCTTACACGCGAGGGGTCACTGGTTCAAATCCAGTACCGCCCACCATCAGCACAGCGCGCACGCGCGCTGCAGCGGGGCCGCAGACCGCGCCCGGAATCGAGTTCGTCATCGGTCAGCGTGCCGCTTCACTGGCACTGATGTAGCCGGGCCGACGTGATCCGCCTCGCCGTCGAGCACTACTTCGAAGACTTCGACGCTCTCTCTGTCGCCATCGATCGGCGCCGCGATCCCAGCGATCCGGCGCTTGACTGGGACTAGGTCCGGCGTGAGCTACTCGGTACGGATTAAGGGGAGCGCTGACCATTGCGCGCCTGCTCGGACGCCGGATCGCCCGCGAGCAGTTCGAGCGACAGGTTTCAGCCAACAACAATACGCCGGTCAAGGAGACCGGAGATCAGCGGGAGTGATAAAATGATCGGTGCCGCCCTCTGCACCCGCAGCTCCTCGGACCTCCAGAGCGCGGCTTCGATCGAGGATCAGTTCCAGACTTCCCGCGACCATTCCGGGCACGCTGGCCGGACAGCCGTGAAAACCTGCCGCGACGCTGCCATCTCGAGGGCCCTCCGCAGCGCCTGGTGCCCGATGAACGAGGACGAGTTGGCGGGTCCGGGGAAGTCTGCCCAGTGTGGCCCCCTTCGGCTTGCCGTCGACCCTGGGGTTGCAGGTCCAGGCCGAGGCGCGATGCTGTCCTGACTGGCTGCGTGCGGCGGCCATCCGTGCGAACCGCTGGTCGTTCCGGCCTGCAGGGCAGGGACGGCGCGGGAAGGGAATGCTGGCGGTGGCCCGAATAGACACTCCTGCCAAGTTCATGGTCGGGCTCATGGTCGCTTGGTCACAGGCGGCCGCCGCGGACTATTCGGACGCGCAAGCCGCCATCGCGCAAGGCGACCTGGAGGCAGCCTACGATGCCTGTATTCAGGCTGCCGAGGCGGGCGATTCAGACTGCGAGAACCTTGTCGGATGGCTGGCGCTCCAGGACGATGAATTTGGTGGCCCGGAAGAAGCCCGACAGTGGTTTACCAGGGCTGCCGAGCGCGGCCACCGACGCGCAACCGAGAATCTCGCCTTCCTTTGGGGTCGTGGACTTGGTGGGCCGGTCGACGTTGAGCAGGCAGCTTCGCTGTATCGCGCTGCGCAGGCCGCAACCCCGGTTCGAGCGCCGACCGTCAGTCCGGCGCAAAGTGAACCGGCGCGCCAGATCTCAGCCGAGCGTTTGGCGGCGGCGCGTTACCGTGGCGCCTACGCCGAACTGCTCAAGTTACGGGCTCTCCACGAGCTGCGGCGTGACCTGGACGAATCCTACGTCAATGACGCGGAGCTCAGGGAAGCCGAAGCGGCGTTGGTGACGCTGGCGTCGCAAGTGGAAGATCAAGGCGGCAACGCCGCCGAGATCCGAGCCGCGGTGGAGAAACAGCAGGCGATTATGCTCCGCCTGCTGGGACGCCACGCCGCCGCGTTCGACCCGGCGGTGCGGGCCGACGTGATGAACGGGCTGGACCGCATCGCCGCCGCTCTGGAATAGCTGGTGCGCAGGTGGAGTCCCGGTGGTCAAGCGGTTGGCCGGGCCAGTCGGAGACGTGGAGGAATGTGGAGGCCGGGGTCGGAATTGAACCGACCTACAAGGATTTGCAGTCCTCTGCATAACCACTCTGCCACCCGGCCTCGGGCGCGGCACACTCTATCGGCATAGGAGCTCCTCCGCATCCGCAGCGCCTACAATCTGGTTGCGGAAACGCGGACAATCAACGGTTGCGGGTGAGCTGTGGCAGGGGAGGGCGGAAACCATGTCCGATTTTGCAGCGATGCGCAGGAACATGATCGACGGGCAGCTGTTTCCGAACCGCGTTACCGACCGGCCGGTACTTGCGGCATTCGAGAAGGTGCCACGCGAGCGCTTCGTTCCCGACCATGCCCGCGCCCGCGCCTATCTGGACGAACATCTCCACCTCGGCGGGGAGCGCTACCTGCTGGCCCCGCTCGTATTTGCGCGGATGGTTCAGGAGGCGCGTATCCGATTCGACGATGTTGTGCTGGACGTTGGTACCGCTACCGGATATTCGGCCGCCGTGCTGGGACACCTCGCGTCTGCAGTGATTGCGCTGGAAAGTGACGAGAGCTTGGCCGTGCAAGCCGAGGAAGCGCTGACTGAACTTGGCGCGGACAATGCAGCCGTGGTGCAGGGCCCCCTGTCAGGCGGATGGCCTCCCGGCGGGCCCTACGACATCGTCCTGATTCAAGGAGCCGTGCCGGAACCCCCGAAGGAGCTGGTCGCGCAGCTGGGACCGCAGGGGCGGCTGCTGGCCGTGGAGAGCCAGCCCGGCGCACCAGGCCGGGTGGTGCTGGTGGAAACCACGAATGGGAATCCGGTGAAGCGGGACCTCTTCGACGCCTCGGTTCCGCCACTTGCGGCGTTTGCGCGGCCAACGACGTTCAACTTCTGACACGGAGCGGCCCAGACCTGAACTGACGGCGCAGTTTGCCGGTCAGAACTTGATGACGATCTTTCCCATGTGCTGCTGGGATGCCATGAGTCGATAGGCCTCCCGGGCTTCGCTGAACGGAACGACATCCGAGATGTGCGGCCGGATCCCGTGTTTCTCGATGGCCCGGTTCATGTCACGGAACATCCGTCGACTGCCGACGTAGACGCCGCTCAGGCGAACGGACTTCCGCATGACCGGAAGCGGATCGATGGTCCCTCCGGTAAGGATTCCGATCAGGGCGACGGTGCCGCCGACCCGTACCGCGTCGAGCGACTTCTGGAGCGTTCCGGGACCTCCTACTTCGACCACTCCATCTGCCCCCCGGCCCCCGGTGAGGTCGCGGACGGCCGCCGGCCAGTCGTCAACTTCCCGATAGTTGATCCCGTGGGCTGCGCCAAGTGCGGTCGCCTCCTGCAACTTACGGTCCGAGGAAGAGGTCATGATGGCCCGGATTCCGGCAGTCGCGGCAAACTGCAGGGCAAACATGGAGACCCCGCCCGTGCCCAGCAGGAGAACCGTGTCTCCGGGCCGCAATGCCGCTGTCTCGAAGATCGCGTTCCAGGCCGTCAGGGCGGCGCAGGGCAAGCAGGCAGCTTCCTCGTCCGAAAGGTCGGGTACCTTTGGCAGGACACCTTGGGAGTTCAGCACCACGTACTCGGCCAGGACGCCCTCTCGGGCACCGCCCAGGGCGCTCGCCATTGCCGCCGGGGTGCACCCGCCGTCTTCCCAGTCCTGGAAGAACGTGGTGGTCACGGCCATGCCGGGTTGGACGCCGGTTACCCCTGGCCCGATCGCTTCGACAACGCCGGCCCCGTCGGAGTTCGGGATTCTTGGCAGCGGGAAGCCGCGAGACAGCGGATTCTGGATCGTGGAAAGATCGCGGTAGTTGATCGCATTCGCGGTCACGCGAACCAGAATTTCTCCCGGACCCGGCTCGGGACGCGGACGCTCCACGAGCGCAAGGGCGTCGATGCCACCTTCGCCCTCAATCTGCCATGCGCGCATCGAGTTCACGAATCAGCTGCCCTTCTTGCGGTAGGCCTGTTCGGCGTGCGCCTCGCAGTAGGATTTTCCAGGCGCCACGGGAGCGAGGCAGAAATAGAAATCAGGGTTGTCCGGCTCGCCGTGCGGCCAATGGCATTCGTTGTAGCCGGGAAAACGAAAGTCCCGTTCCCCGCCGGGCTCGGAGCCGCTGTCCGCGGCGCGTGCACCCGGGACCACGGTGTCGCCGGCCAGTTCAGCGCGACGGTCGCCGGCGAATGACGGCTGGTCCCCGGAGAGAGATACGCCCCTGCCAGAAGCATCGCCCACGGACCTCCCTGCGGACACATCCTCCGGTGTCCATGCCAGTTCAGTTGCGGCGTCCGCCGATGCTTGCATGGAACGCTGCGCCGGACCGGACGATGCGTCGTCCGTGCGGTTTGGCCCGGCTCCTGCCGACGGTGTGGCACTTCCATGCCCCGTGGACTGTGAACCCGGCGCAGATTGCGCCGACCGTGCGGGGGAGGCCCGCTGCGGGGTCCGCGCTGCGGGTTGCTGCTTCCCGGCCGCGCCGCTGCTGCGTTTCAGACCGAGGCGCCGGACCTTGCCCTTGACCGCCGATTCCGTGACCGGTGGTCCAAGAGCCTCGGCGACCTGAGCGCGGGTCCACCCCGCCAGCCAGAGCTCGGTCAGTTTCTTGACCCGTTCAGGAGTCCACGGATTGTTCATGCGACAAGACTTCGGTTCGACTAGCGGCACGCCTCGCCCAATGTGGTGTGGTTTCTCCAGAAAGCAAGGGGCTCCGCGGCGATCGCCCGAAACCCCGGGCTCCCGCGGGCGTGTCCAGCTTCGCTTTCAGGCAGGGCGCCTTAGGCCGCAGCGTCCAAACCGGGCCGATCCGCGAGGCTGACCAGGGCCCTGAGCAGGACGTTCGCCCCCCGAATGATGTCATCCGGAAGTGCATTCTCGATCTCGTTGTGACTGATCCCGTCGACACAGGGAATAAAGACCATCCCCGCCGGCGCGACTCGTGCCACGTTCATGGCGTCGTGCCCGGCCCCACTGATGATGTCGCGGTGCGAGTAGGAGAGGTCCGCGGACGCCGACCGTACCGCTTCGACCACCTCGGCATGGAACTCGACGGCCGGTACGTCAAGTATCTGCCGGACGGTGCACGTTACCCGCTCCTGGCTGGCGGAGTCCCTCGCAGCGGCGCGCAGCCGGGCGTCCATCGTCGCCAGCACCTGCGCGTCCGGGTGGCGCATATCGACGGTGAGGAACGCTGAACCGGGAATCACGTTCCTGGAGTTCGGCCGGGCCTCGAGTACGCCACAGGTCGTCCGCGCGTGCGGTGCGAACTCCTCTCCCAGGGCACGGACGGCTGTGACGATGGCCGCAGCGGCAACGAGCGCGTCGCGGCGTACGGGCATGGGGGTGGTGCCCGCGTGCGATTCCATGCCGACGAGGTCGATCTCGTACCACCGTTGCGCCTGGCCGCCGGTGACGACCCCGATGGCGATGCCTTCGTCTTCGAGCAGTGGGCCTTGCTCGATATGAAGTTCGATCAGCCCCCCGGTCGGATTTCGCCGATGCGAGCAAGGGATCGGCCCGCGGTACCCGATTCGCTGGAGCTCGTCTCCAAAGCTGCAGCCGTCCGGATCCTCGACCTGCATCATGAGGTCGCGATCGTGCAGTTCAGCGTGGACACCGGATCCCATCATCGCCGGCGCGAACCGGCAACCCTCTTCATTGGTCCACATCACCAGCTCAAGCGGCGCTTCGGTCACATAATCCGCATCATTCAGGGCGCGCATGACCTCCAGACCGGCCAGCACTCCCAGCGCACCGTCGTAGCGCCCTCCGGTCGGTTGCGTGTCGAGGTGACTCCCGGTCTGGACGGGATCACGGTCATCGTCGCGTCCGGCGCGGCGGGCGAAGAGATTGCCCATCTCGTCCACGCGGACGCTCAGGCCGGCTTCGTCGCACCAAGTGCAGAACAGATCGCGTGCGTCCCGGTCCAGGTCAGTGAGGGTTTGGCGATTCACACCGCCCTTGGGCGTGGCGCCGAGTTCGGCCATCGTGGCGAGACTGGACAGGAGGCGTTCGGCGTCGACAGACAGTCCTGCGTTTGATTGCGGCGATTCGGTCGGCAAGGATTTCATGACGAGGTCGCAAACGGGCGATGGAAGGCGGTTCAGTATAGGTCGCGCCCAACACCGTATCGCCGGGCCAGCAGGCGCCACTTGGAACGTCCGCGGCGGACCGCCTCCGAAATCGGACACCGCGTTTCTGCAGGACGGTGTACGGACGGACCACCACTACAGCAGGGAACGCCTTTTCGGTTTTGCTTTGGCCGATCGGATCGTGGAAACGATTACGCGTACTGACCAATAGGAACGCCAAGATGACAAGCGCAGCCTACTGCCCCCAAAGTTAAGGCTGTAGACTTGGTACCACTAGCAATTTCAGCAATGCAGTTTGGTTGCGGCGAACGCCGTTGAGGAGGGGCGGCATTTCTTCGGCTAATCTATCCGGTCGACCAGAATAACCGTTCGTTTCGTAAAAATTCTTTGGAATTAGCTGTAGTAACTTGTATATTGCTTTTCGATGCTCACATCTTGGGCGCCCCAAATTCTGCACATATTCAATGAAGGAACCATTTTCCATGGCGGACAATGCATCCAAGTCGACCGTAGAAATAACTGGCGACATTGTTGCTGCCTACCTGGGTAACAACACGATTGGGGCTGCCCAGCTTCCAGAATTGATTGAGGCCGTACACAAGTCGCTTTCCGCGATTTCTGGGACGCCGGCGGTTGCTCAGGTCGCGCCAAGCTCAGAAGCGACCACGGATGTGAAACGCCGGCCGGGCCGGCCGCGCAAGGTGGAGGCGGAGAGTGGGGAGGCTCAGGACCTCGGGCCTGCCAAGACGGCGCGGCGCGCCGGGCGCCCGGCAGGCGATCCGGCGGTCCCAATAGCGGAGTCTGTCACGCCGGACTACATCGTCTGCCTCGAGGACGGCAAGCAGCTCAAGATGCTGAAACGCTATCTCAATACCAACTACGGCATGACGCCCGCGGATTATCGGCAAAAATGGGGACTGCCGTCCGACTACCCGATGGTGGCGGAGAACTATTCGAAGCGGCGTTCCGAAGCCGCCAAGCGATTCGGCCTGGGCCGGAAGGGGTTTCGCCGCCGGTCCGGCGCGTCTGGCTGATGCACTGAAGCGTCCGGCCCCGCTCGGGGCCTGCTTGCCAACCCCTTGGAAGCGCGTGCGCGCGTAGTAAGGTGCCCGGCTTGACGGGGTCGCCTCCAATTTCCGCACGGCGCATAGCGCTTCGGGTTGCACCGGAATGGCGGCCCCCAGAACCCAAGAGCTGTAACCGATGAAACCACACGACATTCCGTCCACCGCTGTCGAGATCGCGGCGCCAGACGATGTGCGCGGCGCACTGACCTTCATCGTGCCGCAGGAGACCAAGCCGTATTTCGAGAGTTCAGCGCTGACGGGGGGCCTCCCCAAGGTCTACTTCGATACGGAAAATCACTATGTCGACGTGCACGACATGCGGCGCATCGCTGATGGACTTTCCCTGGACCAGCACGGATTTGTGCTGATTTCCCATGAGACCGCGGTCGTTGACCTCCATGACGACGCGGCGATCGCGGAGGTGTACGACCGCGAGCTCGTGGAACTCGTCAAGCGCGTGACCGGAGCAGACCGGGTTTCCGTGTTCGACCACACGCGACGGTCCGACACGCCTGACGGAGCTGTCAATCGGGATGGCCCGCGCGCGCCGGCTGACCGCGTGCACGTCGATTACACCGTGACGTCCGGACCGAAGCGGGCGGCCGACGTCCTCGGAAAGGACAAGGTCGAGCGGATCCTTGCCGCCGGCGGGCGCATCATGCAGGTCAACGTCTGGCGGCCGATCCGGGGACCGGTACTTCGGAGTCCGCTGGCCGTTGCGGACGCTGGCAGCGTGCAGGCGTCCGAACTGATCGCAACGGATCAGAGGTTCCCGGACCGGGTCGGGGAGATCTATCAGCTGGCGCACGGGACCGGACAGCGGTGGTACTGGGTTCCAGAGATGCGACGGGACGAGGTCCTTCTCATCAAGGGCTGGGACAGTCTCGACAACGGCTGCGCCAGGTTTACCCCGCACGGCGCCTTCCAGCTGGAAGGTCAGGATCCCGCCGCGCCTCCACGCGAGAGCATCGAGGTGCGCACCTACGTCGTGTTCGAAGGATGATGCTGCACATCGCGGGCCGCTGCCGTCACCGGGACCAGGCTGGCGACGCGACGAAGTCGCTACAGGACCTGACGCCGGGGATTCACGTGGCCCAATATGGCGGCGTGAATGCGGTCGTCGCTCGCCGCCCTGCCAACTGATCCCCGGACGACGCGCAGCCCCGTATCCGGCCTGGATCCGCCTGGAGGCGCCGCACGGACTCAGTGGGCGCCGGGGCCGGGCTCCAATTGTGACTGGAAGTTTCTGGGAACTGGGCGGGGCTTGTTCCTAGGCCGCTCCGTTCACGCAGATCTTGCCGATGTGCTGGGCGGCTTCCAGCCGGTCAAGCGCGTCCGGGAAATCCTGGAACGGATAGGTTCGGTCGATCACCGGTCGGATCGTGCTCGCGTCGATGGCTCGCACCATGTCCCGGAGATCGTCACGTGATCCGCAGGTCACCGATTGGAGCCGGACCTCCCGGGTGATCGCCGGCCCAAGCGGAAGCTCCGCCTTGCCACCGGAGAGCACGCCGATCAGCGCGATGGTTCCCCCCGGCCGCACGGCCCGAAGCGCCTGTCCGAGCGTTTCCGCGCCGCCGAGTTCGATGACCAGGTCGGCCTCCCGCACCTCGTCGCGGACCGCCTTACCCCATTGCGGGGTGCGCCGGTAGTTGATCAGCGTGTCGGCCCCCAGATCCTGGACGACCGAGAGCTTGGCGTCGCTCGATGACACCACCACCACGTGCGCACCGCACAGGTGCGCGAACTGCACGGCGAAGCAGGCAACGCCGCCCGTCCCCTCCACCACGACCACGTCTCCGGGCCGGGTTCGGGCAAGCACGGAGACGGCGCTCCAAGCCGTGATCGCGGCACACGGCAGCGTGCTGGCCTCCAGGGCAGTCCACCCCTTGGGAGCGCCGACCACGCCCGCCGCATCCAGGAGCATGCGCTCCTGCAGCACACCGTCCAGCGGGCCGCCAAGCGCGCCCGTCAGGGCATCGGCAGGAAAGCGGCCGCTGCGCCAGTGCTGGAAGAAGGACGGGACCACCAGCTGACCGGTCAGCGAGCGGTCGACGCCATCGCCGACTTCGAGCACGTGACCTGCACCGTCCGACAACGGTACGACGGGCAGCCCGCCACCGGCGCGCCCATACCCGCCGGCAACCATCACCAGGTCCCGGTAGTTGAGCGACGCTGCCTCGATTCCCACGACGACCTCGCCCGGACCGGGAACGGGAGATGGCCGGTTTGTCAGCCGCAGACCGTCGCGGGACCAGGACGCGAGCTCCCATACCTGCATGGTCAGCGCACCGCCGCCCCTAGATTGCCGCCATCGACCGTCAGCACACCGGCAGTGGTCCGCTTCTGCCGCGCCAAATGGACGAAGGCCTGCGCGACGTCTGTTGCCTGGACCTCCTCGCCCAAGAGGTTGCCGGCCATGTAGTCCTCCACGCTCAATCGCCGCTCTGCTGCCCGCGCCTCGATCATGGCGTCGTCGAGAATGCCGCTTCGGATACGATCCGGGTTGACCGCGTTGGCCCGAATGCCGTCGCTGCCGCACTCCATTGCATATTGACGCATCAGGGCGAGGGTCGCCGCCTTGGCCGCACCGTAGGCGCCAAGCTTGGGTCCCGGAGACACCGACTGCTTAGACACGTTGAAGAGCAGGCACCCGCCGATTCCCTGTGCCCGGAACACGGCGACCGCGGCCTGAGCCACGCGCTGGTGGGCAAAGAAATTCACCTCGAAACTCTCGCGCAGGGTGGCTTCGTCGACCTCGGCGATCGCCCCGGAAAAGGCCACGCCGGCGTTGGAGACCAGGATGTCGAGACCGCCGAAAGTCCGGATGGTCTCATCGAAAGCGTGCGCCACGCTGTCTTCGCGGGTGAGATCCGTTTCGATCGCCAGTCCCTGAACGTCATCCGCCGCCTCGTTGAGCGCGCGTCGGTCCCGGTCGAGCAGCACGACCTCGGCGCCCTCGGCCTGGAATGCCCTCGCCGCGGCCCGCCCGATGGCGCCGGCCCCGCCGGTGATGACCACGACATGGCCCTCGAACGCGAGCGGTCGGTGGTTGCCGAGTTTCGCTTGCTCGAGTGACCAATATTCGACGTCAAACAGGTCTGCGTCTGGCAACTCCTGAAAGGACCCCAAGGCGTCGGCGTCACGGACCACTTCTGCCGTGGCCTCGGCCAGATCCGCCGTGATGACCGCGGCGCGACGGCTGGGGCCGGCAGCGAAGACGCCGAGCCCCGGCACAAGCAGCACCCGCGGCGCCGGGTCCAGGGGCGTGACCGATCCGCCAGATCGCCGTAAGTTGGAATCGAGATACGATTGATAACGGCTTGTATAGTCGTTGAAAGCCTCCGATACCAGAGATCGGAACGCGGCCTCGCCGGCGTTCCGCCTGTAGGGAGGCGCGGCAAGCGGCCACGGCTTTGTCCGCAGCACGTGGTCGGGCGTGGCCGGCCCGGTCGCGAGACCCGGATGGTCGGCATACCAGAGGGCGCGCCGGCTGGACCGGTGCACGAGCACCAGCCGGCGATCGGGCCGGTCGCCGCGGTCCGGTTCCAGTGCCTTGCAGAGCAGGCCCCGCAGTACCGGTGCGGCAGCCGCCACCGTGCGTGCGGGCGGTTGTCGCGAGCGGGCAGGCTTGGCTGAGCGTCTCGCCTGCGCGATCGCACGCTCGGCGGCACTCACCAGGTCGATCATCCGGTCGTAGGCGATTCGCGCGGTCGGACCAAATGCGAAGATCCCGTGCCCGAGCAGGATGAGCCCCTCTACTTCCGGGGCCTCCTCGTAGATGACAGCACAGGCCTTGGCGAGCTGGAAGCCCGGCATCACGTAGGGGACGATCCCGACGCGATCACCCCAGATGGCCCGGGCCCGCGTGGCTCCGTCGGGCTGGTTCGTGGCGGCCAGCACCGCGTTGGCATGGGTGTGGTCGATGTACGTATGCGGAAGGAAGGCGTGGAGCAGGGTCTCGACCGACGGGGAGGGCGAGGAGGGGTCCAGCAGGCAGGCGCGGTGGGTCTGGACCATCGCCGCATCGGACAGCGCGGGGCGCGCCCGGAGGGCCTGGAGCGGAGCGAGCTCAACACCCGGCAAGCCTTCGGCCTCGATTGCGGCCATGTCCCAGCCGCTGCCCTTGACGTGCATGACGTCGGCGCCACCGTCGCGCCGGCCTGCCCGGCACACCTTCACGGACGTGTTGCCGCCGCCGTGCAGCACCAACTGGGGATCGCTGCCCAGCAGGCGGGTCGAATAGACGCGGAGCGCGAGTGCCTCCCCGATGCCGCGCCGCCGCAGCTTGCGTACGAGCGCCGCAGCATCGTTCAGCCGCCAGCGATTCTTCATGCTGGCTGTCCGTCGGAAACGGGACCGAACAGGGCTTCGATGCCTTTCTCCGTCGCCGGAGCGACGCCTGCCTCGGTCACCAGGCCTCGCACAAGGCCGGGCGGCGTCACGTCGAACGCCGGGTTGAATGCCGACGTGGCGGGTGGAGCGACGGCGATCGAGGCGTGGCTGCCGCTGGCGTTCCGACCGGATGCGCGCAGCACCTCTTCTTCGTCTCGTTCCTCGATCGGAATGGCGCCGCTGCCGGGATTCGTGACGCGGTCCAACGTTGATTCCGGGATCGCCACGTAGAACGGTACGCCGTTGTCGTGCGCGGCCAGCGCCTTCATGTACGTGCCGATCTTGTTGCACACGGTGCCGTCGCGGAGCACCCGATCGGCCCCCGTGATGGCGATGTCCACCCTGCCTTCCGACATCAGATGACCGGTCGCGCTGTCGACGGTCAGCGTGTGGGGGACGCCTCCTGCCTTGAGCTCCCAGCAGGTGAGCGCAGCGCCCTGGTTGCGCGGCCGGGTCTCGCCGACCCAAACATGGACCTCGCAGCCGCGTTCGGCGGCGACATAAATGGGGGCAAGCGCGGTGCCCCATTCCACGCAGGCGAGCCAGCCGGCATTGCAGTGGGTGAGCACGTTGACCGGGCCCTCCTTCTTCGCATCGGCGATTCGTTCGATCAGTTCAGCGCCGTTCTGGCCGATCGCGCGGCACTTGTTCACGCATTCCTCGGCCAACTCATCCGCCATCCGCCAGGCTGCCGCCTGCCGCTCGGCCGGCGGGAGGCTGGTGAGGGTCGATCGCATCTGGTCGAGCACCGTGAACAGATCCCGCCCGGTCGGCCGGGTCGCGGTCAAGGTCTCGATGACGTGCGCCAGCGTCGCGTCGTCATCACCTTCGGTCAGCCCCAGTGCAACCCCGTACGCGGCGGTGACGCCGATCAGCGGGGCGCCGCGAACCTGCATGGTGCGAATGGCGACAGCCGCGTCCGCCAGCGATTCGAGACGTCGGGTCTCAAACGCGGCCGGCAGGCGGGTCTGGTCAATAATCTCAACCGTTTCCGAATCTGGGGACCGCCAAATCGTGCGCGGGCGGGTGGCCTTTACCGGCATTGCGGCTGTGTCCTGATCGTTGACGCAAGGGGGTGCCAGATTAGGATGGAGGAGCAAATTTTGCCCACCGAGGGTTTTTCGATGCCTGAGACTGGGCTTGTGACCACGGCTGTAGGGCCATTGATGGCCGGGCGCAAGGGGCTGGTCCTTGGCGTCGCCAACGAACGTTCGTTGGCCTGGGGTGTGGCCCGCGCGGTGGCCGCACACGGGGCGCAACTCGCCTTCACCTACCAGGGCGATGCCCTACGCAAGCGGGTCGGGCCGCTGGCCGAGCGCACCGGGTCGAATATCGTCCTGCCCTGCGACGTTGCCGAGGACGGCGCCCTGGACATCACCGTGGACCAGGCCGCGGACCGCCTCGGCGGCCTGGATTTTCTGGTGCATGCGATCGCTTTTTCAGACAAGACTGAATTGACTGGCAAGTACGTCGAGACCACCCGCGACAACTTTCTCCGCACGCTGGACATCTCGTGCTATTCGCTGACGGAAGCCACCCGTGCCGCCATGCGGCACATGGGGCCCGGGGGCAGCATTCTCACGCTGTCCTACATCGGGGCCGAGCGCGTGGTGCCGCACTACAACGTCATGGGCGTGGCCAAGGCCGCCCTGGAGGCGAGCGTGCGCTACCTGGCAGCTGACCTCGGCGGCGAGCAGGTTCGCGTGAACGCGATATCGGCGGGTCCGATGAGAACGCTTGCGGCATCCGGGATCGGCGACTTCCGCTACATCCTGAAATGGAATGAATACAACTCGCCGCTGAAGCGGAATACGGACCTGGACGACATCGGCGGCGCGGCACTGTTTCTCCTGTCTGACCTAGGCCGGGGGACGACGGGCGAGGTCATGCACGTGGACAGCGGTTACCATGTGGTCGGCATGAAGGCGGTCGACGCCCCTGATATCGCTACCGTCTAGCCGCGGGAAGCGGGGCTCACATGGCGGGCAACTCCTTCGGAACAGCGTTTCGCCTGTCGACCTGGGGTGAAAGCCACGGTCCGGCGATCGGCTGCGTGCTGGACGGCGTGCCGCCCGGCATCCCGCTGGCGGAAGCCGACGTTCAACGCGACCTCGATCGTCGTCGTCCGGGCACATCGCGCCACACGAGCCAGCGCCGCGAACCCGATACCGTCCGCATTGAATCCGGGGTGTTCGAGGGACGTACCACGGGCACCCCGCTCGCCATGGTGATCCAGAATCAGGACGCTCGGTCAAGCGACTACGAGCGGCACCGGACGGTGTTCCGGCCGGCGCATGCCGACTACACCTACTGGAAGAAGTACGGCGTTCGCGACCACCGGGGCGGCGGGCGGTCGTCTGCCCGGGAAACGGCGATGCGCGTGGCGGCCGGCGCGGTCGCGAAGAAGGTCATCACGCCGGTCCGCGTTCGGGGAGCGCTGGTCCAGCTCGGACCCCTCGCGATCGATCGCGACCGCTGGGACTGGGAAGCAGTGGAGCGGAACCCGTTCTTCTGTCCCGACCCGGGGAGCGTGGCCGCCTGGGAAACCTACCTTGACCAGATCCGGGGCGAGCGATCGTCCTGCGGGGCCGTGGTCGAGGTGCAGGCCGAGAACGTTCCCGTGGGGCTCGGGGAACCGGTGTACGACCGGCTCGACGCCGACCTTGCGCGCGCCATGATGGGCATCAACGCGGTCAAGGGAGTGGAGATCGGTGCCGGGTTTGCGGCGGCGGCCCAGACGGGCGTCGAGCACGCCGACGAGATGCGCGCGGGCCCCGAACCCGGCGAGGTCACGTTTCTTTCGAACAATGCCGGAGGGATTCTCGGCGGCATTTCGTCCGGGCAGCCGATCGTCGTCCGCTTTGCGGTGAAACCGACGAGCTCCATCCCGCAACCGCGCCGAACGGTCGACCAGGACGGCAATGACACGGAGATCGTGACGAAAGGGCGGCATGACCCTTGCGTGGGAATCCGCGCGGTGCCGATCGGCGAAGCCATGTTGGCGCTGGTTCTTGCCGACCACCTGATTCGTCACCAGGGGATGGTGGCCGGCATGCCATCCGACTGATCGGGATCAGCATTGATCGACAGCGGGACAGAGAGGAATCGCCATGAGTGATGGTCGAGACGTGCACGCCACGACTGCGCCGCCGGAAACCCTTGACAGCCAGGGCATGCGCGAACCGGGCAAGGTCTGGGAGCTGGCGCTCGAGCCGGACTTCGACTCGCTCGATGATGATCTGAAGCGGTACATCAAGGTCTGCCGCGAGCGGCTTGGCCTGATCCCCAACGTGATCAGCGCGAACGCGCTCGGTTCGGAACGGCTTCGCACCTTCGCCGACAGCTACAACCGGCTGATGCTCGGCGAGGGCAGCTTGTCGAAGGCGGAGCGCGAAATGATCGCGGTCGCGGTTTCGAGCATCAACCGGTGCTTCTACTGCTTGGTCGCCCACGGAGCCGCGCTTCGGGAGATCACCGGCGACCCCATCCTGGCCGAGGCCATCGCGTTCAACTACCGGGCGGCCGATCTGTCGTCACGACATCGGGCACTGCTCGATTTTGCGGCGAAGTTGACGGCCGATCCGGCGGGCATGGACGAGGCGGACCGGACGGCGCTCCGGGCGGTCGGATGCGACGACCGCACGATCCTGGAGGTGGCGGAGGTCGCGGCCTTCTTCAACATGTCCAACCGGATCGCCGCCGCGACCGGCATGTTGCCCAATCCGGAGTATCACGCGCTGGCCCGCTGAAGCGTGCGTGATGGTTTGCTTGAGCGATCGCCGCGGCCCTGACCGGCGGCAGGCGCCGGCCTCGGCGCTACGGCGGTGACTGGCGGCGGGCGGCGACCAGACACTCGAGGTTTCCGTCCGCCCCGTGGATCGGGCTCTCCGTCTGACCGAGGACGTGCCAGCCGAGGTCGCCGGACAGCATGCGTACGGCGTTTGCAACAGCCCGCTCCCGGGCCACGGGATCCCGCACGATGCCGCCTTTTCCGACCTCGGCCCGTCCGACTTCGAACTGCGGTTTCACCAGCGCGACCAGGCGGGCGTCGGTGCGCGTTAGGGCGAGTGGGGCGGGCAGTATCTTGGCGAGACCGATGAAGCTGGCGTCGCAGACCACCAGGTCGACGGGCTCCGGGACGTGCGTGGAGTCGAGGTTGCGGGCGTTGGTCCGCTCGAGGACCGTCACCCGAGGGTCCGTGCGGAGTTTCCAGGCGAGCTGTCCGTAGCCGACGTCCACCGCGTAGACCCGGCTCGCTCCCCGCTGGAGCAGCACGTCGGTGAACCCGCCGGTCGAGGCGCCGACATCGATGGCGACCGCCCCGGCGGGATCGATCCGAAAATGATCGAGGGCGTGGGCGAGCTTGATCCCGCCGCGCGAGACCCAGGGATGCGGCGGGCGGCGGACGTGGAGTTCGGTGTCGGCGGGCAGTAGGGCACCGGCCTTCGTGATCCGGGTTTCGCCTTGATAGACGCACCCCGCGAGGATGAGCGCCCGGGCGGCCGCGCCGCTCTCGCACTGCCCGTGCGCCACCAGCAGCCGGTCGGCGCGGATGCGCCGGCGCGTCATCCCAGCTCCGGCGGGAAGGGCCTGACGTGCCTTGTGGTGGGGGTCATCGCCACGGCCGGAAACGGTCGTCCCGCCAGTGGAATCGGGCCGGCCTTAGTTGCCGGACGGCGGCGGGAAGTTGAGGGGCAGCCCGGGGCGCGGCCAGTCACAGGCGGCGAGACGTCCGCCCGCCGACAGCGTGATGAATGCCGTCCGGAGGTCGGGGCCGCCGAAGCAGATGTTGGTCGCATACAGGTCAGGCATCGGTACGTGGTCCGCCCGCGAACCGTCGGGCGCCACGACCGTGATCCCGCCCTCTATCAGCGTTGCCACGCAGATGTTGCCGCCGTGCTCCACCGCGAGACTGTCGAACCGGCGGTACCGGGAGACCCCGGTCAGGAAGCGGCCGCCGTGCGGCGATGGCCAGGGCTCCGGCTGGATCCGGCCGGGAACGGTGATGTCGAATTCCCACAGCCGGCCGGGCTCGGTCTCGGCGACGTACAGCCTCGACCCGTCCGGCGAGAGCCCGACGCCGTTGGGGGTCACCATCGGATGGCAGACCTCGTGGATCGCGGAGCCGTCGGCCTGGGCATAGAGCACGCGGCCGCGGTCCATGTCGCGTTCACGGAGCTTCCCGAGGTCCGTGAACCAGAAGCCGCCGTGGGCATCGAACACGATGTCGTTCGGCCCCTTCAGGGGATGGCCGTCCGATTCGGTGTAGAGGACTTCGATCTCTCCGGAGTCGAGGTCGATGGCCTCGATCCGCCCGCCGCTGTAGTCGCGCGCCTGCATGACCGGCCGGGCTCCCAACGGAGTGTCGGCCCACTCGAACCCGCCGTTGTTGCACACGTAGCAGCGCCCGTCGGGCCCGATGGCTGCGCCGTTGGGCCCGCCCCCGGGGGTTGCGACGACTTCCTTGCCGCCGTCCGGCCACACCCGCGTGAGGCATCCCTTGCGGATCTCGACCACGATCACGCTCCCGTCGGGCATCGCCACCGGCCCTTCCGGAAACGCCAGGTCGGTTGTGACTTCACGAAGGTTGAGGGCTTCTGTGGTCATGGCAGCTCGATCTCCAGCCCGAGGAGCAGGCTGCTCCAGGACTTGCCGTGGCCGTCGAGGTTCAGGGACCCGTTGACCCCGCCCTCGAGGGCATCGTCGAGGACGAAATTCAGGCCGCCGAGGGTCGGGAGCTCGTAGCGCGTCACCGGGCCCTGCACCAGGGCGCCGAATTCGCGTTTCACCCGTTCGGAGGTCACTTGCTCGCGCAGGGCCGGGTAGTGCTGCCGGTCGAAGACGAAGACCGACACGTTTGAACGGTTGCCCTTGTCGCCCGCCCGGGCGTGGGCGATCGCCCGCAGCCGCGTCGTCCCGGTCACGTGCTGAGGACCTCCACGCGGGGGGTGATCAGGTCCCGGTCGACCGATGCGGAGTACGTGACGACGGACGGGGTGACCGAGCCCCGATAGCCGCCGCCGCCGCTCGGGCCGCAGCAGAGGAGCGATTCCACTTCCCACAGCAACAGGTCGGCCTCTTCGCGCGATTCGGTACGGAGGGCGCAGCGCAGGCGCACGTCGCGGGCGGCGTCCGCGTACCGGCGGGCGGTGGCGTGCAACGACCCGGCCCCGATCAGGTCCGTGCGGAGGTCCGATCGGCTGTCGTGCACCGTGCGCATGCGTTCGCCGACGATCTCTCCCGCGAGCGCGGCGCGGGCCTGCGCCCCGTCGCCGGCGTAGGACACCTCCGCCTCCGCCAGCCAGCCGCCATCGAATGCCACGGTCGCTTTGAGCTGCTCCGGCCGGGCGCTTCCCGAAATGTCGCCCACCGTGACCCGGTCGGTGCCGGTCGCGGTGACGCAGGCGTTGGAGAAATCGGCAGTGACGTCCGGCGTGAGATAGCGTGCGGGATCGTGGACCTCGTAGAGCAGCTGCTCCTTGACGGTGCGTTCGTCGACCAGGCCGCCGGTGTCGGGGAGCTTGGTCACGCAGATGCTGCCATCGGCGCCGACCTCGGCGTACGGGAAACCGATGTTCGCCTGGCTTCCCACGTCTTTGTAACCGGGATCCGCGAAGTACCCGCCGGTGACCTGTGCGCCGCACTCGAGGAGATGCCCGACTGCGGTCGCCCGGCCGAGCGACGCCCAGGCGTCGGCCTGCCAGCCGAAATGCCGGCGCAGCGGGGCGACGAACAGCGAGGGGTCGGCGACCCGGCCGGTGATGACGACATGCGCGTCCGTGTCCAGCGCGGTGAGGATTTCCTCGGCGCCGAGGTACGCGTTGGCCCCGATGTAGGGCTGGCCGACCTCGGCGAGGGTCATCCCTTCCCAAAGCGGTGTGTCGGCCGGGAGCAGTGTCCCGATGTCGTCACCGATCAGCGCCGCGACCCTGAGCCCGGCCAGGCCGAGTTCCCGGGCTACGGCGACGGTGCGTTCGGCGGCGGCCAGCGGATTCGCCACGCCCATGTTGGTGACGATGCGCGGCCCGTCCGGAAAGACCAGCGGCAGCATGGCCCGCATCCGGCGGGGCAGCAGGGGGTTGTAGCCGTCGGATGGGTTCGCCTGCCGGTCGCGGTGCCCGAAGGCCAGGGTGCGCTCGCCGACGCATTCGAACACCAGGACGTCGAGGGCACCGTGCAGCGCCAGGTCAACGGCCGGGTCCAGTCGGTCGGCGGAGAAGCCGGCGCCGCAGCCGATTCGGAAATCACGTGTCACGGGGTGGGCTGCCGATCCTGAGATATGTATGAAGTCCGTCTGCTACGGTCGCCGTCCGAAACCGTCGGGCCGGGCATCCCGTATCCCATCGCCGAGGGCCCGGCGTGGTCCCCGCATACTAGTCGCAAGGTATCGATCAGGGTGGCGGGAGCGGGACCCGCGGCTTTGCGGCAAGTCCTTTCCAAGTGACCCGGGGGCGGTGCTCACGGGTCAACTGGCGTGTGATCTTTCGCTATGAGGACGGCCACGCTGTCGACGTCGACTACCTGGATTATCACTTGGCGGGGCCGCAGCCATGCTCATGCACGATCCGCCGCATCCCGGCGCGCTCGCCTGTCTCTGCAGGCTATCCAAGTCCGTAGAAACCGGTTGCCGGGCAACGATCATGACGACTGCGCCGCACCGTCTCTTCGCTGATCCGCCGACGCCTCCTCTCCAAGGTGCGAGACGGCATCCAGCGTCCTTCGCACGTCGTCCCAGGTCGTCGTGTGATTCAAAATGCACATGCGCAGAGAAAACACACCCTTGAGGGACGTGGACGAGAAGAATGCCAGGTCGTCCCAGAACACGCGTGCGAGCACGGTACGATTGATCTTCTCCAGAGTTTCTTCGTCGCAGTCCCGGCCGGCGGGATTCACCCGGAAGCACACGATCCCGAGCGATACCGGAGCCAGCATTTCCAGTACCGGGCTGTCGTCGACGTAGGCGGCGGCCCGGTGCGCCAGGTCGAGCCCGTTCTGGATCGCGGCCCGGAACCGTGCCATGCCAAATGTCCGCACGGACATCCAGATCTTCAGTGCCCGTGCCTGTCGGCTCAGTTGCTGGCCCCGGTCGGCGAAGTTGGGGTGGTTCTTGCCCCAGACCGTGTCCTGCAGGACGTCGTTGCCGATGGCGAATGCGTCCTCGAGGTGCTGCTTGTCCTTGAGGATGAGCGCACCCGCTTCGTACGGTTGAAAGAACCACTTGTGCGCGTCCAGACCCACGGAATCCGCCCGGTCGATACCGTCGAGTAGTTCCCGGCCCCGCTCGGTTACCAAGGCGAAGCCGCCGTACGCGGCGTCGGCGTGAAGCCAGATACCTTCCCGCTCGCAGAAATCCGCAATGGCCGGCAAGGGATCGATAGAACCCGTACCAGCGGTCCCCGCATTCGCGCACACGGCAAGGGGCTGCAGCCCGTCGTCGCGATCCCGAGCCACCCGGCGTGCCAATTCGTTCACGTCCATCCGGAAGTTCTCATCGGTGGGCACCACTCGAACGTGGTCCCGCCGCGCACCGGCAATTACCGTGGCCCGCTTCAAGGCGCTGTGGCTCTGATCACTCATGTACACGGCGAACTTGTCCGGATGACCCGCCGCTTCGCGTGCCGCGACCATGGCCTCGACGCTCGCTGCCGAGCCGCCGCTCGTCAGCAATCCCCCGGCCGACTCCGGATAGCCGATCCAGCGGCGCATCCAATCCGTGACCACCAGCTCCAGTTGGCCGGTTCCGCTCGATACCAGCCAGGTGCATGAGTTGATGTTGAACCCGGCGGCCAGAAAGTCCGCCACCACCCCCGGCCAGGTTGGTGACGACGGGACAAAACCGAAGAACCGCGGATGGTCCAGACGTGCCGCAAACGGGAGGACCTGTTGCACCGCCTGTGCGAGCACGTCCTCGGCGGGCAGGCCAGTCTCCGGCGGCGGACCGCCCAGCTGCTCCTCCAGGACATTGCGGAATTCTCCGTCCCAGGCCTTCTCGCTCTCAAGGCCTGCGATGCGTTCGACGAGGGCCTCCGTTGCCTTGGCTGCCAGCTCCCGCATGGCCTGCGGTGTCATCGTCAAATCGCGCGGGTCTGTCCCGTTCATCGTCAATCCTCGATCACGCATCGCCAAGTCCCTGTACCTCCGGCCCGACGCACCTGCAACATAGCGTCGCGGCCGCTGTTCAGCCTGCCACATCGCCACCGTAAACCCATGCGAGGTGATCGGGCAACGGCAATGCCCAGAACTTCGCCACGTCACGGGTGGTAGTGGTCATGGTCGGCTTTTGGCCATCTCCGGTGAATCCAGCAACCCCCCAACTGCGGTAGGCTGCTGCGCTGAAGCCACGAATGCAGGGGACAGGGACGTGCCTCAGAAAATCACCCGTTCTTTCCGGGAGCTGGTCGCAGAGGCCGATGCGGCGGTTCGCACGCTGGATGTCGGCGAGGCCATCGCGCTGCACGGGAACGAAGATGTCGTGTTCGTCGACTTGCGCGATATCCGCGAAGTGGCGAGAACGGGGACCATCGCCGGCGCCCATCACGTGCCGCGCGGGATGCTGGAATTCTGGATCGATCCCGAGAGCCCGTATCACAAGCCGGTCTTCGCCGAGGACAAGACGTTCGTGTTCTACTGCGCCGGCGGCTGGCGCTCGGCGCTGGCGGCGAAGACGGCCCAGGATATGGGCCTCCGGCCGGTGGCGCATATGCGCGGCGGGATGGAGGCGTGGATCGAGGCAGAAGCACCGATCGATCCGCCGAAGGAACGCAAGGATCGCTGACGCATAGCTGGTTCAGGGAGCAGGGGCGCCGGGGTCGCGCATCTCGGGGTAGCGCGCGCCGGTCATCGACGGGGAACTCTGATCGCGCCGCCTACCTGACCGTCTGTCAGCCCTTCGGACGGCTGCTCTTGAATCGGTCGAGCCAGATCCCGCTCAGGAACCAGGAGTAGGCCCAGGTGCCCACGAGAATCAGGGCGAAGGCCACGACGATGTCGCTTGCGCTTCCGTCGAGGGAAAAGGCGGGTACGTAGCCGAAGATGAAGGGGGCCAGATAGAGGAACTTGGCGAACTTGAAGGCGGAGAAGGCTGTCTTCCACATGTTCGCCTTGGCGATCGCCGCGCCGGTGAACGCCGCGATGCAGACCGGGGGCGTGACGTTCGAATCCTGCGACAGCCAGTAGACGATCATGTGCGCGGCGATGGGGTTCACACCCAGTTCGGTCAGCGGGGGCACCGCCACCACCGCCGTGATGAGATAGGCGGCGGTTACGGGCACGCCCATACCAAGGATCAGCGACGCGAGGGCAATGAGCAGGATGGTCAGCCAGAGCCGACCGTCCGCAAGGGCGATCACGATGTCCGCGAAGGTGAGCACCAGCCCGCTGTACGTGAGCACGCCGATGATGATGCCGATCACACCGACCGTGGCGCCGATCTTGAGGCTGTTCTGCGCGCCTGTTCGGGCGGCCTCGAGGAAGCGTCTCGGGCCGATCCGCGTGTCCCTGCGAACCCAGCTCACGGCGACGCAGGTGAAGAGGCCGAGGATGGCGGAATAGCCTGGCGAGAAGCCCATCAACATCAGGACGGTGATGACGACGAGGGGCAGACAGTAGTACCAGCCCCGTCGGAAGATCTTCCCGGCCGATACCTCCGATTTCTCCCCCCTGATTCCGTGGCGCTTGGCCTCGTAATGCACCATCACGAAAACACTGAAGAAGTACAGGAGGGCGGGGCCCACGGCGATGAGCATGATGGTCGAGTAGGGCTCGCCCGTGAGTTCCGCCATGATGAACCCGCCGGCGCCCATGATGGGCGGCAGGAACATGCCGCCGATGGATGCTGCGGGCTCGATGCCGCCGGCGACATGGGGCTTGAACCCGGCCTTCTTCATCATTGGAATGGTGAAGTTCCCGGTGGACACCGTGTTGGCGATGGCGCTGCCCGAGATGGATCCGAAGAGGCCGCTGGCGATCACGGAAACCTTGGCCGGTCCGCCGATCTTGTGCCCGACCGCGGCCAGCGGGAAGTCCACGAAGAAGCGCTGGGCCCCGCTCGCTTCGAGATAGGCTCCGAAGATGACGAAGAGGATCACGTACGTGGCCAGCACGTTGGCCATGATCCCGAACACGCCGTCGCTCTTGTAGAAGATGCTGGTGCAGAGCTCGGGAAAGGTGTCGCCGGCGTGCGAGATGAGTTCGGGCGCGTACTCCCCGTAGACGCCGTAGATCAGCATGACGACGCTGAGCACGACGAAGACGTTGCCGACCACCCGGCGGGCCAGCTCGATCCCGAGCAGGACGCCCGCCATGGCGATCCACTGGTCGAGCTCCGTCTCGGCGCCGACCCGGTAGTTGATGGCCTCGAAGTTCCACATCCAGTACCCGATGCAGGTGATGGAGGCGGCGATCAGCAGGTAGTCGCAGAGCCTGCCCACCCGGCTTCTCGAGCGGTACAGGAGGAACACGAGAACGTACGTGATGACGACGTAGATGCCGCGGTGGAACTGCGTCGCGGCCGGGTCGAGCACGGCCGCGTACGAGTAGAAGCCGACGAGGCCGAGCGACAGGCCGTCGAAGATCCACCGCTCGACGCGATTCAGCTGCTCGAACATCGTCCGGGCATTATGGCCAGGATCGGGGTGCGAGGCGCTGTCCGGTGGTCTTCGGACCGGACACCGAACCGCGGTCTCGCCTGATGCTGACAACATTGGACGAGGCCCGCCCGGCATCGGCGGCCGCGGTCTGAAGGATGTCGGCGCGCGCGGGTGCCAAGCGAGAGGAACGGGTCAACCAAGGATCGTTTCCCCGGCGGCGCCGGCGAACGCCTTCTGCATCCAAGCGGGTATGTCGGCGGAGCGAAGCTTCTCGAACTCGGCCGGGCGGAGAGCGGCCTTGATGGTGGCGATCGCCTGCGGTGTCACGTTGCTCTTGCCGAGATACCACAGCGCGGAGAGTGCGACACCCGTCGGCTCGCCGGCGAACTGCAGCCGGCGGCGGTTCGAGGTGTGGACCATCCTCACGGCGATGGCGCCAATGCGGATCGTGCGGCTGGATGCGCTGGTATGGAACACGGGCGCGATCGGCACCTGTGTGGTGAGCCCGAAGCGTCTCGCGGCCTCGGCGCCGTGGATCTGGATCGTCTCGCCGTTCCTGCGCGCTATGGTCTCGACCACCTCGTGGATATCGGGCATGACGGTCCCGACGAACCGGCTGGTCCTCGGGCGAACGAAGACGCCGTGGGCGAGACGCCGGATCTCACCGTCCGCGGCGAGGCGGGAAAGGGCCCGGTCGACGGCGCTGCGGGCGCCGTGCTTCAGGAAGCGGGCGCCAGTGAAGGGCTTGCCCCGGGGCAGCTTCCGTATGGCGGCTCGAACGGCCTTCGCAGTCGACATGGTGGCACCCTTTCTTGTCCAAATATATGGCGATAGTTTAGACAAATGCAAGGGGTGGTATCGAACTCCCGGGCGTGGGTTCAATGCTCGGTGGGGCTGCCCGAATCAGGGGCCGAGGATGCCGTGCGATGCGGCTTGGCGCGCCGACCGGCCGAGCGCGGCGCCGCAACGCGTGGCCGGTATCGCATGCCCGCGCGGCGCTCGGCGGGGCGTGCAGGAGCGGGACGCGGGATGTTCGAATGTTCAGCTGGCCATGCGGCAGCGCTGCCTGATTGATGGACGCGCTGTTCGCGTTCACATGCCTCGGTCATGGAGGAAGGTGTGCAGGCGGGCATCCTTCGTGCGGAAGTGCCCGCCGAACCACGTTTCCAGCTGCTCGCCTAATTCCGCCTCGAATTCTGCATAGCTGCCTTCCTCGAACGCGTCCATGATGTCCCTGATGTCGTCCAACAGGGTTTCGTGGTCTTCCTTGTGGTCGGCGTACTCGTCGTATTCCAGTTCGCGCATGATCCGTTCCTCGAGGGCAAAATGCGCGGAGATGCTTGCGTGGATCTCACCGAGAAAATCGGCGACGGTCTCCCGCGTGGCACCCTGGCCGAGCCGCTCGTGGAGCTGGTTGATGAGGTCGATCAACTCGCGGTGCTCGTGATCGACCGCCTCGATCCCGATTTCGAAGGCCTTGCGCCAGACGATCAGCGCCATGGCGTCCTCCCCGGGGCTGTTCCGCGCGCGTCACCGGTCATCGGATGATGAACCCCTCGCCGCCGCGGAAATCCACGGCAACGCTTTCTCCGGCGGCAAACTCGACCGCCTCCCGGGCAACATGATCGAACCCTTCGCTCCGCCGGGAATCGCGCAGGCGTAGATCGAGGACGTGACGGCCGGCGGGGAGGGCAAACCGTTCGTAGACGCGCGAAGGGCCGTCACCGGCAAGCCCCGTCGGCGGCAGCAGCGCCTGGTACAGCGGCACCCCGTCGAGGTCGATCTCGAAGCGCAGCTCCACTCGCTCACGCGGGCAGTCCAGCGCACTCCGCATGTTGGCCGCCAATTCGGCAAGCTCCTCCCGCGTCCGTTTCCGGCATTCGACCTTGCGGTCACCGCCGTGCGAAAAGCTCACCTTGAGCAGGGCCTCCCCCTCGGGGAAATGGCGGAACGACGGATTGCTCGAAAAGAACCCGACCACCGCGACGAAGGCGGCGAGCACGGCGGCTTGGCCCACATACCGGAGCGCCCTGATCATGAGCTGCCGACGCCTCCATCCCCGTGTGCGCGGCCGAAGCGCGCGCCGAGTTGCCGGGCCGACGGAATTTCCTGGGGCGGCAGTTCGCGGACGTTGTCGAGGAAGGTCGCGACGGACCGCCGCAGCCGCGCCGACTGGTGCGGTTCGAAGCCGTCGCAGCGCACGCGTTCACGTGGCACCCGTTTGCGCAGACCCGGGTCCCGCTGGCGGTCCAGGCGGGCCTCGGTCCACGTGTCACCGAGACGGAAGTGACAGTTTCCCTCCGCACAGCCGGCCAGGTAGACGCCTGCGGCGCCGCAGCGGCTCAGGAGGTAGTCGATGAACGAGGGGGGCAGGGCGCCGACGCAGGGCAGCGCGGCCACCGCGACCCCAGGGCGCTGGAGCGTCTCCGGTCTGACCCCGTGCTCACAGGCTAGGAGGTAGACCTGCTGGCCGTCCGCATCCGCCATTCGGTCGAGCCGATCCCGCAACGCCGCCAGCGTGGCATCGGGCAGCTCGATCCCCGGCACGAGAGCAGCGGCGCGGCGGAATGGGGTCGCCGTCGGGCAGGATCCCGCGCAAATGCCGCAGCTCACGCATAGGGAGTCTTTCACGACTGCCTCCCGGTCGAACGGCTTGCCATCGGTGCGGTGCTCCATCGAGATCGCGTTGAAGGGGCAGTCCTCGGCGCAGCGGGCGCATCCGTTGCAGTTGTCGAGATCGACCTGCGCGACCGCGGGACGGCGAAACGGCGGCAGCCATGGCATGGCGGCCAGCGTGAGCGTCAATATCGCCGCCGTGACCCACACCGTGCCGTGGGACCAGAGATCCAGCAAGGGGTAGAACCCGAGGTAGAACCAGTCGAGGTCGAGAACCGTCGGCACCTTCGCGAGATCAGCCGGCGCGTGACTCGTCGCCGGCACGACGAGCGAGAGGACGAGCAGCGCCGTGAAGCTGGCGGCGGCCAGGCCGCGCGGCGGGTTGATG
The DNA here is from genome assembly GCA_022825705.1 of Alphaproteobacteria bacterium. Classification (GTDB taxonomy): domain Bacteria; phylum Pseudomonadota; class Alphaproteobacteria; order TMED109; family TMED109; genus VXPW01. Next base: position 35,868 of record JAJDWH010000007.1, read on the forward strand.
CGCGGTCGACTCACACGTTGCAGGTGCAACCACAGCGCCAGCAGCAACAGCAGCGGCACGGCTATGTGCAGGAATACGAGCCAGGTGAAGAACCGGTCGTCGAGCGCGTCGGGCGCCAGGAAGTTGCGGGCGACGGGCTCGCCGAAGATCGGCAGCCAGTCGAGCCACTCCGTGGTTGCGATGGCGACGTACTGCGCCAGCTGGTCCCACACCAGCCAGTAGCCGGTGATGCCGGACGCGAGGACCAGCAGGATGATCGGGACGCCGGTGAGCCAGCTGAACCAGCGTGCGCCGCGAAGACGGTCATAGGCGAACTCGCGGATCAAATGCAGCACCATGACGACCACCATGGCGTCCCCGGCGTACCGGTGCAGGCTCCGCATCACCCCGGCGAGGTACCACTGGTCCTCCGTCATGTAGGCGACGGAGTCGTAGGCTTCGGTGACACCGGTATCGAAGAAGACGTAGACGTAGATCCCGCTGATCGCGACGATCCAGTAGAAGAAGAACCCCAGCGCTCCGAGGTTGTAGAGGGGGTTCCAGGCGGCCCCGAACACCCGCGACGTCCAGTCGTCGAGGCGCCAGAATGCCGGTCGCAGGATGCGTTGGAGCGCCGTCACGCGCCGGTGCGCCGCCGTCAGATCCGCGAGCGGGGGCGACGATGCCGGAGCCAGCCGCGGGCGACGAAGAAGCCCAGGGTGCCGAGCAAGGCGACGCCGACGGCGATGCCGATGAAGGGGGAGTAGTCGAACCGGTAGCGGCCGCTCCACGGGTCGTAGATCGTGCAGAACAGGCGGATCCGATTGATCAGTCCCTCATACGATGTCGGCACGCTCTGGCGGCCGAAGACCAAGTCCTTCAGCGGCTCCACCAGGAACGGCGCATCGAACATCGCCCCGTACACCTGGCGGTAGATGACGCCGTCCGCGTCGACGACCGTCGTCTGGGTGAGATGGTCGAAGCCCTTTGCCGACGGGAAGAACAGGAAGCCGAGATCCTTCGACAGCCGGGCGATGGTGTCGGAATCGGCGCTGGCGAACCGCCAGCCGTCGTCGCGGATCCCATGGTTCGCGGCAAACTCCCGCATCCGCTCCGGCGTATCCATCCGCGTGTCAAATCCGACGGTAAGCACCTGGAAACTGTCCCGGCCGACCGCTTCGCGCGCAATGTCGATGGAGTCCGCCAGCGTCTCGATGACGAGCGGGCAGCCGAAGGCGCAACTGGTATAGACCAGGTTGATCAGCAACGGGCGGCCGCGAAACTCCGCGAGCGAGAGCCGTCGCAACGAAGCATCACGAAACTCGTAGCCGGAAAGCGTCCGTCCCACGGCCGCCTGGCTGTCGGCGAGTGCTTGATCAGGATCGAAGGCGGTCGTGGCCGGGGCCGCAGTCAGTCCCGGCAGGGCCGGGAACAGGCAAAGCGCCGCCAGGGCCCACGCTCCAACCAGCCCTACAAGGGCACCCATGCGTCCGCCATGGCCCCGATCAGAATCAACGAGAGCTGCAGCAGGGAGGCCTTGAAGTTCGCTCGCGCCGCAGCCGGCCCGGGTGCCCGTACGAGTGCGATGCTCTTCGCGACAAATATCCAGCCGCCGACCAACGCCAGGGCGAGATAGACCAAGCCTAGCCCGAAGAAGAAGGGCAGCAGGGATGCGGCGACGAGCGCCACGGTATTGGCCAGAATGACCTTGGCTGCCCTTCCGTCGCCGATCACGACGGGCAGCATCGGGACCCCGGCCTGGACATAGTCATCGCGCGTCGCCATCGCCAGGCTCCAGAAGTGCGGCGGCGTCCAGAGGAACAGCACGATGGCGAGGCAGACTGGCAGGGCGGAAGGAGCCGGGTCGACGGCGGCCGCGCCCGCCAGCACCGCGAAACTGCCTGACAGGCCGCCGATGACGATGTTGAGCCAGGTGCGGCGCTTGAGCCACACGGTGTAGACGATCCCGTAGACGAAGGCGCCGAGGAACACGTGCGTGGCGGCCATCGGGTTGGTGGCCCATGCGGCCAGCGTCACGGACACCACGAGCAGCGCACCGATGAGCGCAAGCCAGGCCGGACCGGCGGTGTAGCGGCCCGAGACGAAGGGCCGATCGCGGGTGCGGATCATGCGCGCATCGAGATCGCGCTCAGCGAACTGGTTGAAGGCGCCGGCGCTGGCGGCTCCCAAGAGCACGGCAAGGGCGAGGGCCGCTGCGTTCCAGAAGGGGACGGGCGGACCGGGCGTCACCGCGAGGCCCGCCAATGCGCTCAGGGCGATTGCGAAGCCGATCCGCAGCTTGAAGACACCGCATAGCTGCCGGATGTCTGCGGCCATGCCGGACGCCTCCGCTCAACTCAAAGGCCAGACCTCCGAGAGGAACTTCCAGTTGACGAAGTAGTACAGCACGAACGCCACGAAGAAGATTGCCACGAGCGTGATCGTGCCAGGCAGCTTGAGCGTCCCCTCGCTGCCGTAGCTCGCAACCGCTGCAGCGCCGCCTTGGGGTAGCAGCGGCTCGGCCTTCGCTTTCTCCTCGGTTCGTCGCTCGCCGAAGAAGACGGAGCTCACTACCACCACGACGTACATCAGGCCACCCAGGGCCGAGAGCACGCCGAACACGCCGTTCAGTCCCATCATCAGGAAGGCCGTGCCGGGATAGTCGAAAGCCACGGGTGCATCGGAGAAGGTGATGTCCCAATGGCGTCGGCTGACACCGAGCGTGCCCGCTCCCATCATGAACAGCGATATCCCCGCGACGCCGATACCGAAGACGTACGGCTGCCATTGCGCCAGCTTCTTGAACATGATCTCGCGGCGGAAAATCAGCGGCACCACGAGGTAGGTGACGGCCATGAAGGCGAGCGTCGTCCCGGCGACCACGGTGCCGTGGAAATGGCCCGGCACGTACATGGTGTTGTGCATGATCAGGTTGATCTGCTCGGAACCGAGTACCACGCCGGAGATCCCGCCGATGAAGCCGAACATGACGAGCGACAGGAACATTCCCGCGAAGGCCGGATTACCCCACGGCGCCTTCCGCAACCATTCGAACACGCCCTTGGTATAGCCCCGCCGGCGCTGGGCCGCTTCGATGGCGCCCGGGACGCTGAGGCCGTGGATGAGGCTGCCGAGCACCGCGAGGTACAGCGCGTAGCTCGTATTGAAGATCTTCCATTCCGAGCTGATCCCCGGCTCCACCAGCAGATGGTGTGCGGCAGCGATCTGCAGGAACAGGATGTACATGAGGAAGGCGAAACGACTCACCTTCTCGGACAGCGGCTTGGCGCCCAGCACCATCGCGGCGATGGCATACCACACCGCGACATGGGCCGAGACGTTGATCTGCTGGGACGAGTGGCCCATGCCCCACCAAACGACCTTGTACATCACCGGGTCGATGTGACTGATCAGGCCGATCGACCAGAGGAAGGTGGGAATGAGGATGATGGCGCCCGAGGTGATGGTGAATACCGCGATGATCGCCGCGGCGATGGCGCCGAACGTGACCAGCGGTACCGAGCCCTCGTAGGTGCCCTCGTCTTTCGCGATCACCAGCGTGCCGAAGAACACGGCGACGGCCACCAGGGCACCGACCGCGAAGAGGATCAGGCCGAGGTAGAAGTGGGGCGCCGCCTGCATGGGCACGTAGGACGTGAACATGACGCTCGATTCGCCCTGCAGCACCGCCACGTTGGCGAGCAGGGCGCCGGCCAGCATCAGCCAGAACCCGAGCCAAGCGATCCGCGGGGTCGCGAGGCGGGAGTTGAGCAGGATCGCCGAGGCGAAGTAGAGGATGGCAATTTCGAAGAAGATGACCCAGAACAGCAACACGTCGGCGCCGTGCGCCGTCAGGGCCAGGTAGAACCACTCCGCGGGCAGCAGGTGGACCGCCGGCCAGCGCGTCAGCGCCACCAGCAGGCCGAACAGGCCCCCGACGGCAAGGAACACGACGGCGACGACCGCGTTCCACCGGATCAGCTTCTCGGCCGCAAGATCGACCCTGAGACCGGTGTCGGGACAGGTCCGGAATTCGGCAGCTCTCGGCAGCGTACCGGCATGAGCGATGCTCGCCATGGCTAGCTCCTATTCTGCTGCGACCACGTGGATCTTGCCCACCATCTGGTGGTGGCCGATCCCGCAGTACTCGTTGCAAACGACCCCGTACTCCCCGACGCCCTCGGGTGTGAGCGTCAGCACCAGCTCATAGCCGGGATGGACCTGGATGTTGATGTTCTCGGGCTGCAGCGAGAAACCGTGCTGCCAGTCCATCGAGGAGAGGTGCAGGCGGTAGTCCTTGCCTTCCTCCAGCTCGAGGATTGGCCACCACTCCCAGAGGCGCGCCAGCATGTACACGTCGCTGCCCGGGGGTGGACGCACGACGGGTAGACCTGTCTCCCCCTCTTCGCGCACCGTGTACTGGTCCACCATCGCCTCGGTGCGCTCGGCGAACGTTTCGGGGTGTATTCGGTAGGCCTCGTTGGAGAGGTTCTGTTCGCCGGTGAAGTGCCAGAAGACCATGGTGAAGAACATCACCAGGCCCCAGATGAACGCGATCGTGATCCAGGTGATTTCCGATTTTTCGAGCGGCTCGTTCCACCAGATCCGTTTTTCAGGCGGGTGAATGGCCATGTCGGGACCTCCGGACTATTGCGCGATGGGAATTTGGGCTACCTCCATGATGCCCCACATGAGATAGAGAACCGCCGGCACGGCGACACCCAGGAAGAGCAGCAGGAACGGGTTGTCCAGCAAGCGCTGCATGAAGGGCACGCGCTCGACCGGTTGTTCCGGCGAACCAGCGTCTTGACCTGTATCTGTCATGATGTGCCCCTTCTCTCTGCCTCGCCGCGGTGCGCTCGAGTCAGGGTGAGGCAGTAGTCAGCGAAGGATACCCGAAAACCCGCCTTCATTCAAGTCACTACGGTCCATCCGTGAGCATTCGAATCAGCCAGAAGAAGACCATCCCGAGAGCGAAGATGATGGCGAAGAAGAGCAGTGTGCGGTGTTCGAACCGGCGTCCCGCCACGTGCTCGATTCGATCCACGATCCAGTCGGAAACGAAGTACAGCGCAATCGCTGCGACGGTGAAATAGAGAAGCTCCATCCCTCCCTCCCGGTTATTCCGTGACCGGGTCTTGCTGGCGGTGGTCGAGGTGGCGTTGTTCGTCTAGAGCAAGCCCTGCTCGACCCAGAACCGCTCAGCGCCCGGATGCAATGGCGTGACGATCCCCTTGAGCGCGTTCTCGACACCCATTTCCTTGAACGTCTCCTTCTGCTGCCGCATGTACGCGAGCCCGGCGTCCGTGTAGATCTTGGCAAGCAGGTCGTAGACCACGTCGTCCGGGACGTCCGCGTTGGCGACCCACAGCGCCGAATCCTGGAACGAGGGAGTCGCATGGTCGACGCCCCGGTAGGTACCGGCGGGGACCGCGAGACCGGAGAAGTAGGGGTACCGCTCGAAGAAGCCGGTCGCCTCCGCGTCCGCCGCCAGGTCGACGAGATCGATGTCGTTCGTCTGGGCGGCCATGATCACGGCCCCGCTCGGGAAGGCCGTGAACAGCCAGAATGCATCGAGCTGGCGGTTGCCGAATGCGGCGGCCGCGTCGTTGTAGCCCATCGCGTTCCGTTCGACGGCGTCCCAGATGCCCACGTGCGTGAAGAACAGCTCGCAGTTCGCGAAGGCGCCGGAGCCGGCATTCCCGACCCCGACCTTCTTGCCGACGAGGTCCTTCACGCTCTTGATTCCCGACCCTTGGCGGACGATCAGCTGGGCTGGCGCGCCGTACAGGTAGGCGACGGCAAGCACGTCGTCGTACGTGCGGTCATCGTTCTTCAGCTGGCCTTCCCGGCCCAGGTACACGTGGCCGGAGTAGACCACCCCGAACTGCATCTTGCCGCGGTTGATCCGGCGGAGGTTCTCGAGCGAGCCCGCCGATGACTGCGCCTTGACCGTGTAGTCCTCGGACTCCTTGACCGGCCCGTAGGTCTGGATGGCATTGGCGACGATCTGGAACGTGCCTCCGGCCGGTCCGCCGCCGAAGACCATGCGCTGGCCGACCGCATCGGCGGTCGGCAGTACCACCGCGAGGGCCAGCAGCGCGGCCCCGACGGTCCCGAAGATCTTGCGATTCACCTGCATGACAACGCTCACGGTTCAGGTTCCGGCGTGCCTGCCCGGCGCCAGGCCACCTGGACGCCCACGTGTCCCGGCGGGCATCGACGCCCGGGCCCGGCGGCGGCGGGAACCTCGGGGCAGATCCCGGGCTCCGCCCGGCGAGCCGCCAACAAGGCGGACTGTAGCTGTGCCCGCAGGCGGGTCAATTTCGCGGCAGCCGGCCGGTTGCGATGCAGGACAGGCATGGAATCGGCGTCAGCAAGCGCTACGAGGCTGGTTCTTCAGCGCACCGCAGCGGCGGGTTCCGGGTCCGCTCCGTGCGCCAGCAGTTTGCGCGTGTAGGCGGGGAGGCGCTGATCATCATCCCGGCCGGGATGCCAGATTTCACCCGGGGCGGGATCGCGCGTCGTTGCGCCGGCGCGGATCTCGGTGCGGAGGGTCAGGTGCGTGAGGCCGTGCTCGACCACCCCCGCCACGCGGTGCCAGGCGGGGGCCTGTGGCTCGGCCGCCTGCACGGCGGCCGGCGAGGGGCGAGTGGCGGCCCAGGGTGTCGCGGGGAGCACGAGCATCCCCTGGAACGGGCCCGGATCCGACTGGCGCCGGAGCAGCACCTCGCCGCGGCGGTTGGTCAGCCGAAAGGCGACGCTGTACCGGACGGCCGGGCGCTTCCTCGACACGGACACCGGGAAGTCGGCCGTCCGGCCCGTCCGGAAGGCCTCGCAGGCGCTCTGCCACGGACAGATGCCGCACCGGGGCTCGCGCGGCCGGCAGACCAGCGCGCCCAGTTCGATCAGCGCTTCGGCGAACTCCCCGGGCAGGGCCTCGGGCGCCAGGTCGGCCCCGATTGCCTGCAGCCGTCGCGACGACCGGCCGGCCGGCGTGGGGATGGCGAACACCCGCGCGAGCACGCGGGCGACGTTGCCGTCCACGGCCACGGTCCGCACGCCGAACGCCAGGGCGGCGATGGCTGCGGCGGTATACGCCCCGACCCCGGGGAGTGATTCGAGTTCCTTGACGGAACCCGGGAAGCGACCGCTCCAGGCGGTGACGATGACCTGCGCTGCACGATGGAGGTTCCGCGCCCGGCGGTAGTAGCCGAGGCCGGCCCAGGCATCCAGAACTTCCCGCTCGTGGGCTCGGGCCAGCGCATCCACGGTCGGCCATCGGTCGAGGAAGGCTTCGTAGCGGGGAACGACCGTCGCCGCCTGGGTCTGCTGCAGCATGATCTCGCTGAGCCAGACCCGGTAGGGGTCGCGCTTGCCGCCCCATGGCCCCCGCCACGGAAGGGCGCGCCTGTACCGCTTGAACCACGCGAGCAATCGGTCCGCGCAGGGCGTTGACGGCGCTGACATTACGCGCGGAGATCGGGACGGCTGAAGGCCGGTTCGTCGCTGCTTGCGCGGCGGGGGCAGGATGCGTAAAGAGACGCGTGACGATTGCGGGTTCCGGCCATACATCTAGTCCCATGAATCAGTCTGCAGTACGACGATCCCTTGCACAACAGGGAACTAACTGGGACCGGCTAGCGGCTGAAGTCGGCCGCGCGGCCCGTCCGCTCGATCTCCTTGCCCGATCAGATCAGGCGGCCATGGCCTACGCGGTGGCCGAGACCGAGCCAATCCCCGGCCTCTTCGACCTTTGCGAAGAGATCATCACGGATATTCCACCCCACGAGACCATCTATCGGCCGGACACGTGCCTCCGGGACATCAACGGCCGGGTCCAGCCCTACCTGCTGCGCTGGCACCTGCGGCCCAAGCAAACCGGCCGGAGCCAGTTCGCGCTCTACCTCCACCGCTTCCTGCAGCCCGACGAGACGGTGCTGCACGACCACCCCTGGCCGAGTGCGTCCTGGCTGCTCTTCGGTGAGCAGAACGAGGTGTGGAAGACGGCCGGCGGGACGGCCGGGCCGCCGTCGCGCCACCGGCTGGTGCCCGGGAATCTCGTGTGCCGGCCCGCCGCCCACGCCCATCGCCTGGGGCTTCCCCGGGACGGTGAGGGCACCTGGATTCCGGCGACCACCCTGTTCGCGACCGGGCGGCGGGTCCGCGACTGGGGGTTCTGGCCGGAAGGCCGGTTCGTGCCCGAGGCCGAGTACCAGTCCCGCCTGTCCGCGATCTCGCGGCGCGATGCCGCCTGAACCTCCGACTGCGGGGGCAGCGGGGCGGCAGCGGGACAGACGTCAGGAACCGCCGCGACGGGGCGGACGGTCGCTGGCGAGCGCCGCCGAGGAGGCCGTACGGCCGTTGCTTCGGAAGCGCGGCTTTCGCGAATCCGCGCTGATCCGGGAGTGGCGCGAGATCATCGGGCCGCAGCTGGCGCGCCGAACGGCTCCGGTGAGCCTGTCCAGAGGGGTACTGACGGTTCGGGTCGAGCCCGCGTTCGCGACCGAGTTCCAGCACCGGAGTGCCATGGTGATGGAGCGCATTGCCATGACGTACGGCTCCCCCGTGGTGAAGCGGATCGTCGTCAAGCAGGGGCCCGTGCAGGGTCGTTCTCGTCATGAGCCGCCAGCGCCATTGACCGCGACACCCACGGACAGGGCACGGCGGCAAGTTGCGGCCCGAACCGCGACCGTTCGCCACGCTCCGCTCCGGGACGCGCTGACGCGGCTCGGCGGCGCCGTGGCAGGCCGGGTCCGGGAGGCCGGGAAGGACTAGCGACCCGACCGCCGCGCATGCTGGTGGCCCCGCGCTGAGCCGGGATCAGGGGCGCCGCGGAGCCGGAGCGGGTCGTGCGCCCGTCTCCGGTGTGCGCTGAGGACACCAGCATGGGCCCGCTGGTCCGACAGGAAAATCGGCAGCCGGGCATGGGCGTTGGCCGCCCGTGAGAATTCACCGGCGCAGGAAGTTGCCCCTAACATCGGGTACCCTGTCCGTGCGCGAGCAGCGAACTCGCGCCAGCTCCGGGAGACCGTACCCCATGAGACCATCTCTTTGGCGATTCCTGAGCGCCTTGGCTGCGCTGGCCGCGTTGGGTCTGGCGCCAGCGGCCGCGCAGGCGCAGGACACCGACGAGGGCCGCACGCTCAGCATCGGGTTCGTGGCGTTCCTGTCGGGACCGGCGGCGGGAAGCTTCGGCATTCCGAACTTCGAGGGCTTCGAGTTCATGGTCGATGCCATCAACGCGGGCGAGGTGCCGCCCCCGTATGACACCCCGGGCATCGCGGGCGCGCAGATCGAATACTTCGTGGTCGATGAATCCGGGGGACCGACCAAGCAGGTGACTGAATTCCGGAACATGGTCGAGCGCCGGAATGTCGACCTGGTCATGGGGTACATCTCCTCCGGCGACTGCCTCGCGATTCCTCCGGTGGCCGAGGAACTCCGCCAGTTCACCGTCCTGGTGGACTGCGGAACGCCGCGCGTCTTCGAGGAAGCCGACTACCGCTACGTGTTCCGAACCGGCCCGCACGCCGCCATGGACAACATCGCGGCGGTCCGCTACCTGCACGACATCGATTCGGAAATCGGCACGATCGCCGGGATCAACCAGAACTACGCGTGGGGCCTTGACGCTTGGGCCGATTTCACGAGCGCGATGGGCGTCCTGTACCCGGGCGTGGAGACCGTCACCGAGCAGTTTCCCAAGCTCTTCGCAGGCCAGTACAGCACGGAAATCTCGGCGCTGACGGTCCGGGCGCCGGAGGCCATCCACACGTCGCTCTGGGGCTCCGATCTCGAAGCCTTCGTGCTGCAGGGTGCCCAGCGCGGCCTGTTCATGAACCGCCACATCGTGATGGTCGCCGCGGATCACGTGCTCCCGGCGCTGGGGCGCAACGTCCCGGACGGGGTGATCGTCGGCGCCCGCGGCCCGCACGGCGATTTCGCGCCCGACACCGAGCTTGCAAACTGGTTCCGCGAGGGCTTCAAGGAACGTTACGGCAAGCTGACCACGCAGCCGCCGCACAAGTCGGCCATGGCGATCCTCGGCGTGAAGGCCGCGTTCGAGAAGGCCGCCGCGGCGGTGGGTCGGTTCCCGACCAACGAGGAAGTGATCGACGCGTTCGAATACCTGCAATGGGACACGCCGTCGGGTCCGGTCGAGCTGACGCTCGGCAAGGGGCATCAGGCCATCCAGGCGTCGGCGATCGGCGTGACCCGCTGGAACGATGACGAGCAACGTGTCGAATTGGTGGACATCAAGCGATACGCTGCCCGATGTGTGAACCCACCGGAAGGAGTGCTGTCCATCGAATGGATCAAGGACGGCATGCCGGGTGCCCAATGCGACTAACTTCCCCGAACCACGGATCGGGCCTGGCTAGGCTCAAAGCCGTGCGTCGCCTGCTGCCGTTTGCCTTAGCCTGGGGGCTCCTTGTGCCGCCGGGCGCCTCTGCCGACACCCTGCAGACGGCGCTTGTGGACGCGCACGCCTGGCATCCCGCCATCCAGACCGCGCGCGCCCAGGTGCGCATCGCGGAGGCCAACGTGAACGAGGTCGGGCTGGGCAACAGCCTGACGGCAACCGGGAACTTTGGCGCGTCCATGGCCGAGCGGGAGGTGAAGCCAAGTCGAGGCGATGCCGAATCGGTCGTGACGTCGGCGCGTCTCTCACTCTCCAAGCGGATCTTCGACTTTGGCCGGGTCCGTGGACGCGTGGGGGTGGAGCAGTCGCTGCTCGACGCCGCCCGTTACCAGCTGCAGGTGGTGGAGCAGCAGGTCCTGCACGATGCGGTGATCGCCTACCTGAACGTGTTTCGCGCACGGGCCCGGCTGCAACTCGCCGTCAAGGGCGAGGAGCTGGTACAGAGCGATCTCAAGGCGACGCAGGAACGCTTCGAGGTCGGCGACGTGACCCCGACCGACGTCGCCCAGGCCGAGGCGCGACTGGCGGACCGCCGGGCGGACCGGCTGAACCGTGAACAGGATGTTGACCAGGCGCTTCGGGAGTACCGCCTGGCGACCGGCTCCGAGTTCTCCGAGAGCGCGGCCTACCCGAACGAGCTCCCGTCCGTGCCCGCGAGCGAGATCGAGGTGGAGGACAGCTCCGTCAATATGCACCCCGCGGTGCTGATGCGGAGGGCCCGGGTGGACGCGGCGACCCGGGGCAAGGACACGATGGCGCTCGAGATCCTGCCGACGTTCGACCTGACCGGCACTGCGGCCTACTCGCGCAACCCGAATACGTTCTTCGAGTCGTCGACCGACCTGACGGTCGGCATCGGGGCGACGGTGCCGCTGTGGTCCGGCGGGCGCGTGGACGCGGCGGTGCGCAGCAGCGAGGAGCTGTTGGGACAGACGCAGCGCGAACTCGATGCCGAGATGCGGGGCGTCCGGCTGCAGGCACTGAGCGCGTGGCACCGCTTCCGGAGTGCTTCGGAGACGATCACGGCGCTCGAATCGTCGGCGCGCGCGAACCGCATCGCCTCCGATGGAGTCCGCCGCGAGGCCGAGGTTGGCAACCGCACCACCCTCGACGTGCTGAATGCCAACCAGGAGCTGCTGGTGGCCGAGGACCGTCTCGACGAAGCGCGGCACGTCCTGCAGGTTGCGGCCTACGGGCTGCTCCACGCCACCGGCCGGATGACGGCCGAGCAACTGGGTCTCTGAGCCGTTCGTGACGCTACCGTCGCAGGACAGGATCGAAGCGACCCTGGAGGCGATCCGGGCTGATCTGGAGCGGGCGGGTCCCCACCCGGAGGGCCCGGTGTCCGCTGGCCTCGAGGCCCGCGTGGACAACCCGCTCGATGAGTACGTGCGCCGCCGGGTGGACGAGCTGATTCGGGCGTGGCTCCGCGAGAATCTCCACGCGACGGTCCGCGACCTGCTCCGGGCCGAACTTGCATCCCGGCCTGAGGGCCCCCGTCCCGACAAACCGACCTAGCCATGCCAGAACAACGGATCGGCCGGGCGTACGAGCCGGCCAGCGTGGAATCACGCATCTACCAGGCCTGGGAGGACGCAGGTGCGTTCGCCTGCGACCCGGGTTCCGCCGAGGATCCCTTCGTCGTGATGATGCCGCCCCCCAATGTCACGGGGAGCCTGCACATCGGGCATGCGCTGAACATGACGCTGCAGGATGTCCTCAGTCGCTACTGGCGCATGTGCGGCCGGGACACGCTGTGGCAGCCGGGTTCGGACCACGCCGGGATCGCTACCCAGATGGTGGTGGAGCGGCAGTTGGCGGAGGAGAAGGGGCCGGACCGCAAGGCGCTCGGCCGCGAGGCGTTCGTCGAGCGGGTCTGGGCGTGGAAACGCGAATCCGGCGGCACGATCAACCGGCAGCTGCGCCGGCTGGGCGCATCCGCCGACTGGTCCCGCGAACGCTTCACGCTCGACGAGGGCCTGTCAGCGGCGGTCCGGAAAGTGTTCGTGCAATTGCACCGCGACAGACTGGTTTACCGCGACAAACGGCTGGTCAACTGGGACACCCAGCTCCGAACCGCCATTTCGGACCTCGAGGTGGACACGCGCGAGGTCAAGGGGGGCTTCTGGTACATCCGCTACCCGTTTGCCGATGGCGACGGCCATGTCACCGTGGCGACGACTCGCCCGGAGACCATGCTGGGGGACACGAGCGTCGCCGTGCACCCGGAGGATCCGCGCACCGCGGGCTTTGTGGGACGCGAGGTCCGGCTGCCGCTCACCGACCGGGTGATCCCGGTGGTCGCCGACGAGTACGTGGACCCGGAGAAAGGGACGGGCGCGGTCAAGATCACGCCGGCCCACGACTTCAACGATTTCGAGGTGGGGCGCCGGCACGACCAGACGCCGATCAACATCCTGAACGCCGACGGCTCACTCAACGACAACGTGCCCGCGGCCTATCGCGGCCTCGACCGCTTCGAGGCCCGGAAGCGCGTGGTCGCCGACCTCGAGGCGCAGGGCCTGCTTGAGCGCGAGGAGGAGATCGTGCACACGGTCCCGTTCGGTGACCGCTCGCAGACGGTGATCGAGCCCTGGCTCACCGACCAGTGGTTCGTCGACGCGAAGACGCTGGCCGCTCCGGCGATCCGGGCGGTCGAGGAGGGCGCGACCCGGTTCGTGCCGGCCAACTGGGCCAACACCTACTTCGAATGGATGCGCAACATCCAGCCATGGTGCGTCTCGCGGCAGCTCTGGTGGGGACACCGGATCCCGGCGTGGTACGGCCCTGACGGCACGGTGTTCGTCGCCGAATCGGAGGCGGAAGCGATGGCGGCAGCCGAAAAGGAGTTCGGCAAGCTGGTGCCACTGGCCCAGGACGAGGATGTTCTGGACACCTGGTTCTCGTCGGCGCTCTGGCCGTTCTCCACGCTGGACTGGCCTGCGCGGACGGACCTGGTCGAGCGCTACTACCCGGGGACCGTCCTGGTGACCGGGTTCGACATCATCTTCTTCTGGGTGGCCAGGATGATGATGATGGGGCTGCACTTCCAGAAGCAGGTGCCGTTCCAGGAGGTCTACATCCACGCCCTCGTGCGCGATGCGAAGGGGCGGAAGATGTCCAAGTCCGAGGGGAACGTGATCGATCCGCTCGAGCTGATGGATCGGTACGGAACGGACGCCGTCCGGTTCACGCTGGTCGCCATGGCCGCGCAGGGCCGGGACATCCGGCTGGCCGAGGACCGGGTGAAGGGGTACCGGAACTTCGTCACCAAGCTCTGGAACGCCGCGCGCTTCCTGGAACTGCAAGGCGCCGGCCAGGCTGCTTCGGCCGCAAGGCCGGCCCCGGTGCTGAGCCTCAACCGGTGGATCGAGGCGGCGGCGGCCGAGGCGGCGCAGCAGGTCGCGACCGCGATTTCCGCCTATCGCTTCGACGAGGCCGCGGCCGTGGCCTACCAGTTCCTGTGGCACACCTACTGTGACTGGTACCTGGAGCTCGCCAAGCCGCTGCTGGGTGGCGATGACGCGGCCGCCCGGTCCGAAACGCAGGGAAGCGCCGCCGCGGCGTTTGCCGTGACCCTGCGGATGCTGCACCCGCTGATGCCCTTCGTGACGGAGGAGCTCTGGTCGCTCCGCCGGGAAACGGAGCGCCTGCTGGCCCTCACGCCATGGCCGGATGCGCCCCGCTCAACCGATCTGGAAGCGAAGGGCGAGATCGAGTGGCTGATGGCGTTCGTGAACGAGGTCCGCTCCGTGCGCTCGGAACTCCGGGTGCCGCAGGCGGCGATGGTGGGAATCCGGTTCCGGACCACGACGCCGGCGGCGGATCGCGCGCTCGCCGTGCACGGCGAAGCCATGCGGAGGCTCGCCCGCATCGAATCGTTTGCGGTTGACGACGGTCAGGACGGCCAGGCCGCCGAGCTCGAAGCGGCCGGGACGGTCGCGCTCATGCCGCTCGCCGGCACCATCGACGTCGCGGCGGAACGGACCCGGCTCGCGAAGGAGATGGAGACGCTGCGCAAGGACATCGCGCGGTTCGAGGCGAAGTTGGCCAACCCGTCGTTCGTGGACCGGGCGCCGCCGGCCGTCGTGCAGGAGCAGCGCGACCGGAAGACCGATGCCGAGGTCCGCTCCGAACGCATCGAACGTGCACTGGCCCGGCTCGGAACCGGGATGGAAGCCGCGTAGCACGAATCGTATCCTGCCCCCGGCCGCCCCGCGCCGCCCCCCATAGCCACGGACTTCACGCCATGACGATCGACAAGAGCAGACTTCCCAGCCGGCACACGACCGAGGGCCCCGAGCGCGCCCCGCACCGTTCCTTCTACTACGCGATGGGGCTCACCGAGAAGCAGATTCACCAGCCGCTGATCGGGGTGGCCACGACCTGGAACGAGGCGGCGCCCTGCAACATCACGCTCCGCCGCCAGGCCCAGGCGGCCAAGGCCGGGGTCGATCAGGCCGACGGCACGCCGCGGGAGTTCACGACGATCACGGTGACCGACGGGATCGCGATGGGGCATCAGGGCATGAAGGCGTCGCTCGCGAGCCGGGAGGCGATCGCGGACACGATCGAGCTCACGGTGCGCGGCCACGCCTACGACGGCCTCGTCGGGCTCGCCGGGTGCGACAAGTCGCTCCCGGGCGTGATGATGGCGATGGCGCGCCTCAACGTGCCGAGCGTGTTCCTCTACGGCGGATCGATCATGCCGGGGCGGTTCCGCGGGCGCGACGTGACCGTGCAGGACGTCTTCGAGGCGGTCGGGCAGTTCCAGGGCGGCAACATGAACGCGGACGACCTCGCCGAGATCGAGCGGGTCGCCTGCCCGTCGGCGGGTTCGTGCGGCGGCCAGTTCACGGCGAACACGATGGCCTGCGTGTCCGAGGCGCTCGGCATCGCGCTGCCGCATTCCGCCAGCGCGCCGGCCCCGTACCAGTCGCGGGACGAATACGCCTTCGCCTCCGGCCAGGCGGTCATGAAGCTGATCGAAAGCAACCTCCGCCCGCGCGACATCATCACCCGCGAGGCGCTCGAGAACGCCGCACGGGTCGTGGCCGCGAGCGGCGGCTCGACCAACGCCGGGCTGCACCTTCCGGCGATCGCGCACGAGTGCGGCATCAAGTTTGACCTGAACGATGTCGCGGACATCTTCCGCTCGACGCCGTACATCGGCGACCTGAAGCCCGGCGGCAAGTACGTGGCGAAGGACCTGTACGAGGCGGGCGGGCTCCCCGTGCTGATGAAGGCGCTCCACGAGGGCGGCTACATCCACGGTGACTGCGTGACGGTGACCGGGCGCACGGTGGCCGAGAACCTTGCGGACGTCACCTTCCCCGAGGACCAGGACGTCATCCACCCGGTGTCGAACCCGATCACGCCGACCGGCGGCGTGGTGGGGCTCCGGGGGAACCTCGCGCCTGAGGGCGCCATCGTGAAGGTTGCGGGCATGCAGCGGCTGCGCCACGAGGGGCCGGCGCGCGTGTTCGACACCGAGGAGGAGGCTTTCGAGGCGGTGAAAGAGAAACGGATCCGCGACGGCGACGTGGTCGTCATCCGCTACGAGGGGCCCAAGGGCGGCCCCGGCATGCGGGAGATGCTGGCCACCACGTCCGCGATCTACGGCCAGGGGCTCGGCGAGAAGGTCGCCCTGATCACCGACGGGCGGTTCTCGGGCGCGACGCGCGGCTTCTGCATCGGCCACGTCGGGCCCGAGGCTGCGGTCGGGGGCCCGATCGGCCTGCTCCGGGACGGCGACCAGATCACGATCGACGCGGAGACCGGGGAGCTGTCGGTCGCGCTCAGCGACGAGGAACTGGAGTCGCGGCGCGCCGGCTGGACGCCGCGCACGCACGAGTACACGTCCGGGGAGCTCTGGAAGTACTCGCAGCTCGTGGGCCCGGCCGTGGGCGGTGCGGTGACGCATCC
This sequence comes from Alphaproteobacteria bacterium, assembly GCA_022825705.1. GTDB lineage: Bacteria > Pseudomonadota > Alphaproteobacteria > TMED109 > TMED109 > VXPW01. The sequence goes on from JAJDWH010000007.1 coordinate 52,198, forward strand.
GGGCGGGCAGGCGGAGACCCACTGCTATGCGGACACATAGTTCGTCGAAGGGTCACGTACACCGCTGCCGCCGGGGGGTGTTGAAGTTCGACACCCCCGACCGGCGGGAGCGGACCGCCTGCGCGGATCAGCCCCCGGCGTCGGGACCGGCGCCGAGATAGCCGTCGAGAAAGGCGCTCCGGTAGCCCTTCTCGGTCCACAGCACCGGAAAGAAGGCTTCGTCCATCTCCGTGCTGCCGGCGCGCTTGTAGCGGCCGTAGATATTGCCGACGTGGGTCGGGTGGTAGCGCGCCTCGGAAGACATGCAGTGCGACACCAGCGCCCGCCGCGGCGCGTCGGCGCGGTTGGTGCCCGAGCCGTGGAACGTCCGTCCGTGGTGAAAGACCCCGCCTCCCGCCGGAAGTTCGATCCGCACCACGTCGGGGACGACGCCCGCCCGCGCGGCGGCCTCGCGCATCTCGCGTTCGTAGTCGTCGGGCGCGTGAAACCGGGATGCCGGCGGGCCCAGGTCCCAGCGGTGCGAACGCGCAACGTACTCGATGGTGCCGCCGGCCCCGCTGGTCGCGTCGAGCGCCATCCAGCAGGTGCATAGCTCGCGCGGCACCACCCACTGCTGGTAACTGTCGTCCTGGTGGAAGGCGAGGGGGCGCGCACCCGGCGGCTTCCACAGCACATTGTCCTGGTTGATCCTGGCGCCCGGCCAGCCGCTGAGCCGGGCGCACCAGAGGCCGATGCGGGGATGCAGGACGGCGCGCGCCACCCCGCGGTCCGACTTCCACGCATTGCAGATCTGGCGGGTCAGGTCTTCGGCGTCTCTCCCTTCGCGCCAGTTCCACTCGTCGGGGTCGAGGCCGGTCTCGAATTCGCCGCGGAAGAGCGGCCCGAAGCGCGCGGCCAGGCGGGCGGCGGCCTCGGGTTCGATGAGCCGTTCGACGACGAGGAAACCATCCCGGTGAAAGCGCCGGATGTCCGAGGAACGCGGCTCTTCAATCAGAAACATGGCTCCTCCCGTACCGCGACGCTTCGTGCGTCTCGAACGCAGAGTATCGGTCGTTCCTTACCGCACCAGACCGGGCCGTTCCGGCCATTCCCGGGGAACTCTGGCTTATTCCGAATCCGTCGGGCCGGCAGTCTTGGAGCCGTGGCCAAGTTATGCACAAGAGACAGCCCATGGCATTGTAAGAACAAGGCAAAGACGCTTGGAACGAGTGACCGACCTTTGCCAAAACCGCTCCGATGGGGATCAAGCGTGCAGAAAGTTGCGAAGGTGCTACTGCGTTTCTGGTAGGTGTCGCTTCTTGGCGGCTTACCGGCAGTCCCGTACGCTGGAACGGCCAGATTGGCCAGGGAAACATATCCCGGGGCGCGGCCTCGGTGATGGGAATTCTTCTGCACCGAAATAACGCGATGGTTTGCGAGGCCGCATGACGACGCCATCTTTTGCCCGTCTCACTGATTGTTCTCTGCGAGATGCTTGGCCAAACGAAGCCCGTGACTTCACGCCATGGCTCGTCCAGAACATGGGTCATCTGTCAGATGCAGTCGGTCTGGAACTCGAGCCCGGCGAGACAGAGGTTGCGGTTCAGCAGTTCGCTGCCGACATCGTTACGACCGATGCAAAGACGGACTCACGTGTTCTGATCGAGAATCAGTTGGAGGGTTCAGATCACCAGCATCTAGGCCAGATCATGACCTATCTTGCGGGCTTGGAGGCAAAATTTGTCATATGGATTGCACAGAATTTCGATGAAGCGCACCGTTCGGCGATCCGTTGGCTGAACGATCACACGACTGACGAGTTTGCGTTCTTTGCCGTTCGCATGCGAGTGGTACGGATCGACAACAGCCCGTTTGCGCCGGTTTTTGAGGTCTTGGAGAAACCCAATTCTTGGGAAAGAGCACTGGAACGGAGGTTCAGTCAGGCCGCCTCGGAGCTAACCAGGTCGCGTGAAGCCTTTTGGAACCGGTATCTGGAGCGTTGTCCTGGTCTGTTTCGGCCCACTCGGTACTCGAACGTTTGGCTTCCAATGTCGCCGGACGAGTCCATTCTCTTGTCGATGTACGTGGGCAGCGCAGAGTCGGGCATGTTTCTGCGCGGGGCGTGGGGGACCGACGGAAAAACCCTTGCCACTTTCGTAAGTGACCATGCCGAAACGCTGGATCAAGCCTTCGGATCCAATCAGTCGCGGCGAGAGGGGCACTACTACGGTTGCTCGATGGGGGTCACGCTTCAGGAAAGGGAGCGCTGGGACGAATTGATCGACTGGATGGAAGAACGGCGTCGACACTATGAGCTGGTTCTGAAGCCGCTCGTCAATCCTGGATCGATCCAACACGCAGGGTGACGTTTGAGTTGCTAGGCGATGGTGGCCGGGACAGCTTGGCCGGGACATCCAGCTACACTCACATTGCTCTGCGGCCTGATAGGAACGCGGCAGGGGCCATGCGGCCGTACGTGGCGTGGAGCGGCTTGGTTTGTTCGAAGCCAGATCGGGTAGGAGGAAAGACAACTTGTGACCAACACATGGAGCGACTTGGAGAAACTTGCGCCGGATTGGTACCGGACGTTTGGCGAAAGCATGCCCATGGGGTTCGAAGTGACACCTGATCAGATTGACATCATCCGTGATTGCATCCGTCAAAAGAGCCAGAAGCCGCTTGACGATTATGTGGAATCGTTGCCCAAGGATGTTCTGTTCTAAGGCTCGTTATAGGGATTTAGCCATCAGCGCGCGGGTTTCATGGCTGAATTGCGCGAGCAGGGGCAAGATGCGGATCCCTGGGAGCGAGACTTGGTGACCAGACGCTGAATTAACTTGGCGGCTGCTAGGCCGCAAAACGAACGTGAAATTGCTGTGCGCAAGCTTCCGGAGAAGTAGTGCCCAGTCCGGCAGCATGTCCCATCAAACAGAGTCGGACGCCCTTTGACGGAGGGACGAATCCGCCCGCAGGTTTGAGGTGAGGCCGGACTGGGCTTCGGGACGTCACGCACCAATACCTCAATACCTGAGCCGAAAGTCAGGAGTTCCTTGGGTCGTGTGCCGCGGCGGTTGCGGAGGCGGGTGGTGACGATGCTGGCATATCAGGGCCATTCGCGAACGTGCCCGATGTTGGCGTTGCGCTGGTGAGCGTTAGTTGCGGTAGAGGCCCGGAGCAAATGCACGCACAGCCGCCTAGGTGCGCGTTGAGTCCCATTGTCTTGCTGTAGCGGCGCACCACGTCTTCGTAGACCGCTTGCAGGGCGGCCACCGATGCTTGTCTTGTATTCAGTGGTGTGGCTGGAGGAAGGAGCGCTGCGCAATACCCGCCATGGTGAGCGGCGAAGAAACCCGTCCCCGTCGGGCCGCCACACGGCGCTGAGCAGCGCTGGCGCTGGATGGCAGGCTGGTCCGTGATCTTGACACCAGAGGAGATAAGGCATATATGGAAATATGGACATAGCAATATAGGAGGTTTGCAATGCAAATCATCGAAGTTTCAGATGCTGACTTCAAACGACTCCAAAACATCGCTGAGACCGTCGTGGGGACAACCTTCAGAACAGCGATTCCGGAACTGCGGGCCGAAGCGAGCAAGATCGCGATCGCAACTGCTGTGTGTCGGGTGCTCGACAATTACGAAGCGATGAGCGGTGCAAAGCCGGCACTGAGCGGCAAGCCGAGCGGAAGCCGGACGCTGACTTATGATGAAACGAACATTCCAGACATGCGCCACACGAAGCTGTTGAATGGGCACTTCGGTAACGTAACGCCGGAAAAAACAACTTGGGACGCGATGGTGTCGCTGGCGCTTGTTGCGGTTCACGCTTCCGCTGGCGACGTCCAGAGCCTGCGCCGAATCGCTGGTGCCAATGTAGTGTCTGGAATGAAGCAGACGGAGGGCTACAAGCACGTCGCAGAGCAGGATTTCTCCTATCAGGGAGTCTCCGCTACAGACGCAGTTGAGATTATTAGGCGATGTGCAAAGGCGCTTGATTGTGGTGCGTACATCGAATTTGAATGGAGAAGTAAGAAGGATGCGCTTCATCCAGGGGAACGGGCGGTTCTAACAATCGGATGACGTTGTCCTTGGCGAGTTGCGCAGGGTACCGTGCGATGCCGGACGCGGCGTGTCAGGGAGTCGTCATGGCTAGCTTCGCGCTGAACACCGCCCTCTGGGCTTGGAGTGCTGTCCGCGTCACACAGAAGTCGGTACTCAAGGGACGATCGGCAATCCTACTCATCGGCGGAGACAAGACCAGGAATGCGCGGTTCTACAAGCAGTATGTGCCCGCCGCCGACCGCCTCTACGACGAACATCTTGAAGAATTGCGACGGGAAGGATTGATTCGATGACTGGACGGAACAGCTTTCACGACCTGACCAGGGATTTCACGCCGGAACGCCGCCGTCGCGTGGAGGCCAGAAAAGCCGAGCTCCGTGCCGCCATGCCGCTCCACGAACTCCGTCGGGCACGCGCCATGACTCAACAGGCGATCGGACAGGCGTTGCACGTGAAGCAGCCAGCCGTCGCCAAGCTCGAACGCAGGACGGATATGTACGTATCCAACCTCCGCTCCTATGTCGAAGCCTTGGGTGGGAAGCTCAGTATCGTCGCCGAATTTCCCCAGGGGAATGTCACCATCACGAATTTTGCCGACCACCCCGCCGACATCCCATCTGAATGACCGCGACCCCGCTGGCCGGCGCCCGGCCTGTCCATCGCCGGGCTGCGGCTGATTGACCGCGGACACCAGATCAAGGGTGAGCGCGCAGATTGACGTTCAGGCCGATTGCTCGCAGGCGGGTCGTCTTATTCCAGCGCGACTTGCGCGCCTGCAAGCACAGCTTCGTCGACCACGATGTTTGCGCGGATGTTCCCCGCAGCCAGGGTTGGGACTGCACTCTGGAGGTCTCGGCGCCAAGGGTCGACGGCAGCGGTCAGGCGACCTGCCGACGGTCCGGGGCAGCTTGCTAGCGCGGTCCGAGCTATCTCAGCGGCGGGGTTCGATGAGAATCTCGTCGACCACAGAGACCGTGCGGTCGCTTCCAATCTTGAGCAGCACCACCTCGCCGGAGGCGACGCCCCTGCCGGTAAGGGCCCTGATGTTCACGTAATGGGTGACCAGGATGACGGTCTCTCCTGGCGGGAGGCTCAACAGGAATTGCCGCAAGTCGGCGGTCTGTTCATCGGCGCGGGCCGGGTTCCGAAAGAACGAGTTGAGCGCGAGGAGGTCCTCGACCGGCCCGAGGTCGAGGAGCTCGGCCGTGTCGCGGCAACGGCACCACTGGCTGGTGAGAACCCGGTCAATGGTCACGCCCGCCGCCTGGATCGCCGCGCCGATTGCTCGCGCCTGTTCCCGGCCCCGAACATCGAGATTGCGCTGGGTGGCACAGTCGTCGAGCGTGAACGATGCGGAATCTCCGCTCCCGGGGGCAAGGGCGTGGCGCATGACAGCGGCGATGCCGGGCTCCGTCAGACGGGCGAAGCGCTGGTCGGCGGCGGTCGGCGCAGGCGGGAGGCCGAAGGCCGCGATGAAGGCGAAGAGGATAAGCAGGCGCGTCATCGTGAGATGGAAGAAGCGTAGCCGGAAGCGGCTGAATGGACCCGCGCTTGAAGTACTGTGCTGCCGGCTCGGGCACCACACCGCCGGAGCTGGCGGAGCGGGATGCCGTCCTTGCCGAAACCGCCTGCAGTCCAGCGCATCAGATCGAGCCGCGCAGGAGAGAACGTGGTCGACGCGGCTGACTTCATGAGTGACGTCTAAAGCGATAGTTCATATATCGCTATAATCGAATCAATTGAAAGCTCACCGAACCTCAATGCCCCGGCTCCTCTCCGCGCCCTTCTTCAGCGCCAACCCGGTCTTCCGGCGGGCCGAATACGCCGCGGCGGTTGGGCGCCGACCAGATGACAAGGTCGTCACGGCGATGCTCGCCCAGCATCTCCGGGCCGGCAATATCCGGCGCATTGCCCGTGGCGTCTTCGCCTCGGTGCCCAAGCATGCCGACGCCGCGACCTGGTCGGTCGACCGCTTCCTGGCCGCCTCCCGTCTGCGCCATGACGGCACGATCGCCTATCACTCGGCCCTTGAGCTGCAAGGCTACGCCTATACGGATGGGCATGACGTGCAGGTCATCGTGCAGGGAGAACCCGGCATGTTTGAGGCGGCCGGTTTCGCTTGCCGGTTCGTCAGGCCGCCGCGCGGCTTCGCGCCCCCGGATGGCGTCATGACGGTCGACCGCATGGGACAAGAGGTCAGGGTGACGACGATCGAGCGGACGATTGCTGACCTGTTCGACCGCTACGACCTGGCCGGGGGCGCGGAGGAGCTCCTCAACTCCCTGGACCTGGTGGTGCGGCTCGACGCCCTGGCACTGGTCCGGTACCTGCGCGCGCTCGGCAAGGCCACCACCGCCGGCGCCACGGCCTTCTGGCTGGAGCGTGAGCAGAAGCGGCTGGGTGTCCCGGATGCTGCGCTGGAGACGCTTCGCACGCTCATGCCAGCTCAGCCCCGATATGCCCTTGGCACCAAATCGGGCGAAGGAATGACGGTCAGGGACTGGAACGTCATACTGCCCGTCGATGTCCTCGAACGCCGCTTCGAGGGGCTGTAGATGGCGCCGCCTTCCGCCCAGATTCCGCTGCGTCGCGCCGACGAGACCGGTCACCAGGCCGGCGCGCTTGAGAAGGTGCTGCGGCTTCTGGACCTGTTGCAGGAGATCGCGCGGGGTCGGGTTTTGGCGGATCGTTGAAGTTCGTATGCAACCGGCGCGGGCAAACCGCCATCTGCGGGAGCGAGGCGGCGCGGACGCGCTTGTAGCGACGGCGAGGCGTCGTTGGGCAGGGCGATGCAGGCGTTGGTGTCGAACAGCTAGCGCATCAGCGGAAGACGCAGCCGAGTCACGACCGCGGCGGAAGCGCCGGCTGGTTGCGGCCCGCGGCGAAGAAATCCTCCGAGAACCGGCCCACAACGTCGTCGAGCCAGTCCCAGTCCGATGCGATGGGTTCGAGGATTACTGCGGCGCCCTGCCGGCGGATGCGCACTTCGGCGCCTGCCATCTGGAATTCCTTCGGAAGCCGGACGGCCTGCGAACGGCCCGACCAGAAGAGTTTGGCGGTTGCGGCCATCGGAACCTCCACGGCGGATTATGGCAACGGGATGTACCTCCCCAGATCCCTGCAGTCCACGCCGGCGCAGAGAGCGGCTGGACGGGGCGAGGGGGAGCAGGGCCGGCCCCGGAACGGCTCCATTGCGGTGCGCGAGCGACTATCCGCCGCCGTCCACGGCAGGCGACGCGGCCGGGTAATTTGTGCCCGGGCCCATCGCCCGGAAACCGCGTCATTCCACATCGTCAGTCGGTCGCGAAGAACCGAACCGGGTCGCGGCGTGCAGAGGACCTGCCGACAGGCGCTGTCACGCCGCGATGACGCCACCTGGAGCGGATCGGCTCAGGACTGTTACAGGATCCGGTACACCTCATATGTCGGGCCGGTCGGCTTGCGATCGCCCTTGCCCACGCATACGAGGCCATTGAGCCAGGCGTACTCGGGGGCGCCGGTCTCGAAGAACGGGGCGATCCGGAAGTAGTACTCGGAAGGGTCGACGGTTTCCCCTGCGTTGAGCCGGCGCATCACGTCCTCGGGACCATGCCGGACGCCGAAGTATGTCATGTAGACCAAGGCCCCGTCGTGAGTGCGAAGGGTCGCCCGGACGTCGAGCCGAAGCGATCCGTCGGCGCGGAGCACCAGCCAATCGCCACCGCCCTGGAGCACTTCGCCCCGGAAGTCGGGGCCCTCGAACGTCCCACCCGTGACGTTGACGTTGAGACGCCGGCCGGACGGCGTGTTGTCGAGCACGATGGGCTTGTCGACGGCCAGGTCAAAGACGGCGAGCAGTTCGGATTCGAGTGGCATGGAGGACTCCTGAAAGGGCGGGGGAGACGCATCGTGTGCGCCGCTCGTTATACACGCCCCCGGTGATTCCGGTTTGCCTGCGGAGCCTTTCGGAAGCCCGGATGCCGCCACGATGTCCGGTACCGGCGGGGCATGAGCGGCCGAAGCCTCGCCAACGGCCGCGCCTGACGCAGTGTGCTCGGAGTATCTTCTCTCCAAGATCTGCAGTTGGCTTGGCTAGGGCAGCAGGCCTCGGCGAGCCGACTGCTGCAGGAGCGCGTGCATCCGGCGCCTTCCGCGGTAGTCAGGTGCGCGACTACCCAGGTTGAGGGCCACGCCATGGCTGGTCACATCGCGATTCTCGGCATCTTTGTTGCCGACGCCACGTTCCGGACGGATCGCCTGCCGCAGATGGGTGAGACCGTCATCGGCGAGAGTGTCGCGTTGAGCCCGGGCGGCAAGGGCTCCAATCAGTCGGTCGCCGTGGCCCGGCTTGGCGCCGACGTCCGGTTCATCTCCAAGGTGGGTCGCGACGCTTTTGCGGATCTCGGCTTTGCGGTATGGGCCGATGCGGGCGTGGAGCCCATGGTGGCCCGGTCGGAGCGCACGGCGACCGGGGCCGCGTCGGTGATGGTGAATGCGGCGACCGGCGAGAACGCGATCGTCGTGTGCCCGGGCGCTGCCTTTGAGCTCTCTGAGGCCGATGTCGATGCGGCTGCGGACGCGATCCGCTCGGCGGCCGTCTTCGTCACCCAACTCGAGCAACCGGTCGAGGCGGCGATGCGGGGACTTGCGATCGCGAGGGAGGCGGGGGTGACGACCGTGCTCAACCCGGCGCCCGCCGCGCCGGTGCCGGAGCGCATGCTCGGCCTTTGTGACTACGTGACCCCGAACGAGACAGAGGCTTCGGCCATGACCGGTCTGCCGGTGGGGAGCGAAGACGAGGCCCGCGCGGCTGCGCGCGCCCTCAGGGAGCGCGGCGCCAGTGCGGTCGTGATCACACTGGGTGCCGAGGGGGCGCTCTTTGACGGTCCGGGAGGCGGACACCTCGTACCGGCGTTTCGGGCGGGCCCGGTGGTGGAAACCACGGGGGCCGGGGACGCGTTCAACGGGGCGTTCGCGGTGGCGCTGGCCGAAGGCCGGGGGCCGGGTCGGGCGGTGCGCTTCGGATGCGCAGCTGCCGGCCTCTCGGTCACCCGGCCGGGAACGGCGCTTTCCATGCCGCATCGTGCCGAAGTGGAAGCACTGCTGGGCGGGGTGTGACTGTCCCCATGCAGGGGTGGGCGAGGCGTTTCGGGCGCTCGACGTGGAATTGCGCAGCCAAGAGCCCCCGAACCGGCGGACGATCCCATTCGCCGCAGTGGGCGGTCTTGCTGTACTTGATATCGAAGCTGGCCTCTTCGAGGGTCGCCTCCAGCATCGGCCGCAATGTTTCCGTGACCGACCCCGCTTCTACCGAACAAGCCCAATGCCATGCCGCTCCAGTACGGCCGGCAGGTCCGGATGCTCGGCCAGCGCGCCGGTCTCGACGGCTTCGAGCTTTCCGGCGCAGCGATCGAATACGGCATAGACGTCGCCACCCGTCAGACGCGAGACATGCACCAGTCCGTCGATATCGGCATGCCCGGCATGGATCGTTCGTGCGAAAGCGCGCCCCGCCGCGTGATTTCTGGCGTGAACCGTGTCGCTCGGTGCGCCGATCCGTGTGCAGCCGTCACCTCGAAGGTCGAGCAGCGCCAGCACTTCGCCGGGTCGCGCTGAGACTCGCGCCCAGCACCGCTCAGTGATTTCTCTTACAGCGACGGTCCGTTCCCGGCGCCGGACGAACCTGTCCCGTACCACCGTCTCGATGAAGGCGGTGGCGAAGTCGGGAGCGGCGTAGAGCACGGAATAGCCAGCGTTCCGCGAGCAGAACCGGGAATCCGCCGAGACGGTTCCCAGAGGCGATGCCCGATAGCGGCCTGGCACGATCCGGTAGCAGTCGGGAAACTTCGCCTTCAGCAGTACGGAGTCAATCCGATCCCGGGAATAACTTGCGCCGCTCACGTAAAAGTGGCGCCGAACCCGGGCGCCGCGTCCACCACCTCGTCGACGCCGCCCGCAGTCAACAACTCCAACGGCGTCGCCACCCGGTCTTCGAACGGCCATTCCTGGGTGAGGAACGCCCAAGCCAGCTGGGGCTCTCCGATAGCGTCGACGACGCCCGCGAGCCCCGGGACCACTTGGCCGGGGCCGAGAATCTGCGCCGCGGGAATGCGAAGCCCGCGCTTCGTTGCCTTCCAGGCGAGGAGTGTCCCTCGGTCCACCCAGTCATAGACCGTGGTGCGTGACACCCTCAGCCGAGCTGCAGCCTCCGACACGCCGAGAATGTCCCCGTCCGCGCGCTGCACAACGAACGACCGCAGCGCATCGGGCACCTCGGCGGAAGCCTTGCGTTCCTCGGCCTCGCATTGCGCGGCGGCAGCTTCAAGCGCGGCGGCCACGGCCAGACGCGCCTCCCGCGGGCGATGGCGGACGAAATCTCTGGCGCCGCGCGACAAGGCCGGGAAGCCTGCCTCCAGGAACCCCATCGATTCCGTCGTCGATCCGGTCGTCCTGGCCATCGCGAACTATCCTCCGCGTCGTCGATGGAGGCCATCATCGCCCGGGTCGTTCAGTTTGTAAAGTATGTTCATCTGATCGCAATGGAATTGACCGGGCGAGCGATCGCTGTGACCGCAGTCGCAACCGGTCTACCACGTACCCTCTGGGTACTCTTTGATGGGCCTTCACAACCCGAGATTGCGAACCACCACTTTCGGTGCGCGGGACTGTTCCGTGGCGGGTTCCGCTGGGCGATGACTGCTTCCAGTTGCTCCTTGAGCACAGTCTTGTCGTCAGTCACGAGCTCAGTGCGATCGCGCGGGCGGCTGCTCTCGACCTGGGAGTCCTTCTGCATAGTGAGGTGGGGATGGTGCGCCTCCGTCGGCGATCTTGGTATCGGCCGTGCACCCCGGAAGGCCTGTACCCGGTCGCCGAACCGGCAACCATTCCCGTACCTGATCGCACCCTATGCCGATTTTGCCGCACAACTTCGGACAAAACGTGATTCGGGCACACACGTGCCTCACAGGCACTGGCCATGGGAGTGCGCCTTTTGGCGTCAACGTTGGGCAACACCCGTCGAGCCACCGTCCGAGTACTGACGATGATGCTCCCACAGTTCAATCATTCCGAAGCTGCGTTCAGTCCAAATATGGACTAGGTTTCCGATAAATGAACTTTGTGGAGTCCGGCATGGCTGCACAGGCGCATCCGGCGACAGCTATTGACCGGAAGGGCCTCTCCGGCCCGGCGTTGCGGACGTTCTTTCGCATCGCTGAACTCTGGAGCCTCTCCGTCGAGGAACAGATGACCCTGCTTGGGCTCACGGCTCGATCGACCTTCTTCAAGTGGAAGAAGAATCCGAACACGGTTCTACCGAAGGATACGCTGGAGCGCATTTCCTACGTTCTGGGTATCTACAAGGCGCTTCAGCTGCTGCTTCCCAACGAACAGGCGGCCGATGAATGGGTGAAGCGTCCAAACACTGCGGCAGGGTTCGGTGGTCGGTCGGCCCTTGATCGCATGCTCTCGGGCCAGGTGGCAGATCTCTTCGTCGTACGGCAATACCTCGACGCGCAGCGGGGCGGCTGGGCATGACGCAGCCGGTTGCCCGCATCCAGTGGAAGCCGTGCTGGCGAATCATCCCCCGCCGGTTTCCGCCGATTCAGCTCTTCGAGCGGGTAACCGATCCGGCCGATCTCGAGGCGATCTTCGCATTGGAGGCCCTCACGAATCCCAGGCTTCGTGACGAGGCCGGCGATATTGAACTCGTGTCGCCGGAGGATCGCATCAGCGGACCCGGGACCGCCGTCATCATGGCAGCTTTCACCCACCTGACCCCGAACGGCAGCCGCTTCTCGGACGGTACTTACGGTGTCTTCTACGCTGCGAACGATCTCTACACGGCCATTGCTGAGACCAAACATCACCGCGAGCGCTTCCTCAGCGCCACGGCGCAGGCGCGCATGGAACTGGACATGCGGGTCTGCCTGGTCGACCTCAAGGGGAATCTGCATGATCTGCGCGGCCAGAAGGCGGCCCAGCCGCTCGTCTACCACAACGACAACTACGCCGCGGGCCAGCATCTGGCGAGAACGCTGCGCGCGGCCGGCTCGAACGGGATTGCGTATGACAGCGTCCGCCGGACACGCGGCGAATGTGTCGCGGTGTTCCGACCTCCCTTGCTCTCGAACGCCCGCCAGGAGCGGCACCTCTGCTACGTGTGGAACGGACAGAAGGTTGAGACCGTCTATGAGAAACGCGAAATCGGCGATGACAGCCAGTCTTGACCTCGCCGTAAGGTACTGCCGGCACACATCCGGCTAGCATCCGTTCCGGACGGGCCGAATGCTGCCTGCAACTCCGTTCAACAGGGACCCGAAAATGGCTGCATTTCTTATCGTTCGCGCCCAGGTGGATCCGGCCGCGAAAGACGCGTTCGACACCTGGTACCAGAATGAGCACCTGCCACAGGCGGTCGAGGCCTTCAGCGCCGTCGGCGCCAGCCGCGGCTGGAGCGAACTGGAAGAGAACGTGCATATCGCCTTCTACGAGTTCCGGGACATGCCGGACGTGAACAGGGTGATGGCCTCGGACGCGCTCAAGCGAATGATCGGTGAATTCGACCGGCTGTGGAGCGGTCAGGTGACACGCACGCGCGAGGTGGTGGAACTCGTCCAGTCCATCTGAGCGCTGGGGCCGGGCTCCGATCCCGGGCAGAAATGGGCCGGAAGATGCGGCGGCGTTCGGCGCATCGCGTCGTCCGAGGTCCAAGTGCCGGTGGTACGGTAAGGGGTGCTTCCAGGTTCACCCGCTAGCGGAATCTCCGCGTCGATCGCGGTCGCCGCGGGCGCGGCCGGCAGCGATGGTCATTTGGCCGCAGGCGGACTATGTATGCGGGTGAAGAGCGTCCGTTCCTGGCAGCCGTCAGTCTTGTCGAACGGCCGCCGGACGGGGAGCGACCTTGCACAGGAGCAGGCAACCGGCATGACCAGACTGGCCACGGAGGGAACCCGCGAAGGGGTTCGCCTCGGTACCTTCCGCTACATGCAGCCGTCGGCGGAATCCTCGCTCTACCGGAACGGCAAGGTGCTCAGCCGCCGTGACCGGGACGGCAGCGACAGCGGTCTCCTCGGCGTCGACCTGGAGGAATGCGAGATGGCGATCCTCGACGCCCGCACGGTGACGCAAGACGAGCAACCGACATTGGCCGCCAACGGCTTCGAGCTGCTGGAGCGGCCGACGGCCAGCCCGGACCTGGACTTCCTCGATCACGACGCGGTGACCCGGGCGTACTACCCCGAATGCGCCGAGATCGTGCGCGCCGCGACTGGGGCGGCCACCGTCGCTGCCTTCGACCACAACATCCGCTCCGCGACCGGCAAGTCGGGCAAGCGACGCATCGCCGGCGGCCAGCAGGTACAGGGCCCGGCGCATCTGGTGCACGGCGACTACACCCTGACCAGTGCGCCCCAGCGATTACGCGACCTGACCCGGCCGCCGACATCGAACGACACCTATCGCACGGTGTTGGCCGAGGGCGAGACGCTGCTCGATGCCGCGGCCGTCGAGCAGGCGATTACGGACGGACGGTTCGCGCTCATCAATGTCTGGCGCAACATCGCCCGCGAGCCGGTGGCGACGCGGCCGCTCGCGCTTTGCGACGGGATGAGCGTGCGCCCGGAAGAGCTCGTCGTCTTCGAGATTCATTACAGCGACCGGATCGGCGAGAATTACTTCGCCAAGCACGACGCCCGCCACCGCTGGGTCTACTGGTCCGCGATGACCCGCGACGAGGCGCTCCTCATCAAGCAGTGGGATTCGGCCGGCGAGTTGGCCCGGTCCGAAGGCACAAGGGGCGATCCTGACGGTGTCGACCAACCCTGCACCTTCAGCTTCCACAGCGCATTCGAGGATCCGGCGACTCCGCCGAACGCCCCAGACCGGTGGAGTATCGAGGTTCGCTGCGCGGCGCTCTACGCATAGACAGGCAAGACGCTTCGACGCGCTGACGCGCAACTGGCTGCGGGAACCCTCTGCGCGCGACCGTCCGGACGCATTCGGGTCCCCGGCTCTACGGTCCCAGTTCCAGCGTTCAGGACAGCTGAACGCGCCTAGGCCCTAACCGCTGGCGGGCTCGCTGTCGTCTGCCTCCTGTAGCATGCCGGCCGAACCACGGGCGATTGGGCGAGGAGGCCGGACGATGACGGACTTTGACGCGGCGGCGATCCGCGGCATCACGCCGCCCATGACAACACCCTTTACTGAGGCGGGCGCGATTGACGAGGTGGCGTTTCGCGCGGAGACGCGTTTCCTGCTGGACGCCGGCGTCCACGGCTTGGCGGTGGGGGGCAGCTCGGGCGAAGGGCACGCACTTTCCACCGACGAGGTCTGCCGCCTCACGGAAATGGCAGTCGAGGAAGCGGACGGAAAGGTCCCGGTGATCGCGGGGATCATCGTCGACTCGACCCAGCAGGCGATCGAGCGCGGCTCCGCCGCCGCGGCAGCGGGAGCGGCCGCGCTGCAGGTGACGCCGGTGCATTACCTGTTCCGGCCCGACGACGACCACATGAAGGCGCATTTCCGCGAGCTGACCGAAGCAGTAGCCGCACCGGTGGTCATCTACAACGTCGTGCCGTGGACCTACCTGTCGCCGGAGCTGCTGGTCGAGATCATGACCGACGTGCCCAGCGTGGTCGGCGTCAAGCAGAGCGCGGGCGACCTCAAGCTGCTCGCCGATCTGCTGGCGACCGCGCCTGCGGGTGCCCGAATCATGAGCGCGGTCGATGCGCTCATGTACCCCTCATTCTCGCTGGGCGCACCCGGTGCCATCGCGGCCATCCTGACGGCAGCGCCCAAGGCCACGGTTGACCTGTGGGATGCGGTCGCCGCCGGCGACCATGCCGGTGCACTCGACCTGCACGGGCGGCTGCTGGCGCTCTGGAACGCGATGGTCGGCGACAACCTGCCGGCCGCGGTCAAGGCGGCGCTGGACCACCAGGGCGTCGCCGGCGGGTTGCCGCGGCGACCCATGGCGGCGGCTTCCGCCGCCCAGCGTCAGGCGATCGGCGAGGCCCTCAGGAGGTTGCCGCACTGAGCACAGTCGATTCTTCGGATCAATGTCGTAACAAATCCTGCTTCGAAAACGTTGGGACACCAGTGTCGACATATGAACTTTTGTGTGTAGCGCAGAACAACCTGGCCACGAACGGGGAAGCAGGATTCCCCTGGACCTCTGCGGAATGATCGCTGGAAACTGAACGACATTGACTTGTATGTCAATGACTGGTCAACTACGCAGTCCGGTGGATGCCGGTCGGCTTCACACCGTTGATCCATTGGCTTCCAGTTTGGAAGTAAGGCGGGTCATGGTGGTATCGGATGAAGTCCGGCAGTTAATGGACGGACCATGGCCATCCGAAGCCATGAAAAGGCGTGCCTAACGCCTTCGGGCCGACCTGGAATCGTTTGTTAGAGGGCAAGTCGTCGCGCTTTCATTGACTCCGTACGCTCAAAAGTCAGCGTACATGGGCCTTCTTGCTCCTAGGGAAGATGCTTTCTGGGATATAAGAAGTCGCGACCCGAGACCTGGCCTACGTGTCATCGGCCACTTCGCCGAAACCGATGTGTTTGTCGCATTGGTCTGGCGGCCCCGTTCGGTCGTTTTTGAGGGACGTTTGCCTCTCGGCGAAGTGGAAGGCCCGAACTGGGACGCCGCCAAGTCGCAATGTCGAGAGCAATGGAATGCCCATTTTCCAATTCACACGCCGTTAACTGGGGAGAACATCGGTGATTACATCTCCGAAAACGGACTTTTGGTCTGAGATCGAGGATCCCAGCGCGCGCATCCCGGCAAGGAAGCTGGAGTACCTTCGTGAACGTTTTCGTAACGATATGTACGACTTTGTTCTCAAGAAGTTTCTGGACCAACAGGATCGATGTGGCCTTACGAAAGCTGATCTCGCCCGGAGAATATCTTGTGATGCCGCGAGACTGAACAGATTGTTGGGCGCGCCAGGAAATTGGACGTTAGCGACAGTAAGTGATCTCCTGGTCGGGATTTCAGGAGAGGCCTTGGACCCGCGGTCCACTAAAGTTCGTGGGGACGTGCCAAGAAACATGACGTAGTTTGATTTCCTTTCAGCGGAGTAGTCAAACTTAATTGAGGTACAAAGTACTTATCGGTCCCCATTTGAACATTCAGATGGAGCAGGGAGCGAGTCCACAATATTCGCACAGGCATCCCGATGAACACCGAAGATCGGTGCAATGTATCTGTTCTCGCTGCTGTATTTTGCGAAGGGGTGAGGGCGGAAAGTAATGGAAAAAGAGATGCTTATCGGCGTGTACAGCGGGACAATTAACGTCGCCCGGATCTCTGGAATTGTAGCTCTGCAATGTTGGATCAACTTGAGCATTCGACACCCATCTTCGACCTCATTAAATTTCAGAATAAGGGACCATAGGAATCAACAGGTTCTATTATCTGAAATCCGCACCGAAACAAAGGAAGAGAACAGCCACGGAAGCGTTATCTTGACCCCGATCAATTATGAGGTCAAAGATCCAGAGAGCTTTCTTCTTGTCGATTACAGCGAGCGTGAAGGGGAATGGAGACACCTCGTTAAGAAACATGCGAGGTATCAGAGTAACTGAACAGGCGATGGAACAATCTGCAACGTTTTGCGTCTTGGCGCCAAGCCAGCCGGGGTTGGACTCGCACGGGCACTGTTCCCTGTGCTGGGGTTGGCGCGTCAACGCAGCCAGGTGAGACAGCCGGCCGCCTCCAGCACCTGATCGAGATCGGCGTTGCCTTCGAGGCGGGCGTACCGTTCGCGAAGGACGCGGAGCGAGCGAGCGTGATAGCGCTGCGGTTTCTGGGCCCAGCGGTCGCCGGCGAGGTCAACCTCGAATTCCTCGGCTTCCTCAGCAATGGCCCGGGCATTGGCGTCGGACCAGGGGAGAAAGCGGCCACCGACCTCTTCCGTGAGCAGCGGCATCAGGGTCGGCGCCAGCGCGGGCCATGTCTCGAACGGTCCATGCGCCTTCGGGTCCTGCATCTCGCGGCACCATGCGAGCGTCTGGGGTGGGATCAGTCCGCTGCCTGTCGGATCGGTCGACATCTGCCAGACCTGGGCAGCGACGCCGAAATCGGCGAAGGCGGGCCGCGCGCCGAACAGGTATCTCTGGCCCTCCAGGTGCGCTTCCAGCAGCGCCAGCATCCGGCCAAGCGATTTCTCGATGATCGGTGCCGTCTGCGGTGTCGAGCCCACAAACCAGACGCGGGGGACCATGCGTTCGCGCACGGCCCGGGCCCGCTCGGCCACGGCATCGTCGCTGGCGCCAGGGAGCATGGACCGGGCGATCCGGTCGGCCGCCGACAGCTGGTCCGCCTCGTCGCGCCAGCGATAGTGGAACATGGGCTTGTTGCCCCATTCGTCCCCGTACTCCTCGAGGAGGGCAGAGAGGAAGGCAAGCACGGGGTTGTCGGGCTGGATGGCAGGCTCGTTGGACGCCGCCTCGAGCCGCTCGATGACGGGGGTCGAGT
Source organism: Alphaproteobacteria bacterium (assembly GCA_022825705.1). Classification (GTDB taxonomy): domain Bacteria; phylum Pseudomonadota; class Alphaproteobacteria; order TMED109; family TMED109; genus VXPW01. The sequence continues at coordinate 69,704 of JAJDWH010000007.1, forward strand.
CCTGGAGGCCTTCGCCCTCGGGGGTGATGACCAGTGGCACGAGCGGCAGCCGGGCGTGGGCATCGAATTCAGCTTGGGTTTCGGGCGTTCGCGTCAGCCACTCGTGGGCGATCCCCTTGTAACGAAAATAGGCTCGGACCTTCACAGAGTACGGTGAGAGTTCCGAACCGAAGATGCGATAGCTTGCCACGAGCGGTCTCCAGTCTGCGAAGGGCCGACCTTGCCAGCGACCACCGCTCGGTGGCAAGACGCATGGTCGTCCTGGCCGGAAGTCACATCACAAAGAAACGTCACCACGGACGCCAGATATCCCGATGGAACGTTGGGGCATGACGCGGGGGCGCAGGAGAAACCGCCTGGGGCTTAATCCCTAGCGCGAGCGTGTCCGAGATGGGACCTGTTAGCTCTCCTCGGGCGCCGTGCGGGCCTCGGGCTTCGAAGAAGCCAGGCACGTGTCCGCCAGAGGGCACTCCAAGAGGCGGTATGAGAGACTGTGCGGACCTGCCGGCAATGCGCCCGGCGGGAACGCGGAAGATGGCGAGAAGGAGACCGCGATGACCACCTTGCTTTTTCACCACGAAAGCTCGGCCCGGCATGACACCGGTCCCGGTCATCCCGAGCGCCCGGCGCGGTATCACGCAGTGATGGAGGCATTGTCCGTGGACGCGTTTGGGGATCTCGTTCGGCGCGAGGCCCCCGAGGCCGAGCACGAACAGGTCGCGCGTGCCCATAGCGCTCGCTACGTCGAGGCATTGCTGGATGCGGTGCCCGAGACGGGACTCATCCGGGTAGACGCCGATACCGTGATGTCCCCCGATTCGGGCGAGGCGGCGCTCCGGGCGGCAGGTGCGATGGTAGCCGCGGTGACGGCGGTGATGGGGGGCGAGGCGGCCAACGCCTTTTGCGCAGTCCGGCCGCCGGGGCACCACGCCGAGCCCGAGCGCAGCATGGGGTTCTGTCTGTTCAACAATGTCGCGGTGGGCGCGCTGCATGCGCGCCAGGTGCTCGGGGCGGAGCGGGTGGCTGTGGTCGACTTCGACGTCCACCACGGCAACGGGACCCAGGCGAGATTCGAGTCCGACCCGTCGCTGTTCTTCGCCTCGACCCATGAGTTTCCCCTGTATCCCGGGACGGGGCGCGCTGACGAGCGGGGTGTCGGCAACATCGTCAATGTTCCGCTCGAACCGGGGTCGGGTTCGACCGAGTTTCGCGCCGGGATGGAAGGGGCCGTGCTACCGCAACTGCGGGCGTTTGAACCCGACATCATCCTGGTGTCTGCGGGCTTTGACGGCCATGTGCGCGACCCGTTGGCAACGCTGCGGCTGGAGGATGACGACTTCGCGTGGGTGACGGAGCGGCTCTGCGAGGTTGCCGATGAAGTATGCGACGGTCGTCTGGCCGCGACGCTTGAAGGCGGCTACGACCTCGGGGCACTCGCGTCGAGCGTCACGGAGCACGTGCGAGTGTTGATGTCGGCCTGATGCCGAGGTGGTATAGGCCCAGCTCGATGGAGTAAGCCGGTGCCCGGCCGGTGTGACGGCCTCGTCCGTGATCGGCGCGCCTTGGGTTCGCGCAACACGTCGGCACGACACATCTTTCGGTCGTAGGTGGGGCAGGGTAGGACTGCCACTCCACGCCAGTTGAGCGTCGGCGGCTGGCGGTCATGCGAGGTGGCAACCGTCGACCGGGTCGAGACGCGTGACGGCCATGGCGCGACCTATGATTGAAGGGAAATGCGGGTAGGGCAAGGGATGAGTGCGCGGCCACTGATCATCGACTGTGATCCCGGCCAGGACGACGCCATCGCCCTGCTGATGGCGATCGCGTCGGTCGAGGAGTTCGACCTGCTGGGCGTTACGGCGGTCGCCGGCAACGTGCCACTGGCGAAAACCGAGGCCAACGCGCGCCGGGTGAGGGACCTGGCCGGTCGGCCCGAGCTGCCCGTGTATGCCGGCTGCCCGCGGCCCATGGTGCGCGCTCCCGTGACCGCCGAGGCCGTGCATGGCCCGAGCGGGATCGACGGCGCTGATCTTCCCGAGCCGACCCGCTCGGTTGAAGAAGCTCACGCTGTGGACTTCCTGGTGCAGACGCTTGCCGAGGCTCCCAAGCCGGTGATCCTCGCCACGCTCGGGCCCCTCACCAACGTCGCGCTTGCGATCATCAAGCAGCCCTCGGTCCTCGACAACGTGGCCGAGATCGTGGCCATGGGCGGTGCGATCGGGCTTGGGAACGTCACCGCGGCGGCCGAGTTCAACATCTATGCCGATCCGCATGCGGCCCACGTGGTTTTCGAGGCCGGTGTGCCGCTTAAGATGGTGGGGCTGGACGTCACCCGGCAGGCGATCGCGACGCCTGCGCGCATCGAGGCGATCCGGTCACTGGGGACGGCGCCCGCGACGGCCGTCTGCGGCATGCTCGAGTACTACGGCGCGCAAACCACGGCGGCGTACCGCCATGGCCCGCCGCTCCATGATCCGTGCGTGATCGCGTATCTCCTGAAGCCTGAGTTGTTCGAGGGGCGGGACATGCGGGTCGCGATCGAACTTTCTGGCGAGCACTGCCAGGGGCGCACGGTCTGCGACGTGTACGGGCGAAGCGGAGCCCCCAACGCGCGGGTTCTCGAACGCGTGGATTCCGATGGCTTTTTTACCCTCTTGACTAAGCTCCTGGCGCGACTGCCGGTTTCGACGCAGCAACCCCGCCAGTAGACGGATGACCGGCCGGGTGGGATAGGGGCGCAAGGACCTTGGCAGAGCCGCGCCATAGGTAGCCTCCGACGCAAGGCAGATTGCGACTACTGTTTCCGGTCGAGTCGTTCGTTCGGTTCGGTCCGCCAATCGGCTGGCAATGGTCCGGTCGACTTGGGTTTGGTTCAATTGCCGACGGCTAGCGTGCGTTGCCGAACCGCGTTGGGCGGTCATCGCTCGCACTGATCACATTAAGGTGGTGCCGATCGTCGGCAAGGTCGAAGGGCAGTTCGCGGCCCCCAGCTTCCGTAACGAATCCCACACCGGGAGACGTCCAACTAACATCCAGCATCTCTACGGCAAGGGAGATTCACGGTGAACGACAGTCTTCAGGCAGATCTCGGATTGGCAGGAAAGGTTGCCGTCGTTGCGGGCGGCGGCGCAGCGGGTGACGGCATCGGAAATGGTCGCGCGGCAGCCATTCTCCTTGCGCGCGCGGGCGCCAAGGTATTCGTCGTGGATCGGTCGCTTGAACTCGCTGAGGGCACGGTCGGCATGATCGAGTCGGAGGGTGGCGTCGCAGTTGCGCACGAAGCCGACCTCACCAACGAGGATCAGTGCGCGGCCATGGTCAAGGCTGCAGTCGCCCGGTTCGGACGACTTGATGTTCTCGACAACAACATCGGGATCGCGAGCCTTAGCGTGGTCACCGAGGAGACGCAGAGCCAGTGGGAACGGGTCATGCGGGTCAACGTCGAGGCGATGTTCCTCAATGCGAAGCACGCCATCCCGGCGATGATCGAGAGCGGCGATGGCGGCGCGATCGTGAACATCTCCTCGATCGCTGCGTTGAGACCGCGCGGCATGTCCGCATACTCCACGTCGAAGGCCGCAGTCATTGGCCTGACCCGCGCGATGGCGATCGACCACGCTGGCGACGGGATTCGCGTCAACTGCATCGCTCCGGGCGTGGTCTACACGCCGATGGTGTACGCAGACGGGATGTCGGACGAGGCGCGCGAACTGCGCCGGAAGTACTCGCTCCTCGGCATTGAGGGTACCGGCTGGGACATCGGCCGCGCGGTGGTCTTTCTCGCGTCGGAGTGGGCGCGCTACATCACGGGCCAGACCCTCGTGGTGGACGGGGGCGGCACGCTCGGTGGACCGCCGCGCTACAGCGGCACGGAGGCGGCGCAGGTGAGGGGCCATCGAAAGTACTAGCCAATGGGGAGCCTGCTACGCGCGTGCCAGACCGCGGTCGTATTGGAAAGCTCCCAAACCTTGAACCGCATTGCCGGTAGTTAGCAGTACGGTACGTGTTCTGTGTCAGCACCGCATCGGTATGAGAACGCCAGGGAAATGACATCGTTTGAGAGCGTGCCACGAGATCACCATGCTACCGTGACCAACCGGATAGTTCTGATACTGGGACTACTAGAACACCCTGAACACGTTCAGGAGTAGAACTTCAATATGATGTGCCGCAGTGTTGGCTCGGATCTTCAGCGAGTTCGGATGACTGCAGCTATTGCGACGATCTAGGCACCCTTTCAACTCCTTCTTTACATCTCCGCCAATAATTGAGAGGGCTGCAATTCGGTCCAAGAAATCAGCCTCCCGCATTTTGCCCAGGTCGTCAGTGGTCGTCGCACTTTTCCATCGGGCGTCCACACGCTTAGCTTCCGCGTTGAACTCATTTAGGTAGTTAGCGTGAACATGTTCCTGTAGTACTGCAACGGCGCCGATCCATGACATCACGATTGCTGATCGATAGAGTTCCGCTTCGTGGCAGGCTATCGCTTCCTCCACGAATGAACGTGTCGTGGCATCTCTGATGTGCGCAAGCTCTCGACGGAGATCGCTAGCTAGCTGTACTGCTGCAGAGCTGAGCCTGGCGACGCCGAGGTTTCTCAGGTGTTGTTTGCCTCTATCAGTTATTTCCCACCCTTTTGGCGTCCTTACCGCCAGCCCCTTACTTCTTCCTAGAGAAGTGGACGGATTCCAAGTCGCTGGTATCCAAAATCCTGCCTCCAACGCACGCTCCTTGATCTCCCGGATTTGGCAGGGGGCCTCAAAGGACGAGAGGACAAGGAGCAGCTTGTCACGGGGTTCAATGTCGTGGTGCAGCCACTTCTTGAGGTCAGTGCTGCTGAGCAAGCAGTTTCTCCATTACATCCTTTTCATTAGCCGTTAACGCGTAAGTACCTGCTGCGGTCTCATTGAGGCGCTTGCTCTTTACAAGACTCTTGAGGGTAGCCGATAGATTAGAGCCCATGGTTGTCTTGTAGTGACCGGTGGCATCTTTCATCGCCGCAAGGATATCTGCGCGAGAGAATATCTCTTTCTGATCAACAAGCGTCAGTCTAGCGGAAGCTGCGATAGCTAGTTCTGGTCCAGAGCTGGCATTCATGCGCGAGGCAATCGTAGTGGTAGAAAAATCAATCCGGGAGCTTCGTTCTGATGCCGCATGGGCCTCAGCCTGGCCTGAAGGCTGATCATTCAAATTGGTTGCGCCGCGTTCGTCCAGTAGGCGAGACAGAACGTTAGTGATATCAGATAGATCATTTTTCAGAAACGATTCGCTTCCTTCGTACTCGATCGACACATCATCGATTGTTAGCCGAAATTTGACAGTCGCATCGTTCACACTGAAGCTCCCCATAAAGTAGTGTGCGTAGCATGGTAACGCGTGACTAGGAAATATGGGAACTTGGCGCGAAATTGCAAGTGATCCTGCGGCCTTACTTCGCGGTTACTTGGCGAGCGCTAACGGTGTAACAAGAGAGTAACGGGTAATGGAAGTCAGCTTCGTTGTGGTTGGATAGACGTCGCCACGACTAGAAGCACGTTTGGGACATTGGTAAAGTCATGTCTGGTTGCATTGAAATGCGCACGCAAAGTCTTGGATAGCTACTTGCCATTGCTCGGGCGATGGACCTACGCTCTAGGTTCATCGTACTCATCGCCCACCCGTTCGTGGCGGTCTACTTTTGCCAGTGGGGACCTTCGGAAGCCAAAACCTACGGCGTTCGGTTACTCACCGTATGACGGCACCTTTTCCCGCGCCAGATTCACCGCGACGTTTCTCGTCTGTCACTCCGATCAAGCCTTCGGCACCCATGGAACCGATCTTTCCGAACCCTTGTCTACAGTGGCCCTTCCGCAATGTCATTGGCACTCTGGAAGTCAATGCCTTGGTCGTTCCTCCGCTGCACGAAGATGGATGATTGCCCCCTTCCATAGCTTCGAACGGCTCCCGACGATCCGTTGGCGCGTCCTCTGCCTTTAGATGGTGGATCAATAGAGCAGTCAGCGGCTGGACGAGTCGTCACCTATGTCGCAGGTAACATCTCCTCCGCCATCAAACATTGTCGATCAATGAAATCGAGCATTCCCCGCGCCAAAGGGCACGCTTGTAGTGAAGGGCTGAGATGAGAATCCTCTCCAACACAGGAACGGATCGTGTCGTCGACATCGTTCAACGTGTCCTCCGAACCGGCCATCGCATTGATCTTGCGTCCCAGACGCTGTCACTGCATGCCTTCGGGGAGCTTCGGAAGAAACTGAAGCGCATGGCCGGGGCGCGGCTCATACTGCCCCCGAACGACGCTGTACTCGATCTACTGGGGTCAGGTGCTGATCGAAGCGCTCGTAATCGGCTGCGAGTGCGCTGGTTGGCCGCATGCTGCGCTGCATGGATTGAAGAGAGCGTCGAGATACGGCGAGCCAACGGTCCTGTCCCTCAAGGAGCCATCGTGCTACGGAGTGGTAACCGCGGGACGGAGCAAGCTCTTTTCGGCTCCTTTTCGTTCAGCACCGACGGCCTCGGACTAGCACCGGGAAACCCGCTCAATCTAATCCAGGCTTCCGAAACACCTGAAGAGTGTGGTCGTCTTGGCGAATGGTTCGAAGCACAATGGTCAACGTTGGACGCGGATCCTGCTGTGAAAAGGCACATCATCAAATTGCTGCGTTCCTTCGCCGCGCACCGAGATCCGCTCAGCATCTATGCCCTGATCCTGCATCATCTGTTTCGCACGCAGGGAGACGAACTCGATGAAGAACAGGTCGTCAGATCGGCCACCGGCATTCGCGACACGGAGGTGTGGAAGAGGCTCTTCAAGTTCCAGCGCGATGGGGTCATCGGTGCCATCGACAAGCTCGACCGCTTCGGCGGTTGCATTATCGCAGACAGCGTCGGGCTCGGAAAAACTTTCGAAGCTCTGGCTATCATCAAGTATCACGAGTTGCGCAATGACCGAGTCTTGGTTCTCTGTCCCAAGCGATTGCGTGACAATTGGATTCTCTATCGCGTTAACGACCGCCGCAATGTCCTTGCTGGCGACCGCTTCAACTACGACATTCTCAACCACACGGATCTGTCGCGTGACAGCGGCCTATCGGGCGATATCGACCTGACCCATGTGAACTGGGGGAATTATGACCTCGTTGTCATCGACGAATCGCACAACTTTCGCAATAAACGCACGCCCCGCCAGGGCGGCGAAACCCGATATGACCGGCTCATGCGTCGGATCGTTCGCGATGGCGTGAAGACACACGTCCTGATGCTGTCGGCCACGCCAGTGAACAATCGCATGGCGGATTTGCGCAATCAAATTGCCTTTGCCACCGAGGGGGACGACGCTGCCTTAACTGATCACGGCGTTGCCAGCATTGACGCTACTACCCGGCTCGCACAGAAGCAATTCAATCGATGGCTTGATTTGAACGAGGCCGAGCGCACGCCACCCCGGCTCATTGAGATGCTGGGCTTCGACTATTTCACGCTTCTGGATCGGCTCACCATTGCGCGATCACGGCGGCATCTCGAGAAGTACTACGGAACTCAGGAAACTGGCCGCTTCCCGGAGCGGCTAAAACCGATCAACGTCAAACCCAACGTTGATCTTGCAGAGCAGTTCCCTTCGGTACAGGAGATCAATGCAGAGATTCGCCGCCTGAATCTCGCAGCCTATGCCCCGCTCCGCTACGTCCTGCCGCACAAGCGGGAGGCGTATGACGAGAAATACAGCACCAGACTGCAAAGCGGCGAAGGCTACTTCCGGCAGTTGGACCGAGAGGAGAGCCTTGTTCAGCTCCTCCGCGTCAATGCGCTGAAGCGGATGGAGAGCTCGGTGGCCGCGTTCGCCCTCACCGTGCGGCGCCAGCTCGGCGACTTGGAAGCGATGCTCGCGCGCATCGAAGAACGGACCGACGCACTGGAAGAGCTCGATATTTCGGATGTCGATATCGAGGATCCGGCCTTCGAGAGCCTACTGGTCGGCCGCAAGGTCAAGGTCCTACTCCAGGATGTGGACCCGGTCCGGTGGCGGCAGGACCTGATCGAGGACCGCAACCGCTTGGCTACGCTTCACGCGGCGGCCCGCCAGGTCACCGCCGAACGCGACGCCAAGCTCGCCGAGTTACGCCACGTCATCGAGCGTAAGCATCGTAATCCGATCAATCCTGCGAATCGCAAGGCAATCGTGTTCACCGCCTTCGCCGATACCGCACGCTATCTCTACGACGAGTTGGCACCGTGGGCGAAGGACCGGCTCGGGCTGGAATCGGCATTGGTCACCGGCACAGGTGGAAACCGAACGACCTTGGGGGCCCTTCGAAAGGACCTCGCCTCGATTCTGACTGCTTTCGCGCCGCGGACGAAGGAGCGGCCCGATGACCTCGCGGACGAAGGCGAACTCGACCTGCTGATTGCGACCGATTGCATCTCGGAGGGCCAGAACCTCCAAGACTGCGATTGGCTCATCAACTACGATATCCACTGGAACCCGGTGCGCATCATCCAGCGCTTCGGGCGTATCGACCGAATTGGATCGCCCAATGACCGCATCCAACTCGTCAACTTCTGGCCCAACATGGAGCTTGAGGAGTATCTACGCCTGGAACAGCGCGTAAGCGGCCGCATGGTGCTGCTCGATATCTCTGCCACGGGAGAGGAAAACCTGATCGAGCAGCGGTCGGGCGATCCGATGAACGATCTGGAGTACCGCCGCAGGCAGCTCCTCAAGTTGCAGGACGCGGTGATCGATCTCGAAGACCTGTCATCCGGAGTTTCGATCGCCGACCTCACGCTGACCGATTTCCGTATCGATCTCGCGGACTACCGCAAGGGCGCCGACGATGAGTTGGATGCCATGCCGCCGGGCATGTACGCAGTGACGATCACAGCGGACGATGGTATTCCCCCGGGCGTTATCTTCTGCCTGCGTGCCGAAGGCGACGCGACGTCACGGCGGTTCGAACCCGGCTATCCTTTGGCACCGCACTACCTGGTCCATGTCGGCGAAGATGGGTCGGTGCTCCTGCCATTCACCCAGGCCAAGGGAATCCTCGACCGTTTGAAGCGGCTTTGCCTCGGCAGAGACATGCCGGATGCCGCCGCATGCGCCCGTTTCGACAGAGCGACCCGGCAGGGCGAGGACATGCGCGCAGCGCAGCGCCTGCTGGCCGCCGCCGTCGGCTCCGTCATCGGGGCGAGCGAGAAGCGCGCGGTCGCCAGCCTGTTCTCTCCGGGCGGTACGCACGCGAAGGCGGGTGAGTTCGCAGGCATCGACGACTTCGAGGTGGTGGCGTTTCTCGTGATATTGGCGGAGGAGAAGGCGTGACGCCGTTCGACCCCCTCGCGGCTCTCGCAATCCCGGCGGACGCGCTTTTCGACCGTCGTGTGCCCAAGACTCTGTTGATCGAGAACGGAGCGCCGACGGCTGCCGACAAGCGGCGCATTCGGGAAGGCATCGAAGATCTGAGATGGCTCGCCGCTTTAAAGCCGACGACAATCGGTGTCGCCGAATATCGCGACGCCGGTCGCGAATATCTTGAGATCGCTATCCTGACGCTCGCGCTTCGCGCGAACGCCCGCGCAGAACGCCTGGTGGAGTTGGTTCATCGCGCGATTCCGTATCCGGTGCTGCTGATCGTTCGGCGAAACGACGAGACCGATCTTTCGCTGGCGCACAAGCGTTGGTCTCGGAGCGAAGCTGGCAAGACCGTGATCGACGGCGAGATTGTCACTGTGCGGCTCACGGGCAAATGCACGGACCAACCCATCATCGCATTCCGCGATGCGCTGGCTCTTTCCGGCCAGCCCCGAAGCTCGCTTCACGCCCTCTATCGAGGCTGGATCGATGCGGTGCAGGCGTTGCGCGCCGCCGGAATCACCGGCACCTTCTCGTTACCGCCCTCGAAGCCCGCCGCGGTCGACCGGGCGGCAGCGTTGCAGGAGTGTCGCCTGTTGGACGACAAGATCGCCGAGATTTGCACGGCTGCGGCTAAGGAGAGGCAGGTTTCCCGCCGCGTCGAGATGAACCTGGAGCTTGCGCGTCTTCGCACCGACCGAGAGGCCGCGCGAGCGAAATTGTGAGACGAGAGGCGCTCTATGGATAATATTTTGGCTGGCGACCCGGGTGCGACGTCGGCGGATGTCGTCGCCGAGAATCTGGAGCGCCTGAAAGCGCTGTTTCCCGAAGCCTTCAGCGAGGGGAAGGTAGACTTTGAGGTTCTCAAGCACCTCCTCGGCGGAGCTGTGGAGGATCGCGAAGAGAAGTACGGCCTCAATTGGCATGGCAAACGCCAAGCGCGACAGCTCGCTTTGACGCCATCGACTGGCACGCTTCGCCCCTGCCCAGAGGAAAGCATCGACTGGGACACGACTCAAAACCTCATGATCGAGGGCGATAATCTGGAGGTGCTGAAACTTCTCCAGAAGAGCTATGCGGGCAAGGTAAAACTAATTTATATCGACCCGCCGTACAATCGAAACTCCGACGTGATCTATATGGACGATTATTCAAATGGGATTAAACACTATCAAATGGTTACCGGGCAGATCGACTCTGATGGTCGAAGGCTTACGAGCACAACCGAATCCTCCGGCCGCTTTCATACTAAATGGTTGAACATGATGATGCCAAGATTACACTTGGCTCGGGCTTTGTTACGTAAGGATGGAACAATCTTTATTAGCATCGATGATATCGAAGTTGCTCATGTTCGCCTGGTCTTGGATGAAATATTTGGAGCTGAGAATTTCATTGCCGAATTAATTTGGGAGGGTGCTAACAAGAATGACGCACGTCAGATAGGTGTGTGTCATGAATATGTCGTCGTATATGCAAAAAATCGTGAGCGTGTCGAGCGAGATTGGGGTTTGGAGAAAGAAGGTGCTGCATCTGTTCTCCGTGAGGTGAATCGTCTAAAAAGTGTTCATGGAACCAATTACGATGCCGCATCCGAAGATTTAGCGGGCTGGTTCCGCGCGAACAAGTCTAAACCAGTGTTCGGAATTCGACGATTCAAACATATTGATGCCAGAGGAGCATACAAAGAAGATGATCCTACTGCGAAGGGCGGTCGAAAGTTCGAACTAAGAAATCCCAAGAACGGACGAACCATTCCACTTAGACAAAATCGAGGTTGGAGTTTTGATCAGGAGTCATTTAATCGTATGGTAGAAGAAGGAAGAATTACATTTGTGTCGGAGACAAGTATCATGGTCCGGCGTTACTTGCACGAAACGGACAAGATTACGCCCCCAAGTGTCTTCTATCAGCCGGCACGCTCTGCCTCGGAACGGCTAAATCAATTGATGGGTGCGCCAGTATTTGACTATCCAAAGGATGAGAGCATTATCGAAAAATTCGTGCAAATGGCGACAGGGAACGATCCCCACGCAATCATAATCGACTTTTTCGCAGGCTCTGGAACAACTGGCCACGCCGTGATGTTGCAAAATGTCTCTAGCAGCGGCAAACGGCGATACATTCTTGTTCAGCTTCCAGAACCGCTTGCCCCGAACAACAGAGATCAGAGAGCCGCGGCCGACTTCTGCATTAGGTCTGCGAACCCGCTCAACATTGCCGAGCTAACAAAGGAGCGGCTACGCCGTGCTGCGAGTAAGGTCAAGGCCAAGAACCCAGGCGACACTGGCGATGTCGGCTTCCGCGTCTTCAAGCTTGACACATCCAACATCCGTTCGTGGGACCCATCACCAGACGATCTCAACGTGGAGTTGCTTGGCAGTGTTGACCACATTAGGCCTGATCGGAGCGAGCAGGACATCCTCTATGAGGTGTTACTGAAGCTCGGCCTTGATCTCTGTGTGCCGATAGAAACCAGGAATTTGGCGGGCAAATCGGTGCACGCCGTTGGAGCCGGGACATTAATTGTCTGTCTCGACGAAGCGATTGCCCGCGCGGATGCGGGGCCTTTGGCGCTCGGCATCGCCGATTGGAGCGACGAACTGGCGCCCGCCGGGGAGACAACGGTCGTCTTCCGCGACAGCGCCTTCGCCGACGACGTCGCCAAGACGAACCTCGCCGCGATCCTTGAGCAGCGCGGTCTGGGGAACGTCCGAAGCCTGTGACGCAGGCAGGATGAGAAAGGCGGCCGATGAACCGGCATGAGCGGCTGTTGCAGACCATTCTCCACGGACGGTCGGACGCGAACATCCGCTTTGCCGACCTTCGATCCCTGATGCAGCATCTGGGATTCGAGGAGCGCATACGCGGAAGCCACCACCTTTTCGACAAGGTTGGAATTGTGGAAATTGTCAACCTGCAAAACCGCGGCGGCCACGCCAAACCCTATCAGGTCAAGCAGGTCCGACAGTTAATCCTGAAGTACAGACTGGGGAGAGATGACTGATGCACAAGTATGAGATCATTCTCTACTGGAGCAACGAAGACCAAGTGTTCATCGCCGAGACGCCTGAATTGCCCGGGTGCATGGCACACGGCGACAGCCAAGAAGCCGCTCTCAGGAACGTAAACGACGCCATGCAGTTCTGGATCGAACGGGCGCAGGAATTGGGACGACCCGTCCCTCAGCCGAAGGGCGGGCGCCTGATGCTTGCATGACCGCGAACGACGATGGCCGCATCGAAATTGGTGCTTGGCAGTCATGAAGCTGCGCTTCGAACCCGATCTCGAATTCCAGCTTAGGGCCGTGGATGCCGTCTGCGACCTGTTCCGTGGACAGGAGATCTGCCGGACGGAGTTCACAGTCACGCGGGACCGCGCGGAACCCCAGGCGCGACTGGCCTTCGCCGAGAATGATCTTGGCATTGGCAACCGGCTGACATTGCTAGACGACGAGGTTCTCGCAAACCTCGAGGACATCCAGCTCCGGAACGGTCTGCCACCGTCCGAGTCGCTGGACTCTGGCGATTTCACCGTGGAGATGGAGACCGGAACCGGCAAGACCTACGTCTACCTGCGCACAATCTTTGAGCTGAACAGGCGCTACGGCTTCACCAAGTTCGTCATCGTCGTACCGTCGGTGGCGATCAAGGAGGGCGTCTACAAATCGCTCCAGATCACCGAAGACCACTTCCGCGCGCTCTATTCCGGCACGCCCTTCGAATACTTTCTCTACGACTCCGCAAAGCTGGGGCAGGTCCGCAACTTCGCCACCAGCCCGCAGATCCAGATCATGGTGGTGACGGTCGGCGCCATCAACAAGCGGGACGTCAACAACCTCTACAAGGACAGCGAGAAGACGGGCGGCGAGAAGCCGATCGATCTGATTGTGGCCACGCGCCCAATTCTAATCGTCGACGAGCCACAAAGCGTGGATGGCGGACTGAAGGGACAGGGCAGGAAGGCCCTGGAAGAGATGAACCCGCTCTGTACTCTGCGTTATTCTGCTACGCATGTGGACAAGCACCACATGGTCTACCGGCTTGATGCCGTCGATGCCTATGAACGCAAACTCGTAAAGCAGATCGAGGTGGCATCCGCCACCATCCAAGACGCGCACAACCGGCCCTATGTCCGGGTCGTGTCGACGAGCAACCGGCGCGGTGTCATAACTGCCAAGGTCGAGCTCGATATAGAAACACCGGCGGGTGGGGTTCGACGCAGTGAAGTCACCGTCCAGGACAGCGATGATCTCGAACTGACAACCGGCCGCGTCGTCTACCGCGATTGCCGCATCGGCGAGATCCGCGTCGAGAGAGGCAACGAATTCGTCGAACTACGCGTACCCGGCGGCGAGAAGTATCTCCGGCTGGGAGAGGCTTGGGGCGATGTGGATGCGGACGCTGTCCAGCGCCAGTTGATCCGTCGGACCATCCTCGAGCACCTCGACAAGGAAAAACGTCTGCGTCCGCAGGGGATCAAGGTGCTCAGCCTATTCTTCGTCGACGCCGTGGAACGCTACCGGCGCTACGACGAGGCGGGAAATCCGGTCAAGGGCGACCATGCAGTGGTGTTCGAGGAGGAATATCGACGCCTTGCCAACCATCCAGACTACCGCACGCTGTTTGGCGAGGTCGATCTCTCCACTGCCGCCGATGAGGTTCACAATGGCTATTTTTCGATTGATCGGAAGGGCGGCTGGACAGATACAGCTGAGAACAATCAGATCAACCGCGAAAACGCTGAACGTGCGTACAACCTGATCATGAAGGACAAGGAAAAGCTCCTAAGCCTCGACACGCCACTCAAGTTCATCTTCTCCCATTCGGCCCTGCGTGAGGGGTGGGATAACCCCAATGTCTTTCAGATATGCGCCCTTCGAGATATCCGGACCGAACGCGAGCGGCGGCAGACCATTGGACGCGGTCTGCGCTTGTGCGTCAACCAGGATGGCGAGCGACTCCGCGGCTTTCAGGTGAACACGCTCACGGTGGTCGCCATGGAGAGCTATGAGGAATTTGCCGAGAACCTGCAGCGTGAGATCGAACACGACACCGGCATCCGATTCGGCGTGGTCCAAGCGCACCAGTTCGCGGCGATCCCGGTGGCCCGTGAAGACGGAGAGACAGTTGCCCTTGGCTTTGAAGCATCGTTGGCGATGTATGAGCACTTGAGGGCCAAAGGCTTTATCGACACCCAGGGGCGGATACAGGATTCCCTCCGCAAGGCACTCAAGGATGGCAGCTTTGATGTACCCGCCAGGTTCGCCGCTTCGCAGGACGGCATCGTCTCTATTCTTCGCAAGCTGGCCGGGCGCCTTGACATTAAGGATGCGGACGATCGCAAACCGGTGCGTCCGCGCCAGGCCGTTCTAGACAGCCCGGAGTTCAGGGCACTATGGGATCGCATCAAGCATAAGACGAGCTATCGCGTGGCGTTCGACAACGAGGACCTGCTGCAAAAATGCACCACTGCGTTGCAAAACGCGCCTGTAATTCCCAAGACCCGGCTGCGATGGCGCAAGGCCAACATTTCCGTCGGCCAGGCAGGAGTCGAGGCTACTGAGACCGCCGGGGCGCAGCCAATCGCCTTGGACGAGGTCGACGTCGATCTGCCAGATCTTCTCACAGAGCTTCAGGACCGGACGCAACTCACGCGGCGTAGCATCTACCGTATTCTCACCGAGAGCCAACGTCTCGGCGATTTCAGGCGGAATCCGCAGCAGTTCATTTAACTTGCTGCGCAGTCAGTCGATCGCTGCAAGCGGCAGGCGTTGGTGGACGGCATCAAGTACCAGCTTCTTGGCGGCGACGCGTACTACACGCAAGAGCTGTTTGAGACGGAAGAGCTCAGCGGCTATCTGAAGAACATGCGCGATGCGGAAAAGTCAGTTTACGAAAAAGTCATCTACGAGTCCGATACCGAGGCCCGTTTCGCAGACGAGCTCGAAAAGAACACGGCCATCAAGGTGTATGCCAAGCTTCCTGGATGGTTTTCGGTTCCCACTCCACTCGGGAGTTACAACCCGGACTGGGCGATCTTGATCGAGTCCGACGATGGCGAGCGGCTGTACTTTGTGGTGGAGACGAAGGCCAGCGCCCTCGTCGACAATCTTCGCGCTGCCGAGACCGCCAAAATCAAGTGCGGGAAGGCGCACTTCAAGGCGCTCCAGCGGGGGGAAACTCCAGCCCGGTACGAGGTAGCAACTAGTGTCGACGAACTCCTCCTCAGGATCGATGGTAGTTGATTGGGGCGAAATCAGATGCCGCGGTGACACGCGATCCGAATGCAACGCTGGTTCTTGGACGCGTTTCCACGTGGCCATCGGATGATGGGGCTACTCGATCCCGATGTGACTCGGGCAAAAACAATTTGCCTTTGGTGCGCGGCCACTGACTACCTCGCTCGCGAAATTCGGGAGGAATGGAGGAAGCAGCGCGGCTCCTATTGCGGGAACTATCAGGAATCGACGTTGGTCGGGGGACTTGTAGACCGGATCAGCATCGCATATCGGGATGACTACAGCAGCCTCCGTGGGGCGCCGCTAGGCGGATCATTTTCATCGTGCTGGCAGAGGTCGGCCGATGAACTAGGCCCGCCCCAATCCGGATAACGACGCCTCCCCGGCCGGGGGAACGCCTTGACGTCCTGGGGCTAGCGCACGCTGGCGACAGCCTCAAACGGGTGTGTTGGCCGACGCAGTCAGCGAAGACCTGACGCCCCACGCATTCCTCGATAAATTGCTCCGCATCAAGCGCGAACGCCGCGAGGCGGATCAGGATGATGAAGGCCGCAAGGCCCTGAAGTCACCGGCGTTTCTGTCCATTCATGTGAGGAGGGGGTTAGGAGGCAGTCGAAATTGGCATCTTGTAGTAGGGCTAAGCTGGCGGTCTCGTAACGACAATCTGTTTTGCGCGAACCCGCATCCGCCCACTTCTCTCGTCGGCCTTGTGTTTTAAGAAAGAAACTTTAGTGCCCGCGACACGCAAATGCCATGGCACGTCCTTTACGTCATTTTGGTGAAAAAAGATATCCCCTCCAAAGTCCCGTACAATAAAACCGTACCCTTTGACTGGGTCAAACCACTTAATGTGCCCGACTTCTGGCTGGTCAGTGCCGGCTTGTGCAACTTCAACTCCAGCACCGTTCTCACGTGATGGTCCCGTCAATGCATTTGCTAAGCGATTCGTGAATGCTCGGAGCCTGCTCGGTGGAACGTTGCCCGTTTCGAATTTTGCGAGCGCAGATCTTATGTTCTTTATCGAGACCTCGCATAATTGCTCACTCTTGACCGGGTCTCTTAGCACGCCCACAATCTTATTCGAGTACTGAGCCACCTCTTTACTCGCCAATGAGGGACATTTATCGCCTGCGATGAGAATCCTCAGGACCATAAGCATATGATGTTTGTATTGACGAAACTCCTTTGGCATTTTGTGGTAGTTCAAATAAGCTTCTACCCTGAGCAGGCAGACGCCACTGGCGTGATAAGCAGCCGGGTTGTGATCATTTGCGAATAGCCGGCCTTCGTACGCCTTCAATAGCTCCCCATAGTATCGTGGATGACTATGCGGTTCGTTCAAGAACATTGCAACGAACGATTTTGTTTGCGCAGTAAGCGTGACAATATTCTTCGCTTTAATGTTACTCATTGCATATTGCTTGGAACGCCGCTCATAAAAGATTCGTTCATGTGCTTCTCTACTGGCTTCCTGAGTAGTGTAGTAATCTTCCAAATCTCGGTGGAAAGGAGTCAGAGACTCTAGAGCTTCCGGTAACACTGCAGTCTGTCTGTTGGTAGCTTTAATGACTTCTGTAACAATTTGGTCATCACCGGTTGCGACAAGTTTCACTGGTATGAACATAGTCTTGTTCACATTCGATCTGTTTTGAAACAATATGTGGGTGGTTTGACATCCGTTAACGATTTGAAAATCAGAAATCTTAAAGGTGTCGCCGGTCCTTCTTATCGATCGTGCTACAATAGTGATGCCGTTATTTAACAGAGGAAAAGTTGCATTTGCATTCCTGTCAATCACTGTATCCTTAATCTCCTCGTTAACTGGATTGTGTCCTTGAAAATCTCGCACATTGTCGTAAAATAAATCCCCGTTCAAAGTATGTTCATCTCTGGAGACGAGTGTAATGAATTCGTCTCCTCTCAGCAGGCCCAAATAAGCTTCATCGACACCAGCAATTTTGGGGAAGGCGGTCGATCTTTCAAGTTCAATTTCGCGGGTCACCCCGCGTTCCAAATCGCGGTATATAATTCTGAGAGCAGCAGCATCGATCGGCAAAAAACGAATTTCGGAGAAGATGTTCAGATTGCGAAGCTGTTCGGAGCCCTGGGTAATCCGAGAAAGAGCTTCAGGTTGGTCCTTCCACGTCCCAGAGGTAGCATAATACAAGAAACATTTCGGGTTATCCTGCATGTGTATACTGCGCCCAAAAATGTAATTCATAAGTTCAATACACTGTTTGACTTCGGAACGAAACGGCATGGTGCAGTCCGGCGAGAAGAATTGAGTTACGCCGTGAACAAAGGTTCCGATCTCCGATGCTTTGAAGGATGAGCTAGATTTGGCCTGAACGAATACGAACTCGACGTCTAGTCGCCCCATTTTTTCTATAAAAAAATCCACATCATCAGTTGTTAAAGCTGGTCGACCATTCACAAGAACAGCGATAACATCCAGTCCACCGTCTCCGGATCCTCCTACAAGAAAATCGTCTGAAATGTCAACTTGATGATTTTTGCGGAGCATTGAGGACGCGACAAAAATCTCAAAAAGATTTCCGAAATCCATTTCAGAGTAACCGCGGGCGTCGCCAAACGAAGTAACAAATCCCTCCAGTATACGGTCATCCATGTCTTTATCCTCAAGGTCACTACGCGCGACAAAGCGGTGTAGGGCTAATTTAATCGACAGTGAGTTGTTTGGTCAATCCTGTCGTGCATCCTAAGCATCAGATGTTCCAGTTGACCTGCTTTTCGGAATCGGATTATGAACAGCGGGGCTATTTTTGCTATTGCTGGCGGCGTGGGGGTCCGCCACGAGCGGAAGCAAGGTCCTGCTGCACCTGATGGCGGGCTCGAAGGAGGATGCTGAGACGGTGGCGCGTTCTTCCAGGACTTGCGTCACTGCGGCCTCGGCGATCCCCTGCTGGTGGTCTCCGACGGCGCGCTGGGGATCGTCAAGGCGATTAAGACGTGCTTCTCGCGCTCAGGGCGGCAGCGCTGCCTCGCCCACCGCATGCGGAACCTGGTGGCCGAGGTGCCGGACGACGCCTCTGGCCCGAGTTCAAGGGGCGTGTTACGGCTGGCTACCAGGCGCGGGCGCGGGGGGTTTGCCGCGGCCCCGGCCGGGGAAAGGGTATTGTGCGGGGTAGGGGTGCGGGTCGCGCGGCCGGG
>JAJDWH010000042.1 GCA_022825705.1 Alphaproteobacteria bacterium
GAACCAAGGGAGTCCGGTTGGGCGGCAACAACAGACGCAGGGGTGCAAACAGGAGCGTGCCCATGCCGATCATGGTGAGGGTCGGCCGGATGTCAGCCGCGACGGCTTCATCGTGGAGATCGGTTTCGCTAACTGGGAGAGCCTCGAAACCATGTTTAGCAACCACTTGTTTGACAACCACCTGGTGAAGGCCTGCCTCGCCGCCGTGTTCGCGATCGGGCTTACGGCCTGCAGCAGCAGCAGCAGCGACGATACTGCCGCGGTTGAACCGCCGCCCCCGCCGCCTGCTGCGGAACCCGAGCCCGCGCCGCCGTCCGACTTGGAAACCACCCAGGCGGCTGCGATGGCAGCGGCTGAAGCGGCCAAAGCAGCATCGGATGCTGCCGGTGTTGCCGCAGATGGCGCTGCGGCGGCCACCGCGAACTCCGCGGACCTCCAGACGAATGAGATGGCGGTGATGTACGCCATGGGTGCCCGTGAATCCGCCGACGCCGCGATGGCCGAGTACATGAAGGCCAAGGCGGCATCCGAGGCGGCTGCGGCGGCAACGACCGCGTCGGCCGCGGGACGAGCACTGGAAAATGCCGAAACCGCTCAGGCGGCAGCCGAAGCTGCGGCCGGGATGGCCAGCGAGAAGGCCATGAAGGCGGCCGACGCCGCGGCGATGGAACTCATGATCGACGGCACCATGAAGATGGTCGGCGACAGTTCCATTGACGCGGAGATGGGCATGCTGACCAAGACGGCCGACGATGAAAGCAAGACGATTACCGGCCACGTGAGCGATGTGACGCGTGAGAACGCCGGAGCAGTGACGGGCCAAGCGCATACGCCTCCCGGTACCGCCGCGGCCGACGTTAAGCCGTACAAGCAAGCCGTCGCCGCTCGGGACCTCGCAATCGGCAAGACTCTCGACACGCGAGACGACAAGGCTCGCCTGACGGTGATCAACAGCCGTGTTGGTTCGAAGAAGGTCAATGTTTTCGCTGATGCGGCTGACACGGACAACTTCGCCATTCGGACCGACAGCGACGGCCTGACCTCACAGGCGGCTGACATAGCCTCTCTTACCACCCCCAGTGCTACAACCACCGAAGGCACCAACAAGCTGAGGTCGGTTGGCATGTACTACGAGGCCACTACTGATGCGGCCGCTACCGCCGGAACTGATGAGCAGACTGGTGACGGCGCTATCGCCGATGTGCTTGACTTTACCGATCAGGTTGGGGCGAAGACCAAGCCCGTGGAAGTGTTCTCGTATGTTGACAGCAGCGCCACCCCCTCCGTCACAAGGTACGTGGTGGAGGTCTCGAGGTCCGTGGATGCGGCAACTGGGAACACCGACGTTCTCTATCGACAAGTGGACACCACGGCTCGGGCGGCACCCGATGGCCCCGATGCGAATGCTGCTTTGGATGAAGTTGGAGTGAAGGCAGCTCTCCCCTCGGCGGTGAAATACTCTCACATCCACTTCGGGGTTTGGGCCGGTCTTGGCGACGCCGAGAAGAACGGGGACCAGAAGCTCGCCGACCTTGGCATTGGCTTCGTGCAGAACTTCTCGGACTCCGGCGTCACCGACAAGCAGGGCATCGGTACCGCCACTTTCAACGGCGACTGGGTTGCTGTCGTGCAGAGGCAGAATTCCGCAGCTGCGGGTGCCTTCAATCTGTACGATGGTGGTGCGAAGCTGACCGCGGACTTCGGAAAGGACAAGTTCACCGCTGTTCTGACGGGGCTTGCCACGCTGGAAGGTGCGCTTGACGGCAACGGGTTCTCGGGCATGACGGCGAAGGCCATCTCGCATGCCGACCTTGACGCCGACGGCGCCTTCAAGGGCGAGTTCAGTGGCAACATCTACGGGCCGGATGGTGACGAGGCCGCTGGCGTGTTCGACTTCGCAGGTGGCGAGGCCGGTTCGTTCCGTGGCGCCTTCGGCGGCACGAGCAAGCCGTAGGTTAGGTTCTAACCATTAGTCCCAACCAGTGAATGGCGTCCGGTCCGGCAACGGATCGGGCGCCTTTTTCTTGTCTCCAGCGCAAGGAGGAATAGAGATGCAATCGAAATTCACGACGGCCGTTCTTCTTAGCTTCATCCTGATATCCGCCTCGGCGTGCGGAGGCAGTGGTTCGGGTGATGAATTGAGGGCCTCTCTGGAGGAGGCCGAGCAGGCGCGCGAGGAGGCCGAAAAGGAGGCCAGCGACGCCGCCGCCGCCGCTGAGAAGGCCGCCAAAGCCGCTGAGGATGCCCAGAAGGCTGCCGACAAAGCGAAGGCCGACGCCGAGGCAGAAGCCGATAAGGTCGCTGCGGAGAGGCAACGGGCTGACGAGGCCGAGAAGAAGCAGGAGGCCGCCGAGGAGCAGGCACAGCAGGCAAAAGAAGAGGCCGACAGGCGCATCGCGGAAGCCGAGAAGCAGGCCGACGCCAACGCGCGGGCATCGGCGCTGATTACAGAGTTGACTGGCGGTGTGCTAGCTTCTACCGCCAGCGCCATGGGTGTCACACACATGCCGGGTGAAAGCCTGACGTTCAGACGTCCCTCTGCTCTCCCCGCCAAGGGTTCGGCCCCGAGCGTTCCCGGTAACTGGCGCTCGGCTAGCTACAGCGGCCCGCGTGGAAGCGTGGGCACTGATACTGTCTACCTCTACACCAACATCCAAGCGCCCAGCAGCAAGGCGTTCTGGAAGGTGCATGGGGAGAGTGTCCCCGATCTGACCGGCGCTGCCGCTGGCTTTACCGGTGCCCCAAGGGTAACAGTAAGCGGCTTTGGAACGCAGGCGAGGGAGCTATATCCAGCAACCGGCGGCGTTCTGGATGGGAGTACTACCAACAGCGGAACCCAGGGGAGATCAATCGGGGGCACTTACGACGGTTATTCAGGCACGTTCAAATGCGATCAAACCTGCGACATTGCGGCCGACGGTGACGGAGCTTTGACCTTCCATGGCGATTGGACGTTTACCGCGAGCCTGACTGCCAAGCGGAACAGTCGACAGGCGGAACAGGATACCGAATTCCTCTACTTCGGCATCTGGGCATACGAGCCGACGGACCCGGCGAGTACGCATGAATTCAGTTGGGCCGCTGGTGGTGATGAAACTGACATCACAAACTTCGGTAGCCTTACCGGGGAGGCGACGTTTACCGGCGGCGCGATCGGGAAATACGCTCTGGCAAAAGCGACGGGCCGTGGGGCCAGAGCGGCCAGAACCGGCACGTTCACTGCGACGGCCAATTTCACCGCTGTATTTGGCGGTACGCCCACCCTCAGCGGCCGGATCACCGACTTCAAGGAAGGCGGTAGCAGCTTAGGTTCAGACTGGAACATCTTCTTGGGAAGCAGTGCCTCAGCGGCAGCTACCCTTGGAGCTGCAGGGGCGACTGGTACTCTGGAGGCGCATGGCGAAATTGACGGGGATCCAACCACTAGCGGCGGCACTTGGGCGGCCAGGCTTCATGGCAGCGACAACGCGACCTTAACGGACCGGACCAAATATCCGGCGAGCCGGTATCCGGTGGCTGACGTGGCTGGCGTGTCTGGCTGGTTCCGGGCCGCCGCAGGTGCCGACGCCGCCATTGCCGGCGCTTTCGGCGCTGCGTGCACCACTGGTACGATGTGTGCGCAGTAGCTTCCTCGGTCCACCTTCGGAGTGCACAGTAGTAGGCGCACGTATTCGCATCCCACCTAGGCCCGGAGACAACTCGGCAAACCGCTCCGGGCTGGGTGGTGGGGCGCCCGCCTAGACCGGCATTCCGGTCTCTCCCGAGGCGGGCGCTTCTTTTTTCGAGTTTCGGTAGTAGGAGTTCACCGGGTACCTGAACAGCCCCCGGTGTCTGCCACCACCCCTCCGGACGGCTAGGAGAGGCCGGGGATACGAGAGGCCCCCCGGCCTTCCCGCTGGAGACGCCGCGACCCTTCAATGAGTTCCAGGTAATTTCCCGGGAGTTTTCCATGCGTAGCCTCTGTGCCGCCGTCGTCCTCCTGCTGGCCACTCCCTGCTGGAGTGCGGATGACACCGTCGAGTTGTTCCGTGAAGGCATGATCGCGGTCGAGGCGTCACAGAGACCCGGCCTTTCCGAGGCCGCGCGGGACATCCTGCTCGACCAGGCGATCGCAGCATTCCGCACCATGCTGGTCGACGATCCCACGCTGACGCGGGTCCGTCTCGAGCTGGCCCGCGCTTTCTTCCTCAAGGGTGAAGACTCGCTGGCCCGCCAGCACTTCGAGGAAGTGTTGGCTGGCGACGTGCCGGCTGCCGTCAGGGCCAACGTCAACCTATTCCTTGCCGAGATCCGCGCCCGCAGGCGCTGGAGCTTCAACCTGGGCTTTGCCCTGGCGCCCGACACCAACATCGGCGCCACGTCGGAAGAGCGCATCATCTATATCTTCGGCCTGCCGTTCGAGCGCGATGCGGAGGAACTGTCGACGTCGGGCGTCGGTCTCTCGGCGTGGTTGAGCGGCGAGTACCAGTACCCGCTGGGTGACCGCCGCCGACTGCGGGCCGGTGCCGACGTCTCCCGACGCGATTACGCCGGTAGTCGCTTCGACCAGACGTTCGTATCGGTGCACGGAGGGCCGCGCTGGCTCGTGGGCGCGAATGCCGAGGCGAGCGTGCTGGCCAGCGTGCAGCGGCGCTGGCTCGGCGGCGGTCAGCTATACGACGCGCACGGCGCCCGGCTTGAGGCCGCCCGCCGGGTCAGCCGCCAGGTGACGACGTTTGCGCAGGCGTCGTATCACCATCGAAGCTATCGAACGGAGACCCAGCTCAGCGGCCCGGTTGCCGACGTCATTTTGGCCGGCGCCTGGATCGTGCGTCCGACGGTCCGGGCAGACGGCGCGCTTGGCTGGGGAAAAGAGCGCACTGATCTGGAACGATGGCGCCACCAGCGGAAATGGCTTCGCTTGGGCGTGTCGGTGGCGCTCCCGCTGGGCTTTACCGTGGGCGGCAGCGGCGAGATACGCTGGACGGACTACGAGGGCAACTGGCACCCGCACACCCTGGGCGGGGTGCCGCGCGAGGACCGGACCCGCTCTCTCCGGCTTTCGGTCTACAACCGGGCCTTCGCCTGGCGGGGCTTCAGCCCGCGCCTGTCCCTGGTGCACGAAGTGCGCGAGACGAATGCGCAGCTCTACGACTACAGGCGAACCGGGGGCGAACTCAGCCTGGTGCGGGTGTTCTAACGGTTCTCGGACGGGTCGTGCCCGAACGAGCTCGCCAGCGCCTGCATGCTGCCTGAATGAATGGGGGCACCGACTGTTCTCGTGCGTGCCCCGATCGACCGTTTCGAGCAAGACGGTGCTCAGAAGTGAACGCAGACAGGCAGGACGCGATGAGAGCGTTTGCCGTTGAAATCGCCGGAATGGCCGGTGTGCCCATACCGCTTCCCGCCAAAGCGGGAGCCTTTCTGGCGCGGTCCGACCCGAAGGTCTCGTTTCGTTCAAGCGCGCCAGGCAGTGGCTGTCTCCGAGGCGTTCAGCAGCCCGCCCTGATCATGGGTCAACAGGATCCAGAAGCGCCGCAGGGTCTCCGCCGGACCACCATGCACCCCGAACTGCGGGATGTCGCGCTCCTGGTACGTGCGAATGAAGTTGAATCGCCAGCGGGCGCTGGCCGCGTCACTCCGGGCTGTGAAGGTGTCGGGGAAGCCGCCGCGAATCCAGAGAGGATGGCGGCCGCTTCCGATCTCCAAGGCATCGAGACCGGGCAGCTCCTCGTAGACAATCCGCCCGGCCAACGACTCCGACGATTGCTGGAGCAGCGCATCCGAAGCCGACCCGATGAGAACCGTTAGAACACCCGCACCAGGCTGAGTTCGCCGCCGGTTCGCCGGTAGTCGTAGAGCTGCGCATTCGTCTCGCGCACTTCGTGCACCAGTGACAGGCGCGGGCTGAAGCCCCGCCAGGCGAAGGCCCGGTTGTAGACCGAAAGCCGGAGCGAGCGGGTCCGGTCCTCGCGCGACTCCCCCTGGGTGTGCGGGTACCAGTTGCCCTCGTAGTCCGTCCAGCGTATCTCGCCGCTGCCGCCCACGGTGAACCCCAGGGGCAGCGCCACCGACACGCCCAGCCGAAGCCATTTCCGCTCGTGGCGCCACCGTTCCTGGTCCGTGCGCTCCTTGCCCCAGCCGAGCGCGCCGTCTGCCCGGATCGTCGGGCGCACGATCCAGGCGCCGGCCAGAATGACGTCGGCAACCGGGCCGTTGAGCTGGGTCTCCGTTCGATAGCTTCGATGGTGATACGACGCCCGCGAGAACGTCGTCACCTGGCGGCTGATCCGGCGGGCGGCCTCGAGCCGGGCGCCGTGCGCGTCGTAAAACTGACCGCCGCCGAGCCAGCGCCGCTGCACGCTGGCCAGCATGCTCGCCTCGGCATTCGCGCCCACGAGCCAACGGGGCCCACCGTGCACCGATACGAACGTCTGGTCGAAGCGACTACCGGCGTAATCGCGTCGGGAGACGTCAGCGCCGGCCCGCAGCCGGCGGCGCTCACCCAGCGGGTACTGGTACTCGCCGCTCAGCCAAGCGGAGAGACCGACGCCCGACGTCGACAGGTCCTCCGCATCGCGCTCGAACGGCAAGCCGTAGATATAGATGATGCGCTCGTCCGACGTGGCGCCAATATTTGTGTCGGGCGCCAGGGCAAAGCCCAGATTGAAGCTCCAGCGCCTGCGGGCGCGGATCTCGGCGAGAAAGCGGTTGACGTTGGCCCTGACAGCAGCCGGCACCTCGCCGGCCAGGACGTCCTCGAAGTGCTGGCGGGCCAGGGAGTCCTCGCCCTTGAGGAAGAAGGCGTGGGCCAGCTCGAGCCGGACCCGGACAAGGCCGGGGTTGGCGACCAGCATGCCGTGAAACGCTGCGATCGCCTCATCGAGCAAGACGTCGCGACGGTCTGAGTCCGGCGTAGCGATCGCCTCCCCGACCGCGGCCATACCCCTCTGGAACTGCGCCTCGAGGTCGACCGGGTCCGGCTCGTGCGTGGTCGCGAGTGCAACGACCGGAAGCGAGACCAGAAAAACCGCAGCTGTGAGGAAGCAACGCATCGGCGAGACCCCCTCGGGGCATGGCGTCAGACAAGACAATCCCCCGGCGCGAGCACGTTGATAGCGCCGGGGGACAGGAAAGCAGGAGGGCCACGCGCGGGGGCAACATGCCTCTTCGATTGGCCTAAGTCCGTACTACGGTTCGCGCAACCAACTACACACGCTAACGCCTAGTTGCTTGGCGTAGCACCAAAGGCACCGGCGATAGCAACGTTGGCGTCGGCCGCGGTCGCGTCATCGGTGGCATGGAAGTTGCCAACTATGCCAGCGAGGTCAGCCGCCGGATACCGGGCAAGCGGGTACTTGGTGGCAGCATCAGCGGCACTAGCCAGTTCTGTTCGGCCGGGGTTCGGCGTGCCGTAAAGAGTAGCATCCCATGTACCCGTGGCCTGCACACCGCCAATGGACGCCTCCACGTGGGCATCAGTCACACTGCCAGCAAAACCTGCCACCGGAGCAGTGGCCGACGCTCCAAGATACACATTCCAGTTGGCAAGTTCTTCGCTGCCGTCTCGGAAGCGGGTAATGCGACCTTCCAACGTGTCAGCGTCGAAATCCGCGGTGAGACTGACCGCCGCAGTAAACGTGCCAAACTTAGCGTTTTCGCCAACTTGATTACGCGTGACGTACTTGCCGACAGCCCCGCCGCTGAATCTGGCAATTCCGGAAAGTGTGTCGACAGCCATGAAGGCCGCGCTGCCACCCGTAATGTACTGGTAGCTGTGAGTTCCTGAGGCCAATTCGGGCTCTTGTGCCCAGATACCGAAGTACAGGTGCTCGGTGTCCTCATCCTGGCGTACGCCACTGCTAAGGCTTCCGGGCTTGAAGTCCCAAGTGCTACCACTAGCGAATGAACGCTGGCCGTCACTGACCTCCACGAAATCACCGAGAGTGATGCCGGACTTCGCGCCAACGCAGGAACCAGTGTCGCAGGTATAGGTGCCGGAGACACCATGGTAGGTGCCGCCTACTCGCACTCCGGTCGCGGTGGCGTTGTCGCTGGAATCAGTAATGAATTCCGGCGACCCTGTCGGCGTCGGATTCTGAGCTGCATTTGCCTGTGCGCCCGTTACCTCCAATCCGTAAAGCTTCCAGAAGGCACGCGTTCCCGGGGCCTGGATGTTGGTATAGAGGTAAAGCGTTTGTTCACCACTTACACCTACTGAGCGCGTGTAGGTGCGAGGCGTGAAACCGGGAATCGCGGGCGCCCCTGAACCGGCCTCGAAATTGCCCCCAGGATTGATCTTGAGGGTGCTGCCACGTTGATACGTGACGGTCACGCCAGAGCGAGCCGCACCACCACCGTTAATAGCTGCAATGTAGGTGGCAGCGCGGGCACTGAGTTCTGCCTGCTGAGCTTCGGTCAGCTGCTCTTGAAGCTGTTCTTGCTGCTGCTCGGCCTCCTGCTGTGCCGCCTTGGCTTCCCGCTCGTCTTCCGCAGCCTGCTCTGCCTTCTGGCGTTCCTGCTCAATCCTCGCCTCAGCCTTCCTGCGCGCCTCTTCTTCTTCCTTGCGCTTCTCGACTTCTTCCTTGCGCTTCTCGACCTCTTCGGCTGCTGTTTTCTCAGCCTCTTCACGCGCCTCCTGTTCGGCTTGGAGCTTTTCTTCCAAGTCTATGACCACGCTGCTCTTTCCGCTGCCGCCACAGGCGGACACGGTTACCAGGACGAAGCCAAGAAGGGCAGCCATCCAGAATTTCGTTTGCATGTCTACTCCTCGTCGCAGGAGATAAAGAAAATGGCGCCCGACCCGTCGCCGGACCGGGCGCCAGTGCTAGATTGAAACGAACAATCAGGGCCTACAACTCGTCATCCTTCCTGTCTCCGCCAAAGGCACCACGGAAGGCACCGTCCGCAATATCGTCTGACGTGAAGTTGAAGACACCGCCAGCCTCTGCAGCCATGTCACCATAGAAGCCGCCGCTGAACGTGCCGGTGAACGAGCCGCCGGTATTCAGGCCGTGCGGGTCACCGTCGGCGACTGTCGCCTTGGTACCCTTGAAGGCGCTTCCGTCAATGGCACCGCTCAGCGTGGCCAGCCCAGTGAGGTTGGCCGTGAGGGTCGCCTTGTCAAGATTCGCCGTAAGCGTGGCAGGGCCATGCTCCAACGAAATCGCGCCTTCACTCGCTCCCTGAATGGCAGCGACCCAATCGCCGCTGTACGTGGCCGACTTCTGATTGGGCATGTTCTCCGTCATGCCGTCGCCAATGCTCTGGACGAAGCCAATACCGAGATCGTCGACGGTCTGAGAACCATCTTCCTCAGCGTCACCGAGTCCGGCCCACACACCGAAGTGGATGTGGTCGTAGGCTTTCGGGTCAGCAAGCTCAGCCATTACCGAAGCAGTCTTGGGCGGCAATTCGATCTCAGGGGGCGTGGCGTCTGAGTCACCAACGCCCGGGAGTGTGACCGCAATGTCGACCTCACGATACTGGTTGCTGGTCTCTCCTCCTGTAGTCGTAGAAGAGTGAAGCACCACGTGGACTGTGGTGTCATCGTTCGTAGCTTCCGTGCCCTGGGTATCCACGTATGAGTACACCCGCATACCCTCGGCATCGTCGCCAACTGTGTCGCTAGCATTGGTGCCATCAGTGCCAGGATCGGCAGCTACAAGGTCATTGTCAGTGATACCCGTAGCAAGGTAGTACATGCCTCTGTACGTCAGATCAGCAAACCTGTCGTCCGTCGCATCAGCCGGCGTGGCGGCGCCCGCAAGCTGTACTTTCCCTCCACTTCCCGGGGTGAGGGCAGATGTGTCTTCAGCGTAATCAAACACCTTCACCATCTTCGTGCCAGCATAGTGCGTCACCAGCATCAACCGGGCCGTGTCGTCGGATGAGTCCAACGTCCTGCCGATGGACACATCCATGGTCGCCACAGCCGCCATCGGTGTTTCGGCTTCATCAGCGTCGGTGTTGGGATTGTCCTGAGCCCCAGCTTGCCCGTCCTTGGCGGCAACCGTGTTCATCGGATCCATGCCATCCAAACGGCCCGTGATCGTCTTGCTGTCATCGTCGTTCGTCGTTGTCAGCATTCCGGCATCGGCGTTGAGGCTTGACTCACCAACGCTCTTATCCTTGCCGTCGATCATGAGCTCCGTCTTCGCGACATCGGACGCCTTCATGGCGTAATCAGACGCCATCTCCGCAGCGTCCTCAGCAGCCGCCTGAGCGGCCTTGGCGATCGCGTTAGCCGCACCCGCCGCAGACGCGGTCGTCGCCTCAGCAGCAGCGTCGGAAGCCGCCTTCGCCTTCTTGTACTCGGCCATCGCCGCGTCGGCCGCGTCACTGGCCGCCATAGCGTGCATTCTCGCCATCTCGTCGGTCTGGAGAGTCGCGAGGTTCGCCGTGTTCTCTTCGGCGCCATCTGCAGCCATGTCGGCAGCATCTGACGCTGCCTTGGCCGCTTCAGCCGCTGCCATTGCAGCCTCCCGAGTGGTTTCCAGGTCGGACGGCGGCGCTGGCTCGGGCTCCGGAGCCATAGTCTCGGCCGGTGGCGTTTCAGCAGGCGGGGCAGGATCGTCGCTGCTGCTGCATGCCGTAAGCCCGATCGCGAACACGGCGGCGAGGCAGGCCTTCACCAGGTGGTTGTCAAACAAGTGGTTGCTAAACATGGTTTCGAGGCTCTCCCATTGATGTAAAGCCACGATCGTCAACGGGAGCCACAATTGCGTTTATCTGCGCGTGACTACGATAATTGACGTAATATCAACATATTGCTTTTCCAATTGTCATTTGACGGCGCGCCATGCATACGCTTCAATGCGCTGAGAATCGATGCTGTAAAGTGACGTTTTGATTACGGTAAGCGGCGACACCTGGAACACCGCAGGCATGTCATTGGCAGTCGTTCGGGCGGACACGGAATCGCGGCACTCGCCGTGCCACGGCGGTGCCGCTAAAGGATCGAGGATTTTTCAAAATTGAGGGATCAAGCGATGCCGAAACGCAGCGAGCTGAGGATTACGAAGCGCGCTGTGGACGCACTCTCCTCCGGGCACGCGGATGCGCTGTTCTGGGACCACGACCTTCCGGGCTTCGGGATCCGGGTCTACTCCTCGGGCCGGAAGGTCTACGTCGTGCAGTGCCGTGGACCGGCCGGCATCAGGCGGATGTCGCTCGGCGAGCACGGCGATCTCACTGCAGAACAGGCGCGCAGACGTGCGCGCGCCGCGATCGGCTGCATCAAGCGTGGCGAGGACCCGGTTCCCGGCCGGGAGCAGGAGTCGGCGCCGACGGTGGCCGACCTCGCCGGACGCTACATGGAGGCGCACGCGGAGGTGAACTGCAACGCGCATACTCGGAAGACCTACCGAAGTGCGCTCCGCAACCACATCCTGCCGGCGCTGGGATCGAAGCCGGTGACGGAGGTCCGCCGGTCCGACGCGGAGGCGATGCATTACGCGTTGCGCGACACCCCGCGCCAGGCCAACCGGGTGCTGATGGTCTTGTCGAAGATGTTCTCGCTGGCGGAGGATTGGGGTCTTGCGCCGTTGGGCAGCAACCCGTGCCGTTTCGTTGTGCGCTACCGCGAGGGGATGCGCGAGCGCTACCTGACGGAAGACGAGTACCGGCGGGTCGGCCGGGCGCTGTGCGAGCTGGAGACGGAGAGCCCGATGCGCGCGCGCGCGGCCGCCGCGTTCCGGCTCCTGATGCTGACCGGCTGCCGGCTGACCGAGATCCTCACCCTTCGGTGGGACGACATCGACTACAAGACAGGAGAAATCCGCCTGCGGGATGCGAAGACCGGCGCGCGCATGGTGGCCCTGACGCCCGCGACGCTTCGGGTTCTGATGGCGATCCGCCGGGTTCCGAGCAGCCCGTGGGTGTTTACAGGGAGCGCGCGGGACACCCACTTGGCGAGCCTCTCCAAGCCGTGGCTCCGGGTGCGAGCGCGGGCCGGGATCGGGGACGTCCGGATCCATGACTTGCGGCACAGCTATGCCTCTCGGGCCCTGGCGCTCGGCGAGGGCCTCACGATGATCGGGCGTCTTCTGGGCCACACCGACGTCGGCAGCACGGCACGGTACGCACATCTTGCACGGGACGCGGAGAAGGTTGCGATCGTCCGGGTGGGCGGCAGCATTGCGGCTGACATCCTGCGTATGGAACCCGACGTCGGATCGGACGTTGACCTTCCCGCCGAAGATGGCATCCCGGCCGTGGAACCGCTGCAGCCGTCGTCGGCCGCCGCGTAGCGATCAGAGACCAGCCATGGCGAAGGGGAAACGGCGGTCTCCGTCGAACCGCAGGCGGCGGTCGCTGTCCGACCGGGTGGTTGACGTTCTGCCGGTGGAGGACCGGGACATCGTCTATTGGGATGCCGACCTTCCGGGCTTCGGGGTGCGGGTGTACGCCACCGGCTCGAAAACCTATCTGGTGCAGGGTCGGGGCCGGGCGGGATCGAGGCGGGTCGCGCTCGGCCGGCACGGGGTGGTCACTGCCGAGGAAGCGCGGAAGCGGGGTGCGGAGGTTCTGGCGCGCATCCGGGCGGGGAAGGACCCCGAATCCGGAGCAGGGCCGAGTGGCGGGCCGACGGTGGCTGACCTCGCCGAGCGCTACCTGCGCGAGCACGTGGCGGTGCGCTGCAAGCCGCTGACGCTCAGGAACTACCGCCACGCGATCTCGAAGAACGTGCTGCCCATACTCGGCCGGATCCCGGTGGCGGAGTTGGAGCGTCGACACGTGGCCGAACTCCACTACCAGTTGCGCAGAACGCCGGTGTCGGCGAACGATGCGGTAAACGCGCTGTCGCGGATGCTCAACCGGGCGGACGCGTGGGGGATGGTGCCTCCCGACAGCAATCCGTGTCGCGGGATGCGCAAGTACCGGACTCGGCGTCGCGAGCGCTTCCTGACAGAGCATGAGTTTCGCCGCCTCGGTGAGACCCTAGACACGCTGGAGGCTGAAGGCGGGGTCCCGGCGCACGCGGCGGCGGCACTGCGTCTCCTGATGCTGACCGGCTGCCGCCGTGGTGAGATCATCGGGCTGAGGTGGGCGGACGTGCGGCTCGACCGGAGTGAGATCCAGCTCGCCGACTCGAAGACGGGCCCACGCACGGTATCGCTGTCCCCGGCAGCGGCCCGCTTGCTGGCCGACCTGCCACGCCCGGTGGGCAACCCCTGGGTGATCGCCGGCGCGAAGCCGGGCGCGCGTCTGACGCACATTAGCTATTACTGGCACCGGGTACGGAAGCGCGCCGCGCTCGAGGATGTCAGGCTGCATGACCTCCGGCATTCCTTCGCATCCCGGGCGCTGGCGCTCGGCGAGCCGCTGCCGATGATCGCCAGACTGCTGGGCCATACCAAGATCCAGACCACCGCGCGCTACGCGCATCTGGCGCGCGACTCGGTCAGGGACTCCGCCGACCGGGTCGCCGCCAGCATCGCAGCGGACATCCTGCCGCCCGATCCGCCGCGGCCGCAGCAGCCATGAGGCGGAATTCGGACGGTAGGCGGAAGCACACGGGGCCAGCCGACGTTCGTGCCAGGCCCGAATAGGGCGGTTGCCCTTCTACTGCAGGGTCAAGGAAACACTCTTTCAGCCAACACGGATCGCGGGGATTCGCGGGGAGTGTCTTCGACCAGACGTTCGTATCGGTGCACGGCGGGCCCCGCTGGCTGGTGGGCGCGAATGCCAAGGCGAGCCTGTTGGCCAGCGCGCAGCGGCGCTGGTTCGGCGGCGGTCAGTTTTACGACGCGCACGGCGCCCGGCTTGAGGCCGCCCGCCGGGTCAGCCGCCGGGTGACGACGTTCGGACAGGCGTCGTATCACCATCGGAGCTACCGCACGGAGACCCACCTCGACGGCCCGGTCGCCGACGTCATGCTGGGCGGCGCCTGGATCGTGCGTCCGCCGGTCCGGGCGGACGGCGCGCTTGGCTGGGGAAAAGAGCGCACGGACCAGGAACGGTGGCGCCACGAGCGGAAATGGCTTCGGCTGGGGGTGTCGGTGGCGCTGCCGCTGGGTTTCACCGTGGGCGGCAGCGGCGAGATCCGCTGGACGGACTACGAAGGCAACTGGCACCCGCACACCCAGGGGGAGCCCCGCGAGGACCGGACCCGCTCGCTCCGACTTTCGGTCTACAACCGGGCCTTCGCTTGGCGGGGGTTCAGCCTGCGCCCGTCCCTGGTGCACGAAGTGCGCGAGACGAATGCGCAGCTCTACGATTACCGGCGAACCGGCGGCGAACTCAGCCTGGTGCGCGTGTTCTGACGGTTCTCGGACGGTCGGGTTCCGACATGCGTCACCGAGAATCGGTGGCAACGTTGGATGAGAACCGCCGGCTACGTTGGTGAGAAGCGGCAGTCCGAGAGCCTGACGGGCCCTCGGGGGGACATGGCAGGATTGACGGCGATGTAACACAACTATGTTGTTGTGTTTATGATTCCCGCTCCTGACCTCGACACCGGTTATCTGCCGCCAGGTATCCACGATGCCGTGTGGGGTGATGTGGCTGGTCGGTTTGCCGGCAACAGCCATCGCGTCCAGCTGACGAACGGTTTGCTCGCGGCGTGTGGCAATCTGGCAGCGGCCGGCTGTCGTCGGCTGCTGCTGAACGGCAGTTCTGTGTCGGCCAAGGCGCTGCCGGGGGACTATGACGCCGCTTGGGAAACCGCCGGCGTCGACCCAAATCTGTTGGACCCGGTTCTGCTCGACTTCAGCAACCGCCGGGCAGCGATGAAGGCCAAGTATTTGGGAGACCTGTTCCCGGCATCGGCACTGGCCGCGCCGGGAGTACTCTATCGGGACTTCTTTAGGACCGACCGCAGTGGCATCGAGAAAGGCATCCTGTCGATCGATCTGGAGAGCTTGCCATGATTACCAACGAACGACAGTACCGGATCACGCGCAAGAAGGCGCTCAGTTTTGCCGACGCCATCAAGGCGTTCGATGCCCGGACGGATGAGCGTGCTGACGTACACCCGCGCTTGCTGCAGGCCGAGCGGGAAGCCATGGAAAGCCAGCTGGCGGACTTGCGGGCCGAGCTGGACGAATACGAGCAGTTGAAGTCGGCCGGCCTGTCGGTCATCCCGGTGGCCTCGCTCGAGGAACTGGCGGAAGGTCTGATCAAGGCCAGGATCGCCGGAGGCTTGAGCCAGCGGTCGCTTGCCCGACGTCTGAAGCTCAGGGAGCAACAGATCCAACGATATGAGGCGGACCGCTACGCCTCTGCGAGCTACCGGCGACTGTGTCAGGTCGCGCGCGCGTTGGATGTTCGGGTCGAGAACGAATTGCTGCTCTCAATCGTGCCGGGTGAGCGTTCGCGGAATATCTGATGGCCGGAGGGCGGATTCCGCTTATGGCGGTTGAGGGGCTCCGGATGCTGGACGGGAGCCCGGTGCTCATGCTGGAAGGCGGCGCCATTGCGGTGTAATCCGGCTGGCGGCCGGGTGCGGGTTTGATCCGCGGGACGGCGTAGTACCGTAGCACGACCTGCGGGCGGGCCCGAAGGCGTTCGGCCCCCGGCTGGAGGAGGCCTGCGCGCTTGCGGCCGGGAATGTCCCTCGCCAGGGCAGGGGGGTCGGGCGACTGGGAGCTGTTGATCGCCGTGGCGGGGCTGGCGGCGCGGAAATCGCAGCGGTGGATCGCGGCGGCGATCCACGGTGCAGCGCGTCAATCAAGGTGAGACGGTGATCGCAGGGCTGGCACGGAGCATCCGGGTTCTCGTCGATCCCGAAGAGCTCCCGGAACTGAAATGAACGCGCCTCGGAGTTGATTGCGGCATTACTTGGTGAAAGCATCGTGCCTGCGTGCTACGGCTTGCGTCATGCCTCATCCCGCTCATGATCTTCCCGAAATCTGCCGATCTGGTGCATGCGCTCGTGCAGCACAGTGACGATACCGATATCACCATTGTCCAGCCTCTTCCAGTAAACGAAATGCTTCTCGTAGCGGAAGACGCAGCCGTCCACGCCGAATTCCGCCGGAATCGGCCGTGAGGCAATGCCGCCGGCCGCGAGGCTCTCGAACGCCTCGAACAGGCCCGTGACGTAGGCGTTCGCCTTGGCCTCCCCCCAACGGTCCCGGGAATAGCGATAGATTTCGTCGATTCGCAGCGCGGCCGCTTCCTGAACGCGGACCGCCGTCATGTGCCGGGCGGCACCCTGTTCCTCGCGATGACGTCGGAAGCCGAGAGTGGATGGTACGAACTGTCCGGAGCCGCGAAGGCGCGTGTCAGTTCTGCCTTGAGGCGCTCGAACGCCTCACGCTCGGAACGCTCCATGTCGCGACGAATGAGATCGCGGATGTATTCGCTGATGTTCTCGTAGGACCCGGTGTCTCCGACGTTGGCCGACACGAAGTCGCTGAGCCCGCCGCTGACACGGACGGTCATTGTAGTCGTGCGCCGCATGGCCGATTCTCCTTACTGCCAGCGTGCTCAATATGCACAAGATCGAATACATTGACAAGCGGGCGGAACGACGCCCCATGTGCTGAAGGGGTGATGAAACTACTCCTGGGCGAGGCGAACTGTAATTCTTGCGGCGCGCCTGCGCGCGGCCGGGGGCGTGGACGCGGCGGGCTGGCTCCAGCGCTGGGACATGGTACCCAACGCAGGCTCCCCGCTCGCCTTCGACCGGGTCCGGCTTCGCGAACCACAGGCGCGCCGTCGTTCGCCATGCCCTCCTGCATGTAGGCCGCGCCGGGAGCCCGGGCGACAGCTCACCATGAGGGATCGTCGCGCCCGCGCCGGGTCAACGGCGTGGACGCAGGCGGACAGGTTTCGTATGTAGAGCGGCGGCGCAAGCCCGGCGCAGTAGCGGGCAGCTCGGCCGCGGTATCGGATTGGGAGGATGGGGGAGTGATTCGTAGAGCCTGGGTGCTCGCGACGGTGCTCGCGCTGACCGCCTGCGGCAGCAGTTCGCCTCCGGCGATGCACGATCCGGAGGCGCCACTGCGGGACGCATTTGCGCAGATCCTGGCGGACGCCGACTCCGTTCTGTACGGCGATCTCCTGAACTACCTCGGCAACCATGACGCCGAGCGCATTCCGACCCGTTGTCGCGCCGACACGTGCTCGCTGGGCTACATCCGGTATTCGGATCCCACCCGGTTCAGCGTCGAGAACTTGGATCTGACGGTGGTGGGGACCCGGCCCGGAATCCGGATCGTTCGGGAGGACGGCAGCTTCGAGTGGACGGACGTGGAAGTCTACGGCGGGTGGATGCAGTACGCGTTCTTCGCCACCCAGGCCGACCTGTTCACCAATCCGGCCGACCCCAACCGGGGCTACACGCGGGTCAAGGCCTATGCGGTCGGGCAGTCGCAGGGCGTCAACCCGATCCTGGCCGGCGCATCGGCGCGATGGTCCGGCCTGATGCTGGGCCGGGACCTCGCGGCCGGGTCCGACCGAGGGCAGGCTCTGCAGGGCGACGCCACGATTCGTGTGGAATTCGGCGCCAGCGGGATGGAGGCCGATGTGCTGTTCAGCGGCATCGCCGTCATCGGGAGTGGCGCCGCTCGACCGGACATGGAGTGGCGTGGCATGGCCGTGGAGGGGGGTGCCTTCGAGCGCTACGAGTCCCCCTCTGAGCGGATTCGCGGGCGCTTCTACGGGCCCGGTCAGGAAGAGGCCGGGGGGATCTTCGAGCGCGGCACGATCACGGGCGCCTTCGGCGGCGTGCGGCACTGACGTCGCCGTCGGCCCCGGCGCTCCGGTCAGTGGTCACGGAATCTCCCGCGTCGACCCACGCGTTCCAACGGATGTCGGCCACCGAGTGATATCAGCACCGTCTCTTCGGGATATCCGCGTTCTGCCTGCCGTCCTGTCAGTCTGGCCTGGTTGCAACGGCGACGGCCACTCCGCAGGTGACTTCGGAACCCGTGACGCCCTTCTTCGAGTTCTGCAGCTTCCAAATGCGAACGTGGTCATGGTCGCCAGCGCTATCGAACCGCGGCGGAACCCGGTACGAAA
Source organism: Alphaproteobacteria bacterium (assembly GCA_022825705.1). Classification (GTDB taxonomy): domain Bacteria; phylum Pseudomonadota; class Alphaproteobacteria; order TMED109; family TMED109; genus VXPW01. The sequence continues at coordinate 17,950 of JAJDWH010000042.1, forward strand.
GCCCTGCTGACTCCCTGCCGGTGCCGCCGGCTTCGTCGCGAGAGCCCATTCCCGTCCATCACATGAACGGTGGCCTATCCCCCTGGCCGCCGTCGTTCCGGGACATCCATGGAACGCGACGCCGCACCGCCCGCATCCACGCGCATCAGCAGCGGGGGCAGGATGAAGAAATCGGCGAGGAGCGCCAGTGCGACCACCAGGGCCGTGAGCTTGCCCATGCTGGAGTTGAGCTCGAAGCTGGAGAAACTGATCACGACGAAACCGGCCACGAGCACGATGGAGGTCGTGAGCAGGGCGTTGCCCACGGTGCGAAAGGCCACGCGTACCGCATCCGGCGCCGCATGGCCGAGCTCGCGGCGGGCCCGCTGGTACTTGCTGAGGAAGTGCACCGTGTCGTCGACCACGATGCCCAGGGTCATGGCCGTCACCATCGAGAGCGACAGGCCCACCTGGCCGACCGCCAACCCCCAGATCCCGAAGCCCAGCGCACCGGGCACCAGGTTCGGGACCAGGCTGGCGAAGCCCAGCCGCAGCGACCGCAGCGCGAAGATCAGGATGAAGGAGATGCCGACGAGGGCGAGGGTGGTGCCGAGGAGCATCCCGACGATGTTCCGCCGGCCGAGGTTCGCGAACATCAGCGTCGTGCCGGAACTCGCCGGACGGGCGATATTGGGCGCATGGTCCGACAGCCACCGCATCGCCCGCCGATTGAGATCGATCACCTCGTTCGACGACAGCGTCTGCGTCGCCACGATCATGCGGGTGGCCGACCGGTCGGGAGCAATCTGGTTGTTGAGATCGAGACCGATGGGGACCGACAGCTCGTAGAGGAGCAGGTACTGCGCAGCCAGCTCCTGGCTGGCGGGCAGGCGGTACTCGGCCGGATCATCCCCGTGCATGCTCATGTTGAGGCGTCGGAAGGTGTCGGTGATGACGTTGACGTGGATCGCCTCGGGCTGTTCCCCGTACCACTCGGCGAACGCCGCCAGGTCGTCGAGGTAGGCGGGATCGGTGATCCCGCCGAGCTCGCGCGATGCCAGCGAGTACTCCATGGCATACAGGCCGGTGAGGTTCGCGACGGTGAAGTCCGCGTCCCGGCGAAACTGGATGCTCTCGTCAGGGTAGTGGAGGAACACGTCGTTCAGGTCGTTGCGGGAGATCGACGCGACCAGCGCCACCACCACCACGCCTGACCCGAGGAGCAATGTCCGGCGATGGCGGATGACGAACTCCGCGAGCGCGGTCATCGCGGCGTCGCGGCGGCGCCGGGTCGCGTGCACCCGGATGGGCAGCAGCGACAGCAACGCCGGCAGGAAGGTCACCGTGAACACGAACGACGCGCCGACCCCGAACGCCACGAAGGTGCCCAGGTGGCGGAACGGCGGCGCCTCGGAGAAGTGCATGCTCAGGAAGCCGAGCGTCGTGGTCAGGCTCGCGAGGAAGACCGGCTGCAGGTTCACCCGCAGCGCTTCGATGATTGCTTCCTGCTTGCGCGCGTCGGTTCCGATGCGCGCGGGCGGCTCGCTGTGCGGGTGCTCGGGCGGGCGGGACGCATCGCCCTGCAGGCGTTGGACGAGGGTCGAAAAGACATGCACGCAGCTCGCGATGGCGACCGTCAGCACGACGACCGGCGCGATGGCAGACGCCGACGTCATCGGGAGCCCCGCCCAGCCGCCGAGCCCCACGGACGTCATGACCGACAGTGCGACCACGAGCATGATGGCGAAGGTTCCGCTGAAGCCCCCCGTCAGCAGCACGAGCATCAGCGTCATCGCAACGAAGCTTGCCGGCACCAGGATCTGGAGATCGCTCAGCGACACTTCCACGAAGGCCTGGTTGAAGGGCACCTGACCGGTGACCCGCACGTCGATGCCGGGGAAGCGCTCACGAACCTCGCCGGCGAGCCGGTCCGCGGCCTCGGCTACCCGGGCCCCCTCGAGCAATTCGTCCTCGCCAGGCAGGTGAACCGTGACGTTGACGCCGCTGACCCGGCCGTCGCGGGCGATGAGATTCCCCGCAAGGCGCGGCTCGGCCAGGGCGACCTTGCGAATTCGCGAACGTTCATCGTCATCTGCGAGGGCGGCTTGGTCCACGAGATCGCGGATCAGGATGTCGTCGCCATCGGCCGTGGCATGCTGAAAGTTGACAAGCGAGTCGACGCGCGCCGCGTACGGAAGCGTCCAGGACTGCTCGGTAAGCCAGGCGGCAGCTTCGAGCGACAGCGCCGAGGTCGCGTCGCGGTCGTCCGGGACGATGACGAACAGGACGTTGTCGTTCGTCCCGTAGGTGTTGTCCATTGCCTCGTGCGCGAGAAGCTGCGGGTTGTCCTGGTCGAAGTAGATGAGGTAGTCCGCCGAGAACCTGAGAAAGATCGTGCCGCTTGCCGCGGCGCCGGCCAGGGCCACCGCCGCGGCGATGATCGGCCACCGCCACGCGATGATCCAGCCGCCGAAGCGAGACTCGAATTCGCTAATCGACGTCAAGGGGCACCTGGGCTCTCGTTGTCTCGATTGGGCATCTCAACCTGCTCGTAGTGAACATGCCCCCAAACGGTGGACCACCTGCAGCGTGAAAATCGCGGCTGATCCGCCTCAGGGCCGGCATGCCGGCCGGGGCGTACACCACCCGGAAGGATTTAGTCGTCAGCGAAGTCCGGCTCAACCAGGCTCGCGGAAACAGGTGTGAAGAACCGCTGCGGTCGATTACGCCGGCGGCCCTGTCGCTGCAGTCCGCGCGTTCGTATTCGTCGTCAGGTTTCTTCGGCACCTGTCGGTAGTGGCCGGATTGCTCCGAGCAGGGCTTCCACCCGACGGATGGCGGCATCGCGCTCGAGCGGCGGGGCATGCCTGGGCCTCGCATCGCAGCGGAGCCAACCCGCGTAGATGGGGGTGTGTTCGACCAACCCGTCGAAACGCGCCACATCCGGCTCCCGGGCCGCCAGAATTTCCAGAAGCTGTTCAACGTTGTGGGTCAGCGGATAGGTGTCGCCCCGTAGCGCGGGCCGCGCCTTGAACAGCTTCTCTGCCGCCTGCTGCGGATGGAATCCGAAGACTCGTTGGCAAAGACAGCCGCGTCGCCCATGCCGCGCAACGCGACGATATCCCTCTCAGCCGCCTGTACGTGGACACGGGCGGCCTCGAGGTCGCTCATAGAGCACCCTGCCTTCCCGCAGGGCGCGGGCGAGCACGTAATTTATGGGGTCGCGCCAGTATTCGACATCGTCGCGGCTGTAGACCAGGATGTCCGCGGTCACCGGAAAGCCTGCAAGCGCCCGATACAGCCGCACAGCCTCGGTGCGAGGGTCCCGGTCCGGCCCGAACGGCTCGGCCTCGACGACCACCAGATCGACATCCGAATTCGCCCGGGCGTCGCCCCGCGCACGGGAGCCGAACAGGATGACCTGATCGGGGTCCACCTCGTCCACGATGACCGTCGCCATGCGGCGCAGGAGCGCATCGTCGACCCGCCGCTTGTTTGGGTCCGCCCGCTCATCTGCGTTTGTCTACACGATCTGCCCGTCCCCGGCCAGCAGGCCTGAACCGTTTCCTTCCGGGGGTCGGAAGCGGGAACCTGCGCTGGCGCAACGTCGGCGAGGGAGTCGTGAACCTCGGTTTGCAGAGTGACCAGCTTGCTAACATATGCTAGCTTTTTCTAGCAAACGCAAACTCACCACCTGCGGGAAGATGATCCATGGCCAAGGTGCAAATCAGTGCAAGGGTGGACGATGTCCTGAAGCACGCTCTGGAGCGATACTGCAAGTCTCGGGGGATCGTCATGAACCATTTCATCCAGGAGGCGCTTATTGACCGTCTGGAAGAACTCGAGGACATCGAAGATGTGAAGCAGCTCCGACACGAGCCGACGCGTCCGCTGCGCGAAGTGCTTACCGAAATCGGCCTGAATGATCAGACGTGAAATCCGGATCTCGCGCTCGGCGGAGAGACAGCTTGGAAAGCTCCCTCGATCGGACCAGGCGCGGGTTGCCCGGGAGATGCTGGCACTGGCCGACGATCCCTTTCCCAGGGGCGCCAGGAAGCTCTCCGGTTATCACGACGTCTTCCGTATTCGTGTCGGACCGTATCGCATTCTCTACAGCGTTTCGGAGACCGAGCTGATTATTGCCATCCTGAAGGTGGGGCACCGCCGGGACGTATACCGGTAGCCCAAACGGGACAACCGATCGTGCGATCACCGTGGGTGGATGCCATACGCCGGGGGCCGTTCATCCGCCGGCTGGAGGAGGCCTGCGCGCTCGCGGCCGGAAATGTCCCTTGCCGAGGCGGGGGGCCGGGCGACAGGGAGCTGTTGATCGCCGTGACAGGGCTGGCGGCGGTCGCCGGCGAGGGCTTCGACCACGAGAGCGCGTAGCCTGTCGTCGTCCACCACGACCACCGAATGCGTAGGCTCGGGCTGATTCGCCGCGAGGCGCTGGTCGGTCGTGACCAATGCGGTGAATCGGTGGGCGCGGGCGCGCAAGCGGCCATCAGCGGCTGAACATCAGAGGAGCTGGGCGGCGTGGCCGCTAGTGGTCAAGGCAATAGACGATCTGATCGAAGCGGTCCCTGGGGAAGGTGAACGCGAAGACCAGCGGCTCCGTGCCAACGCATTCCAAGGCGCGCGAGGCAGTGGGCGGAATGCAGACCGCGCAGTCCGGCCCGACCTCCGTCGTTCGGTCACCGATCTCGATCTGGCCGCGACCGCTCACGACCGTGGCCGACGGCATTGCCGCCGCCACCGGACGCGTCCATGGCTGCACTGCCTGCACCGCGGCCAAGACCCTGGATCAGGGGTTGGAAATCCTAGAACAAGGCCCGCCAGCCGGTCATGATCGTGAGCCACGGCCGGGCTTCCGCGTCGTGTCCGGCATGGCGGGTCGCAACCGCGCCGATCCGGAATTCTCCGCGGGCGAACGGCCGCTCCCATCGCACCGACAGGTCGAGCTGCCGGCCCACGGGGGCAAGGTCGGCCGACAATTGCCGGCGCACGACCGTGCGGTCCAGGGTACGCCCGACCGGAACCGACAGCACGGCGTCGCCGTCCTCGACCCGGAGCGGCTGGGCGAGCGCCAGTCGCAGCGTCCCGTGTCCGGCGGTCGGCCGGGCGGCGTGCAGCGAGAACGCGCTGGTCACGAGGGGCTCGATGCGAGCGATGATGCCGCCCCGCGCCCGGGCGCGGACGAACCCGAGTTCAGGTCCACCGCCCAGCCGCCAGCCGTCCCATTCGTGATCGAGGTCAAGGCCGACGAAGACGGAGTGGGCGGCGAGGTCGCCGAAGGCGCCTTCCGCGGTGGCGGCAAGCAGGCTGCGGCTCTCGCCGAGCCAGCCCGCGCGCAGGTCCAGCGGGGTGTTCGCGGGACGCCAGGACACCAGCGCACCCGAAACCGGGTCCGGGTTACCGTCGCCCTCGGTCGTGAACGCCGTCGCGACGACGCCGTCGGGCCGGCCGACCGTCAGGGTGATCGCGTCCTGCGCGAGCCGGGCATGGCCGACGTCGGCGCCGCCTGGCGTTTCCCCGAAGCCGAGCCTTGGCCCGGCCCCCGTCGTGTCGCCGTCCGGACCTGCGCTTCGCAGACGGGGGTCCGTCGGCGATGCCGCCATGAAGTCGCGCAGCTGCGCGGAAGGGGTCAGCGGGGCACGGGTTCCGACAAACTGACCGAGGTCGTACCAGAACGGCGCGCCCAGCGTGTCGAAACCGGCGATTTCCTGGCCGGCAAAGGTGTTCGCGGGCCCGTCGCCGAACGCCGGGCCAAGCCGCAGGCGCGCCGTCCGCACCGGAGTTCCGGTCCCGACCACCGCGGTGCTGGCCGCGATCCTAGGCACGCCGACCGGCGACAACGCTGCATTCAGGTCCATCAGCCCCTGTCCGTAGGTGGACCTGTCGGCGTAGCGGCCGGTGCGATCGGCGGTGGTGAAGAGACGGGTCACCAGTTCCTCGCTGGAGAGCTGGTCACGGAAGAATTGATCCAGCAACGCGAGGCCGCCGGAAACCATCGGCGCCGCGACCGAGGTTCCCGACAAGGGCGTGTAACCGCGGATGATGTCACCCCGAGACGGTCCGAAATAGGCGGCCCACACACGGAGTCCCGGCGCGGCGATGCACCAGTTCGCCGCGATGCCGCAGCGGTTGGAAAACGGGGCGATCTCCCCGTCCTCGCCGATCGCGACGGCGGCGACGGAGTGGCCCCGGACCTCCTCGATTCGCGTCATCAGACCCGCGAGCACTTCGGGGGAACTGGAATCGAGCCGGCCCGCAGGTCGCCCGAGGTTGTCGGCTTCCATGTCACCGATGCAATTGCCCGTGCCCGGCCGGCAGAGGCGATCATTGGAATTCCCGGCTGCCCACACGAGCACCGTCTTGTCCCTCCGGCCGGACTGGGCCAGCGCTTCGATCGTGTTCGGCAGCGCATCGCGCAAGTCCCGCTCATCTTCGTAGTGCTCGATCAGTCCCGTGAAGCCGAAACTCAGGTTCAGGACGTCCAGATCCTCGGCGAGAACTTCCCTGTAGAACTCCGTGTTGTCCTCGTCGTATCTGGTCAGCGTGGCAAGCGTGACCGGCTCGATCGCCTTGTCCGGAGGAGGCGGGTCGCCAAGAGGGATTGCGAACATCGTGAGCGAGGCGTAGGGAGCGATTCCGGTAAACGGGAACGTGTACTCCGGGTTCACCCGTCCCGCGATGATGCTGGCCACACCCGTCCCGTGCGAGAATTCCTCACCGGTTTCCTTGACGGCACCAAGCCGAAACCTCTCCGTGACCTGGCCGGCGGCTGCTCCTTCCTGGAACGCGGGATGAGAGAGGTCGATGCCAGTGTCGATGACTCCCACGCTGACGCCGTCGCCCGGCCGATCAGTTCCCTGAACGACCTGCAGGTGGCCCCAGGCATCCGCGATGCTGATGGTTGCCAGGCCCCAGCGGTCTTCCAGGCTTGGGGACAAGCGGATGTCTTGAACCGCGTCTTCAATCTGCGTGCGGTACTCGGCCGCGGTAACGCAGCCCTCGGCGGTGGTGACGGGACAGCCGCTGCCACCACTGCATCCCGCGAGGCTCAAGCAGGTCAGGAGAAGAACCAGAGCCGCTCGAAGACGCGGTGTTCCGAAGTTCGCTTGGGATGAGGCCGCCTGGAAAAAGGGTCGGTTCGTGGGCGAGAACATCGTGCAGCCCTCCGGGACCCGGCGCCTACCCTCTGGCGAACTGCTTCGGACGACGCCCTCCATCCTCGCAAAAGCGCCGAGGTCGTGCAGCTTCTGAGCCTGTCCGGCATCCACGATCGTCCGACCTGCCCCGACCGATCTCAATTGTGCGGCGCGGAATGAGGCGATCATTTCGGTCGCCCGGAGGTTCCGCGCTTCTCTCCCTGTGGGGCAGAGGCGGCTCGCAACCGCAGGAGTGAGCTGCTGTCACGTGCGGCCCAGACCAGGCTGACATCTCGCCCGCGGTGGGCAGGCCGCGCCGCCGGGCAGGTCGTGCGCAGACAGGGCAAGAGCTGCCGGGACGGAAGCAGGCACGGGCCGGCGCCGCGAGTCTGGTTTGATCAGCCGTGCCGGATGGTGCCCCCTGAGCCTGCCCCCAACGTTGAAGCACCTGCAGCGAGAAAATCGCTGCTGATCCGCCTCAAGACCGGCATGCCGGCCGGGGCGTACGCCACCCGGAGAGATTTAGTCGTCAGCGAAGTCCGGCTCAACCAGGCTCGTGGAAACAGGTGTGAAGAACCACTGCGGTCGATTACGGCGACGGCCCTGCCGCGGCAGTCCGCGCGTTCGCCTTCGTCGTCGTCAGGTCTCTTCGGTACCTGTCAGTAGTGGCCGGACTGCTCCGAGCAGGGCTTCCACCCGACGGATGGCGGCGTCGCGCTCGAGCGGCGGGGCATACCTGGGCCTTGCGTCGCAGCGGAGCCAACCGGCATAGGGGGTGTATTCGACCAACCCGTCGAAACGCGCTGCATCCGGCTCTCGGGCCGTCGGCATTTCCAGAAGCTGTTTAAGGCTGTGGGTCGGAGGATAGGTGTCGCCCAGTAGCGCGAGTCACGCCTTGAACAGCTTCTCTGCTGCCTGCTGAGTGTGAAACCCGAAAACCGCAAGGGGGATCCGTCCATTGGATTGACTTGCTGGCAGTCATCCCAACCCACGTCGTAACAATGAGACCTTGACAACATCTTGAAGTCTCTCCATAATATAGACTAGTCGAGTAGACTGGTCGTAATAGGAGGAAAAATGTATGGAAACAATTGGTGCTTACGAGGCCAAGACCCACCTTCCGAGCTTGCTTGATCGGGTGGCTCGAGGCGAGAGCCTGACCATCACTCGTCATGGCAAGCCGGTCGCTCGCCTTGTCCCTGTGGCTGGAGACCGGACATTGGCGAAACAGGCGGCAGCACGGATCGAGGAACGCCGCCGGCACCTGAATCGCATACCGCTTGCCGATCTCGTCACATCGGTCCACGAGGGACACCGCTATTGATGTCCGTCGTGGTGGATTGCTCGGTGTTCCTGGCGTGGTCTCTGGCTGATGAGGATGAACCGGTTGCGATTGAAACCATGCGCCGTGTGGTTAGTGCCGGCGGCGTGGCGCCCGTGATTTGGTGGTATGAACTGCGCAACGCGCTGCTGACGAACGAACGTCGCGGCCGGATCACGGCACAGCAGGTGGCGGAGACGCTTGCCGACTGCGCGGCCCTTGGCATCGAGACTGACGATCGCCACGATGAGACCTTGGTCTTGTGGCTGGCCCGTGAACATGCTCTGAGCGTGTACGACGCCACCTACCTGGAAGTTGCGAGTCGGCGCGGACTGCCGTTGGCCACGCTCGATCAGCAGCTGTCAGAGGCAGCGGGAGCCGTCGGCGTTCCCACGATTGGCCGGCAACGCTGAATCGCTCGTGGCTCCGATTGGTGTGCACAGGTTGGCTGGAATTTCGTCGGCTGTCTTCGTCTTCTGTTCCCTTAGACAAGTCGGTTCGCAACGAGTAGACCCTCGAGCCGTTGCCCCGTCCGGAGGAGATCCTCGGCGAGCAGCGTGTCACAATCTGCTTCCAGAGCCGCAGCAACGATCAGCGAATCGTAGTAACTCAAGCCGTATCCGTCTGTGAAGGTGATTGCCATCTCGTACCTGCCCATGTCGACAGATTGGACAGGGTCCAGCGCTGCTCACACTTCAGCGATGGCCCCGGCAATGACGTTCCATTCAAGTTCAAATTTACGCCGGAGAACGGCAGCGAATTCGTTCAAGACCTGCACACTGACGACACCACGCGTAAAAGTGGACTCTTTGGCGATGTCGCCTTTGCTGACTGGGCCTTGGGCGTAGATCAGCAGGTTGGTGTCGATCACGAACGTCACAGGGCGGCGTCACGCCCGACATCGCGCGGTCGTTCGAGGTCAATTCCGTCGAGCGGTGCCGAGGCCAGCAGCGCCTTGAGCCCTCCGGAGATCGGCGCGGCGATCTTCTCGCGCAGAATGGCGCGCGTTTCGGCCTCTCGCTCGGGATCGACTAGCGCAGTGGCGACGTCCCGCACGAGCGAAGCGTCTTCTTTCCGGACCTGAACCTCGACGCGCACAAAGCCCTGCCGCTGGCGGCGCTTGCGCCACTTGGTGACGGGCGACGGATGGGTGACGGCCATGACTTCCCCGATTTCCGGATCTCTTACCGGAAAGATGGGGGCACGGCAACGATGATTCTTGCGATACGGTCTTGACCTTGGCCCCCGTATGCTACGCGGTCTCAATGCCAGCCCGTTCCGACGACGGGACCGTGACCGGCATCTACACGAACGTCGGCCAGGTAGCTGTCAGTGACGGCCATCGCGCCCGGATCACGGCAAAGCAGGTGGTGGAGACCGGCATCCGGTCCCTTTTGCTCGTATCGTGCAGTCTGGGTGGCCGAACCAAGGCAAGGCTGGACGACGCTTAGTGGCTGAAATTCATCCTGCAACTGTCCGGGTACGAGAAAGCACCTGCCGTGATGCATCTTCCCGATTGATCTAGATTGGAAGCATGAAGATGACCGTGGATATTCCGGACCGAGAGCTTGAGGATGCAATCAGGTTCACGGGCGCAAAGACCAAGCGGGAAGCCGTGATCGGTGCGATCACCGACTTCAACCGTCGTATGCGCATGGCGGACCTTATCCAGTACGCCGGCACCTGTACCGGACTATTTGCGCCGGATGAACTCCAGGCGGCCCGTCGCCAGGGGGGAGCCGGCGCTTCGGATTGATACGTCGTCCCGGATACACCTGCTCCGGCCCAGCGGTGACCCGAAGGTACGGAGCCGTGTAGAAGCCGCGCTGGCAAACGGGCAGGCGTGCTGGTGCCCGCTCATGCAGCTGGAGTTCCGGAATGGAGCGCGAGGACGCCGGGAACGGACAGTGCTCCATCACTTTGAAGCTGTCTTGCCGGAACTCCCGATCGACGCGGAAGTATGGTCGGCGGCATTCGATCTGGCACGCCGCGCGCGTGCGCAAGGGGTTACGGTCCCAACCACCGACCTGATCATCGCCGCGTGTGCCAGACGTCATGACGTGACGTTGGAGACTGCGGACTCAGATTTCGATCTGCTGGATGTAGTGCGTCAACGCCAAGCTTGATGGCAATGCGGAGCCGTTCGGCGTGGCGGTGCCGTGGCGCCAGGGCAAGGCGTGGACACCTTCGGTGCCCCTTGGTGCTGTATCGGCAGGTGCGACTGGCCTGCCGTGCTGCAGAGCGAACGGGATGGTTCGGCCGTTCGGGGTGACTGGCGCGGAATCGTGGCGGCACCTGGCCGGCTCCGGTCACTCGGCTTAACTGTGTTTGCCCGAAGACGCCCGTATCCGCCCAGAGAGGTTGAACAAGAGACGCTCGCACAGCAAACAAATGTCTTGACTACCTATATCTAGTACTGTAAAGTCAGGTTTACACATGATATAGAAAAGTCGAACAGATTTAGTGTACTGGAGATTCCTCATCCGAAAATTGAATCTCAATGGTGACGACCACCAACCCTCCTTGGGTGCCGGCCTGAATCGCGTTGGCGGCAGGTATTCCTCCCGATCTGCCCCGGGCAACCCGCGACCACCGGCACCGACAGGCGAGGAGGTTTCCATCGCGGTCGGCGGCTGTACCCCGAACAAGCGTGCGCGCACGCTTGTGTCATGGCGGTTTCCTAAAGGGTCCTAGGGAACGCCAGTTCGGGTTGCCGCCCGGTCTCCGTGCGGCGACCGCCGACCGCTTTTGTCCGGTCACCGGCCACCGACGTTGGCATTTCCGGCGAGCTAGCCGGAACTCGGTTCTCCAGACCCGCCTCAGCCTCGCCCGCTCATCTGTCCGCTTCAGCGTCTCGACGGGGGCGCCGTTCATCCGGCCCGTCGTCAGGGGGGGCAGGCGGTTCGTATCGGTACGGTGGGCGTTCAGGCCTGCGCGGGCGGTCGTCCGACTTGGCCGTGCCGTGCCTGCAGGGTGCGGTCCCGTCGTGGATGGACCGGCCCCGGCCGGGTTCCGCCTACGCGGCGGTGGTTACCGCAGCCACGACCAGAACCCGCCGGCCGAGCCGTCGTCGACGTACACCTCCACCATCATCCCTGGCTTCAGCCGCGCGTCCGGCGGCTCGATGTCGACGCGCACCTTGATCCGCTGCGTCACCTTCGTGAACGTGCTCGAATCGTTGAGCCGCGGCAGCAGCGAGAACTGGCTGGTCGCCGCGTCGCCGATCCGCGCCACCCGGCCCGCCACCTCGAGGTCGGGGTAGGCGTCGACCTCGATCCGCACCGGCTGCCCCACCGCGAGCCGCGCGACCTCGGTCTCGCGGATGTTGGTCTCGACCCAGATGCCCGCAGGGTCGTGCAGCACCAGCAGCCGCTCACCGGCCGAGACGTACTCGCCGGCCATCGCGAACGTGCCGCCCACCACCCCGTCGATCGGGCTGGTGATCGTCCGGTCGGCGATGTCGATCTCCTGGCGCTGCCGGCGCGCCGCGATCTCCGCCGCCCGCGCCCCGAGCGCCACCCGCTCGGCTTCGCTCACCCCCAGCATCGCCCGGTCGGCCACCGCCTCCGCCAGCTGCGCCTCCGCCTTCGCCACGCCGGCCGCCGCCCGCCCCAGCTCCTGGCGCGCCTTCAGGAAATCGGCCCGCGCCCGCTCGAGGCGCGCCGCCGGGACCGCGCCCGAATCCGCCAGCGCCGCCATGCGCTGGAACTCCGCCTCGAGGTACGTCAGCTCGTCGGTATGCACGCGCCGGTTGGCCTCCGCCTCGCCGACCTGCGAGCGGGCGGTCGCGATGCGGGATTCGACCTGGGCCTCGGTGAGCGCCGCCTGCGCGTCGACGCGGCGGAGCTCCGCCTCGAGCGCGGCGAGCTCGGAATCGGTCTCGGCGAGGGCCAGCTCGGCGGCGCGCGTGTCGAGCCGGGCGAGGACCTGGCCGCTGGTGACGCGGTCGCCCTCGCCGACCAGGCGCTCGAGGAGGATGCCCTCGGCGGTGCTGCTGACGGCGAGGATGTCGGCCTTCAC